>CAVWHP010000039.1:0-75234 GCA_963754825.1 uncultured delta proteobacterium | reverse complement strand
CCCGATTCGCTGCGTATCGGTCAATTCACGGCAACCCTTGTCCTGGGTGCAGGTCCGGTCCGCATCGACCTGAGCGATGTCCTGTGCCGGTACCGGTTCCCTGATCTGCTCAGAGGAACTGTTGGCTCCCTGAGCATGGGCACCGCAGAGATGACCCTTCCCCCCTCATCGGCAACGAAGACACAAAACGTGCCGTCCGATATTGCCGGCGCACTCAAACGCATCGCCGAAGCACGCCTGCACCTGGAGCAGCTGCAGATCCACAGACTGCTGGTTACCCCGACCGGTGCAGAGGGCCGGCACTACCCGCCCCTGGCCGTGCGCATGACTGCTGCCGTCACCGAAAAGGTCCTGTCTCTGGGCCTGGCGGACAGCCCCCCGGACTCACCTGTACCCCTGACCGCTCAGGTGACGCTCAAGAACGATCAGCTCACCGGCACCCTCACCGCAGAGGGCGATGTTTTCAAGGCGTTTGTCGCAGGGACCAGTGGAGGGTCGCTGCCCTCCCGGGGCCGGCTCACAGCCCGATGCCGTCTTGACTGGCAGCAGATGGAGGCACAAACGCTGCACCTGCTGCTGGGCCTGTCGGATGTTCAGGGGCAGCGGTTATCGGCCAAAACCATCCAACTGCAGGTGGACGGGACCTGGGCCCCGGCCAGGCAGGTCCTGCAGCTGGCGCCCTCGTCGCACCTGGTGGTGGACAACGCCCGACAGGAGGGTGTGTGCGTTGCTGCTGTGCAGGCCAATCTCGCCGGGCAGATCAGGCTCAAACCAGGCGGCTGGCAGGTGCAGATCAAGCCGGCCAGCTCGTGGACCGCGGATGGACTGGTGCTGAATACGTTGCCTCTCAACCCGCTGCGCTTGGACGGAGTACAGGCCACGGTGGAGCAGGGGGCAGACGATGTCATCAAGGCGAACGGCCGTTTCCATTCCCCGCAGGGGGCAGGAATCCTGCAGGCCGACCTGGAGTATCGGCCCGGCAATACGGGTGGTGGCAGGGCAACACTGAAAACCGTCGGCCCGCTGGTCATGAGCGAGTCGAGCAACCTGCTGCTCCTGCTGCCATCGACAAAGAAGAGGCCCTTCACCCTCAAGGGCGGTGCAGTCGGGCTGGATCTGCAGCTGCGCTGGAGCAAACAGGGCAAGGCTGACGTGCGAGGTTCGCTCAGCCTGGACAACGGCGAGGCCATGATGGGCAACGCACTGCTGACCGGGATTACCTTCCGCCAGCACCTCAGGTTCCTGCCCGTGCTGGAGTCGATGGAACCGGGCACGGTGGAGATCGAGCGCCTGGGCGGCCCTGTTGCCCTCGAGCATCTTCGCCTGGACACAGCTGTACATCGTTCCGACTCCGGACCACTCCCGAGCCTTGTCCTTGCACGTGCCAGCGGGGAGCTTTTCGGCGGCCGGATCACTGCGGAGCACTGCGTCTATGACCTCAACCAACCCCTCCATTCCTGCCGGCTGCACGTTGCCAATGTTGACGTGGCGAAAATTGTTGCCCTGCAAAACGCCAAAGGTCTGGAGGCCAACGGCACAGTGGAGGGCCAACTGCCGCTCAAACTCGGCCGCGACGGGGTCAGTATCGACGAGGGCGAGTTGCACAGCATCAACCAGGGAGGTATCATCCGCTACCAACCGTCCGGCGGCACCTTTGCCGAGTCCGGGCTCACCGCCTATGCGCTCAAAGCCCTGGAGGAATTTCGTTATGAGCAGTTCTCGGCCCGAATCAGTTATCAGCCGGCGGGTACCTTGATAGCCCAGCTCCGGCTCGTGGGGCAGAGTCCCCGTCTCGATACGCATCGGCCGGTGCATCTGAATATCCACACCGAACAAAATCTGCTTTCCCTGCTGAAAAGCATCCGATACAGCCAGGGTCTATCCTCGGAGCTGGAGCAGGACATGCGCCGGCACATCCCGCCCTCACACCCCGACTAAAGCCGAAAGGAGAAAATATGTTGAGAACACTACTGACAGGGGCAGCCGTTCTTTTGGTTTTGGTGGCCTGTTCACCGACAGTAAAGGTGGCCCCGCCGGACGGGCCGATCACCATTAATCTCAATGTTAAAATTGAACACGAAATCCGGGTGAAAGTGGAAAAAGAACTGGATTCGGTCATCAATCAGGAAAGCGGATTATTCTAAGGGAAGGAGAAAACCCATGAAACGATTGCTGTTGTCTTTGGCCGCCCTGCTTGTACTGAGCGGAAACGGTTTCTGTCTTGATCTGCAAACAGCGAAAGCCCAAGGGCTGGTCGGCGAAACGCCCACCGGTTACCTGGCTCCGGTGCAGGCGGCACACGCCGAAGCAAAAAACCTCGCCCAATCGATCAATGCCCAGCGCAAAAAGCACTATGAGGAAATTGCCAGGCGAAACAACACGCAACTGCAGGCAGTCGAACAGCTTGCCGGACAAAAGGCCCTGGAGAAAACTCCGGCAGGGCAATATATCCAGTTGAACGGGGTGTGGCGGAAGAAATAAAAACCGGCGGGCAGCCGCGATTACCCGTAGACCATGGGAGTAGGTTCAGTGAAAAGGAAGAGACGGCGCGGGGTGTGGACTGGGTGACCAGGTAGATGGCCAGCATCCAGATGGGCAGGAGCAGCTTGATCGAGGCAAAAATGGCGCCCTGGGTCAGCGAGACCTGGAAGCGGTGCCGACATTGGTACAGCTTGCGACTCTGCAGGGCAGAGCAGTGCTTGTGACCGCATTTCGGGCAGCGGAGCCTTGGGGCCGGAGCATTGTGAACAGGGCCAGCCGGCGTTGCGCTTCCGTGCCGCAGGTGACGGGGGATCGTGGCAAACTGAGCCCTCCCTGGAACTGGACTGTGTTTTTCACCATGGCGCGCTCCGATGTTGATGATTGGTTGACGCATTATCCCATGGCTGGTGGGACAGACAGCGTCCGGCCGCGAGAAAAATCAACCGGCTGAGTTTGAGTGGTAAGCAGAAAAAAAGGCCAAAAGCTCAGAGTTCTAGAGCTTTTGGCCTTTATTTAATGGTGCTCCAGGCAGGACTCGAACCTGCGGCACCAGGATTAGGAAGATTCAAACCTCCTTTTCTGCAAAATCCTATTATTTTCTGGATATATTGATTTTTTAATAGGTTAAGTGTTTTCCTTCTTCCGGAAATTCCTGTTGTGTTATGATAAATTCCTATGTTTCCTAAGCATGATTACACGGGAACTACACAGAAAATTTAACAGGAGGATAACAACTCTGAGGTGGAAGCTGGGAGAGATTCCTCCGGCTACCCGATTAGGTGAAGTTTCGTTCCGTCTCACGTGGGTGAATCTTCCACAAAGGCATCCCCCATCATCATCTTGTAGTGCGCACTGTGGCCCGACTTATCGAAGATTACCTTGAATACTTCCAAATAGGAGACAACCATCGAGTCATCAAGCGAGACGTAGAGGTCGTCGTGCGCGTAGTGCGAACCGTCGTGCACCCAGGAGCACAGCGATTTGCAGATGAGCTTCTCCTTCCCGTCAAACAGCGCACAGAGATCGTCAAATTCGATTCCCCCAGAATCTTGAAGTAGTTTTCGAGGATCCGCCGCAACGTATTTTGAATCGCGAGATTCGAACGCTCAGGTTTGCGAACTTCGGCCCAAAGCAGCTCGTAGGACGTTTTGATTGGGTTGGATGGGTACTTGTCAAGCTTCGACACCAGCCCGGGCTTTCGAACAATCCAATACGACCGTTCGTTTGCCGATACACCCTTTTGCTTCGGAAAGTAAGTCACCTCCTTGTGGAAGTAGACGTTATGAGTGAGCACGAAGATCTGTTTGATGTGTCCGGCTTCAGCCCGCACCTCCTCGAACAGTCCTTTGATGAGACTGCTGACGATAAAGAGGATGTCACTGTCGAGGCTCGAAACGGGGTCGTCAAAGACCACGATTCGGTCCGTGGTCATCCCGGTCTCTGATTCGCTTCCTTTGAGCAGGTGGTAAAAATACAAGAAGGTGATAAAGGTTTTCTCGCCCTCGCTTAAAGTCGCCATGGCGTCCGAACCATCTGAACGAACCAGCTTGTAAGAGGTCCCACTTGCTGCTTTCGCTAACTTGAAGCCTTGGAAGCCAAACGAATTAAGAAGACTGTTGATACCGTCAATCGTCGGCTGGATACTAGTGATTTGTTTTTCCAGCTCGCGAATCTCGCCTTCCTTCCTCTTCTTTTCCAGGGTCGCCGTTGTGATCTTGGTCGTCATCGCCCTGACGGCTTTTACCAGTCCATCCTTCGAAGTCTTGAACGCGGCGAGGTCGGTCTTCAGTTCCTCAAGAACGAACTTCCAGACTTGCGCTATTAGGGTCGCGCGCTCGGTCGGAAGGTTCGCAACCATTGTGTTATGCGCAGCCACTTTGGTATTGGCGTCGTCGATCAGACCCTTAATTGCCGTGCAGACGTTGCTCGACGAATCCAACTCGACCACCAGGCTTGCCTCCTTCTTCTTTCTGGCAAGGTGCTGGTTGTTCAGTGTGACCTTGGCGTCGAGCAGATCCTTCTCTGCCTTCAGCTTCTCGACATCAAGAAACCTAGAGGGCGATGCGATGATTCCGACGATTTGTTGCTGAATCCGCGCAGCTTCGGAGGCGTAGTTGGTTGCGAGGTCCTCGATCGCTTTGCTGTCCGTTGCGAACGTCTCGTCAAAATACTCATTTAAACTTCGCGCATATTTGTCAGTCGTCTCTTGTTGGCAGAAAGGGCACACTCCACCGTTTACATCGAAGAATACGCGGCCTTCTTGAACCCAGTCGCTGTTCCCGAGTTTTTTGATCATCGCAGCGATATCGACGTCCTCCTTGCCGATAATCCGCTTCTTCAGGATTGGGTTCGCTTCATGCGCAAGAAGTTTGGTCGTATCGACAACGGGAATTGAAGCCTCCGTCGTGGGCGTGGGTCCGAAGACCTTGAGCGCTTTTTTCTCCAACTCGTCCAAGGTGAGAAGATTCGCGCTATTAGACGCTTGTTCCTGAAGCACCTTGATTTTAAACCTTTCCGCGCTGTTGCGGAACCCCTCGAAGCCGCACTGCAGTTTCGCATCGTGCTTCTGCTTTTGAGCCCAACACTTTTCTTTTAGTCCGGCCTCAAGCGTCGCCAACTCTCCTTTCTTTCCCCCGTTTCCATCCGCTCCCTGCAGGCCTTGAGTGAGGGTTTCAACCCTGGTTGTCAGCGCATCGAGTTCGCCTTTTGCCGATGCAATCTTCGCAAGGGTGTCTACTTGCTTCTCGCCCAGCGTGAATACCCCTTTTAACCCTGTCGGTTGATTGAAGTTCCGCTCGACGAAATCATTATTGTAAACCAGCGGCTGGAGTTTCGTCCCTGCCTTCCATGTCACGAAGCAATTTGAAAACTTTGATTCATCCGCGATGACCCGACTGATTGTGGTTTTTCCGGTGCCGTTGGAGCCATACAGGAAGTTGAACAGCGAAAGCCCGTCGAGCAATTCGGGGGTAGCGGCGTAGGTTGCAACGCTGGAAATACTGATCGATTCAATCATGGCCCACTTGTCCTTCTTGTCGCACGTTCCTTTGGTTCGCGCGTCCCTTCGGTAGGGATGTTAGGCGAAGTTCTAGCTGTAAAGGGATTTATAGAGCCTTGAGTACTGCCTGCGCCATTTTCTTTACCGCGGCACCATTCAAACCAAGAGTGTTTTTATTCAGGTTGGCATTATTCATACCACCGATGCGTTCTAGCCAAGAACGATGATGCTGCTTTGATCTATTGATAGTGCTGATTCGTGAATTCTTGGTATTTATTGAATCCCAGTTTTTATGAGTCGAGTCAACATACTGATAGTAGAGGTAAGAAACAAAAAAAGTGGCTCCAATGGTGGTGAGTTGTTTGCCGCCCTCAAAGGAAAATACATGGCGTCCCGTAGTAGCGCGCGTCATTTTATATCTCCTTGCAAATTCAATGAAAACTGGTCGATAATAAATAATCCAGCCTTAAACACCAACCTGCTTACCAGACTGACCCTCTGGGTTTGCGTCCCACAGTACCGTCGGCCGACAGTTCTTCAAAGGTGTGTTTCATTGTTTCTTGTCATGCTCTCCTGCCAGCCTCCCGGACCACCCCCGAGTACCACTTGAACATCTCCGAGGAGAAAAAATTTCCAAAGGCGCTGTCCGTCTCGGTCTTGGCCATGAAGTTCAAAAACTCGTCAGCATTGCTGAGAAAGGCGCTTTGGATGCTGCGATTCAACTTGTCCCGCAGCAGGCCTTCGATGTTGCTGGCCTGAAATGCGGCCTTGAGTGCCTGATCCTCTTCAAGTTTCCGCTTGATGGCATGGACCACCCGGTCGGCCTCCTCAAACTCGATTCCAAAATCCTTGTTCAGTTTTTCGACAATGGCGGCGAGCTTTTTCGTTTTTTTCTCTCCGCCGCCATCATGGCCATCCCCTGTCCCAGGTTCCAACACGCCGTCCTTTTTGTCGAGGGTGATGTTGCCGTTCTGCTCTTCCTGGACCCGGTATTTGTCCATGTCGATCATGTCGACAATTTCCCGGGGCAAGGTCTGCTTTCTCAGGGGAAGTTGTTTCAGCAGCAGTTTCGCAAAGTGATAGAAGCTTTCCAGCTTGGCATCAACGAAGGTCATGATCTGGCTGATGAACGTGTACTGTCGGACATACCGGGCCACTCCCTTGCGAAATTTATTCTGCAGCTCGGCTTTTCGCTGTTCGTAGTCCTTCTTGCCTTTGTGTTCGATGGCAAGTTTTTCGTAGCCGGTTTCGACGATGCGCTGGAAAAACGATTGAAGTTTTCCGGGAGGAACCTTGCGTACAAAAAATGAATCAACAAACTCGGCAACCTGCTCCGCAGTAAAGACCTCCATCTTTTCCAGGGTGTATTTCAGATTGTAGAGTTTGTTCGGATTGGTCTCTCCGTCCAGTTCGGTGCGTTGGTAGTAATCCTGGAAGGACGCCTTGATCGTCTCCTGGGTGTTGACGAAATCCAGCACCATGGTGTCCTGCTTACCGGGTGCTGTGCGATTCAGCCGGCTCAGGGTCTGCACCGCCGCCACGCCGCCGAGTTTCTTGTCCACATACATGGTGTGCAAGAGCGGCTGATCGAAGCCGGTCTGGAATTTATTGGCCACCACCAGCAGGCGTTGTTCCGGATTCTTGAACGCCTCGGCAATGTCGCCGGTGCCGGGCGGATTCATGTTCTCTTCGGTGTATTTCTGTTCGTTGATGATCACCGTGCCGGAAAAGGCCACCAGCACGCCAAAGTTCAGATTCTGTTCGCGGATCACCTCGTCGATCTCCTGCTTGTAAAGAACGGCATGGGCGCGGGAGTGGGTCACCACCATCGCCTTGGCCTGTCCGGCGATCTTGTGGGCCGTGTTGCGGGTGAAATGGTCCACGATGATATGGGCCTTGCGCTTGATGGCGAACTTCGTGCTGGTCCACATACTGCAGCATCAGCCGCCGGGCCTTGAGTTTTTCCACCTCCTTTTCCCCATCGGCCTTTTCGTTCTGCAATCAGCTCGAAGTAGGTCTTGTAGGTGGTGTAACTCTCCAACACATCCAGGATGAACCCCTCGGCGATGGCCTGGCGCATGGTGTACTGGTGGAAAGGACGAAACCCCTTTTTTACCGCTGGTATCCTTGGCGCCGAACAGTTCCAGGGTCTTGTCCTTGGGGGTGGCGGTGAAGGCAAAAAACGACAGGTGCGGCAACTTTTGCCTGGCCTTCTGAATCTTCTCCAGCTCCGATTCGATGGGATCGATCGGCTTCTCTGACTCGTCGTCCTTGTTCAGAGCTTCTTCAAGTTGTTCCTCACTGGTCAATACCACGTGCAGGTCTTTCACGTTCTCGCCGGTCTGTGAGCTGTGCGCCTCGTCCACCACACGGCGAAACGCTTGCCCGGTATCTTTGCCATCTCGCCGACAAAGCCGAATCTTCTGCAAGGTGGTGATGATGATCTTGTCGCCGCGCTCCAGCGCCTTCACCAGTTGTTTGGTATTGCGGTCGATCTTCGTGACCGTGCCCTTGATCTTCTCGAACTGCTTGATGGTGCCCTGCAACTGCCTGTCGAGCACCCGCCGGTCGGTAATGACGACGATGCTGTCGAAACACCGGCTGGCCATCCGCGCCGCAGAGATTGGCGAGCTGGTGCGCCAGCCAGGCGATGCTGTTGCTCTTGCCCGATCCGGCGCTGTGCTGGATCAGGTAATTGTGGCCGCTGCCGTTGGTCCCTGGCATGGGCCAGCAGCTTGCGCACCACCATGAGTTGATGGAAGCGGGGAAAGATGAATTTTTCCTTGCCCGTCTTCTCGTCCCGCTCCGAATGCAGATAGTTCTGGATCAGCAGCAGCAACGAATCCGCCCGCAGATGCCCGGTTGGACTTCGCCGTCTTCGTCGATGAAATCGTCCCACAGGTAGGCTGAGGCAAAGCGATCCGGGAATAATCGGATTGTGGGTGTCGCGGTTAAAGGGCAGAAAAGCCGTGTCCTTGCCGGCCAACCTTGGTCGTCATGTAAACCGCATCGTCATCCACCGCAAAATGCACCAGACAGCGCCTCCAGAACGGCTCGTTCGTTGTCGCGCCGCCGATACTGGGCGATGGCATGCTGCACGTTCTGACTGGTGAAATGGTTTTTCAGCTCGATGGACACAATGGGCAGGCCGTTGAGCAGGATCACCACATCGACGGACTGATCGGGCGTCTTGGTGGAGAAATGTACCTGGCGCATGACCGCAAAGCGGTTGGCCTCGTAACGGGCCTGATGCTCCGGATTGCCGCCGGCGGACGGGCGGAAGTAGGCAAGCTGGAGATTGATGCCGTTGAAGGACACACCGTTGCGCAGCACCTCCAGGGTGCCGCGCTTCTGGAGCAGGGTGGTCAGATGTGTCGCCAGCGCCTCCGCTTCCTCGCCGGGAAACTGCTTGCTCAGTTTGGCCCATTCCTTGGGCTTGGGTGGCCTTGATAAACTCGATGGTCTCCGCCACATCCAGCAAGGTTGCGGCATCGAAGGCGCTGCCGGGTCGTTCCCGGTACATGGGGCTGGCCGCCAAGCTGGCGACAATCCCTTCCTCGGCAGCCTGTTCCGAAATGCGGCTGGTTTCAAGCGGTGAGATCATCTCTCCTCCTTTGGCTGTTCTGTCCCCGTTGTACCCAGGTTCAAAATATATGGGTAAATTTTTTTATTTTTTACTCACGTTCCGTCGATGTGTCCACGCTCTGCCCCTATCAGGCAACGAGAATCTTGAGCAAGGCGGTGTTGAGATAATACATTTCCCGCCCGGCCTTGACGGGCGTCAGCAGACCGATTCGGGCCAGTTCCCGCAGATAGTGTGAGGCGGTTTTGCGCTGGGCAATGCCGGCCGCCTCCAGGAAACGTATCTTGCAGTAAGGCTGCCGAAAAAGCAGTTCCAGCAAGATCCTTGGAATAGACCTTCGGCAGGTCGATCCTGACCCGTTCGATGCTCTCGCGCATGCGTCGCGAATCGCCAGGATGCGTTCCCTGGTTGCCCGCGCCGTTTGTTCGATGGCGTCCAGCATGTACAGGATCCACGGCTCCCAGGCATTGGCCTCCGTAACCTGTCTCAGGCCCGCTTAGTAATCGCTCTTGTGGTCGATGATATGACGGCTCAGGTAGAGCACCGGAATGTCGAGCAGGCCGGCCTCGATCAGGTAAAGGATGTTGACGATTCGCCCGGTTCGGCCGTTGCCGTCGGTAAAGGGGTGAATCGCCTCGAACTGATAATGCATGACCGCCAGTTTGATCAGTGGATCGAGATCGCTGTCCTCGGCATAGAGAAAGCGCTTCCAGGTTGGCCAGCTTGTCGCGGATGACCGTCTCTCCCTCCGGGGGGGTATAAATGACCTCGCCCATGGGGTTGGCCAGTTTGGTGCCCGGTGTGTGCCGCACCCCGGCGGTGGTCTCCTTGATGATCTGAAACAGCTCTTCGAACAGCCGGGTGGTCAACGGTCGGTTCTCCTCCTTGATGGTCTTGAAGCCGTGCCAGAGGGCATCCTTGTAGCGGAGCACCTCCTTGGTGTGGGGATTGGTGCGCTGGCCGTGGTCGGCAAAGGCGCGGTACAGTTCGTCGTTGGTGGTGACGATATTTTCGATCTCCGAGGAGAGCTTCGCTTCCTGAAGGCCGATGGCCTGAATGAGCAGGGTCTGATCCGGGATCAGCTCGCCCGCGCCCTTCAGTTCGGCCAGGGCCTTGTTGGCGTTGATCGCCTTTTTGAGCACGGCCTTGGTTTCCAGGTCCACCGGTGGCGGCAACAGGGGCAGGTCGTTGTAGGGACGGTGCGGATCAAAGGGCATGGGCGTTTCCTCCACAAGAGGGCGGGCATGTCCGGCACCTCCCGTTGACCGGTGACGCATTCGTGGATCAGGGCGGCACGGTATTCGGCGAGGAGGGTGAGTTGGCGGGTGCAGGAAGAAATCAAATTGTCAATTTGTGTACTTTCTATATCAATGAAGCTGACAATGTGATCTTGTTCCGACTTGGGCGGACACAGAACAATTAGAGATTTAATATCTGCTACATTAATGCGCTTGAAGGTAGCGCCAACAAGAATCGTGTTGAGCTGTTCCTCCATAAACCTTGTGCGGAGCAGGTAGTTTAAGTAGCGATTATTTTGTAATTTTGAGCGAATAAGGCAAACATCCTGTCCCATTGCAATTGGTTCATCAGAGGAAACACATGCCGCTGCCCCCACACTCGTGTTGCGACAATAAATAAGATCCCCAACAAGAGGCTGTCGGCCTCCCTCGACAAGTTGTTTCCAGTAGTCTCTCGAAGTTCTTTTGGCTTGTGATAAATCGAGTTCAAAAGACTGGACTTCGCTTACACTGGCTAAAGGATACCCGTCTTCAAAAAAAGGAACCGTTAGGTGTTTGCAGTCGATAACGGCCCAAAAACGTCGGAGCGACGAACAGTGCCAATGCGCCGGAATTTCTCCCAACCAAGGAATACCGGAATCCTTCATCGGGACATCGGGGTTGAGTCCTCGGGTGACGGCCTGTTGAATCAGGGCTACCCGTTGCTCTTGCAGCAAAACAATCTGCCGCCGCCGCATGTCCATTAACCGGTCGATTTTGGCGGTCTGCGCGTCAAGGTAGGAGGCGATGCGAGATTGAATACCACTGGGAGGTACGCACAAAAAGAGATTTAATACGTCATTGGGGTTTGCGCGAGGCATCTTGGCCCCGTCGGTCATTCCAGAAACTCTTTTAATAAATTCGTCCGAGAGCAACGAGTAGGCAAGAAAACGGCGATTATTCCCACCGACCGGTTTCAGCACCATTATTTCGGTTGAAGCTACTCCCTTGAAATCAGGGGCTGCCACTTTGGCGAGATATGGACGAAGCTTTCCAAATAGAACAGATTCCTCATCAAATGATACGACTGAGCTATCCACCTGTTCTTGTTCGGTTTCAAGGAGTAGTTTTCCCGTTCCAGATTCGATGTTTTCCAGCCCGAGATAACGAATCCCTTCAGGGCGGGAGGCAAGCAGTTCTCGTGAAGATGGAGCAAGAAACTTGAGCCGTATTTTCTGCCAACTCGTACTCATCCTCCCACAATCTCCCGCAACAAGTTTTCCGTCTCCTCATCCAGAGCCAGCAGTTCCGCGCCGATCTCGGTCGGTGGAGCGCAGCGGCGTGTATTCGTAGAAATAGCTGGTGAAGCTGATTTCATAGCCGACCTTGTCCTTGCTCCGATCCATCCAGGCATCGGCCACATGGGGCAGCACCTCGCGGGCAAAGTAGGCGTCGATATCCTCCTTGAGCGGCACATTCTCGAAGTCGCGCAGTTCAGTATCGGGCAGCGGCTTGCCCTCGTCGTCCAGCACCGGCTCGGCGGCCTCGTCCCGTTCGCCCAGGATGGCCCGCAGGGTCTTAATCAGCCCTTGGGTCGAGCTTGAACGGCAACGCGCCGATCAGGCTCTCGAAAAAGCGTTGCGTCGTCACCCCACGGAGCATTGGTCGGCCAGCACATCCAGGGCCGCCTCTAACTGATGCGCCCTTGTCGTCCTTTCAGCTTGGGAACGGCCGGATCGAGCCGCAGGGCCTCGCGCTGTTCCTCGGTCAGAGTTCATAGCGCAGGCGCAGGGGTCGTTCCACCGTCACCTTGGTGTAACCGAAATCGGTCGTATCGAAAATCTTGCTGATGCTTTGATTCCTCAAAGGCGTCGTAGATGGCGAGAATGGCGGCCGCCTGGTCCTCGCCGATCTCCACTCGCTTCTTGCCGAGATTACGGCGCAGCATGGTGCGGAACTCCTCGCCGCTGGCATTGATGAGCTGCACCTTGCCGCGCCGGGGCTCGGGCTTGTTGTTGTTGATCAGCCAGATATAGGTGGCGATGCCGGTGTTGTAGAACAGGTCGTTGGGCATGGCGACGATGGCATCGAGCCAGTCGTTTTCCAGGATGTGTTTGCGGATGTTGCTGGGGCCGCTGCCCGCGTCGCCGTTGAACAGCGGCGAACCGTTGAAGATGATGGCGATCTTGGAGCCCTGGCGGCGCCATCTTGCTCATCTTGTGCAGCAGAAAGAGCATGGCCCCGTCGCCCACGTCGGGCAGGCCGGGAGCGTAACGGCCGGCCTCGCCAAGCCGGTGTTCGGCCTCGATCTCATCGCGGATATTCTTCCAATCTTTGCCGAAGGGCGGATTGGAGAGCATGTAGTTGAACTGCCTGCCGGGCAACAGGTCGTGGCTGAGGGTGTTTTCCCGCTTGATGTTGTCCGGGTCTCTCCCCCTTCATCAGCATGTCGGCCTTGGCGATGGCGTAGGTCTTCTCGTTGATCTCCTGGCCGAACAGATGAATCTCCAAGATTCGGGTTGATGGCGGCCAGCAGATATTCCTTGGCGATGGTGAGCATGCCGCCGGTGCCGCAGGCCGGATCATAGATGCCGATCAGATTTTCCTTGGCGAGCTTGTCGCGGTCCGGCTCGAACATCAGTTTGACCATCAGACGGATGATGTCGCGCGGAGTGTAGAACTGCCCGGCCGCCTCGTTGCTGGCTTCCTTGAATTTGCGGATCAGGTACTCAAAGATCGTCCCCATGCCGTGGTTGTCTGACGTTTTCGGGCGAAAGGTCGGCCTCGGCTGAAGGCCTGCGTCATCTTGAACAGCAACCGCTTGCGCAGCAGGGTTTCGTAAATGGGGCTCAGTCCTTTTTCCTCGCCACCGGAAAAGTTGTAGAGGATGTCCTTGACGTTGGTCGAAAAGCCGGCCAGGTAGGCGGCGAAATTGGGCCCCAGTCAGTCGGGCCGCTTGATCAGTTCGGCGAGCGAATACTCGGAGGTGTTGTAGAACGCTGGCCTGCGGCTTTGCATCAGCAAGTGCGTCGCGGGTTTGCTCGGGGATCGCCTTGTATTTCTCCGCCGCCTCCCGCACCGCCTGCCGGGTCGGCTCCAGCACGCAATCAAGACGGCGCAGCAGGGTGAAGGGCAGGATCACGTCCTCATAATTCTTGGCGTCGTAGTCGTCCTTGATCAGGTCGGCGATTTTCCAGAGAAACTCGGCGATTTCAGAATGGTTTTGCATGGCAAAGATTGGTTATGCCGTTTTTGCCGGCTTGCGAGTTAATTTCTTCCGTGGCCCGAAGCTGACCATTTCCCCTAACTGCAGAAGGGTCTCGATCTGCCCGGCGGCCTTAAGGAGAAAGTACAAATCAAGATGCTCGACCGTGGTGTTTTCTTCAACAAAACTGGATAAATACTCCTCCGACTTGGATTCGACGCCATTTCGCCTGCAGACAAGGTAGGCAAGTGATTCGGCCTCCAGCTCTTCCTGGGCGGGCGAAGTGGGGCGCTTGGATATGTTCAGGAATTTGTCCGGTCCAAGGTGTCCCAGAAAGAGGTGTCCCAATTCATGCAGCAGGGTGACAAATTGGACATTCGGTTCGTGCGTGCTGTTGACGCGGACATGGTAGTCCGGTTTGACTTTGGCGTCCGTGGATCGCCTTTGCACCGTTAGCCCCTCGGGCTCCCGCGCAGCCGAGACATGGCCGGCGTGACCATCGCCGTATGCAATCAGTTTCAGGTCGATACCGACTTTGCTAAGCAGGAGGGAGAAGTGATCCATTTTGGAACTGGTCATTGCACCCGTGGCATGGAACGCATTCAGTGCCGATTCGGGTAACGGGGCTCCCTCGGTATCGTTTACGTCATAAACCAGGGCGATCGGCCCGAAAGGCCAGAGGATGATCAGAGGGCGGGCTCCCTCCTTGATGGTTCTGTTGAACTTGAGCCGCCAGTCGTATGCTGAAGAGGCAAAGCGCAGCCCCGGTTTTTGCAATCGGAGTAAAAAGGCATTGAACGGTGCGAAGTTAGGCAGACGGGTGACAAAATCCAGCAATTCAAGATAGTCCTTGGATTGCCGGTACACTCGGCTTTGTTCCAGCAGATCGGCAAGAAGAGATTTTTCGATGTTCTCCTGGGTGGCGCCAAACAGGTCCAGTTGTTCCATCAACCCTCCATCCCGTTTCATTCGTTGCCCCGGATTGCTCCGCAGGCCGACTATCTGCGCCGTATACCCTTACACCGACAGCCTCTTTTTGCAAAAGGGATTTCCCCCTTCGGGCCGCCGCCGGTTCCATCGCTTTCCGTTTGGCTGGAATGGCGATAGGGGAACCACCTCTTGAAAACAGCGATTCCGGTTCGCAAGGTCTCAGGTCAACCGGATCACCCCCTAGTTTTCGTAGGTAGTCATGGTGCAGCCAGGGGTGCTAATAGTTTGAGCACCCTTCTCGTCAACACCCGCCCGGCAGGGTGCGTTTCGAGTTCGCCTGAATCTCCGCGATAAGCGTGGCCACCGCGTCAGCCGGGTTGCGCTGTCGGTTGTCCCGCTCGAACAGGCCGAGGTGCTTGCCGAGTAACTCGCACCCCTTCAAAATCGACTGAGGGTTGAACCCATCCTCGGCCCGGCAGCGTTCGATCGTTTCATGGATGGTCCGCAGGACATAATCCTGCGTGACCTGCGTTCGCTCCTCTCGCTGTTTCATAGCTAGCTGAATGGCCCTCTTTATCTCGGGTTTCCTCAGGTTTTCGTGGCCGATGGCGTCGGCCCGCTTGGCCGAGTAGCCGGCCCGGATCGCTGCTTTGGTAGCGCAGAGATCGACCAAATATTCGCTGATGAATGCCTTCTGCTTGTTGGTCATTTTCATGTTCTGCTCCTATGTTTTCTGGTTGTTTCAAGAAAGTTCCCGATACACCCGCCGCCGGCATTTTGCCTGGTTGATGTCAAAGTCTGCCATGGTCGGCCTCCAAAGGTGCTGCGCCAGACCGCGCCGCAATCGCCTGCAGAAGATCCTCGGCGCAGGCGATGACGTGTTGCTCGATGCCGGCTTGCATGTCGGCAATCAGTTCCGGCGCCTTGCCCTGGTCGTCATCCGCGATGTGGATCAGGTCGGTGGCGCGGGCCTCCGTGCGCTCCGTCAACTCGGACTCAGCCGGTGGCCGGCCTGAGCGTTTCGCTCGATCATGAGCATGGTAGTGGCGCTGTCCAGATAGCCGCGCAGATGCTTGTTCTCGGCTTGCAGGTTGGCCAGGCGGTCGCCCGCCGCCTCCCTGGTTGTCAGGATGTAACAGTGAAGAACCATCGCAAACCAAGTTGTGACAGCGCCCCGGGTGAACAGCCTTTCCGGTGGCAGTCTGCACCCGTCGTGTAGCCATGGAGAGGGGCGGGCAATGGGGATCGCCCGATCCCACTCCACTAACCATTCAAGGTCCGCATCTTTTTCATCCTCCCGGTAATCGAAGGTGAGCAGCACGTACGGGCGCCCGGATAAAACCTCAATCATGTCCGCGTCCGGGCCGCTTGTTTCGGCGGTGGCAATGATTAAAAGGCGGGCGGGGAGGAACTCCTGCGCCAGCAGTGACGCAAGAAGCATGTTGTTTCGGACGATGATTGCGCCGGTTTTCTCGGGCGGGTGGTCAGCGCCGGCAAGTGTGATGTAGTCGCTCATGGTGTCAACTCCTGTTGATGATTGCCGTCCGGGGTGCCGGTGGGGTTGGTTTCGGTGGCCTGGTTCTTGCCCTGCTTGGTGATCAGGACCGCCAGGTGGATAAGCCGGGCCTCGATACCGGCAGGTAGCTCGCAGGGGTCCAGGCGGTTGTCGGTGGCGTCGTTCATGTTCCGATCCTCCCGGTCAGCAGCTTGACGTGGCAATCCTCGCCGCCGCAGTGCCAGCCGGCGCCGCAAGTGCCGTCTGGGTAGAAACTTTTGCAAACCTTCTATGCGGGGCCTTGCTAAGGCTAATCCTGCTAATCTTGCAAATTTCCCCCTGTTCGCCTCGTTGCTGAGGGTTAGCAGGATTAGCAACTTTAGCCTTAGCAACCCTCTGAAATGAAGAAATGCGATCACGCCGCGCCATGCGGAACCACTCTCCGGGGCTGTGCCCGGAAAGAAAGGCGTCGGCCTTTCCATGGCGGTGCCGGGGTAGCCTTCCATACTGCAAAAAAACCACATTCTTGATACCTTGCTGGCGACCGCGTCGGCGTCCAGGTTGGTCAGCACAGAAGGCCGTTTGCCCAAGCCGGTGGCCATGGACTGGTCCGGGCCATCGACAGATGTAACGATGACCGTCAAGGGCACTGACAGGGTCCGTGCCAACAGTTGTGCGTCAAGTTCCGTGCGGACCACCATTGCGTCGGTGCGCTCGGCGGGTAGGTTCGGGCCGACGTTGTAACGAGTTTGTCTCATGTTTCGCTCTCCGTTTGGTGGAGCAGTGGTAGATGATCTACGGCCTTGTTGCCGGTCAACAGCTTGACATGGCAGCCAGGCGTGCCGCAGTGCCAGCCATCGCCCAAGGTGCCGTCCGGGAATTCGTAGCCACCCGGCACGAGGCGGTAGGTGGCCGATCCGCAGCCTGCGCAGGGCAGGCCGGGGGTCTCCGGGCCGGTGGTCGGTGGGGGTGATATTGGTGCCGGCAGGGGTGGCGGTGTCGTCTCGCTCTTGGCCAGGAGACAGCCGGTCAGCTTGTCGAGCCGGGTCCACGTCCACCTGGTCGGCGATTCCACCCGATAGCAGGCGACCACAGGGGGGTGCCCGTGCAACTCCAGCAGGCGTAAGTTAGGGCAGCTGGGACGGCACCAGCCCGGCAGGAGTGCGGGTATTTGCAAATTCTCTCTGCGGGGCTTTGCTAATGCTAATTCAGCTAACCCTGCTAATTCTCCGCCTCCTGCGGGTTGCTGAGGGTTAGCAGGATTTGCAGCTTTAGCGTTAACAACTCTCTGAAATGAAAAAATGCGGTCACGCAACGCCATGGTCGCCTCCTGCCAGCAGGGTGGGGTTCACCTCGACAATGTGCTGCCGGCCTTCCTTGATTTCCCGGATACGGCCGGCCTCCCTCAGTTCTGCCAGAGCCGCGTCCAGGGAGCGCTTGTTCCTGGTCGATCCGGGGCCATGGGTTAGGATGGTGGAGCGGAGCACACGGTTGGTGTCCTTGGCCCTGCATTGCTCTAGCAGCCAGGTGTCCAAGCGCTCGGCGTCCCTCACCTCCTTGGTCAGGGCAATCTCACCGAGAAAACGCCGGGCCTCGTACAGGTGCCAGGTCACTATCGTGGAGGCACGATTGATATGCTCCACGCCTATGTGGTGGCCGGTGTCGCCCTCGAACAGGTGGAACAGTGCTGCCAGGCGGACCACGTTGTCTGCCGCCTTGCTGGCCACGTCCCGCGCCTCGGCCAGGTCGCGGCCGGGCCGCAACTTCACCTCCACCTGGTCGTGGAAGTCGATCCATGCCGTCTTCGCCTCGGGTGACAGCTTGAGCAACTGCGGGTCCAGAATATCGTCGTCGGTCATGGGGAGTGGCTGCGCCAGCAGATCGCGCACACGGTCGTGGAACCTGGTCAGCCGCGGCCAGGAGGAAGGCGGTTCCCGAAAGAGCCGGGTCCCTTGGGTGGACTCCGGCCAGGCGAACAGGAACCGGGCCAAAAAACCGATGCCGCGGGCCAGGGCGCCGGTCCCGTCCAGGAAGGTGCGGACGGTCTCTTCCTGGATGGCCAGGCCGATGGTGAGCCGTACGCAGCGCACCGTGTACGAACCCGCCGCCTCGGTCTTGCGGTCCTGCCGCCGGGTGCCGCCATCCCACAGGACATTCAGCAGCGACAGGTTCGCCATGATGGTCTCCTTGCGCATGGAGTGGCCGCCCAGGACAGCGCCGCCCTCGTTGGAGAGCAGTCCACCCACGGGCCACCCATGCGCCAGCCGGTTGACAAGTGCCTCGGCGGTGGCGTCCTCGAACAGGAGCCGCGGTTCCTTTGGCCGGTTTGGTCGGGTAGTCTCCAGGTCGCGGAGCTGCCGCTTAAGGTCGCCGGTATCTTTGCCGCGCTTCTTCGCGTCCTTGATGGCCAGCAGCAGCCCATCGCGCTCCGCCTCCCAGGCGGCCAGGTCGGCCTTGTACCGATCCACCACGGGCTTGATTGCCACCTCCTGCTCCTGCTCCCACTGGCGCAGCGGGGCGGCCAGGAGGTTGTCCACGGTGCTCTTGCGCTCGCCACTGTCAGCAACAGTTATTGAAGAAATACTGGTGGGTCCATCCAGCCCTTCGGCGCGCTGCACGTTGGTGAATCCTTGCGCCACGGTAGAGACAACAGCCAGGGCGGAACCGGCGGCCACGGCGACCGGGCATTGGACGAACTCCACCACCTCCTGCACCGCGTTGCCGATGGTCTCGGGCAGAGCACCCACAGGGTAGGGGTCCGGCGCCTCATGGCGGATGATGGGGAGGGGGGCCGGCCAGTCGTTCGCCGGCTGGGATGGTTCGTCCAGGGCCGCAGCCAGGGCCATGGCCAGGGCAGGGTGAGGGGGTTGCTCACCGGCGTGGTGTGCGGGGGCGTGCTCGGCTGCCAGGGCGCGGGCCGCGGCGGTGAAGTCGCCGCCGTGCTCCATGTGGGTGTAGACGGCGAACTTGTCGAGCGGCTTCTGCACAGGTAGCGGAGTGGATGTTGACCAGCAGTAGAAACCCCGCAACGGGTGCAGGGTGGCGGATGCCTCGGGGCCGGTCTTGCCGGGTCGCTGCCAGTGCTCACGGTCGCCAATCGTTTTCAGGCAGCGCCAGCCGTAGCCGGCCAGCAGGGTGTGCCAGTCGGTGGTCTGATTGTACCGATCGCCGGGCCGATCCCCGGCAATGTCACCGGGTCGGCTGCCCGCCTGGTGCTCCTGCTCCCGCGCCTGGTCGCCGCCCTCATCGAATGACCGCGCTATGCCATGCAGCAGCTCCACGTCCTCGGCGGTGATGGTGGGGATCGCGTCAATGCTGCCATGCAAGGTGTAGGGGCGCGGCTGTCCGCCGTGCTTCGGTTTCGCCGTGCTCGGGGCAATGAGGAATTGCCCGCCTTGTCCGCGAGTTTCAATCAGAACGTCTTGCTTGGTGTTCCCCTCGGCGTCCTGATACCGCTTTGAGACGGCCAGCCTTTGATTGCCGCCCACGAGCGCGGAACAGCGGTACAGGAGATGATTACCGCCGCTTGGGGTCTCCTGCCAGCAGCTGTCCAGCTTGGCCCACAGAGCACGGTTGACGCTTTTCACGGTGTCCAGGAACGGCCGGAAAAGGGTTGCGTCATCAAAGTCGAGACATTCGAGGTTCCCCGACCCTGTACCGCAGGCAAGGCCAATATTGCAGCCATTTCGAAACCGTCGCCCAACGTCTGCCAAGTGCATAGGCTGCAACTGCTCCAAAGTCCATCTGTCGGCCGGCACCTTGTCGAGCGGTTTGATCGGGATAGGGGACAGGCCCGCCGCGAGTGCATTTTTTGCCACTTTCCGGACACTGAGGACCTCGGCTGCATAACCGGTCAGACTTTCGGTGGTCATTCCTACCCCTCCTTCCACTCTTTGGTCCTCCAGTTATTCGACAACTTGGTTGACCATTTGTTATCGCCCTGACTTCTGAACACGCAATTGTGCAGTGCTGCTTGCTCTTTTTGCCTCATTTATCCATGCGTCCAAATCGTCCTTGAAGTAGAAGATTCGGCCTCGCTTGATGAAATGTGGCCCTGTGCCGTCACTTCGTTTCATGGCCAGTGTCTTTTCTTCTAGGCCTAGGTATAAAGCAGCGTTTTTACTGTTCATTCTTCCGTCCGGAAACATTCTGACCGCCACAGTTTCGACTCGCACCGCCTCATGCATTTTTGACTCCTTCCCTAGAATTTGTGATAACTTAAAATACATGTGCGATCTTATATAAACCACAAATTATGTATTGTCAAACATGACACGTAATGCTAGGATGATTCAGAACTATTTAGAACTTACACAGAGGAGGATTGCCAGATGGTTGCGAAAAAGAAAGGGGCGGGCGGGAACCTTACGCGAACGCAGGTCGTCACGGTGAGGCTTGATCAGAAGCTGCGATATCTTGCTGAATTGGCGGCGCTTAAACAGCGAAGAACATTATCGAGCTACATTGAATGGGCAATTCAAGACAGCCTATCAAGAGTCCCGTTGATCGAAGGTACTGGATTTAATGACCAGAGTGTCACAGTTCAAGATGAGGCCGACAAGTTATGGGATGTCGATGAACCGGATAGGTTTGTAAAGCTCGCGTTTAATTATCCGGAACTTCTCACGCACGATGAGCAAATTAAATGGAAGCTCATCCGTGAAAATAGCTATTTATGGCGCGGAGGAATGGAAGGAGGGGTGTGGAAGTGGAGAGTTGAAGAAGGTGCCTTGATTCTAGAACGTCTACGCGCACTCTGGGACAAATTTTGTGCTGTGGCTGAAGGCGATGAAGATAGCTCGATATTACCAAAATGGAATGGCTCTACAAAAATAAATGCACCACCCAAGCCAGACCCTACTGACGTTCCCCCATTTTAGGAGGTGGTGGCATGGCTCTTAAATTCCAGAAACTCACCCGATCAAATATCCGAAAAGTACAGTCCGGTGAGAAGCTCCAAGAACACGGTATCTCGTTCGAGCGGTTGGCGAACGGTGATGGGCGGTATACGGTCAACATCATGGTCGATGGGGTTCGGGTTCACCGGGTCATCGGCAAGGAGTCGGAGGGCGTCACTCGAAAACAGGCAGAAGATTATATTGAACAAGCACGGACGGACGCTAGGAAAGGAAGGCTCAATCTCCCGAAAGGGAGAAAGGTCGCTTTAGGCTTCAGGGAGGCGGCAGACAAGTATCTTGCCAGACTGGAGAAAGAGGGGGGAAAGGATCTTTACATGAAAAAATTTCGATTTGACGGTCATCTGAAGCCATTTTTCAAGGACAGATCCATTGCTAAGGTCGCCTCGTTCGACATTGAACGTTACAAAAGATGCAGGAAAGACGAAAAGGCTATGCCCGGAACAATCAATCGGGAGCTTTCCGCCCTTTCACATCTTTATACAAAAGCTGTAGAATGGAGATGGATTGATTATAAACCATGCATAATTAAGAAATTTAAAGAAGACAAGGGGCGCATTGTGTATCTGACATCAGAACAGATTGAAAGACTCTTGGAAGTTGCTCAGCAAGATCAGAATGAACATGTTTACCCATTTATCGCAATCGGCCTCGAAACCTCTATGCGAAAGATGGAAATCCTTTCAATCCGGCTGGAACACATTGATACAGCCCGAAGGGTTATCTACATACCTCAAGCCAAGGGTGGAGCTAGGGAGCAACCGATAACAAAACGGCTTGCGGAGTTCCTGACAGAATATGTCAAGAATGTTGGCCCTGGTCAGGAATGGCTTTTTCCCTCTCCTAAGTCCCGAACTGGTCACACCGTCGCAATTGAAAAACCCTTTCGCCGGGTCGTAAGAAACGCAGGTTTGGATGAGAAAGAGGTGGTCCGCCACACGTTACGCCATACGGCCATCACCCACCTTGTCCAAGCAGGTGTTGACTTACCTACGGTGCAAAGAATTTCTGGTCACAAATCCTTTGATATGGTTGTCCGATACAGCCACCAGAATGGTAAGCACATTGACTCAGCGATGGACAAACTCGAAAAGCGATACCAAATCGCGAAGTAATTTTCTGGGCACGGTTACACAGAAATTACACAGAAACGAAAAAGGGGTTACGATGTTGAATCGTAACCCCTTGTTTTTATGGTGCTCCAGGCAGGACTCGAACCTGCGGCACCAGGATTAGGAATCCTGTGCTCTATCCACCTGAGCTACTGGAGCCTGTTGCGGCTGTGCGGGGCAGGTGCGGCCTGAAAGGAGGCCTGCACCTTGGTCGAGGGCGAAAAAAATACCCGTTCATCTGTGCCGGTGCAAGCATTTCCTGCCGGCCCCGGCCTCGGCCGATGGACCCGCTGGCGGGCGGGTCCATGGTCCGGTCCGCGGCTCAGATCGACTCGCCGTCGGCAAGGACAGTCTTGCCGCTGAAGGAACCGTCATGGAAACCGAAATTGACGATGCAGTTGCGGCCGATGCGCACGCCCGGCGGAATCATGGCCTCCTTGCCGATCAGGGAGATGCCCGTATAGAGGTGCGTGGGGAATTTCTTGTTGGCCACATCCAGGCCGTCGCCGTCACCGACGCGGGAGCCGGCGCCGACGTACACCCGTTTGTCGAGGATGGCCAGGTCGACCACCGCGTTCTCCTCGATGATCGAATCGGCGAAGACCACCGAGTTGGAAACCGTGGCCCCTTTTTTGACGTGCACGCCCGGCGAGAGTACCGAGTTGATCACCGTGCCCTCGATGACGCAGCCCGAGGCGACCATGGACGAGGTCACCTGGCAACCGTCCAGAAATCGCGCCGGGGCGCGGTCCATCGGCCGGTCGCCGTAGTCCGGGATTGGAGCGGATCTCCCATTCCTCCGGCGAAATGCCCGCTATCCTCGCGGATGATGTCCATGTTGGTTTCCCAGTAGGACTGGATGGTGCCGACGTCGCGCCAGTAGCCGTAGAACGGGTAGGCGAACACCCGGTCCTCGTTGATCGCCCGCGGGATGATGTGCATGCCGAAGTCGACCTCCTTGCGGTCCTTGGCCAGGGTGCGCAGCAGGTACTTGGTGTCGAACACGTAGATGCCCATGGAGGCCAGGTTGGTGCGCGGCACCTTGGGCTTTTCCTCCCAGTCGATGATGCGGTTGTCGGCGTTGATGATGCCCGTGCCGAACTGGTGGATATCGCGCTTGGGCACCACCATCATGCCGATGGTGATATCGGCCTTTTTGTGCTGGTGATAGGAGACCATGGCATCGAAATCCATTCGGTAGATGTGGTCGCCGCTGAGGATGACCACCTGCTCCGAGGGATTGTTCTCGATGAAATCGATGTTCTGGCGGATGGCGTCCGCCGTTCCCTGGTACCAGTCCGAGTCCTGCTCGCCGGTGCGCGGCGGCAGGATCTTGACCCCGCGGGTGCGGCCGGTGAAATCCCAGGCCTCGCCGTTGCCGATGTGCGCCATGAGCGACAGCGGTTTGTACTGGGTGAGTACGCCGACTTTGGTGAAACCGGAGTTCATCACGTTGGACAGGCTGAAGTCGATGATCCGGTACAGGCCGCCGAACGGCACCGCGGGTTTGGCCCGGCGGCTGACGAGCAGGTTCAGCCGGCTGCCTATGCCGCCGGCAAGAAGAAGGACCAGGGCGTCGCTGCTTTGTCTCATTTCAGTTCCTCCCCGTCGACGAGTTCGGTGGCGGGCCATCTGTCGGGATCGATGCGCGGGGCCACAGTGCAGCCGCAGCCGATGCGGTACCCTTCCGGCACGCTGTTGTTCCAGCCGATGACGCTGACCCGGTTGATCTCCTCGCACCTCGGCCGGCCAACGGTCACGTTGCGGTTGAACACGGTGTTGACGTCGCTGACCATGCGGTGCAGCTGGGCGTTTTCATGGACGATGGTGTCAAAAAAGAGGATGGAGTCGTTGACCTCGGCCCCGGCCATCACGTGCACCCCGGGGAAGAGGATCGAGTTGCGCACCGTGCCGTCGATGATGCAGCCGTTGTAGGCCATGGAGTTTTCCAGCGAGGCACGCGGGCCGAGCTTGACCGGCTGGCGGTCGCTGATACCCCGGTGGGCCAGGTTGGTGCGGATGCCCCAGGCCTCCAGGTCGATCATCGGCTTCTCGCCGAGCAGATCCATGGAGGTCTGCCAGTATTCATCGATGGTGCGGGTGTAGCCCCAGTAGCCGCGGAACTTGTAGCCGTGCACCTTGTAGTTCTCGCGCATCAGCATCGGGATGATGTCCCGGCCGAATTCATAGGAGTCGCCTGCCTGGTTCTTCCTGAGCGCGTCGAAAAGCACGTTCGGCCGGAAGCAGAGCACGGTGAGCGAGGCCCAGTTGCTCTTCGGCTCGGCCGGCTTCTCCTCGTAGGAGAGCATGCGGCCGCCCTCCTCGCTGTCCTCGGCGATCTCCGCCACGCCGAAGCGGGAGGCGGACTCCCTGGGGACCTCGATGAAGGCGGCGGTGACGTCGGCGTCCTGCTCGGTGTGGTAGCGGATCATCTTGCGATAATCCATCTGATAGATGTGGTCACCGGAGAGGATGAGGATCACCGAGGGGCCGTAGTAACGGATGTAGTCGAGGTTCTGGTAGACGGCGTCGGCCGAGCCACGGTACCAGTGCGGGTTTTCGTAGTCCTTGAACGGCGGCAGGATGGAGATGCCGCGATTGCGGCCGATCATGTCCCAGGCGGCGCCGGTGCCGATGTGATTGATCAGGGAGTAGGAGCGGTACTGGCTGAGGATGGCGATGCGTTCGATGCCGGAGTGGAGGAGGTTGGAGAGGGGGAAGTCGATCACCCGGGCAAAACCGCCGAAGGGAACAGCGGATTTGGGCCGGTAGTGGGTGAGAACGCCCAACTCGTCGACGCGGCCACCAGCGAGGATCATTGCCAAAGTGGAGGGTCTGTACATAGGGCCACCGTGCAAAGGGGTTTTCAGAGCCCGAACGGGAAAGATCTCCTCGCCGCGGGACGCTGAGGATAAAATACATTCCTAATTACATATATTGTAAAAACAGTCGGTGCCGCAAGCACAATCTGCGAAGGTATCGACCCGGATACAGGCTGTTCTGAGGAAGGCGGGGGATGGGACGGTTGGCGGGCGAACCGTTATTTGTCGTGCTTGGTGATGAGGCGGATGAGGGTCTTGGTGGTAATCTCCAGATTCTCCCGCAGGGGCAGGTTTTTCAGCGGTGCTTCGGCACGCGCGGCCTCCTTGTGGCCGCCGGCCGGACCGTAGTTGCCGAACGAACTCTTGGCCAGTTTGCCGGCGTTTTTGCGGTAACCGTCGCAGCGGAAGATGACGACCATTTTCTCGGCGTGGATGCCGGAGACGATGACCCAGTCGAACCCTTCGACGCGGTTGAAGAAATCGGCGATGATCACCAGGATGTCGGGCGTGCTGACGCGGCCGATGTGGACGTAGGCGCGACGCTTGCTCGTCTTCACCTCGTTGAGGGCGATGCGGAAGTAGCGGAGTTCGGAGCGGCGCAGTTCGGTGAGTTCGAACTTGCGCACCAGGTTGAGGTTGGCGATGTTGAACAGGTAGCGGAAGCAGTTGCCGTCGGCCACCTGCATGTTCTGCTTCTGGAAGTTCTGCGTGTCGACCTTGACGCCGTAGAACAGGGCCGTGGCCAGGGCGACGGAGGGCTTGATGTTGGCGGCGCGCAGGTATTCGAGCATCATCGAACTGACCGCCCCGTACTCGGGCCGGATGTCGATGAAGTCGGCATCCCAGCCGGTGGTCACCGGGTGGTGATCGATGACCGCGTTGAAGGTCATCTTTTCGAAACAGGCCAGGTGGTTGGGCTGCGAGTCGACGAGTACCTTCTTGGTGAATTCCTTGACCGGCAGGGTGTGCAGCCGTTCGATGGGGATCTTCAGCCGCTCCACCATGGTCATGTTGTTGAGCCGGCGGATCTCGTTGGGGTAGCCGATGGTCACGCTCTGCACGCGGTAGCTGAGCAGCCGCTTGAGGGCCATGGCCGAGGCAATGGCGTCCGGGTCGGCATTGATGACGATCAGGACCGTGTCGCTGCGCTCGAAGATGGCCCACAACCCGTTGAGCCGCGCCTGGGCGGAGTTCTTGCTGGCGCTGCGGGTTATGTTGTTGTCTGCGATCTTTTCAAGTCGTTTCTGCATGGGCGAAAGGTCCCGCGAAAAAACACCGCCTTTGCATGGCGAACGGCAGGCCGCGGCCTGCGCCATGCCTGCCCGGACAGGGAAGTATCCCCTGCCGGATCCAGGGCGGAGTGCAACGGTCGGCAAGAGGCGGCAAGCATACCACAGGGGGGAAACGAAGTGCAAGCGCGGTCTTGTCCGGCCGGATCGGCGAAAACCACTGGCGGACAGCCGGAAACGACTGGCGCGCAAGGGCAGGGAGGGCGCCCGCCGACCCTGACGCCGTGGCCCGCGGGCACCCCGGCCTGGAACGGGTAGTGCTTGACCAATCGGGCGGCAACGGGTAGTAAAGGCAGAAGGTTCCGTTCTTCGGGAACCGCCGCTGACGCCTTCCCCAACCCGTGCAGACGGTTTTTTCCCCCTCCCTCACCTCCGATAGACTCCGTGATACTTCTCTACCGCTACATCCTGCTCAATTTCATCCGCAACCTCGGGATGATCATGGTCAGCTTCATCACCATCTACCTGCTCATCGACTTCTTCGAGAAGATCGACAACTTCCTCGAGAAGGGCAAGTCTCTGGGGCTGATCGTCGAGTTCTTCCTGCTCAACATCCCGTTCATCATCGAGCAGATGAGCCCGGTGTGCATCCTCCTGGCCGGCGTGGTCACCCTGGGCATCCTCAACCATTCCAACGAACTCATCGCCCTCAAGGCCTGCGGCGTGCCGCTGAAGAAGATCACCCTGCCGATCATCGCTGCCGGCCTTGCCTGCACGTTCCTGTTTCTGGGCATGTCGCAGGTGGTCCTGCCCAAAACGGTGTCGGCCACCAACCGCATCTGGAACAAGGAGGTCAAGGGCAGGGTGGCGTTGGGGATCTACCGCAACGGCCGCTACTACTACCGCGGTGCAGAGGGCTTTTACTCCTTCGCCCGGCCCGACCCGCAGCGGAACGCCTTCAACTATTTCTCCTACGCCGCCTGGGACGCCGACTACCGGATGGATCGGCTGATCTCCGCCAAGTACGCCAACTGGGACAAGAACACCTGGACCCTGTACGGCGGGCAGATCCAGCAAGCCGGGGCGGGCGGCGCCTACCCCACCCAGGTGTTCCGGATCAGGAACCTGGAATTCCCGGAAAAGCCGGACAGCTTCTTCGTGCCCGCCTACCACACCATGGAACTCTCGCTGGTCGATCTCTTCCTCGAGACGAAGAACAAGCGCAGCCCGGAGGAGACCACCAAGGCCTGGGCGGAGTTCTACGGCCGCATCTCCTACACCTTCCTCGGCCTGCCGCTGTTGCTGCTCGGCCTGCCGCTGTTGCTGCTCGTCTACCGCAAGTGGGGTCGCGACCTGTCGCTGGCCATTCCGGTGAGCTGCGGCATGGCCTTTGCCTGCTGGGGTGTCTGGGCCACCCTGCAGTCGCTGGCCAAGGCCAGCTATCTCAACCCGCTGGCCGCGGCGGTGTCGGTCCACGTGGTCATCGGCATCGCCGGGTTCCTGCTGCTGTTGCGCGAGGACGTGTAATGGTCGAGCGGGTGGGCATTGTCGGCGTGCCGCCGCTGGCCGTGATCGCCGAACTCAACCGTCGCGGCGATGTGATCGTCGACCTCGACGAACCGCAGGTGCGCCGCGCCCATGGACCAGACCGCCACCCGCATCCCGCGGGTGTACTGCGCCATCCTGCGCACCGTGGTCCTCAACTGCCTGCACCTGCGGCTCGACCGCGTCTACATCGACGTGGGCCCGGGCAAGTGTGACGGCGCCCTGCACGTGGCCGAGGTGCTGGCCGACATGCTCGCGGTGCCGGTCATCCCCACCCGCAACCAGGACAGGCAGCCCTTCGGCACCCCGCTGTGCACCGCCCGCATGCCGCTCATGGAAAAGTTCAGCCGCATCACCCGCAGCGTCCAGTCGGCCGCGGCCCATGCGCCGCTGCCTGCCTGCACGCCGGTGTGCGGCTTCTGGGGGGTGCCGCCCCGGGACTTCTCCCTGCTCGCCCCGTTCCCGGACGCCACCCACGTGTTCGGCTGGACCCGGTGCATGGAGAACAAGACCCCGGCCGATCTCGACCTGGAGCGCCAGTTCGACCCGGACATCCCCACCGTCTTCTTCGCCCAGTCCTTCTGCGCCAAGTCGGCGCTGGCCCAGCATCTGGCGGCCAAGCACCCGCGCGCCCTGGCCATTGACTGCGATGTCACCCCCGGCAGTTCCACCCGCGCCAAGATCGAGGCCTTCCTCGAACTCTCCGGCATCGAGCCGACCCGCCGGAGCCTTGCCTGATGCTGCTCGCCGATTTCGGCACCTCCTACTGCAAGATCCTGGACACCGGTGCGGACGAGTCGCCGCGTCTTGTCGCCACCCGTGACCTGGACCGCACCTTCTGCGCCGACCTGGCCACCGGCCACAACGCCGCCCGCCGCAGCCGCCGCAGCATCAACGAGCTGACCGCCCTGGCCCGCGGCGGGATCGAACTGGTCGGGCGGCCGGACTTCGTGCTGCTCGATTGCGGCAGCCGCGACATCAAGTTCGTCCGCTTCGCCGGCGGGCAGGTCGTGGACATGGGCTGGAACGCCGAGTGCGGCGCCTCCATGGGGTTCACCATCGAACTCCTGTCCGCCTACTACGGGCTCGACTACGCCAGCCTGGCGGTGCCGCAGACCGGTTTCTCCATCACCTGCGGCGTGCTCGGCATGAGTCACATCTTCGATGCGGTGGTCTCCGGTGTTTCCGAGGCCGAGGCCGTGGCCCGCTTCGTGCGCGGCATCGCCCTCAATGCCTACCGTTTTGCCAACGAGCCGGCTGAGTTATACCTGTCCGGCGGTCTCTGCGACAACCCGCTGTTCGTGGCGAGTTTCCCCTGCCGGGTGCATCCGCTCGGCCGCTTCGTCCTCCTCGCGGGACTGCAGGCCACCCTGCGGGCCGAGGGGGGCGAGCCCTGATCCCGGATCCTCCACCGGGCCGGGCACAAAAAAAACCGGACGGCGCCTGGGGCGCACGTCCGGTTGACCTGCAAAGGACAGGAACAGCGGTTATTTTTTGTCTTTCTTCTTTTTCTTGTCCTTCTTTTTCTTCTTGTCTTTCTTCTTCTTTTTATCCTTTTCCTTCGCTTTCAGCCCTTCCCGGAGGGGGCAGTTGCTGCACATCTTGCCTTTCTTGTAGTTGCCGCAGCAGCTCTTCTTGGTTTTCTTGCCCTTGCCCATGGTCCACCTCCCGTGTCAGCGAGCCTGATCGAGCGAAAAAGACACCGTCCGCGACCGCACCGGCACCTCGGGGTGAGGGTGCGGCCCGACGGAGCGGACTACTTCTTGGCGTCGTCCTTGGCGGCCTCGGTTTCCTTGGCCGGCGGTACGATCTCCATCAGTTCCACCTGGAAGATGAGCATGGAGCCGGGCTCGATCACCGGCGGGGCGCCACGGTCACCGTAGGCAAGGTCCGGCGGGATGAACAGCTCATAGGTGGAGCCGACAGTCATCAGCGGCAGGGCCTCCTGCCAGCCGGGGATGACCTGGTCCACCTGGAACACGGCCGGCTCGTTACGCTTGTAGGAGCTGTCGAATTCCTTGCCATCGACCAGGGTGCCCTTGTACTGCACCTTGACCGTGTCCGTGGGTACCGGCTTGGCGCCGTCGCCCTGCTTGACCACCTTGTACTGCAGGCCGCTCTTTGTCTCGACCACGCCTGCCTTGGCCTTGTTGGCCTTGAGATACTC
The DNA here is from genome assembly GCA_963754825.1 of uncultured delta proteobacterium. Classification (GTDB taxonomy): domain Bacteria; phylum Desulfobacterota; class Desulfobulbia; order Desulfobulbales; family Desulfobulbaceae; genus Desulfobulbus. Next base: position 45,534 of record CAVWHP010000039.1, on the reverse strand, counting down.
GTCCGCGGCCTTGCGGTTCTTCTGCACCATAGCCACGGTCTTCTTGATCTGCTTCTCCTGCTGGCGCTGGGCAAAGGCCTGCTGGATGGAGGCGGCCTCGGCGGCAGTGAGCAGCGGCTTGTTGCCGCCGTAGCCGTCATTGATGCCCTGCTGCAGGACCTTCAGGTCGAAGTTCTCCTCCAACCCCTTGAAATACTCGCCCAGGTCCATGCCCATGGCGTAGCTCAGTTTCTGCTCGTCGGTCTTCAGTTCCGTTGACGGATCGGCCGCAAAGGCCGGTCCGGTTGCCAGTACCAGGGCGAGCAGGCACGACAGGTACACGTTCATTCGTTTCTCCTTGATGGGTTTAGGTTGTGGTCGGTCGTTTCGGCCGGTCCGTTGGCAGCAGGTCAGTGACCCGATGCGCACCATCGGCCCGGACGCGAAAAATATTCAAAAACATAAGCACCCTTTGCCCTGTGGTGCCACAGGAAATCGGCGCGGGTGCGGATTATTACAGCTGACGCCGGTCAATTACCCGTTTGGCCTTGCCCTCGTACCGCTCCAGGGTCTTTTCCTCGACCAGTTTGACCTCGACCTGCAGGCCCAGTGCCGAGGCCAGCCGGCTCTTGATGCGGTCAATCACCATGCGCTGCTTCTTCATCTCGTCGAAGAAAATCGACTCCATCACCTCGACCAGCACGGTGATCCGGTCCGTGTGGTTCTCGCGGTCAACGATGATCTGGTAGTGCGGCTCGACGCCCTCCACCTCGAACAGCACCGTCTCGATCTGCATCGGGAACACGTTCACGCCCTTGATGATGAGCATGTCGTCGGTGCGGCCCATCACCCGCTGCATCCGCCGCATGGTGCGACCGCAGGCGCAGGGCCCGGGAATGAACCGGGTCAGGTCGCGGGTGCGGTAGCGGATCATGGGGAAGGCCTCCTTGGTCAGGGTGGTGATCACCAGTTCGCCCACCTCGCCCTCGGGCACCGGCTCCAGGGTGATGGGGTCGAGGATCTCGAGCAGGAAATGGTCCTCGTTGATGTGCAGGCCGTTGCACTCCAGGCACTCGCCGGACACGCCGGGGCCCATGACCTCGGACAGGCCGTAGTTGTCGGTGGCGATGATGCCGAGTTTCTCGTTGATCTCCCGGCGCATGCCCTCGGACCAGGGCTCGCCGCCGAACAGGCCGTAGCGCAGCGACAGGCCGTTGGGGTTGATGCCCATCTCCATCATGGTGTCGGCCATGACCAGGGCGTAGGACGGGGTGCAGACCAGGGCGGTGGTCTTGAAGTCCTTCATGATCTGGATCTGCCGCTTGGTGTTGCCCGAGGAGATCGGGATGACCGAGGTGCCGACCAGCTCGGCGCCGTAGTGCAGACCGAAGCCGCCGGTGAACAGGCCGTAGCCGAAGGCGATCTGGATGACGTCGTTCTTGGTCACGCCGGCGGCGGTGATCACCCGGGCCACCAGGTTGGACCAGGTCTTGATGTCGTTGCGGGTGTAGCCGACCACGGTCGCCTGGCCCGAGGTGCCGGACGAGGAATGGACCCGCACCACGTCGCGCAGGGGCACGGCGAACAGGCCGTAGGGGTAGTTGTCGCGCAGGTCCTGCTTGATGGTGAACGGCAGCCGGCGCAGGTCATCGAGCGAGCGCACGTTGTCGTAGTTGAACTTGAGTTCGTCGAATTTCTTCTTGTAAAAGGGGACATGGGTGCCCACCCGGTACAGGGTCGACTGCAGCCGTTCCAGCTGCAGCTGTTCCAGGTCTTCCCGTGCCATGCATTCCTTGTCAGGTTCCCAGTACATAGTTCCTACCGTGGTTGAATGATCCGTCTCAATAGTGTGGACAGTGTGATCAGGCGGTGCGCCTGGAAAGATTCAGTGCGTGCGGGGGCGCGGTCGGGCGCTCAGGCGATCTTTTCCCGCCCCAGATAGGCCCGCTGCACGTCCGAGTTGGCGAGCAGGTCAGCCGCCGGCCCCTGGACGATGATCTTGCCGACCTCGAGCACGTAGCCGCGGTCGGCCACGGCCAGGGCGGCGCGGGCGTTCTGCTCGATGAGCAGGACGGTGTTGCCCTCGTCGCGCAGGCGGCGGATGATCCGGAAGATGTCGCGAACGATCAGCGGCGCCAGCCCGGTGGACGGCTCGTCCATCATCACCAGTCGCGGCCGGGACATGAGCGCCCGCCCCATGGCGAGCATCTGCTGCTCGCCGCCGGAGAGCGTGCCGGCCAGCTGCTGCCGCCGCTCGTGCAGCACCGGGAAGAGTTCGTACTGGTGGGCCAGTTCTTCCTGCACCGCGGCCCTGCGCCGGCGCGCTGCTGGAGGACGTAGCCGCCGAGCAGCAGGTTTTCCTCCACCGACATGGGCGCGAACACCTGCCGCCCCTCGGGCACGAGCGCGCAGCCGGCGGCGACCAGCCGGCCCGACCGGTGTCCGCACGCAGGGCTGGCCCTGGAAGCTGATCTCGCCGTGCATGGGCCGGAGCAGGCCGATGATGGTGTGCAGCAGGGTGGTCTTGCCCGCACCGTTGGCGCCGATCATGGTGACGATCTCGCCCGGGTCGACGTGCAGGGAGACGTTCTTCAGCACCCGCAGCTTGCCGTAGCCGGCGTCCAGGTTGCGGATTCTCAGCACGGGGCTTGCGCCTCCTGGCCCGCGTCGCCGGTTTCTGCCGGCTCGTCGTCCTCACCCAGGTAGATGCGGATCACCTCGGCGTTCCGCTGGATGGCCTCGGGCCTGTCTTCGGCGATGGTGCGGCCGAAGCTGAGCACCACGATCTCGTCGGAGATGTCCATGACCAGCGACATGTCGTGCTCCACCAGCAGGACAGTGATGCCCAGGTCGCGGATGCGGCGGATGAGTCGCGCCACCTCGGCGGTCTCGTAGATGTTCAGGCCGGCGGCCGGCTCGTCGAGCAGCAGCAGTTTCGGTTCCGCGGCCAGGGCCCGGGCCATCTCCACCGCCCGCTGCTGGCCGAAGGCCAGGCTGGTGGCCTCGATGTCGGCGCAGTCGGCGATGCCGAGCAGGTCGAGCAGCTCCAGCGAGCGGGCGCGGATGGCGCGTTCCTCGCTCCAGGTGGAGGGCAGGGCCAGCAGGCCGGAGAAGAACCCGGCCCGGCTCTGCACGTGCCGGCCGACCATGACGTATTCGAGCGCGGTCATGCCGTGGAACAGCTTGATGTTCTGGAAGGTGCGGGCCATGCCGAGGCGGGCGATCTGGTGCGGTTTGCGGCCCTGGATATCCTCGCCCTGGAAACGGATGGTGCCCGCGCTCACCGGCAGGTTGCCGGCGATGAGGTTGAACAGCGTGGTCTTGCCGGCGCCGTTCGGGCCGATCACCGCCTTGATACTGCCGGCGGGCACGCCGAAGCTGACGTCGTTGACCGCGTGCAGGCCGCCGAACCGCTTGTGCACCGCGCTGAGGTCGAGCAGGGGGAGGGCGCTCATGACCGTGTCCCCGGCAGCCAGCCGCGCAGGATTCGGCGCAGGCTGAGGATGCCCTCGGGCGCAAACAGCATGACCGCGATGAGGATCAGGCCGAACACCGCGTCGTCGTAGGTGCCGAACACGCCGCGCAGGGAGAGGAAGGTCAACCCCGCGCCCATGAGCAGGGTGCCCCAGAGGTTGGTCATGCCGCCCACCGCCACCAGGGCGACGTAGCGCACCGATTTCATCACCGCGGCCTCGCTCGGGCCGATGCCGCCGTTGTAATGGGTGAGCAGCACCCCGGCCACGGCCGCGTACACGGCGCTGAGCACGAACACCCTGAGCTTGGAGCGGGCCGTGTCCACGCCCACGGCCTCGGCCGCCTCCTCCGAGCTGTGCAGGGCCCTGAGCGCCCGGCCGGCGCGGGAGCGGATCAGGTTGAGCAGGAGCAGCATGCCGACGAGCAGCACGCCCCAGGCCAGGTAGTAGTTCATCACCCGGAGCGCCGGGCTGCCGCTGACCACCAGTGGTCCCAGGCCGCCCACGGCGGGCAGCAGGGTGAATCCCGGCACCTCGGAGATGCCGTCCGCCTCGCCGAAATAGGGCGAGGCCAGCAGCAGCCGGTAGATGATGGTGCCGAAGCCCAGGGTGGCCATGGCCAGGTAGTGGCCTTTGAGTTTGAGCACCGGGATGCCGATGGCGAGGGCGATCAGCGCGGCCGCGCTCACCGCGCACAGGGCCGCGGCCCAGGGCGAGACGGTGAGCAGCACGTCGCCGTAGAGATCCTGGCCGTGGTGCAGCAGACCAAGCGACTCGAGCCTGGCGAGCGGCAGCACCTGCTCCAGCCCGCTCAGGTTGCGGGTGGTGAGCACCGCGGCCAGGTAGCCGCCGATGGCGAAGAAGCCGGCGTGGCCGATGGAGATCTGCCCGGCATAGCCCATGAGCACGCACAGGCCGATGACCACCAGGGCGTAGTAGGCGGACATGGTCAGCTGGGTGAGGTAGAACTGGGTCCCGGTGACCACGGTCAGCAGGTGGATGGCCACGGTGAGCAGAGCGAGCGCCGCCAGGGCGAGGTGGGAGCGGGCGCGCATCAGAAGTCCTTCAGCCGCGCCGCTTCGCTGGACCCGAACAGTCCATGGGGCCGGACAAAGAGGATGAGCAGCAGGATGGCGATGGCAATGGCGTCCTTGAAGGCGAGCGGCACCACGGACACGGAAAAGGCCTCGATCACCCCGAGGAGCAGGCCGGCGGCCACCGCCGCCCCGCTGTTGCCCAGACCGCCGAGGATGGCCACGGTGAACCCCTTGATGGCCAGCGAGGTGCCGGAATCGTACTGGGTCTAGGTGATCGGGGACATGACGCAGCCGGCCAGGGCGCCGATGCCGGCGCTGAGCATGAACGAGAGCGTCACCATGTTGCGCGTGCTGATGCCGCAGAGCTGGGCGGCGGTGCGGTTGGCGGCGCAGGCGCGCATCGCCCGCCCCACCGGGGTGGCGCGAAAGAACAGGTGCAGGCCGGCAACCATGATGGCGCAGGCGCCGAGCACCAACAGCACCTGGGGCGAGAGGTGGACGCTGCCCACCTGCAGGGTGGTCACCTCGTTGCCGTAGAAATAGGGCAGGCTGCGGATGGACTCGCCCCACAGGTGCAGGGCCGATTCGCGCAGGAGGATGGAGATGCCGATGGTGATGATCAGCATGCGCAGCACCGACGGGCTCTGCAGCCAGCGGATGAACAGCACCTCGATCAGCCCGCCCACCGCCATGGTGATCGCCACCGCCGCGGCCACGGCCAGCGGCAGGGGCAGCAGCGGCAGCAGCGAGATGGCGATCATGCCGCCGAGCATGACGAACTCGCCCTGGGCGAAATTGATGATGCCGGTGGCGTTGTAGATGATGTTGAAGCCGATGGCGACCACGGCGTAGATGGAGCCGTAGGTGATGCCGGCAAACAGGTACTGGAAGAAGAGGTCCGGGCTCATGGGTGCATGGCGGTGCGGGCGGGCGCCGGTCGACGTCCGCCCGGGTGCCTCACTGTTCCTGGTAGAGAATGAATCTGCCGTCCTTGACCGTCATCATGGCAAAGGAGTCGATATCGAGCCCGTTGTGATCCGTTGGCGAAAAGGAGAACACCCCGCCCACGCCGGTGAAGTTGCGCAACCCCTCGAGCGCGTCACGCACCCGGGCGCGGTCGGTGCCGCCGGTGCGCACCGCCGCGGCCACCATGTTGAGGGCGTCGTAGGCATAGCCGCCGAAGGCCGAGGCCTCCTCCTTGTGCAGGGTCTCGTACTCGGTTTTGTACTGCATGAGCAGTGGTTTCTGCGGATGCGTGTCCGGCAGACTCTCGGCCACCAGCAGCAGGCCGCAGGGGAAGATGATCCCCTCGGCGGCGGCGCCGGCGGCCTCGGCGTAGCGGATGTTGCCGAAGCCGTGGCTCTGGAACAGCGGCACCCGCCAGTTCCCCTGGCGCATGTTCTTGGCGATGATCGCCTGGGCCGGCGCCACCGACCAGTTGACCACCGCCTGGATGCCCGGGGTGGCCTTCATCTTGGCCACCAGGGCGCTCAGGTCGGTGGCCTTGCTGTCATAGGTCTCGGACAGGGCCACGCGGATGGCAAATTCGGGCGCGAGCTTTTCCAGCTGTTCCTTGCCGGCCTTGCCGAAGCCGTCGTTGCCGCTGGCCACGGCAATGGTGGTGATGGACTGGCGCTGCATCTCCGCGAAGATCTTGCGCGCGGCGAAGCTGTCCTTCTGCGGCGTCTTGAACACGTAGCTGGCCACCGGGTCGACGATCACCTCGGCCGCGGCGCAGGAGATGAGCGCGGTGCGGCCGTCCTCGGCGATCTTCTTCACCGCCATGGACTCGCCCGAGGTGGACGGGCCGATGATCGCCACCACCCGCTCCTCCTCGATCAGCTGCTTGGCAAAGGATACCGCCTTCTCCGGGCTGCCGGCCGAGTCCTTGACGATCAGCTCGACCTGTTCGCCGTTGATGCCGCCCTCCCGGTTGATGCGCGCCACCGCCATGGCGGCGCTGCGCGCCTCCGGCCCGCCGAGAAAGGAGGCCGGACCGGTCACGGCGAAGATCGCCCCTACCTTGATCGCGGCCGCGGCCGTGGACCACGTCGACGCCGCCAGCACCAGGCCGGCCGCGCACCCCAGGACAATACCTCGCACTCCTCTGTTCATGCTGTTCCCCCGAATGGCATGAAAGGGTTGATCAGTCCCGGTCGCCGGACGGCGACGGGGCGGCCGGCGGTGTGCCGGGGTCTACAGGGCGCAGATCTGCGCGCCGGTGAGCAGGGCGAAGCCGGCCTGCTGCAGGATTTCGATGGCACGATCCATGTCGTCGAAGCGGAAGATGAGCACCGCGTTGCTGCCGCTCTTGTTGACAAAGGCGTACATGTACTCGACGTTCAGGTCGGCCTGGTGGACCACCTTGAGCACGCTCGCCAGGCCGCCGGAACGGTCCGGAACCTCGACCGCGACCACGTTGGTCTTGCCCACGGTGAAACCGCCGGCGCGCAACACCTCCTTGGCCAGATCGACCTTGTCGACGATCAGGCGGAGGATGCCGAAATCGGCGGTGTCGGCCACGGACAGGGCCCGGATGTTGATGTCGTTCTCGGCCAGGATGCGGGTGATCTCCGCCAGCCGGCCGCTCTTGTTCTCCAGAAATACCGCAATCTGCTCTACCCGCATAGTCTCCTCCAGAAGTGTGGGAAATGGATCGATCCGGTCCCGGGTCAGCCCTTGCGCCGGTCGATCACCCGCTGGGCCTTGCCCTCGGAGCGCTGGATGGAGCGGGGCTCGACCAGCTTCACCTGGCAGGTGACGCCGAGCATGTCCTTGATCTCCGCCCGGATCTTCTGCGCCAGCCGTTCGAGCACCTTGATCTCGTCGGAGAAGATGTGTTCGCTCACCTCGACCAGCACCGCCATGACGTCGAGGTTGCCTTCGCGGCTGACCTCGATCTGGTAGTGGGGCTCGACCCCCTCGATGCCCATGAGCACATGTTCCACCTGCGACGGGAAGACGTTCACGCCGCGGATGATGAGCATGTCGTCGGTGCGGCCGGTGACCTTGTCCATGCGCACCAGGGTGCGGCCGCAGCCGCAGGGCTCGAGGAACAGCCGGGAGATGTCCTTGGTGCGGTAGCGGATGAGCGGGAAGGCCTCCTTGGTCAGGGTGGTGAACACCAGTTCGCCGGTCTCGCCGTAGGGCAGTGGTTCCAGGGTCTCCGGGTCGATGACCTCGGGCAGGAAGTGGTCCTCGAGAACGTGCATGCCGCGCTCCGAGTGGAGGCATTCCATGCTCACGCCCGGGCCGATGACCTCGGACAGGCCGTAGATGTCCAGCGCCTTGATGCCCAGCTTGCGCTCCACCTCCTCGCGCATGTTCTCGCTCCACGGCTCGGCCCCGTAGATGCCCACTCGCAGCTTGAGATCGTCCGGGGTGATGCCGGCATCGCTCATGGCATCGGCCAGGTTGAGGGCGTAGGAGGGCGTGCACATGAGCACGGTGGAGCCGAAGTCGCGCATGATGGTCACCTGGCGCCTGGTGTTGCCGCCGGACACCGGGATGACCGTGGCGCCGAGGGCCTCGATGCCGTAGTGGGCGCCGAGGCCGCCGGTGAACAGGCCGTAGCCGTAGGCGTTGTGCACCATGTCGCCCCGGGTGACCCCGGCCATCATCAGGCAGCGGGCGATGACCGAGGCCCACAGGGTAATGTCCGCCTGGGTGTAGCCGACCACGGTGGACTTGCCGGTGGTGCCCGAGCTGGCGTGCACGCGGATGACATCGTCCATTGGGGTGGCGAACAGCCCGAAGGGGTAGTTGTCGCGCAGGTCGTCCTTGGTGGTGTAGGGCAGGTGGCGCAGATCGGCGAGGCTGCGGATGTCCGCCGGTTTGATCCCGGCCGCGTCCATCTTCGCCCGGTAGGGGTGCACCCGGTCGTACACCCGGTGCACCAGCAGCTGCAGCCGGCGCAGCTGAATAGCCTCCAGCCCCTGGCGGGGCAGGGTTTCGATCTCTTCCCAGTTCATCGCTTCCCTCCTGGCTCCGTTGGTGAGGCTCAGGCGTAAACCGCCGCCCGTCCGGCGGAGAAGGCTCGTTTATTGACGTCGCGGAACTGCTCCTTGACCGTGTCGTCGATCACCTGCAGGAACACCTCCGGGCTCACCGCCAGGAAGTTGGACATGGCGCCGACCATGGCCACGTTGGCGGTGCGCAGCTCGCCCACCGACTCGGCCACGGCAAAGGCGTCCACAGCCACCACGTTGATGTGGCGGGATTTGAGTTCGTCGAGGATGTTTTCCGGGTAGCTGGCTTTCCCGAGCGCCACCGCCGGCGGCAGGATCTTCTGGGTGTTGACCACCACGGCGCTGTCCCGGTGCAGGTAGGGCAGGTAGCGAACCGCCTCGAGGATCTCGAAGGCCACCAGGATGTCGGCCGTGCCCGGCTCGATCAGGGGCGAGTAGACCTTCTCGCCGTAGCGCAGGTGCGCCTCCACCGAGCCGCCGCGCTGGGCCATGCCGTGTACCTCGCTTTTCTTGACATCGAAGCCGGCCGCCAGCTGGGCATGCGCGGTCAGCTCGCTGGCCAACAGGATGCCCTGGCCGCCCACGCCGGAAAAGAGAATGTTGCCGCTCTGCTTCATCACTTCGCCTCCCTCTTGGTGATCGCCTCGAACTTGCACACACAGGCGCACTGGCCGCAGCCGTTGCACTGGACCTCGGCGATCTGCGCAAAGCCCTTCTGCTTCTCGCGGTAGCCCCGCGCCTTGGCCTCCTCCGGGGTGAGCGGCGTCCAGCTGATGGCCGGGCAGCCCATCTGCACGCACAGCGAGCAGCCGGTGCAGTTGTCCAGGTTGGTGAAGTAGACCGGTTTCTTCCGTTTGACCTCTTCCGGCAGGAGCACGCAGGGCGCCCGGCTGATGATCACCGAGGGCTCGGGCGAGTCGATCTCCTCTTTGAGCACCTTGCGGGTGGCTTCGACGTCGTGCGGGTTGACCACAACCACCCGGCGCACGCCCATGGCCTCGCAGAACTTCTCCAGGTTGAGCGCCGGCGCTGTCTCGCCGAGGATGTTGCGGCCCGAGGCCGGGTTGTCCTGGTGGCCGGTCATGGCCGTGGTGCGGTTGTCGAGGATGATCACCGAGGCGTAGGTGCCGTTGTAGACCATGTTCAACAGGCCGGTGATGCCCGAGTGCATGAAGGTCGAGTCGCCGAGCACGGCCACCACCTTGCCCTTGCCGGCGTCGCCGAGGGCCTTGCTCATGCCGTGGGCCATGCTGATCGAGGCGCCCATGCACACGCAGGCGTCCATGGCCGACAAGGGCGGCAGGAAGCCCAGGGTGTAGCAGCCGATGTCGCCGGAGACGAACACGTCCTTCATCTTCGACAGGCCGTAGAACAGGCCGCGGTGCGGGCAGCCGGCGCACATGTTCGGCGGCCGCATGGGCAGCTCGATGGGCGCGAACAGCTCGCCGATGGACTCCGGCGCCACCGCCTTGCGGACGATGAACGAGTTGAGTTCGCCCTGGTTGGGGATCAGGTCCTTGCCGCGGCAGGCGATGCCCATGGCCTTGAGGTGGGTCTCGATGAACGGGTCGAGTTCCTCGACCACGATCAGTTCGTCCACGCTGGCGGCGAAGTCGCGGATCATCCGTTCCGGCAGCGGCCAGACCATGCCCAGCTTGAGCACCGGCGCCTCCGGGAAGGCCTCTTTGACGTAGTTGTAGGGCACGCCCGAGGTGATGAAGCCGCGCCGGCCGGTGCCGGGCTCGATCCGGTTCTCCGGCAGGGTCTCGGCCAGTTCACGGGTGGCGGCCATGCGTTTCTCCACGGCAGCCCGCCGCACCCGGGCGTTGCCGGGCAGCATCACCAGCTTGGCCGGCACCTTCTCGATGGCCGGCTCGGCCACCGTGACGCGCGTCCCTCGCTCGACCACGCCCTTGACGTGGGCGATGCGGGTGGTGATGCGCAGGATCACCGGCGTGTCGAGCTGCTCGCTCAACTCGTAGGCCCGGGTCATCATCTCCTTGGCCTCGGCCGGGTCGGAGGGCTCGAGCAGGGGCAGCTTGGCGGCGTAGGCGTAGTTGCGGTTGTCCTGCTCGTTCTGCGAGCTGTGCATCTGCGGGTCGTCGGCATTGACGATCACCAGGCCGCCGCGCACACCGGTGTAGGACGCGGTGAAGAGCGGGTCCGCGGCCACGTTCATGCCCACGTGCTTCATGGTCGCGAGCGCCCGGGCGCCGGCGAACGAGGCGCCGATGGCCACTTCCAGGCCGACCTTCTCGTTCGGCGCCCACTCGGTGTAGACCCCCTCGTACCGGGAGAGGTTGCCCATGATCTCGGTGGACGGTGTACCCGGGTAGCCCGAGGCGACCCTGACGCCGGCCTCCCAGGCGCCGAGGGCAATGGCCTCGTTGCCGGACATCCACAGCTTGGTTTCCTTGTCAAATGCCACGTCGTTCCTCCTGTGCCCGACCTGCTCCGGTCCGGCGATGGTCCTGGTTGCGGGGCGCCCGCAGTTGCTGCGGCGGCCCTCCGGATGGCGGCTTGCCGCCTGCGCCCTGCTCTGTTCCCGCCGCTCTGGCGGCAGGGGGAATGGAAGCCAATTCCTTACCCCGAACGCAGCCGGTTCGGCAAGATTTTTCCCGTTGCCGGCCGACCCGGCTCCCTTTCAGGGCGCTGTTTTTTCGGCCGAGCCGGGCACGGTCAGCCGCACGGTGAGGGCCCATTTACCCCCCTCCCGGTCGAGGCCGGTGGTGGCGACCACGCACTCGGTGGCGCGCATCAGCTGCTGCAGCTCACTGCCCACCCTGGAAACGGACAGGTTCTTGGTGGTGGCGAGGATGGAGGCCAGCCAGTCGACCAGGGGGCCGGTCTGATGCGACAGCCGCTCCGGATAGAGGACAAAGCTGCCGAAGTTGGCGGCCTGCACCCGTTCGCTCAACTCCGGACCGAGCTGCTCGGCCACCGCCGGCACCAGCGCCTCCGGGGTCGCCGTGGTGGCGAGCAGATCCTTGAGGGTCTGTTTGCCGTTGGCCAGGTAGAGCATGGTGTCGGTGAGCACCGCGGCCGGCTGGGCCGACTCGCCCGGGAGCAGCGGCCAGGAATAGATGGCTCGGCCCTGGAACTGCTCCTGCTCCTCCACCGCCAGGCCGTAGCCGGCCACCTTGCGGCGCAGGCTGGTCAGGGCGGTCTCGGCCACGGCGCGGTCCTGCACACCGAGGAAGAGGGTCAGGCGCGGGATGGGAAAGAGCCCGCCGGCGGTGATGCCGTTGAGCACCAGGCCGTACTGCGGGCCCACGGCCCGCCCCAGTTCCTCCAGGCTGACGCCGAAGGTGTCCCGGGCCAGGGCCGTGCTCTGCGCATCGTTCTGGCCGTCGGCGGCCAGCAGCTGGCTGAGGGTCTCCGGCCGCAGCGAGGCGGACCAGTTGTAGGCGAGCGACTGCTCCTGGAGCAGATGCAGCGAATGGTTGGGCCCGGACGCTGCGTCCACCGCGCCGCGCACCACCTCGTGGAGGCGGTCGTAGCCGTGCTGCGAGCGGGCCAGCACCTCGACGCCGCGATCGGTGAGACGGCTCACCGAGACGCCGTAGTCCACGCCCTGGAGCAGGGCGCCGGCCTCCTGGAGGTCGGGGTACTCCGATTGCTGCAGGAGCGGGCCGAGGGCCGCGGTGTTCACATAGGCGCGGGCAAAGGTGGTCTCGGCCGCATACGGTGCCCAGAAGGCGGCGGCCTGCTGGAAGGTAGCGGCCTCCTGCAGGTTCTGGTCGCTGCCGCGCACCTGCACGCATCGGCTGATCAGCGCCGGCGCGTAGGCGAACAGCACGGTGCCGCCGTCCACATGGGCAAAGACGGTCTGGCCGTCGTCGAGGACCACCTTGGTCAACTCCAGGCCATCCACGGTCTCCCGGGTGATGTTGGCGCCCGAGGCCAGGCGGCCGACCAGGTCGAGCGCGCCCGAGGCCTGGGTGGCGGCGATGATCACCGACGACCGGCGCAGCGTGTCCGCCGGATCGCGGGCAAAGGCGGCCTGATCCAGCGGCAGCACGGCCAGGGTGGCGTCCTCGCCGAACACCGCGCGGAAGGCCGGGTTGGTCATCACCTGGGCGATACCGTCGTGGAAGTCGTCGTACCTGGCCACGGTCTCCCGATCGGCGCGCAGCTCGGTGAGCATGGCGTGCACGGTCTCCCTGGCCATGAACCGGCCCAGCGGCGAGCCGGGGAACCGGTCACTGAGGGTGTTGAGATGGGTGAGACGGACCGCGGCGAGCGCGTCCGGCGGCAGGTAGCGGGCGGCCTGGCCACCGGCTGACGGCGGCCAGGTCAGGTAGAGGTAGGCGCCGACGCCGCCAGCGAAGACGAGGCAGAGGAGAAGGGCCGCTATTTTTTTCATGGTATGCTCCGCGAAGTGGATGGGGGACCGCCGTGGATGGGCGGTCCGGTTCCGGAGGGGCCGGTGCGGACCAACCCCTCAGAGTTCTTTTTCGATGGCCTCGATGGCGGCCTGGGCCTCTTCCCAGCGCTGGAAGGCCCGTTCCAGATGGCGTTCCACCTGGCCGTACTCCCGACTGGTGGCACTCCACCGCTCCTGGTCGCTGTACAGATCCGGCTCGGCCATGAGGGCCTCCAGTTCGGCCTTGCGGCGTTCGTGCCTGTCGATCTCCTGCTCGGCCTCCTCGCTCTTGCGTCGCCAGGGACCGAGCTTCTTGTTGAGTTCCTGGCGTTCCAGGGCGCGTTGGCGGCGCTGGACCTTGCGGTCGGCGCTGTTCTCGTCGCCCGCTGCAACCGCCCTGGTCGCGCTGGAGGACTGCGTGGCCGTTTCGCTGGCGCGGGTCTCCTCCCTGCGCCGCCACTCCAGGTAGTCGTCGATGTTGCCCTCGTGGATGGTGGCCCGGCCGTTTCTGATCTCGAGCACCTTGTTGACAAAGGAATTGACGAAGAAGCGGTTGTGGGAGACGACGATAATCGTGCCCTCGTACTGGGCCAGGGCCTCCTGGAGGATCTCCTGGGAACTCATGTCCAGGTGGTTGGTCGGCTCGTCGAGGAGCATCAGGTTGGCGGGCCGCACGAGCATGCGCGCCAGCGCCACCCGCGACTTCTCACCGCCACTGAGCACCCGCACCTGCTTCTCCACCTCGTCGCCGGTGAACAGGAAGGCGCCGAGCAGGGAGCGCACCTGGGTGATGGTCATGTCCACGGCGGTGTGATAGACGGTGTCGAGGATGCTCTGGTCGCCGGCCAGTTCCTGGGCCTGGTGCTGGCCGAAATAGCTGAGGATGACGTTGTGGCCGGGCCGGACCGTGCCCTCGGCCGTCTCCAGGCCGGCGAGAATCTTCAGTAGGGTGGTCTTGCCGGCGCCGTTGACGCCGACCACGGCCAGCTTGTCGCCGCGCTGCAGGTTGAGGCTGACCCCGTCGAACACGGTGCGGCCGGCAAAGCTCTTGCGCACATCTTCCAGGGTGAGCACGTCGCGGCCCGAGGGCGCGGCCGGCGGAAAGTTGAAATGGATGGAGCGCTCGGTCTCGGAGAGTTCGATGCGGTCGAGCTTCTCCAACTGCTTGACCCGGCTCTGCACCTGTTTGGACTTGGTCGACTTGGCGCGGAAACGGGTGATGAACCGCTCGCTCTGGCGGATCTGGGCCTGCTGGTTGTCGTAGGCGGCGCGCTCCATCTCGAGGCGCTGCGCCTTTTCCACCAGGTAGTGGGAGTAGTTGCCGCGGAACACGGTCAGCCGGCCGAGGCTCAGCTCCCAGGTGATCGCGGTCACCCGGTCGAGGAAGGCGCGGTCGTGGCTGATGATGACCATGGCCCCCTGGTACTGGAGGAGAAAGTCCTCCAGCCAGGTGAGCGAGTCCAGGTCCAGGTGGTTGGTGGGCTCGTCGAGGAGCAGCAGCGAGGGCTTCTTGAGGAGCAGCTTGGCGAGCAAGAGCCGCATGATCCAGCCGCCCGAGAAGTTCCCCACCGGCCGGTCCAGGTCCCCGGCGGAGAAACCCAGGCCGAACAGCACCCGTTCGATCTGCGGACGGATGCGGAACACGTCGCAACCCTCGAGGGCGTGCTGCAGGTCCCCCTGCAGGGCGAGCAGCCCGTCGATCTCCGGGCTGTCCGGGTCGAGCAGGGCCAGTTCCTCGCTCACCCGGTCGAGCTGTTCCTGTTGGGCGAGCACGTCGTCAAAGGCGGACTGGGCCTCGTCGAACAGGCTGCGGCCGTCCAGGTCGATGGTCACCTCCTGCGGCAGATAGGCCACCGAAAACCACGAGGCGCGGCTGACGATGCCCGGGTCCACGTCCTGCTCGCCGCACATGATGCGCAAGAGGGTGGACTTGCCCGCGCCGTTGACACCGGCCAGTCCCACCCGGTCGCCGGTGTGGATCTGCGCCGCGACGTTGCGGAAAATATGCTTGCTGCCGTACTGCAGGTTCAGTTCATTGATACTCAGCATGGGAACACAGGGTTGCAGGTCGCCGGCCGGTCCGGTTCAGGGCACGATCGGCGGCAGGGTTGTCGGCAGGGGTTGATGATCGGGATCGGACGGGAGCTGGCGGCCTGCCGTGGATGTCGGCTCAGGGGATCGCCCCGCCGGCGCGCAGCAGGTCGGCGACGGCCAGAGCCAGGCGGCGGTAACCGGCCGCATTGGGGTGAATGTAATCCGACTTGAGGGCGCGGTCACCGAGGATGTCGGCGACCGTCTCCAGGTCCACGGGCAGGCCGAACTCTGCGGCGATCTCGGCGTACAGCGGCAGCGGGGCGAGCGTCAGCCCCGGTGCGGGCACGGCGATGAGCACCACGGCGATGCCCCGGTCGCGGGCTCTGCGGATCATGGCCCGCAGGTTGTCGGCCAGGTGGGCCGGTTCGAGCCGCTGCAGTTGGTCGTTGCCGCCGTGGCAGAGGAGCAACAGGGCCGGCTGTTCCCGGTCGAGCAGCGCGGGCAGCCGCAGGAGGCCGTCGGCGCTCACCTCGCCCGGTACGCCGGCGCTGACCACGGTGCGGCCGATCAGGCCGGAGAGCACCTCGGGATAGCCCTCGCCCGGGCCTGCGCCGGTGCCGAAGGTCAGGCTGTCACCGAAGGCGAGCACCACCGCGTCCGTGGCCAGCGGCTCCAGTTCGGGCTGCGGGGTGCACCCGGCCAGGACCAGGCAGAGGGTCCAGGCCACGAGCAGCCGCCTGATCAGACCCGGTGCGAGACACGACCTCATGCGGCCACCATCCGTACGGTCTGGCGCTCCTGGTCCGCATCGGTGCGCACGACCAGGTTGTGCGCCAGACCCAGGCGGCGCAGCCGGTGCAGGTTGACGGAGCGCTGCCCCTGGAAGATCGAGCGGTCACGGGCGGCGATCACCAGGGTGACCGGTCCGTCGGTGGCCGCCTCGGCCAGCAGCCGGCGCGCCTGGCGGAGCATCAGCCGGCCGAGCACCAGCTCGCCGAAGGCCGGGTGATAGGGACCGGCGACCAGGGCGCGTTCGAGTTCCCCGGTCGGCTGCAGGCCCATCCGTACCACCTCGATTCCCCCGGCGTCAAACCGTTTTTTCATCCACGCGACCTGCGCCACCGCCCGGCCAAGCGACAGCGGCCGGTATCCCCCCCGGTGGTACAGGCGGGCCAGGCCGCTGTCCTCGAGCACCAGGGTCGGGTAGATGCGGACGAAATCGGGCCGCAGGCCGATGACCGTGGCCGTGGTCCGCCGCAGGCTGGCGAAATTTTCTCCGGGCAGACCGGGCAACAGTTGGATGCCGAGACGGAAGCGGTGCGACCGTACCAGCCGGGCGGCCCGGATGACGGCCGCGCTGTCGTGGCCGCGGCCGGCGCGGGCGAGCACCGCGTCGTCACAGCTCTGCGCGCCCAGCTCGATGGTGGTCACGCGGTGGCGGGCGAGCCGGTCGAGGGTGGGCGCGTCGATGCCGTCCGGTCGGGTGCTCAGGCGGATCTCCTGCACCTGCCCGCGCTCAAGGAAGGACTGCACCGGTGCGAGCAGCGCCAACTGCCGCTGGGGCGCAAGACAGGTGAAGCTGCCGCCGTAGAAGGCCACCTGCACCTGCTGCCGCCGCTCGGGCCGGCAACGGCCGAGCCACAACTCGATGGTCGCGGCCACCTCCGCGCCGCCTACCGGGGCCACGGCCTGGCTGCCGAGGCGGTGCTGGTTGCAGAACAGACAGCGGTGCGGGCAGCCTTCGTGCGGGATGAATATCGGGATGACCAGGGCCATGAACCTGTGCCGGCCTCAGTCGCGGCGCTGGCGCAGGTGGGCCAGGGCGACGCGGGCCGCCTGCTGCTCGGCCTCCTTCTTGCTCGAGGCCATGCCGGTACCCAACTCCTCGCCCTGGAAGGTGACCGCGATGGAGAACAGGCGTGCGTGCGCCGGGCCTTCCTCGTCCACGAGCACGTATTCCGGCCCCTCGTTGAACCGTTCCTGGAGCAGCTCCTGCAGGCTGCTCTTGGCGTCGACACTGAGCAGCTGTTCCTGGTGGGCGTCGATGTGCGGCTCGAAGAAGCGGCGGACAATGGCCAGGGTCTGGTCGTAGCCGCTGTCCTGGAAGATGGCGCCGACCAGGGCCTCGTAGGCGCAGCTGAGGATGGACGATTTCTCCCGGCCGTGCGAGGCGTCCTCGCCCCGGCCGAGCAGCAGGTGGCGGCCCAGGTCGATCTCCCGGGCCCGCGCCGCCAGGCCGCTCTCGTTGACCAGGGCGGAGCGCAGCCGGGTGAGCTTGCCCTCGCGCAGTTCCGGGAAGCGGTTGAAGAGGATGGCGCCGATGGTCAGGTCGAGGACCGCGTCACCGAGGAATTCGAGGGTTTCGTTGTGGCGGCCGTCGTCGAGCCGCTCAAAGGCGAAGCTGCTGTGCACGAGGGAGAGCTGCAGCAGCTGCAGGTCGCGGAAGGTGTAGCCGATCCGCTCCTGCAGCTGACGCAGTCCTTCTTCGTGGTCCTGCACCAGGGCCGCGAGGGTGGTTCCCATGGGGTGGTTTTCCCTTGTCAAAAATAAAAACTATGGTATATGTCCCGGCACGTCAGGCGACGTAGCCAAGGGGTAAGGCAATGGTCTGCAAAACCATTATTCAGCGGTTCAAATCCGCTCGTCGCCTCCAGCCGGTTCAGCGGCCGTCGGGATCTTCCCGGCGGCCGCTTTTTTTTGACCCGCGCTCAGCCGCCGAGCAGGTACTCCTGTTCGACCGTGTGGCTTGCGCCCTTGCGGCCGAGCACGGACGAGTAGAGCAGGAAGTGGTCCACGGTGAACGGCTCGGCCGCGAACAGGCCGATGTGCTCCAGCCAGCGACCGACCTTGGCCGGCGGGGTGTCACCCAGCCGGGCCAGGGTGAGGTGCGGGCTGAAGCGGCGGTTGTCCGGCTCGACGCCGAGCTGGAACAGCCGGGTGACGATCTTGCGCTGCAGCACCTGCAGGGGCTCGCTGCGCTCCACGCCCGCCCACACCACCCGCGGCAGGCCGCGCGGCGGGAAGAAGCCGACCCCCTTGAACCGCAGGGCAAAGGGCGTGGCGGTGCAGTCTGAGAGTGCCTCACTGATGTCGAGGAAGGCGCTGCCGTCCACATCGCCGATGAAGCAGAGGGTGAGGTGCAGCTGGGTGAGCGGCGTCCAGCGGGCATCCGGCAGGCCGCAGCAGATGCCGGCCAGCTGTGCGCGCACCGTCTCCGGCGGGTCGATGGCCACGAACAGTCGCTTGTTCATCCCTGCCTCCCTCCGCTCTTCCCGGCCAGCCGTGACCGGTCCGGTCCCCGGCTTCAGCCGCGCCAGTCCATGCCGATGTCGCAGGAGCGGGCACTGTGGGTGAGCGCGCCCACGCTGATGATGTCCACGCCGCTCTCGGCGATGGCCCGCACCGTGTCCAGGTTGACCCCGCCCGAGGCCTCGCAGATCGCCCGACCGTCGACCAGGGCCACGGCCTGGCGCAGTGTGGCCGGGTCCATGTTGTCCAGGAGGATCACGCGCACCCCGCAGGCCAGGCACTCCTCCACCTGGGCCAGGGTGTCGGTCTCCACCTCGACGTTGATGGTGTGCGGCGCCCGCAGCCGCACCCGGCGAACCGCCTCGGTGATCGAGCCGCAGGCGGCGATGTGGTTGTCCTTGATGAGCACCCCGTCGCTCAGGCTGTAACGGTGGTTGCGGCCGCCGGCGGCGCGCACCGCGTATTTCTCCAACAGGCGCAGGCCGGGCGTGGTCTTGCGGGTGTCGACGATGCGCGCCCCGGTGTGGCTGACCCGGTCGAGAAAGGCCGAGGTCAGGGTGGCGACGCCGCAGAGCCGCTGCGCCAGGTTGAGCGCCACCCGTTCGCCCCGCAGCAGGGTCCGGGTCAAGCCCTCCAGAGTGAGCAGGGTGGCGCCGGTCTCTACCCGGGTTGCATCGGGGACCGCGCCCGTGCAGCGGACGCTCGGGTCGAGCAGCTGGAACACCCGCGTGGCCACGGTCGCCATGCCGACCACGGTCATCGGGTGGCGGGCGATGAAGCCGGCCCGGGCCTGGTCGGTCGGCGCGAAGATCGACTCGGTGGTGATGTCGCCGTGCTCCAGATCCTCGGCGAGGAAGCGGCGCAGCAGGTTGTCGAGCAGAAAGGTATCCATATCAGCGCAGTTTGTTCAATCGTTCGATGGACTCGGCGGTCTTGGCGAGCCGGGCGCGGACCTCGGCCTCCTTGTCCCGTTCCTTGGCGACCACCGCCGCCGGGGCGTTGGCCATGAATTGTTCGTTGCCGAGCTTGGCCACGATCCGCGCCAGTTCCTTGTCGAGTTTGGCCTGTTCCTTCGCCAGTTTCTCCAACTCGCCGGCCACGTCGATCAGCCCCTTGAGCGGCACCACCAGTTCCACGTCCTGGACCAGTGCGTGGCCGGCGTCGTCGGGCACGGTGCCGTCCGCCGCGATGGTCAGCTTGCCGGCGCGCACCATGGCGCCGATGG
Organism: uncultured delta proteobacterium; assembly: GCA_963754825.1. Taxonomy (GTDB): domain Bacteria; phylum Desulfobacterota; class Desulfobulbia; order Desulfobulbales; family Desulfobulbaceae; genus Desulfobulbus. Next base: position 26,203 of record CAVWHP010000039.1, on the reverse strand, counting down.
CCGCCGCGTGCTCCTCGAGCAGGGCGCGCCTGGCCGGGTCCGGGCAGAGGATGAGCGCCTCGATTTTGGCGCTCGGGTGGACCTCGGCCTCGGTGCGGATGGTGCGCAGCCCCGAGATCACACCCATGAGCAGGTCCATGGCCGCCTCCGCCGCCGGGTCGGTCCAGGCCGGGTTGGTCTCCGGGAAAGGCTCGACCATGATCGAGGTGCGCGCGCCGGGCAGCCGGCTCCAGATCTCCTCGGTGACAAAGGGGGTGATCGGGTGCATGAGTTTGAGCACCTGTTCGAGCACGGTGAGCAGCACGCCGCGGGCCTGGTCGCGGGCCGTGGGGTCGTCGCTGAACAGGTCCGCCTTGATCCACTCCAGGTACCAGTCGCAGAACTCGTGCCAGACGAACTGGTAGTTGGCCGAGGCCACCTCGTTGAAGTTGTAGCCGTCGAGCGCGGCGCGCACCTCCCGGATGGTCGCGTTCACCCGGCTGAGGATCCAGCGGTGGACCAGGGGCAACCCCTTCGGCTCGGCAGCCAGCGCGGTGATGGACGGGTCCGCCTCGGCCAGGTGCATCTGGGCGAAGCGGGCCGCGTTCCACAGCTTGTTGATGAAGCGCCGGTAGCCTTCGATGCGCTCCTCGTCCATGCGGATCTCGCGGCCCTGGGCGGCAAAGGCGGTGAGGGTGAAGCGGAAGGCGTCGGTGCCGTACTGCTCGATCATCACCAGCGGGTCGATGACGTTGCCGGTGGACTTGGACATCTTCTTGCCGAACTTGTCGCGCACGAGCGCGTGCAGGTAGACGTCGCGGAACGGCACCTCGTCCATGAGGTGCAACCCCATCATCATCATCCGCGCCACCCAGAAGAAGAGGATGTCGAAGCTGGTGATGAGCACCGAGGTGGGGTAGAAGGTGGCCAGTTCCTTTGTTTGCGCCGGCCAGCCGAGGGTGGAGAAGGGCCACAGGGCCGAGCTGAACCAGGTGTCGAGCACGTCGTCCTCCTGGCGCAGGCGGGTGGAGCCGCAGAACGGGCAGACGTCCGGGGCTTCCACATCGACCACCAGCTGGCGGCAGGACTCGCAGGTCCAGGCCGGGATGCGGTGGCCCCACCAGATCTGGCGGCTGATGCACCAGTCGCGGATGTTCTCCATCCAGCTGTAGAAGGTGTGGTACCAGGTGTTCGGGTAGAGCTTGATGCGGCCTTCCTGCACCGCGGCCACCGCCTTGTCGGCCAGCGGGCGGACACTGCACGAACCACTGCTTGGAGGTGGTCGGCTCGACCACCGTCGCGCAGCGGTAGCACTTGCCCACCGCGTGCTGGTAGTCCTCGATCCGCTCGAGGAACCCCTGTTCCTGCAGGTCGCTGACGATCTTTTTGCGGCAGGCGAACCGGTCGAGCCCGGCATAGCTGCCGGCCGCCTCGTTCATCACGCCCTTGTCGTCCATCACCTTGAGCCTGGGCAGGTCGTGGCGCAGGCCGATCTCGTAGTCGTCGCGGTCGTGCGCCGGGGTGACCTTGAGCGCGCCGGTGCCGAACTCGCGCTGGACGTGGTGGTCGAAGACGACCGGGATGGTGCGGCCGGTGAGCGGCAGGCTGATGCCGATCTCGGCCAGGTGCTGGTAGCGTTCGTCGTCCGGGTGGACCGCCACCGCGGTGTCGCCGAGCATGGTCTCCGGCCGGGTGGTGGCCACCACCACCGAGCCCGAGCCATCGGCATAGGGGTAGCGGATGTGGTAGAGCTTGCCGTCGGTGGGGTCGTGCTCGACCTCGTCGTCGGACAGCGCGGTGTGGCAGCGCGGGCACCAGTTGACGATGTAGTCGCCCTTGTAGATGAGGCCTTCCTTGTACAGGCGGACGAACACCTCGCGCACCGCCCGCGACAGCCCCTCGTCCATGGTGAACCGTTCCCGCTCCCAGTCGCAGGAGGCGCCCATGCGCTTGAGCTGGTTGATGATGGTGCCGCCCTTCTCCGCCCGCCAGGTCCAGACCCGCTCGATGAACTTGTCCCGGCCGAGGTCGTGGCGGCTCAGGTTCTCGCTGGCCAGCTGCCGCTCGACCACGTTCTGGGTGGCGATGCCGGCATGGTCCGTGCCCGGCACCCACAGGGTGTTGTCCCCGCGCATGCGGTGGTAGCGCACCAGGATGTCCTGCAGGGTGTTGTTCAGGGCATGGCCGATGTGGAGCACGCCGGTGACGTTGGGCGGCGGGATGACGATGGAGAAGGCGGGTTTGCCCTCGTCCATGCGGGCGCTGAAGGTCTCATCGGCCAGCCAGCGGGCGTACCAGCGCTGTTCCACCTCGGCGAATTCGTAGGCCTTGGGCAGGGTGTCTTTCTCGGGATGCTGTGCGGTTTCGTTCATGGGTAGCGGGTCAGTGGTGCCGGCGGACGGCACGCGGAGGTCGGGGAAGGGGCGCCTAGAGGACACTCCAGGGTTTGGGCATGAAAATCTGCGTGTACAGGGCCAGGGCGTAGCGGTCGGTCATGCCGGCGATGAAGTCGCACACCCGGCGGTGCCGGCGGCGGTCGGTCTCGCCATCGGCCGGCGGCTCGCGCAGCCGGCAGCAGGAGGCCAGGCCGTTGGCCGGGAACTCATGCTCGAGGAAAAAGGCGTACAGGTCGCGGATGATGCGCTGGGCCTTCTCGAACTCGGCGTGCACCTGGTAGTTGCGGTAGACGTTGTCATAGAGAAAGGCGCGCAGCTCGGTGATGGTCTCGTTCATGCCCGCACTCAGGTGCAGGCGGCCGTCGTCGCGGTGCAGGGTGGTCTGCACCAGGTCGCTGACCATGGCGTTGATGCGCTGCGACGAGCGGTCGCCGAGCACCCGCCGGAGGTGGGCGGGCAGGTCGCCGGGGTGGACCATCTCGGCGCGCAGGGCGTCGTCCAGGTCGTGGTTGACGTAGGCGATGATGTCCGCCACCCGCACCAGCTGACCTTCCAGGGTGGCGGCCAGTTCCGGGCTGCCTTCGGGCAGGATGTCGCCGTAGCCCTTTGAGTGCTTGACGATGCCGTTGCGCACCTCCCAGGTGAGGTTCAGGCCGCGGCCGTTGTTCTCGAGGAAGTCGACGATGCGCAGGCTCTGGCGGAAATGCTTGAAGCCGCCCGGGTGCAGCTCGTTGAGGCTGAACTCGCCGGCGTGGCCGAACGGCGTGTGCCCCAGATCGTGGCCGAGCGCGATGGCCTCGGTCAGGTACTCGTTGAGCCACAGGCAGACCGCCATGGTGCGGGCGATCTGCGACACCTCGAGCACATGGGTGAGCCGGGTGCGGTAGTGGTCGCCGGCCGGGGCGAGGAACACCTGGGTCTTGTGCTTGAGCCGCCGGAAGGTCTTGGAATGGATGATCCGGTCCCGGTCGCGCTGGAAGTCGGTGCGCAGGTCGCACTGCGCTTCCCCGGCCTTCAGCCGACCCCGGGACCGGCTGCTCAGGCAGGCGTGGGGGGAGAGGTTCTGTCGCTCCCGCGCCTCGAGCTGTTCGCGGATGGTCGTTGCCATGGCGGTCAGTGGCGGGTCGCCTCCGGTTGCCAGAGGAGGTAGGCCTTGATGAAGTGGTCCAGGCGGCCGTCGAGCACCGCGTCGACGTTCCCTTCCTCGGTGTTGGTGCGGTGGTCCTTGATGAGCCGGTAGGGCTGGAGCACGTAGCTGCGGATCTGACTGCCCCAGGCGATGTCCTTCTTGTCCCCGGCCAGGTTCTCCTGGGTGCGCAGCTGCTCCTGCCGCTCGCGCTCGTAGAGCTGGGCCATGAGCATCTTCATGGCCGTGGCCTTGTTGCTGTGCTGGCTGCGCTCGTTCTGGCACTGGACGACGATGCCGCTGGGGAAGTGGGTGATGCGGATGGCCGAGTCGGTCTTGTTGACGTGCTGGCCGCCCGAGCCACTCGCCCGGTAGGTGTCGATGCGGATGTCCTTGTCGTTGATCTCGATGTCCACGTCGTCGTCCAACTCGGGCAGGACCATCACCGAGGCGAAGCTGGTGTGCCGCCGGCCGCTGGAGTCGAATGGCGAGATGCGCACCAGCCGGTGGATGCCGATCTCGGAACGCAGGTAGCCGTAGGCGGAGCGCCCCTTGACCATGATGGTGACGCTCTTGATGCCGGCCTCGTCGCCGGGCAGCAGGTCGAGGATATCGGTCTTGAACCCCTTGCTTTCCGCCCAGCGCAGGTACATGCGCAGGAGTATGCCCACCCAGTCCTGGGCCTCGGTGCCGCCGGCGCCGGCATGGATGGTGAGGATGGCGTTCTTGCCGTCATGCTCGCCGCTGAACATGCATTCCAGTTCCACCTGGTCGATGCGGCCGCGCAGGTCGTCGAGGCTGCTGACCACCTCGCGGAAAGATTCCTCGTCCTGCTCCTCCACGGCCATGTCGAGGAGCATGTCCGCCTCCTCGAGGTCGGTGAAGTTCTTTTCCCAGACGCCGATCAGGTCCTGCAGCTGGCCGAGCTGGCGCTGGACCCGCTTGGCCTCGTCCTGGTTGTCCCAGAAGTCAGGGCTGACGGTCTGCCGTTCGAGCAGCTGTACCTGTTCCCTTTTGCCATCTAAGTCAAAGATGCTCCTTGAGCATGAGCATGCGGCCCTTGAGGTTGCCGAGCAACTGTTTGGATTCCGCCGATTCGGTTACATCCGCCATGGTTCACCTCTTCTGTCGTGCAATGGGTTGTCCGGCGCGCTGTGGGTCGCCGGGGATCCTTGTGTTGACGGGCGGTGCGGGGCCGGGAGGCCGGCCGCCTGAAGCCGCCTGCAAAATTGGCCATGATAGCCACAATCGCCGCACTTCTCAAGGGGGAAAGACCCCGGCGCCGGACCGCAACCGACTCAGCCGCCGGTCGCGGCGGCGGCCTGGTCGCTGTGCTCCTCGTCCGGGAACTCGCGGGCAATGCGCCGAAAGACCTCCTGGCGTTCGAGAAAGACCTCGGTGAGCTGCGGGTCGAAGTGGGTGCCGCCCCCCTGTTCGATGAGCGCCACCGCCTCCTCGTGGGTGAACGAGGGCTTGTAGCGCCGCCGGCAGATGAGCGCGTCATAGACATCGGCAATGGCCATGATCCGCCCGCACAGCGGGATCGCCTCGCCGCGCAGCCCCTCCGGGTAGCCGCCGCCGTCCCAGTGTTCGTGGTGCGAGTAGGCCATCTCCTTGCCGAACTGGAGGAACGAGTGCTGCACCTCGCCGCCGTAGAACTGTTCCGCCCGCTCGATGGCCTCGCGACCGAAGCGGGTGTGCTGTTTGATCTCCTCGTATTCGTCCTCGGTCAGGCGGCCCGGTTTGAGCAGCACCCGGTCGGCCACGCCGATCTTGCCGATGTCGTGCAGGGGCGCGCTCTTGCAGAGCAGGTCGATGGTCTCCGCATCGAGGAACCGGGCGAACTGCGGCCGCCGGGCCAACCCTTCGGCGAGCGCCTGCACGTAGTGCTGACAGCGGACGATGTGGTGCCCGGTTTCGCTGTCCCGGGTCTCGGCCAGGGCCGCCAGGCAGTGGATGGTGAAGTTCTGCATGGCCAGCAGGTCGCGGTTGCGCTGCCGCAGGGCCCGTTCCTCGCGCCGGTATTTGAGAAAGGTGAGCAGCGAGAAGTTGGCGGCCAGCACCATGAGGGGCGTAAGCGGCGAGGCGAACACGCCGTGCGTCGGCAGCAGCCAGGCCGAGCCCAGCCACAACCCGGCGGCCGCGGCCAGCAGGGTGAAGAAGCCGGTGAGCGCGCCGGTCCAGGCGACCAGCAGGGCCGAGCCGACGCCGCAGAGACAGCAGCGCCCCCAACTCGAGCGCCCGGGCCCAGCCGGGCGTGCTGAAGAACCGGCCGTGCTGCAGATTGTCGATCACCGTGGCCTGCATGGCGATGCCCGGTGTCAGGGTGCCGAGCGGGCTGGTGTGATGGGCCTCCAGGCCCATGGCAGTGGTGCCGACCAGGACGATGCGGCCGGCGATTCGCTCCGGCGGGACGCGGCCGTCGAGCACCTCGTCGGCGCCGACCCGTTCGAGCGGCGGGCTGTGCGGGTGCAGGCGGATGAGCAGCTGGCCCCGATCGTCGAGCGGGACAGACCGGCCGTCCAGGTCGAGGCCCTCGAGATGTCCCCTGCGACCGGTGCGCAGCCGCACCTCGGTGTGACCGCCTGCCTGGAGCACGGTCTGCAGGGCCAGGTTCGGGTAGAGTTGCCCCCGGTGGGCGATGACCAGCGGCAGGCGGCGGAGCACGCCGTCATCGTCCGGGGTGACGTTGATGAAACCCGCAGCCGGCGCGGCCCGGCTGAGCACCTCGATGCTGCACACCGCCGAATCGGCCGGGAACAGCCGGCTGCTTGCAGCTGCTTCCGTCGGCGAGGTGGTGGCCAGGGTGGTCACCGGCTGGCCGGGACACCAGGGCAGGCTGTCGCCCGCGCCGTTGAAGGCAAAGCCGTAGGCAAGCACGAACGGCCCGCCGGCCAGGGCCCTGGCCAGGGTGGCGTCGTGGTCGAGCAGGTGCGCGGGCACACCGGATAGATCCACACGAATGTTGTATTCCTGCTCGAAGGCCGCGCGCGACACGCTCCACGAGGTGCGGTCCGGTTCGGCGAAGACGATGTCCACACCCACGCTCGCCGGACCGGCTGCGCCTATCCGCTCGAGCAGCCGGGCGATGCGGTCACGCGGCCAGGGCCACTGGCCGAACCGGGCCAGGCTGCGCTCGTCGATGTCGACGAGCAGGGGACCGGGCGGGGCCGCGGGCGGCGGCGCGAACAGGGCGGCGCGCACCTGGGTGTCGTAGAGGCGGCCGTCCAGAAAGGTGCAGAAATCGACCCGCAGCAGGTGCACCAGGGCAAGCAGCAGGGTGATCACCAACCCGGCGAGCACGATCGGCCAATGCGCCCCTTTGGGTCGGTGCAGCAGGGCTTTGCGGGCGGCGAGAAAGTCCATGGCAAGGGGAGCGGACAGGTCCTCAGCGGCGGCGGCCGCCGAGCAGGAGGAACAACGGGATGAGGATGGCGCAGGCCGGTCCGAACAGGTGGCCTTGCCGGTTGAACACGGTCTGACCGTCCAGGAGCGGCATGCGCGAGACCAGGGCCGCCTCGACAAACAGTCCGCTCCGCTCGGCGATGCGGCCCACCGGGTCGACAAAGCCGCTGATGCCGGTGTTGGCGGCGCGCACCAGGGCGCGCTTGTTCTCCACCGCCCGGAACACGGCCATGGCCATGGACTGGTGCGGGGCGCTGGACCGGCCGTACCAGGCGTCGTTGGTCAGGTTGACGAGCAGGTTGGCGCCGCGGGCGACGCTCTGCCGGGCGATCTCCGGAAAGATCGATTCGTAGCAGATGAGCATGCCCAGCCGCATCGGCCCGAGCGCCAGCGGTTCGTCCGAGGTGCCGGCGGTGAAGTCGCCGATGCTCACCACCAGCGGTTCGAGAAAGGGCAGGTAGGGCCGCAGGGGCACGTACTCGCCGAACGGCACCAGGTGCTGCTTGGCGTGGCTCGCTGCGATGCGGCCGTCCGGGCCGAGGAGGATGGCGCCGTTGTAGTGGCGCACCAGCTCGCTGCCGTCGGTCTGCGGAGTGAGGGTGAACAGCGGCGCGCCGGTGAGCAGCCAGGTGTTGGCCGTCCCGGTGAAGGCGGCCAGCCGGCCGGTGAGCTGGTCCCGCTGCGGGTAGAAGGGCAGGGCGGTTTCCGGCCAGACCACCAGTTCGACGTCCGCCTCGCCAATCGCCTCGCGGGAGAGGCGCAGGTAGGTGTCGACCGTGGCTGTTTTGAAATCGGGCGACCACTTGACCATCTGGTCGACATTGCCCTGGACCACCGCCACCTGGGCCTGCAGGGCCCGCGGGCCGTAGTGGACCGCGACCCGGTAGCGCACCGCCGAGTAACCGCCGAGGAACACCAGGGTGGCGCAGGCCAGCAGCAGCAGGCCGCGCTCGCGGCGGATGTTCCAGCGCACGTCGCGCCGCTGCCGGTCGACGATACCCACGAGCAGGCTGTTGCAGAGCACCACCCCGAAGGTGACCAGGTGGTGGCCGCCCAGGTCCGCGGCCTGGATGAGCTGCGGCTGGGCGTAGAGGCCGTAACCGAGGTCCATCCACGGGAAAGCCGGTGAACAGCACCGAACGCAGCCAGTCGAGCCCCACCCAGAGCACCGGCGCCAGCCAGACCAGGGCAGCCACCGGTCGTTCCCGGTGCCAGGAGCGGCCGGCGAGCAGGCTGAGCAGCGCGCAGAACACGGCCGGGTAGAGGGCCATGTAGGCGGCCAGCAACACTAGGCCGGGCAGGGAGAGGAACAGGGGCAGGCCGCCGTAGCGGCCGAGGACGATCAGGATCCAGTAGAGCAGGGCGAGATGGGTGACGAGTCCGCAGACGAACCCGGCCAGGGCGCTGCGGCCGGGCCGGGCGTTGAGCGTGACGAGCAGCAGAGGCACCAGCGCCACGAACAGGAGCGGCCACCAGCCGACCCGGCCGGGCATGGCCAGGGCGAGCAGGCCGGCGCTGAGCAGGGCCGGCAGCAGCCAGCCGCCGCGTCGCTCAGGGCTGGGGAACAGCGTCGTCACTGCGCACGATCCGGACGGATTTGATGCGCCGCTGGTCGGCGCTGAGTACCTTGAAGGAGAGCGGCCCCTCCTGGACGACCACGCCGGCCGGCGGCACCTTGCCCAGACGGTGGATGATGAAGCCGCCCACCGACTCGTAGGGGCCTTCGGGCAGGCTCAGGCGGAAGTGGGCCTCCACCTCCTCGATGTCGATCTTGGCGTCGACCACCACGGTGCGCTCGTCGACCACGCGCAGCTCGCTTTCCTCGTCGTCGTGTTCGTCATCGATCTCGCCGACGATCTCCTCGATCACATCCTCCAGGGTCACCAGGCCGCGCACCCCGCCGAACTCGTCGACAACGATGGCCAGGTGGATCTTCTTCAGCTGGAACTCGCGCAGCAGCTCCGTGATCGGCTTGGATTCGGGGATGAAGGTGACCGGGTTGAGGAACTCGCGCAGGTCGAGGTCGGTCTGCGGGCTGCAGGCGCAGATGCGCAGCAGGTCCTTGGCATGGAGGATGCCGATGATGTGATCAGGGTTGCCTTCGTAGATGGGGATGCGGGTGTAGCCTTCCTCGTTGATCAGCCGGATCAGGTCCGGCACCGAGGTGTCCGCGGCGGCGCAGACCATCTCCGCCGACGGGGTCATGATCTCCGAGGCCTCGGTGCCGCGGAAATCAAAGATCGAGTTGATCAGCCGTTCCTCGTGGACGGTGATCAGCCCCTGTTCTTCGCCCTCCTCGAGCAGTTCCTGGATCTCGTGCTCCAGTTCTTCCGTGGTGTCGGGCGCGCCGCGGAAGCCGAGGGCGGATTTGAATTTGTCAAACAGCGATTTACCAGAGGGTTCTTCGTCAGAGGGCGCCGGACTCGCCGGCGGCGGCTCCACAGTTTCCATAAAAAGTGTGTTTCTCCTTCGGTGGGGTGAATGGATGCGTGGCCTGAAAGTAGGGAAACTCCAGGTAAAGTCAAGGAAAATGTCGGTTCGGCCCGGTCCTCGACCAAGGGTAATCTTTTCGGGAGGTTCCTCTTGACGCCTATGCCGGGGTATGCTAATAGATGCGCGCGCAATGCGCACCGCCTTTTTTTGGTGCATTGCCGCCCGCTTCGCCGAGATTTGGGCCGTTAGCTCAGCTGGTAGAGCAGTTGACTCTTAATCAATTGGTCCGCGGTTCGAATCCGCGACGGCCCACCAGCAAAAAAAAGCACTTAGCTCATTTTGAGCTAAGTGCTTTTTTGTTTTCTCGAGTTATCGCCCCACCATTACCCCACTTTATATTTCTCTGCCCGCCTCTCAAATCAAGTTGTGCTGATTTTGCGTTGCATGCCGTAAGCGTCTAATCAGCCCCCTCCACCGTGGCGAGCATGATTTTTTTCCGGTCGAGGTTCCAAGGGAGCAGGGCCTCGTAGTCGGCGAGCGATTGGGCGCTGGGCAGGTGGGTGAAGATGTGGCGGAGGTAGCTGTAGGGTTCACAGTTGTTGGCCCGGGCGGTTTCGATCAGGCTGTAGAGCAGGGCGCTTGCCTCGGCGCCTCGGGGTGTGCCGGCAAACAGCCAGTTCTTGCGGCCGAGCACAAAGGGGCGGATGGCATTCTCCGCCATGTTGTTGTCCAGAGTGACCATGGGCTCGTCGAGATAGACGAGCAGCCGCTCCCACTGGTTGAGAGCATAGCTGATCGCCTTGCCGAGCAGCCCCTTGGGCGGGGTCTGGCTGGCCCGCTTGCACAGCCACAGGTGGAAGGCGTCCAGGATCGGCCGGGCCCTTTCCGCCCGCATGGCCCGGATCGCCTCCGGGCCGAGTTGCCTGGCCCTGGCTTCCTGTTCGAGGCCGTAGAGCTGGCGGATGTAGGCCAGGGCCTGGTCGGCGCTGCCGCTGGTGCGGTTTTTGCCCTGGGCGCGGGTCACCTCGACGAACTTGCGGCGCACGTGGGCCATGCAGCCGGCATGACGCACCCCGGCCTGGCGGTCGAGAAAGTCATAGCCGCTGAAGCCGTCGGTCTGGACGACGCCCTGATAGTCACCGAGGAAGGTCCGGGCGACGTCGCCGGCCCGGGTCGGGTGATACTGATAGAGGAGCGCCGGCCGTTGCGGGTCGCCCCGACGGAACAACCACATGTACGAGGTGGTGGTGGCGGCCCGGCCGGGCTCTTTGAGCACCTGCAGGGTGGTTTCGTCGATGTTGATCAGTCGTGCGTCAAGGATCTCGTCGCGAACCAAGTTGAGCAGCGGTTCGCAGGCCTCGGCGGCGCGTATCGCCCAGTTGGCCATGGTGGCGCGGCCGATGTCCACGCCAAGCCGGGCGAAGAACCGCTCCTGACGGTAGAACGGCAGATGGTCGACGAACTTGGCGGTGAGTACCTGGGCCAGGAGCCCCGGGCTGACGATGGACTGGGGGATGATCTGCGGCGGCATGGGCGCGACCCGCACCGTTGGTCCCTCGTCCTCCACCCCTTCGCAGCGGCGGCAGGCGTACTTGGGACGGACGCGGCGGAGCACCTGGATACGGGCTGGGACGATGTCGAGCTGTTCGCTCACCTCTTCGCCGATGCGGCTTAAGGCGCAGCCGCATGCGCAGACCTTCTCCTCCTCGGCCAGGTCGTGCAGGATCTCCAGCCGCGGCAGATCCGGCGGCAGCGGCTTGCGGCCGGGCTTTTTCCGCTCGTGCGGTTCGATCCGGATCTTGGCCGGCTCGATATGCTCCGGCTCGGGCAGGTCGAACAGCGGCAGCTGCACCGAACTCGCGCCTGAGGCCAGCCGCTCGCTGCTGCGGCCGAACAGCATTTGGCGCAGGTGGGCGATCTGCTCGCGCAGTAGCCTGTTCTCGTCGTTGAGCTGGACCAGTTGTTGCTCGTACTGTTGGTGCAGAGCAGCAATCTGTTGGCTGCCAGCGGGGTCGTCCGGCAATGTTTGGTGATCTGGAAGCATGGTCGGATATTATCACAACGTGCTGTTTTTGCAAGTTTTTTATGCAAAAACAGGCGGTTTTCAACGCACGGTTTGATAGTGCAGTCGGCCGTGCGCCGGCTGCACCAGCGACAACCCGTCCAGCAGCCAGCGCAACTCGCGCAGACCGACCCGCCGGACCTCGGTGGCGTTGTCCGGCCAGCGGAAGCGGTCGCGCTCGAGCCGCTTGTGGTATAGGCAGAAGCCGTTGCGGTCCCAGCAGAGGATTTTGACCGTGTCGCGCTTGCGGTTGCAGAAGGCGAACAGGTGGCCGGACAGCGGGTCCAGGGCCATCTGCTCGGCCACCAGGATGGTCAGGGTGTCGATGGACTTGCGCATGTCGGTGACGCCCGGGGCGAGATAGACCCGGACGGAGCCGTCTATGGACAGCATCCCGGCTCCAGGACCCCGAGCAGTCGGCCCAGGCTGGCCGCGTCAAAATCGGCCTCGATCTCGAGCAGGCGACCGTCACCAAGGTGCAGCCGGAATGGCGGGCCGGACCGGTACACCAGGGACGATGCGTGCACAGGCACCTCCACCAGTGCCGGCGGGGCGGCTGTACCCGGCGCCTGCCGGAACTTGCGCACCCAGTAGGTCAAGGCATGATAGGACAACTGATGCCTGCAGCAGTAGTCGCGGCGGGAAAGGCCGCTCGCAGCCAGCGCTCGGACATGCGCTTGCCAGAAGCGCACGCGGCTCTCGGTAAGGGAAGAAGAAAGGGTCATAGCAGGGGCCTCCATAGAAATAGATGGCCCACTATGACAGGTAACGACAGGGAAAAACAGATGCGGCTGTTTTGACGCTTACCCTCCATCCTGAATCCACACAAAAAGAATCCCGGCAGGGGTTGATCCTCTGCCGGGTCGGTAGTAGTGGCGGCCAGGAGGGGAGCAACTCGTTGGTGACGCATGGCAGGTCAGGCGCAAAGCCTGCGCAGAGGATGAGTGGAGTGGTTAGCCGCGTCCATCGGCAATTGTATCCTTGTGCTTGAACCATGTTTTCCCCCAGTCCCAGAGCACCGATCCCAGGGTGACCTTGGTGCCTCTGATCAGCAGGGTCGCCAGTTGTCCAGCCTGAACCTGCTGCTGGATGGCCGGAGGCAGATCCAGGGAGAGGGTGAAGCGCGGGATAAAGAGCTCAAAGCGATAGCGCTGCTCCAGGCCTTGCTCAGGACTGCTCAGCGCAGCCTGCCGGACATCGAGCGGGCCGCCGTACACGGCGCCAAGGGCCGAGTGGGGCAGGGCTGCGGTCGCCGTGGGACTGATCCGGTTCAGTCGGGCCTGGAATATACCCATGCCGGCTGCCCGCATGTCGACATCGACAGTCTTGCCGCTGAACTGGCGAAAATCATCGATATCATTTTGTGCAGCCGTGCCGGTGAGTTGTTTTTGCCGAGCACTGACGATCCACATCAATTCCTGTCCCTTGCCCAAATAGGTGCCGCTGAGGTTGGTCAGATTGCCGCTTATGCAGACACCATCACCGGGCGCAGTGATGGTGAGATTGGCAGTATCCTCTTCTGCTGCCACCAGTTCCTTGACTAGAGCCTGTTTTTGATCCTGGAGGATATTGAGGTCGGTGAGTCGCTCTGTGCTGTGCGCTAGTCTGATCTTCAAATCCAGTTGCGCCATCTGCAGCCGCAGTTGTTCAAGGACAAATTGCAATTCAATGTTTTCCAGGGTCACCAGCATCTGGCCGGCTTGGATTTTGTCGCCGTCGGCGACCAGCACACCGGTAACGAAGCCGCTGGTTTTGGTCCGCACGCTGTACTGTTCCTGGTATTCGACAACGGCCGGCGCCTCAACGCGCTTCTGCCAGCTGACCAGATGTAGCGCGGCTGCCAGCAGTACGCCGGTCATCAGTAGGCGTTTCAGCAGATGCCGCAGCAGATTGGGATTGTGCTGGTGAAGCAGGGGCCATTGCCTGCGGAGGTTGATAAGGGGCTGGCCCATCCAGGTGATGGCTGCACCAAGGGTAATGAACATGCCCAGTCCACCGGCCAAGTGACTTGCCAAATATCCCAGGGAAAACAACACCGCGAAACGCCAAAGATACACAGCAACGCCATACCCTCTGATAAATTTTTTTTCCGGCGGAAGAGGTTTGCTGCTGCCATAGAAAAAATAGGAAACGCGCGATCTGACGTACTGCAGTCCCGCCTGATAGAGGTTGGCGATTCCCATCAGATCGGAAAGTATGTAATACCCGTCGAATCGCATCAATGGGTTGGCGTTGAACAACAGACTGCTGATGCCGGCAATGATCACCGTGTTGTGCGCGATAAAGCCGGAGGCGGATGTCGGGTTTTGTGCCCAGAGCAGCACGGCGACAAAGGCGACAAAGAGTTCAATGAACATGCCGGCTACGGCCACGTGGATGCGCTGCCATTTGGAGGGAAACTGCCAGGAGGAGGTTGCGTTGACATAAGTCAGCGGCATGAACAGGATAAAAAGCACCCCTGCCTCGTAGACCCTGCCGCCGTATCGGTAGCAGACGAGCGCATGAAAGAGTTCGTGCAGCAGTTTGAGACCGAACCAGATCAACCAGATGCGGAAAAGATTTCCTGGCCCGAAAAAACCATTGAGCTGTCCGGTGAAGAGCGGCCAATCCGCAGCCAGGGTGAACAGCGCCACTATGCCGACACCCAGCCAAAGGAGGAAAAAAGGCCATCCTGTCAGCCATGAAAGGTAGCGCACGTGCCGCAAAAAAGGATCCGGATTGAGCAGCGGCAGTTTAAAGGAAACCAGATTGAGGCGATTGAATCGCCGCGTCTCTTGCATGGCTTGGTCCTGACGGGCAGCGGCCAGCAACGGGGCGGAATCCTCGGTCTGCAGCAGTTGGCGAGACGCCAGCCAGTTGAGGACCGTCCGCGCCTGCTCCGGAGTGAAGACCACACCGCTGCGGGCCGTTGCCCCCTCAAGCAGATCATCAAGATTCTTTGCCTGATTTAGGCAGCTGGCCAGCAGGTACTCTTCCAGGCCGATTCGGAAGAAGATATGCCGGACCGGATCTTCGATGATATAGAGATGCCGCCGATCTTCGACAATGGGTGTACAGCGAAGATCATCGCGCAGTGTGGGCAGGCGTGGCTGTGGATTATCCATGGCAGCGGGCTAAAACACCTGTCCGGCCAGACGAACGATGGTATACCAGGGCTTGCGGAACAACTGCCAACCCAGGGCCCGCCAGCCGGAACGAATTTTTGCCTCGCCTCGCATCCCAGGGTGCAGTTTGTATTCCGGGTTTTTTTGAGCGACCCGGGCGATGAAGACGTTTTTATTTTCGCGGAGTTGTGATTTGGGCACGATGCTGGCGATAGTCCCCTGCCAGACCGTATCAGGGTAGGCGGCAACGCGAATGGTTACCACCATTCCAGCCGAGGCATAGGCGATGTCATTTTCCCGGATGGCCAGTTCGATATCCATATTGTCCAGGGGGGCTACCTCGAACAGGGTCTGGCCTTTGCTGATCGGACTGCCTTCAATCCGTTTCAGATCACCGGTCAGGACGATGCCGTTGACCGGGCTTACCAGGGTCAGGGCCTTGAGCTTTTCCTGCAGCAGTTTGAGCTGGCCGGCAAAGCGCAGCTCATCCAGCCGGGCTATCTGTGCTGCTGCGGTATCACCTGCGGCCATGAATTGGTCGCGCATTTTCGAGGCCTTGTCTTTTTCCGCTCCAAGACTGGCCAGCTGCAGTTCTATTTCACGTCCGTCAAGTTGCCCCAGGGTGTCGCCTTGGTGGACGTGGTCACCGGGGCGGACCATGGCCTCTTTGAGCAGACCGTCAAAACGGGCGGCAATGTAGTGGGTACTTTCGGGCTGTACCAGGGCTTCGGCGCTGATGCGAAACGGGATCGGTACCAGTCCGACGAGAGTAATGGCCACAGCACCAATCAGAAACCATGCACGGCGATGAAGCCCCAGTGGGCCGGACCCCGCCTTGGCGCCCAGGCCATCGCTAAGAAATCCCTGGGGAGCGTGCTTTTGGGTGAGCGCAATGGCGAGCAGCGGTCCGGCGGTATTCATCAGGGAGGCTAGCTCGCTTCGATCCGTTGCCGCATCCCAGAGAAAGATCAGGGTCCCGACAGGCGTGCTTTCGCTGTTCAGGCTGAGGGGGACAGCCAGGCCCTGCTTGGTTCTGGTCAACTCGGCCGCTTCCTGCAAGATCGGAGAGACGGGCGTTGTGCCCCGCAGAGCCGGCCAAGTCAGTTGCGTCCTCTGGCTAGCGCATTCCTGCAGCGCCTTCTCCAGTATCCGGGCATGATCGGTCCGGCTGTCGATGGTGGTGACATGGGATAGCGAGCGCAGCCGCATCCGGCCGGAGGAATCGATGGTGCCAATCGCCACCTGGGAGCAGGTTGCCCATTGTTTTAAGGAGACATTGAGCAACAGCAGGTTTTCCGGGTTCTTTTCCGCTGCCAGAGTGGTGGCCAGCAGCGGCAGGAGGGCACGCAGGCGATCGCCGGCTGCAGGCGATACAGGGATGAAGGCACGGGCCTGGGACGCCAGCAGTGAAGCCAGCAACTGGGCGATAACAAGAAAAGGTTCCAGGGGATTGCTATCGATGAGGATGATCACCGACAGGCAGGCCGGCTGCTGACCGGGCAGAAAAAACGGACAGGAGATGAACCAGACACCTAGGGCGCTTTCCAGACGCTGGTAGTGTACCCGTCCTTCCTGCATGGCGGTGTGAGCGGAGGCCGCCAGTTCATGCCTTAGGTTGGGTGACCAGGAAAGGGCCTGTCGGGAGATCAATTCGTCGATGCAGTCCAGGCCGTCCTTGCCGGCGTGAAACAGAATTCCGCCCGCGGCATTTATCAGGCTGATGGAGAGCCGAAGAAATTCAGCTGCATTGGCCAGTTGGGCGAACTGGCTGCTTAACCGTGACAGATCCGGCGAGGCCAGGGGTGTTGTCCCTGTGGCACCTTCGGCGGACGCCTGCATCTGTTCTGACCGGTTCAATCAGAATTACTGCTGAATTTTTGGCAGCTGGGCCTGCGCTGCGGCAGGGACATCGCCGCTTTTTTGTGTGTTGAGGATGGAGTCCAGGACCCCGTGCAGCCTTTTGGCAGCAGCCATGGTCATGGCGATGCGGGTGTGGACCGGAAGGACTGTGTCGCCGCCGGCAGGATCGACAATCGGTCCCGAGGAAAAGTTGATGGTCAAATCCTCGTTGGTGGTGTTGACGATGAATTGCGAGGCAAAAAGGGCCGAGGTCTCGGAATAGCGTACCTTGATCTGCTGTTTGTCCTGTTTTTCGCTCATGAGAAATCCTTTATTTCGGGGTGATGGCCAGGCTGCAACGACCACCACTGATAAGTTTGTGTTGCGGATTGGGGATACGGATGCGCACTTCAACCGTTCCGCTTTGGGCATTGATCACGGGAGAGATGTATTCAATCTCTCCTGTGATTGCTGTGCCCCCTCCCTCCAGGGTGACCGCCTTGCTTTTGGCCATGGGGTAGGCCACGGCCTGCGGTAGGTGAAAGACCGCCTTGAGCGGATCGAGCTGGACAAGCGTCATCAGCGGCTGCTGATCACCTCCTCCGACCAGTTCGGTCACTTGGCGGTTCACCTTGACCACAACTCCGTCAAAAGGGCTGCGGAGTTTTTTCTCTTCGAGCTGTGCTTCGATAACGGCCAGCTCAAGTTTTTTCAGCTGCTGTTCTTCAACGGCACTCTGCAGCTGTGATCGGGCTATGGACAGTTCGGTTTGCGCGGTGACCATCTCCTGCGGCCTGGCATTGCCTGATTTGTCCAGTTCCTGAAGCATGACCAGCCGGTTGGTGCGCATTTTGATCAGGGCCTTGGCCGAATCAATGGCACCATGGAAGGCTGCGGCATCCTTGGCTTGGGCCCGCTGGGCCAAAAGCACCCGTGTTCCCAGTTCGGCGAGCAACTGCCCAGCTTTGACCGTTTCTCCGTCCTGGACATGAACTGCATCGAGCCGGTCGCGAAACGGAGAGGAGATCTCAACGGTTCGATAGGGCTCAAGAAAGGCGTCAACGGTTTCCGCCAAGGCGTATGGGCAGGTTGTCAGCACACTGAGTAGCACAACGGGTGCCAGGACGAATATCGCCCTGGTACCCAGGGCGACCAGCTGTTTCTTTCTACCGAGGTTGATCATCTGTTTCTGCCGGTCTTTGTCGCTCTGCTCATTGACCAGCAGCCGCACCGTTGGTGGTTGTGGTTTTCTCCAGCTTCATGCGCGGCAGTTTGTCCTCATCCTCACCCCTGGTAAAGGCGATGTTGTTGGTAGAGACCAGGATGCCCATGGCCCGGTGGAGATTATAGGTCGAATAATTATAGGTTAACTCGTTTTTGGCGTACAGCTCTTCCGACTCGGTCAGGCGTTCGTTGGCATCCAGCAGACGGTAAAGAATGTCACCGTACGGCTCGTTTTGCGCAAGCAGGTAATCGACACTGACGATCAACTCTTTCACCTCCTGTTCATCCGCGCGCATGATCTGGTAGCTCTGCACCATGGAGCGGTAGTTCTTGATCAGCTCACGGTAGGACACCTCGGCTTCGAGCAGGACATTTTCAACCGTGGTGTCAAGCTGGCGCACCAGCTGCCGGACTTCGATTTTTTTTCGCAGATTTCTCGCTTCGGCACTGTTGTTGCTCAAGGGATATTCAAAGCGCAGGCCACCCACAAAGCCAGGTCCACCCTCTTCAAACTGATTGCTGTAGGACTGGCCGTACTCATAGTCGCCTTCCAGCCCTTTGACATAAGTTTTAAGGAATAGGTCCAAGTTGGGCCGCAGCTCGTTTTGCGACTGATCAAGGCGCAGGACCGCGGATTGAATTTGCCGCACTGACTGGGCTACCTCCGGCCTGTTGTTGAGCGTGGTCTGCAGCACGGTATCATAGGGAATGGTGTGCAGTGCGTTGACCGGCAACTGCCGGGTCACCATTTCCACGCCCTTGTCGTTGAGCAGGGCGGGATCATTGACCAGCGCCCGAATTTTGGACTGGGCGTTGAGCACGGCATATTCGGCCTGCATGGCGGCCAGTTCATGCCCATGCACTTGGGATTTGGCCCGGGCCAGCAGGCTGGAGGGGATGTCCACCGCGGTCCGGCGGTCCATTTTCTTCAGGATTTCTCGGGTCTTGTCGGCAAGACGGCTCTTCTGCAGTAACAGGGAGCGTTCCATGTACAGGGCCCAGTAGGCGCGACTGATTTCAAGCAGATGGCTTTCAACCTGGCGGCGCAGTTCATCCTGGGCGGTCAAGGTGTCGATGCTGGCCAGATTGAGCTGTGCCTTGTTGTAGTCAAGACCAAAGGCCTTGAGCAGCGGCTGGCGGATGGTCAGGACAGTCCCTGTCCAGGCCTGATCCGGGGGGTTGAAATAGACCGAGTTGGTATCCAGGTCACCGATGTTCTGGCTCAGTTCCACGTCGGTTCCGGTGATAAATTTCTTCTTGATTCCGTATTGAAGATTTTTGCTTGTCTCCTCGTAGCGCAGTGGACCGCCGGTCTTGAGATCATCGCCGACCGGTTCGTCCAGGTCGCTGAGGGAGCCTTCGGCGAAGATGGTGAAATCAAAGGCGCCCTCGGCCTCTTTGATGGTGGTCTCGCGGATGAGCGGCAGATCGCCGAACACCTTGATCTGGGAGGAGTGATTGAGCGCCCGGGCAAACAGTGAGGTGACATCGGTATCAACCCCGGCGACATTCTTGTTGATCTTGCCACTTGCGCTGGCCTGCCACCACGGAGAAAAACCTTTGGGCAGCTGGCCGTCACCCACCCCTTTGCCGTCTGTGGCAAAGACGCTGACATAACCGTTTTCCGCCTGTTTCAGCTGCTCCAGGTGGCTGTCATACCGGCCAAGCATCCGCTTTTTCAACTCCGCATAATCAAGCCGGCTGTCATCGGTGGCTTTGACAGCCATGCTATAATCGGTCTGCTGTTTCTTTTCGCTGGCGGCCTGGGTACCGGCACAACAGCCCAATACGAACATGGGGGTCAGTGCCAACGAGCACAATTTCTTCACTTTTCCTTTTCCTCGTAGGTGCATCATCGTCCAGTCTCAGCGGGGTTGATTGAAGTGGCAAAGAATTCGTATCCATTGAAATTATTCCACCTGATGTTGAAACTAGAATAAAGGCTGGAATGAACCGAATTCATGATGGTGGAAGGCAGGTAATCGAATATGCTGTCAATATTCAGAGTGGTGCTTGTCTTCAACAAGCTGGTACAGTTGGGGTTGAAATAGGTCCGCATGTTGAACAAACCTGCAGTGCTCTCATTGTAGAGCGAGATTCGCTGCTCGATCTTCATGTCGTGCGGCATCGAATGAATCAGGACGCCGGGAAAACTGGCCAGCCAGTTGCCGCCGGTATCGGCCATGATCGTCTGGCTGCCCACCGTATTGCCGGAGGCATCATAGATGGCCAGGGCCAGAGTTGTGCCCGGTTCGGCAATACCGGTGTAGATGGGAGAAACCGGCAGCGGCTGTTGCGGGTAGGTGATCTCCATCCAGCGGTCAAAGGGGAACCATGGTTCCAGGCCGAAGCGGGATGCATCGCCAAATTGCCGGTGCATGAAGAAGGCGTCCGCGATAAATCCGTCCGCTTCCGGCACAGGAGGTGGCTGCACCGGCTGTATTGGGGTGACTGCTGCCGGCGGTTTCGGTGCTGGATAATAATAGCCGAAATCCACGTCCCTGTTGTGCTCTTCTGCAGTCAGATTGACGGTGAAGGCGTTGTCCAAAGTGCTGTCCGGGTCATAGTTGGGGCGCATGCCCGGCGGCAGGGTGGTCGGATTGATACGCAGCGTATGCGAACCTGCGGGCAGATGGTCGAAAAGGTATCGACCATCCGCGTCACTGATGGCCGAGGTGGTGAAATCAGGGACACCATCGCCGTTCAGATCGACACCAATGGTCACTGTGACGCCGCCAATGCCCGGTTCACCTAATTCCTGCACACCATTGCCATTGCGGTCGTTCCATATGGTGTCGCCCACTGAGCCGGTGCCTCGGAAACCGAAATCGATATCCGCGCGATCTGCTCCGGAGACAGTGCTGATGGTGACCTGGCTGGTTGGATCAAGAAGAGCATTGTCCATGCTGTCAGTGACGGCAAGGCCGCTGCCAGGAGCGGGGGTGGCCGTCACCAGGTAACTGCCGGGCGGGAGATCATCTATGCTCCATGTGCCGTCAGTCCCGGTGGCGGTGGTATAGGTTCTGTCATCCCCGCCGCCGAGGAGGCCGTCCGGGCCGAGCCAGATGACTTCAACAGGCATGTTGGGAAGACCCGGTTCTCCGGTGTCCTGAACACCGTCGCCGTCATAGTCGAAGTAAATTCGGTCGCCAAGGGAGACCGGCCGGTATAGGCCTGCATCCACCGTGGTGTTGCTCTCGCCAAGGCCCAATATGTAATTACCGCTAAAACCGTTGCCGGCAGAGACATCGCTGTCGGTCACATCGGTCGCCATTGGTGAGTTCTGGGTCGTCAAAGCGTAGGTTGTTGACCCGTCGGTGTTGCCAAAGCGTAGTCTGTAGGTACCTGCCGCAAGGTTGTCAAATACATAAAAGCCGCCGTTGGAGGTGGTTGTTGACAGCAATGGAGCCAAGAGTTCGTTTGATTGGAAGACACCATCTGCGCCGGCAAAATACAGGTCAACGGTGATGCGGTCAATCCCCGGTTCACCGGGGTCCTGTACACCATTGCCATTGCGGTCTTCCCAGACAAAATCACCCAACTGCGCGGTCGAGGTCGCAGTTCCCCGGTAGCCGAAATCCTGGCTCCGATTATCGGTGTCTGGCGGCAGGGCAAGAGTTGACTGGTTGGCAGTGGCAATGCCATCGCTGTCATAGGTCGGGCTGGGACTAGCGGCAGGCGGTGTGACGCTGACCCTGTACTGGTCGCTGCCGCCGTTCACCGGCAGGCCGGAGAAGAGGTATTTGCCGTTGGCATCAGTGGTCGTTGTGAAAGTGACATCGTCGGCTGTCCCGAGGAGGCCATCCGGGCCGCTCCAGGCCAGGGTGACCGTGACTCCGGGGATGCCGGGCTCACTGGTGGCACCAGTATCCTGAACAGCGTCGCCATCGGCATCGTACCAGATCGTGTCGCCGATGGACGAGTCGCCCTGGTAGCCGAAATCCACGCTCTGGTTGCTTGCGCCGGTGGTCAAGGTGGTAGTGACCGTTGCTGCTGGGTTCCGGGTCCCGTTATCCAACGAATCGGTCAGATTCATATTGCCGGGAACCCCGCCACTGCCGCCGGAGCCGGAAACTGAAACCTGGTAGTTGCCTGCAGGCAGGTTCTCAAACAGATAAGCGCCGGATGTATCCGTCACCGTGGTGAACAGGCCATCCTCAGGATCAGAATAGTCTCCGTCCCCGTTGGCGTCGAGGCGGAGTGTGACGGTCACGCCCGGCAGGCCGGGTTCAAGACCGTTCGAGTCCTGGATTCCGTCACTATTCGCATCGATATAGATGCGATCGCCGATGGAACCGGTCCCCCGGAAACCGAAATCGACATCCGCGCGATCTGCTCCGGAGACAGTGCTGATGGTGACCTGGCTGGTTGGATCAAGAAGAGCATTGTCCATGCTATCAGTGACGGCAAGGCCGCTGCCAAGAGCGGGGGTGGCCGTCACCAGGTAACTGCCGGGCGGGAGATCATCTATGCTCCATGTGCCGTCAGTCCCGGTGGCGGTGGTATAGGTTCTGTCATCCCCGCCGCCGAGGAGGCCGTCCGGGCCGAGCCAGATGACTTCAACAGGCATGTTGGGAAGACCCGGTTCTCCGGTGTCCTGAACACCGTCGCCGTCATAATCGAAATACACCCGGTCGCCGATGGACACAGGGCGATACAGCCCCTGGTCGGCGGTGTTGTCTGTTGCTCCGCCGGCAAGAGTGTACGCTTCTGTCCAGCCGGTTGCGATGTCAGTATCACTGTCAGTTGCATCGTCGCCAACTGTGGAATTTTGCACTGTTCGGGTGTAGGTGGTGCCACCGGCGGTGTCGGAGAAGTGCAGAGTATAGGTTCCTGCAGCGAGGTTGCCGAAGGAATACGTGCCATCTCCGGCAGTGGTTGTCACCAGCAAGGGAGCTGTCGGATTTCCGGCCAGGAACAATTCGACACGTACCCCGCCAATGCCGGATTCACCGCTGTCCTGGACCCCATTGCCATTGAGATCCTCCCAGACCAGGTTGCCAAGCGTCGCCGTTCCCCGGTAGCCGAAATCCTGGCTCCGATTATCGGTGTCTGGCGGCAGGGCAAGAGTTGACTGGTTGGCAGTGGCAATGCCATCGCGGTCATAGGTCGGGCTGGGATAGTCGGCAGGCGGTGTGACGCTGACCCTGTACTGGTCGCTGCCGCCGTTCACCGGCAGGCCGGAGAAGAGGTATTTGCCGTTGGCATCAGTGGTCGTTGTGAAAGTGACATCGTCGGCTGTCCCGAGGAGGCCATCCGGGCCGCTCCAGGCCAGGGTGACCGTGACTCCGGGGATGCCGGGCTCACTGGTGGCACCAGTATCCTGAACAGCGTCGCCATCGGCATCGTACCAGATCGTGTCGCCGATGGACGAGTCGCCCTGGTAGCCGAAATCCACGCTCTGGTTGCTTGCGCCGGTGGTCAAGGTGGTAGTGACCGTTGCTGCTGGGTTCCGGGTCCCGTTATCCAACGAATCGGTCAGATTCATATTGCCGGGAACCCCGCCACTGCCGCCGGAGCCGGAAACTGAAACCTGGTAGTTGCCTGCAGGCAGGTTCTCAAACAGATAAGCGCCGGATGTATCCGTCACCGTGGTGAACAGGCCATCCTCAGGATCAGAATAGTCTCCGTCCCCGTTGGCGTCGAGGCGGAGTGTGACGGTCACGCCCGGCAGGCCGGGTTCAAGACCGTTCGAGTCCTGGATTCCGTCACTATTCGCATCGATATAGATGCGATCGCCGATGGAACCGGTCCCCCGGAAACCGAAATCGACATCCGCGCGATCTGCTCCGGAGACAGTGCTGATGGTGACCTGGCTGGTTGGATCAAGAAGAGCATTGTCCATGCTGTCAGTGACGGCAAGGCCGCTGCCAAGAGCGGGGGTGGCCGTCACCAGGTAACTGCCGGGCGGGAGATCATCTATGCTCCATGTGCCGTCAGTCCCGGTGGCGGTGGTATAGGTTCTGTCATCCCCGCCGCCGAGGAGGCCGTCCGGGCCGAGCCAGATGACTTCAACAGGCATGTTGGGAAGACCCGGTTCTCCGGTGTCCTGAACACCGTCGCCGTCATAATCGAAATACACCCGGTCGCCGATGGACACAGGGCGATACAGCCCCTGGTCGGCGGTGTTGTCTGTTGCTCCGCCGGCAAGAGTGTACGCTTCTGTCCAGCCGGTTGCGATGTCAGTATCACTGTCAGTTGCATCGTCGCCAACTGTGGAATTTTGCACTGTTCGGGTGTAGGTGGTGCCACCGGCGGTGTCGGAGAAGTGCAGAGTATAGGTTCCTGCAGCGAGGTTGCCGAAGGAATACGTGCCATCTCCGGCAGTGGTTGTCACCAGCAAGGGAGCTGTCGGATTTCCGGCCAGGAACAATTCGACACGTACCCCGCCAATGCCGGATTCACCGCTGTCCTGGACCCCATTGCCATTGAGATCCTCCCAGACCAGGTTGCCAAGCGTCGCCGTTCCCCGGTAGCCGAAATCCTGGCTCTGGTTGTCGGTGCCTGGCGGCAGGGCAAGAGTTGACTGGTTGGCAGTGGCAATGTCATCGCTGTCATAGGTCGGGCTGGGACTGGCGGCAGGCGGTGTGACGCTGACCCTGTACTGGTCGCTGCCGCCGTTCACCGGCAGGCCGGAGAAGAGGTATTTGCCGTTGGCATCAGTGGTCGTTGTGAAAGTGACATCGTCGGCTGTCCCGAGGAGGCCATCCGGGCCGCTCCAGGCCAGGGTGACCGTGACTCCGGGGATGCCGGGCTCACTGGTGGCACCAGTATCCTGAACAGCGTCGCCATCGGCATCGTACCAGATCGTGTCGCCGATGGACGAGTCGCCCTGGTAGCCGAAATCCACGGTCTGGTTGCTTGCGCCGGTGGTCAAGGTGGTGGTGATCGTTGCTGCTGGGTTCAGGGTCCCGTTATCCAACGAATCGGTCAGATTCATATTGCCGGGAATCCCGCCACTGCCGCCGGAGGCAGAAACCGAAACCTGGTAGTCGCCTGCAGGCAGATGCTGAAAGAGGTAATTCGGATCGGTGGATGCAGCCGGGTTGCCGCTTGTTGTTGTCAAGGTGAGGTCATCGGTGGTGCCGAGCGCTCCATCGAGCCCGGCCCAGGTCAGAGTTATCTGGACGCCCGGCAGGTTTGGTTCAAGACCGTTGGTATCCTGCACCCCGTCACCGTCAGCATCGATATAGACGCGGTCGCCCAGCGAAGCGGTACCTCGATAGCCGAAATCCTGGAGGCGGTTGTTGGAGGTGGCTGCATCTAGGCCTGAGAGCGTGACAGCCGAGATGCCAATGCCGAGTCCATCCGGATCGGGAGCCGCGCCCCCCCCATTATCTCGTACATCAGTGAGGCTCATGTCGCCGATTGTGGCAGGAACACTCACCCGGAAATCCTGTCCTGCGCCAACCGGCAATCCAGCGACGCTCCAACTGCCATCGGTACCGGTGTTGACCGTTATGACGCTGTCGTCACCGTTGCCAAATTTCCCGTCCGGCCCTTCCCAGCGCACTGTGACCGGCACGCCGACAAGGCCTGGTTCGCCGGCGTCCTGCACACCGTCACCGTCCAGGTCCAGATACACCCGGTCGCCCATCGATCCGAGACGTTCGCTGTCTTGAGCACGGTAATCGTTGACATTGCCAGACCCATTCCGTTCGCCGGATGCTGTCCCGGAATCGCCAATGGTTCCAGCCGTTGTTCCGAAAAATCCCGAGGCGCCCGCTGTGCCTTCGGCAGCCGGCAGGCTTGTCCAGGTCAGGTTCGCGGTATTGTCAATGGTGTTCACGCCGGTGGTCAGGGTCGCTACAGTTGCCTGATAGGTAATGGTTACGCTGCCGTTGACCGGAACGTCCAGGCCCGTAAATTTCATTTGGTTGGCTACGTCATCATGTGCAACCGTTCCCGTCGTTGCGCCTCCCGAGGTGG
This sequence comes from uncultured delta proteobacterium, assembly GCA_963754825.1. GTDB lineage: Bacteria > Desulfobacterota > Desulfobulbia > Desulfobulbales > Desulfobulbaceae > Desulfobulbus. The sequence goes on along the minus strand of CAVWHP010000039.1, from coordinate 706 downwards.
TGATGGCGACTGTTCCAACGTCCAAGTCGAGATCAGCCGGCAGAATGTCTTCGGCTGCGGCGTCGAAAGCAGTTGCCGTGCCTGTATTGGTTATCACGACCTGATAGGTCACCACAGAGCCTGTTGTTGCTGTCACCGTTTTGTTGATGGCCAGTTGCGGTTCCACTATGGCAAGAGTGGCGTTATTTGACAGAGCCGGGGTATTTGTCGCGCCGGTTCCGGCGTCGTTGTCCGGGTCAGTGGCCGTTCTCGGGGTGTCGCCAGTGCTGCGGGTGCCGCTCTGGTCATTGTCGATGGTCACCGAGACATAGCCGGGGATGCCGTCGCGGGGGCTGCCATCAGCCGGTTGGGTATCAACCAGCACGGCAAAGTTGTTTCCGAGGTTTGCGCCGGCTTGATTTCCGGAGGTGTTTTCGACCAGGGCGTTGAACTCAACGACAACAAACTCGAGGTCTGCGTCGCTATCATTGTTTTGGATATCGCCGAAGCGGAAATAGACATCCTGGCCGCTTGCGTACAGGGTGGCTTCAGAAGTGCCCAGCCCCATTGAAGGCTGTGGCGATATTGTTGTCGTTGAATGTGCCGGTGATATCCGCCGAAGCAAGAGTCGCCAGCGTCTGGCCATTACCGACGACGACAGCGATATTGCCCAGTCCGTCGATGGCGGCGGGGAATGCTGTCGACGCGGCGATGGAGCTGGAGGTCA
>CAVWHP010000038.1:0-51843 GCA_963754825.1 uncultured delta proteobacterium | reverse complement strand
TCCTGCTGCTCGCCCAGCAGGTGGTGCCGATGATGCCCGCGGGTGGTCGCATCCTCGCCATCTCCTCCATCGGCGCGATTCGCGCCGTGCCCAACTACACCGTGGTCGGCGCCTCCAAGGGGGCGCTCGAATCCCTGGTCCGCCACCTGGCGGTGGAACTGGGACCGCGCGGCATCACCGTCAACACGGTGAGCGCCGGGGTGGTGGACACCGATGCCCTGAAAAAATTCCCCAACCGCGACGAGATCATCAACGCCTCGCTGGCGCGCACCCCGCTCGGCCGGCTGACCACGCCTCGCGATGTGGCCGACGTGGTCCTGTTCCTGTGCAGCGACCTGGCCGGGATGATCCACGGCCAGGTGGTCACTGTGGACGGCGGTTACGCCATCCACGGCTGAGCCGACATCCGTTTGCCCGGTTCCGCATTCTTCTTGAATTTTTTCGTCAGGTTTAGTAGTTAGAAACGTTTTTCGGACGTCGCCCGGTACCACCCGGCGGTGCCCCCGGAGCCGGCCGCGTGCCGGCGCACACCTTTTCCCTCCAGCAGGAGACACGCATGTCGCATCATCTTTTCACCTCCGAATCGGTTTCCGAGGGGCATCCGGACAAGGTCGCGGACCAGATCTCCGACGCCGTGCTCGACGCCATCCTCACCCAGGACACCCAGGCCCGGGTGGCCTGCGAGACGCTGGTCACCACCGGCATGGCCGTGATCGCCGGAGAGATCACCACCACCGCCTGGGTGGACATGCCGAACATCGTCCGCGAGACCATCCGCGACATCGGCTACAACAGCTCGGACATGGGCTTTGACTGGCAGAGCTGCGCGGTGCTCACCTCCATCGACAAGCAGAGCCCGGACATCGCCCAGGGCGTCAACGAGGGCAGCGGCCTGGACCTGGACCAGGGCGCCGGCGACCAGGGGCTGATGTTCGGCTACGCCTGCGACGAGACCGAGGTGCTCATGCCCATGCCCATCACCTTTGCCCACGCGCCTCACCAAACGCCAGTCCGAGGTGCGCAAGGGCGGCGTCCTGCCCTGGCTGCGGCCCGACGCCAAGAGCCAGGTGACCATCGAGTACGAGGACAACCGGCCCCTGCGGATCGAGGCGGTGGTCCTCTCCACCCAGCACAGCCCGGAGATCGCCTACGAGGCGCTCAAGGAGGCGGTGATGGAGGAGATCATCAAGCCGGTGCTGCCGGCGCAGATGATCGACGCGAAGACCAAGTTCTTCATCAACCCCACCGGCCGGTTCGTCATCGGCGGCCCGGTGGGCGACTGCGGCGTCACCGGCCGCAAGATCATCGTCGACACCTACGGCGGCCGCGGCTCGCACGGCGGCGGCGCCTTCTCCGGCAAGGATCCGTCCAAGGTGGACCGCTCCTCCTCGTACATGGGCCGCTACGTGGCCAAGAACATCGTCGCCGCCGGCCTGGCCACCGAAGTCGAGGTGCAGGTGGCCTATGCCATCGGCATCTCCCGGCCGGTGTCGATCAACGTCAAGACCTTCGGCACCGGCCGGATCTCCGAGGAGCGGCTGGTGCAGGTGGTGGCCGAGGTCTTCGACCTGCGGCCCAAGGCCATCATCCAGCAGCTCGACCTGCTGCGCCCGATCTACCACAAGACCGCATCCTACGGCCATTTCGGCCGGGAGCTGGCCGAATTCACCTGGGAGCGGACCGACCGGGTCGACGACCTGCGCGCCGCCGCCGGCGTGTGAACTTTTCCCCCTTCATTTTCGCTTCCCGCCGGGAAGCCCGGAGCATTCATGACTGATTACAAAGTAGCGGATATCAAACTGGCCGAGTGGGGCCGCAAGGAAATCGCCATCGCCGAGACCGAGATGCCCGGGCTGATGGCCCTGCGCGAGGAGTACGGCCAGCCAGAAGCCGCTCGCCGGCGCGCGCATCGCCGGCTGCCTGCACATGACCATCCAGACCGCGGTGCTCATCGAGACCCTGGTCGCACCTGGGCGCCGAGGTGCGCTGGTCGTCCTGCAACATCTTCTCCACCCAGGACCACGCCGCCGCCGCCATGGCCGCGGCCGGCATCCCCGTCTTCGCCTGGAAGGGCGAGACCGAGGAGGAGTACTGGTGGTGCATCGAGCAGACGCATCTTCGGCCCGGACGGCTGGCGGCCGAACATGCTGCTCGACGACGGCGGCGACCTGACCCATGGTCCATGCACGAAAAGTACCGCCGAACTGCATGGCCGGGGATCCGCGGCGTCTCCGAGGAGACCACCACCGGCGTGCACCGCCTCTACGAGATGATGCGCAAGGGCACGCTGCTGTGCCCGGCCATCAACGTCAACGACTCGGTGACCAAGTCGCAAGTTCGACAACCTCTACGGCTGCCGCGAGTCGCTCATCGACGGCATCAAGCGCGGCACCGACGTGATGATCGCCGGCAAGATCGCCGTGGTCGTCGGCTACGGCGACGTGGGCAAGGGCTGCGCCCAGTCCCTGCGCGGCATGGGCGCCCGCGTGCTCGTCACCGAGATCGACCCGATCTGCGCCCTGCAGGCGGCCATGGAAGGCTACCGAGGTGGTGACCATGGACGAGGCCGCACCGCGTGGGCGACATCTTCGTCACCTGCACCGGCAACCTGCGAGTCATCACCCGCGCCCACATGGACGCCATGAAGGACCAGGCCATTGTCTGCAACATCGGCCACTTCGACTCGGAGATCGATGTTGCCTCGGTCCGCTGCTCGTGCGCCTGGGAGAACATCAAGCCCCAGGTGGACCACATCATCTTCCCGGACGGCAAGCGGCTCATCCTGCTCGCCGAGGGGCGGCTGGTCAACCTCGGCTGCGCCACCGGCCACCCGAGCTTTGTCATGAGCAACTCGTTCACCAACCAGGTGCTCGCCCAGATCGAACTCTGGCAGAACCCGGGCAAGTACGAGAAGAAGGTGTACGTGCTGCCCAAGCAGCTCGACGAGAAGGTGGCCAGCCTGCACCTGGCCAAGATCGGCGCCAGGCTCACCCGGCTCACCCCGGAACAGGCCGAGTACCTCGGCGTGCCGGTGGACGGCCCCTTCAAGCCGGACTACTACCGCTATTGAACGAAATCGCTGCCGGACACGGGCAGGGTGGGCCGACGGCCGCCCTGCCTTTTTTTATGGGGGAGGGAAGGGGATGGATGGACAACGACTGACGGTGATCGGCGGCGGCTTGGCCGGCTGCGAGGCGGCCTGGCAGGCGGCGGAGATGGGGGTGGCCGTGGACCTCTTCGAGATGCGGCCGCAACGGCGGAGTCCGGCGCACGAGACCGACCTGTTGGGCGAGCTGGTCTGTTCCAACTCGCTGCGTTCAAACGCGGTGGATTCGGCCGCGGGGCTGCTCAAGGAGGAGATGCGGCGGCTGGGTTCGCTCGTGCTGCGGGCAGCGGATGCCACCAGCCTGCCCGCGGGCACAGCCCTGGCGGTGGACCGGCAGCGCTTCGCCGCCTTTCTCGAGGACGCCATCGCCGCCCAGCCGCTGATCACCGTGCACCGCCGGGAGGTGACCGCGCTGCCGCAGACGGGCGGGCCGGTGATCCTCGCCGCCGGACCGCTGCTCGCCGGGCCCCTTGCCGCCGAACTGCAGCAGCTCACCGGCGGCGGGCTCAGCTTCTACGACGCCATCGCGCCCATCGTCGAGGCGGACAGCCTGGACCTGGGCATCATCTACCGCAAGTCCCGCTGGGACGACGAGGGCCCGGGCGACTACCTCAACTGCCCCATGGACCGGGACCAGTACGAGCGGTTCATCACCCTGCTCGGCTCGGCCGCTACCGTGCCCCTGCACGATTTCGAGAAGGCGCACTACTTCGAGGGCTGCCTGCCCATCGAGGTGATGTGCGCCCGCGGTGCGGAAACCCTGCGCTTCGGGCCGATGAAGCCGGTGGGATTGGCGCGGCCGGACACCGGCGAGCTGCCCTACGCGGTGGTGCAGCTGCGCGCCGAGAACCGGGAGCGCACCAGCTACAACCTGGTCGGGTTCCAGACCAAGCTCACCTACCCGGAACAGCAGCGGGTGCTGCGCACCATTCCCGGGCTCGAGCGGGCGGTGTTCCTCCGCTACGGCTCGGTGCACCGCAACTCGTTCGTCTGCGCGCCGCGGGTGCTCGCCCCGGACCTGACCGTGCGAACCGCACCCGGCCTCTACCTGGCCGGCCAGCTCTCCGGGGTCGAGGGCTACATCGAATCCGCGGCCATGGGGTTGCTCGCCGGCCTGAACGCGGCCCGCCTGGTGCTCGGCCGCGCTCCGGTCCTGCCGCCGCCGGACACCGCCCACGGCGCGCTTCTCCATCACCTGGTCGACTCCGACCCGGACCACTTCCAGCCCTCCAACGTCAATTTCGGCCTGTTCCCGCCGCTCGCCGGCCGGGTCCGCCGCCGCGACCGGGGCCGGCTGCGCGCCGAACTCGCCCTGGCGCGGCTGGCGGCCTGGCAGCACGAGCTGGCCGAGACCTGATCACTCCTCGCTGAAGCCCCAGAACGGGTAGTCGACCCGGTAGGCGCCCACCAAACCGGGACTGTGCTCGCGGCTGGCCACCACCCACAGGTCGTTGGCCCGCTCCCCGGGCGGGTCGTCGCCAAAGGGGTCCCACTGCGGCAAGAGCACCAGGGCGTTGTCCGCGGAATAGCCGATGTCGCCCGAACCCTTGAACGAGCCGAGCTGCGGCTGGCGGTCGAACTGGCCGTCCGGGCCGCGCTCCAGCTCCGAGATGACCAGGAAGCTCACCGCCAGTTCGTCGCGGATCGCCTCCAGCTGGCGCAGCCAGCCGTCGATGCCGCTGCGTTTCTGGCTGATATCCTTGAACGGCAGCTTGTGCAGGCTGTCGATGACCACCACCGCGTAGTCCGAGCGGGTCTCGTGGCGGAGGAAGTCGATGTGGCGGCGCATGGTCTCGGGTGAGAGTTTGCGGTCATTGACCACCCGCAGCCAGGGGAGCAGGGTCTCGAGCGTGTGCAGGCCCTGCGTCAGCCGGGTGGCCTCGTCGCCCGCCAGGTTGCCGGCGCGGATCTGTTCCACCGGCAGCCGGCTCAGCCGGCTGAGGATGCGCAGGTAGATCTTCTGGCGGCCGTTTTCAAAGTCGTAGTAGATCACCGGCAGGCGGCGGCCGGCCATGTCGGCGGCAGCCTGGATGGCGAAGGTCGACTTGCCCGCCTTGGGCGTGCCGCCCAGGATGTTCAGCCCGTGCAGGCCGCCGAGCGCCCGGTCGAGCCGGGCAAAGCCGGTGGTCAGGCCGGCCCAGCCCGCACCGGCCTCCTGCGCCAGCCGCTCGGTGAAGGTGTGGAATTCGCCCGCCGGTGAGGGGAAGGGCGAAAAGGCGCGCGCCTCGCGGATCAGGGCGAACACCCTCTGCTGGAACCCCTCCGGCTGCTCCGTGGCCAGGCTGTGCAGGCTGGCGCTCTTCGGCGCGTTCTCCGGCCAGCGGACGATGCGCACCTTGAAGCCGGCGCGGGTGGCGAAGACCCGCGCCAGGGCGGCGGATTCGGCGTTGTGGCCGACCCACAGGAAGAGCGTCCCGATCCACTCGAACCGGCGCGGGTCGAGGTGCTCCAGGTCCGCGGCCGCGGGCACGGCTACCCCGGGCAGGCCGAGTTGTTTGAGGCAGAGCAGGTTTTCCTCGCCTTCGACCATGAACAGGGTGCCGTTTTCGCAGCGATCGATTTCCGGCGCGTTGAACACCCGGTATTCGGGAGCGAAGAACCGCTCGTCGCCGTACCAGAAAAAATCCTCGGGCCGCTCCGGGTGCACGCAGCGGGCCGCGTAACAGTTGCCGTCCGGCTGCACATACGGGTAGACGAGGTAGCGGCCGTTGTGGCCGATGCGCAATTCGGCCAGGGTCCGGGCGGTGATGGCGGCCCCGTGCAGGCGGGCTGCGCTCTCCGCGGTGAGCTTGTCGCTAAAGCCGGCGAGTTCGTTGTTCAGGTTGCGCACCGGGTAATCGACCTCGCGGCCGAAGTATTCCCGGTCCGGGTCGTAGCCGGGCACCTGGGCGAGCCTCGTGCCGCGCAACCGGGCGAAGTGGAGCGGAAAACCGCTCGCCGCACAGCCGTCGGCACAGCGGAAGTAGCCGTGGAAAAAGCTGTCCGGCTGGAGAAAGACCACCAGGTTCGCCTCCCGCCCGTCCCGTCCGCCGCAGAAGGGGCAGGGGGCGTGAAGGGTGTTGTTTTTCAGCTGGGCCTCTGGTAACTGGTCCAGGTAGAACCGGGTGACGGCGTCGGACATCGGCGTACCTCGTAACTGGTTGAGGTGGAAGTCTTTTTATTGAAGCAGAAAGGGCCGGCAGGTTCAATCAAATAGCGCAGCGGGAGGAACACCATGGCGGACGCGGTCAACTACGAACAACTCGATCTCTTCTACCTGGGCCGGGAAGTCGACCCGGAGACCGGCGAGGCCACCCGCCAGCCGCTCCTCATCAAGAGCAAGCAGCTGACCACGCACGCGGCCATCATCGGCATGACCGGCAGCGGCAAGACCGGTCTGGGCATCGCCCTGCTCGAAGAGGCGGCCATGGACCGGCTGCCGGCCATCGTCATCGACCCCAAGGGCGACATGGGCAACCTGCTGCTTACCTTTCCGGACCTGGCCGCCGACGATTTCCGTCCCTGGATCGATCCGGCCGCGGCCGAGCAGAAGGGGCTGAGCGTGGACGAACTGGCCGCCCGCACCGCCGACCAGTGGCGTCAGGGGCTGGCCGACTGGGACCAGGACGGCGAGCGCATCCGGCGGATGCGCGCGAGCGCCGAGTTCGCCGTGTACACCCCGGGCAGCGCGGCCGTGCGGCCGGTGTCCATCTTTGCCAGCCTCGAAGCGCCGCCCGCCGAGGTGCTGGCCGACACCGAGACCCTGGCCGACATGATCGGCTCCACCGTGGCCTCGCTGCTCGGTCTGCTCGGCATCGACGCCGACCCGCTGAAGAGCCGGGAGTACGTGCTCCTCTCCACCATCCTCTACGACGCCTGGCAACAGGGCCAGTCGCTTTCCCTGGAAACCCTCATCACCCGGGTGGCGCAGCCGCCGTTCAAACAGGTGGGCGTGTTTCCGGTGGACTCGTTCTACCCGCCGGCCAAACGGATGGAACTGGCCATGCAGCTGAACACCCTGATCGCCAGCCCGGCCTTCAGCGGCTGGGTGCAGGGCGAGCCGCTGGCCATCGAGGAGCTGCTCTACACCCCTGCGGGCAAACCGCGCATCGCCATCTTCACCATCGCCCACCTCGCCGACAGCGAGCGCATGTTCTTCGTCACCCTGCTGCTCGGCCGGCTGCTCGGCTGGATGCGCCGCCAGGAGGGCAGCAGCGGCCTGCGCTGCCTGCTCTACATGGACGAGATCTTCGGTTTCTTCCCGCCCAGCGCCAACCCGCCGTCCAAGAAACCCATGCTGCTGTTGCTCAAGCAGGCCCGCGCCTTTGGCCTCGGCGTGGTCCTCTCCACCCAGAACCCGGTGGACCTGGACTACAAGGGGCTGGCCAACATCGGCACCTGGTTTGTCGGCCGGCTGCAGACCCGCCAGGACCAGGACCGGGTCATCACCGGCATCGCCGGCAGCTCCAAGCGGTTCGACGAGCAGGAACTGCGGCGGATGATCGCCGGTCTGCGCGAGCGGACCTTCCTGCTCAGCTCGGCCCACCGCGACGAGCCGACCCTGTTCACCACCCGCTGGGTGCTCTCCTACCTGAAGGGTCCGATCAGCCTGGAGGAGGTCGGCCGGCTGGAGCGCGGCCCGGCCGCACCGGCCGGAATCGCTGCGGTGCCGGCAGCTTCGCCGGCCGGTGCCGACGAGCCGCCGTACAGCACGGTCCGGCCGCACCTGGCCGATACGGTATTGCAGCGGTTCGTGCCGCCGCCCCTGCCCGGTGAGGCCATCCGCTACCAGCCCGGCCTGGTGGGGCTGGCCTCGGTGCGCACCGTGGATCAGCGCCGCGGTATCGACGAGACCACGGAGGTCTGCCTGCGCCTGCCCCTGCCGCTCGACCCGGCCGGCGCCGACTGGACCCGGGCCGAGGTCACCGGTTTCGCGGTCGTTGACCTGCCGGCCGAGCCGCCCGCGGGCGCGGTGTTTGCCGAACTGCCGGCGGAGTTGACCGTGCGTCGCGATTTCAAGTGACGAGGAAAAACGGCTCTCGGACCATCTCTACCGCTCGCACACCCTGCAGCTCCTGCGGGTGCGCGAGCATGACCTCGAATCGCAGCCCGGCGAGTCCGAGGCCGCCTTCCACCAGCGGCTGGCGGCCGTGCTCGCCGCGAAGAAGGAGGAGGCCCTGGCCCGCCTCGAGGAGCAGTACGGCAAGAAGCAGCGGCAGCTGGAAACGCAGCTGGAAAAGGCCCTGGCCCGGGTGGGCAAGGAGCAGGGCGAGGTGCGCGCCAAGGGGGTGGAAACCGCCCTGTCCGTGGGCGCGGCCATCCTCGGCGCCTTTCTCGGCCGCAAGCCGCTGTCCATGACCACGGCCACCCGTTCGGCCCAGGGCGTGCGCAGCGCCGGTCGGCTGCTCAAGGAAACGGGCGATGTGCAGCGCGCCCGCGAGGAGGCGACGCGCATCGAGGCGGAGATCGCCCGTCTGGGCGAAGAACTTCGGGAGAAGCTGATCACGGAGAGCGTGCAGTACAACCCGGCCGCCTCGGCGGTGGAGACCTTTGCCGTCACCCCGCGGCGGGCGGACATCTTCAATGTCCGGGTCGGTCTGCTGTGGGAGCCGCAGTACGACTTCACCCCGGCCACCGGCGCTGATCCGGCCTGATCCGGGCGGGCCGCGTCTTTAGCCGAGGATGGTCTGCAGCTCCTGGTCGTCCAGCGGCCGGTCGAAGCGGAAATGGACGGAGAAGTCGTTCTGCAGAAGGTGAAAGGGCTGCACGCCGATGATCAGCCCCTTGAGGACGAGGGACTCCACCGCACCGCCCACCGGCAGCACCACCTGCATGCGCCGACCGAGCAGCAGGCGGGCGTTCTCCTGCCGGCCGATGCGGATGAGGAAGGCCAGCCCGCCGAGCGAAAGGTCCGCGGTCTCCGCCCGGAAGCCGCGACCGGTGGGCGCGTCCAGGGTGTTCACCGGCTGCACCTGGATTCGGCGGGTGAGGGTGAAGCGCTGGTCACGGCGTCGCTCCAGCCCCTTGCGGTCAAGCATGGCGTGGATGTTGTTGCTGGCCGCGTAGAACTGGTGCAGCCTGGTGCGCAGCCCGGGGAAGCGCTCCTGCCAGGCGCTCAGGGCCGACCGCGGCAGCACGTACAGGGTCACCGGGGTGAGCGAGGTGAGGCTCACGGTCCAGAAGCTGGGGGTGAAGAAGTTTTCCCCGGCGATCTGGCCGCGGTGCAGGCTGGTGATGAACAGTTCCCGTGACCCGGCCAGGTGCGACACCTTGACGCTGCCCCGGTTGATGAAGAACAGCTCCTCGTTGCTCGCTCCCTGGCCGACGATGGTTTCCTCGGGTTTGTAGCTCCGCTCGATGAATTCGTGGTAGATGGTCTGGAACTCCTCGGAACTGAGCGTGTCGGTGAGCGCTGCCCAGATCTCCAGGTCCTCGCCGCGGATGGCGCCGCGTTTTTCCGCTTCGATGATCTCGCCGGCGCTGATGATCTCGGTGAGCGCCAGCCCGTCGATCTCATAGATGCGGTCGCGCAGCCGCTCCGCCGTGCGGAAATCGCCGGCCCGGGCCGTGGCCGCGATCAGGTCGAGCAACCGCTTTTTCGCTGGCTCCACCTGTCCCGCTGTCACCAGCGCGAATATCGCCGCCTCCTCTGTCCCGGAGGGTGCGGACCCTGCCCCCGTGCGTTCCTCCGTCACCCCCTCGCCCGACTGCACCTCGCCTGTACGGCGGATCTGTGCCAGGGCCCGGGCCGCGGCCTGGCGCACCGCCTCGGTAGTGCCCTCCAGACCGGGCACCGTCCGACTGGCCGCCACCCGGCCGAGCGTTGCCGTGGCCTGCGTCGAGCCGATGGCGCCGAGGGTGCGGCAGATGGCCAGCTGCAGGTCGTCACCGTTTTTGCCGAGGAAGTGCCGGGGACGCTCCAGCAGGTCCGTGAGCGGGCGAACGAACCGTTCGTCGTGGACCTCGGCCGCGTGCTGGACCACCGTGGTCGTGAGCGCGTCAGGGACCGTCTGCAGGGCCTCGAGGAGAAAATCTCCGGTCTGTGTGCCGCCGATGCGCCGGGCGGTGGTGAGCACCTCCTGCTGCACGCGCAGATCCGGGTGAGCGAGGAAGGGGCGCACCGCGGCAAAGTGCTCCGGTCCGCCCACCTCGCCGAGCAGGCGGATGATGGTGCGGAGCACGTACCAGGGGGCATCCCGGTGCAGTTGCTCGAGCAGGATGGCGGTCGCCGGCTCGCCCGCTCGGCGGAGCAGGTCCAGGAGCTGCCGGCGGGCGAAACGGTGGTCGTCGCTCATCAGGTGCTGCAGCAGGAGCCGGGCGGCCGGCGTGCCCAGGGCGGTGAGGATGCGGGCCGCCTCGTCCCGGTGCGCCCCCGGCTGCACGGCGGTTGTGAGCAACTGGTCGAGGAGCGGCGGCACGGGTATCCGTTTGAGCAGATCGCGGACGGAGGCCGCCAGCCGATCCAACTGCTCCGGCGGCAGTGCATCGAGGACCGCGTCGAGCAGTTGGCCGGCCGGCGGTGTCTGGGGCAGGCGGCAGAGCAGCCGGGCGAGCAGGCCTGGTTCAAGTCCGGTCAGGGCGCGGGCCAGGACCTGTTGATCCCCGGGTTGCCGGTCCGGATCCATGCTGCCGGCGAGTCGGGTGAGCAGGGCCGTGGTCACGGCGGCGAGTTCCTCGTCGCTGCGGGCTGCGGCGGCCGCAGCCAGCAAGCGGCCGGCCGGGTCGTCGGCCACCTCCGCGGTGCCGGTCGCGGCCGGTACCGTGCGGACCACCGGTTCGTCCCCGCCGAGGGCCGCGCAGCGGCGACTGGCAACCACGATACTGTGCAGGCCGGCCCGGTCGACGAGCACCGGCAGGGGCTCGGGCGGTACCCGGCCCTCGGGCAGGCCGGCGAGGAGCAGGGCGAAGCGGGTGAAGTCGGCCCTGGTCAGGGCGGTGTGCAGGGTGAGACTGTGGACCTGCAGATGGAGAAACAGGGTGATCAACCCCTGGATCTGCGGCCGGGCCTGGTCGCGGTCGCTCAGCTGCTCGCTGCAGACGAGCAGGTGCTGTTCGACAACCGCGAGTTCGACCCGGTCCTCGCCCACCGCCGCGAGCAGGGAGCGAAAGGTCTGCTCGAGGAGGTCGATGCCGTGCAGCGTCCGGGGAGTGGCGGCCGGGTCGAGGCGCACGGTGCGCAGGGCCGTGTACAGCCTGACCGGGAAGGCCAGCAGGAGAGCGTTTCGTGCCGAGGGGTCGGGCGGCGGCTGGGTCATTGCGTCCTTGTCGTCAGGCGTCGGGCCGGGAGGGATGGCCAGCCGGAGGGTGGGCGGATGCTAGCACACCCCGCTCTGCCCCGTCAAGGGCAGGGCTGCGCCTGCGGGCCGGCCGCTGCCGGCCGGATTAACCGGTGGCGGAGCAGGACAGCGATCAGGTCGTGCACCGGCAGGCCGATCACGTTGCTGCAGGAGCCGGTGATGGCGGCCACCAGGAAGGCGCCGCGCCCCTGGATGCCGTAGGCGCCGGCCTTGTCCATGGGCTCGCCGGTGTCGATGTAGGCCTGCAGGACCTCGTCGGCAAAGGTGGCGAAGCGGACCCGGGAGGTCACCGTGAACACCTCGCAGAGTCCCCGGGCCGGGCAGACCACGGCCACGCCGGTGGTCACCTGATGCGTGCGGCCCCGCAGGGTCTGCAGGATGGCCAGGGCATCGGCCCGGTCCCGCGGCTTGCCGAACACGGTGTCCTCCAGGGCAACCACGGTGTCCGCGCCGAGGACACAGGCCTCGGGGCAGTCGCGCGCGATCAGCTCGGCCTTGGCTGCGGCCATGCGCCGGGCGAAGGGTTCGGGCAGCTCACCGGCCAGCACGGTTTCATCGATGGCCGCCGGCACCACCGTAAAGCGCAGTCCGAGCCCGGCAAGGAAGTCCTGCCGACGGGGCGAGGCGGAGGCGAGTATGAGGGGCAGGCAGGCGGAGAACATATCAGAGGGTCGGGGACGGGGTGGTGAACGGGTCGTGGTAATAGATCGTTTCGAGGAACAGGCCGCAGGCCGGCGCCGTGGGGCCGGCCCGGGCGCGGTCGCGGGCCGCGAGGATGGCCGCCATGTCCGCGGCCGGTCGTTTGCCCTGGCCCATCTCGATGAGGGTGCCGCTGATGATGCGCACCATCTGGCGGAGGAAGCCGTCACCGGTGAGGCGGAGGGACCAGCAGTCGGCCCGTCCCGGCTGCGGTGCGCAATCGGCGCGGAACAGGGTACGCACCGCGCCGCGACCGTGGGTGGCCGTGCGGTCGCGGGAGCCGGTGCGCTCGAAACTCGAAAAATCGTGCGTGCCGACAAGCACGGCCAGCGGTTCCCGGATTCGCTCCGGATCAAAGGGCCCCGGCCGGTGCGCCGTGTAGAGTCGGGTAGAGGGCAGTTGGATGGCAGCGGTGCAGAAATCGTAGCGGTAGGTCTTGCCCCAGGCGTCGAAGCGGCTGTGGAAACCGACCTCCGCCTCCACGGCCGCCAGGATGCGGATGTCCGTGGGCAACAGTCCGTTGAGTGCCTTGGAGAAGGCGGCCACCGGGATGGTCGTGACGGTGTGAAAATGGGCGACCATGCCGAGCGCGTGCACGCCCGCATCCGTCCGGCCGGCGCCGTGCACGGTCACCGGGTGGGCGCACAGGGTCGTCAGGGCCCGCTCCAGTTCACCCTGCACGGTCGGGCCGTGCGCCTGACGCTGCCAGCCCTGGTAGCCGCCGCCGTCAAAGGCGATGAGCAGGCGGAGGCAGCGGGACATCAGGGAAACAGGGGCGCGCCCATCAGTCCGGTGGTCTCGGGGAAGCCGAGCATCAGGTTCATGTTCTGCACGGCCTGGCCGGAGGCGCCCTTGACGATGTTGTCGATGGCTGACATGACGATCAGCCGGCCGGTGCGGTCGTCGCGCTGCAGGCCGATGTCGCAGCAGTTGGAGCCGCGCACGTGCTGGGTGGCCGGCGGCGTGCCGGCGGGCAGCACGCGCACGAACGGCTCGTCCCCATAGGTGGTCTCGAACAGTCCCTGCAGGTCGGCTGCGCGCCCCTCCGGGGTGAGTGTGGCGTAGATGGTGCTGAGGATGCCGCGCGAGATAGGCAGCAGGTGCGGCGTGAACGAGACGGTCACCGGCTGGCCGGCGGCGGCGGAGAGTTCCTGCTCGATCTCCGGGATGTGGCGATGGCTGCCACCCACCTTGTAGGGCCGGAAGCCGTCGGTGACCTCGCAGAACAGGGTGGCCACGCTGGCGGCCCGGCCCGCGCCGCTGGTGCCCGACTTTGAGTCGATGATCAGGGTGGCCGGGTCGATCAGGCCGCGGCGCAAGAGCGGCGTCAGCGCGAGGATCACCGAGGTCGGATAGCAGCCCGGGTTGGCGGTCAGCCGGGCGGTGCGGATGCGCTCGCGGTACAACTCGGGCAGGCCGTAGGCCGCCTCGGCGAGCAGTTCCGGGCTGGTGTGCTCCGCGTACCAGGCCTGGTAGACCCCCACGTCGTGCAGCCGGTAGTCGGCGCTCAGGTCGACCACCTTCCTGCCGGCGGCGAGCAACTCCGGGACAATGGCCATGGCCGTCTTGTGGGGCACGGCGGTGAAGAAGAAGTCGGCCCGGTCGATCAGTTCCGCGGCGCCGAGGTTTTCGCAGAGGACATCCACCCGCTTGCGCAGGTTCGGAAACACCTCGGCCAGCGGTTTGCCCGCGTACTGCCGCGAGGTGGCCACGGTGATTTCGACATCCGGGTGCCCGGCGAGCAGACGGGCCAGTTCGACCCCGGTGTATCCGGATGCGCCGACAATACCCACACGCAACATGATGACTCCTCCCTGGCGACCACTGGGGCGGATCGCCTGCGATGACCAATAGAAAAAGGGAATAACGAACGATTCGTTATTCCCTGGGTAAGCAGAACGGCTGGGGTGAAACGGGCGGCCGCGGTTGCGGCCGCCGGCTTAACGCTTGGAGAACTGGAAGCGGGCGCGGGCGCCGCGCAGGCCGTACTTTTTGCGCTCTTTGGCGCGGGGGTCACGGGTGAGCAGGCCGGCGCGCTTCAGCGGCACCCGCATCTCCGGGTGCGCTTCCTGCAGGGCACGGGCGATGCCGTGCACCAAGGCGTCGATCTGGGCCGACTTGCCGCCGCCGCAGACGGTGGCGTGCACGTCGTACTGGCCCGCGGTTTCAGTGACCGAGAAGGGCTTGGCGACCTTGGGCTCGAAGAAGATGTTGCCGAAGTAGTCCTCCAGCGGCATCTTGTTGATGGCGAGCTTGCCGCTGCCCGGGGTAATCCAGACTCGGGCGATGGCGGTCTTGCGCCGGCCGGTGGCGTAGGTTTTTTCCTGGGCCATGATCGTGTGCTCCGTTCTCAAATCTCAAGAAGTTCCGGCTGCTGCGCCTGATGGGGGTGCTTCGTGCCGGTATATATTTTCAGCTTTTTCAACTGCGCCCGGCCGATCTTGTTCTTCGGCAGCATGCCGCGAACCGCCATGCGGATGAGTTCCTCGGGTTTCTTGGCGAGGACCTCACGGGCGGTCTGGGTGGTCATGCCGCCCGGATAACCGGAGTGGCGATAATAGACCTTGTCATCCCATTTCTTGCCCGTCAGGTGGACCTTGTCGGCATTGACGACAATGATGAAATCACCGTTGTCCTGGAAGTTGCAGAAGGTCGGCTTGTGCTTGCCGCGCAGGCGACGGGCGATTTCAACGGCGATGCGGCCGAGCACCTTGCCGTCCGCATCGGCGACGTACCACTTGCGCTCAATTTCGTTGACCGGCATTAAGAAGGTTTTCATGCGCTGCCTCAGTCTTTGAAAAAAAAGGCTCGAACAGAGGTCCGAACCTTGGAGTCTCTTTGGAGCGGGAAACGAGATTCGAACTCGCGACTTCAACCTTGGCAAGGTTGCACTCTACCACTGAGTTATTCCCGCTTGCAATTTTTCGTAACAGCGACGGTATTTACCAGAGGACCGCGGGAGGTGTCAATAAAAAATTTCCATGGCAAATGATTTGTGCCGGTCGAGGTCCGCCGGAAAATGCGTGACCGCCGCCCAAGAACAGTTGCCAATCCGTCGAAAGGACACTAGTATGGCGCTTAACGTGTTCAATATCTTAAGATTCTTGCGGGCGTCGGCTGTCCGCCGGACCTCTGCCGGCGACCGCTGACAACCCGCCAGCCGGGCACACAGGCCCACTAGGAGCGAACCATCATGGCAGACCAGGCCAGCCGCAAGGCCTCTGTTGAGCGCACGACCCGGGAGACGGACATCCGCCTCCACCTCGACCTGGACGGCGAGGGCAGGGCGTCGGTGCGCACCGGCGTCGGCTTCATGGATCACATGCTCACCCTGTTCGCGGTGCACGGGTTGTTCGACCTGGAGATCGCCGCCACCGGCGACACCGAGGTCGACGACCACCACACCGTCGAGGATCTGGGCATCTGCCTGGGCATGGCCTTTGCCGAGGCCCTGGGCGACAAGGCGGGCATCTGCCGCTACGGTCACGCCTATGTACCCATGGACGAGACCCTGGCCCGGGTCTGCGCCGACTTTTCCAACCGGCCCCATCTCTCCTATCATGTGGATCTGGCCGAAGCCAAGATCGGCACCTTCGACGCCTGCCTGGCCAAGGAGTTCCTTCGCGCCCTGGTGCTGCACGCCGGTCTGACCCTGCATGTCGATCTGCTGCACGGCGACAACGGCCACCACATCATCGAGGCCGTGTTCAAGGCGTTGGCCCGGGCGCTGGCCATCGCCGCCGGCCCGCACCCGCGGGTGCGCGGACAGCTCAGCTCCAAGGGCGTCCTCTAGGCGGCGGCACGGCAAAAAGCTGGTGGCGAAGCGGGGCGATTTTCGGTACTGTCTGCCGGATCGACGCTGGCATGCACAGGCAAACAACCAAAGCAACAAGGGGAGAACCAGGGTGAGGATGCTATCATTAGTCAAGGCCGGACTGGCCGTGGGGTGTGCAGTGATCGTGGCCGGGTGCGCCGCGCAGGAGAAAACCGGTCCCACCGCCAAGGCCCCGGATGTCACGGTGTCGTGCATCGGCGTGCTGCCGGTGCGACCGGCCGCGGATATGGACGAGCCGATGACCGGTGCCGAGAGCAAAAACCTGCAGGACGGTGCCGCCATACTCGACGCGCTGCTCAAGGAATCCCTGCGCAACCGCAAGGATGTCCGTTTCCTGTCCGCCCAGCAGGTCGAGGCCGTGATGGGCGCCGAGGAGCCCGCCGGCCTGGAGGACTCCCGCAGCCTCGCCGGCCAGGTGAGCTGCAACGTCCTGCTGGAGACCACCATCAGCCGCTACGTCAACCGGGTCGGCGGCCAGTACGGCGTCAAGGAGCCGGCCGCGGTCACCTTCGACTACCGGCTCTACGAAGTCAACGAAGGCAAGGTACTCTGCCACGGCCGCTTCGACGAGCGGCAGCAGTCGGTGATGGAGAACCTGCTCAGCCTGGGCAAGGCCTCGAGCCGCGGGTTTTCGTGGATCACCGCCGAGCAGCTGATGCGCGAGGGCCTCAAGGACCGGCTCGACCAGTGCGGCTATTTTCTTGACCGCTGAGTGTAAACCGACCGCAGTCCGCCGCCGGTGCAGCTGCCGCGCGAGGTGAACCGGAGGGTCGGCCGGGCCCTGCACGACTATGCCATGCTGGCCGACGGCGACCGGGTGCTGGTGGCCGTGTCCGGCGGCGTGGACTCCCTGGTGCTCCTCTGGCTGCTCAGCCACTGGCGGCGCAAAGCACCCATCGACTACCAGCTTCTGCCCGTGCACGTCGACATGGCCGCCGGTCCGGACGGGCAGCCCGGTGAGGCGGCCCGCCGGGTGGCGGCCCTGGTCGCCTCGCTCGGCCATCGGCTGGAGATCCTGCCTGCCCTGTGGCGACCCGAGCCGCCCGAACCGCAGGTTGCCGACAGCCATCCGGCCGGCCGCGACCTCTGCTTCCGCTGCAGCCGCTCCCGCCGCACCCAGCTGTTCGCCCACGCCCGTACCCGGGCCTGCACGACCATCGCCTTCGGGCACCACCGGGACGACATCATCGAGACCTTCCTCCTGAACCTCACCTGCGCCGGCAACATCAGTACCATGGTCCCCCGGCAGACGCTGTTCGGCGGCAACCTGCACCTGATCCGGCCGCTCGCCTACCTGGACAAGACCGAGGTCAAGGCCATCGGCCGGGAGCTTGACCTCGAGCCGGTGCGTTCCGCCTGCCCGCTTGCCGAGAACACCCGCCGCCGCGACATGCACGACGCTGGCCGTGGAGATCGAGCGCCGCGTGCCCGGCGCCCGGGCGCGCATCTTCGCCGCCCTGGGCAATGTGCGCGGCGACTACCTGCTCCGCCAGAGTGGCGGCCGGAGACCCTGATGCGCACCACCAGCGACTGCCTGCCCTGTTTCCTCCGCCAGGCCCTGGGCACGGCCCGGCGCAGCACCACGGACCCGGCCCGCCACTGGCAGCTGGTCGGCGAGGTCGGCGGCCTGCTCGCCACCTTTGATCCGCAGCTGTCGCCGCCGGAGAACGCCCTCCAATTCTACCGGCTGATCGCCGCCCGCACCGGCACGACCGATCCCTTTGCCGCGGAAAAGGCGGAGAGCAACCGCTTCGCCCAGGGGCTCGAACCCCGCACCCGCGAGCTGATCCGCTCCACCTCCGATCCGCTGCGCACCGCCATCCAGTTCGCCATCAGCGCCAACGTGCTCGACTACGGGGCCCAGCACCTGCTCGACCGCGACGAGGCCCTGGCAGCCTGCCGCCAGCCGCTTACCATTGATCACTCGGCCGCGCTCTCGGCCCGCCTGGTCCCCGGCGCGGACATCCTCTACCTGGCCGACAACTGCGGCGAGATCGTTTTCGACCGGCTGGTGGTGGAACAGCTCCTGGCCCGCGGCTGCCGGGTGACTGTGGCCGTACGCAGCCAGCCGATCATCAACGACGCCACCCGCGAGGACGCGGTCGCCTGCGGCCTTGACCAACTCTGCGAGGTCATCGACAGCGGCAGCGACGCCCCGGGCACGCCACTTGCCCTCTGCAGCCCGGCCTTTCAGGACCGCTTCGCCAGCGCCGACTGCGTCATCGCCAAGGGCATGGGCAACTTCGAGAGCCTCTCCGACACCCCCGCGCCGCTCTTCTTCCTGTTCGTGGTCAAATGCACCACCGTGCTCACCCACCTGCGGGCGCGCTTCCCCGCGGTCGGGCTGGAGATCGGCTCACCGGTGCTCCTCCAGGGCGATGCGCTCCGGGGCGCGGTCGCGGCCTGAACTGCCATGCAAGTGGCGGTGCTCAGCGATATCCACGGCAACTGGCGGGCGCTCGAGGCGGTGCTCGTTGACCTCGACCGGCTGGGCGTCAGCGAGATCCTCAGCCTCGGTGACAACATCGGCTACGGGCCCGAGCCGGCCGAGGTGGTTCGCGCCCTGCGCGCCCGCCGGGTGGTCTCGGTGATGGGCAACCACGAACTGGCCCTGGGCAGCCGCGGCTATGCGGCCCGGCTGCACGGGGCGGCGCACGATTCGCTCCGGCTCACCCGCGACCTGCTCGACCCCGACGCCCTCCACTGGCTCGAGAACCTGCCCGCCTGGCTCGTCCACCGCGGCGCCCGCCTGGTACACGGCTGCCCGCCCCAATCCATGACCGTGTACCTGTTCTCGCCCACGCCCAACCGGCTGCAGCGACTGTTCGCCAGCTACCCCGAGCAGCGCTGCTTCGCCGGCCACACCCACTCGCTCGAGCTGTTCACCGAGCGGGACGGCGTGGTCGGCCGTGAGCGCCTCGCCGCCGGCCCCCTGGATCTCGACCCGCAGAGTCGTGCCCTCATCCTTGCCGGCAGCGTCGGCCAGCCGCGCGACCATCTCGGCCGTCAGGCCAAGTACCTGCTCTGGGACCCGGCGGCGGACCGCATCGAGGTGCGCGCCCTGGACTACGACGTGCACACCACCATCCGCCTGCTCCACGAACGCGGTTTTCCCGCCGTCAACGCGCGGCGGCTCGGAGGATGACATGCAGCGCACCATCGGCAGATACGAGGTGATCCGCCGCCTCGGCAAGGGCGGCATGGGCGCGGTCTACAAGGCGCTCGTGCCGGTGATCGACAAGGTGGTGGCCATCAAGCGGCTCGAACCGGCCGAGCTGATGGTGGACCTGCTCGGCGAGGCCCAGCTGCGCGAGATCTTCACAGCCGAGGCGCGCACCATGGCCGCCTTTCACCAGCCCTTCCTGGTCACGGCGCTCGACTTCGACGTGGACGAGCGAGGGTCGGCCCTTTTTCGTCATGGAGTACCTGTGCAACAACCTGGGCGACATGATCGGCGAGACCTTCCACCTGGAGGAGGCGAGCCGCATCATCCAGCCGGCCAAGGTGCTCCACTACGGCCGCCAGATCCTCGCCGCACTGGCCTTTCTCCACCACAACCGCATCGTCCACCGCGACATCAAGCCGCAGAACATCCTGGTCACCGACGAGGACACTGTCAAAATCTGCGACTTCGGCATGGCCCTGGTGGACGGCGTCGCCTTTTCCGGGCCGGCCAACATGCAGATCGGCTCGCCCTACTACACCCCGCCCGAGCAGCGCACCAACCCCGGCGCGGTTGACGGCCGGGCCGACCTCTACTCGGCCGCGGTGCTGCTCTACCGCATGCTCACCGGCACCATCCCGGGCATGCAGAGCTTTTCCCTGTCCATGGTCAACCCGCGCTACGACCGCGGCTGGGACGAGTTCTTCGTGCGCGCCCTGCAGTGGCGTGCGGACGACCGCTTCCAGTCGGCGGACGAGATGCTCGCCATGCTTGACCGCCTCACCCTGCACCCGGCTGCGGACGACACCCTCTGCCGCCTGCCCGAGCCGGGCGAACAGGTGATCCGCCTGCGCAGCGAACCGGCCAACGTCGGCGGCAGAAAGGCCCGCACCCTGTTCGAGACCGGGCCGCTCGGCCGGCCGCTCAGCCCGGTGTGCAACCGGCTGGAGACCGGGGCGGACACGGTCCTCGACCGGGCCACCGGCCTGGTCTGGCAGGGACGCACCAGCGTCTACCCGCTCAGCTGGCGGGGTGCGCACGACCACGTCGACCAGCTCAACGCGGCCGAGCCAGACGCGTCCGCCCCCTGGCGCCTGCCCACGGTCAACGAACTGCTCAGCCTCCTCCCCGCCAGCGACGGCAGCCCGGAACCTGGGGCCGCAACCGCAGCCTGGCCGGGCAAATGGCTGTGGAGCTGCGACCGCCATGGACGCTACGAGAGCTGGTATGTTAACATGGACATGGGTTTTGCCGGCGTCCAGGACCAGACCTGCCTCAACCATGTGCGCGCGGTGCGCACCGTCGCGCCCTGACCCGAACCCGGAAATCCGCCATGACCGACTACCCCGTTTCCCATACCTTTCTCGTCCGCGCCGAGACGGCGACGCTTGCCGGCCGCCATATCAAGCGCTACCTGGACGGCAACCAGCTGATCACCTACGCCGAGTTCTTCGTCAACGAGGCGGAGATCCTCGCCGGCACCGACCCGGCCTTCGCGGACGTGCTCGAGCGCGGCCTGGCCGCCAACCGCGCCTTCGGCCAGCGCATGCTCGACCACCTGCATGCCGAGGGCGTCCGCCGAGTCGACCAGCTGCTCGATCTGGAGCAGGGCTACGTGACCAAGATCCTCCATACCCTCACCCACCTGGTCGACGGCTTCATCGGCATCGATTCGGTGTTCTACAACCTCATCGAGGACTCGCACCGGCTGAGCCCATCGCTCTTCGCCACCCTGCAGCGCGACCCCAGCGGCTACTGGCTGGTGCCGGTGCGCACCGGCCAGGTGGCCGCCTCGGTGCTCCATCGGGTCGACTGAAAACCTTCGCGCCTCCGGAGGAAAACGTCATGCGTCCCTTCCTGTTCGCCTCCATTCGCCGCAGTCTGCTCCTGGTCGTGCTGCTCGCCGTGCTGCCGGTCCTGGCCATCGTCCTCTACACCGGGCGCGAACTGCGCGACAACGTGGTCGCCGAGGCCGAGCGGTTCAGCCTGCAGCAGGTGCAGGTCATGGCCGCGCACCACGAGCGGGTGGTGGACAACGCCCGCCTGCTGCTCGTCACCCTGGCCCGGGCCGCCGAGGTGCGCAGTCTCGACCCGGCCGCCAGCCAGGCCCTGCTCGTCGACCTGCTCGGCCGCAACGAGGCCTATGTCTCGCTCGCCCTGGTCGATACCGCCGGCCACGTGGTCGCGGCCGCGCCCGCCACCGGTCCGGCCGACCTCCGCGACCGCCCCTTTTTCCGGAGCGCGGTGGGCGACAACCGCTTCACCGTCGGCGACTACACCCTGCGCGAACCCGAACACCGGGTGGTGGTCGAGTTTGCCCAGCCGGTGGCCGGCGACCACGGCCGACCGAAGGGTGTGCTCGTCGCCGCCTTCGACCTGGGTTCGTTCGGCCGCATCTTCTACGACCTCCGCCTGCCCGAACAGTCGGTGTTCACCCTCACCGACAGCCAGGGCACCCGCCTGACCCGCTTCCCCGAGACCGGCAAGTACACCTGGGTCAAGGACCTGCCGCGGATGATCGCGCGCATGTCCGGCGCGGCCGAGGAGGGCGCCTTTCTCGAGACCGGCGTGGACGGCACCCGCCGCTTGTACGCGTTCAAGCGGCTCCATTTCGAGGGCGCGGCCTTCCCCTACCTGATGATCCGTCTGGGCATCCCGGTGGAGCAGGCCCTGGCCGGGGCGCGGGCCGTGCTCGTGCGCAACCTGGTGCTGCTCGCCCTGGCCGCGCTGCTCGCCCTGGTCACCGCCTGGCTGGTGGGCGAGCGGGCGATCATGCGCCGGCTCGATAAACTCACCGGCGCGGTCGGTCGCCTCGAGGCGGGCGACCTGAGCACGCGTACCGGCATCGACCCCCGCGCGGGCGAACTCGGCCGGCTGGCCGCGGCCTTTGACAGCATGGCCGAGGGGCTCGAGCGCACCGAGGCCGAGCGGTGCCAGGCCGCCGAGGAACTGCAGCGCCTCAACGAGGAACTGGAAGATCGCGTCGCCCGCCGCACCGCCGAACTGGCCACCGCCAACCAGGAGCTGCAGGCCACCCTCGAGGACCTGCGCCGCGCCCAGGGGCAGCTCGTCCTCTCGGAAAAGCTGGCCGCGCTCGGCGGGCTGGTGGCCGGCGTGGCCCACGAGATCAACACCCCGGTGGGCATCGCCCTGTCCGCCGGCTCGACGCTCGCCGACAAGAACCGGGCGCTCGCCGAGCAGTTCGCCGCCGGCGGCATGAAGCGCGCGGATCTCGCCACCTACCTGGACGAGGCCGACGAGGGCGTGGCCATGCTGCTCGCCAACCTGAACCGGGCCAGCGACCTGATCCGCAGCTTCAAGATGGTCGCCGTTGACCAGATGTCCGAGAACCGGCGCAGCTTCAACGTCCACACCTACATCGACGAGATCCTCCTCAGCCTGCGCCCGAAACTGAAAAAAACGAGCCACCGGGTGAACGTGCACTGCCCGGAAGACCTCGTGGTCGAGAGCTATCCCGGCGCCATTTCGCAGATCCTCACGAACTTCATCACCAACACCCTCACCCACGCCTTTGCTGCGGACGAGGCCGGCGAGATCACCATCGAGGCCGAGCGAACGGGCGACACCCTGGAGCTGCGCTACGCCGACAACGGCCGCGGCATGACCCCCGAGGTACGGCAGCGCATCTTCGAGCCCTTCTTCACCACCGCCCGCGGCCAGGGTTCCACCGGCCTGGGCATGCATATCGTTTTTAACGTCGTCACCGCCACCCTGGGCGGCACAATCAGCTGCACCAGCGAACCGGGGCAGGGGACGAGTTTCCGGGTGACCGTGCCGCTCACGGCCCCGACGGAGGAATGATGGCCGATCGCGACGAACTGCTCTTTCCCGACGAAGACGACCGGCCGCTGTTCGCGGACGAACCCGCACAGCCGGCCGCCTCCACCGCCGCCGAACCGGCCGAGGCCGCCGCCCCCTGGCGGATCCTCATCGTCGATGACGAGGCCGACGTGCACAGCGTCACCACCTTCATGCTCCGCGGCCAGCAGTACCTTGGGCGGGGTTTCGAGTTCCTGCACGCCTACAGCGGCCGCGAGGCGCGGGACATCCTCGCCGCCAACCCGGACCTGGCCGTGGTCCTGCTCGACGTGGTCATGGAGACCGAAGACACCGGCCTGCAGCTCGTCCACTACATCCGCGAGGAACTCGGCAACCGCACCGTGCGCATCGTCCTGCGCACCGGCCAGCCGGGCAAGGCCCCGGCCGCGCGGGTGATCGTCGAGTACGACATCAACGACTACAAGGAGAAGACCGAACTCACCCTGGAGAAGATGCTCGTCACCCTCATCTCCGCCCTGCGCAGCTACCACTTCATCACCACCATCGAGAACAACCGCCGCGGGCTCAAGCGCATCATCGAGGCCTCGGGCGACATCTTCGAGCGCCAGTCGCTGGAGCGGCTCGGTCGCGGCGTGCTCGACCAGCTCACCGCCATCCTCGAGCTGCGCGGCGACCCGGAGAGCAGCGGGGGCAAGGCCTCGGGGCTGACCGCCGCGGTCATCGACGGTCGCCGGTGGTGCTCGCCGCCACCGGCGCCTTCAGCCCCTTCGAACACCGGCCGGTGGCCGAGGTGGACACGGCCATGATGCGCACCGCCCTGGACCTGGCCCGCACCCGGCCGCGCGGCTTCTACTGCCAGAACGGCAGCTGCGCCTGGTACTTCAAGAGCCAGAACGGCTCGGAAAACTTTCTCTACTTCGAGATCCCCAGGGAAGTCGACGAGGACGATCACGACCTGCTCGAACTCTTTTTCACCAACGTCTCGCTCGCCTTTGACAACCTCTTTTTGAACCAGGGCATCGAGGACACCCAGAAGGAGATCATCTTCCAGATCGCCGAGACCATGGAGTGCCGCTCGGCCGAGACCGGCAGCCACGTCCGCCGGGTGGCCGAGTACGCCCGCCTGCTGGCGCTCAAGGTCGGCCTTTCCGACGACGAGGCGGAGATGCTCAAGCTCGCCTCCACCCCGCACGACCTGGGCAAGATCGGCATCCCGGACGCCATCCTCAACAAGCCCGGACCGCTCACCCCGGAGGAGTACACCACCATCAAGACCCACGTCTGGCGCGGCCATGACCTGCTCGCCAGTTCGCCCAGCCCGATCATCCAGGCCGCGGCCCGCATCGTCCTCCTGCACCACGAGCGCTGGGACGGCCAGGGCTACCCCCAGGGCCTCGAAGGGCGAGGACATCCACATCCACGGCCGCATCATCGGCGTGGCCGACGTGTTCGATGCGCTCTCCAACAAGCGCGTCTACCACGACCGCTGGGACTGGGAAGCGGTGTTCAACCACTTCCGCGAGGAACGCGGCCGCCACTTCGACCCGCAGCTCGTGGATATTTTGCTCGAATGCCGGGAGGAGTTCGTGGCTATTTGGGAGAGGTATAATGCGGTGGGGATTGAGTTTGGGTAATTTGGAGGGAGATTTGAGGTGGTTGCTGTTTGGGAGCAAGCTTTTTAGCGGTAGGGGGTATCCACTTCGCTCCAGTTATTTTTCATGACCGCGTCGATGGCTTGGCGGCCCTGGTCACAATGCCCCGATATGTGGTCGGCTTTATTTGCACAGCCTGCTCAACAAGTCGGTGAAAAAGAAGCCCTCGGGCTTTGGCAGAGCGGCGGTTGAATCGAAAGGTGTATTCGTCCAGATAGTAGTCGAGATGTTCGTCCCTCACTGCCCCTTGATGCGTCCCGATCAGCCATCGTTTCAGCAGTGAGGCGATACGGTGAGGGCCAGGAAGAACAACATGCGCAGGATCATCGCTACCAGACTGAACACGCCGCTTATGCTGATATCCGAGCGCAGACAAGCCATTGTAACCGCTCCAGCCATCGGTCGATACTATCGCTCCTGCACTCACGACATCCTTGATGAAGCCAATCAATGTCGGTCCTGTGACATCGGGGATTTGCCGGAGCCGTATGCGGCCAAACCCTTTGGGCGAGTGAACTTCAATCGCTATGATAACTATGGACTTGGTCACAGTCTTACGGCCACGAACCCCCTCTTCTGCTCCACCAATGTATGTTTCGTCAACCTCAACATGTCCACTGAGCATGTCCCGGCCTGGTCGTACCATGGCGAGACGCATCTTGTGCAACCAGGTCCAGGCAGTCTGATAACTCCCCAACCCGAGTACTCGTTTCAACGTAAGCGTCTAATCAGCCCCCTCCACCGTGGCGAGCATGATTTTTTTCCGGTCGAGGTTCCAAGGGAGCAGGGCCTCGTAGTCGGCGAGCGATTGGGCGCTGGGCAGGTGGGTGAAGATGTGGCGGAGGTAGCTGTAGGGTTCACAGTTGTTGGCCCGGGCGGTTTCGATCAGGCTGTAGAGCAGGGCGCTTGCCTCGGCGCCTCGGGGTGTGCCGGCAAACAGCCAGTTCTTGCGGCCGAGCACAAAGGGGCGGATGGCATTCTCCGCCATGTTGTTGTCCAGAGTGACCATGGGCTCGTCGAGATAGACGAGCAGCCGCTCCCACTGGTTGAGAGCATAGCTGATCGCCTTGCCGAGCAGCCCCTTGGGCGGGGTCTGGCTGGCCCGCTTGCACAGCCACAGGTGGAAGGCGTCCAGGATCGGCCGGGCCCTTTCCGCCCGCATGGCCCGGATCGCCTCCGGGCCGAGTTGCCTGGCCCTGGCTTCCTGTTCGAGGCCGTAGAGCTGGCGGATGTAGGCCAGGGCCTGGTCGGCGCTGCCGCTGGTGCGGTTTCGCCCTGGGCGCGGGTCACCTCGACGAACTTGCGGCGCACGTGGGCCATGCAGCCGGCATGACGCACCCCGGCCTGGCGGTCGAGAAAGTCATAGCCGCTGAAGCCGTCGGTCTGGACGACGCCCTGATAGTCACCGAGGAAGGTCCGGGCGACGTCGCCGGCCCGGGTCGGGTGATACTGATAGAGGAGCGCCGGCCGTTGCGGGTCGCCCCGACGGAACAACCACATGTACGAGGTGGTGGTGGCGGCCCGGCCGGGCTCTTTGAGCACCTGCAGGGTGGTTTCGTCGATGTTGATCAGTCGTGCGTCAAGGATCTCGTCGCGAACCAAGTTGAGCAGCGGTTCGCAGGCCTCGGCGGCGCGTATCGCCCAGTTGGCCATGGTGGCGCGGCCGATGTCCACGCCAAGCCGGGCGAAGAACCGCTCCTGACGGTAGAACGGCAGATGGTCGACGAACTTGGCGGTGAGTACCTGGGCCAGGAGCCCCGGGCTGACGATGGACTGGGGGATGATCTGCGGCGGCATGGGCGCGACCCGCACCGTTGGTCCCTCGTCCTCCACCCCTTCGCAGCGGCGGCAGGCGTACTTGGGACGGACGCGGCGGAGCACCTGGATACGGGCTGGGACGATGTCGAGCTGTTCGCTCACCTCTTCGCCGATGCGGCTTAAGGCGCAGCCGCATGCGCAGACCTTCTCCTCCTCGGCCAGGTCGTGCAGGATCTCCAGCCGCGGCAGATCCGGCGGCAGCGGCTTGCGGCCGGGCTTTTTCCGCTCGTGCGGTTCGATCCGGATCTTGGCCGGCTCGATATGCTCCGGCTCGGGCAGGTCGAACAGCGGCAGCTGCACCGAACTCGCGCCTGAGGCCAGCCGCTCGCTGCTGCGGCCGAACAGCATTTGGCGCAGGTGGGCGATCTGCTCGCGCAGTAGCCTGTTCTCGTCGTTGAGCTGGACCAGTTGTTGCTCGTACTGTTGGTGCAGAGCAGCAATCTGTTGGCTGCCAGCGGGGTCGTCCGGCAATGTTTGGTGATCTGGAAGCATGGTCGGATATTATCACAACGTGCTGTTTTTGCAGAGTTTTTTATGCAAAAACAGGCGGTTTTCAACGCACGGTTTGATAGTGCAGTCGGCCGTGCGCCGGCTGCACCAGCGACAACCCGTCCAGCAGCCAGCGCAACTCGCGCAGACCGACCCGCCGGACCTCGGTGGCGTTGTCCGGCCAGCGGAAGCGGTCGCGCTCGAGCCGCTTGTGGTATAGGCAGAAGCCGTTGCGGTCCCAGCAGAGGATTTTGACCGTGTCGCGCTTGCGGTTGCAGAAGGCGAACAGGTGGCCGGACAGCGGGTCCAGGGCCATCTGCTCGGCCACCAGGATGGTCAGGGTGTCGATGGACTTGCGCATGTCGGTGACGCCCGGGGCGAGATAGACCCGGACGGAGCCGTCTATGGACAGCATCCCGGCTCCAGGACCCCGAGCAGTCGGCCCAGGCTGGCCGCGTCAAAATCGGCCTCGATCTCGAGCAGGCGACCGTCACCAAGGTGCAGCCGGAATGGCGGGCCGGACCGGTACACCAGGGACGATGCGTGCACAGGCACCTCCACCAGTGCCGGCGGGGCGGCTGTACCCGGCGCCTGCCGGAACTTGCGCACCCAGTAGGTCAAGGCATGATAGGACAACTGATGCCTGCAGCAGTAGTCGCGGCGGGAAAGGCCGCTCGCAGCCAGCGCTCGGACATGCGCTTGCCAGAAGCGCACGCGGCTCTCGGTAAGGGAAGAAGAAAGGGTCATAGCAGGGGCCTCCATAGAAATAGATGGCCCACTATGACAGGTAACGACAGGGAAAAACAGATGCGGCTGTTTTGACGCTTACGTGATGACCGCCGGACCACGGCCAGCACCTCCGGCGTGAGAGCCACCAGCCAGAGTTCCACCCCCCGCTCGCGCTGTCGCCGCTCAGCCTCGATGAGCATCTTGAGCGCGGAGAACTCGAGGTCGAACACGCTGCTGAGATCGAAGATCACCACCCGTGGGTTCGCCTGTGCCACCAGCGGCCGGATTTTTTCCGCCAGCCGTTCGGCATTGGCGAAAAAGATCCGCCCCTCCAGCCGCAGGATGAGCAGGCCGGGGCAGGTTTCGTCCTCGGGATGTTCGGGAGTGGCCGGGCGGAAGACGTTCGTCTCCGGTTTGCGCGCCAGCACGTGCACCGGCGGGTCGGTCACCTGGCGGGCCAGTGCGGCCAGGGACACGACGATGGCCACGAGAATCCCCTGCAGGGTGCCGAGCAGGACGACCCCGGCCATGGCGGCCAGTGCCCAGAAAAACTCCATCCGGCGGACGGCGAGGATGGCGCGGAACTCCGCCGGCTGAATCAGGTCGATGGAATAGACGATGACCACCGCGGCCAGCGTGGCCTGGGGCATCTGGCCGATGAGGGGCGCGAGCACGAGCAGGGTCAGCAGGGTGGCCAGGGCGGTGATGGCCCCGGCCAGGCGCGAGCGGGCCCCGGCCCGACGGTTGACCGCGGTCTGCGAGGTGCCGCCGCCGGCGGTCATGGTGCCGAAGAATGCGCCGCAGGTGTTGGCCAGCCCGGTGGCCAGCAGTTCCCGGTTCGGTCGCACCGGCGGCTCGCCGCTCGCCGTGAAGGCCCGGCCGGCGGCGATCGTCTCGGTGAAGCTCATCAGGGCGATCCCCAGGGCGCCGGGCCACAGGTGCTCGACCAGGGCGAGGTCGGGCAGGACCAGGCCGGGCAGGCCCCGGGGAAGGTGGCCAACCGCGGCCACGCCCAGGTCTGCCAGGCCGAACAGGCGCATGCCGAGGATACCGGCAGCGGCCGCGATGAGCGGCGCCGGCGCGGTGGGGAGAACGCGTTCCAGCCCCACCAGCAGGATGAGCATGACCGCCCCCACCGCCAGGGTCGGCAGCGAGGTCTCGGGCATGACCTGGAGCAGGGCGCCGAGGTTGTGGAAAAAACCGTCCTTGACGAAATGGACGCCCAGCAGTTTGGGGATCTGGTCAAGGACAATCACCAGGCCGATGCCGGCCTTGAAGCCCACCAGCACCGGCTCGGAGATGAAGTTGGCGACGAAGCCCAGGCGGAACAGCCCGGCCAGCATGAGCATCGCGCCCACGAGCAGGGTCAGGGTGGCGCAGGCGGTCATCAGGGCAGCGGGATCACCATCCGGGACCACGAGGTGCAGCTGGGCCGCCACCAGGATCGCCAGGGTGGTGGTGGTGCTGACACTGAGCGGCCGTGAGGTGCCGAACAGGGCATAGACGAGCATGGGCACCAGCACCGTGTACAGGCCCACCTGCACCGGCAGGCCGGCAATGGCGGCATAGGCCATGGCCTTGGGCATGACCACCGCGGCGGTGATCATGCCTGCCACCAGGTCGAACCGCAGCCCTTGCCGCCAGCCGTTGGCCGGTTGTCCGGGCTGGCCCGGAGGGGGCTCAGCGCTATGGTTCGCCGGTTTGGTTGCGTTCGTGTCCATGCGCTGTCTCCGCTGGCTGAGGGCAGGTCAGGCAGGGGGTGCGGGGGTCAGGGTGAAGCTCACCAGCACCGCCGACCGGTGCAGTTCCTCCATGGCAAACTCGGCCAGATTGATGTCATTACCCTCTTCGGCCGGGGTCTCGTCCACCCGCACGCCCATCCAGTTGAGCCGCAGATGCAGCCGGCGGGCGCTGAGCATCTGCTCCGGCTGGTTCAGGATCGCCTCGAGGATGGCAAGGGACTGCTCCGGCAGGCCGATCTGTGCGCGGACCGCTTCCTGTTCCTGCTCCACTTCCGCCAGCAGCTGCTCGACCTTGCCCAGTTCCTCCCGGTTTTTTGCCGTGGGCGCGGCAAACAGCCCCTGGCGACGGGTTCTGCCGCCGAGCATCTGCACCATGCCCGTGAGGTGGGCCTTTCTGCCCTCGAGTTCGGCCTTCTGCGCCCGCAGCCCGGTGATCCGCTCCATGGCGGCGGTGGCCAGCACCTCCAGGCCGCGGTCGACGATCCCGGCCCCGGTCGTCTCCAGATCGGCCGCAGGGCCGACGATACGGTGTGCGGAGAAACTGACCGCCTGCTGGCGCACCTCGCGCAGCAGCATCTCCCCTTCCTGGCGATGGCCGAAAATGGTCCGTTCGTCCTGCTGCATGGTCATCAGGGCCACCATCTCGCCCGTACCCCCCGACCGGCGAACAGCATTGATCTCCGGGCTGAAGCGGAGCAGTTCGTCGAGTTCGTCCGGCGAGGCGAACAGTGCCTTGACCCGGGGGTCGTCGTAATACCGGCTGCGATCCAGGGGTATCGGCCCGGGCAGGGTGTCCAGCAGGGAGCGGAAGTAGTCCGAGGCGCTGGCGACAACGCTGCCGAGCGTTTTGCGGTATCCCTTTGCCTGGCGGATCATCGGGTCGGCGACTTGGATGACCCGTTCCACGGCCTGGTCGAGGAGGTCATCGGTCGCCCGGCCGCGCTGTCAATCGATGCCAGAGACTGCCCATCCACCCGCCCTGCGGTGTTGGTTCGCTGTGCGCTTTCATGTCTTCTCCCGTCGGGTGAAGGTTTCGAGGGCCTCGGTCAGGGTTGCATACCTCGGGTTTGTGCCGGATTGCGGATGACTGGTCACCCAATGGGTGTTGTAGAATTTCCAGATAGATTGCTTGACCCGGGCGAAACTGAGCCTGATGCCTCTTCCGGCGAGTTCCTCGCGCAGATCCAACAGCCCCTTGAGGCCGGTGATGTCGACGAAATTGACCGGACCGGCATCGACCACGACCTGTGCAACCGGTGTTGCTGATGCGGCTATTTCGCTGAAAATACGTTCTTTCAAATAATCGATATTGAAAAACATGATGTTGCCGTCGAATCGGTACATGAGCAGGCCGGGCTCGGTGACCGCATCCGGGTAATCCGAGATGTTGTGAAAACCGCCCATTCCGGGAACCCGTCCGAGGACCGCGTCGTGCGGCTTCGAGGCATCCAAGAGCATCCACAGCAGGGTCAGGGCGATGGCGAGAAACACCGCGGGCAGCACGTCGAAATAGAGTACACCCGCGGTGGTCACCAGGGAGAAGGCCAGTTCGCGCCGGCTGGCGGCAGACAGTTCCCGCAGCGCGGCCAGATCGATCAGCCCGAGGCTGGAAACCGCGATGATGGCGGCCAGGACCGCGGTCGGCAGAGAGGCCAGCGGCGCGGTGCAATAGAGGAGGAACACCAGCATGGCACCGGCAGCGATGATGCCGACAAGTTGGGTCCGGCCGCCCATGGCATTGTTCACCGCGGTGCGCGAATCGGCGCCGGTGACCGGGAAGCCCTGCACCAGTCCGGTGGCGATATTGCACGCGCCAAAGGCGATCAGTTCCTGGTTGGCGTCAATGGCATAGCGGTTGCGGCGGGCGAAACTTTTGGCCGTGAGGATGCCGCTGGTGAAACTGATCAGGGCGATGGTCGCCGCATCCCGGACAAGGGACTGGAAACGCGCGGGATCGAAGGAGGGCAGATGCAGGGTCGGCAATCCGGACGGGACCGTGCCCAGTACGGCGACGCCGTGGGTCTGCAGCTGCAGCAGGCGCACCGCGAGAATGCCCAGTGCCGCGACCAAGAGGGCGGCGGGAAGCCGTGGCGCCCATCGTTTCAGGGCGAGCAGGAGGCCCAGGGCGGCAACACCGAGCACCAGCGTGGGCAGGTGGGTTGCACTGATTTTTTGGGAAAATTCGACCAGTTTTCCCCAGAAGAGGTCGGCTTCGCCCTTGTAACCAAAGAGTTTGGAGAGTTGGCCGGCGAGAATGATCAGGGCGATGCCGTTGAGGTAGCCGACAAGAATGGGGTGCGAGAGAAAATTGGCAATGAACCCGAACCGGCACAGGCCAAAGACGATATTGAACGACGCCGGTGATCAGGGTGAGGGAGATCATCAACTCCATGTAGCGGTGCGGATCACCGGCGGCCAGCGGCCCGAGGGCGGAGGCGACCATGAGGCAGGTGGCCGCGTCCGGACCGGTGATCAGCTGGCGCGATGAGCCCACCAGGGCATAGACGATGAGCGGCAGCACGGCGGAATAGATGCCGTACACGGCCGGGACGCCGGCGATTTCGGCATAGGCGATGCCCACCGGCAGGCAGACGGCGGCCACCGACAGGCCGGCAATGAGGTCGGAACGAAAGTCCCCCCGTTCGTACCTGAACAGCATGGCCAGCCCGGGAAGAAAGCGCTGGACCAGGCTGGCCGCGGCAGTCGCTGGCGGTGTTGTTCCTTCCGGTTGTGTGGGGGTGTGCATACAGGGGTGCTCCGGTTGTGGTTGCGAGGTGGGTTGTGCTGGTCAGATGCGGGAACGGGCGGGCGAACCCGGTGGCCCGTTGCCCGCTCAGGTTTCGGACGGTTTTCCCGGCCAGGGGAAGACGACCCCCTGGCGCGGCATGTGCTCGTAGCGCAGTGGCACCGGCGCCGGCCCGACCCGCCAGACCTGTTCGCATACTCGGCGATGGAACGATCCGAGGAAAACCGGCCCATGCGGCTGACCGTGCGGATGGCCATGGCCGTCCAGCGCTCCGGGTCGCCTCCCTGCCGGCGGTGGAGTTCTGCCCGGACAAGTCGGGTGCCTGCTTGTCCGTCAGAACTTCTCCGGGATGAACTTGAACGGGTAATCGGTGCCTTGTACTCTTGCCAGATCTTTCCGTTTCGGCAGTTTCACCTTTTCGTGCGTCATTTCCTTGTAGGGAATCTGGCTGGAGCAGGTGGCTGATGATGTTCAGCCGGGCCCGCTTCTTGTCGTCGGAGTCGGCGACGATACCAGGGCGCCCAGGGGGTGTCGGTGGCCGCGAACATCTCGTCGCGGGCCCGGGTGTAGTCGTCCCAGCGGCTGTAGGACTTGAGGTCCATGGGCGAGAGCTTCCAGATCTTGCGGCGGTCGTCGATGCGGCTCTCGAGCCGGCGGGTCTGCTCCTCCGGGCTGACCTCGAGCCAGTACTTGAGCAGGATGATCCCGGAGTCGACCATCGCCTTCTCGACGGCCGGCACCAGCTCGAGGAACCGTTCGGCCTGCTCGCTCGGTGCAGAAGCCCATCACCCGCTCGACGCCGGCCCGGTTGTACCAGCTGCGGTCGAAGATGACGACCTCGCCGGCGGCCGGGAAGTGCGGCAGGTAGCGCTGGACGTACATCTGCGACTTCTCGCGCTCGGTCGGCGCGGGCAGCGCGACGACCCGGAACACCCGCGGGCTGACCCGCTCGGTGATGCGCCTTGATCGTGCCGCCCTTGCCGGCGGCGTCACGGCCCTCGAAGACGATGCAGACCTTGAGCCCCTTGGCCACCACCCACTCCTGCAGCTGCACCAGCTCCCCGTGCAGCCTGGCCAGTTCGTTTTCATAGGCCGTGCGGCCGAGCTTGCCGACTGCCTCGGGTGCGGTCGTGCCTTTGCCTTTCTTGCCCTTCTTTTCTTTTTTCATTGGCTGCCTCCTTGCTGGTGTGTGCCTTCCCCGGGAAAGGGGTCGTGCTCGGGTTATCGGCTCGATTGCGCCATGATGGCGGTGACGGCCACGGTGTTGACGATGTCGGTGATCGTGCAGCCGCGGCTGAGATCGTTGATCGGACGGCCCGACGCTGGGAAGGGCGGTCCGGATCAGTCCGGGATCAGGGGCCGGCCGTCGTTCAATTGTTGGTAGAAGGCCGCGTCGGCCTCGAGCTTTTGGCGGATGGCGTCAAGTCGCTGCAGTTTCTTGTTGGCAAGAATTTTTTTCACCGACCGGCGACCGCCCTCATCAGCCAGTACCACCATCTCGCCCGAGCCGCTCATCAGGTAAAAGGCGAGCAGGTCGTCCCGGTCCCGGCCGGGCCGTACCTCGTTGTCCTTGTTGTCGAGCACGTCAATGTGCCGCTGCTCCCACGGCACGTCGACCCGGTCCAGGTAGAGGAGCACCATGTGGTTTTCGCTGGTGTTTTTGATCTGGACAAAGGCAAGCCGGAGGTTTTCGCCCGGAATGCCGAGGTGCCGGAGCATGATCCACTTGGCGATGGCGATATCCTCGCAGTCACCGGCAAAGGTGGCGATGGTCTCGAGCGGGGTGGCCCAGTAGTCCTCGGTGCGCCAGTGGGCCGCGTCGGTGGCCCAGGGGACCCTGTTCAGGGTGGTGTTGACCAGGGCCAGCTTCTCCCTGACCGGCAGATCCTGGTTCGCCAGGATCAGTTCGTGCAGGGAACGCAGCCGCTCCGCCGCCGGTTCGCCGTACTCGCGGCGGACATGGTCGAAAATGCCCTCCGACCAGGGGGCGGGCGGAGCTCCGCTCGCCGGAGCGAGAGGGAAAGTCACGAGGGCGCAGACGCCCAGCAGCAGCAACAGGCGCAGCAGACGCAGCGGAGGTCGGGCCGGCCACCACGGCCACGGTCGTTTCGCTTCCACGGCAGGGACGGGTTTTAACCGACCCTCCTGGTCTACGTTTGCTGTTCATGAGCACCTCCGGGTGGCGGCACCGATGTGCCCTGCCCGTTTCCGGGAGGAGAGGTGGTGGTGGCGGGCAGGGCAGTTTCCTGTTCCGGCCCGTAGCCCTTGATCCAGGCGAGCAGGAGGGTGTAGGTGACGGCCAGCACCACCGGGCCGATGAACAGGCCGATCACGCCGAAGGCGATCAGGCCGCCGATAACGCCGGCGATGATGAGGACAATGGGCAGGTCAGCGCCCCGGCGGATGAGCAGCGGCCGGATGACGTTGTCGAGCACCGCCACCACCACCGACCAGACGAGCAGAACGGTGGCCCAGACGGTCTGTCCACTCCAGTACAGCCAGGCCACCGCCGGGAAAAGCACCAGGCCCGGGCCGATCTGGGCGATGCACAGCAAGAGCATCACGGCCATAAGCAGCGCGGCGGCGGGCACGCCGGCAACGATCAGGCCGAACCCGCCCAGGGCCGACTGGATGATCGCCGTGCCGACAACGCCCAGGGCCACACTGCGGATGGCCATGGCCGAGAGTCTCGCCGCCTCCAGGCCGCGATCGCCGGCCAGCCGGGTGGCAAATCCGCACACCAGGTGTGCCGCCTTTTCGCCCTTGGCGTAGAGGAGGGCGGCGATGAGCACCATCAGCAGGAACTGGAGCGCGAGCAGGCCGATATTGCCCACCTGGCCGACAAACCACTTCAGGGTGGTGTTGAGGTGCGGTGCCAGTCGGGCGCTGAGTTCCTGCGGGCTGATCACCGCCAGGTGCTGCCAGCGCTCCACCAGGGAGTGGGAGATGAGCGGCACCCTGGCGAACCATTCCGGCGGCGAGGGGATGCGCACCGTTTTCACGGCGTCGACCAGGGCCGCCAGGTCGCCCGATCGCTTGAGGATGGTGAGGATGGCGGACGAGAGCGGAATGACGAGAAAGAGCAGCAGGGTCAGCGGCATGATCAGCACCGCGGCCCAGCGCCGGTTGCCGCAGCGCTTCTCCACGGTCAGGAGGAAGGGCCAGGTGGCGACCACGATCATCACCGCCCAGCCGAGGGCGAACAGGAAGGGGCGCAGGATCCACAAACTGGCAACGATCAGCAGACCGATACAGAGCACACTCAGGGTGGTGCGGGCGATTTCAGGGGGATGCGCATGCATGCGGCCAATGGCCTCCGTTTCGG
This sequence comes from uncultured delta proteobacterium, assembly GCA_963754825.1. Lineage (GTDB taxonomy): Bacteria > Desulfobacterota > Desulfobulbia > Desulfobulbales > Desulfobulbaceae > Desulfobulbus. Next base: position 16,462 of record CAVWHP010000038.1, on the reverse strand, counting down.
CTGATGCAGGGCATTCAGGTGCGGCCTTCCTGGCCTTGCCTACGGTCGCTCCGGTTCGCGGATCACGGCAGCGATGTCCGCGCCGAGCCGGGCGAGGTTGGTCCGCTGGCCGGCCACCCAGGCTCCGTGTCCGGGTTCGGTGAGGGGCTCACGGTAGTCGCCGCGGCGGGTGCGCGGCCCGGTGCCGGCCGGGTCCAGGAGGGTCCAGCGGACCTCCAGGTGGGCCCATTGTCCGGGTTCGCCGTCCAGGGCGAGCACCTCGACCTGCACCCGCCAGGCCCTTTTGGCCTTGGGTGCTTGCGGAAAGAGGGTCACCCGCTCGGTGGCCAGGTCCGCGGCCAGCCGTTCGGCCAGGGCGCGGCCGATCTCCCGGTCCACAGCCCCGGCCCAGCGGTGGTTCTCGGCCAGCTGGTAGCGGCCGTCACTGCCGGTGGCAAGCCGCGTGTTGTGCAGCAGGTCCGGCACGCTCACCGGACCGACCACCAGGGCCGGGCCGTCGGCGCGGACCGCGGTCGCTGTGCCGGTGTCCGCGCCGAGCAGGCTGTGGTAGACCACCGGCGCAGGCGGTGCGGCGCACCCGGTGAGGATCGCTGCCAGCAGGCCGGCGAGCACGAGGCGAAACGGGAGAGCAGGGCTTATTCATCACGGGCGGGCTCCTTGCCGAAGATGAGCGACTGCGGCCGATGCTCCAGGGTGTCGGCCAGGTCGCGGAGGGCGCGCAGGGTCTGCGAGAGTTCTTCCAGGGTGCGGCCGGCCTGCGCGGGCAGGGGCGCGTCTGTGCCGGCCACGGCCTGCAGCTCGGCCAGGGTCTGCTCCAAGCGGAGCGAGGGTGGCGGCGAGCTGGGGCGCGGTCTCCCGGTCGAGCCGGCCGGCCAGGGTGGCGGTGGCCTGCCAGGGTGCGGCGGGCCTCGGTGAGTGCGCCCTGCAGCTCGGTGCCGATGCGGTCAAACGGCACCTGCTCGATGCTGGCCAGGATCCGGGTGAGGCTCTCCTGCAGCCGCTGGAACGAGCCCGGCACCGTGGGCACCACCCGGTGGCCGTCGCGCATGGTCATGGTCACCCTGGGGGCGTCGGGCACGAACACCAGGTTGACCATGAGCTGGCCGGTGAGCAGGTTGCCGCTCTGCAGCTGGGCGCGCAGCCCCCGCTCCTCCACCAGCACCTTCATGAAGGTGGTCGGGTCCCGTTCGATCTGCCGCAGGGCCTCGGTTTTGTTGGCCGCGCGGATCCGCTCCGGCTCCACCGCCACCAGCACCGGCACCTGGAAGCGCTTGCTCGCGGTATCGAATTCCAGGCTCAGATCCACCACCTCGCCCACCTTGATGCCGAACAGCTCCACCGGCGCCCCCACCGCCAAGCCGCGCACCGACTCGTCGAACAGCAGCAGCCAGTGGGTGCGGACCGTGTAGCTCTTCTCCTGGATGTCGGCGTGGTTGGCGTAGAGCCGGAAGGTGGCCTCGGCCGCGGCCTCGGCGCCCGGTTCCATGCCTTCGTGGGGCAGGTCAAAGGCGATGCCGCCGCTGAGGATGGAGATCAGGGACTGGGTGTCGACCTTCAGCCCCTGGGCATCGAGCGCAACCTCGATGCCGCTGGCATTCCAGAAGCGGGTGTTCTCGGTCACGCGGGTGTGGTGCGGGGCCTCGACAAAGATCTGGATGTCCACCGAGCGGCCGTCCGCGCCAAAGCCGTAGCCCACCACCTGGCCCACCTGGATCTGGCGGTAATAGACCGGCACACCGATGTCGAGCGAACCGAGCGACTCGGCGGTGAGCCGGAAATGGCGGCCCGGCTGGCCGACCGTGACCACCGGCGGCACCTCCAGGCCGGTGAACTCTTTCGTCGGCTGGCCGCTGCGGCCCACGTCCACGCCGATGTAGGCGCCGGACAGGACCGTGCCCAGGCCGGACACCGAGCCGCCGCGGAGACGCGGCCGCACCACCCAGAAGCGGGTCTGGTCGGTCAGGTAGGGCTCGGCCTGCTTGATCAGCTTGGCCGTGACCTTCACCCGGTCATTGACCAGGCCGATGGACTCCACCTGGCCGACCTCCACGTCGCGGTAGCGGATGCGGGTCTTGCCCGCCTCCAGCCCCTCGGCGCTGGCAAAGGTGATGGTGATGGTCGGGCCCTGCTCGCGCATGGCCTTGATGCCCAGCCAGGCCCCGATCAAAAGGGCGACGATGGGCACGATCCAGACCAGCGACGGCCCCCGCCGGGTGCGGACCGTGGCGGTCGCGGCGCGGTCGGTTGCGGGTTCGTTCATTGCTCCTCCTCGAGCGCGTCCCAGATGAGACGCGGGTCGAAACTCTCGGCCGCGAACATGGTGAGCACCACCACCGCGGCGAAATAGACGGCGGCCGGGCCGGCCTCGATGGTGGCCACGGCCCCGAGCCGGACCAGGGCCACGAGGATGGTGACCACGTAGATGTCGACCATGGACCAGCGGCCCACCAGTTCGGTGAGCCGGTAGAGCACGGTGCGGTCGCGCGGCCGCCAGCGCCAGCGGAAGCGGACACTGACGAGCAGCAGGACGAGAATGACGAGCTTGGCGAACGGCACGAACACGCTGGCAATGAAAATGACCGAGGCGATCTCCCAGGAGCCGGTCTGCATGAAATAGATGACGCCGCTGAGGATGGTGTCGGCCTGGCGGGTGCCGATGGCGGTGGTCACGGTGATGGGCAGCAGGTTGGCCGGCAGGTAGAGGACGAGCGCGGCGAGCACGAGCGCGGTGGTGCGGCCGAGGCTGTCGGGCTTGCGCAGGTGCAGGCGGGCGCCGCAGCGCGGGCAGGTTTCCAGGTGCGCGGCCGCCAGCAGGCTGCAGTCGTGGCAGCGCACCAGGCCGAGGCTGCGGGCGGTGGCGGGCCGGTTCATGGCCGCGGGTCCAGCCGCGCCCAGACGAGGGGCGGGTCCAGGGTGGAGAAGGCCGCGGCCATGACCACGATGAGCGCGGCGAAGCTGAACACCGACACGCCCGGGACAATGGTGGCCATGTGGCCGAGCTTGACCAGGGCCACGAGGATGCCGAGCATGAACACCTCCATCATGCCCCAGGGCGCGGCCGCCTGCACCAGGCGGAGGATGCGGGCCGCACCCGGCGGGGGCCGGCGGCCGAGGCGCAGCGGCAGGAGGATGGTGACGAGGCCGGTCAGCTGGGCCGCGGGCACGAGCACACAGGTGCAGAAGACGAGCGCGGCCAGGAGCCGCAGCCCCTGGCGCCAGAGTTCCTGGACGCCGCTCAGCAGGGTGGTCTCCTGGACGAAACCGCCGCTCTTCATGGCCAGGAAGGGGAAAACTGTTGGCCAGGGTGAAGAGCAAGAGGGCCGCCATCACCAGGGCGAGCGTCCGGTCGATGGAGTTGGGCCTATGGCGGCGAAGTACCGCGCCGCAGCGCGCGCACAGCAGGGTGGCCGCGGCCGGGCCGTCCAGCCGGTTGAGCAGGTCGCAGTCCGGGCAGGCGACGAGCGGTGGACCCGTCCCTTGCACCGACGCGGCTGAGTCGCCAGCCGGTTCAGGGGCTGGCGACGGCGGTCCCCGGAAGAAATGCATCAGATGATCGCAGCCCTTGGACACTGTGGCCTCCTCGGTCCTGGCGGTCCACAGCCGGACGGGGAATTCCCCCGTCCAGCCGTGGGCCAACCAAACCCTTCTGTACTCAACGTTCCGGCTGGATTTGCGATATTTTGCTGCCCTGGATGCCCAGGCCGGCCATCAGCCCTTTCTGGCTGAAGAAGAAGGCGTACACCCCCGATTGGGCGGTGGTGGTGGAGAACGACCGCGCCGTCCCCTCGTCCATGATGACGATGTTCGGGCCAACGCCGACCTCCCAGCCGTTACTGTCCTTCAGGTAGCCCATGCTGGCATTGTCGAGGAAGAAGAGGGCGTAGCCAAAGGTCTGGGCCCCGGCCTGCAGGCCGTAGCTGGCGGCCACTGTCTTGTAGTAGCCGGTTGTCTTACCGCCGACGCGCAGGGCGCCCTCGCCGTACTGACCGCCGATGATGAGGCCGCCCTTGACGATGTGGGGGAAGACGAGCACACCCTTGGCAACCTTGGCCACCTGCCGGGCTGCCGGCGTGGTCCGGTAGAGGGTCTGCAGGGCGCTGTCAACGTCGCGGTTGATCTCCGCGGCAGTGGCGGCCAGTGACGGTTTGGGCAGGCAGAGGGTCAGGGCGGCGAGCGCCAGCCAGAGAAAGGTCAGGGGGAGTGCGGCCGTTCTCCGGCCGGAAGTGCTGGTGCTGCATGCGTTCATGGTCAGGCTCCTGTTGTTGGGGTTTGTTGATGTGCGATGTTCTGCGTTTGTTCTGTCCTGCTAGCAGGCTGTCGGACTTTGGGCGCTAACTCCGCAACGCACTTATTTTAGGTGTTTTTGTGTTTCCGCCCCGCCCTAAAGCCAAACCGTAAAACAACCGAAACACAGTTAGTTGCAATACTTGACAGGCCAAAGCCACAGACTGCTAGAAGCTGATTTTTTTAGGTGGATCAGCGTTTCTTGCCCTTGACCGAAATTTCCACTGCCTCCAGGTAGCGGATGAGGATGGTGTCGCCGACCTTGACCTTGTCGAGATTGGCCGGATTCTGCACCTTGACGGTGGCCACCGAACCATCCGCCATTTTCAGCGTGGCCTTCTCCTGCTCCTTGTTCAGATCAAGGATGGTGGCGGTGACCCGGGTCTGCGTGATGGCAGCCCCTTCCGGTTTGGCGCCAAGTTTGGCCCGCTCGAAGACCGCATCGGTCTCGTCGATGACCTCGCCGGGTTCGGCCATGGTCACTTCGATTTCCCGGGCATAGGTGACCTCCACCTGGTCGCCCGCCTTGACCTGGGGCAGGTTGACCGCCTCCTTGCTGACCCGCACCGCAAAGGGTTGCCCTTCCAGGCTGCGCAGCTTGACGATCCGGGTCTTGTGGTCAATGGCCTTCACGGTGGCGACCGTGGTCACCTGTTCGGAACGCTCGATCTGGAGCCCGCTCTCCTTCTGTTCCGCCGGAGCGCAGGCGACCAGGCTTGCGGCCAGGGCAGCCGACATGGCGAAATGCACGATCCTCTTCATTGCTTCCTCCTCCTCTTCAGGTGATTGTGTTGACGGCAGATCGGCCGCATTCGGTCTGTCCGGCTGCCTGTCGGTTGCTGCGGGTCGATGGTATCGTGGCCCGCCTGCCGCCTGTTTTGCATAGCCTACCAATTTAATAGAGAATGACTGGTGATGTTCTAATCTGATAAGTTTGACTTTTTTCTAGTCAGCAAGAACGGAACGGTCAACGGCGGGAGCAAGGGCGAAATGGCAACTCATGGCGGGCGATATTTCGTCCATTCGCCTGCGGGGGGCGACGGGGGACGCGACCCGACGGCAGGAAAAAATCCGATTGGCGAGGGGCGGGAACAGGTGTTTCCCGGAGCAGGGGAAGTGGAGGATCGCGGCCGGGGCGAGCCGTTGTGCCGGTCTGCACGGCAGTTGGCGACTCCGCAGGGTGACCCGCGCTCCAGTCGCACACCCCGAACGGATGCGCCCCCGGCCCTCGGGACCGGCGCGGAGTTGGCTCGGACCTTTCCGCCAACCCGCGCCGGTCATCAACCCGGTGCCCGGGCCGGGGGCAATCCTTAGCCCACATTTAACAAAGGAAGCCCTAAATCCGACTTTTTTGCGCTTCCTGAGCAGAAAAAACTCTATGATTTCAAGGGAAATTCACGAGTTTTCCTTTTGTAGTGCCATAATATTATAAATTGGCGTTGACTTTCCGGGGCGAACATGGTTACACCAAAACCATGTTCATTCGACAAACAAAAACCAGCAATGCCGCCTCGGGAGAGGCCTATACCACCTTCCGCCTGGTGGCCTCGGAGCGCATCGGCGGCAAAGTCCGTCAGCGGACCCTGCTCAACCTGGGGAGTTCGTTTTCCCTGGCGCGGGAGCACTGGCCGGAGTTGTGCAACCGCATCGAGCAGATCCTTTCCGGGCAGTTGTCGCTCATGCCGGCAACGGCCGAGATCGAAACCCTGGCCCAGCGCTACGCGGCGCGGTTGAGCGGCCAACAGGTCGAGGTCACCACCAGCGAGACCGACTTTCAGGAGGTGGATGTCAACTCGCTGGAGTTGCTCCGGCCCCGGTCGATCGGGGTCGAGCAGGTGGGCCAGGCGGCCCTGGAATGGCTTGATTTCTCGCACATCCTGGCAACGGTCGGGCTCAACGGCGCCCAGCAGGCGGCGGCCATCGGCAGTGTCATTGGCCGCATGGCGGCGCCGGGCAGCGAACTGGCCACCTGGCACTGGCTGCGGGAGCGCAGCGGCCTGGGCGAACTGCTCGATGTCGATTTCGAGGCCATGCCCCTGATGCGCCTGTACCGCACCTCGGATCTGCTCGTCAAGCATCGGCACACCATCGAGGAGATGCTCTTTCACCGCATCGACACCCTGTTTTCCCTGCCGGCCACCGTCACCCTCTACGATCTGACCAACACCTATTTCGAGGGCGAGATGGCGGCCAACAGCAAGGCCAAGCGGGGGCATTCCAAGGAAAAACGCTCCGATTGCCCCTGGTGACCCTGGGCCTGGTCCTGGACGGCAGCGGCTTTATCCGGCGCTCGCGGATGTTTGCCGGCAACGTCGTCGAGGGGACAACCCTTGCCGGGATGCTCGCCGGGCTGGGTGCCCCGACCTCGGCCCTGGTGATCATGGATCGGGGCATCGCCACGGAAGAGAACATCGCCTGGCTCGTGGCCCACCACTACCGTTATCTGGTGGTCAGCCGGGAACGCGCCCGGCACTTTGACGCCGATGCCGCCGTGGCCACTACCTCTGCCTGCGGCCAGACCATCCGCCTCCAGCGGGTGGTCAATGCGGACGCCACCGAGGCCCGACTCTACTGCCATTCGGAGGAGCGGCAGGAGAAAGAGATGGCGATAGCCCAGCGCTTTGTTGATCGGTTCGAACAGGGGCTGGCCAAGATCGCCGCCGGCCTGGACAGACCGCACACCACCAAGGATCGTGACAAGCTGCTGCTGCGCATCGGTCGTCTGATCGCCACATCCCATGGCATCGGTCAGCACTATCGCATCGACCTGATCCCCGATGCCACTGGCACGAAGGCCATTGGCCTGACCTGGGAACGGTTGCCGACGGCGGCCGGCCTGCTCACCCATCCCGGCGTCTACTGCCTGCGCACCAACGAGCTGAGCTGGGACGAGGCCAGGCTGTGGCAAACCTATACTATGCTTACTGACCTGGAGGCGGTGTTCCGCAGTCTCAAATCCGAACTGGGCCTGCGCCCGATCTATCACCACAAAGAGGACCGGGCCGAGGGCCACCTGTTCATCACCGTGCTCGCCTACCAAGCGGTCCAGGCCGTGCGGCGCCAGCTCAAGGCCCATGGTATCAACGAGAGCTGGGCGTCGCTGCGCGCTACCCTTGCCGTCCAGCAACGGGTGACCGCCACCTTCAGCCAGCGCGACGGCCGCACCCTGCATGTGCGCAAGGCGACAGTCCCCGAGCCGGCATTACAAAAAATCTACGACGCCTTGAGACTGCCACTCACCCCCGGCGGCGTGAAGAAAATGACCAGATGATGCCGCAAAAAACTAAATGTAGTGCCACTGGAAAGTTTTTTGACGTGTAACCCATTGATGTGGCTTCTTATATTTTGACGCGTGTTAAATATGGGTTAGAACATGTACTTGAGGGCGAGGACGATGTTGTTGGAGTTCACGTCCTTCAGATCGATGCGATCCAGTTCCACATCCTCGGTGGCGAGATACTCGTAGCCCAGTTGGCCCCCAACTCCGGAGTGAAGGCGTAGCTCAGGCCGGCGAGCAAACTTGTAGGCAAAGACCGTGTCGTCACTGTCGAAGTCGCCTGCCTCGAACGAAACGATGGCCCCGCCCGCGCCGCCACCGGCATAGACAGAGAGCCCGTCCGCGATCGGGATGTCGAGAAAGGCGTTGACCAGCAGGGTGTCGATGGTGGTGTCGCCGGCTTCCTTCTCGACTTGCCGGCCCAGATTGTCGAGATCAACGCCGTTGATGTCGTTTTTCTGGGTGGCGATCTCCACCTCGATCTTGAACATGTTGATTTGGGTGCCAATGGCCCCGCCGATACCCCAGCCGTCGTCGCTATCCACCTCGAACACGTCGTCGACGACATCCATGTCGCTCAGCATGGTGTACTTGCCGATCAGCTTGATGTAGTTCGGGTTGGGGGTGACCGCATACGCGGCGGTGGAGCTCAGCAGCAAGGCCGCCGCAGCCAGCAGGTGCAGTGTCGTGGTCTTTTTCATTTCTTCTTCTCCTTGGTGTTCTCTCAATCATGAGGCAGCCGGCAGTGGTCGTTGTGCCGGATACACTTGAAGGCAGCCTGCGCAGTCAATGGCGCAGAGCGAACCGGTTACGTTGATTTTATTGCACAAACCGAGCCATTCGGGAAAAGTAAAAATTTTTGTACAATAATTTGATTTAAATGGTTTTTTTTACACGAACAGGAAGGGCGGCTGATGGATCGGGCAGGGGTGGGGCGGGATGTAATCCTTTTAGGCGATATTTCGCCTGCGACTCAGTCGGTCTGGACCCGGATGGCGAGCTTGCGCATACGGGAATACAGGGTCGAGGGGTTGAGGCCAAGCAGTTCGGCGGCGCCGCCCCGGCCCTTGATCTTGCCCCGGGTGGCCTTGAGAGTTTCCCGGATGTGGCGGCACTCGATTTCCTCGAGGGTCATGCTTGCGGGTGGTTGGGCGTTAACCGGGGAGGGCAGGGCGAGTTGCGACAGGTCGAGCACCGTGCCGGTGCTGGTGATCATGGCGCGCTCGATCACGTTGCGCAGTTCACGGACATTGCCCGGCCAGTCGTAGGCTTCCATGCGGGCCATGTCATCGCGGGCGACCTTGTTGATCTTCCGTCCCATGGATTGACCGAACTCGCTCACGAAGCGCCAGACGAGCATGGCGATGTCCTCGACCCGCTCCCGCAGCGGCGGCACCTGGATGGGAAAGACGTTGAGGCGATAGAACAGATCGCGGCGGAATCGGCCCTGCTCGACCTCCTCCGCCAGGTTGCGGTTGGTGGCGGCGATGATGCGCACATCGGTCTGGAGGTTGACCGGGCTGCCGAGCCGTTCGAAGGTGCCGTCCTGCAGCACCCGCAGCAGCTTGGCCTGGGTCTCGATCGGCATCTCGGCGATCTCGTCGAGGAACAGGGTGGAGCCGTGCGCCAGTTCGAACCGTCCGGCCTGGCGGCTGAGCGCGCCGGTGAAGGCGCCCTTTTCCCGGCCGAACAGCTCGCTTTCGATCAGGGCCGCGGGCAGTGCGGCGCAGTTCACCGTGACCATCAGCCGTTTGCCGCGATCGCTGCGCTGATGGATCGCCTGGGCCACCAGTTCCTTGCCGGTGCCGGTCTCCCCGAGGATGAGCACCGTGCTGTCGGTGGCGGCGACCTGCTCGATCATCGCCTGGACCCGCTGCATGGCCGGACTGATGCCGAGGGCGCGGTGCGGTTCTCGTCCAGGCCGGCCTCGGCGCGGAGCACGATGTTCTCCTGTTCCAGCTGCTCCCGCAGTGAGTTGATTTCCCGGACCTGTCGGCGCAACCGCTACTCCATTTCCTTGCGGGCGGTGGTTTCCGAGGTCACGCCGGTGAGGAAGAGCCGCGCGGTGTTCCTGTCCTGACGGATACGGCCGCGCGAGATCATCCACCGGTCCCGGCCCTCGTGCTGAGGCACCCGGTATTCGACCTGCACCTCCTGGTCGAGGTCCAGCGCCCGTTTGATGCTCGCGGCGATCAGGTCGCGGTCCTCGGGGTGGACCTGGGCGAGGACGTCATCGAGGGTGATGGGCTGGTCCTCGCTGAACTGGAAATGGGCGAGGGCGATTGGGGTTGCCCAGAAAATTCTTGTCTCCAGGTCGAGTTCCCACAGGCCGACGCTGGCCGAGGCCGCCGCCATGTCCAGCCGTTCCTGGTAGATGGAAAGGGCGTTGAGCATGTCGCGGCGTTCGATGGCGTTGGCGAAGATCTCGCCGAGCAGGCGCAGTTGGGGGACCAGGGTGAGGGGCGGGAGAACCGGTTTTTGGGTCGCGTGGACCACCAGGATGTGGTGCACCCGACCGTCGTGGCTCAGCGGGATGGCAAGGGCGGTTTTGATGCCGAGCCGGACAAAGGCGGCGCGGTCCAGGCTCGCCTCCGCGGGCATGGAGTCGACCCCGGTCTTGAGCAGGGTGCGGTCCCGGACCACGAGCTGTTCGTAACTCCAGGGCATCTGTTCGGCCAGGTTGACCCGTTCCAGCAGCAGTTCCGCGCCAGGTGCGTACCAGGCGTGGGAGAGGATGACCCGGCTATAGTCCTGCTGGACCTCGAGCAGGGCGCCCCGGTCCAGGTGCAGCACTTCCAGGACCTGCCGCAGGCAGTCGCGGACGACCTCGTCCAGTTCCTTGGGCTGGGCCTTGAGGATACGGGCCGAGATCGACGGCAGCAGCCGCTCGATCGGACCATCGGCTATCAGAGCGTCGACCGGCGGACGGGACACCTCGCCCAGGGCGGATACCAACGCGCCGCCGGTGGGCTCGCTTCCTAGGTCCAGGCTGTTGTCTGGTTCGCGTGTGGACAGGGTCATCTGGTCACCTGGCGGTCACTGCGATGGGGATACCCCCGCGTTCGCAGGCTTATCGTCGCCGGCCGCCGCCTGCCGGCCTGCTTGCCCGTGCTGTGCGGGCCTGATTGGCCCGTGCACTCTGGGCGTTGCCATAGTTGCGTGCCTGCGCCTGCCGCTCCATGTTGCGGGCCGGCTGGGAGGCGGGCTGCCAGCTGCTGCCGCTGCGCTGGCTCCAGCTGCCGCTGGTGTCCTTCTTGTAGACGTTGCCGTTGCGGCCGGCGTAGACGTTGCCGGACCGGTCGCGGGCCACAGCGCCCTGGCCGCGGGCCGTGTCCCATCCAGCCGCGGCGGCTCCGGAACTGGACCGCACCCCGGCCGCGGAGCCGTAGGCCCCGGACCGTGAACCACCCTGCACCGACCGGCCGCCGCGCTCGGCGTAGAAGCGGCCGGCCGATCCGGTGGCGGTTTCGACCCGGCCCCTTTGGGCGTAGGCGCCGGTGTGCGGGTTGTAGGCCTGACGGTAGCCGGCGGCGCCGCCCGGGCCGTAGGCATAGCCGCTGCGCGCGTAGGTGCCGGTGCGACTGTTGTAGGCGGCGGTCCGGCCGGCGCCGCCGTAGGGGCCGTAAGCGACCCGCGACCTGGCAACCGTGCCGCCGGCGGCGTAATGGGACACATAGCCGCCGTAGCCGTGGTGATAGACGGCGCCCCGGCCGTAGGAGTAGTACGAGGGGGGCGAGTAATAGTGGTGGTTGTCGGCAATGATGGCTCCGGCCACCATGCCCATGCCGAACATGACCACGCCGGTGGCGGCGACGTACTCGCCGCTGTAGCCGGAGGTCTGGGTGTAGACAACGGTGGTCGGGGTGGCGCTCTGCACCCGCACGTAGGTCACATTGTAGCTCGGATGGGCGGGCGGAATGGTGTAGATGGCGGCCGGTACCGTCGCACTGTAGGTCCACGGCCCGGTCGGCGATCCACTGACGAGCCAGGCGCCCTGGTTGCACCAGTAGTAGTTGTTGTCGACCAGGAAGACCTGGTTGGGGGTGTTGACCGCGTAGCGCACCTCGGTACCCTGGATGACGACATACTCAGGCGGGCCGGTGTAGAGAACCGTTTCCGTGACCTTGGTCGCGGCCACGCTTTTGGTGGTGGGCACCGAGGCGAGCAGGATGGCGTCCCTGGCCTCTTGGGTGCCGGGTACCGCGGCCTTGACCAGCGCCGCCGGGCTGTCGTCCGGAATCCGGGCAAAGTCGGCCGGCAGGTCGTTGCTCGCCGGTGTCCAGGGACCATTCAGTCCGGAGGCGCGGAACCAGCGACCGGCCACCAGGAAGTAGTGGCGCTGCTCGCCACTGTGCAGGAACAGCGGGCTGTCGGTGTTGACCACCTGCATGAGCGCGGTTCCGGCAATGGCCGCGTAGCGAGGCTCGCCGTCGGTGAGAATCAGTTCGGCCGGCTCCGTGGCCGTGAACACGACGGGTGGGGTGCCGGCCTGTGGCCGGGCCGGAATGTTTTTGCGCACTACGGCCCAGTTTTCGTCGGCCGGCAGGGTCGAAAGCACGGCGGGCAGGGCCGAGGCAACGACCCACGGACCGCGCACCGGGTCACTGGTGGTCATCCAGGTGGCACCGTTAAGCAGGTAGCAGCGTTGACCAACGGTGTCGAACAGCACATCCCAGTTGGCGTTGACCGCAAACATCAGGTCCGACCTGCCGGCCGAAACCGGCTTGAACTCGGGTTCCCCGAGGAACATCAGGAGGATGGCCGGACGACTGCTGGCAAAAATTTTCGGCGGCTGCAGGTTGACCTCGACCGGCGGCTGGACCGGCTGCTGTCCCGGCTCGAGATAGGCGAGCACCCGGTCGAGCGACACGATGGTAGTCTGGCGCCGCGGCAACAGTTCATCGACGATCTTTGCGAGCCGTTGTTCCTCGGCACCCGGCAGGTTGGCGAACCGCACCTGCCGGTCCAGCGGCTGGGCCACCACCTCGCGGGTGCTGTGGTCGACCGTGGTGCGGGCCGCCACTTCGAGGACCCCGAACCGTTCCTCCTTGGCCCCCCGGTCGAGCACGGCAATGGCGCAGCGGAAGTGGATTTCCTGTAGTCCGGCCAGGAGTCGATCTGTGGCTGGTAGATGGTCAGGCGCTTGCCGCCGGCCTCGAGGAGGCGTGGCCATCCTGGGTCGGCAGCGTCGCCCGGCGGTGATGATGCCGCCGGCAGGGGCGTGCAGGGAAGGAGCAGGGCCAGAAGGATCACAGTGAGAAGGCGACCGAAGGTGTGCATGGTGGGTGTCTCCTTTGGCGAGAGCCACCGTTCCGCCTGCCGCACACGCTGCGAGGCACCCCGGGAAAAACGGGTGAGGGCAATGAGGCTCTGCGATGGTAGGTGTAAATGAGGACGATGGATTTGGAAAGGGAAATTTAGAAGCTATTTAATGGGTATAAGAATTATTTACTTGGGCGTACGGTCGCCACCGAGGCCACTCCGGAAACGAGGACCGCATCGGCTGCGCTCAGGGTGAACGCGCGCTGGCCGCCTCAACGGGCCAGCCGGTGCAGGCGCGCCTGCTCCACCACCTCGAGGCCACCGGCGTTCAGCACTTCGAGAAATTCCACCCCGGGCGGTTGCGCGGAAAGCTCCATCGCCTCCAGCACCCGACCGTAGAGGGACGAACGCAGGTGCCGGTCCAGGGCCTCGCGGTTCCGCCACCGTTCCAGGTAACGCACCGCCGGGTTTTCCCCGGCTTCGACCATGAGATGACAGCCCAGGCAGTCAGCGTCCGTGGCGAGCAGGGCGCACATCGAATCGAGCACGTCGATGAGTTTGCCGGCATCGCCCGGTCGGGGCTGTATGGTGACGAAGGCTAGAAGCATATCGCTTCCTTTGCACAAACCGCTCCAATTGGTACAGGAGACTGTATTCTTGATTATCTTGTTAAATCAGGATGTTTTCTTCTGAGGGGAGAGTTGCCGACATGACTGCCGTGAAGAACGAGGCGAAATAGCGTCCCCAGGGCGGGCGATATATCGTCCCGATGGGTGTCGGAGACGGTGCGACGGCTGGCGGCAGTAGATGAGCACCCCTCTTCCCCGCCTCCTGGCCATGCAGCCAGAGCCACTTGACATGTTCTGCTTCTTGTTGTGCCCTTCAGAGCCCGTTTCGGGCAGCAGACTTTCCACTTAACGGCAGGTCCAGTTTTTCGCGATCACCTCTGCCGGCGGCCACCTGAAAAACGGAAGAAAACCTCGAAACACAAACGGCTGCCCGACCATGACGGTCGGGCAGCCGTTTTGTAGTGCTGGTTCGCTGGGTGGAAAAGGAAAAAATGGTCGTTGGCCGAGGCGGAAAAAGCAGTGTGTTCAAAGGGAAGAGCCAGGGTGTTGTTGTCGATGCAAAGAGGTCCAATCCTGACTTGACCCGCCTGAATGACTGTCGGGCTTTATTCACCTGACTAAAGCCACTATGCCTTGCCTTCCATATAAGGTCCGAGAATCATTTTGGAGTATCCCTGCCCAGCCGGTATCCGTGGATACAGCATTTCATCTTCATCGCAGATAACTTCCAGAAAACAAGGTCCATCAGTATGCAAAAATGCTTTCAATCCATCTTCAAGGTCGCGTCTGTCATCAATGCGTCTGGAAAAGGCAAAGGTCAGGTCCTTGGCAAGCGTTGCAAAGTTGACAGCATTGACCTTCTTGGTCGCCACATAATTGCCCCCATAAACAAATTTCTGATAGTTCCTGACCATGCATTCGCCATGATTATTGAGCAAAAGCACCTTTATGGGTAAACTGTACCGGCCGATGGTAAACAACTCTCCCAGATTCATTAACAGGCTGCCATCGCCGTCGATGGCCAGAATCGTAGCGCTGGGATTGGCATAATGGGTGCCAATCGCGTTCGGCAAGGCAAAGCCCATGGTGCCAAAGCCACCGGAAGTGATGAAGGATTTTGGAGATTTCGTCTCCAGATACTGGGCAGCAAGCATCTGATGATTTCCGACCCCGGTGGTTATTTTCATGTTTTCCGTGATATGGGTCGAGAGGAGTTCCATCACCTCGGCTTGCTGAATTGCCTGGGCATTTCTGTTGAAATTCAGCGGAAATTTCTTTTTTAACTGACGTCCACATTCCTGCCACTCACCAATATTCAACTCAATGGCTTGTTTTTCTGCATAATTGAGCAGATCATCAAGGGCTGTTTCAGCCCGGCCAATGAAAGTAAACTTTGGCTTTCGCGAAAACCGAACCTCCTGAACCTTCTCGGGATTGACATCAAAATAGGCAATATCGGCTTCAAGACCGAGTTCTCCTACCTTCTGGGAAACACGGTCATCCCAGCGGACACCGAAGGCAACAAAAAGATCCGTTTTCTGAATGGCCATGTTCGCGGCAGGAACACCAAACATGCCAAGCATGCCGAGTGCGAAGTCATCTTTTTCATTGAGGATGCCTTTGCCCATCAGGCTCCAAATCGACGGTACCTTGTAGCGTTGGTTGAACGTTCTGATCCGCTCACTTCCTGCCTTCGAATTCAGCCCACCACCAATGTACAGGAGGGGTCGTTTCGCATTCTGCAGGAGTTGAAAAAACTGACTGCACTGATTTTCCCCTAGATGTCGTTCTTCGTCATATTTATAGCGAAATCGTTCAACATCAATGGCCTGGTAGACCCCTTCGCGGTTTTGAATATCAAATGGAAAATCAATGACCACCGGACCAGGCTTGCCCGACTTGGCGAAGAAGTAGGCGTCTTTGACGATTTCTTCTATATTATGCAGTTCATTGACTAAAATTACTTTTTTTGCGGCTCCTGAAAAAATTTTTTCAACATTTATGTGCTGAAACTCATCGGTACCCATCTTCATTCGGGTAACTTGTCCAGCAAAGACCAACAATGGTATCGAATCAGCATTCGCATCAGCAACTGCAGTCAGGGTATTCGTAATAGCCGGACCCGACGTGACCACTGCAATACCAATACTGTCACTGGATCGAGAGTATCCTCCGGCAGCAAATGCACATGACTGCTCATTCGAGCAAACCACTATCTCTATCCCGCATGCATCGAGAGCATGAATAACGGGCATTATAGTTACACCTGAAAATCCGAAAACTCTTTGCACGCCTAGGTTAATGAGGCTTTTGGCCAATATTTCTGCATTATTCATGATAATTCCGAGAAGTGATCTCCCATCCATTTCAAAGAAAATCAATGTCCACAGGACAGTTCCAATAGTTTCCTGATCCTGTCTGCACATTTCTTTATTCGTTGGCCGAGGTCAAGGTGTTTCCAATCAATCTTCACCCGCAGTCAACTGGCCCGAGGCTAACGGCCTGTTTGTCCATCTCCCACATCCAACCCAGCCCCATTTTTCCGCAGCCATTCCTTCCGGGCGCACCCGTTCAGCGAACGACACCCTTCCGCCCTGTCCGCCTCGGTCGTTTATCCTCCCGCACCCGGACAATCTGTCTCCCTGTTTTGGATGGAACTGTCGCGGCTGTTCCCTTTTCTTCCGTCGAGGTCAGGCGGGGGAAGGGTTGTCGAGGTGGGATAATTTTTACATTTTTGAATCTTAAAAATATAATGTTGCACAATTTTGAATCAAAAAATCCTTGAGGCTAGGAAGGGGTTAAGGGAGTTATCAAAATAAATAATTGATACTAATCATTTAATCGTCATTTTGAAGATTTGGTCCGACTCTTGCTATAAAGGCTGCGTACACCGGCAATTTTCGCACACAGGACCATGCCCCGGTTGAGAACAGCAAACAGAGGAGGAGACAGATGGAGGGGAAAGAGGGCGACGTCCTGGCGGGAGCCAGGAAGGAGCGGCAAACAGTGCGCCGCATCGAAGCAACCAGAGCACTGGCGAATGGGGCCAGTGCGTGACCATAAACGGTTC
>CAVWHP010000037.1:0-21275 GCA_963754825.1 uncultured delta proteobacterium | reverse complement strand
GGTAAGCCTGGACCGGTGGTCATTGATTTTCCTTTTGATATTCAAAACTGCGAAGGAATGTACCAGTCGATCGATGTTGAACGATTCCGCTACAAATATGACGAAGAACGACATCTAGGGGAAAACCAGTGCAGTCAGTTCTTTCAAATCCTGCAGAATGCAAAACGTCCCCTCCTGTATATTGGTGGCGGGCTGAATTCGGCGGCCAGGAAGTGAGCGGATCAGAACGTTCAACCAACGCTACAAGGTACCGTCGATCTGGAGCCTGATGGGCAAAGGTATCCTCAATGAAGACGATGACTTCGCCCTCGGCATGCTCGGCATGTTTGGTGTTCCTGCCGCGAACATGGCCATTCAGCAAACGGATCTTTTCGTTGCCTTCGGTGTCCGCTGGGATGACCGTGTTTCCCAGAAGGTGGGAGAACTCGGCCTTGAGGCCGATATTGCCTATTTTGATATCAATCCCGAGAAGGTTCAGGAAGTTCGGTTTTCGCGAAAGCCAAAGTTCACTTTCATTGGTCGGGCGGAAACGGCCCTGGATGATCTGCTCAACTATGCCGAAAAACACGCCATCGAGTTGCATATCAACGAGTGGCAGGAATGTGGCCGCCAGTTGAAACAGAAATTTCCGCTGAATTTCAACAGGAATGCCCGGCCAATCCAGCAAGCCGAGGTGATGGAACTCCTGTCGACCCATATCACCGAGAACATGAAAATAACCACCGGGGTCGGCAATCATCAAATGCTTGCCGCCCAGTACCTGGTGACGAAATCTCCAAAATCCTTCATCAGTTCCGGTGGGTTTGGCACCATGGGCTTTGCCTTGCCCAACGCGGTCGGCACCCACTATGCCAATCCCAGCGCCACGGTTCTGGCCATCGACGGCGATGGCAGCCTGTTGATGAACCTGGGCGAGTTGTTTACCATCGGCCGCTACAACCTACCTATCAAGGTGCTTCTGCTGAATAATCATGGCGAATGCATGGTCAGGAACTATCAGCAATTTGTTCATGGTGGCAACTATGTGGCGACCAGAAAGGCCAATGCTGTCAACTTTGCAATCCTTGCCAAGGACCTGACCTTTGCCTTTGCCACCCGCATTGATGACAGAAGTCATCTTGCAGATGGGTTGAAAGCATTTTTGCAGGCTGATGGACCCTGTTTTCTGGAAGTAATCTGCGATGAAGACGAAATGCTCTATCGACGGATACCGGCGGGTGCGGGCTATGCAAAAATGATTCTTGGACCGTATATGGAGACCAAGGCCTAGTGGCAGTAGGCAGGTGATAAAGCCCGACAGTGATTCAGGCGTGTCCAGTCAGGATTGGGCCTGTTAGCATCGACAACAACACCCTGGCTCTTCCCTTTGAACATGCTGCTTTTTCCGCCTCGGCCAACGACCATTTTTTCCTTTTCCACCCAGCGAACCAGCACTGCAAAACGGCTGCCCGACCGTCATGGTCGGGCAGCCGTTTGTGTTTCGAGGTTTTCTTCCGTTTTTCAGGTGGCCGCCGGCAGAGGTAAGTGGAAAATCTGCTACCAATAGGCCCAATGACAGGGCTTAATCAAGGAGCAGAAAATGGCAAAAGGAACGAGACGGAAACACTCAGCGGCATTCAAGGCGAAAGTGGCGCTGGCAGCGATGGCCGGCGACAAGACGCTGGCCGAACTGGCGCAGCAATTTGAAGTGCATCCCAATCAGATAACGGATTGGAAACGGCAACTCAGTGAGCGAGCTGCCGATGTTTTTGGCAAGAGCCGCGAATCGAGTCCGCCGGTTGATGTGAAGGCCATGCATGCCAAGATTGGGCAACTGACGCTGGAAAACGATTTTTTAGAAAGCGCGCTCACCAAGGTGGGGTTGCTGAGCGCAAAGCGATAATCGACCGCAGCCATGCTCTTTCGATCAAACGGCAGGCCGCAATTGGTTGGCATAAGCCGCAGCAGCGTCTATTATCAGCCCAAACCGGTCAGTGCCGCCGATTTGGCGACTGATGCGTCGCATTGACGAACTGCACCTGGAGCACCCGTTCATGGGCGCTCGCATGCTGCGGGATCAACTCAATCGAGCCGGTCTTGCGGTGGGCCGCAAGCATGTCGGCACCTTGATGAAGCGCATGGGCGTTGAGGCCTTGTATCGAAAGCCGGGGACCAGCAAGAAACACCCCGGTCACAAGATCTACCCCTATCTGCTGCGGGGCTTGACCATCAACCGGGCCAACCAGGTCTGGGCGCTGGACACGACCTATATCCCGATGGCCAAAGGGTTTGTCTACCTTATCGCCGTTGTTGATTGGGCCAGCCGGAAAGTGCTGGCCGCAAAGATCGCGATCACCCTGGAGGCCTGTCATGCGGTCGATGTGCTGCAAGAGGCGTTCAATCACCATGGCACGCCGGAGATCGTCAACACCGATCAGGGCAGCCAATTTACCGCTGATGAATTCGTCAAAGCGGTTGAAGATCAGGGGATGCAGGCTCAGCATGGACGGTCGCGGAGCCTGGCGGGACAATGTTTTTGTTGAACGATTATGGAAATCAGTGAAATACGAACGGGTCTATTTGCATGCCTATGACTCGGTCAACGAGGCCCGCAGTCGATCATGCAGTATCTGGACTGGTACAACCGATCCAGGCCCCATTCAAAATTAGAGAAAAAAACACCGGACGAAGCGTATGCCGTGATGCTGCCGACGGTTGAACAGGCAGCGTAACAACAAGCAGAGATTCCACTTAAAAAACAGAAAATACTGTCCGAACGAACGGAGCCACCTCTGTGCAGGACCCGAAATGTCAACCATCGCGACGGGAAGGACGGGATCTCAACCTTGATCCGGACGACATGTCGACCAGTGGACCTGTGACGAATGCCGGTCGCGGTGGAAGAGCACGTGGCGACCGCCGTCTCTTTCCCGGGTTGCTCTCCCGCTTCCAGCATATCCATCGGTTCCTCCTGCAGCTGCCCGTCGGGCATGAGCATCTCTGCGAGCGCCTGACGATGATGCCCGGCACCATCTGCTCCTGCTGGACGGGAGGGAATCCCGACTGGCGGATGCAGCCGCTTTTCGTATGAAAAACACCGGAGTCCGAAATGCTCACCACCTCGAAAACAGCACAAAACCTGAAGCCGGTTGTCCTGACTGTCGCCATCACCCTGGCCCTCTGGCTGGGCAGCAAGTGGGTGTTCAATGACTGGTTCGACAATCCGTTCAAATACCCGGCAAAGGCCGCCTCGCTCTCGGCAACCGTCCTGTTCTGCTGGTGCGTGGCGCTGTCGACGCGCAACCGGCTGCTGGAAGGATATTTCCACGGCCTGGACAAGGTCTACCAGGTGCATAAACGGCTCGGCAAAGCCGCCTTCTGGCTGATACTCCTGCATCCGCTCTTTCTTGCCGTGGACCGGTTGCCCGACCTGGCCGCGTTCCTGCACAGGCTCTGGTTCATCGCTCCGCAAGGGGACAGGTATCTCCTTGGTCACAATCTCGGTGTTGGCGCGCTGCTGCTCCTGATCCTCCTGCTCATCCCGACCCTGTGGGTGAAAATCCCGTACCACCGCTGGAAGCGAACGCATGAGTGGTCCGGCGCCTTTCTCCTGCTGCTCATCGTGCATGTTGTCGTCGTCGACCGGGACGTTGCCGCCTATCCGCTGCTCAGGTTCTGGCTGTACGGCCTGCTGTCGCTGGCCCTGGTCAGCTTCCTGTCCATCCGATTCCTCTATCGTTTCATCGGCCCGCGTTATCCGTACCGGATCGCGGAAATCGAGAGAATTCAGGATGTGCTGGAGATCACCTTTGCTCCGGTCGCACAAAAGATGTCGTTCCGGCCCAGCCAATTTGTCTACCTGGTGGTGCACAAGGCGGGGATAACCGCCGAACCGCACCCCTACTCCATCGCCTGCGGCTACAACCTGGAATCGCGCTTCAAACTGGGCATCAAGAAGACCGGCGACCACACCCGCTCGCTGGACCTGCTCGAACCGGGAGACAAGGTCACGGTCTACGGCCCCTACGGTCATTTCAGCGACCAGTTTCTGGCGGCTGAGCGCGACTGCGTTTTCATCGGCGGCGGTGTGGGCATAACGCCTTTTCTCGGCATGTGGCATGTTGCCCTGCACTCGGGCGAACAACCGGCACCGCCGGACACGGAGACCTCGACCGTGGCCCTGCACCCTGAAATCAGCCCGGACTGGACGAGTCCGCGGGTCGCCCTTTTTTACCTGGTCCCCACCCAGGAACAGGCCAGCTTTGACAACGACATCAAAAACGAGGTCATCCTCAGTCATTTCCACGGGTTTCCCGCCTTCGAGGAACGGGGCCATCACTATGAGCTGTACGAGACGGCCCGGCAGGGGTTCATCACCGCGGAGTACATCGACCGCCGCGTCCCGGGCGGGGTGCGTGACAGGAATATTTTTCTGTGCGGCCCCTCGCCCATGGTCAGCGGGTTGATACACCAGTTCAGAACGATGGGGATTCCTGAACGACCAGATCATCATCGAGGATTTCAACCTGTTGTAAGACAGCGAGGTGACCGTGCCTGCCGGTACGGCCTCTGGTGACGGGTCCTCCCGCCTCGGCCTCCGGAAGGAGTGCCAAAATAACTAGGCAACAGGCCCGGGTTCTGGCAGACTGCGGGGCATGAAATCGCCGTGGCCGTGCCATGCCGCGGTCTCTTTTCCCGCCGGGCCGTCTCTGCTGCCGATTGTTTCTCGACCGGTCGGGCCGACCAAAAAAGCCCGCACTCCGGAGCGGGTCGCTCACCGAGGGGTCTCCCATGCACCTCCGCACCCTGTCCCCACTCCGCCTGCTGGTTCTCCCGCTGCTGGTGCTGCTCGCCCTGTTCGCCGGGACGCCGGCACACCCGGCAGCGAACGAGGTCCTTGTGCTCCGCGTTGACGGCGCCATCGGCCCGGCCACCTCGGACTACCTGCACCGCGGTCTCGAGCGGGCGGCCGAGACCGGCTCCAGCCTGGTGGTCATCGAGATGGACACGCCCGGCGGGCTCGACACCTCCATGCGGGCGATCATCAAGGACATCCTCGCCTCGCCCGTGCCGGTGGCCACCTTTGTCGCCCCGGAGGGCGCCCGCGCGGCCAGCGCCGGCACCTACATCCTCTATGCCAGCCACATCGCGGCCATGGCCCCGGCCACCAACCTGGGCGCGGCCACGCCGGTGGCCATCGGCATCGGCGGCCCGCGGCCGGGCGCCAAGCCGGACCCGGAGGCGGAAAAACCGAAGCGAACAAGGACGCCATGAGCGCCAAGGCGGTGGAGGACGCCACCGCCTACATCCGCAGCCTGGCGCAGCTGCGCGGCCGCAACGTGGATTTCGCCGTGCGCGCGGTCACCGAGGCGGCCAGCCTGAGTTCGGCCGAGGCCCTGAAACAGAAGGTGATCGACCTGGTGGCCGTGGACCTGCAGGAGCTTTTGAGCAAACTGGACGGCCGCGAGGTCATCGGTGGGCACCGGCACGGTCAAACTCGCCACCGCCGGGGCCGCGGTGGTCCGTGTGCAGCCGGACTGGCGCACCAACCTGCTCGCCGTCCTGACCAACCCGCAGGTGGCCCTGGTGCTGATGCTCATCGGCATCTACGGCCTGTTCTTCGAATTCACCACGCCCGGTTTCGGCGTGCCCGGGGTGGCCGGCTCCATCGCCCTGCTGCTCGCCCTGTACGCCTTCCACCTGCTGCCGGTGAACTGGGCCGGGGTGCTGCTCCTGCTCGTGGGCTCGGCCCTGATGCTGGCCGAGGCCTTTGTGCCCAGTTTCGGCGCCCTGGGGGTGGGCGGCATCGTCGCCTTCGTGTTCGGCGGGCTGCTGCTGATGGACACCGAGGTCCCGGGATTCGGCATCCCCCTGGCGCTGATCATCGGCCTGGCCCTGGCCAGCGGGGCGCTGCTGCTCGCCACCGGCACCTTTGCCGCCCGCTCCATCCGCCGGCCGGTGGTGAGCGGCCGCGAAGCCATGATCGGCCAGGCCGGCACGGTCATCGGCCCCACCGACGACGGCCAGTGGTGGATCACCGTGCTGGGCGAGCGCTGGCACGCCCGCTCAACAGCACCCCTCAAGCCCGGCGAGCGGGTGCGGGTCGACCGGATCGACGGCCTCACCCTGGACGTTTCCCCTGCTGCAGCATCTTCAACCTCCGGAGGATCAACCCATGTTTGACCTGCAAGTCGGTTTCCTGCCCTTTGTCGCTGTTCTCGTTCTCTTTGTCTTCTCCTCGATCAAGATCCTGCGCGAGTACGAGCGCGGCGTCATCTTCCTGCTCGGCCGCTTCTGGAAGGTCAAGGGGCCGGGCCTGGTGATCGTCATCCCGGGCATCCAGCAGATGGTGCAAGGTCGACCTGCGCGTGGTGACCATGGACGTGCCCCCGCAGGACGTGATCTCGCGCGACAACGTCTCGGTCAAGGTCAACGCCGTCGTCTTCTTCCGCGTCGTCGACCCGGAAAAGGCCATCATCCAGGTCGAGAACTTTCTCGTCGCCACCAGCCAGCTGGCCCAGACCACGCTGCGCGCCGTGCTCGGCAAGCACGAACTCGACGAGATGCTCGCCGAGCGCGAAAAGCTCAACCTCGACGTGCAGCAGATCCTCGACGCGCAGACCGACAGCCTGGGGCATCAAGGTGGCCAACGTCGAGATCAAGCACATCGACCTGAACGAGAGCATGATCCGCGCCATCGCCCGCCAGGCCGAGGCCGAACGCGAGCGGCGCGCCAAGGTCATCCACGCCGAAGGCGAGCTGCAGGCCGCCCAGGCGCTCCTCGACGCCGCGGAGATGCTGGCGCGCGAGCCGGCGGCCATGCAGCTGCGCTATCTGCAGACCCTCACCCAGGTGGCCGGCGACAAGAGCTCCACCCTGGTCTTCCCGGTGCCGGTGGACCTGGTCGGCAGCCTGCTCGGCCGCAACGCCAAGGCCCCGGCAACCAAGGACGCCGACTGAGTTCAGGG
Source organism: uncultured delta proteobacterium (assembly GCA_963754825.1). Lineage (GTDB taxonomy): Bacteria > Desulfobacterota > Desulfobulbia > Desulfobulbales > Desulfobulbaceae > Desulfobulbus. The sequence goes on along the minus strand of CAVWHP010000037.1, from coordinate 14,328 downwards.
ACGCGTCCCCTGCCCTTGTTCCTTTCCCTCCCCTGTGCCCCGCCGGACCGCCCGGCGCGGGCACGGTGAGGCCGACATCCACCCGCACCCTGCAACCAGACAGCACCATGAAACTCCTGCACCTCCTGCTTGCCACCTGCCTGCTCCTGCTGCCCGCCTCCGGCCGATCAGCGGAAGAACCCTACGGCTACCCGGTCGAGGGCTCGTACGAGGCCACCATCATGGGAACGCCCGACGCACTCAGACCCGAGTTGCCCAAATCGATCCCCACGAAAAAGCTGATCCTCCATCCGCGCGGCAACCTGAATACACCCGGCGTGTTCTTCTACGACCAGGGACTGCGCTGCACCCTGGCCTACCAGGAGGAGCGGGCGCCGCTGGTGTTCCTCATCGCCGGCACCGGCGCCGGTCACAACGCCGCCAAGATGGTGTTCCTCACCCGGGCCCTGCACAACGCGGGGTTCCACGTGGTCACCCTGTCCTCGCCGACCCACCCGAATTTCATCATCAACGCCTCGCTGAGCCATGTGCCCGGCGATCTGGCCAGTGATTCGGTCGACCTCTACCGGGCCATGGAAACGGCCTGGGACGAGATCAAAGGGGACATCGAGGTCTCGGCGTTCCACCTCGCCGGCTACAGCCTGGGCGGTACCCAGGCCGCCTTCGTGGCCCGGCTCGACGAACAGCGGCAGGTGTTCCGCTTCAACCGGGTGCTGATGATCAACCCGGCGGTCAACCTGTACGACTCGGTGCAGCGGATCGAGGCCCTGCTCGACGGCATACCCGGCGGCCCGCGCAAGGTCGGCACCTTCTTCAACCGCATGCTCGACCGGTTCGTCGAATTCTACCAGGCCGGCCAGTTCATCGAACTCGACGACGAATTCCTCTACGCCATCTACAAGGCCCGGCTGGTGTCGGAGAACGAGGCCGGCGGCCTGATCGGCCTGACCTTCCGCGTCAACTCGGCCGGCATGATCTTCGCCTCGGACGTGATGACCAACGGCGGCTACATCGTGCCGAAAAACCGGGTGCTGCTCTCCACCGACAGCATCGACGAGTACTTCCAGGTGGGTGTCCGGCTGAGCTTTCTTCAGTATTTCGACGAGTATTTCCTGCCGGTCCAGCAGGCGCTGCGCCCCGGACTCACCCGTGAGCGGCTGATCGACTCGCTCGGCCTGCAAAGCATCGAGCCCTACCTCAAGGACAATCCCAAGTTCGCGGCGCTGATCAACGAGGACGACTTCATCCTCTCCGCGGCGGACCGGGACTACCTGCGCCGGCTGTTCGGCGACCGCACCCGGGTCTATCCCCGGGGCGGCCACCTGGGCAATTTCGAATACCGGCAGAACATGGCCGACATGGTCGCTTTCCTGAGCGATTCCGGGAAAAAGGGAGGGCACGGACAATGACCGCCACACCACTTCGCCCCTGGCTCCTGCTCATCATCCTGGTGCTGCTCGCCCAACTTGTCGGCTGCGCCGCCACTCCGCCCCTGCGCTCGTACGAGGAACCGCCGATGCACACCCTGGCCGAGTTCGACGACGAGGTCATCGCCCACGTGGACGACCCGTGGGAGCGGTTCAACCGGCGCATGTACACCTTCAACTATCGCCTGGACCAGTTCGTCTTCCTGCCGGTGGTCGATGCCTACGAGACCGTCACCCCCCGCTTCGTGCGCACCGGCGTGAGCAACTTCTTCAGCAATATCGGTGAAATCTGCACCCTGTACAACAGCCTGCTGCAGTTCAGGGGCAAGAAGGCGGCGACCACCACCGGCCGCTTCCTGGTCAACAGCACCATCGGCCTGGTCGGCCTGTTCGATCCGGCCACGAGTATGGGATTGAAGCGACAGAACGAGGATTTCGGCCAGACGCTGGGCCACTGGGGCGTGGACTCCGGGCCCTATGTGGTCCTGCCGGTGCTCGGCCCGAACACGGTGCGCGGCACCGGAGGTATCGCGGTCGACACGAGCGTCCACATCCCGCTCATCGACGAGGTGCAGCTCGACAGCGCCACCGAGCTGGGCACCGATACGCTCAAGGGCGTGGACACCCGCCACCGGCAGTCCTTCCGCTACTACCAGAGCGGCTACCCCTTCGAGTACTCGGTGGTCCGCTTTGTCATCCGCAAAAAGACCGAGCTGTCGGTGCTCAAATAGCGCCGGCCGGGTGGAGCCTGCCTGGCCCGGGCACTTTCCGCCCGGGCCAGGCAGGGTGAACGATGGTCAGGCCGCGCCGCCGGCGTGGTCAGCAACAAACCGCTGCAGGGCATCGACGCAGTCGGTCCGCTCCCAGGTAAAGGCCGCCAGTTCCCGGCCGAAATGACCGAAGGCCGCAGTCTCTGCGTAAATGGGCCGGCACAGGTCGAGCCGCTCGATGATGCCCCGCGGGGTGAGGTCGAACACTGCCCGCACCGCCGCCTCGAGCAGGGTTTCGTCCACCGTGGCCGTGCCTTGCGTGTCCACCAGCAGGCTCACCGGCGCGCTCACGCCGATGGCGTAGGCCAGCTGCAGGACGCAGCGCCGGGCCAGGCCGGCGGCGACGATGTTCTTGGCCACGTGGCGGGCCGCGTAGGCCGCGCTGCGGTCCACCTTGGACGGATCCTTGCCGGAGAAGGCGCCGCCGCCGTGCGGACAGCGGCCGCCGTAGGTGTCGACGATGATCTTGCGGCCGGTGAGGCCGGTGTCGCCCATGGGCCCGCCGACCACGAACCGGCCGGTGGGGTTGATGAGCACCCGCGGCGGCTGCGGGCAGAGATGGGCGGGCAGCACCGGGTGGATGATCCGCTCGGCCACCTCCCGGCGCAGGGTGTCGATGTCCACGGCCGCGTCGTGCTGGGTGGAGAGCACCACCGTGTCCACGGCCTCGGGACGATCGCCCCGGTAGCGCACGGTCACCTGGCTCTTGGCGTCCGGCCGCAGCCAGGGCAACTCGCCGCTCCGGCGCAGCTGCGCCTGGCGCTCGACCAGCCGGTGGGCGAGCAGGATCGGCAAGGGCATCAGTTCCGGGGTCTCGTCGCAGGCGCAGCCGAACATCAGCCCCTGGTCGCCGGCGCCGATCTCCTCGCCCCGCTCCACGCCCTGGCGGATGTCCGCGGACTGGTGGCTGAACCGCAGCAGGATTTCGCAGCGGTCCGGGTCGATGCCCGGGAAGTCGCCGCTGTAGCCGGTGTCGCGCAGGAGAGTGCGGACCAGGTCCGGGGCCTCGTCGCGGATGCGCGCGAACACGGCCGGGTCCACGGTGTGGAACTCGCCGCCGAGCACCACCAGATTGTCGGTGAGAAAGGTTTCGCAGGCCACCCGGGCCGAGGGTTCGGCCTCGAGGAACCGGTCGAGGATGGTGTCCGAGATGCGGTCGGCGAGCTTGTCGGGATGCCCGGCGGAGACCGACTCGGAGGTGAACAGGGAGGTACGCTGGCTGGTGGTGCTGGACATGGTGCCCACTCCTTCACGCTCTGCAGGGGGATGGCGCCGGGGCCACCGCAGAGCGATCAGTGGGCCAACGCTTTAGCAGTACTTATCAGTCGCCCCGCAAGTTGTTGCTTAACTCGGCGACGCCCGGACGCCCGGACACGAAAAAACCCGCCCCAGCCTGTGGCCGAAGCGGGTGTGATCACAAAAGAAAACCCCTCGCTTTAGCCGGTATTTATCAAGCGCCCCGCAAGCTGAGTCAAATCGGCGCCGGCGTTGTTTGTACCCCATCCGCCGGATCGCGTCAAGAGGCGCGGCTGCGGCCCGAGCCCAAGGGAACCCCCGATCCCCGCGAGGTTGACGATGCCCTCCTCCCCCTTCGACACCTGGACCGAACCCTACGACCGCTGGTTCATCACGCCCATCGGCCGACTGGTGTACGCCTATGAGGCACAACTGCTGCTCGAACTGCTCGACCCGCAACCGGGCGAGCGCATCCTCGACGCGGGCTGCGGCAGCGGCATCTTCTCCGGCGGGGTACTCGCCCGCGGGGCCACGGTGGTCGGCCTGGACCTCTCCCTGCCCATGCTCGAGAGCTGCCCTTCGCCGCCACGCCCGCGCCCGGTTCCTCGGCCTGTGCGCCGACCTCTCGGCCCTGCCCTGTGCGGACGGCTGCTTCGACCGGGTCTGGTCCATGACCGCCATCGAGTTCATCGCGGATGCGGCCCCGGCCCTCGCCGAACTCGAACGGGTCACCCGGCCGGGCGGCACCATCGTGGTCACCACCCTGAACAGCCTCAGTCCCTGGGCCGAAGAGCGCACCAGGAAGGGTCGCGCCGGCCACGAGCTGTTCTCGCGGGTCTTCTTCCGCTCGCCGGACGAGATGCGCGCCCTCATCGGAACGGACTGCGTGGTGCGCACCGCGGTGCATTTTCGCAAAGAGGATCCGGTGGACCAGGTGCCGGCGCTGGAGCGCGCCGGGCAGGAGGCGGGCTCGGACCGGGGCGCCCTGCTTGCGGTCAAGTGGCGTCGGGGCATGGACTGAGCAACCGGGCCGCAGGGTCGGCGCGGCGGTCAGTTGCCTCCGTGTGGCAGGGTCGACCGGTTCGCTCCCCATCCGGCTGGTTCGGTCCGCAGGTTTCCCGGTTCCTGTTTGCACCTTGACAAAATAATTGGGAACCGTTCATGTTCCCGCACGTCATCCCTCAGGCCCATTGGCCGCACGAGTCGTTCGTTCGTCCCGGCTCGATTGCCTCGGCAGCACGACCTGAGGATTTTTTCCATCACCAGCAACAGGAGGGATTGATACCATGACCACACAAGCAGCCTTTACCCCACAGGAATGGACCCTGCTGCGCACCGTGCCGGCCCTGGTGGCCAGCGGCGTGGCGGCCGCCGACCCGGGCGGCATTCTGGGAGGCATGAAAGAGGCCTTTGCCGGCATGAAGGGCATGTTCGATTCGCTCCTGCAGGGCAAGGATGTGGAGTTGCTGCAGGCCATGGTGGCGGACAAGAGCCGGCCCGAGATGCCGGACATCAAGGCCATGATGGGCGAGGGCGACCCGGCGCAGCAGTTGATCAACCTGAAGGCCAGGGTGCTGGAGCGCATCCGGGAGGCCGAAACCGTGGTCGCGGCCAAGGCCACGGCCGAGGAGGCCCAGGCCTACCGGCAGATGCTCATGCACGTGGCCGCGCGCACGGCCGAGGCCTCGAAGGAAGACAGCTTCTTCGGTTTTGGCGGCGTGCGCGTCAGCTCGGCCGAACAGTCGTTCCTCAACGAGGTCCGGCAGGCGCTGCACATCGCCTGATGCCGGACCCGAGCAGGGCACGAACAAGGGGACGTTCCACTGGCGGAACGTCCCCTTTTTTATGCTTTTTTTTGATGCGTTCCCCTTCATCCGGAACGCCTCTCCTCCCCCACGGCCCAACCTGCCCGCGACAACCGGGCCGACCTGCGCTGTCTCTTTTTCGGCGACCGCCGAAACCCTACACGCCTCAGGAGCCGCCGTAGCCCACGCTCACCCGGCCGTCCACGACGATCACCGGCACCTGCCGCCGGTTGCCGCTGTGGGCGAGCATCTCCTGCAGCCGGCCGCGGTCGGCCTTGACATCGTGGTACACGTGACCGGGGTGCGCCGCCCGGGCGCGGTCCGTGTAGGGTCAGCCCTTTTTTCCGTAGATGATGATCTGCTCCATGCTGGTTCTCCTTGTTGGCTGATGGATGGATGATGGGTGCGGGCACGGATGCGGGCTCAGGCGAGCACGACCAGGTCGCCCGGTTCGGGCAGGAGCCCGCGCTCGCCCAACTCACGGGCGAGCAGGGCGCGGATCTCGCCGGCGTGCGCCCGGCGCACCGGCCGGCTGAGATGCACCAGGGCCAGTCGCCCGGCCCCGCTCTGCCGGGCCAGTTCCAGGCAGGAGGCCACCCCGCCGTGGCCCGGGGTGTCCGCGTCCAGTCCGTAGGCCTCGTGCACGATCAGGTCCGCGCCGCGGGCCAGGGCCGCCGTGGCCGGGGTGGGCCGGCCGTCGCCGCTGTAGAACACGGACCTGCCGCCCGCGTCCAGCCGCACCGCCAAACAGGGCGCGTGCGTGCTGTGATCGCTTGCGGCAAAGGTCCAGGCCGCACCACACAGCGCAAGCGTTCCTCCCGGCGCGGCCTCGACAAAAACCACCGGGTACTGCAAGCGCGCGCGGAACCCCGGGTAGGCCAGTTCCAGCGCCTGCCAGATCCTGGCCTCGATCCCGGCCGGGCCGACTACCAAGAGCGGTCGGGTGCGGCCCTCGTCCCAGAAGCGCAGCAGCAAGAGCGGCAGGCCGAGGAAGTGGTCGCCATGAAAATGGGACACCCACACCGCGTCCAGGGCCGCGCCCACGTTCGCATGCGTGTAGTAGGCCGCGGCCGCGGTGAAGCCGCAGTCCAGCAGCACATGCGCTGGGCCGTCCGGTCCGGGCACGGTGACCAGGACCGAGGTGTTGGCATAGCGTTCGTCAAAGGCCTCGCCCACACCGATGAAATGCACCTGCATTGCCTGCCCCCTGTTGCCCTGTTGATCCAATGGATGGCCAGCATACCGGCAATCGGCGACCAGTGCAGCAGGTTCCGGCACTTGTCGACGCAGGCCCGGACCGGGACAGAACCGGCCGGAAAATGACGGCCAGCTTTTCCATGCCGACGGCCTGCACATCGGTGGGTTGCGTGCGCCCGTTTTGCAGAACGGTCCGCCCGAACAAACAAACATTTGTCCCACGGCGCATGGATTTGTTTGCCGGAACACCAGGCAACCTGTTACCAAAAACAGTGGTCCGGCTGTGGACCTTTCCAGCCACACCCGGCGCACCCGAACCCGGCCTTCTTCCCTGAGTCCACAGGTCGAAACGGTCAGGGCCGGTCAACTCACCACGTCTCTGCACAGCGAGGACAGGAACCATGGAAAAACTGAAAATCGGGGTGAGCGCCTGCCTGCTGGGGCAGAACGTGCGCTACAACGGCGGCCATCAGCTGAACCACTTCATTCGTGATATTCTCGGCCAGTACATGGAGTTCGTGCCGGTCTGCCCGGAGGTGGAATGCGGCCTGCCCATTCCCCGCGAGACCCTGCGCCTGGTGGGCAGCGAGGAGGCGCCCCGGCTGGTGACCAGCCGCAGCGGGGTCGACCACACCGAGCAGATGCAGTCCTGGGCCGCAACCAGGGTCAAACAGCTCGAACAGGAGGAGCTGTGCGGCTTCATCTTCAAAAAGGACTCGCCGAGCAGCGGCCTCTACCGGGTCAAGGTCTACTCGGAGCAGGGCATGCCCCGCAATGTCGGCACCGGCATGTTCGCCCGGGCCTTCACCGAGCACTTTCCCCTGCTGCCGGTGGAGGAGGATGGTCGGCTCAACGACGGCCGGCTGCGGGAAAATTTCATCGAAAGCGTGTTCGTGTGCAAACATTTCCGCGACCTGACGGCCGCGCCGCCCAGCCGCGGGGCCCTGGTGGACTTCCACACCCGGCACAAGCTGCTCTTCCTGGCCCGCAGCCAGGAGCACTACCGGCGGATGGGCCGGTTCATCGCCAACCTGCCCGCCTCCATCGACGAGGCCTACAGCCAGTACGGCACTCTCCTTGCCGACACCCTGCGCGTGCGCACCACCGCGAAGAAGCACTGCAACGTGTTGCTGCACGTGCTCGGCTATTTCAAGAAGATGCTCTCAGCCGACGAAAAGCAGGAGGCACTGGAACTGATCGAGGCCTACCGCATCGCGGATGTGCCGCTGATCGTGCCCATAACCCTGCTCAACCACTTTGTGCGCAAATACGACCAGCCCTACCTGCGCGACCAGTACTACCTCCGGCCGCACCCGCTGGACCTGCGGTTGCGGAGTCATTGTTGAAGGGAGGCTTGGAGGATGGCGGGGTGTAGGCCAGGCTTCAAGGGGGCTGGAACTGGAAAACAGGGAGTGAGACTGTAGGCTGATTAAGGCTGTAGGCCAGGATGCAAAGGTACCGGAACTGGTTAATCGACGAGGAACCGTTTATTGACAACAACCAGGCGGTGGCGGCGGCTTTACGGGTTCCTGCTTTTTCAGTCCTTCAGCAGATGCATTATTGCTGGAAGGGGGGTGGTGCGTACGGAGACAGTGCGGCTCGCGTTGCTGGTACCGCATGCATTTTCAGCGTGAAGCGTAAACTGAGTGGTTGCTGCCACTCGAACCTGTTGCGTCCCCTGAGCCGAATTGACCTTGCCGATTATGGGTGTTATCGACATGGACTCTGCCCCTTCAACCTGCCATATCAACGAAACCGGCTCTGATCGGGCAACATTTTCCGAAGAGGCGCGGAATGCGCGAATGGTGGGTTGCGATTGACAGGAAGGAACAGGCCCTACTCCCCACCGATACATCTTTACTTCACTTCGTTCCTGAACATTGCGTCTGCTGTCTCGTGCCAGGCCGCTCACCATAAACCCATACACTTCTCCATGGACGGGCACAAAGGTGTTAAGCGGCGGAACCTTGATGTGGTCCCCCTGAACAGCTCGAACAGCTTTGACCGTCTGACCAACCGTCAACCACTCAAAGGTTGCCGCGTACCAGGTGCCATTGCGCTGCACGAAAATCCACGGATTGGCATTGACTCGAATCTGACCGCCAGTACTTGCCGTGACCTGGATACCCGGCCAAGTGTTGGCCTTATTGTAGTTCAGGGTTATGGTCGTCGATCTCACAGAAACATCGAGAGTCGCAGTCTGCCGCCATTGAGACACATCGGTGTGCAGCCACTGGACTCCTTTGAAATCACTGGGAATCCAAGAATTAGCCGACGCTGTACAGACAAAGCCGAGCAAGGAGACAAACGTGAACAATAGCGGACGGACAAAAGACATACATACCTCAACAAAATTTGTTGCAATCCCCCCTCCTCATCCATTTTCCGGGGCTGGGGAGAAGTGGCAGGAAATTGCTGAAAACAGATACTTCCCAGGCATACATCGCGGCATTTACTTACGCTCATGCCACTGCACCGAGGAAGTCAAACGAGCGTAACACAGGTGAGAGAGCCCCAAGTCTCTTTGCCTACGCAGCGACCACTAGCAGCACTCAAAAACGACACCATCGTATAAGACCGGAGTGGGACGGTCAAGTTTTATAGGCCTAATAAATTTGCCCCCTTTTTCACGCCCAAGGACGGCGGACGGCATGCCGAAGTGCCCATCGATGCCACCTTGGTCTGGCCCCTGCCGGTCGAGGCGCTGGAGCAGCGTTTGGCCCAAAGAGGGGAGCAGGGAATTGAGCAGTGAAAATGATTTCCACCAGGGAGGAGCAGATTTGAAGCAGTACGTGATCATCGGCAACGGAGCGGCCGCCAACAGCGCAGCCGAAACCATCCGCAAGCACGATCAGACAGGGAGCATTGTTCTCTTTTCCCGTGAGCCCCATGAATTCTACTACACACCGGCCTTGCCCGAGCTGATCTCCGGCGAAAAGAACGAACAGGGTCTGACCATCCGTGGTGCACAATGGTATGCCCAACGGGGGATCGATGTGCGGCTGGGTTGTCCGGTGCGGGACATCGATGCCGACAGGAGAACCGTATCCCCGGCCCGGGGCGATGCAGTGCGTTATGATGCCCTGCTGCTGGCCACGGGTGGCAATGCCTTTGTGCCGCCCATTCCCGGAGCGGATCTTCCCGGGGTGTGCACCCTGCGCACCCTGGACGACGCCGTGCGGATTCGGCAGGCAATGGGCACGGGGCGGCGGGTAGCGCTGATCGGCGGCGGCCTTTTGGGCCTCGAGGCTGGAAACGGGTTGATCAAGGCAGGGGCTCGGGTGGAGGTGGTGGAGGTTTTTCCCCGGCTGCTGCCCCGGCAAACGGATCCAGAGGGAGCAGGAATGCTCCAGAACATGCTGGAAAAGATGGGGTTCGGGTTCCACCTGGGCACGGAAACCAGCAAAATCGTCAAGGCCGGCAGGGTGCTGGAGGTCCATCTGGAAAACGGCACGGTCCTGGAAGCGGACGCTGTGCTGCTTTCCGCCGGGGTTCGTCCGGAGCTGGAACTGGCCAGCCAGCTTGGATTGGCCGTGGACAAGGCCGTACAGGTCGATGACCGCATGCAGACTTCCCTGCCGGGTGTCTACGCCGCGGGCGATGTCTGCGAGCACCGCGGCAGATACTACGGGATCTGGCCGGCGGCCATGGAGCAGGGTCGGGTCGCGGGAAGCAACATGGCAGGCAGGCCGATGGAGTATGCGGGCACGGTCATGGCCAATTCCCTGAAGGTGGCCGGCATCGATCTGACCGCGTTCGGGGAGATCGACGCCGATGGCCTGCACCCGGCGCACATCCTGATTGATTCGGAAAAGAGCATCTACCGCAAACTGGTGCATGATCAGCATCAAATCCTGGGAGGCATCTTCCTGGGCGATCCCCGGGGAGCCGCAGCGGCGATGAAGGCCATGAAGAGCGGCACGCCGCCGGGACCTGAGCTTATGGCTCTGTTTCCACAACATTGATCGGCAAGGGCGGGATCTTCCGCCCTGACGTTGATCCAGGATGCATTGATGGAGGTGGCGAATATGTCGGCAACACACGAGGCGCATTTTTTTCGCGGCAAAACCCTGCTGCTCACCGGCGCGTCCATGGGCATCGGGCGGGCCTTGGCCGTGGCCCTGGCCAGGGAGGGCGTGAACCTGGTGCTCAACGCCCGAAGCGGCGACCTGTTGCGGGAAACCCGCGAGTTGTGCGCCCAGCATGGCGCAGCGTCCAGGGCCGTGGTGGATAGTGTGGCCGGGGACGCTTCCAGGGACGAGACTGTGGCCGCCATGCTGGAAGCCGCCCGGGCTCTGGGAAACTTCCAGGGGTTCATTCATGCCGCCGGCCTGCTGCATCCTGGACCGTACGTCTGGGAGCTTTCATCCGAGGATTTTCAGGCAGTGTTCACGGCCAATGTCCTGGTCGGCCATCAGTTGATCCGCTGCTGCCTTCCCGATTTGCTGTCCAGGGGCGAGGGGCTGGCCGTGTTTTTCGGCTCCGGGGCCGCGCAAAAGACCCAGCCGGGCATCGCGGCCTACTGCGCGGCCAAGGCCGCGGAAGAGCATCTGGCCCGGCAACTGGCCGCCGAAGCGCCCAGCGTGACCACCCTGATTTATCGTCCGGGGATCGTGGAAACACGCATGCAGGTCCAGGCTCGGGAGTCCCGAGGCGGGGCAGCCGAGCAGCTTCAGGCCGTGTTTCGGCCCTGGAAGGAGCAGGGGCAGCTGATGACCCCGGAGCAATCCGCAGCGGGACTGGTCCGGCTGCTGGCCACGGACCCACGCCGCCTGCATGGCGGGACCTGGGACGTGCGGAATTTATAATGCGGGAACGGTTGGTAAAAAAGGGGACTACCTAACGCTCGACAAAGAAGCGGGTGTCGAAACGACCCTCGATCATGCGGCAGTTGCCCGGATCGCCTCCCCCTTCATAATCTTCCGCCAGGCACAGCTCTGCCGCAAAAGTGCCAACGGCGCGGCCTTCTTTGTCATTGGCCTCGAGCGTGGTGAATGTCACGGCGGGCGCGGACGGCGCGTCCTCGGATGTCCAGCGCTGGGCGCCCCCTCGCGGGGCGTAGCTGATGGTCATGTCCAAGGGTGCTGTTTTCGGTCCGGGCTTTTCCGTCATGAAATCCACCTCCACGCTCAGTCGCGCGTTGTCGGTGCTGTAGCCCGCGATACTCAGAGCCGCACTCACGCCACTCAGGAACATGAACGCCGTCGCCGAGGCCTTGTCCCCGTCGCGGGCAAGGACCGTTGGCTGCGCAATGGTCCCGGCATCGAAACTGGCCTCGATCGTGCCGATATTTTCGGTTTCAAAGGCCAGGATTGGTGTCGCCGTCGTAAGGAGCGCAAGAAAAGCTGTCGTGAGTTTCATCAATGAAGCATCCTCCTGAAGGGTACCGAGTGAATCCTCTCGCAAAGCAAGAGCTGGGAGGGGCGCCCTTCGGTTCGGGGCGCACCCTCATCACTGCGTTCAGCTATAGAACGTACAGCAGCGTGACCACAAATTTTCTCCATCGGGCGGAAACCTGGGAGCGTCCGCATCCGACCCTGCGCCTTCCCGGATGCAGGCAGAGTTGCGGCCATTGGCACAGCGGAAATTGAAATGCGTTTCGTGCACGTGTCCTTCTCAGGTCCCGCATCAGTTGTCGAGACTTCCGATCACTCCGGAAAAGTTGAGTTCCAGCTTCCGCGCGGCGGACAGGTCGATGGTGCGTCCACGATCATCCGAGGGGCCGACCTGCGCCGACACCTTGCCGGACAGCGACAGGAAACCACCATCCTCGCTGGCCGAGAGCAGCTCGAGCGTGGCGCCCGTATCAGCCTTGCCATAGTGATCGGGACTGCCGCTTTGGCCAAAAAGGCGGATTTCCACAGCGCCGATCGACTCGCCCGTCTTCTCGAAACTCAGGGCAATCTGGCCCGGGCCCTCGCCGCCTTCGCAGCGGTTGGTCACGATGCTGACCGTAAGGGTAGTGCCGAATCTTCCGAAATCCGACTGCATGGGCCAGATCTGGCAGGTCACCGGGGTGCCGTCCAGAGTACCCGTGAAGGCGCCGCCCGGTGCCTGTGCCAGAGCGGGCACGGCCGAGAGGGCCAAGGCAAAGGCCAGAATCCGTTTCATGATTTGTCGCTTTTGATGTCTCAAGAATGTTTCCTCCTTAATGGTGCCGGGTGCATCCTCCCACAGGGTGAGAGCCCGGAGGGGCGTCCCTCGGTCCGGGGCACACCCGCATCACGGCGTGATGCCTGTAGAAAGTACAGCAGCTAACGTCTCAAGTCTATCTGCGTCGCACGATGGCATCATGGAAAAAACGGAAAAACGGGGGCAGATTCATTTTTTAGCGACCCCATTGCCGGCCTCCGGGCCGGGGCCGCCCGCACCGATAACTCCCAAAACAAATCAATTCGTCCTTTTTTCGCACCAAGAGAACACCCGTGCAACACCGAGAAGCAATAGAAGACGACATGCTTAAGATTTGCAATCTCCCGAAAACACGGGAAGAACTTTTTTATTGCTTCCCGAAGGCGACCTTCCCCCTGTCGGCAGCCGAGGTACGGAGGAGCATTGAACAGCGATCTGACGCAACGGTCGTTGAAGTCGCGGGCCGTGTGGTCGCGTTCGCCAATTTCTACCGTTGGGAAGAAGGACTCTGTTCGATCGGTAACGTTGTGGTGGCTTCCGACGAAAGAGGTTCCGGGGTGGGCAACTACCTGATCAGCCACATGCTCACACTCGGGTTTGACAAGCATCGTGCCCGGGCTGTTTCCGTGTCCTGCTTCAATCGCAATGTGGCCGGGCTTCTTTTTTACGCGAAGCTTGGTTTCCAGCCTTTCGACATCGAACAAAGAATCGATTACAACGGCGATCGGGTGGCGCTGATTCACCTGCAAGTGGTGAGGCAGGCACAGGAACCCGTCGCGCGAGGACCTTTGCCGCCCCGGGGTCGAAACCGCCCGCGCCCATGACTCCAGCCGGAGCCCAGGCTGTTCTAAAAAAAATAAGTCCGTTCCTTTTTACTTTTGGGGTCCCCCGGCAAAGCCGGGGGTTTACCCAAGGGAAATTAATTCGTCCCCTTTTTTCACGAAAGGAAGACCGGGTTGACGGGAGGCTCCATGACAATGGATAAGCCGATTCTCTACATATTCGCTGGGCTCCCGGGAAGTGGAAAGACGACATTGTCCCAGTTGCTGGCACGGCACATCGGCGCCGCACACGTCCGAATTGATACCATCGAGCAAGCTCTCCGAGAACTGTGCTCGGTCGAAGTTCAGGGTGAGGGGTATCGCCTGGCTTACCGAGTGGCATCGGACATCCTGAACGCTGGGGTCAGCGTGGTTGCCGATTCCTGCAACCCAATCGAGTTGACCAGGCGGGAATGGGAGCAGGTAGCCCTGGACGCTGGCGCACGTTATGTGAATATTGAGGTTATCTGCTCCGATGCGCGAAAACATCGCACGAGGGTTGAAACCCGCGGTTCGACAGTCCAGGGGCTGCGAATGCCGACCTGGGCCGAGGTCGAGCATCGGGAGTATCACGATTGGACGGTCGAGCGGATAGTCCTCGATACATCATGCAGGTCCGAGGGTGAGTGCCTTGATGAGCTGCTTTCTCGCCTGTCAGGCAAGGCTGCCTAACAGGCCACTGAAGCTGACAGTCGCCTGCGGCGCCTGCAGCTTAGCGGCATGGAGTTTGCCGAACGGGCTGATCCCACCTCAACCACATGTCACAGGAATCTTTCTTCTTACGGGCATGAAACCGACATCCGCCGTTCCGCGCACGCAGGAGTTGTTGCCACAGGCGCGGCAAAGTGATTCGAACCAGGCAACCGCCGGTTCCGCCTAGCCATTTCCCCGGCCATTGGTTCTCTTTGACAATCCTTCCCCCTTCGGGGATAGTTCGCCT
>CAVWHP010000036.1:0-12814 GCA_963754825.1 uncultured delta proteobacterium | reverse complement strand
GAGCTGGGTCACCGGCCGGACGATGGTCCGATGCAGGTACAGGACGCCCAGAGCCAGCAGGGCGAGCAGGTTGACCACCAGGTAGAGGAGGGCGTAGCGGTGCAGGGCGCGGGCCTCGGCATGAAGGAGCCGATCCAGGGAAAGCGCGGCTGATGGCCCCGGCGGGCCGGTCCGGCGGGTGGATGGGCACGGCCACATCCAGGCTGCGGTGGGCCGGCACCAGCGCGACCAGGCGAGCCCGCGCACACCCGCGCGGATGCGCCGGTGGCGACCGTACCGGCCAGCAACCGCTCCAGGGCGGCCTGCTCCGCCGGGTCGGCGCCGCTGCAGGCGGGTGTACCCTCGCCCAGCATGGCGCAACCGGCCACGGCCCCGGAGCCGAGTACGGTCGCAGCCACCAGGGTGGGCAGGAACGGCTGTTCCACCTCCGGGCCGAGCCACTGGCCGGCCGCCGCATCGACGATCAGACCGATCTGCTGTTCTTTTTCGCGGGCCACGAGCAGCGCCGCCTGGCGCAGCCAGAACAGCGTGGTGACGGAAAATGTCAGCGCCGTGGCCAGGCCGAGGAGCACGCACAGGGCGCCGGTGATGTTGGCGTGCAAGCCGAAACGCACAGTCCCTCCCCTGCTCGGTGGTGGTGGCGGGGCGAAAGCAGCCCCAGGTGACAAAATTTGTCAGGCGGCGGACATTCATGTCAGTCGGTCCGCCGCCCTAGCCTGCCGCATTGTAGGGGCCGACCGCGCAAAAAACAAAGGATTCCTGCTAACCGACCGAATGAAATGAGAAAAATTATTTCTCCGCAAATCTGGCACGGCCCCTGCTATAAAGCGGCAAACGCAACAGTTCGCCGGCCACGGACGACCGGCGGCCACACCCCACACCCCCTTTGGAGGAACGACCATGACCCTGAACAAACTGAGACTGAACGCAAACGAAAAGGCTTCACCCTGATCGAGTTGATGATCGTCATCGCGATCATCGGTATCCTGGCCGCCATTGCTATTCCGAACTTTATTGCTTATCGGAATAAGTCGTTCTGCTCGCGGGCAGAGTCGGATGCGCAAGCCATTGCAGCAGCAGTAGCAGATTATTTTTCGATCCCATCGCACAATAACATACCTGCCATTGGGGAATTGAATAGCGGAACTGGATTCAGATTTCTGGAACAACGGGAACTGATTTTAACACTGGCACAATGGTTAAGTTGCAAGAACTAGACCCAAACGTGAACATCACCATCACCGTGACCGACACAAGCGGCAGATGTCCGAATGATTATCTGACATCCTACACCCCTGGTACTTCTACAGGGGCGAGAAATCGTCTACACCAAGGAAATAAAACTTTAACTCAGAGCAGTATACACAGTGCCACCAAACGATCTGTCAGCTTCTAGTGACACCTTTTTTAACCCAAAATATTGCAAGAAACTTCTGATTAAATGATACAAGAACAAACATTCCACTTTTTTTTTATCACCCTGTTTATCATTTTTCTAATTCATTTTTTTCTCCTTGGGTTCATAGACGACCCCCCGAACATCACTGAAAACTACCCGCTCCACATCACCAACCTCCTGCCGGAAACCCTCTGGCAGACCCTTTTTGCCAAGCCTTTTGCGCCGGTAACGCTCGAACGCCCGGTCGCCTATCTCAGCTTTGCCCTTAACTGGTTCGTGGGCCAGGACAACCCCTTCGGTTACCATCTGGTCAACCTGCTTATTCATATCCTGACCGCCTTCTTCCTGTTCGCTACTACCCGACTGCTCCTGCAGACCCCGCGGATGCGCCACCTGGCCGAGCGCGACGTGCTGGCCATCGCCCTGCTCAGCGCCGTACTCTGGGCCATCAACCCGGTACAGACCCAGGCGGTCACCTATATCGTCCAGCGCATGGCCTCCATGACCGCCCTGTTCTTCGTGCTCGCCGTGCACAGCTACCTGCTGGCCCGCCGGGCGGCCACGTCCCGACAACGCTGGGGTCACCTGCTGTGCTGCGCTCTCTTTTTCCTGCTCGCCCTCGGCAGCAAGGAAAACGCGGTCACCCTGCTGCCCAGCCTGCTGCTCATCGAGTGGCTCTTCCTGAAAAGGGACGATTGGTTCGCCAAACTTCTGTTCCGCTTGCTCGTCGCCGCCAACCTGCTGCTTCTGCTGGCCGCGACCTATTATATTGTCGACCATGGCTACCTGCAGTCGCTGACCAGCCCTATCGGCTCCCGTCCCTTTTCCTTGGGCGAACGGCTGCTCACCCAGCCTTCCATCCTGCTTTTTTACCTGTCCCTGCTGCTCTACCCATCACCGGCGCGGCTGTCCATCGACCACAGCTTTCCGCTGTCCACCTCGCTCCTCCAGCCCTGGACCACCCTGCCGGCCATCCTCGCCGTGGTTGGACTGATCGTCCTTGGCCTTTGCAGCCGGAAGAGATGGCCACTGCTCAGCCTGGCCATCCTCTTCTACTTCATCAACCATGCGGTGGAGTCGACCATCATCCCCCTGGAACTGATCTTCGAACACCGCAATTACCTGCCCTCCTTTTTCCTCTTCCTGCCCGTCGCCGCCGGCCTGCAGTGGGCGCTCAACCGCAGTGCGGCCTCCAGCCGGCTGGTACACGGCGCCCTGGTCGCGCTCGTGCCCGCCCTGCTCATCGTCATCGGCCTGGGCACCTACAGCCGCAACCAGGTGTGGGCCACCAAGGAATCCCTTTGGGCCGACGCTCTGACAAAGCCCCGCACAACGCCCGGCCGTTCGCCAAACTGGGCGAGATCTACGGCTGGCAGAAGGAACAAGAACGGCCAGAACCTGCACACTGCCGTGGCTCTGTCTCCACAAGGCCCTGGAACGAGAATACCCCGACGCACCTCGTTCAAACCAGCGATCGTCGGACAACATTGGCAAGGTCTACGCCAAATACGGGCTCCTCGACGAGGCTGTCCGTTTCTACAATCAGTCGCTGGAACTGAACCCGGACTTCCTCACCTCGCGCTTCGACCTGGCCAATGCCCTGGCACCTACAGGGCAAGACGGGTGAGGCCCTGGTACAGATCGACCGGGTCATCGCCGCGAACGACCAGCAGAGCCGCTTCTTCAACCTGCGCACCCTGCTGCTGCTCTGGCTCGATCGACCAGAGGAGGCGGCGGTGGCCGCCAGCGAGGCCATGCGTCGCACCCTGGTGAACAAGGAGCGCTATTTCTCCATCACCGGCGTGGCCCTGGGCCGGGCCGATCACTTCGGCCAGGGCCTGTGGTTCCTGCGCCGCGCCCTCGTTACCTTCCCCGGCGACCGGCGCATCCTCTACAGCCTGATCGAAAACCGTCTGCTCGCCGGCGAACCCGCGGCGGCCCGGGACTACGCCGCGCGCCTTGTGGCCGGCCACAGCTTGGCCGCGGTCCGGGCCGACTTGGCCGTACTGCCCACGGACTACACCGGTGTGCCGGTCCAGGCGGACCTGATAGCGCCGCTCATCCTCGAGGCCGCACGCCAGGCCGTGACCGGCCTGGAAACCTC
Source organism: uncultured delta proteobacterium (assembly GCA_963754825.1). GTDB lineage: Bacteria > Desulfobacterota > Desulfobulbia > Desulfobulbales > Desulfobulbaceae > Desulfobulbus. The sequence goes on along the minus strand of CAVWHP010000036.1, from coordinate 9,311 downwards.
GGCCCCGGGAGTGTCGCGATGAACCAGCCCCCTGCGCCGCGACGAGCAACCCTGGCCTTACGGCTGCTACACCGTGCCGGTGCTGCTGCTGGTGCTGGCCGGGCTGGCCGACACCCTCTATTTGGCCTGGTCGCACTACAAGAACTACACGGACCTGACCTTCAGCAGCTTCTGCGCACTGTCCAGGGCGATCAACTGCGACACAGTCTCGAAGAGCCCCTGGTCCATCCTCTGGGGGCTGCCCCTGGCCCACTGGGGCTTCTTTGCCTACGCGCTGTTCCTGCTGCTCGTGCTCGCCACCCTGCGCCGCAGGAACGGTGCGGAGCATCTCTGGCACCTGCTGTTCGTGCTCGGTCTGGGGTCTACGCTGGCCTCCCTGGTGTTTGCCTATATCTCGGCCACCAGAATTCACGCCCACTGCCTGCTCTGCCTGGCCAGCCACGCCCTCATCCTGGCGCTGTGTTTCTCGGCCTGGATCATCCGCCGCCGGTTCTGCCACACGCCGCTCCTGGCCGGTCTTCGGCCTGGGGCTGCGTGTGGTGCGGCGCTCCTGGTGGCTGCGCATCGGCATCGTGGTGCTGCTCGCCGCCCTGGTCGGTCTGCGCCTCTGGCTGCCGCCGTACTGGCTGTACACCCTGCCGCCGCCCGACCGCAGCGTGGCCACCGGCCTGACCGAGGACGGCCACCCCTGGATCGGCGCGGAGAAACCCAGCCTGACCATCCATGAATATGCCGACTACCAGTGCTTCCAGTGCGGCAAGATGCACCAGTTTCTCCGGCAACTGATCAATGGCAATCCCGACACCATCCGGCTGGTGCACCACCACTATCCCATGGACCACGAGTTCAACAACGTGGTCGTGCCCGAACCCTTCCACGTCGGCTCCGGCAAGATGGCCATGATCGCCATCTACGCCGCCACGAAGGACAAATTCTGGCCGATGAACGACGCCCTCTACGCCATGGGCCGCAAGAAGGAACCCTTCAACACCCGCACCCTGGCCGCCATGACCGGGTTCACCTCGGGCGAACTGGCGGCCGCGGCCCAACACCCGCAGATCCGTGACATCCTCCTCTACCAGATCCGTGAAGGCATGCGGCTGCACATCACCGGCACCCCCAGCTATGTGATCGACGGCACCCTGCACGAGGGCTCGCTCCCTGCCGACGTGCTGCGGAAGATACATCCATGACAAGCCCCGTGGCAAAGCGTTCGACCGCAGGGCTTGAGACATGGCTCATTGGCGGGCTGCTCCTCCTGCTCGTCGGCCTGGTCGTCGCCACCGTGCTGCTCGGCTCGGTGCCACCGGTGGACCGGGATGCCCTCACCCATCACCTGTTCGTCCCCAGGCTGTGGCTCGAGCATGGCGGTATCCACGAGATCCCGGAGATCCCCTTCTCGTACTACCCCATGAACCTCGACCTGCTGTATACGGTGCCGCTGGCCCTGGGCAACGACATCGTCCCCAAATACATCCACTACCTGTTCGCCCTGCTCACCGCCCTGCTGCTGCACCGGCACATCGCACGGCGGCTGGGCCGGGTGTACGGGCTGCTCGGCGCGGTGTTCTTCCTGTCCGTGCCAGTGATTCTCAAACTGTCGATCACGGTCTACGTTGACCTTGGCCTGGTCTTCTTTACCACCGCGGCTCTGCTCTTGCTGTTGCGCTGGGCTGAGGAGGGGTTCCCGTGGCGATGGCTGGTGCTCGCCGGGCTGTGCTGCGGGCTGGCCGCCGGCACCAAGTACAACGGCCTGGTCGCCGTTGTCGCGCTTACCCTGCTGGTGCCGATGCTGTACCAGCGCGGCGCCGGCGAGGCCAAGCAGAGCAACGGTCGGGCCCTGCTCTGCGGCCTGGTGTTCGCGCTGGCCACCCTGACCGCCTTTTCGCCGTGGCTGGTGAGGAACTACCTGTGGACCGGCAACCCCATCTACCCGCTGCATGACCGCCTGTTCCAGCAACTGGCGACCCCGGACGCCAGCCGACAGATTGCGACGGGCAACGACCGCGACCTGCACCAGCAGGCCGAAGTTCCCCGGGCCAACGTGTTTGTCGCCCGTAAGATCCTCTACAACGAGTCCTGGTGGCAGGCCCTGCTGCTGCCGGTGCGCTTTTTCTTCGAGGGCCGGGACGACGACCCCAGGTATTTCGACGGCAAACTCAACCCGTTCCTGCTCATCCTGCCGATGCTGGCCTTCCTGTTCAGGCCGGAGGAGGTTCAGCGGCGGCGGGAACAGGTGTTTCTGCTCGCCTTCACCCTGCTCGCCTTCTTTTTCACCTTCTTCCAGGAATCGCTGCGCATCCGCTACGTGGTGGTGATCGTGCCGCCGCTGGTCATCCTGGCCATGGACGGGCTGCGGGGATTGCTCGGCGCGGTTGCAGCACGGGCGGGCGCAGGCCGTTCGCAAACGGTGACGGTGGTAATCGTCGCGGTATGCGTTTCCGGCCTGATGCTGGCCTACAACGGCCGTTACCTGGGCGAACAGTTCGCCGTGGTCAAACCGCTGCCCTACCTGCGCGGCGAGGTGAGCCGGGACGACTACATCACCGCCTTCCGGCCCGAATACCCGGCCATCCGGTTCGCCAACGCCACCCTGCCGCCGGATGCCCGGGTGCTGTGCCTCTTTCTCGGCAACCGCGGGTATTACATGCAGTTCCAGCCGGTGTTCGAACAGCCGCATGGCAACGGCATGTTCGCCCGGTTTCTCGCCGCACCGGAACGGAGCCTTGCCATCACCGCGGCGATGCGGGAAAAAGGGATAACCCATGTGCTCATGCGCGACGACCTGGCCGCCGCCTGGCTGCACCAACTCGACGAAGCGGACCGCCAGCGCATCGCCCCGCTGTTCGCCCACGCCGCACAACCGCTGCTGCGACAGAATGGGCATTCAATTTTTCCGATCGCCGACTGAAAGTGTCGATAAGGAGAACGGACATGGGACAACAGCACCCGCTGCCCAAACAGGAAACCGGCGAGGTCTACACGACCGGCAACGTGCTCATCCGCCGGATCGGCGAACGGTTGACAAGGAAAATCGCGGAGATGCTTCGGGATATCGGTGCAACCGAACGGTTCGGGCTCGACATCGGCTGTGCCGAGGGGCACCTGCTGGCCGACCTGAAACGGCAGGGGGTAATCGGCGAAGTGGTCGCCGTTGAACTGGAATTCGAAAAGATAACGTCCTCCGTCGCCAACGGCACGGGGGTGCGGTTCGTGCAGGGCGACGCGGAGAACATCGGCGTGCGTTCAGAGACGTTTGACTATGTCATGGCCACTGAAGTGCTGGAGCATCTGCCGCATCCGGAAAAGGCGCTGGCCGAAATCCGCAGGGTGGCCAAGAGAAAGGCCCCGGTCATCCTTTCCGTGCCCTACGAACCGTACTTCCACATCGGCAACATCTGCCGGGGCAAACACCTGCACCGGGGCGGCAGGACCCCGTCCCACCTCCATTTCTGGCACAGAAAAGAATTCCGGGACCTGATAACGCCCTACGTCCGGATCGAGAAGGAATGCACGTTCGCCACCTTTCCCTGGCTCCTCTACCTGTGCACCTGCAAGTAGATGACGCGCAAGAAGCTCGTTTCCCTGGCGATTTCTTTTGTTCTCCTCTTCATTGTCGCCGTCATCTGCTACACGGAGCGGGCGACTGTTCTCGATCTTTTCAGAAAAGCGGAACTGCCCTGGCTGCTCGCCGGTTTTGCCTGCTATCTCGTCAATTACGTGCTGCGGACCTGCCGCCTCCAGGTTCTGGTCGATTTTGACCGTATCTCTTTCCGCACCCTGTTCAGGATTTCCTGCTTGCACGGTTTTTTTTCCTACTTCCTCCCCTTGCGCTCCGGCGACATCTCCCTGCCGCTGCTGTTGAAGAAGGAGTCTGATTTCCCCCTTGCCGTCGGCAGCGCGGTGCTGGTGAAGTCGCGCCTGCTCGACATGGTCTCCCTGGGTTTTTTTCTGGCGGTTTCGACCGTGTTTTCCCTGAAACACATCGCCGCCCACCATGTAGTGCTGTTCGCGGTCTGCAGCCTCTGCCTGATTCTTGTTCCCTACGCGATAACCCGCCTGCTGCGCCTGCAGCGGGTCGCCTCGCTGCGGATTCTCAGCAAACTGCCGGCCGATTTTCAGCTTGGCCGGTACACCCTGGCGGAAACCGCCCTTTCCTTCCTCATCTGGCTGTTCGTCGGCTGCACCCTGTTCGCGGTGGTCGCCGCCCTGTCCATCCCCCTGTCCTTTCTGGACATCTGGTTTCTCACCGCCATCCAACTGCCCCTGCAACTCGTGCCGTTCCAGGGTGTTGCCAATGCCGGCAACCACGAGGTCGGCTGGGTGGCAGGTTTCAGCATCCTGGGCATCGCCCCTGAACTCGGCCTGGGTTTCGCCCTGGCCTCGCATGTCGCCATCATTCTCTATGTCGCCCTGCTGGGGGTGGTCGGCCTCATGGTTCCGCGGGGAATCCGGCCGTCCCGCTGCTGAAGCCGGTCGCAAACCGGTTGAGGACCAAAGGAGAATAGAACCTTGCCCCGGCGGTGCGAGCGCACCGTCGGACCCGGCGCAAGGCAATCAGCCGTCACTCCACCCGATCATACCGCATCTGGCTGATCTGCTCGGCCACCAGGCCGATCATGAAGATGATGATGGAACTGTTGAACAGCAGGGCCGACATGTTGGTGAACCGGCCCTGGGTGAGGAAGGTGTAGGCGTAGTAGCAGAGGCCGGTCACAAAGAACCCCATGCTGATCGGCAGGAACACCCGGAACGGCGAGAACAGCGAGGCGATCTTGGTGATGATGAGAAAGAACCGGGCGCCGTCCTTGAGCAGTTTGATCTTGCTCTTGCCCACCCGCGCCTTGGTCTGGATGGGGATGTATTTGACCGTGCGGCCGCTGCGCAGGTAGCCGAGCGTCAGGGTGGACGGGTAGGAAAAGGTGTTGGGCAGCAGGTAGATGAACTGCCGCGCCACGGAAAGCCGCACCAGCCGGAAGCCCGAGGTCAGGTCCTCGACCTTGAACCGGGTGACGTAGGAGGCGAACCGGTTGTACACCCAGTTGGCCAGGTCGCGGTGGGCGCTGGTCTCCGACTGCCGGGTGCGCGCGCCGACCACCATGTCGTAGCGGTCCTTGTGCTCGAGCAGCCGGGCGATGTCCTCCGGCTTGTGCTGGCCGTCGGCGTCCATCATGAGCACCCACTCCCCCCGGGCGCAGCGCAGCCCGGACTTGATGGCCGCGCCGTTGCCCATGTTGTAGGGATGCGGCCAGACGTTGGCCCCGGCCTCCATGGCCTCGCGCATGGTGTTGTCGGTGGAGCCGTCGTCCACCACCAGGATCTCGAAATCCGGATGCAGGGCCCGGATAGCACGGATCGTCTCACCGATGACCCCTGCCTCGTTGTAAGCCGGCAGGAGAATGGTCACCTCGTATCGTTTGTTCTGCTCCACGGTCGCCCTCCTTGCGCCAACAGGGAAAAAACTTCTAGGGCGATTAGAGCAGAACCGGCGAAAAAAACAAAGAATTTCGATGTATACGGGGGAAAGAAATGGCGGGCTGACCAAGGCGATGCCTTGGGAGGCGGCCTGCCGCAAGGAAATTTGCTTGTGGCGTTGATCGCCGCCACGCTGGAGCGCGGGAACGATCACCCCCCCGGGCTTTGAGTGTGTGGCGCGCACGACGCACCCTTCAATGCTTTCCCTTGGCCGTTGGTCGGCGCATGGGGTAAAAGAAACAGCAACACAAGGTCTGCAGCGGGCCGCCTGGCGGTCCGTCCACCTTTCACCCGCACCTGCTCTAACACCGCATGCACCCCGACCCGCTCGCCCGCCTCCGTACCCTGCTCGCCGCCGAACCCGACCTGGAATTTGCCGTGCTGGTCGGCAGCCGAGCCGCGGGCACGCACACCGCCGCCAGTGACTGGGACATTGCCCTACAGTGGCGTCGCGATCTCGACTGGATGGATCAACTGGGCCGCACCGAAACCCTGCGCCGCCATCTGGCGGAAACGCTGGCCGTGCCGGAAGCAGCTGTCGATCTGGTCGACGCGCCCCGGGCAAACCTGGCCATGCGCGCCGTCATCTCCGAGGAAGGCGTGGTGCTCGCCGGCGCATCGCTCACCCCGCTCGAACAGAACGGTCTGCTCCACGCCGTGCAGGTGTTGGTGGAAAACGCCATCGGTAAGGCCAAGCAGGAACTCAAGGCGCGCGGTGAGACGGTGCCCGTGTCCGCCTACGACGCCTTCGCCGCCCTGGCCCGGGTGGGCTGCATCCCAGCCGATTCCCTGCCCGCCTGGAACGCGGTGATCGGCCTGCGCAACCGCATCGTTCACAACTACATGAACGTGGACATGGAAAAAATTTTCGTCTTCCTGCGCGCCCACGGCGACCGGCCGGTGCTCGATTTCCTGCGCACGCCCCTGCCCGACGAGCCGGTGAGGCGCTGAACATCAACATCCCTGCCCCGAGTCCGTCCTCCCGGTCCTTTTGTTGGTGCCCGCAACGCCGGTCTTTCAGTGTGTGGTGCGCACGGCGCACGCTACTTTAACTACCTGTTTTTATATTTTTACTGCGCTCTCGGCCCAGCATCGCAGCGATTGCGGCGACGCAGAAAAAGAACACTATCGCGGGCATGGCCCGCTCCTACCGCAGAGGGCTGACTTGTTGGCGGGAGAGCGGGCCGTGCCCCCGATAGACCTACCCGCGCCCAGCCTTGATCAGCGGTATGGCTTTCCTTGCCGATAGACCTACCCGCGCCCAGCCTTGATCAGCGGTATGGCTTTTCGGTTCGTTAGCTTCAGCACTGGTGGGCCAGGTACTCGGAATACGGTCGGATCTTTTTCAGAACCGGGCTGAGGGTTCTTTCGGCAACTTCTGTATCATGCGCAGCCTGGGCTCGTAACCAGTACCCATTGGAGAGTCCGAAGAAACGGCACAACCGCAAATCGGTATCAGCGGTGATCGACCGCTTGCCACTGACGATTTCGCTTATCCGCTGGGCGGGAACATCAATTTCCTTGGCCAGGCGGTACTGTGTCAGCCCCAGGGGCTTCAAAAATTCTTCCAGCAAAATTTCTCCTGGAGTTATGGGGGCTAATTTTTCCATGGTGGTTCCTCTCCTCAATGGTAATCAACTATCTCTACATCTTCCGGGCCTGCGTCTGTCCACCGAAAGCAGACTCGCCATTGATCGTTTATACGGATACTGTGTTGACCAAAACGATCGCCCTTCAGCGCTTCAAGATGATTGCCGGGTAGTATTCGCAGGTCATCGAGTCGTCCCGCGATCTCAAGTTGTCTGAGCTTTCTTCGCGCAACCTTGGCTATATTGACGAAATGCTTGACCTGATTGCCTTTAGCGAGCGCTTCAGTCAGCTGACAGGTAAATGATCTGATCATGCGCCAAACAGTAACGCGTCACATGATTAACGTCAAGCGTGATGGGTGACACCGCGCTCGGTCTTCACTCCCTCCATCCTGCCCGCTTCCCACCAATCCGCTCAACCGGCAGAACATCCCTGCACCACCTTGACATTGTCACAAATGTTGCTGTACATTGGTCCAAATCTGGACAATGGAGGTGGACCATGACCCGGCAACGACAACCGCTGACCCGACGCCAGCGGGAATTTTTCGACTACCTGCGCGGCCGCATGGAGGCGGGCCAGGACGCGCCCAGCCTGCGCACCGCGGCCGAGGAGTTGGGCGTCAGCCACACGGCCGTGGCCGGATTGCTGCAGACCCTGCAGGACAAGGGCTGGCTGCGGCGCGAGGGTCGCTACAGCCGCAGCCTGGTGCTGCTCGACCCGGGCACACCGGACCCCGGCGGCGTCCGGGCCGTGCCCATCATCGGCCGGGTGGCCGCCGGTCTGCCGCTCTACGCCCAGCAGGAATGGGCCGGCAGCGTGCTGGTCGACAGCACCGTGTTCCGCGGCGACAACCTCTTTGCCCTGCGCGTGCAGGGTGATTCCATGCGCGACGCCGGCATCCTCGAAGGCGACCTGGCCATCTGCGAACCGCGCCAGTTCGCGACCAACGGCGAGATCGTGGTCGCCCTGGTGGGCGGCGAGGAGGCCACGGTCAAGCGCTTCTTCTACCGCGGCGACCACATCGAACTGCGCCCGGAAAACGACCGCCACCCGGTGCAGACCTACACCCTCGGCGAGGTGCTCATCCAGGGCAAGGTGATCGGCATCCAGCGCGGCCCCGAGCAGATGGCCGCACTCTGAGCGGGGCAGGCCCGCTGCTGGCCGGCGCGGACAATGCGACCTGTCCGGCACAGTTCCTCCCCTGCAGGGGCGAAAGATTTTTCGCCCCTACGCCACTGGGTTTTGTTTTCCATTGCTCCAGGGCACCGGATGTCTTCCCCCTTTCCTCCCGAAACACCGCCCAAAAACAACGAGGTCGAATCCCGCTGGACAAGCGGGCAATCGACCATGGTGCGCACGGCGCACCCTACAAAACAACAGCGGACGTCTGGCCTAATAATACAATAAAATCAGTAGGTCGAAGAAGGATGCACCGTTGTCTCGATCACCCGCAGCATCTCGCCGGCGAGCACGCTCCGGTCGTAGCGCCGGGCCGCTTTCGGGCCGTTGTCCTGGAGGCGGCGGTACAACTCCCCATCCTCCCGCAAACGGCGCAGGCCGGCGCACAGCGCCGCGACATTTTCCGGCTCGAACACCAGGCCCACCTCCTCCCGTTCGACTATCCCCGCCGATTCGCCGGCCACGCCATGCAGCACCGGGATGGCCATGCCCATGCACTCGAACAGTTTGGAAGGGATTACGGTGGTGAACAACTCGGTCTTCTTCAGGTGGATGATGGATACATCCAGCAGCGACCAGTAGCGCACCACCTCTTCCTTGGGCACCGAGTCGACAAAAATCACGTTGTCCAGCCCCTCGGCCCGGGCGCGCGCCTGCAGCGCCACCTTGTTGGCGCCGTCGCCGAGCAGCAAGAAACGGTAGTGCTCGCCGTCCGGCTGGGCCTGCGTCTCCCGTGCCGCATCGAGAACCGTGTCCAGCGCATGGGCCAAGCCGTGCGTGCCAATGTAGCCGGCCACGAACCGCCCCTGCAGACCATGCCGGGCAAGGAGCGCCTCGTCCTTGGGCCGCGGGGTGAAGCGGCTGCCATCCACGCCGTTGGTGACCACAGTGATCTTGGCCCCGTCCACCCCGCGGCGGATGAGCGTATCCCGAAAAGAGTTGGTTACGCTGACGATCGCATCGGCCTTCCGGTAGAGAAACATCTCCACCTTTTCCAGCAGATCGAGCGCCACGGACTGCCGCATCGCACCCACCGCGCGGATCGACTCGGGCCAGATGTCGCG
>CAVWHP010000035.1:0-9988 GCA_963754825.1 uncultured delta proteobacterium | reverse complement strand
AACCCGGCCGCTCCACCGAGAGGGATGGATGGCAAGGCCGCGCTCCTGCGGCTGCCGAGAAAAGGCTCGGTTTGTCGGTGCATGGTCCGATCCGCTTTCTTTCCCCAGTGGTTGTTGCCTTTGTCTGGTCGAGGCGGCGACTTCCTGGTATACAAGCCTCCCCCTGGTTGTGGCAGACCAGGTCGCGCCCGGTCGGACAGCTGTTCCGCTGCCGCCGCGGATGCCGTGCCCAACGGCTGTGTCTCAGTGTCTCCGACGAGTACCACCATGAAAAAAAAGAACGTCTTCAAACTTGTTGGCCACCGCGACAATTTTCCCTTTTTCAAGGAGATCCTGGAAATGGGATACCATGTGTTCAGCATGGAAAACGCGAAACTGCCCGGGTTTTACCCGAATGCCTTTCCCGATTACCCCGGGGTCGATTACCGGCAGCTCCGGGTTGGCGACGTAGTCACTATCCGGGTCTTTTTCCGGATCGGCGCCGGCAGGGATGTGCGCGCTGATGGCGGCTATATGGACCTGGAGGTGGAGCACATCGAAGGAGAAACCGTGTTCGGGGTGATCCAGACCCAGCTGCCCGACGAGTTCCCCCTGCAGAAAGGGGATTCCCTCGAACTCTACCCCGACGAAATTCTTTATAAAACACAGAGAACGGAGCACTGACATGGAACTCAAGGAAAACCAGGCGGCCCTGATCCTCGAAGCCTCGGCCGATGGGGAAATCACCGTGGATGTGCAGTCCCTGGACCTGCAGGGCCTGGCCAGCGCCCTGTGCCATGCCCTCGCCATGAAGCTTATGCACGACGAGCAGTTGCAGGGTGAACTCATGGACATGCTCGAGGCGGGCGAACAACCCGGGGAACCGGCGAACTGAGCGTCCGCTTGCCCCCTGCCCCGGCCCGGAGCGCCCTGATCAGGACCGGGCCTTTTTGTGGTCTCGGCCCAGCCGACCGGTTTGCAGGAGAAGAAAAAAGCACCCGCCCCGGGAGGGCCGGGTGCTTTTTTTTGCGCTGCGGGGACTCCTGCCCGCGCTCGCCTACGCGCCGTCGAGGCCGTACTTGCCGCTGTAGCCGCGCGGGGTGACCATCCGTCCGCGCCAGGCAAAGGTCTGCGAGTTGCCGACGATGACCGTGGTCTGCATATTGATCTCCTCGTCGAGCATCCCGTCCAGGTTGGTCAGGCGTACCGACTCGTGCTCGCGGCTGGCGCCGCTGACCAGGCCGACCGGCGTGTCCGGCCCGCGGAGCTCGAGCAGGATCTCCCGGCAGCGGACGATCTGGTTGGTCCGTTTTTTCGACCTGGGGTTGTAGATCACCACCACGAAATCAGCACCGGCCGCGGCCGCGATGCGACGCTCGATGAGCGGCCAGGGGGTCATCAGGTCGGACAGGCTGATGGCCGCGAAATCGTGCATGAGCGGTGCGCCGAGCACCGCGGCGCAGGCGTTGAGCGCGGCGATACCGGGAATGATGTCGATGCTGGCCCGGCTGTCGGTGGCGCGGGCCAGTTCGAAGACCAGCCCGGCCATGGCGTAGATGCCCGGGTCACCGCCGCAGACCAGGACCACCCGCCGGCCGGCCTCGGCCAGTTCCAGGGCGGTGCGGCAGCGGTCGATCTCCTGCATCATGGCCGAGGAAAGAACCTCGCTCTGTGGGTTGAGGCAGTCCTGCACCAGGTCCAGGTAGGTGCGGTAGCCGACCACGACCTCCGCGTTCTCCAGGGCCTGGCGTGCGCGCGGGGCCATCAGGTCGAGGGCGCCGGGGCCGGTGCCGACCACGGTGAGGGTGCCGGTTGGCGTCTGCCGAGTTGCCGTCATATTGTGTTCCTCTGGTCGCTGTCGGCCGGAGCATCGGCCGCGGTTGTCGTTGCGGAGGTGCGGCCGGTGCCGTGCACGCCGAGCGGGTCGGCCCGTTCGGCCACGGCCACGGTCACGTCCGGGTATTTCTCTTTGGCCACCACGAGGGTCGCACCCGGTCCGGCGGCGAGCAGGGCCGCAGGTTCGGCCACGCCCCGGGCGCCGGTGGCGCGCAGCACCGCCGCCGAACTGCTCACCCCCTCCACCCGGTTGAGGGCCGCACTGGCATAAAACTCGAGGGGCAATCCCTGCCCGGCGGCAAAGAGGAGCAGGCCGGCCTCGTCCCGTTTCAGGTCGATGGAGGCGAGCCCGCTGACCGCGGCCAGGGCCAGGGTGTGCCGGTCGAAGGTTTCCTTGACCGCCCTTTCAATCGCCCCGGCCGGGGTGCCGCGGTTGCAGCCGATGCCGAGCACCAGCGCGGGCGGATGCAGGAGTGCGGCCCTGGGCAGGCCGACAGCTTTCACGTCGATGACCAGGTCGGCATGTTCCCGCTCGGAAATCGGGTGCAGGTCCGGCGGCAGCTCGGGCAGCGGGCAACAGCTCCAGACGGACACCCCGCCCCGGTCCACCAGCCGACCCATGGCCGCGGTCAGCGCGCCCCGGTCTGCCACCCGCAGACCGAGATCGCGGCACCAGAGGTCGAGCGCGGTGCGGCCGAGCACGTCCGAGGCCGTGGTCAGCGCCGCCGCCCCGCCGGTGATCCGGGCCACCCGGCGGGCCAGGTCGTTGGCCCCGCCCAGATGCCCGGAGACGAGCGGGATGGCGAAGCGGCCCCCCTCGTCACAGACCACCACGGCCGGGTCGCGATGCTTGTCCGCGAGCAGCGGGGCGATGGTGCGCACGACGATGCCCGCGGCCATGATGCAGACCAGGGCCCGACGGCCCTGCCAGGCCAGACGCATCTCTTCGGCCACCCGACCCCGGCAGGGACGGAACTCCGCGCCCAGTTCTGCGGCCAATCGCTCGCCCAGTTCGCACCCGCCCCGGGTGAGGGCGAGCACCACGCAGCCGCCGGACCGCCCCCCCTGCCCGTGCATCAGCGGTACTCGTGGGAAAAGGCCGCGTCGTAGAGCCTGGAGGCGATGCGGCTGTCCGCGGACAACGCCGGCCCGACCACGATCATGGCGGTCTTGCGGATACCCGAGTCGGCCACCCGCTCGGCGATGTTCTCGAGGCTGCCGCGGACGATGCGCTCGTCCGGCCAGCTGGCCCGCTCGACCACGGCCACCGGCGTGTCCACCGGGTAACCACCGGCCAGCAGGTCCGCGACCACCCGCTCGATCAGGGCCACGCTCAGGAAGATGCACATGGTCGCCTGCACCGCGGCCAGCCGCGCGAGCGATTCCCGTTCCGGCACCGGCGTGCGCCCCGCCTGGCGGGTGAGGATGACCGTCTGGGTGACCTCGGGCACGGTCAGCTCGGTGCGCAGGGCCGCGGCCGCGGCAAACACCGAGCTGACCCCGGGCACCACCTCGTAGGCGATGGCGCGCGCATCAAACCACTGCATCTGCTCACGGATGGCCCCGTACATGGCCGGGTCGCCGGTGTGCAGACGCACGGTGCGCAGGCCGCGCTGGTAGCCATCGGCGAGCAGGGTCATGATCGCCTCCAGGTCAAGGCCCGCGCTGTCGTGGCAGGAGGCGCGGATGCCGTCGAGCAGTGCCGGGTTGACCAGGCTGCCGGCGTAGACCACCAGGTCGGCCGTGTCGAGCAGGCGGCGGCCCTTGAGGGTAAGCAGTTCAGGGTCGCCGGGGCCGGCGCCGAGGAACACCACCGGATGACTGGTTGCGCCGGGAGTCGAATTCGTCGCGCTCATGTCAGACCCGGACCCTTTTCTTGCGGATGACCATGGTCGAAAAATAGTGCAGCTGCTTGCCCCGGGCGGTGCGGATGTCCGTGTACACCCGCTCGCCGGGCAGGCCGCTCCGCTCGGTGAGCACCGCCTGGTCGGCGAGGCCGAGTTCCTCGAGCAGGTCGATGAGGGCGTCGAGCCGCCGGTGCACCTTCATGAGCACCACCGCGTCCAGGCTGGTGAGGATCTGCCGCAGCCGGTCGTCCTCAAAGGCGGCCGGCACCACCGCGAGCACGTCGTCACCCAGCGCCAGCGGGCTCGACTGGGAGGCGGCGCAGGCGGCCATGGCGGTGATGCCCGGCACCACCGTGACCGTGGTGGCCGGCCGCCGCTCCTGGATCATGGCCAGCAGGTAGAAGGCGGTGGAGTAGAGGGTGGCGTCGCCGAGCGTGGGAAAGGCCACGTCCTCGCCCCGGTCCAGGTGGGTGATCACCCGGTCCGCGGCCGTGCCCCAGGCGTCGAGCAGCTGTTGGTCCGTCTCGCGGCCGAGAAAGACCTTCTGCATGGGGAAGCAGAGTTCGAGCACGGTGCGGCCGTTGCCCGCCACCGCCTGGCTGGCGATCCGCAGGGCGCTGCTCGTGCCCTCCTCTCGAGCCTTGGGCACGGCCCAGACCCGGGTGGTGTCGAGAATGCGTGCGGCCTTATAGGTCATCAGTTCCGGGTCGCCGGGGCCGACGCCGACCAGGTAGAGGTGGCCGGACTGGGGCAAAGGGTGCTGGCTGCTCATAGGTCGCCTGTGATGAGGGTTATGGGATTGAGGACCCGGTCCGGGCCGCCGTGGGGATCGTGGCGGGTCACGGTCAGGGTGGTGCTGCTCACACTGGCGGCAGAGCTGCGCGAGCACACGTTGGGCAATGGTTTCGGTCTGCGCGAGCACCGCGCTGACCACGATGCGGCCGCCGGGCGCGAGCCGGGCCGCGGCCGTGGTGAGGATCGCCTCCAGTTGGCCGCCGCTGCCGCCGACAAAGACCCGGTCCGGTGCAGGCAGTTCGGTGAGGGCCGCGGGCGCCGCGCCGTCGACCAGGTGGATCGTGTAGGCGCCGTAGGTGCGGATGTTGGCGCGGATGTTCGCCTGCTCGGCGGGGTTGCGTTCCACCGTGTACACCGAGAGTTCCGGACAGAGGCGGGCCGCCTCCAGGCTGACGCTGCCCGAGCCGCCGCCGACGTCCCAGAGCACACCGTTCTCGGGCAAGCGCAGCCGGTGCAGCACCGCGGCGCGCACCTCGTCCTTGGTGATCAGGCCGCGCGAGTGGCGGATCTCGTCCTCGCCGAGGCCGAAACGGCAGACCTCGGGCCGGGCGGGCTGCTCCACCAGGACCAGGTTGAGCGGGCCGAAGCGCTGTCCGGCGATCTCGGCCAGGGTGCCGCTGGTGATCCGCTCGTCGCTCAGGCCTAAGGTTTTCCGCCACGCGCAGGCGGATGGCGGCCATGCGTTCCCGGTCGTCGCAGGCGCGCAGGGCCGCGAGCAAGCCGGCCGCCACCCGGTCCGGGCTGTTCGGTTCATCGGTGAGCAGGAGGACCCGCTGGTGGCGGAGCACCCGACCGGCGACATCGTCCCCTGGCCGGCCGTGCAGACTGACCATTGCCAGGTTGTCCCAGGGCTGGCCGAAACGGGCGCAGGCCAGCTGCACGCTGGACATCGCCGGGTGGACACGCACCCGCTCCGCGCCGAAGCGATCGATGAGGCTGCGGCCGATGCCGTAAAAGAGGGGATCGCCGCTGGCGAGTACGGCCACGTCACCCTCCTCCAGGGCCGCGGCCAGTTGGTCGAACGAGCACCCGCAACGGCGTGATCGGGATCGGCCGGACCGGGCAGTCGGCGACCAGGGGCGCGTAACGGCGGCTCACGGACACGGCCACGCAGCCCTCTATCAGTTGGCGCTGCGTCGGGCTCAGCACCGGCCCGCTCACACCGATCAGTTCAATCCGTGACACGGCAGACCACCCCCTCTTCCGCAGTCACCAGGTAGACCGTGACCGGCAGGCCGGACCACGCCTCGGCCTGGACCCGCGCCCGGTCACAGACCGCGGTGACCAGGTCGTCCCGGCCCGCGGCCCGCAGCCGCTCGTAGATCTCGCGGGCCGTGTTGGCCCGGGCCAGCGCAGCCGCGGCCGGACCGTCCAGCCCGAGGTCAACGAGCAGGTCCGCGGCCTGGCGGGTCTCCAGGGCGCCGTTGCGCACATGGGTCTGGGGCACGGCCAAGGCCGCCTTGACCAGCTTGGCCCACATCCCGGCCAGGTGGATGCGCCGGAACCCCTGGCGGGCCGTGGCCGTGAGCGCGTAGTGCAGGTAATCGCCCATCATCACCAACGCCTCCTCGGGCAGGGCGAGCCGCCCCTGCACCGCGGCCTCGGAGGTGCGGCCGGTGGCGAGCACCACCTCGTCCAGGCCGGCGGCCCGGGCCACCCGCAGGCTGGCCTCGATGGTGTCGGTCCAGGCCTTGGCCGACACGGGCCGGACGATGCCGGTGGTGCCGAGGATGGACAACCCGCCGACCACGCCCAGCCGCCGGTTCAGCGTCTTTTCCGCCAGCGCCTCGCCGTCGCGCACGAAGATACGCACCTCGACGCGCCCTTTGCTGGTACCGCCCTCGACCAGGGCCTCGGCCACGGCCGCGCGGATCATCCGCCGCGGCACCGGGTTGATGGCCGGCTCGCCCACCGCCACCGGCAGACCCGGGCTTGGTGACCACGCCCACGCCCGGGCCGTTGACGAGCACGACCGACTCGCACCCCGGTTCGTCCAGCCAGCGCGCCTCGGCGCCGATCTCGGCGCCGTTGGTCACGTCCGGGTCGTCGCCCGCATCCTTGACCACCGTGGCCAGGCCGGTGCCGAAGCGGCAGAGTTCGAATGAGTGGCGCGAGCCGTCGGGAAAGGGGATCTCCACCCGGCCGGGATGTGGCTGGCCGAGCAGGCCGAGCACCGCCGCCTTGGCCGCGGCCGCGGCGCAGGCCCCGGTGGTGTAGCCGCTGCGCAGTGTTCTGGATGCGCCCTTCCGCTCGGCCACGAACGTTCCTCAGGCCAGGCGCAGCAGGGCGTTGACCGCGGCCACGGCCACCGGCGTGCCGCCCTTGCGACCGAGCGCGGTAATGAACGGGTAGTTTTGGGCGGCCAGCAATTCCTTGGACTCGGCCGCGTTGACGAACCCCACCGGCACGCCGATCACCAGGTTGGGGGCGATCAGCCGCCGCTCGATCAGGTCCATGACCTTGAGCAGGGCCGTGGGCGCGTTGCCGATGGCAATGATGCCGATGTTGTCGCCGGTGGCCCGGGTCATGGCCGCATCCGAGCGGGTGGTGTTGTTGGCCCGGGCCAGGGTCGCGGTCTCGGGTTCAGCCACCCGGCAGAGCACCCGGCCACCAAAGGCGGCGAGCAGGTGCGCGGAAACCCCGGCCGCGGCCATGCCCACGTCCACAAGGATGTTGCGGCCGCTGCGGATGGCGGTCAGCCCGGCCGCGATCGCCTCGGGGTGGAAGCGCAGGGTCTCGGCGAAGCTGAAATCGCCGGTGGCGTGGATGATCCGCCGGACCACGGCGAACTCGTCCGGGGCAAAGGCGGTGGGGCCGAGTTCGCGCTCGATGATGCGGAAGCTCTCGGCCTCGATGTCCTGAGGGGCGACCTGTTGCAGGGAAATCATGCCTGTTCTCTCTGGCTGGGGCCGGGACGCGCTGCCCGGACCGGATGGTTGATCAGTGTTTCGGCGTACTGCCGGCGAAGAGTTCCGGGTAGAGCAGGGCCCGCACCTGGACGATGCCGTCGAGCAGGTCCGGCGTGGGTCGCGAGACCAGTTCCTCGTCCACCAGGAACACTTGGCCCTCGCGCACCGCGCGGATCACCCCAAAGCCCGGCTCACCCGTGATGTCCTCGACCCGCACCGGGTTCATGCGGCCGCGCTGCGCCAGGTAGACGTCGATCTCGTCGGCCCGGGCGAGGATGCGCTCCTTGGCGTAGGCGGCGATGTTCGTCTCGCGCATGCGTGCCGCGTCCGCGGCCACGTTGATGCCGCCGGCCGACTCGAGCACGAACAGGGCCATGGAGCCGGGCGCGAAGGTCTTCATCTGCCGGTGGATGGATTCGAAATAGACCCGCTTGCGTCGCTCCGGCGGGATGGAGCGCAGTTCCGCGGTGATGCGCGCCAGGCCGCGGGTAAAATCCGCGATCATCGCCTGCGCCTCGCGCTCGCGGCCGGTGAGCGTGCCCAGGGCCTGCCAGTAGGCGAACAACTCGTCCGCCCGGGTGGGCTGGAGCGACACCACCCGCACCCGGTGCTGCTCGAGGATGCGCACCAGGTTCGGGTAGCCGCGGCTGATCATCGGCCGGATGAGCACCAGGTCGGGCTTGAGGGCAAGGATACGTTCCGGGTCGTCCTGGAACTGCACCCGCGGCCGGTCGGTCAGCTGGTGGTCGCCGGGGCTGCAGGCAACGATCTCGCCGTCCAGGCCGAGGCGCAGGAGGTTCGCGGTATGGGCCGGGTAGAGGGAGACGATGCGAGTGAAGGGGCGGTCGAAGACCAAGGTCCGGCGCTCGCTGTCGGAGATGGTGGCGGCGCGGGCGGTGCCGAGCGCGAGCAGCAACACCAGCGCGAAAAGCGGAACGATGCGGCACAGAGGAGCCCTACCCTGTCCGCTCATCGCCGCACCTCGCGCAGCCGGGGCGGCAGGAGGGCGATGATCGCCTCCAGGTCGAGGTGGGTGCGGGCGTGTTCGGCCAACTGGTCGTAGGCACGGTCGCGCGCCGCCGGGCCGTGCAGCCGGTCCACCGGCACCTCACCGAGACCAAGACCGGCGAGCCAGCGCCGGGTAATGGCCGGCTCGTCGAACAGGCCGTGCAGGTACGTGCCGAGCACCCGGCCGTGGGCACCGACGCAGCCGCTCCCAGGCAGAGCCAGTCAATGATCCCTTCCGCGAGGAAGAACCACAGCGGCGCATGCGCCCCTGATGCGTGTTCAACACCCCATCAAGTGGGCATTGCCCAACGCACCGATAAGGCCGGCCAAAATAATGGTCGCCAGTCCGATCCCCAGCGCCTTGCCCCCTGCCACGTAGAAGAACGGATTAAACAATAAAGTGAGCGGCTTCTTCTCCGTAGTCGGATTCATTTCTTCTCCTGCAGGCTGGTCTGGCTTTCCTCTAGCTTCCAACCATCTTATCGAGACGATTGCGAACGGTGGGATAACTGACGCTTAGAGACCGGCCATCTCCTTCAAGCTCCCGCTGGCTTTGATGAATTCCAGGATGAACTCCTGGTCCTCCTGCCCGAGACTGACCAGTGCCGGGAGCGGGTAGCAGCCTTCCACTTCAAAGTCCCCACATTTCTCACAGCGAAGGCGTTGGACGGCGAGCTTCCCAGAGCAGCTTGGGCAGGAAGTTGGCAATCGTTTCATGCCACTAATTTAACAATATTAACATGTATGTCAATAATATAAAGCACTATATTTATACTATGTATTGTCCGTTTGCGATTGTTATCGCCTTTACATTGTTTCCCAACGCGTCTTTGGCGGTAAACCGACTCGTACGGCCAGGGAGGCCAGGAACATAGGGCGTCGCGGCCGAGGAAAGCGCTGCTTCCGGCAACTTTCCCATTGGTTGTATCTCCCTAGACCACAGCGACTTACCGACCCGCGCTGGGCTTTTCTTGATTTCGCTGGGGGGCAGCAGCGCCCCATACCGCTCGCTGACACCTCCGTAGCCCCACCGGAGCCTCCCCCTAGCACCTCTGATTGGCGATCAGAGGTGCTACGGGGAGGCTCCGGTGGGGGCTCCCGGCAGGGTTGGGGCGCCAGGTCGGAGTTCCTTACTCGTAGCGCAGGGCGTCGATGGGGTCGAGCTGGGACGGCCTTGCGGGCCGGGTAGAAGCCGAAGAAGACGCCGACGGCGGCGCTGAAGGCGACGGCGATCACGATCGAGTTGCGGGAGATGAGGGTGGGCCAGCCTTGACCACGGGACGGAGCCGCGCGATGCCCAGCCCCAGCAGGATGCCGAGGACCCGCCGGTCGAGCTGAGGAGCACGGCCTCGACGAGGAACTGCAGCAGGATGTCGCGCCCGCGGGCGCCGACGGCCATGCGGATGCCGATCTCGCGGGTGCGCTCCGTCGACGCTGACAGCATGATGTTCATGATGCCGATGCCGCCCACCAGCAGGGAAACGCCGGCGATGGCAGCGAGCAGGGCGGTCATGATCTTCGATATCGCACTCACGACTTCGGCGATTTCCTGCTGGGTGCGGAGGATGAAATCATCATCGGTGTCGGGCCTAATGCGGTGACGCTGGCGCAACA
>CAVWHP010000034.1:0-5617 GCA_963754825.1 uncultured delta proteobacterium | reverse complement strand
AGACCACCACGCTGGCCAAGATCGCGGCCCACGCCCTGGGCCGCGGCAACGGCCGCATCGGCCTGATCACCATCGACACCTACCGGGTGGCTGCAGTGGAGCAGCTCAAGGTCTACGCCGAAATCATGCGCCTGCCGCTGGAGGTGGTGCTCACCCCGGAGGCCTTTCACCGGGCGCTGGAACGGTTCGCCGACTGCGACCTGGTGCTGGTCGACACCGCCGGCCGCAGTCCCCGCAACCAGGCCGACCTGGACGAGTTGGCCGCCTTCCTCCGCCCGGAACTCGACCTGGAGAACCACCTGCTGCTGCCGGCCACGGCCCGGGAGCAGGAACTCGAGTCGACCATCCGCCGCTTCGCCATCCTGCCGGTGCAGCGCTTTGTCTTCAGCAAGATCGACGAGTGCGGCCAGCTGGGCGTGCTGCTCAACGTCCATTACAACAACGACACGCCGATCAGCTGTCTGACCAACGGCCAGCGGGTGCCGGAGGATCTGCTCACGCCGACCCCGGCGGACATCGCCGCGCTCATCCTGGACGAACGAAGGGGGTGCCACCATGGCTGAACAGGCCACGCCGCAGCGGGACCAGGCCACCACCCTGCGCACCCTGAACCGGGCCGCCGACAGCGGCCGCGCCACCCGGGTGCTGTCGGTGACGAGCGGCAAGGGCGGGGTGGGCAAGACCGCGGTGGTCGCCAACCTGGCGGTGCTGCTCAGCCGCATGGGCCAGCGGGTGCTCATCCTCGACGCCGACCTGGGCCTGGCGAACATCGACGTGGTCTTCGGGCTGGCGCCGAACCACAACCTCAACCATTTCTTCAGCGGCGAGCAGAGCCTGGAGGCGATCCTGGTCGAGGGGCCGGAGGGCATCCGCATCCTGCCGGCCGGGTCCGGGGTGCAGCGCTTCACCCGGCTCGACTCGGAGCAGAAGCTGCAGCTGCTCGAGGCCCTGGACGGGATGCACAACGATTTCGACTTCGTCCTCATCGACACCGAGGCCGGCATCTCTGAAAACGTCACCTACTTCAACACCGCCGCCCAGGAGATCCTCGTGGTCACCACCCCGGAGCCCACCGCCATCACCGACGCCTACGCGCTCATGAAGCTGCTCTCCAACCAGTTCCACGAGAAGCATTTCAACCTGATCGTCAACTTCATCCGCAACGAGGAGGAGGCACTGGACGTGTACCGCAAGCTGACCATGGTGGCCAACCGCTACCTGGACATCGCCATCGACTACATCGGCTCCATCCCCCGCGACAAGCTCATGGTCGAGGCCATCCGCCGCCAGCAGGTGCTCGTCCAGCTCTACCCGGACAGCAGGACCAGCCAGGCCTTCGAGGCCCTGGCGCGGAGTGTGCTGCAGGAGCCGCACGCGGTGGAGCCCAAGGGCTCGATCCAGTTCTTCTGGCGGCGGCTGCTCGAATTCGGTGCCAGGTGAGCCGGGTCATGCTGACACCCATCGCCCCTCTCGACGACCGCTCCCAACTCATCCGCGAGCACATGCCCCTGGTGGACCTGGTGGTGCAGCGCATGGTGCCCCAGGTGCCGAGCTTCATGACCCGCGAGGACATGACCAGCGCGGCCATGGTCGGGCTGATCGACGCGGCCAACAAGTTCGACCCGACCCGGGGGGCCAAGTTCAAGACCTTTGCCGAGTACCGGGTGCGCGGCGCCATCCTCGACGAGATGCGCAAGCTCGACTGGTTCTCCCGCTCCATGCGCGACAAGCAGAACCAGCTCCACCAGACCATGCTCCGCCTGGAGCGCCAACTGGGCCGCTCGCCCGAGGAGACGGAGATGGCCGCGGCCCTGAACCTAAGCCTGGACGAGTACCACACCCTGCTCGGCGAGGTCAGCCACCTGGGCTGCGTCAGCCTGCACGAGACCCTGGACCACACCGAGGAGGGCCGCAGTTTCCTCGACAGCCTGGAGGACTACAACGGCCCGGACATGGGCGAGATGATCGAGCGCCAGGAGTTGACCCGCATCCTCGCCGACATCCTCGAGGAGCTGGGCGAGAAGGAACGGCAGGTGGTCGCCCTCTACTACTACGAGGAACTCACCCAGAAAGAGATCGCCGAGGTGCTCGGCGTGTCCGAGGGACGGGTGTCGCAGCTGCACAGCCAGGCCCTGCTCAAACTGCGCGTCAAGCTGCGCAACTCCGACCTCTACGAACCCTGACCCCGCGCCCGTCCCTGCCATGGTCCCTGGTCTCGCGCTCGCTGCCGGCGCCATTGTCGTCGCCCTGCCCGCCCTGGTGCTGGCGTGGTGCAGCGCCCTGCGTCGCCGCGAACAGGAGCGACAGGCGATCGAGCGCATCCACCGCCTGCAGCGCCGCATCGATGCCGTGCTCAACGACGGCTTTGACCGCGACAGCCGCCAGGACTTCGCCCGACTGCTGCAGAGCGCCAGCCTGACCACCGACCTGCAGACCCCGCGCCTCTGCCTTCAGGCCGGGGTGGAGCGGCAGGTTCCGGAGAAATACCGCATCCTCGGCCAGCTGGCCGGCCAGGGCCTGGGCGCAGGCGAGATCGCCCAGGCCCTGTCCATCTCGCGGGCCGAGGCGTCCCAACTGCTCAGCCTGACCAGTGTCGCCGACCGCGGCCGCCCGGCGCTCGCGCCTTGTCGGACAGCGACCGGACGACCAATCTCCGCTTAAGAAAGCCGCCCCCCCGACCGACAAGAAGAGCACAGATCAGCCGCACCACCACTCGACGGAGGCTTATGGGCTCGGGAAAATACAGCGCACTCAGCGGGGCCGTGGCCAGGGAACAGGCCATGGCCAACATCGCCGCCAACCTGGCGAACGTCACCACCACCGGCTTCAAGCGCGACCGGGTGAGCTTCGCCTCCGTGCTCCGCGGCGCCAGCCAGATCGAGGCGGGCCGCGGCATCAACCACACCCGCATCCAACAGATCGCCGCGGACTTCAGCCAGGGCGGCCTGCAGGAAACCGGCCGGCCGCTCGACCTGGCCATCGACGGCGAGGGGTTTTTCAAGGTCCGCCGCGGCGGCGAGACCTTCTACACCCGCGCCGGCCACCTGCAGATCGATGAGAACGGCCTGGTCAAGACGAGCGAGGGGTTGAACCTGGTCGACGCGGCCAACCAGCCGCTGCAGCTCGACACCACCACCGCCCGGGAGATCGTCATTGCCGAGAGCGGCGAGATCAGTGTGGACGGCGAGGTCACGGACGGCCGCATCCAGGTGGTCACGGTGAACGACCCGAAGCGACTGGTCAAGGCGGGCGCCACCCTCTACCGCGGCGGCGAGGGCGTCACCGACCAGCCGCTCGAGACCGGTCGGGTGATTCAGGGCAGCCTGGAGACCGCCAACGTCAACATGATGGAGGAGATGGCCGCCATGATTCGCACCCAGCGTTCCTTCGAGGTCCATCACAAGGCCATCGAAAGCTATTCCAAGCTCGGCGACAAGCTCGACGAACTCGGCACGCTCGGCTAACCCTTTGCCGGCCACCGGCCGGCCGCAGTCCACCACGAGGTACTTGCATGCGATCGCTCTGGACATCCACCACCGGCATGTCGGCCCAGAACCTGAACATGGACGTCATCGCCAACAACCTGGCCAACGTCTCCACCACCGGCTTCAAGAAGAGCCGCGCCGACTTCCAGGACCTGCTCTACCAGATCATGAAGGTGCCGGGCAGCCCGACCTCGGCCGACACGCGCTCGCCCACCGGCATCCAGGTGGGGCTCGGCGTCAAGCCGGCGGCGGTGACCAAGGTGTTCACCGAGGGCGATATCGTCCAGACCGAGAACCCGCTGGACGTGGCCATCGAGGGCTCCGGCTTCTTCCAGGTGGAGATGCCCGACGGCAACACCGCCTTCACCCGCGCCGGCAACCTCAAGCTCGACGGTGACGGCCGCCTGACCACCTCGGACGGCTTCCCCATCCAGCCGGAGATCGTCATCCCCGAGGACGCCCGCGAGATAACCATCAGCCAGACCGGCCTGGTGAGCGCCCTGGTCGGCGACGACACCACCTCCACCGAACTGGGCAACATCGACCTGGCCGACTTTGTCAACGAGGCCGGGCTGGTCGCCATCGGTCGCAACCTGTTCCGCGAGAGCGACTCCTCCGGCGCCGCGGCCCTGGGCACGCCGGGCAGCGACGGCTACGGCACGCTGTTGCAGGGCTACGTGGAGAACTCCAACGTCAACCTGGTCGAGGAGATGGCCCACATGATCACCACCCAGCGGGCCTTTGAAATCAACTCCAACGTGGTCTCCACCTCGGACGAGATGATGCAGACCACCACCAACATGGTCTGAGCCATGCGCGCCCTGCCCCTGTTCCTGCTCGTCCTGCTCATCGCCCTCCCGGCCGGAGCGGCCGAGCAGATCGCGGTGTCGTTCCAGCAGAGGGCCGAGGTCAGCGGGCCGCGCATTGTGCTCGCCGACATCGCCAAAATCTGGCCCGCGGGCAGCGAGGCCGAGGCCATCGGCCGGCTGCCGGTGGCCGCAGCGCCCTCGCCCGGAGCGAGCAAGGAGCTGTCCACGGTGGCGGTGATCACCGGTCTGCGCCATCGGCCCGAGGTTCAGGACGTGGACTGGCAGGGCAGCGAGACCATCCTCGTGCAACGCGCCGGCCAACGGATCGACCAGGCGCGGCTGCAGGCCATTGTCGACGCCTGGCTCACTGAGCAGGCCGAGCGCCTGCCCCGGGGCGAGGTCCGCTTCGCCTCGTTCCGCGCGCCCGAGGCCCTGGTCCTGCCGGCCGGCGAGTTGAGCTGGAAGGTGACCCCCTCGCGGCCGGACATCCTCAGCAGTTCGAGCTTTTCCATCGCCTTTGCGGTGGACGGCAAGCCCGCCGGCAACTGCGTGGTCCGCGGCCGGCTCGAGGCCCTGGCCGAGGTGGTGGTCGCCGCCGCCGGGCTCAAGCGCGGCGACATCATCGCTGCCGGGATGCTGCGCATGGAACGACAGTCCCTCGACCGGCTGAAAGGACCGTTCTTCGCCATGGACGAACTCATCGGCATGGAGGTCGCGCGCACGGTCAGCGCCGGCCGGCCGGTGGAACAGGCGCACATCGCCACGCCGGCGGTGATCCGCAGCGGCGAGTTGGTCAAGATCTTTGCCCGCAAGGGCGCGCTCAACATCTCCACCCAGGGCCAGGCCCGCACCGACGGCCGGCTGGGGGAGACCATCCAGGTGAAGAACGTTGCCTCGAACAAGCTGGTCCACTGCCGGGTCGACGGCCCGGGCATGGTCAGCGTGGAGTTCTGACATGCGCCCGTCCGCCCTCTGTGCCCTTCTCAGTTTCCTCTTCGCCCTGACGCTTGCCGGTTGCGGCGGCGCCGAGCGGGACACCGCCGTGGTCCCGGAGCCGCTCGAGGAGCCGGTGGCCACCGACCCCAAACCCCAGTCGCCGGGCACCCTGTGGAACGGCGACGAGGGCAGCTGGCTCTCGGACATCAAGGCCCGCCGGGTGGGCGACATCGTCACCGTGATCATCGAGGAGAAGGCCAAGGCCTCCAAGCAGGCCACCACCGACACCGACCGCTCCACCTCCATGACCGCCGGCATCTCCAGCCTGTTCGGCTTCGAGAAGGAGCTGGAGGAGAAGAACGAGAACCTGGACACCACCGCCCTGGT
>CAVWHP010000033.1:0-4774 GCA_963754825.1 uncultured delta proteobacterium | reverse complement strand
GCTCGCGCCGTAAAAATGGCTGCGAACATGGAGGAGTGAACAATGGAAAAGAAGATAAAAATTTCTGAGCTACCAGACTTTGACATGGCTCAGTATCTCAAAAGCGAGGAAGACATTGCCGCCTATCTGTCGATGGTGATCGCAGACGGCGATACCTCCGAGTTGGCCTACGCACTGGGTGTTGCGGCCAAGGCGCGCGGCATGAGCGAGGTGGCGAAGAAGGCCGGTATAACCCGCGAAGCGCTCTACAGGGCGCTGCGACCCAACGCCAGCCCGCGTTTCGACACTATCAACAAGGTGTGTCAAGCCTTGGGGGTGCGGTTGGAAGTTAAGCCGGTGCATGGATAGGCCTTTTGCACCAGGTGTCCGGGCCACGAGTTTGAAGGAATAACTCCTCCGCTCCCGGCGGGAATACCTGGGATGACTCCAGGGGAGGTGGGCAGAGGTGAAACCATCAAAAACAGTCCCGACCCCGGCTGCCACGGCCACCGTGTCGGCAACCTCCGTGCTCGTCTGGCCGATGCCGGTCAACTGGTGGGAGCGGGCCCGGGCCGGTTTCCGCTTCCGGGTGAACACCGCTCGAGGATTGGTCGCTGATCCGATCGGGCTGGTTGCCGCTCGGACCTATCTTCCTGAAACAGGGTGCCTGCAGTCCCCCGAAAGGGGAGGGCCGTGCCGGCATCCGGATCGATTGTCGCTTTGCAACCCTTGTGCAATAGGGTACCCTGCGGTACGGGTGGTGTCCCGCGTGCGAGCGCAGCCGTCACCCCGGGAACAATCGAATCTCAGGTACAGGAGCACACCGTGCAACTCTTCGGCCTTTCGACCTTTGCCCGCACCGGCCTGTGCGCCGGCATCATCCTGCTCCTCTCCGCCCCGGCCGTGCCGGCCGGCAGCATCGCCAAGGACGGAACAAACATTCGCAGCAGCCCGAGCCTCAAGGCCGAGGTGCTGCTCATCGTGCCCCGCGGCTACCCCATCGAGGTTCAGGAACCCTCCGGCGAGTGGACCCGGTTTCGCGACTGGCAGGGCAACACCGCCTGGGTGTCCACCTCCCTGGTGAGCGACGTCAAGACCGCGGTCATCCTGACCGACAGGGCCAACATCCGCAGTGCCGACGCCACCGACGCCAGTGTGGCGACCGTGGCCGAGGTCGGCGAAATCTACAAGGTGCTCAGCAAAAAAGGCGACTGGGTCCAACTCGGCTACTACAACACCGGCAGCCCGGTCGGCTGGATCCGTCACGACCTGGTGTTCGGCGAGTAAGCCAACCGACCGGGGCAGGACTCCGGCCTTCCGCTGCGCCTGAGGGCGGGTGGCCGGCCTCCGTCCCCTGTTCCCGACTCCGCCCGCAAGCGGGCCAACTTCCCCTCCTCTTCAGTCCTGTTTGTCCTGTGCGGCCGTCCGTGCTCGTCCAGGATCACCTCCCGCCCGTTCTTGGCGGAAGTTCTCCCGTTCTCTCCGCACCGGCTGCACGGCGCAGCTACTTCCCGGACCATTGCGGCCGGCAACCGTGTCCGTTCGACAGGTGAAGTGACCGCGGCAGGATCGATGTCGCTGGTCGAATCGCGCCCTGGGTCCGGCGTTTTATGCGGGCAGAGGCTGGCGGCGGGGCAGGGCGGGGCCCGGGCCGGAGCAGGTTGGCAACTCCGGCCCGGGGTAGCGTGGAGGACAGCGGGCCGCCCGGTCTAGAAGAACAGCCAGCCCCAGGTGGCGAGCAGCACCGAGCAGATCAGGTTGAGCACAAACCCGGCCCGGAGCATGTCGCGCTGGCGGATCTGGCCGGTGGCGAACACGATGGCGTTGGGCGGCGTGGCCACCGGCATCATGAAGGCCAGCGAGGCGCCGAAACCGATCATGAGCACGAGGATCTTGGGCGGCAGCCCCATCTGTTCGGCAATGACCGCGAAGACCGGCACGAGCAGGGCCGCGGAGGCGGTGTTGCTGGTGAACTCGGTGAGGAAGACAATGAAGATGGCCACGATCAGGTACATGACAAACGGCGACACCCCGCCAATCAGTTGGGCGACCTGCTGGCCGAGCACGGCGGAGGCGCCGGAGGCGCGCAGCACGGCGCTGAGCGTCAGGCCGCCGCCGAACAGGTAGAGCACGCCCCAGTCGGTGTTCTCGGAGACCTGCCGCCAGTTGGCCAGTCCCAGGGCGACCACGAGAATGGCGGCCATGAGGGCGATGACCGTGTCCGTGCTGGCGATGTGCAGCCACTTGGCCAGGCGGCTGCTGAAAATCCAGGCAAGCGCAGTGCAGGCGAACAGCACCAGCGCCATGATGCGCGGGGTTGTCCAGGGAATGTGGACCTCGGCGATGCTCACCCGGTCACCGAACCTGGGCCGGAACAGGGCGTAGAGCACGACCAGCATCACCGGCAGGAGCACGCACATGAGCGGCAGGCCGAGGCGCATCCAGCCGGCAAAGTCCATGTTCAGGGCGCGGGCGGCAATGGCGTTGGGCGGCGAGCCGACCAGGGTGCCCAGGCCGCCCAGGCTGGCCGAGTAGGCGATGCCGAGCAGCAGGAAGACCTTGGTGTTGCGGTCGTCGTTCTTCAACTCGGCCAGCAGCCCCAGGGCCAGCGGCAGCATCATGGCCGCGGTGGCGGTGTTGCTGATCCACATGCTCAGGCCGGCGGTGGCCAGGAACAGGTAGAGGGCGGCGATACCCATGCGGCCGCCGGCCGCGGCCAGCAGGCCAAGGGCGATCTTATGATCCAGCCGCTGGGCGTGCAGGGCCGTGGCCAGGGCGAAGCCGCCGAAGAAGAGGAAGATCACCGGGTCGGCAAAGGCGGCCAGTGCCTTGGTGGTGTTGAAGTCCTTGAAGCCTAGCAGTACGCTCACCACCGGGACCAGGAGCGCGGTGATGCTCACGTGAAAGGCCTCGGTCAGCCAGAGAACGCCGATGAAGATGAGCAGGGCCAGCCCCTTGCGCGGTTCATCGGCATAGGGCATGACCAGGTAGGCCAGCCAGGCGACCATGCCGGCGACGGCGGCGATGGTCAGGCCGCGCCTGGGCGAGTGGGGGGCGGGTTCGGGTTTGCGGGGTCTGACGTGGGTGGTGACGGGTTCGGTCTCAGGACTGGACATGGCGGACTCCGGGTTGCAGGGAAAACGACCGTCGCCGGCCGGCAAACCGGGGGCGGACCCACGGGGCGGGGGAGCGGCGGCAGGATACGGGGCAACGGGACGAACGACGGGGGTCGGCGCGGGCGTGGGAACAGGCGAACAGCTCAGGTTTGCTCGGCAGCGGGCGGCCGGGAACGTACTATAGAGAATTGTCGAGTGGTTGCAAGCAGAAACAGCCTTTTTTGGGTCACCGCCCGGCCCCGGTCGGCGCTGGCTGCTCCCGGCTGCAGGCCCGGAACGGTGCTGCCCCAAGGGAAAGGGCCGATGGTGCCGCCCGCAGGTCCGGCACGGGAAAACGGAGGCGGCAAGGATGCAGGGGGCAGCGAACAGGCAACCGTTTTTGGCGGCGGCGAGCGGCTCAGGCGGTGCGGGTCCAGCGGCAGACCCGTTCCTCGACCAGGTCGAGGAGCAGGTAGAGACAGAGGCCGAGCGCGGCCATGGCGACGATGCCCGCGTAGAGCCGCTCGTAGTCGGCCTGGCCCCAGGCGTCCATGATGACGAAGCCCAGGCCGCGGGTGGTGGCGAAGCTCTCCACGAAAAAGAGGATGGCCACGGCCGTGCCGATGGAGATGCGCAGCGCGGTGAGGATGCGCGGCAGGGTGGCCGGCCAGATCACGTGGCGGTAGATCTGCGCCCGGCTGGCGCCCAGGGTGCGCATGGTGAGCAGGTAGTTGGGGTGGATGGCCCGGGCCGCGTCGCGGGTGGTGACGAGGATCTGGAAGAACACGATCAGGCCGATGAGCACGATCTTGGACAGGTCGCCGATGCCGAACAGGAGGATCACCAGCGGCAGCAGGACCACGTGCGGAATGGGGTAGAGCAGGTAAATGAACGGGGAGAGCCGCCGGTCCAACCAGGTCTCGGTGCCGGTGATGAGGCCAAGCGGCACGGCCGCGCTCAGGGCGAGCAGGATGCCGCCGAGGGCGCGCACCAGGCTGATGGCGAGATGCCCGGCCAGGCTGCCGTCGGCAAGCATCCGCCCGATGAGGACGAACACCCGCCAGGGCTCGGGCAGGGCCATGGTGTCGAGCATCAGGGCCGCGACCTGCCAACCGGCCAGGAGTACGAGCGCGGCGAGGATGATGGCGGTCCGGCTAGTCTGCATGCACCTGCTCGCGGATGAGGGTGCGCAGTTGGTGGCACTGGTGGAAGAAGGTTTCGCTCTGCCGGTAGTCGGCCCGACCCGCGCCCGGGTTTTCGACCACGGCCGCCACCCGCGCCGGCCGGTCGGTGAGCACCACCACGGTTTGCCCGAGGAACGCCGCCTCCTCGATGCTGTGGGTGACCAGCACCATGGTCACCCGGTGGCGCTGCCAGACGTCCAGGATGGTGTGCTGCAGCCGTTCGCGGGTGAGGGCGTCGAGCGCGGAGAGCGGCTCGTCCATGAGCAGCAACTGCGGCCCGGTGGCGAGAGCCCGAGCGAGCGCCACCCGCTGCTGCATGCCGCCGGACAACTGGCCCGGGAAATGGTCGGCGAACGCGGCCAGGTCCATCTCCACGAGCAGTTCGCTCACCCGGGCGCGGGTCCGCTCGCGGTCCGCGCCCTGCAGGCGCAGGCCGAGGCCGATGTTCGCGGCCACGCTCTTCCACGGCAGCAGGCCGTAATGCTGGAGGATCACCCCGGTGCGGCTGCGGTCGGC
>CAVWHP010000032.1:0-7269 GCA_963754825.1 uncultured delta proteobacterium | reverse complement strand
CAACCTGTGCTGGCCGGTGGCCTGCGCCATGGCGGTGGCCGCCCTCGGCCGGATCTTTACGGTGGACACCCGACGCTCGTCCCGCCGGTTCGGCCAGATGCTGCGTAACCTGAGCCGCGAGAACGGCTGGCCGGGCTCTACCTGCTGGCCGTGGGCATGATGCTCCTGGCCGTCCTCTTTTCGCTGTCGCGCGATGGCGCTATCATCGCCATG
This sequence comes from uncultured delta proteobacterium, assembly GCA_963754825.1. Lineage (GTDB taxonomy): Bacteria > Desulfobacterota > Desulfobulbia > Desulfobulbales > Desulfobulbaceae > Desulfobulbus. Next base: position 7,056 of record CAVWHP010000032.1, on the reverse strand, counting down.
CTGGTGGTGCTGTTCACCCTGGATCTGACCCTGCCGCTCTCGCGCCGCACCAAACTGGTGGTGGCAGGCATCCTGCTTGCCTTTCTGGGCGGCTACGGCCTGCTGCTCGGCCTGGACACGGTCGTCAACCGATTCAACGCCATCGACCAGTCGGGCCTGAACCGGCTGAACATCTACCTGGCCAGCCTGCCGATGATCAGCGAACACTGGCTGACCGGCATCGGCCTGGGTTCCTACGACCTGCTTTCACCCGTGTACCTCAAGGGCATGCCGGCGCAGATCCATTTCGACCATGCCCACAACGAGTACCTGGAATTCGCGGTGGAACTCGGCCTGCCCGCGGCCGCGCTGCTGTTCGGGTGGCTGGCCGCGATGATGATCCTGGCCGGTCGGCGGCTCGGCCGGCTGCACCGCTCCGGGGCGCGCCACTCGACAGCGGTCATCGTCGGGACCGCGGCCTTTGCCGGGTTATCGGGTCGTTCGTGCACGGCTGGGCGGATTTCGGCTGGCGACTGCCGGCCAACCTGTTCTACGCCGTCACCCTGGCCGCACTGCTGGCCACGGCCCTGGAAACCAAGCTGGTGGGCACACGGCCCGGGCTGACGCGGAGACAACAGCATGACCCCGGCCGGCCTGGTCAACATCCATTGCCACATCCTGCCCGGTATCGACGACGGTGCCCGCGACCTGGAGCAGAGCGTGGCCATGGCGCGACTGTGGGCGGCGGCCGGCTTTGCCGCGGTGGTGGCCACGCCCCATTTCATTCCGGGCACGGCCTGGGCAACGGACGCCCGCATCATCAGCGAGCGGGTCGCGGCCGTGCAGGCCCGCCTTGATGCCGAAGCCATTCCCTTGCGCGTCTACCCGGGCATGGAGATCGCCTTTCACAAGCGGCTCGTGGAGCGGCTGCACTCCGGCACTGTCCTGCCGCTGGCCGCGCCTCGGAACGCTACCTGATCGAGCCCGCCTTCCAGGGCTCGCAGGAGGATTTGCTGCACGCCGTGCGTCAGCTGCTCGACGCCGGCCAGCAGGTGATCATCGCCCACGTTGAGCGGATCACCGCCTTTCAGCGCAACTACGACCCGCTCCTGCGTCTGGCCAAACAGGGACTGGAGATCCAGGTGAACAGCGGCAGCCTGCTCGACCATTTTGACGAACGCTGCCGCAAGACCGCGCTGGAGCTGCTCGCCAACGGCTGCGTCCATTACCTGGCCTCGGACGCCCACGGCGCCCGTCGCCGCACCCCGCCGAGCCCGGCTGAGCGGCAGCAGCTTGCCGACCTCATCGGCCCGGAAACCCTGGCCCGGCTGTGGTGCACCAACCCGGCCCGGCTGCTCGACCCGACCTCTGACCCGACCCATACCCCCTCGGTTGACAACACCCTATGAAGAACCAGGACCAGTACCCCAACGCGGACCGGCAGATCATGCTGCGCGACACCGCCCAGCAGACCTCCCCAGCACCGAGGTGCGGGAACTCGTGCCCGACTACGAGGATGAAATCGACCTGCGCGACCTGCTCGACGTACTCCTGCGGCGCAAGTGGACGGTGATCACCATCCTGCTCGTCTGCTTTTTCACCGCCGTGCTCGTCACCTTCAGCATGACGCCGCAGTTCAAGGCCAGCGGCTCGCTCAAGGTATCGGCCCAGGCCGGCAACCTGACCAAGTTCGACAACGTCGATGCGAGCGCGCTCAAGACCATGGAGTTCCAGCAGACCCAGGTGAAGATGCTGCAGAGCGAGCAGCTTGCCTCGCGGGTGATCGAGCGGCTGGAACTGGCATCCAACAAGGTGTTCAACCCGTCGCTCGAGGCCCAGCCGGGCGAGGCCCAGGCCAGCGGCCTGATGGATACCCTGAAAGGGTTCATCCGCGCCGACGAGAAGGGTGACGAGATCGACCTGCTCAGCGAGGAGGCGCGCGGGCAGATGCTGCAGAACAGCATGCTCAGCCGGTTCAAGGAACAGTTCAGCGTCACCCCGGTAAAGAACAGCGAACTCATCGAGGTGAGTTTCGCCAGCCCTGACCCGGAACTCTCCGCGGCCGTGGCCAACGCCGCCATGGAATCCTTCCTCGACATGCACATGGACGGCAACCTCAAGGCCAGCCGCGACGCCGGCAAGTTCCTCGAGAAGCAGATCCACGCCGCCCAGGTGAAGCTGGAGAAATCCGAGCAGGAACTGCAGGCCTTTGCCCGCAAGATCGGCATCGTTTCGCTCGACCCGAAAACCAACCTGACCTTCCGCCAGATGGAGGAGTTCAACGAGGCCCTGGCCAAGGCGCGCGCCGACCGCACCGCCAAGGAGGCCCGCTACAACCAGAACCAGGGACCGGAAGGCGGCGAACTCACTCAGATCATGGACAACAAGCTCATCCAGGATCTGAAGAGCCAGCACGCCACCCTGCGCGCCGAATACGAGAACCTGGGCGTCACCTTCAAGGCGGATTACCCGCAGATGCGCCAGCTCAAGGCGCGCATGGACGATGTCGAGGCGCGCATCGCCGCCGAGAAGCGGGGCATCTTCGAGTCCATCAAGAACGAGTACCTCACCGCCCTGAAGACCGAACTCTACCTCGAAACCAAGACCGAGGAGCAGAAGCAGAAGTCGCTCGACCTGGAAGGCCAGGCCACCCCGTCACAAGATCTACGAGCGCGAGGTGGAGACGAACAAATCCATCTACCAGAGCCTGCTGCAGCGCGCCAAGGAGATCGAGGCCACGGTGGGCGCGACCATGACCAACATCCAGGTGATCGACGCGGCCCGGGCGCCGCTCTACCCGTACAAGCCGCGGGTGGCCATGAACCTGCTGCTCGGCATTGCCCTTGGCCTGATGGGCGGCATGGGCGCGGCCTTCCTGCTCGAACACTTCGACAACACCATCAAGAACCCGGACGAGCTGGTCGAGCGGTTCCGCATCCCGGTGCTCGGCGTCATCCCCTACGACAAACAGGGGGTGGACGACCGCAAGACCATGGCCCTCAAGTTCTACCAGGATCCACGCTCGCCGGTGGCCGAGGCCTTCCGCACCACCATGACCTCGGTGCGGCTGTCCGTGGCCGACAACCCGCCCAAGACCCTGCTCATCACCAGCATCCAGCCGGGCGCGGGCAAGAGTTCGCTGTCGGTGAACACGGCGCTCTCCTACCTGGCCGAGGACGAGAAATGTCTGCTCATCGACGTGGACCTGCGCAAGCCGAGCCTGCACAAGGTCCTCGCTGGCGGCGACAAGGGCGTGGGGTTGTCCAGCGTGCTCAGCGGTCTGGTCAAGCTGAGCGAGGCCATCCTGCCCACCGACTTCCCCCACCTGGACTACATCGGCAGCGGCCCTGTTGCCGCCCAACCCGGCGGAGCTGCTCAGCTCCAAGCGGATGCGCCAACTGCTCGGTGTGGTGGCGCAGAAGTACGACCGCATCATCCTCGACGGCCCGCCCTACCAGGGCTTTGCCGAGATCCTGGTGCTCGCCAACATGGTGGACGGCGTCATCCTGGTGACCACCGAGGAGGACACGCCGCGCGAAGGGGTCAAGCATTTCCGCAACGCCATCAACAACATCGGCGGCCGCATCCTCGGGGCGATCATCAACAAGGCGGGGCGCAAGAAGGGGCTGGGCTCGTACGGCAGCTACAAGTACTACGCCTACGACTACGAGTACGGCCAGGACCGTAAGGGCTCGAACCGGCGCATGGCGTTTTCGCTCCCTGATATCCGGCCGCTGCGGCTGGTCTGTGTGCTCGTGCTGGTGGCGATCGCGGCCTGGCACCTGCGCATGAGCCTGCTCTTGCAGAGCGAGTTCAGCGACCGCAAGGTGGCTGACCCGGAGATCGCCTACGAGCGCAACCCGCGCATGCTCACCTGGCACGGCAAGGAGCGCCACCTGATCGAGGCGGACACCGCCGGCGCGGAGCGGCTCTTTCGTCAGGCCCTGGCCGTGAACCCGGTGTTCATCCCGGCCTGGCTCGGGCTGGCGGAGCTGAAGAACGACACCGGCGACCGCAAGGCAGCGGATGCGCTGCTCGACCTGGTCGACCGCACCACCGAGGGGGTGAACCGCTACCGCTGGGACAAGGTGCTGGTCGCGCACCAGATGGGCCGGCGCGACATCCTCGAACGCGACCTGGTCTGGCTGGCGGCCGAGGCCACCGGCAAGACCCGCGACGACGCCCTGCGCCTGGCCTTTTCGCTCTGGCCCGAGCCGGCCGAACTGATGCGGGTGATGGGCGCGGACAACCTGGCCAGCCTGTTCAGTTATGCGGTGCGCTCGCGCCGGGTGGACGAGGCTGCCATCCTCTGGGCCGGCCTGGGCGAGGCCGCGGCCACGCTCGACCGCGCGCAAGTGGCCGACTTTGTCGAGCTGCTCCTGCGCGAAGATAAGGTGGAGCAGGCCGGCGCGGTGTGGCGGCAGGTGTTCGGCCCGGAACCCCTGCTCCATGACGGCAGTTTTGCGGACAAACCCCTGCAGCAGGCCTTTGGCTGGCGCATGGGCAAGGTCCAGGGCAGCAGCTGGCGGGTGGCGAAGGGGAGGGCGACGAGCCGGCCCGGGCCCTGCGGGTGCAGTTCAACAACCTGGAGAACATCGATTACCGCCACCTCAGCCAGATCGTGCCGCTCACGGGCGGCCGCGGCTACCGCCTCACGGGGCAATGGAAGAGCCTGTCGCTGACCACCGACCAGCGGCCGTTCGTCGAGGTGATCGGCCACAAGTGCGAGGCCGAGCCCGCGCGCACCGAGATGATCGAACCCTCCCAGCCGTGGCGGGAATTCCGCCTGGACTTCACCGTGCCCGCGGAGTGCCACGCGATGATGGTGCAGGTGCGGCGCACGGCCAGCCTGCAGATCGACAACCAGCTGGGCGGCGAACTCTGGCTGGCTGAACTGGGCCTCACGCCGACCACCATCGCCATCGCCCCGCTCAAGGAAGTTACCCCGTGAACACGCAGGAGCGGGAGCAGATCGGCCGGCTGATCCGGCGGTTCGCGGCCAAGGCGGCCACGGACGACTCTCGTCCTCATCGCCGAGACCGACGGCCTGCTCGAGGCCTGCAAGCGGCTGCTCGCCGACTCAGCCATGTTTTCTTTTGTCCTCGACAGTCTTACCTCTCAGGGGCGACTGTTCCGCACTTTGGTGAAGAATCCCAAGTTCTGGATCATCCTCGGCGTGGATGGCCTGCTCCTCGTGCTGGCGCATTACCTTGCCTATGCCCTGCGCATAGAATCGACCCTGCGCGGTGACGCCCTAGTTCGTTTTGCCGGTCTACTGCCACTGCTACTGCTGGTCAAGATTCCCCTGTTCTACCTGTCCGGCCTCTACCGGGGGATGTGGCGCTACACCAGTCTGGACGACGTGATACGGATCTTTCTCGTGTCCGTGACATCCACGCTCACCCTGGTCGCCATCCTCCTGTTCAGCAACCGCTTCACTGGATTCTCGCGCGCGGTGTTCATTCTCGATGCGCTGTTCACCTTCGGGCTCATCACCTCGCACCGGATGGCCATTCGCTACGTTTACCAGAAGTTTAGCGGTGCCTCCGGGCTCGTGTTCCGGGAGGCACCAATGGAAAAAAAGCGGCTGATGCTTATCGGCGCGGGCGACCGAGCGGAAAAGGTCCTGCGCGAGTTGCACGCCAATACGGATCTACCCTACCACCCGGTTGGCCTCGTGGCCGTGACCCCTGAGAAGGTTGGCATGAAACTGCACGGTGTGCCGGTGTTGGGTTTGGTGGAAGACCTCGCCGAACACGCCCGCCGCTGCAGTGCCCAGGAACTGCTGATATCCGCGCGCCAGATCAGCGGCGCGCAGATGCGCCATTTTGTTGACCTCTGCCAGCAGACGCGGCTACCGTTCAAGGTGCTGCCCGGCCTGGGCGAACTGATCACAGGCAAGGTGTCCATCCGCACCATCCGCGAAATCGACTACCGGGACCTGCTCGGCCGCGAGGAGGTGCGCCTGGAGCAGGACCGCATCGGCAGTTTCATCACCGGGCGGACCGTGCTCATCACTGGTGCTGGGGGCTCGATCGGCTCGGAACTCTGCCGCCAGCTACTGCCGTTCAAGCCGGGGCTGATCGTGCTGTTCGACTGTAGCGAGGAGAATCTCTACCGGGTGCAGATGGAACTGCGCCACGAGCACGACGGCGTACAGACCGCGGCCGTACTCGGCAAGGTGCAGGACCTACGCCTGCTCGACGCCGTGTTCCGCCAGTACGAGCCTGCGGTGGTGCTGCACACTGCGGCCTACAAACACGTGCCGCTGATGGAACGCAACCCCTGGCAGGCGGTGGGCAATAACATCCTCGGTTCGCGACTGCTGATGGAGGCAGCCATTCTCCACCGGGTGGAGCGGTTCGTGCTCGTGTCCACCGACAAGGCGGTACGGCCCACCAACGTGATGGGCGCATCCAAGCGTGTGGCCGAGCTGCTCATGCTCACCTACAGCAAAGAACACTGGGACGGCAGCCTCAGCCCGGCCTGGCAACAGGCGCGGCGCAACGGCGACCCGCTGCCCCGGCAAGTGGAAAACGAACCCGCCACGCACGCCACTCACTTCATGGGCGTCCGTTTTGGCAATGTGCTCGGGTCCTCCGGTTCGGTGATTCCGCTGTTCAAGCGGCAAATCGAGATGGGTGGGCCAGTGACGGTCACCGACCAAGAGGTGACCCGCTACTTCATGTCCGCCGATGAGGCGGCCCAGCTCATCCTCCAGGCTGGTTCCATGGGGGAGGGCGGGGAGATCTTCATCCTCAAGATGGGCCAGCCGGTGCGCATCGCCGACATGGCACGGGAACTTATCAAGCTGAGCGGCCGCGAACCGGACACGGACATCGAGGTACGCTATATCGGCCTGCGGCCTGGGGAAAAACTTTACGAGGAGTTGATCACCGAAGGCGAGGGCATCGTGGCCACGCACCACGCCAAGATCATGGTCCTGCGCGGTGAGGGGGTGCCCCCCTGCCGCCAACTGCACGAGCAGATCGACCAATTGACCGCCAGGGCGCGGGCGCTGGACGGGCGGGGCGTCAAAGAGAACCTGCAGGCCATTGTCCCCGAATACGTGGCTGA
>CAVWHP010000031.1:0-169406 GCA_963754825.1 uncultured delta proteobacterium | reverse complement strand
TGCGACGGACAACGTCGATGATGGTGTCGCGCTGGTCGGACGACGCGGTGATATCCAGGAAGGTCAGCTCGTCGGCCCCTTCCAGATCGTAGCGTTCGGCGATTTCCACCGGGTCGCCGGCGTCGCGCAGTTCCAGGAACTGCACCCCTTTGACAACGCGGCCTCCTTTGACGTCCAGGCAGGGAATGATGCGTTTGGTAAGCATATCAGGCCTGTCCTCTAGTCAGTGCAACCGCCTCGGCCAGTTTGATGGCTCCGGTGTAGACCGATTCGCCGACACTGATCATTTGCACCACCATGTTGGGAAAAACGCCTGACTCCTCGAGCGGTTCAGCGATGGGGCGACCTTCAGCGATGCTTTCTGCGACCCGGAACACGGCCCGTTCGATGACCTTGTTGCCGGAGGTCCGGCCGACCACCTGCAGAGAATCGAGGATAGGAACACCGCTCTGTAGCAGTGTGCTGAGGGTTCTGGTGAACTTTGATACGGCGACTTTTCTGACAAGAGGACCAATGACTGGCGACCACAGGATCATGTTGTCTAGTCTTCAGGCGACCTTTTTCCGTGCTGTAAATCGTTTTACACCCAGATAAACAACGAAACTAAACCAGGAGAATGACAAAGATGAAATTGGACTTAACAAAATTACTCATATTACGACCAGTCTGGGTGGCGACCGGGAGGGTGGAGCCGAAGTCCTGGCAAACATCTTGTCGAACACCGGCACGACAAAGATAAGGATGACCGCGAGGATGATCATGGAAATGCCGAGACAGATAGCCGGGTAGGTCATGGCGCCCTTGATTTTTTTCTGCAGGGCCATGGCTTTTTCTTTGAAATCCGCCAACCGGGAGAGGATGGTATCGAGACATGCCGCCCAATTCGCCGGCCTCGATCATGTTGGCGTACAGCCCGTCGAAGACCTTGGGGTGTTTGCGCATCGAGTCGGCGAGGGTGGTGCCGGTCTCCACGTCGTTCTGGACGGTGGTGATCACCTGCTTGAAGGTCGGGTTGGCCTGCTGCTTGCCGAGAATCTGCAGACACTGCACCAGTGGCAGGCCGGCATCGATCATGGTCGACATCTGCCGGGTGAAGATGACGAGGTCCTTGCCGGTGACCTTGGGTTTAAAGAATTTGATATTTTCGAGGAGATCCTTCGGTTTCACCTTGATGGTCGGGTTGTCGATGCGCATGCGTTTGAGCTGCGCGCGCGCGCCCGCCTCGTCGATGGCCTCGACTTCCCCTTTGCGTTTTTCACCAAAGCTGTTTTTTCCTTTCCAGACGTAAATCGGCATGTGGACACCCGGGGGTTGTGGTCGGTGGGGGGGAAACCTGCGTGATAAGAGGTTGACAGAAAACCCGTTTACTTTTATAAAGGTGAGCTTTTGGGAGCGTCGGACACCGACACGCCGTCATTTAAAAATATTGTATGGAAGATTTTTTCCTGATTCAAGAAAAAGTTTATATTTTTTCAGGAGTTGGCGACATGAAGACAAACACTGCGGCAAAGTTCAGCGACGGGTCGTTTTTGGCGGTCATTGACAAGTGTGAAGGGTGCGGAAGAATCGTCGAGGTGGAGAGCGGCAAGTTCTGCGACGCCTTTATGAACCCGGCGGCCAAGTGGCGCCTTGGGTTCTGCAATCTGGCCACCCACGCCAAACCGGAAGTGACGATCGTCAAGACCCGGATCAACCCCCTCAAGGCATCAAAACGGTCTTCGCGCCGCAAGTAACCGGCCAGAGCGCCGCCACCGCTCCCCCGGCATCAGGCACGCTTCGCGTCCTGCTTCGCCGGGCGAGAGTGGAGTCCCCGATGTCCAGTCAGCGCAGCCGATCCTCATCCGGAGGATCGGCTGCGCTTTTTTTCGCTATTTTCTGCCCACGCCGGTGTAGACAAACCCGGCGGCCTGCATCCGCTGCGGATCGTAGACATTGCGCAGATCGATGAAGACCGGTGCCCGCATCCGGCTTTTCAGCCGTTCCAGGTCGAGCGCCCGGTACTGGTTCCATTCCGTCATGAGGACGAGGCAGTCAGCGTCCTCGGCCGCCTCGTAAGCATTTTTCACGTACTCGATACCGCCGGGAAGGCATTTCTTCGCCTCCTCCATGCCCTTGGGGTCGTGTGCCCGCAATCTGGCACCTTTTTCCAGCAGGGCGGGCAGGATGGTTGCCGCCGGGGCGTCACGCATGTCATCGGTTTCCGGCTTGAAGGTCAGGCCGAGGACACCGATGGTCTTGCCGGCCTCCGATCCTCCCAGCATCTCCCGAATTTTTCTGATCATTCTCGCCTTCTGGGCAGCATTGGCCTCCACCGCGGCCTCGACCACGCGCACGTTCTCACCGTGTTCCTGAACGAGTCGCATCAGCGCCAGGGTATCCTTGGGAAAACAGGAACCGCCGTACCCGGGCCCGGGATGGAGGAATTTGCTGCCGATCCGGCCGTCCATACCGATGGCCCTGGCCAGATCCACCACATTGGCATCGACCGCCTCGCAGACTCCGGCGATTTCGTTGATGAAGCTGATCTTCACGGCCAGGAAGGCGTTGGCCGCGTACTTGGTCAGCTCGGCAGTTTCAATGGTGGTACTGACAATCGGGGTTTCACGGAGGTAGAGGGGTTTGTAAATCTCCTGAAGGACCTGGCCGGCCTTTTCGGATTCCACCCCGATGACCACCCGGTCGGGCCGCATGAAATCGCTGATAGCCGCGCCTTCCCTCAGGAACTCAGGGTTTGAGGCCACGTCGAAATCGGCTTGCGGGTTGGTCTCGCGGATGATCCGCTCGACCTGGCGGGCGGTGCCCACCGGCACGGTGCTCTTGTCCACCACCACCGTGTAGCCCTGCAGATGCGCGGCGATCTCCCGGGCGGCCTCGTAGATATAGGTCAGGTCAGCATAGCCGTCACCCCTCCGCGAACTCGGTGTCCCCACAGCGATAAACACCGCCTCCGCCTCAGGCACGGCTGCGGCCAGATCGGTGGTGAACCGCAGGCGACCCTCGTCGGTGTTTTTCTGCACGAGCACGTCAAGCCCGGGTTCGTAGATGGGAATAATTCCCTCCTGCAGGCGGGTGATTTTGTCGGCGATCTTGTCGACGCACGTCACCGAGTGGCCGAATTCGGCAAAACAGGTGCCGGTGACCAGGCCAACGTAGCCGGTCCCGATCATGGTAATATTCATGCACTTACTCCTTGTAAGGTTCTCGCACCGAACAGTGCGGTGCCGACCCGGACGATGGTCGCCCCTTCCTCGATGGCCACCGGATAGTCATCCGACATGCCCATGGACAGTTCGACGCGGGTGTTGTCCGCGAAAAGATTGTGTGCTGCCATCTGCCCAGCCAGTTCCCTGAGCCTGCGAAAATAGGGACGGCTGCGCTCCGGATCGTCGGAATAGGGCGGCAGGGTCATCAGGCCCGCGAGCCGCAGACCGGTTTCTTTTTTGATACTCCCGGCCAGGGCCGCGGTTTCCTCGGGCAGGACTCCGGATTTTTGAGGTTCCCGGCCGATGTTCACCTGGATGAGCACGCTCAGTTGCCTGTTCAGCGCCCGGGCGTGACGGTCGAGCGCCAGGGCGAGTTTAAGGCTGTCCACGGTTTCGATTACGTCGAACAACTCCGCCGCCTGCCGGGCCTTGTTACTCTGCAGGTGGCCGGTGTAATGCCAGCAGAGGGTGTCAGGCAGTTGGGTGATCTTGCCGGTCGCCTCCTGCAGGTAGTTTTCACCGAACACGGTCTGGCCGCAGTCGATTGCCTCGCGGATCAGTTCGAGGGAAACCTGCTTGGAAATGGCTACCAGCCGGACTGTTTGCGGATCCCGTCCGGCCCGTTCCGCGGCCCGGGCCATGGTGGCGATGATTCGGCCGTAATTCTCACTGAGCATGGTGGAGACCCTCTGCGGGCAGGCGGAAGAGCCGGACAGCGTTGGCGGTGGTGGCCCGGGCCACCTCTGCCAGCGAAACCTGTTTCAGGTCAGCGACCACCTGCGCGGTGTAGAGCAGCAGTTTCGGTTCGTTGCGTTTGCCGCGCCGGGGGACCGGCGCCAGAAAAGGACCATCGGTCTCCAGCAGCAGGTGGTCGAGGTCCGTGGCGCGCACCACCTCGCGCAGGTCGGCGGCGTTGTTGAAAGTGACCACGCCGGGGATGGAGACAAGCAGACCAAGGTCGATCACCTCCCGGGCCAGCCGGCTGTCACCGGAAAAGCAGTGCATGACCCCGCCCCGCGGCAGCGGACCGGCTTTGCGGAGCAGGTCGAGACAGTCCGCATGGGCCTCCCGGTCGTGGATCACCACCGGCAGAGCAAGGTCGCGGGCCAGGTTGAGCTGATCGGCAAAGGCCCTGCGCTGCACCTCCGGCGGCGCATACTGTTTGACGTAATCGAGCCCGATTTCGCCGTATGCCACCACCGACGTCCGGGAGGCCAGGGCGGCGACCCGGTCGAGAGCGTCGACCGTTGCCTCCCGGGCGTCATGCGGGTGGAAGCCGATGGTGGCGTAAATGCTGGCGTAGTGGTCGGCGATGGCCACCGCCCGGCGCGAGCTTGCTTCGTCGATACCAATGGTGACAATGCGCCGCACCCCGTGTTCCGCGGCAGACTGGATCACCGCGTCCAGATCGGCGGCGAAGGATTCCATGTCGAGGTGGCAGTGGGTGTCGATCAGTTCGGCGCCCGCCGGCAAGGCCGGCAAGGCCTGCTGGGCGGGCTTCATCTCGACCTGCCCGGCGACCAGGGGGACGTCGCCACGGTGTATCGGTACCGCCACGGTGACCGTGCGCAACCGGTCGGGACCAACGCGTCCGGACGTGCACCGCGATGCGTGGCAAAGGTGTCCCGCGGGGAGAATGCTTGCTAACATAACAACCTTGTTTTTCTACAACATGTTGGTCTCGCCGCTGCCCGGAGCGCCGACCGGACCGGGCGGGAGGGAGGTGTTATAGTGGTGGCTATTTTCGCCAGCCTTGGTATCATCAGCGCCCAGGCGGCTCCGGGCGAAAACGACGGGTGCGCCTTGGGTTCAGGCTGGCGGCTGTGGCGAGATGCGCGCACCCGGTATCTGGAGGGCGGCGCGTTGTCGCTTGCCGACGGGTTAGCAGTAGCCGGTCACCTTTTACCAAAACCGGAGGATGAGTTGCATGAACAAACGTATCCAGATCAAACTCCTGATGGTGGCGTTCCTGGCTTCCACGCTGATGCTGGCCGGCTGTTCCTCGATGAGGAAATCCAAGCCTGTCGAGGATGTCGCCGGCCTGCCGCAGGTGGCGAGCTTTGCCGATGATATCAAGGACATCAACGTGCCGTCCGAACTCGTCTGGGACCGAAAGGGCTCGATGAGCATCAAGACCGAATCCTTTCGCGGCGGCATCTGGCTGTACAAGGGGCGGGCGGAGATTCTCAGCCTGAAGGACTACCTGGTCAACTCGATGCGCGACAACAAGTGGAAACTGGTGGGCGAAACGACCTCCGAGGATGTCATGCTCGCCTTCACCAAGCCCAGCCAGACCTGCATGATGGTCATCTCAGATGGTATCTTCGGGCGCGTGGAACTCACCCTGTATATCTCCATCGACAGGACGGCCGCGGCAGGTATGAATCCTTTTGGTGAACCTGTCAATCAGTAATTGCCCATGTCCGGACTGCAGGGAAAAAGAATCCTCCTCGGGGTGACCGGGTCCATCGCCGCCTACAAGGCGGCCGAGTGGGTCCGGGCCCTGGTCAAGGAAGAGGCGATGGTCACGGTGATCCTGACCGAGGCGGCCGAACGGTTCGTCACGGCCCTGACCTTTGCCGCCCTCTCCGGTAACCCGGTGTACCGGGACCTGTTCGATGACGCGCCGGACCGGGTCATGGCCCACATCAACCTGTCGCGTGAGCATGACGTTATCGTCGTGGCGCCGGCCACAGCGCAGACCATGGCCCGGCTCGCCGCCGGCATGGCGGACAACCTGCTTGCCTCGGTCATCCTGGCAGCAACCATTCCCGTGCTCGTCTGCCCGGCGATGAACTCCGCCATGCTGGCGCACGCCGCCACCCAGGAGAACATCGTCCGGCTGCGTGGTTTCGGCTATCACCTGGTGGAACCGGCCAGCGGTTCACTGGCCTGCGGTGAGAGCGGGGCAGGGCGGCTGCCCGACTGGGATGTGGGGCGCGAGGCCCTGCTCAGTGTGTTTGCGCCGCAGGATCTGAACGGCCGGCGTGTCCTGATCACCGCCGGGCCGACCCGCGAGCCCATTGATCCGGCACGCTACATCAGCAACCGCTCGAGCGGTAAGCATGGGCTATGCCCTGGCACGCACGGCGCGCCGCCGGGGCGCGGAGGTGACCCTGATCAGCGGCCCGGTCAGCCTGCCCGCACCGCCCGGCGTCAAACTCATCAGGGTGACGACCGCGGAAGAGATGGCGGTCCTGGTCGCCCAGCAGGCGGGCTCGGCCGAAGTCATCGTTAAATCGGCAGCGGTGGCGGATTTCCGGCCGGCGGCGTACCAGGAACAGAAAATCAAAAAACGCCAGGCCGGGCTCGCGCTCGAACTGGTGAAAAACACCGACATCCTCATGGAATTGGGGCGGAAAAGGCGCCCGGGGCAACTGCTGGTCGGCTTCGCCGCGGAAAGCGGCGACCACGAGGCCGAGGGGCGCCGCAAACTGACCGAGAAGAACCTCGATCTCATCGTTGTCAACGATATTCTCGGCAAGCAGACCGGTTTTGACGTGGAAACAAACCAGGTGACCCTGATCGACAAGGCCGACAGCCTGGTTCTGCCCCTGCTGAGCAAGGAGGACACCGCGGACCGCATCTGGGACAAGGTCGTCGCCCTGCTCGGGGCGGCAACGTGACTTCTGGCGGGAAGAGGGGAGAGTGATGGAAATTAGCCGCTCGGAACAGAAGCGCAGGGTCCAGGAGGTGGAAAACTCGTCGTTGAACTGGCCAGCCTGCCACTGCAGGTCATCGACCGCGCACCGTGCAGCGAGTCGATCAGGGCGTTGCTGCAGGAGGCCGGCCCCCTTTCCGGGGGTGCCCGCCAGCGCCATCTCAGATACCTGACCAAACTGCTCAAGACCGAGCCGCTGGACGAGTTGTACGCCTACGTCAGCCAATACAGGGGAAAAGGACTGACCGAGCGGAAACAGTTCCGTGAACTGGAGCAGTACCGCGATGCACTGATCAACGAGGCCATCGAGGAGCAGCGTCACTGCGCCGCCATGCAACTCGACTGGGAAGAGAGTTGGCAGAGTCGCACCCTCGTGGAACTGGCGGAACGTCTGCCCCAGATCGATGTTCCTGCCCTCACCCGGCTTGCCGCCCTTTTTGCCCGGACGCGCAACCCTCGCCACAGCCGCGAAATCTTCCGCTCGCTGCGCGCCTCTCTGGAACAGCACCAGCGTGCCGCCACAGCGGCGCGGTGACACTGCTGCCACGCCACCCGTACAGGACGTAACGGCACCACCCGGCAGTTACGTCATTCCGCCTTTTTCGTTCTCCGCGCATAGCCTGCCGCTTCCATGCCGGCAACGCATCCCTCGCCCACGGCCTTGGCCATCTGGTAGGGGGGGCCGACGATATCGCCGGCGGCATAGATGCCGGGGATGTTCGTCTCCTGTTTCCTGTTCGTGGCGATGTATTTGAAGGATTCGGTGTCGAGTTGCACACCGATCTGCGTGGCGAGTTCCAGCGCGCCCTTGGAACCCAGTTCGATGAACAGACCCTCGGTCTCCAGGGTACGGCCATCGGCCAGCACCACGGAGGTGACGGCCCGCTCGCCGTTTACCTGCCTGACGGCGCTGGGGATGCATTCGACCTTGCTGGTCTTGAGTCGTAACGCCAACTCCGGGGAAACGTCGAGTCGTTCGCTCACCAGGTAGACCTTTGCGGCATAGTCGAGCATGGTCAGGGCGCCGTCCACGGCTGCGCTCCGGTCGCCGGTTATGGTGACCACCGCGTTGCGGAAAAAATTGGCGTCGCAGTCCACGCAGTAGCTGACCCCGCGGCCCAGCAGTTCCTTTTCGCCCGGGACGTTGAGTTTCTTTTTGGCAACGCCCATGGAAAAGACAAGGGCGGCGGCAACAATGCTCCGGCCGCTTTCCAGTTCCAGGCGGAACATCTCATCGGTCCGGACAATCTTGAGTACGTCCTCGGGGGCGATCTCGGTGCCCGAAAGCCCCGGGCCTGCTCCAGGCCGCCCTGCAGCAACGCAGCGCCGGTGGTGACTCCGGGGACAAAGGCGTAATTTTCGATATGCGCACCGAACAGGGCGGAATTTTCGATCCGCCCCAGCATGAGGACACGAATTTTTCTTCTGGCGGCGTGAATGGCGGCCTGGATACCTGCCGGGCCGGCGCCGATAATGACCACGTCATAGATCGTTTCTGCCATGTCGGTCTCCTTCGTGCTTGTCTGTCAAAAAAAACGCAGCCCGCTTGCGGGCGACTCGTAGAATAGCCAAAATATCTCGATATTTGTACACGATCTCCAGAACGAGGTCGACAGATTTATTTATTTTGAATATAGTTCGCGGCTGTTGTAAAAGGTGCCCCGATGTCTGCGGGGAGGCAATGCGCGATCGCCCGGAGGGCGTCGTTGCCCCGGTGGTCAGCCGCAGGTCAGGCGGCGACCGCGGTGGAGATTGCCGCCGCGGGGAGAGGGGCCTGTTTGCGACCGGGTGACGGCGACAGAAGACAGGCCGGGTTGTCCGGGACGCCTGGCAGCCGGATATGAATTGAACAGGACGGTAGCTCGTGGAATTGTCAATTTTTGCAATGATGGTCAATGCCGGTCTGGTGGTCAAGCTGGTCATGGTCACCCTGTGCATTTTTTCCCTGGTCTCCTGGACCATCGTGATCATGAAGGAACTCATGTTCCGGAAGGCGCGAAACGCCTCGCTGGACTTTCTCGATGCCTTCTGGGACAGCAAGACCCTGAACGAGGCCTACGAGTCGGCGCGAACGCACGCACTCAGCCCGGAGGCCACTGTGTTTGTGGCCGGCTACAACGAACTGAAAAAGATCAGCGCCGCCCGCAGCAGCGGCAATCCGCCGGCCACCCTGGAGATGCAGCTGGCGACCATGGACAATCTCAAACGGGCCGTGCGCAAGGCGCAGTTCCTCGAATCGGACCGGATGGCGCGGTCGGTCTCCTTCCTGGCCACCACCGGTAGCGCCACCCCGTTCATCGGTCTGTTCGGAACGGTCTGGGGCATTATGACCTCCTTCCAGGATATCGGCCAGCGCGGCTCGGCCTCGCTGGCGGTTGTCGCCCCAGGTATTTCCGAGGCACTGGTGGCCACGGCCATGGGTCTGGCTGTGGCCATTCCTGCGGTCATTTTCTATAACTACTACTCCAACAAGCTGGCCGATGTCGAATCGAACGTCGAGAGTTTCAGCACCGATTTCATCAACCTGATCGAGCGGGATATCCTCACCAGGACGTGAACCCATGGGGCCGATAGGAAACAACAAGGGCAAGCGCCAGTTCGTCGCCGAAATCAACGTCACCCCGCTGGTCGACGTCATGCTGGTGCTGCTCATCATTTTCATGGTGACCGCGCCGATGATGACCCAGGGGCTGGAGGTCGATCTGCCCGAGGCGACCACCAAGGCCCTCAAGCAGCAGGAGGAGCCGCTCGTGGTGACCATCCGCAAGGAAGGGGACGTGTTTCTGAAAAAGGAACCGTTCTCCTCCGAGGCCCTGCTGGAGCAGCTGGCCTCCATGCCACCGGAACAGAAGAAGGAGGGCATCTACCTCCGGGCCGACAAGAACGTGCCCTACGGTGTGGTGACCACCACCATGGCGGCCATCCACCGGGCGGGATTCGAGAAGATTGGCATGATTACCGTGCCGGCGGAGAAGGACAAGTAGGCCGCCTGGTTGCCAAGCCGTGTATCGCACCGAGTCCGATTTTTACCTTCGCCAACGGCAGGAGGACCGACGCTGGGGCATTGCCGCCGTGGTTGCGGTCGCCCTGCATGCAGCCGTTGTGCTGCTGGTTCTGTTTTCTCCGTCTCTGTTTGAAAGCAAGCCCATCGTCGAGGAGGTCGTTTCCGTGAGCCTGGTGTCCATGGGCGACACCGGTGACGGCCCCCCGCCGGCTGCCGCACCTCCACCCGCTCCGCCCCTCAAGCCCGCGGCGGTGAAGAAGGCCGCGCCACCCCCCCCCCGCCGAAACCGGAACCGGAACCGGAACCGGAACCGCCGCCCGAGCCGGCCGCCCCGCCCGAGCCGGCGCCGCCTCCCGAACCGCCTCCGCCGCCGAAGACCCAGGTACCGGTAGCCCCGGAGACCGCCCCGCCCGAACCTGTGCCGACCAAGGAAGCCATTTCGCTGGCGCCGGAAAAACGGAAGATCAAAGTGGCCAAAGACACCCGCCTGGACGAAGAAAAGGTTCGTGAACGCGAGGTTCAGGAAAACAAGAAGAACGAGCAGAATCTGCAGAAAAAGATGCAGGAGTTGCAGCAGATCGCCAACAAAAAGCGGGCGCAGGAAGAACGCGAACTGGCGCGCAAGCTGCAGGAACGCCAGCGCGAGGCCGAACGCAAGGAGACGATCCGCCGCGAGGAGGAACGCAAGCGCGCTGCCGCTCAGGCAAGGCTGGAACAGATCCGGGCGGAAGCCGAGGCCCGGGCCGCAGCCGAGGAGGCGAGACAACTCGCTGCCGAGGCGCGGGCGGCACAGGATGCCCTGGCCAGGACCCGGGCCGATGCCGCCGCCAAGGCCGCGGCCATGCAGAGCGCCGCCACCAACACCACTGCCGGCCGCCAGGGGGCCCAGTCCATGGTCGAGCAAACCTACTGGGGCCGGGTGGCGGAACGGGTCAGGAGCAAATGGGCATTGCCCGAGATGCGCTCCTGGGACGCCACCCTGCTGGCGCAGGTGCTCATTACCATCAACCGCAACGGTGATGTGGTCAACATCGAGTTCGAACGCAGGTCACGCGATCCGCTGTTTGACCAGCTGGTCGAAAAAACGATCCGCAGCGCCGCGCCCATGCCGCCTTTCCCGGCACTGATGCAGCAGGACACCACGGAGGTGGGCTTCAAATTCAAGCCGGGTGAACTTGGCAATATGTAAGAGATCGTGTATATAAGTTGGGCCGCTCCGGCTCAATGATAAAATTCAGACAGTGTTCCAACGGATTATGAAGCGACAATACACATTCGCAGCGATGCTGGTCCTGGTGGTGAGCGTTCTTTTCGTGACCCTGGCGCGGGAGAGTGTCGCCGAACGGGCCTACTTCGATATTACCGGCGCCAACGTGCGCAAGATCATGGTGGCCGTGCCGAACTTCTCCGGCGCTGCCGCCGGCCAGCAGGGTCAGGCGGTTGCCCAACTGCTCACCAAGGGCTTTGAGTTGCACGGCTTTATCGCCGTCATCGACGCATCCCGCTTCGGCGGGTCCCGGGAGGCCGACTGGAAATCCCTGGGGGCCGATTATGTGGTCATGGGCCAGATTGTCGGCGATCCGGCCGGCATGGCCATCGAAGGCCAGATCCTCGACGTGGGCAGCAATCAGCTGCTGGCCGGCCGGCGCTTCAAAGGCGCTGCCTCCCAGTGGGAGGACATGACCCTGCGCCTGTGCGATGGCCTGATCGAGGACTTCACCGGCGAGGCGGGCGTGTCGCGCACGTCCATGGCGCTGGTCTCGGACGGCACCGGTCGCAAGGAGGTGTTTGTCACCGACATTCTCGGCCGGCACCCGCGCCAGATAACCCGTCACAACGCCTTGTGCGTGTCGCCGCGCTTTTCCCCGGACGGCAACTTCCTCGCCTACTCCACCTATCACCGCGGCAACCAGGACCTCTACATCACCGACCTGCGGCAGAACAAGACGACCAGCGCCCTGTCCCGCCGCAAGGGGTTGAACCTGGCGCCCGCCTTCTCGCCGGACGGCCGTACCATGGTGGTGACCTTGAGCAAAGGCGGTACCCCGGACCTGTACCTCATCGACCGCAAGGGCAATATCATCGAACAGCTGACCTCGCACGCGGGCATCAACGTTTCCCCGTCCTTTTCTCCGGACGGGCAATCCATGGCCTTTGTCTCCGACCGGAGCGGCAAGCCCAATGTCTACGTGATGAACCTGGCCAGTCGGCAGGCGCAGCGGCTGACGTTCAAGAATTCTGAAAACAGCGAGCCGGCCTGGTCGCCGAAGGGCGACGAGATCGCCTTCACAGGCCTGACAGGGGGCACCTACCAGTTGTTCATCATGGACCGCAACGGCGGCAACGTGCGCCAATTGACCAACGGCGGCAATTACGAGTCGCCCACCTGGGCGCCGGACGGCAGGCTGATCGCGGTGACCCAAAAAGGCGGCGGCAGTTCCAAGGTTTGCGTGGTCAGCAAGAACGGCAAGGACGTGCGCACCTTGTTCAATTTCAAGGGCAACCAGTCCTACCCGCAGTGGTCCAAGCGGCTGCCCTGACCAGGACCGGCAACTGCCGGCCAACGTGCTCCGGAACAGTTTCCTGTCCCGGAACCATTGCGCGGAACACTATTTAACCCATTGCAGGGTCTACGAGAAGACGGGGGTCTGATATGAAAACCATGAGAACTATCGCAGTTGCCGGCTGCTCAATGCTCCTGCTGACGCAGTGTGCCTCGCAGGACGATGTGCGCGACCTGCAGTACCAACTGCGCGCGGTCAATCAAAAGGTCGAGGATGTCCGGAACAATGCGGTCGACCAGATGCAGAAGCGGCAGGCGAGTTCGGTCAGCAAAATCGACCAGGTCGAGGGTGAGACCCAGCGCATCCGTTCGACCATCGAGGAAACTTCCGCCCAGACCAACCAGTTCCGCGATGAAACCAGGGAAAACATTGCCGGTCTGCAGACCTCGGTTGCCGCTCTGCGTACCGAGCAGGATGGCAAGATCGCGGAAATGAACCAGAAGATCGCCATCCTCGAGGAAAAGATCACCCAGGTGACGGAGAACTTCAGCAAGGCCCAGCAGGCGAGAATCAACGAAGCGGAGAAGCGTGCCCAGGATGCGGCCCGCCGCGCCGAGGCGGCCCGACAGAAGGCCGCTTCAGCCACGGCCGCCACCAGCGCCACGGCGACCAAGCCGGTCAGGGTCAGCCCCAGTACCACGAAGACCAGGGTGGCCACCGCTGCCCCGACGCCTGCCGTTGACAGAAAGGTGAGCGAGCCAACAACTGCTGCTCCCGCGCCTGCCACCAAGGCTCCCGCGGCCACTTCTGCCGCCGCTCCGGCTCCACCGGCGCCGGCGAAGCCCGCACCCGAGAAAACAGCGAGCAGCGCTCCCGCCGCTTCCGATCCTTTCAGCCAGGCCATGAACCAGTACAAGGGGAAGAACTACAAGGAGGCCTACAAGGGGTTCGAGCAGTCCCTGACCGCCAGCCCCAACGGGTCGCAGGCGGCCAAATCCCTGTTCTACATGGGTGAGAGTCTCTACAATCAGGGCGAATACGATCTGGCCATCCTGGATTACCAGAAGGTGATCTCCAACCACAATTCCGACGCTCTGGCCGCCAACGCCCTGCTCAAACAGGGGATGTCCTTCGAGAAGCTGACCGACCACGAGACCGCCAAGATCATCTACAAAAAGCTGATCAGCGACCACGGCAGCAGCCCCGAGGCGGCCCAGGCCAAAGAGCGACTGGGCAAACTGTAACGGGTTCCTTGGGCGGGCCGGGAAAAAAGAGACTGGACAGTCTGCTCGTCGAACACTGCCTGGCGGAAACCCTCGACCAGGCGGTTCGGCTGATCGGCGCCGGCCGGGTCGTTGTTGACGGGCGACCCTGCGACAAGGCCGGTGCCTTGGTAGCGGTCGGCTCGGCGATTTCGCTCAGGCCGGGACGGCGTTATGTGAGTCGCGGCGGCGAAAAACTCGAGGCCGGTCTGCTGGCCCTGCAGGTGGACCCGGACGGCTGGGTCTGTGCCGATATTGGCTGTTCCACCGGCGGTTTCACCGACTGCCTGCTCCAGCACGGGGCGATGCGGGTTTACAGCGTCGACGTTGGCTACGGCCTGCTCGACTGGAAACTCCGACAGGATCCGCGGGTCGTGGTGCTTGAGCGAACCAACGCGCGCCACCTGTGTGCGGCGCACATCCCCGAACCGATTGACCTGGCCGTTATCGACGCCTCTTTCATCTCGCTCGCCCTGCTGTTCCCACCGTTGCTCCCCCTGTTCCGCTCCGCTGTTCGCATCCTGGCCCTGGTCAAACCGCAGTTCCAGTTGCCGCGAGAGAAAATCGGTCGCGGCGGGATTGTCAGTGACGCGGCTCTGCACGACGAGGCCCTGGCCATGGTGCGGGGGTTCGGAGACGCGCACGAGCTTGCCTGTGCGGGTGTGACGGCCTCGCCCGTCCGCGGCGCCAAGGGCAACCAGGAATTTCTCATGCTGCTCACCGGTCCCTCCCCGGTGAAGCAGCAATGACCGGTAAACGAAACCACAAGGAGAGCCTGACCATGAAAAAAATGCTGCACATTCTCGCGCTCGGCGTCCTCGCGCCGGTCTGCGCCGCCGGCGTTGCCTGCGCCGCCGAATACCTGAGCGTGGCCAAGGACGGTGTCAACCTCCGCTCCGGCCCCAACACCACGAGCGAAGTCCTCTATCAGCTGCCGGCCGGCTATCCGTTGGAGGTGCTGGGCAAGGAGGGGCAGTGGTACAAGGTCAGCGATTACGAGGGTGATAAGGGCTACATCCAGGCCGCGGTGGTCAACAAGACGCCCCATGTCATCGTCAAGGCCAAGGAAGGCAACGTCCGCAGTGGCCCTACCACCAAGGATGCGGTGGTGGGCAAGAGCGTCCGGGATGTGATTTTCGTCAAGGTCGAGCAGAAAGGCGACTGGGTGAAAGTCTCCCATCCGGACCTCACCGGCTGGGTGCACAAGGACCTGGTCTGGCCGTAAGCCGGTCGTCACGCCGTCGCTTGAGCGTCGTCACTCCTGTCGCGAAATCCACCGGCAGCCGCACCTCTGCCCCGGCCTTGTTCCGGAACAGCAGGTAACGCTGCCGGAGGCCGAACAGGAACAGGTCACGGGTGATGGCCACGTCCTGTTGACAATAGGCGGTCAGCCTGGCCATTTCGCCCTGCCGGAACCAGCGCAGCGCCAGCAGACCGTCACCTGTTTTCTGCACTCGCAGGGTCTGCTCCGCCAGCCGGTCCAGGCTCAGCCGATAGCCCAACCGATCGGTGATCGCCTCGAGGATGTCGAACGAGGGGAGGTCGCCGAGGTTCCGGCCGGTATACCGGGACAGCACCCGGTTGTCGAACCGCTTGTTGTTGAAGCCGATCACCAGATCCAGGTCGAACAGTCGCTCGATCATCTGATGGATGTCCTCCTCGGTGTAGGCGGTGAATCGCTCTCCGTCGCTCTCATAGAGCACCGCCACACTCACCCGCATCAACTCCGCCCGATGCCAGCCGCCCACCTCCTGGGCGGATCGCTGCGTCTCCACATCGAACACACCGTACCGTGCCGGCAGGCCGTCTGCACCTGTGGGGGACCGTTCCTCCGCCGTCGAAGGGGAGAGCAGGGCGGTCGCAGGCAAAACCGCCGCTCTCGTCTCCACCCGCGGCCGTGCCGCCGCCCGTCCCCCGGCCGCCAACTGGTCGAGGACGAACAGGCAGGCCTCTTTGTCAATGGGCCGATTGCCGGAGCCGCACTTGGGCGAGTGGACGCAGGAGGGACAGCCCAACTCGCACCCACAGGCAGCGACGGCCTGCCGGGTCTGATCGAGCAGGGCGCCGATACGGGCGAAGGCGCGGGCGGTGAGGCCCATGCCGCCGGTGTAGCCGTCGTAGACGAACACCGCCGCACCGCCCGCCTGGTCGTGCCAGGGGTGGGAGATGCCGCCGAGATCGCCACGGTCACAGAGCACCAGAAGCGGCATGAGGCCGATCAGGGCATGCTCCATGGCGTGGATGCCGCCCATGAAGTGGAGCCGGGCCGCCTCGGCCTGTTTGCGCACGCTGTCCGGCACCTCCACCCAGAACCCCTCGGTCTCGAACACCTGGGGCGGCAGGTCAAGGGGAACCCGGGCGAGCACGCGCAGGCTGCCGGTCGCCACCCGCTGGTAGCCGGTGATCCGCTCCGTGACCCGCAGGGTACCGAACCGCACCCGGGTCGAGCCATAATCGGCGTGGGCTTTTTCCCGCAGAATTTCCGTTGTTTTCTCGCTCAGCGGGCGGGTGAAGTAGGGCGGCTGCACCGGGCGGACAAGGATTTCCCGGGCCTCGAGATCCAGGCTGTCCACATGGAAGGTTCGCGCCATGTGCAGATAGATGGCGCCCGGGTGGCAGTCGCGCAGCACCCGGCCACCGTCCATGGTGCCGAGCAGAACCCGTTTCGGCAGTTCGAGAATGGCAAAGGAAGGCCCGCCGCCGCGCAGATTGACGTGCCGCTGCGGCAGAAGCTGCGGCGAAAACCAGGTGGTGCCGTCGGCCGACTGCAGCAGTTGCAGCTCTTCGGTCAGGTGACGCAGAGTCGCCTCTGCCTCGGGGGATTGCAGCAGCGGCTCGCCTGCGGTCAGCGGCAGTTCCGCTGCGGCGCAGACCAGCTGGGCACCGGCGATGTTCGGGTTGTCCGGGTTCATGGTCACCGGCTCCACCGGTCGGTTGAAGAAGTCCTCCGGGTTGCGCATGAAGTGCTGGTCCAGGGCGTCCTCGTGGCCGATGAGCACCACCAGCGATTCCCGCTGCTGTCGGCCCACCCGGCCGGCCCGCTGCCAGGTGGCCATCATCGAGCCCGGGTAGCCGACGAGCAGACAGATGTCCAGGTGGCCGATGTCGATGCCCAGTTCCAGGGCCGAGGTGGAGATAACGCCCAGCAGGCTGCCCTCGGCCAGGCGCGCCTCGATCTGCCGCCGCTCCTCGGGCAGGAAACCGGAACGGTACGAGGCGACCAGGTGCTGCCGCTCCTTGAGCCGCTGCCCGGTCCAGATGGTGATCAACTCGGTCATCTTGCGCGACTGGCAGTAGACGATGGTCCGCAGACCGCGGCTGACCGCCGCTTCGAGCATCAGGGTGGCGGTGGTGGCGGCCGAGTCGAGCGGGTTGAGGAGCAGCACGTGGCGCGCCGCCCGCCCGGCCCCGGAACGGGTGATTTCGTCGGTGGGCGCGTCGATGAGCAGGCGGGCGTGTTCGCCCGGATTGCCGATGGTGGCCGAGGCGAGGACAAAGGTCGGATCGGCGCCGTAGAGGGCGCAGATGCGCTTGAGCCGCCGCAGCACCCAGGCCACGTGGCTGCCGAACACGCCGCGGTAGGTGTGCACCTCGTCGACGACCACGTGGCGCAGGCCCGCGAAAAAATGCCCCCATTTGGCGTGGTGGGGGAGCAGGCCGAGGTGGAGCATATCCGGGTTGGTGATGAGCACCGGCGGCGGCAGCTCGCGGATCTTCCTGCGCCGGTAGTCGGTGGTGTCGCCGTCGTAGATGGCCGCCGGCACTGGATGACGCCGTGCCCTCTCCGGCAGCAGGCGCCACAGCTGCTCCATGGTCTTCAGCTGGTCCTGGGCGAGCGCCTTGAGCGGGAACAGGCACAGGGCGCGGCTGTCCGGGTCGCACAGGTAGGTCTGCAGGATCGGCAGGGTGTAGATGAAGCTCTTGCCCGAGGCCGTGGGCGTGGCCACCACCGTGTTTCGCCCGGCGAGGATAGCCTCGATGGCCGCACGCTGGTGACTGTGCAGGTGCCTGATGCCCAGGTTCTCGAGCAGCTGCTGCAGTTCCGGGGCGAGCAGGTCGACTGCCGCCGGCTCCGGGGCCGCGGCCGGGAGCACCCGGTGGGCGACCACCTGCGGTCCGAACCGGGTCGATCCCTTGAGTGCGGCAACGTATTCCGCCACCGAACCCCGGGCGTCGGCAGTGTGGTCAGGGCTGTGCATTAGCGTTTGTCATTTCAGCAAAAAAAAATTATCATCGCCGCCACCGGCCAGCCCGGAAACCTTGCAGTGCGGCGGTTTCGGCCGCCGGGCGAAAGGTTCGCCGACAAGGGCGGGGCAGCGGCCGGATCAATCTTGCGCAGGAGGAGGCAGCAGTGACAACCATAGCGATCCTGGGACCGGAACACTCCCAGTCCTGGCAGGCTGCCGCGCAGTTCGACCCGGGCGCGGCGATCCGCGCCTACCCGCACGTCCGCGACCTGCTCGCCGCCTTTGATGCCCACCTGGCCGACTATGCCATCCTGCCGGTCTATAATACCCGCGAGGGGGAAAAGAAACAGTCCTTCCGCTTGTTCGACCAGATCCGAACCGGCTTCTGGATCGACAACATCCTCCTCCAGGGCAACCTCTCCCTCGGAGTTTTCGACGAGGGCACCACCATCGGCGACCTGCAGCTGCTCATCGGCCAGCGCGAGGTGTTCATCCAGTGCGAGGAGTTCATCGAGGAGCGGGTACCGGGTATCACCGAGATGAGCGTCCAGGACGTGGCCCGGGCCGTGGCCGGGATCCGGCAAGGCGGCGACACCGTCGGCCGGGCGGTGATCGACAGCCCGGATGCGCTCGCCGCCCTGGGCTTGCGCGTGATCGAGCGTGAACTGGCGCCGCACAACCGCACCCGCTACGCAGTACTCGGCCACACGCTTGCCGAGACCACCGGCTACGATGCCACCACCCTGATCACCGACCCGCTGGATGACCGGGTCGGTCTGCTTGTCGACATCCTCGGCGAGTTTTCCCGGCGCGGTATCAGCATCATCGACATGCGCGCCGAAAACGACATCAAGACCCAGAAACTGCGTATCTACCTGGAGGCGGAGGGCCACATCCGCAACCCGGCCTTGGCCAGCGCCATCGAGCAGATCGAGTCGCGGGTGATCCAGCAGAAGGGTGTGATCCGCGTGCTCGGCAGCTTTCCCCGGGTGGACATGCGCACCAAGCACATCCGCTCCTTCGGCTTCATCGGCACCGGCGACATGAGCCGCTGGTTCGCGCGCCGGCTGGAGAGTGAAGGCTACGAGGTGCAGCTCACCGGCCGCACCACCGCCCTGCGGCCCGAGGAGATGATCCCCCGGGTGGACGTGGTGGTGGTCTGCGTGCCCATCTCGGTCACCTCGGAGACGGTGCGCCGCTACGGGCCGCTGCTCGCCCCGGGCAAGGCCCTGATCCTGCTCGCCGGCGAGTCCGAGCAGACCATCGCCAACGCGCTCGCGGCCACCAACGAGGCGGTGGAGGTGATGCTCGTGCACAACCTCTGGGGACCGCAGGCCGCGACCATGAAGGACAAGAACGCGATCGTTGTGCGCACCTCGCGCAGCGGCATGTTCTGCAGCGAATTCGAGGCCTTCCTCTACAAGCACGGCGCCGACATCTGCCATGACTCGGCCTCCAAGCACGATCTGCTCATGGGAATCGGCCAGAAACTGCCCACGGTCATCTCCGTGGCCCTGGCCATGACCCTCAACGAAAACCGCATCACCAGCGAGGACATCGCCAGTCACTGCACCCTGACCTCGCTCTACCCGATCCTCGCCATGTCGCGCGTCCACTCGCAGAACCCGCGCACCTACGCGGAGATCATGTCCACCGCGGGCGACAGCCGCAAGATCGTGCTCGATTTCGCCCGCAACCTGGACACGGTCATGCGCATGGCGGACGCCGCCGCCATCGCCGAGTTGGCCACCCTCATCGACGGCAACGCCGAACACCTCTCCGAACCGTTTCTCAAGGCCCGCATGGAGCAGGCCAAGGCCGTGGACGAGGTGCTTGGCCGGATGATCTGAACGACCACCGCTTGACCACCGGCAGCCGAGTGGTTAGCTTCCGTCCCATGGAAAACAAACGCGGAAAAAAGCTGTTGCTGCTCCTCCTGTTCGCCGCCTGGTGCGCCGTGCTGCTGCTTCGCCCCGGTGTCGGCAGCGGCCCCGGCTGAATCAGCCTCTCCGCACCGCCGGTCGGCGGTCCGCCCTGTCCCCTGCCGCAGTCGGCAGTGCAAACTCAACCGTAAGGAAGCGAGTACACCATGCTGTCAACCGTCCTGCAGTACCTCGAAGAAAAACACAGCTGCCCGCACTGCAGCGGGGAACTCTCCCTCTGTCACGCCCCTTCGTCGCACGTTGGCGATGGCCTCGGCTGGGGGTCGGAATACCTGTTCATCTGTCTCAACGATACCTGCCCGCTGTTTGTCAAGGGCTGGGACTACATCGCCAACGAGTACGGCCATGTCGGCTCCTACCGGTACATGGAACTGCCGAACTCCAAGGAAAACTACAATATGATGGTGGTCGGCAAGGGTGCTTTCACCGGCAGCATCGTCGATGTGGAGGCGCTGAAAATGCAGAACGCCCGCTATCAGCGCCAGCAGGAGGCCTTGGCCGCCCTGGGTACCTGCGTTGCTGAAAAGCGGCTGGAACCGGTGCTGACCCTGCTGCTCGACGACTCGGTGCGCATCGACGACCGCAAACGGGCGGCGGCGCTGCTCGTGCCGCTCAACGATCTGGCCTGCGTCGAGCCGCTGCGCAGCCACACCTTCAAGGACCCGCACCTGGAGCAGGAGGTCAACCTGGCCATCGCCGCGGTGCTCAAGGCCCATTTCCTCAAAGAATGTCCGCACTGCGCCGAGTTGATCAAGGCGCGGGCCACGGTCTGCAAGCACTGCCAGCGGGAGTTGTCCGCCTGACTTTCCCCTTGCGGAAAAGGCGGGGGACGGGTATAAAAGCCCTCGTTTGCGTGGTGAGCGTAGCTCAGCTGGTGGCAGCACCGGGTTGTGGCCTCGGAGGTCGTGGGTTCAAGTCCCATCGCTCACCCCACGAAAAATCAAGGCGGTTCAGGCACCCAGCTTGAACCGCCTTTTTCGTTCCAGTGCTCCTTGCTGCACTGAAATCCTGCTGGCCGCCTGTGGCTCTTCACCCATCAACCGCCCGCCTGTTCCCCACAAAAATCCCGACAAGGGTGTGATCTTCCGCTGCGGGGTGTGTGCACACCGCCTTTCCCAGCTCTGTTGCGGCCTTTTCTGCAGCGCCCCAGGTCGCGCCCCGGTTCCATTCGTCTCTTTTCCTGTGAGTTGCCATGATCCATCTGACCAACATCAGCAAGCAGCACGGCTCCCGGGTGTTGTTCCACAACGCCTCCATGCAGATTCTCCCTGCCACCCGCACCGGCCTGGTCGGTCCCAACGGCGCCGGCAAGACAACCATTTTCCGCCTGATCACCGGGCAGGAGGAGCCGGACAAGGGCGAGATCTCCTGCGCCAAACGCACGGTGATCGGCTATTTTTCCCAGGAGGTGGGCGAGATGTCCGGCCGCATCGGCCCTTGCCGAGGTCATGGCCGCCGCCGGCGAGGTCACCGCCCTGGGCGAGCAGATCCGGGAGATGGAAGCAGCCATGGCCACGCCCATGGACGGACGACGACACTGGCGGCCCTGCTCGAGCGCTACGGCAACGCCACCGAGGAGTTCGAGCACCGGGGCGGCTACGACCTGGAGAACCGGGCCCAGGCGGTGCTGACCGGGTCTCGGCATCGGCAGCGACCGCTAGCATTGCCCGGTGGAGTCCTTCAGCGGCGGCTGGAAGATGCGCATCGCCCTGGCCGGCATCCTCACCGTCAACCCCGACGTGCTGCTGCTGGACGAGCCGACCAACCATCTGGACGTGGAATCCATCGTCTGGCTGGAGGAGTGGCTGGCGAGCGAGTTCAAGGGCGCGCTGCTCATGACCTGCCATGACCGCGAGTTCATGAACCGCATGGTCGGGCGGATTGTCGAGGTGGCCAACCAGAACGTGACCACCTACAGCGGCAACTACGATTTTTACCTGCGCGAGCGGGAGATCCGGCGGGAACAGCTGCTGGCCAGCTACCGGCGCCAGCAGGAGATGCTGGCCAAGGAAGAGGACTTCATCGCCCGCTTCGCGGCCCGGGTCTCCCATGCCGCCCAGGTGCAGTCGCGCATCAAGAAGCTGGAGAAGATCGAGCGGATCGAGCTGCCGCCGGAGCAGCGGGTGATGCGGTTCGAGTTTGCCGAGCCGCCCCGCAGCGGTGACGACGTGTTGCCGCCTGGACGACCTCGGCAAGGTCTGGCTGCAACCCGACGGCACAGCACCCGCCAGGTCTTCAGCGGGCTGTCCGGCATGATCCGGCGGCAGGAAAAAATCGCCCTCACCGGCCTCAACGGGGCCGGCAAGTCCACCCTGCTCAAGGTGCTGGCCGGGCAGACCGAGCCGACCACCGGCACGGTGACCATCGGCGCCAACGTCCAGGTCGGCTATTTCAGCCAGCATTCCATGGACCTGCTCGACGGCGAGATGACGGTGTTCGAAACCGTGCAGGCGGCCATGCCCCAGGCCAATGTCGGCGTGGTCCGCAACCTCTGCGCCGCCTTCCTCTTCCAGGGCGACGATGTCGACAAGAAGGTGAAAATCCTCAGCGGCGGCGAAAAAAGCCGGGTGGTGCTGGCCATGCTGCTGGCCCGGCCGCTCAATTTCCTCATCCTCGACGAACCCACCAACCACCTGGACATCCAGTCGCGCGAGGTGCTGCTCGACGCCCTGCAGCAGTTCACCGGCACCCTGATCATGGTCAGCCACGACCGCTATTTCCTCCGCAGCCTGGTCAACCGGGTGTTCGAGATCGACCACGGCCAGATGCGCATCTTCGAGGGCAACTATGAGTATTATCTGGAACAGATTGCCCCGGTGGAAGTTCTGAGCTAGGGACAACGAACAGCGGGGCAGGGGAACGGGGATCCGTCCCCGCGGGCACCGGGGACCGGGCGGCCTTCGCTGCCGAACACCTGAAATGCAGCATCACCACACGGGGCACCATGAAGAAAGGCAGACCACCGGTCGCGGCCGCAGCACAGAAAAAAACAAAGAAGGACACCTTCACGGTGGAGCGGGAGGAGACCCTGCTCGCCTTCCTGCTGGCCCGACTGCCGGCCAAGGGGCGCAGCACCCTCAAGGCGGTGCTGCGCAGCCGGCAGGTGTTCGTCGACGGCCAGCCGGTCAGCCAGTTCGACCACCCGCTCGTCCCGGGTTCGCTGGTCACGGTCCAGTGGGACCGGGAATCCACCCGGAAACCGTTGACCCGGTCAAGGCTGAACATTGTCTTTGAAGATGCGGACCTGATCGTCATCGACAAGCCCTCGGGTCTGCTGACGGTCGCCACGGACCTGGAAAAGCGCAGAACCGCGTATTCGCAGCTCAGTGATCACGTCAAACTCGAGGACCCGGACAACAAGATCTTTGTCGTCCACCGGCTCGACCGGGAGACCTCCGGCCTGCTCCTGTTCGCCAAAAACAGCACGGTCAAGCTGCAGATCCAGGAAAACTGGGAGACCACGGTCAGCCAGCGGACCTACGTCGGGGTGGTGGAAGGGGTGGTGGAACCGGCGGAGGGCACGATCGTCTCGTACCTGGCGGAGACCAGCGCGTTTCGGGTGTACTCCACGGCCAATGCCCAGGGGGGCAAAAAGGCCATCACCAACTACCGGAAAATAGGCGGGAACGACCGGTTCAGCCTGCTGCTGATCAATCTCGAGACAGGCCGGAAACACCAGATCCGGGTGCATATGCAGGATCTCGGGCATCCGATCGTGGGGGATAAAAAATACGGTTCGAGCGGCAACCCCATCCGCCGTATCGCCCTGCACGCCCAGGTCCTCGCCTTCACCCATCCACGCACCGGTCTGCCCTGTCGCTTCGAGACCCGCATACCGGAAAAATTCCTGCAGCTCTCCGCGCAGGGAGCAGCGTTGTAACAGGTGATCAGGGCTGTCCGGGAGCCCCTTTCCTGGCCGGCGCATCGTCGCCTGTCGGAGCAGTGCCCAGTTCCTGGCGACGGGTGCGCATGGGGACAGGAACGTGCTCGGGCGGCGTTCAGGTGGACGCGGATGGTTCGCTGTTTTCGCAGGCAGCCAACCGCTCTTGCAACGCCTTCTCCCTTTGCCAGCGGGTGGTCACGTCCCGCATGATGGCCGCGCACCCATCGATTGCACCGTCATCCGTACGCAGCAGGACAATGCTGAACTCCAGGGAAACACGTGCGCCATCCTTGCGCACCCCCGGCGAGGTGAGCAGATCAGCGGTGTATTTGGTCTGCCCTGAAGCCATGACCCGGAAATATCCCTGCCAATGGCGGGGCCGCAGTTTCTCCGGAATAATGAGATCAAGGGATTGGCCCACGGCTTCGTCAGCGGTGTGACCGAACATTCGTTGTGCCCCGCCATTCCAATAGCGAATCAGCCCCTGCCGATCGGCGACAAGAATCGCATCCGGGGCATTTGCAAGGAGTTGCTGCAGCAGTCTGTCCATTCGTTCCTCCGGGGAAGTCGTGCGCGTTAGAGATCCGCAGCCTTGGGAAAGAGGATGTTGTTCTCAAGGTGCACATGCTTGTGCAGGTCGTCTTCAAACTCCTTGAGCTTTTGGTAGGTGACCACAAAGGTGGTACAGGCATCGCCGGGAATGGCATAGTCCCTGGCGAGATGACGGATGGCATGGACCGCCTCGCCGATCTCCTCATGTTCACGATACAGTTTCGCCAGGGATGCCCGAATCGTCTCCTGATCCTTTGCTTCCGGCTGTCGGCCGGAGGTTCTCGCTGTTTCCGCCCGCTTGATGGCCGGAAAGAAAACTTCCTCTTCCTCCTTGAGATGGGCCGTCATGTCGGTCGCAATTTTTGCAAAGAGCGCGGCTATCTCGATCACTTCAGGATGGTTGACGCCGTGCACGGTGGCAATTTTCCGGGCAGAGGCAGCGATTGGCTCGTCATTTTTGGTGAGATACCCATGGTGCGTTCGGACAATGTAGTCGGCGAGCGACGAGAGTGACCACGACCCGTACTGCTCCTTGCTCGCACCGGGTTCCCTTTGTACCGCTTCCAGTTCATGAAGAATCTGCTCCATGTTGAGCCCATGCCGGGCGCAGACCGTTGCCAGCGGAATTTTCCCCCCGCAGCAGAAATCGATACCCCTGGCTTCAAAGACCCGGGCAGTCCTGTAATCGGCTGCCACAATTTCGCCTACAGTTGCATTTTCTAAAGGTTCGGGAAGCATGCTGACCTCCTCTTGCACGTGGTTTAGGTTCTCCGGACCCGTGCAGCAGGCACCGAGCAATTCGGCCGTTCTGCTTGCGGTCGGAGAACAGAAGACTGTGTTTTGTCTACCACACTGAAGGAGGCGAGTCAAGATGGCCCCGGGTGGTGCATTTTTCAGCCATCATAACGGAATGAAAGACAAATTGGTCCTGGTCATGCACGGGCCCGGAGCGTCGGGAGATGGCCCTTCGTGCCCGGCCCGCCTGGCGTATTCCGCCGGAGAGCGATTCCCGGCCATCTCGATCCCGGCCAGGGCATCATTGAGGTCCTGGCCGGGGTCGGCAGCCAGGTCAATGTGCTGCCGCACCGTTGCGTCAGAGAAAAATTATGACGAAAATACTCTCGGTTGACACACACCGGGGCGGTCTGTATACACTGTAGCTGTAGCGGGCGGCAGGCGATGGCCACGCGCATCCTCCGCCCTGGGCATCCATCATCCTGACAAGGAGGGGAGCATGAACAGCACGGATCTGAAGAAACTGCTCGCCGGACTCGGCGTTGCCGGCCTGATCAGCGCCGGCGGCGTCAGCGTGCCCGGTGCGCACGCCGCGGGCAGCGGCTGAGGCGGGACCACACCTGGCGCCGGGAGCGCCAGCGAGGTGCAGAAGCCTGCCGCGGGCAGCGGCTGAGGCGGCAGCACAGGCGGTGCCGTGAGCACCGAGGAATGCAAGGAAAAGGATCCAGCCACCGGCAAATGCAAGGATGAGCCCAAGCCCGATCCTGAGCCGGCCAAGAAACCGGCCAAGAGCGGCTGAGGCGGTTGACCCGCAGTCGGGCCGTGCGCCCGACCCCATCGCGCAGGGAGGCCGGTTCCGGTCTCCCTGCGTTTCTTTTTTTTCCGGACGGTACCTGGTCGTGAACGAATCCCTGGCCACCATCTTTCCCGTCAGCCACGGGCTGGCCGAATACCTTCCCGTTACCCTGTCACCGGACGATTTTCCCGCCTGGCTCACCCGACATCCAGCCTGCTGTCGGGATTTCACGTTTCTGCCTGAACTCGCCTCGCTGGAGTTGGCCTGCCACCGGCTGGCCGCGGAGCCGGTCGACATCCCGGCCGCGGTCCGCGAGTACACCGTCAACCCGAGTGTGCGCCTGCTCGAGACCAACTGGACCGGGCTGCCCGAATTCCTCGGCGACCGCTCCCTGACCCCGCAACCGGGCGAGGCAGCTGGTGCTCCTCTACCGGCCGACAGCGTCGGCGGCGGTGGTCTGCCGCA
Source organism: uncultured delta proteobacterium (assembly GCA_963754825.1). Lineage (GTDB taxonomy): Bacteria > Desulfobacterota > Desulfobulbia > Desulfobulbales > Desulfobulbaceae > Desulfobulbus. Next base: position 143,211 of record CAVWHP010000031.1, on the reverse strand, counting down.
CCCCGAGCGGTCACGACCTGCTCGCCCTGAAAATGGTCGAGGAGCGGATCGACAGCCGGGACGCGGCCCGCGAGGCCGGGGTCACGGTCGGCCGCATCAACGATATCCTCATCGCCGCCGCCACCCGGGGGCTGCTGCTGGCGCCCCGTTCCACCCTGGTGCGGGAAGCGAGTTTTTTTCAAGGTGAGCGGACCGACCCGGACCAGGGGCGGGTGGCCACCTTCACCCTGCAGTGGCACCTGACCCAGGCCTGCGATCTGCACTGCCGCCACTGCTACGACCGCAGCAGCCGCGCCAGCATGGACTTTGCCCAGGCCGTGCATGTGCTCGACCAGCTCTACGAGTTCAGCCGGGTGCACCACGTCCATGCCCAGGTGAGCTTCAGCGGCGGCAACCCCATGCTCCACCCGCAGTTTTACGAACTCTACCGGGAGGCCACGGACCGCGGCTTCCTGGTCGCCCTGCTCGGCAACCCCATGCCGGCGCGCCACATCGAGCGGCTGCTGGCCATCGCCCGGCCCGCCTTCTACCAGGTGAGCCTGGAGGGGCTGCGCCCACACAACGACTACATCCGCGGCGAGGGCCATTTCGACCGCACCCTGGGCTTTCTCGACCTGCTGCGCGATTTCGGCATCTACCGCATGGTCATGCTCACCCTCACCCGCGAAAACTGCGACCAGGTGCTGGACCTGGCCGAACGTGCTGCGCGGCCGGGTGGACCTGTTCACCTTCAACCGGCTGGCCATGGTCGGCGAGGGGGCCGCGCTCGCCTCGGTGGAGCCGGAGCGGTTTGCCTCGTTGCTTGCCGCCTATCTCGACGCGGCCGATGGCAACCCCGCGCTCGGCCTGAAGGACAACTTCTTCAACCTGCTGCTCACCGAGCGCGGCCGGCCGCTCACCGGCGGCTGCACCGGTTTCGGCTGCGGCGCGGCCTTCAACTTCGTCGCGGTCCTGCCCGATGGCGAGGTGCACGCCTGCCGCAAATTCCCCTCGCCCATCGGCGACCTGCGTACCCAGTCACTCCTCGACATCTATGACGGCGAGCCGGCCCGGCGCTACCGCGCGGGCAGCGCGGCCTGCCGTGACTGCGACCTGCGGCCGGTGTGCCGCGGCTGCGCCGCGGTCACCCACGGGTTCGGCCTTGACGTGTTCACCGCGCTCGATCCGTACTGCTTCCGGGACTGTTTGCCCCGTTCCTGATTCCCTCGCCTTCCCTTCCTCTTTGTCATCTTTCCGGCCGCACCCGGCCGTTTCAGCTTTTTGTGAACTAGCTGCCGGGCCCTGGTCGGCATAGGACGCGGAGGACCGCGTTGGTGTGCCTGGCGTGCGCGGCCGGTTGCCGGCAGTAGGAGCGCAGGTCGTTGATGGTGTCGATATCGCCCTGCACCGGCAGCAGCTGGACCCTGATCCCGGCCCGCTGCAGCCGCAGCAGGGTGGCGGTCAGCACCCGGTCCGTGCTCCAGGCGATGTCCGTGAAAAAATCGGGGGAAAAGGCAGCGGCGCGCAGGCCGAACAGGCCGTAGCCGCCGTCCCGGGTGGGCAGGAGCACGGCCCCGCACTGCTCCAGACTTTCGGCCGCGGCCAGCAAGGTGGTGCTGTCGAGCCCGGGCAGGTCGCTGCCCGCAAGCAGCACCCGGTCACAACCGGCGGCAAAGCAGTCCACAAAGGCCGCGGCCATCCGCGCCCCCAGGTCGCCGTCGACCTGGGGACGGACCGCGGCCGCGCCACAGCGCCAGGCGGGGGGCAATTGCTGCGAATCGCTGCCGTCATGAAAGAGGCGGATTTCCAGACCGCTCGCCTGCACCGCCCGCAGCACGTCCAGCACCATGGCCCGGTACAGGGTGCAGGAGAACCGGTCGCCGATGGTGGCGGCCAGCCGGGTCTTGACCCGGCCCGGGACCGGCGGGCGCACGAACAGGGCCACTGCGGTCGGGTTCACGGTTGGTCTCCGTCCGTCCGGCCGTCCACGAGGCGGAACCAGGGGGCGAGCACGCCCAAGAGAAAGAGCGCGCAACCCAGGCCAAGGAGCGCGTCGAGCGGCAGCCACACCGCCCGTCCGCGGGCCGGCAAACGGGCGCGCAGCCGGTCGTGCAGGCCGAGCAGGGGGGAGCGGCCCGGCCCGAGCAGGGGGCGCAGGAGCACGTCGACAAAGAAGAACAGCTGCCAGAGGTTGGCGCGCAGGTAGCCACCCAGGCGCAGCACGGTCGCCCCAGTTCCGCGCAGGCCCCAGTGGTGGCGGGCCAGGGAGCGGAGCAGGCGGAAATACGGGCTCAGCAGCAGGCGGCCGGTCTCTCGCTGCACCCGGTAGACCTGCGGCGAGCGCGCGAAAAACTCCTCCCGGCCCAGGCTGTGCATGGCCATGATCAGGCCCATGAGCAGGTAACGGCGATGGAAGCCCTCGCTCTCGAAGCGGCGGGCCGAGGTGTGCAGCCGGCCCGGCAGGGTCAGCCAGCGGCCGCAGGCACGGATGCGGGCGGCGATGCGCTGGTCCTCGAGAAAGGGCAACCGTTCGTCAAAGCCGCCCAGCCGGATGAAGAACGGGGCGGCGAGCAGCAGCCCCTGGTCGCCGTTGATGGTCTGCTCCCGGTTCAGCGTGCTTTTCTCCTCCAGGTAGCGGTAGCCGAGGCAATGGCGGTCGGACCGGCGGTCGAAACAGAGCGGGAAATGGCCGGCCACTGGCGTCCCCTCGCGGCCGGCTGTTTCCAGGGCGTGCAGGGCGCCCGCGAGCAGGTGCGGGTCAGGCAGGCGCGAGTCGGCGTGGAGGAAGAGCAGCATGGGACCGCGGGCCAGGCGGGCGGCCGCGTTCATCTGTGCGCCCCGGCCGCGCGGGGCAGCGATCACCCGGGCCCCGGCCGCGGCGGCGAGCGTGGCAGTGGCATCAAAGGAGCCGCCATCGGCAACGAGCACCTCCAGCCGCACCCCCTGCTGACCGTGCAGGTCCGCGAGCAGATCGGGCAGCACCTCGGCCTCGTCCAGGGCCGGGACAATCACCGACAGCTCGATCGGGTCTACCGAACCGTTCGCCGGCGTCATGGCCGCAGCCAGCGCTGCAGCAGGGCGCAGCTCCGGTGAAATTCTGGGTTGGTGCGGTCGCGCGGCCGGGCCAGGTCCATGGCCAGTTCCCGGCCGATGCGGCCGCTTTGACCGTCCAGCATCAGCACCCGGTCGGCCAGGCTGACCGCCTCGGCAACATCGTGGGTGACGAACAGGACCGTCTGGCCGTGCTGGCCGGCCAGGCGGACGAGCAGTTCCTGCATCTCCTCGCGGGTGTGCGGGTCGAGCGCGCCAAAGGGCTCGTCCATGAGCAGGATGCGCGGCGCGCGCACAAGCACCCGGGCCAGCGCCACCCGCTGCTTCATGCCGCCGGACAAGGCCCGCGGCAGGTAGTCGCCGTACGCCTCGAGCCCGACCAGGGCGAGGAACCGGTCCACCTCGCGCTCGATCATTGCCCGCGGCCAGGCAGGGCCGCGCAGGCCGAAGCCGATGTTCTCGCGCACGGTCAGCCAGGGGAAGAGCGCGTCCTCCTGGAAGACGACGCAGCGGTCCGGTCCCGGGCCGGTGACCGGCGCGCCGGCGAGCAGGCAACGGCCGCGTTCGGGAGCGAGAAAGCCGGCGACGATGTTCAGGACAGTCGACTTGCCGCTGCCGCTGCGGCCGATCAGGCAGACGATCTCGCCGTGGTCCACGTGCAGGGACAGGCCGTCCAGCACCGGCGGATCGTCCTCGCTGCGGCCGAACCGATGGCCCAGGCCGACCAGTTCGAGCAGCGGCTTGGCCGCCTGCCCTCCGCCGTTCATCCGAGTCTCCGCGCGCTCCTGGAACAGAGCCGAAGCAACCCGACGAGCAGCCGGTCGCAGAGCCGACCGACGAGCGCGATGAGGAGGATGCCCACCAGGATCATGTCGGTCTGGCCGAGCATGCGCGCGTCCATGATCACCGCGCCGAGGCCGTCGGGCACGCCGGTCAGCTCGCCCAGCACCAGGTAGGCCCAGGAGATGCCCATGCCCAGGCGCAGGCCGGTGAGCAGGTTGGGCATGGCGAGCGGCAGGAGGATGGCGAACACCCCGCGCAGCCTGGAGACGCCGAGCATGGCCCCGGCCTGGTAGTAGATCGGGGCCACGGACCGGGCCCCGGTGAGGGCGTTCTGGTAGATGGGGAAAAAGGCGGCCAGCGCCACCAGGAAGACGGTGGTGCGGAAGCCGATGCCGAACCAGATGAGCGCCAGCGGCAGCCAGCAGATACCGGGCACGGCGCGCAGGCCGCCGATGGTCGAGGCAAACAGTCGGTTGACCGTGACCACCCGGCCGGAACAGAGCCCAAGCGGTATGCCGAGGAACGCGGCCAGGCCGAAACCGGCCAGCACCCGGCCGAGCGAGGCCAGGAGATCGGTGCCGAAACGGCCCGCGTAGGACCCCTGGCCCGGTGCGCCGAAGACATAGCGCACCCCTGCCTCGAACACCGCCCCCGGTCCGGGCAGCAGGTAGGCGGGCGCCAGGCCCGAGCTGCTCAGCGCGGTCCAGGCGGCCAGAACAGCGATCGGCAGCAGCATTGGCAGGAGGGCGCGGCCGTTCATGCGGGCCGCCTCCGTGTCCGCCGCCCGGTCGGGCGGTCAGCGGAGCTGTTCGTTCGCATGGTCGACAAAGCGGCGGTCCACCAGCTGGTCGTAGTCGGGCTGGCGGTCGATCAGGCCCAGGCGCTGCATTCGTTCGCCCAGGGCTTTCAGCTGGCGGACAAAGGTGTCGTCCATGCGCCAGGTCAGTTCCATGTTGGCCACGGCCTGTTCGAGCACCGGCCGCGGGGTGCCGAAGTCCGCGGCCCGACCGAGCCAGCGGTCGCGGTCGCGGATGAGGGTTTCGGTGGCTCGGGCATGGGCCGTGACCAAGGCCTGCACCCTGTCCGGATGGTTGGCGATGGTCGCCCGGGTGACGAGCAGGCCGGCGTTGATCGTGCCCACGCTCTCGTCGAAGTACGGATAGGCGAGGATGCGGCCGTAGCCCCGGGCCACGGCCAGCGAGGGCAGGGGTTCGCCCGAGAGGAAACCGTCGATGGAGCCCCGCGCCAGGGCCGTGCCCATGTCGAAGAAATCCACCCGCACCAGGGTCAGATCGCGCTCCGCGTCCAGGCCGGCCCGCAGCAGGGTCTCGCGCAACAGGATCTCGTGCATGGTCCCGGGGGCGTAGCCCACCCTGCGGCCGCGCAGGTCGGTGATCGCCCGGATCGGGCTGTCGCGGCCCACCACCAGGGCCGAGGACTTGTGGCACAGGGCCGCCACCAGCACCACCGGCTGGCCGAGCACCGCGCTGTGGATGGCGTGGGCCAGGGTGGTGCCGGCCAGGTCCAGGCTGCCGGCGAGCAGGGCGGTCTTCTGGTCCACCGGGTTGGTGAAGGCGAACACCTCGGCGTTCAGGGGGGCGGGCAGGAACTCGTGGTAGAAAAAAGGCTGGATGGTCTGGGCGGTCTTCCAGGTGCCGACGCGCAGGGTTTCGGCCGCGGCCAGGCCCGGGAGCAGGGCGAGCAGGAAGAGCAGAACGGGCAGGGGGCGCATGGGATCGGTCCTGTGCTGGCGGGGCGCTCAGAAGCAGTTGGAATCCAGGTCCGGGTTCCAGCCCATTTCCCGGAACAGGGCGGCGCAGCGGTGCAGGGACTGGCCCCTCCCCTGGCCGGTGTCCGCCTCCAGGTCGCGCGGGCTCGAGCCCACCTCGGGGAAGAACAGGTTGGCCCCGGCCACGAGGCTCAGGCTGTGCGGCTCGTGGGTGCAGTGGGCCCGGACCGTGTCGCCCATGACCAGTCGGCTGACCGCCACCAGCTGGGCCATGCGCCGCTCGCTGATCATGCCCTGGGGTTCCTTGGGCGAGCCCGGGAAATTGATCCGCCGCATGACTCCGCTGTAGGTGGCCCCCTCCCGCCGGGCGAGCAGCATCAGGTCGACCATCTCTTCGGCTGTGTGTTCCGGTCCCACCGGTTCGACGCAGTTCATCCACTGCAGGCCCACCTCGCGCAGCACGCGGATGGTCTGAATGCGCCGCTCGGGCCGGAAGGGGGTGTCCGTGCCCTCGCCCAGGCGCACGGCGTGGTAGCAGCCGATAAAGCCGGCATCGAGCAGCTGCTCCGCCTCGGCATGGTTGAGGTCGCGGGTGTTGGCCACCAGCGGCACCTCCACCTCCCGGCGCAGCCAGCGGCCCACCTCGAGCAGGCGGGCGAAGGGGTAAGTGCCGGTGGTCATCAGGTTGAGCGCGTCCGCGCCCTGGGCTGCGCCCTGGCGGGCCCAGGCGAGGATATCCGCCTCCGGGAATTCGATGGCCTCGGTGAACAGGCCGGCCCGGCGGGTGAGCGAGCAAAAGGCGCAGTCCATGGGGCAGGGCTCGACGTTCAGGCCGATGTGGAAGTGCATCTCGCCCTTGTCGTAGAAGGTGGCCCGGGACAGGTGGTTGGCCGCCTCCATCAGGGCGTAGGTCTCCCGGCTCTCCAGGTCGAGATGCACGAGTTGCAGGGCCTCGTCCCGTTCCAGGGGGACGCCGTCGCGACCCTTGCTCAGAATGGTTTCGATCGGCGGTGAAAGGCGCCAGCTCATGGGACTGCTCCTTGTGGGGATGGGGGTTCAGGGTGCGCCCGGACCGGGGTCAACGCCGGTCTGCCGGTTCCGGTACCAGCCGTACAGGGCGGGCACCAGGGCGAACAGGCCGAGCAGGGCAAAGGCGCCCAGCACCCGCGGCGAGGCCACGTCGGCAAGCGTTTGCACCGTGGCCAGGCTGGCGCCGGCATGGACGTAGACAAAGCCTCCGGGGACAATGCCCAGCATGGTGGCCAGCACAAAGGTGCGGGTGGGCAGCCGGGTCAGGCCGGCGGCCAGGTTGATGAGGAAAAAGGGGAACACCGGCACCAGGCGGAGGAAGAGGAGGTAGTTGAAGCCGCGCTGCTCCAGTTCGCGGTTGATGGGTTCGAGTCTGCTGCCGAAGCGCCGCAGGACCGCCTCGCGCAGCAGGTAACGGCTGACGAGAAAGGCCAGGGTGGCGCCGATGGTGGCCGCGATGTTGGCGTAGAGGGTGCCGCGGAGGGTGCCGAACAGGGCGCCCGCGGCCAGCGACAGCACCGCCGCGCCGGGCAGGCTGAGCGCGGTCTGGACGATGTACACGGCCATGAAGCCGGCCACGGTGAGCAGGGCATGCTCCCGGGCCAGGGTGACCAGGGCCTGGTGGTGGGCCTTCAGGGCAGCCAGGGTGAGGAACCGGTCCAGGTCGAACACGAAAAAGAGGGTGACGGCCAGCGCGCCGGCGGCCACGAGTGCCAGTCGGCCCCGGTTCATGGCGTCCGCCCGGGTTTCCGGTTCACAAAGGGAATCCTGAGCAGGGACCAGAGCCCCAGCTCCGCCGGGTCGCGCCACTCGCGCAGGCCGATGGTCATGCCCAGGTGGCCGTCCTTCGGCTGGGCCCGGTAGGAGCCGAACAGCCAATCCCACCAGGGCAGGCTGAAGCCGAAGTTGCTGTTCGTCTCGCCGACGATGATCGAATGGTGTACCCGGTGCATGTCCGGGGTGACCACCACGAGCCGCAGCCAGCGGTCCACAGCGGCCGGCAGGCGCAGGTTGGCGTGGTTGAACAGGGAGGTGCCGTTGAGCAGGATCTCGAACACGAGCACGGCCAGCGGCGGGGCGCCGATGAGGGTGACCGCGACCAGCTTGATGGCGGTGGAGAGGAGGATCTCGATCGGGTGGAAGCGGGTGCCGGTGGACACGTCCAGGTCGAGATCGGTGTGGTGCATGCGGTGCAGCCGCCAGAAGAGGACCCGGCGGTGAAAGAGCCGGTGCTGAAAGTAGATGACCAGGTCGAGCACGAGCACGCTCACCACCAGCGGGACCGTGGTGCCCGCGTCCACCAGGTTGAACAGCCCCCAGCCGCGCTCTGCGGCCAGGGCGGCCATGGCGAACGGCACCACCGGCACCGCCAAGCGCACGGCCAGGCTGTCCGCGGCGACGATGAGCAGGTTGACCAGCCAGCGGCGGCCCTTGGCCACGGTGAGCGGCCGCCGCGGCCAGCGGTGCTCGAGCAGGGCGAACAGGCCGAGCAGGCCAAGGAAAGCCACCAACCGGAAGGTTTCGGGATGCAAGGCGAGCAGGTTCATGTCTACCACCTCCGCCAGGCGAGCCAACCGGCGAACAGCCGGCGCAGGGTCGGGGTCAGGCGGGTGCGGCTCCAGGCGTCGGCCAGTTTGCGCACCGCCTCGGTTCGGGTCGGGTAGGGGTGGATGGTGCGGCCGATCACGCCCAGGCCGAGGCCCGCGGTCATGGCCAGGGCCAGTTCGGCGATCATCTCGCCGGCGTGGCGACCGACAATGGTGGCCCCGAGGATGGTGTCCGTGCCGCGGCGCAGGTGCACCCGGGCAAAGCCCTCGCTCTCGCCGTCGAGTACACAGCGGTCCACTTCGGTGAGCGCTACGGTCAGGGTGGTTGCTTTGATGCCCTGGGCCTCGGCCTGGGCCGCGGTGAGGCCCACATGGGCGACCTCCGGGTCGGTGAAGGTGCACCAGGGGACCACCAGCCGGGAGGCTTTCTGCCGTCCCGGGAACAGGGCGTTGGCGAGCAGGATGCGGGCCTGGGCGTCGGCCGCGTGGGTGAACTTGAAGGGCGAGCAGATGTCGCCGGCCGCGAAAACGCGCGGGTTGGTGGTCCTGCAGCCGGTCGTCGACGCGGACGCCGTGGCGGTCGAACTCGATACCGGCCGTGTCCAGGCCGAGCCCCTCGACGTTCGGGCGCGCGACCGGCCGCGACCAGGATGGCGTCCACGCGCAGCTGGTCCGGGCCGCCTGCACCGTCCAGGTCGAGCACCCGCTCCCCGCCCTCGATGCGCACACCCGTGACCCGGCTCCCCAGTCGCACCTCGATCCCCTCGCGGGCAAACACCGTGGCGAGCAGGGCGGCCACCTCGCTGTCCTCGCGGGCCAGCAGCTGCGGCCCGTGCTGGACCAGGGTCACCCGGCTGCCGAAGCGGGCAAAGGCCTGGGCCATCTCGCAGCCCACCGGGCCGCCGCCGAGCACGGCCAGCCGGCGGGGCAGGGCGGTGAGGGTGAACAGGGTCTCATTGGTCAGCGGCTCGGCCGCGCTCAGGCCGGGGATGTCCGGCAGCGCGGCCCGGGCGCCGGTGCACAGGGCCGCGCGGTGAAAGGTGAGTTGCCGGCCAGCCACCTCGACGCCGTCCGCACCGGTGAAGCGGCCCTCGCCGAGGAACACGTCCACGCCCAGCTGGTCGCGGAAGCGGCGGGCCGAGTCGTGGCGGCTGATCTCGGCCCGCAGCCGGCGCATGCGGGTCATGATTGCGGCAAAATCGGGCGGGGCGCCTTCCGGGTCCGGTCCGCAGGCCGTAGACCGCGCCGCTGCGGGCCTCGTGCGCGGCCCGGGCGGCGCGGATGAGCGCCTTGGAGGGCACGCAGCCGGTGTTCAAACAGTCGCCGCCGAGCAGATGCCGCTCGATCAGCGCCACCCGGGCCCCGAGCCCGGCCGCGCCGGCCGCACAGACCAGGCCGGCCGTGCCCGCGCCGATCACCACCAGGTTGTAGCGGTTCCGCGGCTCCGGGTTCGGCCAGTCGGCCGGGTGGACGTTGGCCACCAGCGCCTGGTTGTGCGCATCCTCGGGCAGGACGGTGACGGTTGGGATCATGGGCGTTCTTCCTCTGTGGTGGCCGCCGGGCGGCGACCGAGTCGGATGCGGGAGATCCAGGCCGTGGCCGACTCGCCGGTGTCGTCGGAATCGATCATCACGGCCAGGCTGGCCTGCTGCGGCGGGTCCTGGCCAAAGGCCAAACGGTAGTCGCGCACAATGTCCATCCGGTACTCCTGCCAGGTGCCGACCAGGTCCGGACCGCTGCTCACCGGGATCATGCGCGCCTCGTCCGCGTAGGCGTTGACCAGGAAGGGGGCCGCGGTCGGCCGGTTGTCCCAGATGTAGCTGATCGAGCTGTGCGGCGGGTACTCGCCGTACACCGCCCGGGCCAGGCCGTAGCGGATGCGGCGGGCCGGCGAGGCGCCGTTCGGGTCGAAGGCGAAGAGCACGTACAGGCGGGCCGGGGCGTCGTCCCCCTGCCGGCTGCTGCTGTCGCCGCGGCGGTAGACGTTGCTCACCTTCCAGCGCCAGCTGAGCGCGGGATAGTCATAGACGTTGAACCGCTCCTTCAGCACCAGGCCCGAGGCGGCGTTGCGGCTCTCCATGCGCAGGCAGGGGACGCCGTCGCACTGGTCCACGGTGTAGGTGGAATGGCGGGCGATCTTGGGGAAAATCAGGGGCTGCCAGCGCTCCAGGTCGGCGAACCGCTCGTCCAGGAACAGCCCCTCGGCGCGGGCTGCGGCCGGGAGCAGGACGAGCAGCACGGCCAGCAGGAGCGCGGCCGGCCGGCATGGAGGCGGCACCGGGGCGAACCGGCCGGCGATCATGGACCCTCCGGGAGGGCGAACCGCGCCCGGATTTCCTCCATGCGGCTGCGGTTCTTGCCCAGGTCGCTGTAGCCAAGGCGCGAGGCCGAGCGCACATGGATGACCCGGTTGGCAGGATCCAGCAGGAACTCGGCGTCATCCACGAACAGGGTGGTACGCAGCTCCAGGCGCAGGTAGCCGGGCTGTTCCTCGATCAGGGCGGCGTCGGCGCGGCCGGTGAGCACCGTGCGCAGCCTGGCCCAGGCGGCTTGCGGCTCGTCCGCGAAGGTGAGCGGGGCGATGCGGTGGCGTTCGTCAGTCGCCTGGCTGGACACGCAGTTGGGCGAACGCGGGCAGGGGACGAGCAGACCGTCCTGCGCGCCCAGGTTGTCCGGTCGTTCGCCGGCGCAGCCGAACAGGCCGAGCAGGCCGAGGGCCAGGGCAATGATCCTGGTTGGGCGTTGTCGCATCGTCCTCTCCCCGTGCTGGTTGTGGGTGTAATGTGCCTTCGTGCGGCCCATCCTACCATGGCGCAGGCCCCTTGGAAAGCGCTCTGCCAGCGTGGACGCGCCTCCGGGCCGGTCAGTCGAGCGGTCTCCCCTCGCCCTGCTCCTCGTAGGTCACGCCGTCGCGGATGTGGTAGATGCGCCTGAAGGTGGGGATGATCTTTTCGTCGTGGGTGACGACGATGATCGCGGTTTCGAACTGCCCGGCCATGTCGTTGAGAATGCGGATGACCGCCAGGGCGCGCTCGCTGTCCAGCGGCGCCGTGGGTTCATCGGCGAGAATGACCGGCGGCCGGTTGACCAGGCCGCGGGCGATGGCGACCCGCTGCTGCTCCCCGCCGGAAAGCTGGGAGGGCATGGCCCGGGCGCGGTGGCCCACGTCGAGCGCCTCGAGCAGCGTCCACGGCGCGCTGGCGGGCGTCCCGGTTGGTGTGGCCGGCGAGCATGGGCAGCAGGGCGACGTTGTCGGTGACATTGAGAAACGGGATGAGATACGGCGCCTGAAAGACAAACCCGATCCGGTCGCGCCGCAAGGCCCGCAGGTCTTTGATCCGCCAGCCGTTGTCGTAAATCACCTCGCCGCCCAGGGTCATCCTGCCCGCGGTCGGTTCGATGATCGCGCCCAAACACTTGAGCAGGGTGGTCTTGCCCGAGCCCGAGGGGCCGATCAGCCCGACCACCTCGCCCGGGGCAACGGCCATGTCCACGTGCTTGAGGGCATCGACCGCGGTCTCGCCCTGCCCGTAGCGTTTGCTCACCCCCTCGATACGGATGCCCCGCCCCGCTGCCGCCTGCTCAGCCACCGATGGCCTCCGCCGGGTCGACCTGCAGGGCCGCGCGAATGGCCACGAGACTGGCCAGCACGCAGATGACCATCACCGCGACAAAGCCCCGCAGGGCGTCCCCGGGCACGAGCAGCACGTACTTCGGGAAGATGGGCGCCCAGAAGGTCGCGGATATTTTGCCGACAACAAAGCCGATGGCGCCGAGGGCCACGGACTGCTTGAGGATCATGCCCGAAATGGTGCGGTTTCTCGTGCCGATGAGCTTGAGCACGGCGATCTCCCGGATCTTGCCCAGGGTGAGGGTGTAGATGATGAAGGCGACCACCGCCGCGCTGACGATGGCGAGGATCACCAGGAACATGCCGATCTGTCTGGCCGAGGTGGCGATCAGCTTGGCGATGAGGATCTCCTGCATCTGCGCCCGGGTGTACACGGTCAGCCGCTTCCAGCGGCGGATCGGTTCGGCCACGGATTCCGGGTCCGCCCCGGGGGCGAGCTGGACGAGCACCGCGTTCACGTAGGGGTTGGTGGTCTGCGAGGCGAGGACCGCTTCGAGCAGGCCGGGGACGCCGGGACGGTTCAGCCCCGGGTTGGCGGCGGTGCGGGCCCGTTGCCGGACGATGGCGTCGCTGTCCTTGAGAAACTGGGCTTCCTGGGCGTCCTTGAGCGGGATGAAGACCATGGGGTCGCCGCCCGACGAGACCATGCGCCGGGTCAGGCCGACCACGGTGAACTGGTTGCGGCGGATCTGCAGGCGATCGCCCAGGGCAAAGCCCGTGGCCACGTCGGCCACGGCCTCGTAATGGCCGCGGGTGAGGTGTCGCCCGTCGACCAGGTAGCCCGGCTGGCCGGGGTGGCCGGGCTCGTCCGGGGTAATGCCGACCACCATGGCGCGCACGTCCCGCGGGACGGCGACGTTTGTCTGGCGCACCTGCATGGTCAGGTAGGTGACATTGGCGGCGCGGGCCACGCCGGTCATACCACGGATGCCGCGATAGGCGTCGTCCGGCAGGCTGGACGATTCAGCATAGGGTCCGAGCGTTTCCTGCTGCACCACCCAGAGATCGGCGCCGCTGTTGTCGAGCAGCACCTGGGCATCGTCCACCATGCCGCGGTACACGCCGGCCATGGTCAGGGTGACGCCGATGAGCAACCCCAGGCCGATGCCGGTGAAGACGAACTTGCCCCAGGCGTGCAGGATGTCGCGGCCGGCCAGGCTGATCATGGCCGGCCGCCGAGGATGCGGTCCACGACCTTGATCCGGCTGGTGGGGTGCAGGGCTTTTTTGCTGTAGACCACGACCCGTTCGCCGCCGGCCAGACCGGCGAGAATCTGCACCCGGCCGTCCAGATCGGAGGCGCCGAGGGTCACCGGCGTAAACGACAGGCGCCCCTCCTCGACCACCCAGACGCCCAGCCGACCGTCCACCCGCTGCACACTGGCGTTCGGGACAACGGCTGCGGCCGCCAGGGGCGCGAGCTGCACGGTCACCTCGGCCAACTCGCCGATGGGCGGCAACACCTCCGGACGTTTGGCGAAGCGCACCTTGGCGAGCACCTCCTCGGTCACCGCGTCGGCCACCGGTTCGATGCGGACCACCTCCCCGGCCAACGGCTCGGTCCCCTGGGAACGGAGCAGGACCCGGGCCGGCAGCAGGGCCTGCAGCCCGCGGGCCCGCTGCTGATCGAAGCGGACATGGACCCAGATGCTGCCCGGTTCCACCACCTCCACCACCGCTTGCCCCGGAATCACGGTGCTGCCCGGGTCCGCCTCACGTCGGCTGATAAAGCCGTCGACCGGGGCCACCAGGCGCAGGTTGGCGCGCTGCTCGCTGAGGCCGTCCCGTTCCGCGCCCAGGCGCACGGTCTCCTGCCGGGCCACCTCCAGGTTGGCGCGGGCGGTCTCGGCGGCGGCCCGGGTCACCTCGGCCTCCTGGCGCTTGCTCTCGGCGTCTTCCTTGCTCACCGCCCGGGTGGAGAGCAGCCGGGCATAGCGCGTGGCCTGGGCCTCGGCAAAGCTTCGGCGCGCCTCGGCCTCGCGGATCTGGGCGAGCACCGCCTGCACCGTGGCCTCGGCCCGCTGCAGGGCCGCCTGCTGGGCCTTGATGCGCTCATCCAGATCGATCGGATCCATTTCCCCGAGCAGCTGCCCGGCCTGCACCCGGTCGCCGGTCTGGACCTGCACACTCGCCAGCCGGCCGGTGAAGGTCGGGCCGATCTTGTGGGTGAAGCGCGCCTCCACCGTGCCGATACCGAAAAGGGACGGGGTGATCGGGCTGCGTTCAACGGTCATCAGGGTGACGGGCACCGGGGCCAGCGGCCCGGAGCGCAGGCTCACCCAGGCAAAGAGCAGCACGAGCGGCACAAGGACCGCTGTGAGCAGGAGGGTGCGGCTGTGTTCCCGGAAAAATTTTTTCATGACGCACTCCGCAGGGCTCGTCGGAACAGGGTGAAGACGCCCGGGGCCTGGCTGCGCAGGCGCTGGAGATCCCCGGACAGCAGGGAGCGGATCACCACCCCCTGCACGGCGCCCAGAAACAGCAGGGCCGCGGACCCGGTGTCCACCTCGGCAGCGATGGCCCCGGTGGCCTTGCCCGCCTCGATGCGGGCGCAGACCAGCCGGGTGTAGCGCTCGACGATGGTCTGGGCGACCTGTTTGGCCGGCGTGGGCTCGGCCCGCTGCAACTCGCCAAAGAGGATGCGCGGCACGCCCGGGTGTTCGATGATGAATTCGATGTGGCTCATGAACATGGCCTCCAGCCCTTCCAGCGGCGAGGACCCGGTGTGCGCCGCCTGGTCGATGCGGGCCAGGAGCTGGTCGCGCACCCATTCCATGGTCGCCTGCCACAGGGCCTCTTTGCTCGCAAAATGGCGGAAGAGCGCCCCTTGCGTGAGGTGCATCCGTCGGGCAATGGCGGAGGTGCTGATCTCGCTCGGATTGTGGGACCCGGCCAACTCGATGACGGTCCGGATGGTCACGGCCCGCCGTTCCTCGGCGGGCAGGTACCTGGCGCTGCTCTCCATACCGCTCCCTGGCTAAAGTGAGTAATTGATTACTAACTTAACGAGGTCAGGCAGCAAAAGCAACCCGGAAAATGGGGCGGCTGACCGGGCCGGAAGCGAGGCTGCCGTGCCTGTCCTGCCGACGTCAGGGCCGGGCTCAGTGGATCTCGGTGAGGGTGAGCGCCCCGTTGTTTTCCTCGGCGCGGAAGAGAATCCGGTCGCCCGGCCGGAGGGTGTTCAGCATCCCCTTGTCCGCCACCCTGAACACCATGGTCATGGGCGGCATGTTCAGGTTGACGATGCGCTCGTGGCGGATGGTCACCCGGCCGGTGGCCTTGTCCACCCGGCGCACCTCGCCGGCGGTCAGGTCGGTCCGGGTCTGCACGGTTGCCGGCCGCTCACCGGTGGCCGCGCCGGTTTGGGCACAGACAGGGTGGGGCGCAAGCCAGCAGGCGAGCAGCAGGGCGGGAACAACGATTAGTTTCAGGTCGGGCATGGTCGGCCTCCTTGTGCACAGGTCTGATGGTGATGGGACGGCGGAACCGGGCCGTTTCAGTGGCCCGCGTGTCCGCCCGGCTTGCGGACGCGCACCTCGACCCCGGCCCCGGGCTGTTCGCCGCGCTCCATGGCCGGCCTGCCCGCGGAACCGGAGCGGGGCGGTTCCTGCACCTTGTGGGTGGAGCGGGAGGCCCGGGTCCCCTGCGGGTGCCGGAACCAGCCGGGATCGGCGTAGTCGCCGGGCTTCTGGTCGCGCCGCACCTTGACCACGCTGAACATGCCGCCCATCTCCACCGAGCCGAACGGGCCGGCGCCGGTCATCATCGGGATGGTGTTGTCGGGCAGCGGCATCTCCATCTCGGTCATGTCGGCCATGCCGCGTTCGCCCATGACCATGTAGTCCGGGATGAGTCGGGTGATCTTCCGGCTGAGCCCGCGGTGGTCGACGCCGATCATGGTCGGCACGTCGTGGCCCATGGCGTTCATGGTGTGGTGGCTCTTGTGGCAGTGAAAGGCCCAGTCGCCCTCCTCGTCGGCGACAAACTCGATCTGGCGCATCTGGCCCACGGCGATGTCCGTGGTCACCTCGGGCCAGCGCGCCGCCGGCGGCACCGGCCCGCCGTCGGTGCCGGTCACCTCGAACTCGTGGCCGTGCAGGTGGATGGGGTGGTTGGTCATGGTCAGGTTGCCGATGCGCACGCGCACCCGGTCGTGCAGGCGGACGTTCAGCGAATCGATGCCCGGGAAGACCCGGCTGTTCCAGCTCCACAGGTTGAAGTCGAGCATGGTCATGATCTGCGGGCGTGTAGCTGCCCGGCTCGATGTCATAGGCGTTGAGCAGGAAGACGAAGTCGCGGTCCACCTCGGCGATCAGCGGGTGCGTGCTCCCTCGGGTGGGTGACCCAGAAGCCCATCATGCCCATGGCCATCTGCGTCATCTCGTCGGCGTGCGGGTGGTACATGAAGGTGCCGGGGCGGCGCGCCGACGAATTCGTAGACAAAGGTCTTGCCCGGCTGGATCGCCGGCTGGGTGAGGCCGGCGACGCCGTCCATGCCGTTGGGCAGGCGCTGGCCGTGCCAGTGGATGCTGGTGTGCTCGGGCAGCCGGTTGGTGACGAAGATGCGCACCCGGTCGCCCTCCACCACCTCGATGGTCGGGCCCGGGCTCTGGCCGTTGTAGCCCCACAGATGGGCCTTGAAGCCGGGCGCCATCTCGCGCACCACCGGCTCGGCCACCAGGTGGAACTCCTTGACGCCGTTGTTCATGCGCCAGGGCAGGGTCCAGCCGTTGAGGGTGACCACCGGGTTGATAGGGCCGACCGGTGGGTGGGCAGCAGCGGCGGCATGGTGTGCGGGCTCGGTCTGCACCACCGGCTCGGGCAGGGCGGCCAGGGCGACGCGGTTGACCAGGGTCGCGGCCACGGCGCCGCCGGCCAGACCGGCCGCTTGCAGAAAGGCTCTTCGCGTGGTCATCGATCGTCTCCTCCGCTTCCGCTTGCCCGTCAGTGGTCGGCCGGGGCGTCCTGGCCAGCGGCTGCCGGCGGGCTGCCGGCCGGTGCCAGCACCGGTTTGCCGATGATGGCCGCCTGCAGATCGGCCTCGGCCAGCCAGAAATCGCGCTGCGCCTCGATCGTGGCGATCACCGTGTGCACCTGATCGCGGGTGTCGGCGAGCAGTTCGAACACGCCGATCAGCATGCCGTTGTAGCGCAGCAGGTTCTCCTCGGCGATCACCCGGCGCAGCGGCACGACCTCGTCGCGGTAGTGCCGGCACATATCCCAGGCCGTGCGGTAGGCGGCGTAGGTTTCGCGCAGGTTCGACCCGGCCGCGCGCACCGTGGCCTCCAACTGGTTGGCCGCGGCCAGGGTTTGGGCGTTCATGGCGTCGCGCTGCAGATCGCCCCAGTCGAACACGGGCAGGCGGACGCTGATTTCATAGCCCTCCCGGTTGTCCCGGGTTCCGGCCGCATCGTCGAACACGGTGTCATGGCGGACGCCCAGTTCGATATCGGTCAGGCTGGTGAGCCGGTTCAGCCCCTGTTCCTTGGCCGCGGTCTCGTAGGCGGTCCGGGCCAGTTGCAGGTCGAGCCGCGCCGTGCGGGCCGCCGCGCTGACCTCGGCCGGGTTCCTCGGGCTGTCGGGCAGGTCCGGCAGCCGCTCGGGCAGCTGCAGTTCTTTCTCCTGGCTCTCCGAGAGGCCGAGCACCCGGACCAGCTCTTCCCGGGCCGCCACCGCATCCTGCTTGGCTGCGGCCAGGCGGGTGGCCGCATCCGCGTAAAAGGCCTGCTGGCGGGCGTACTGCAGCCGGCTGAAGTTGCCCACCTGCTGCAGGCGGCGGGCCAGTTCGGCGCTGATCTCGCCCACCTCGTACACCTGCTGCGCATACACCAGCCTCTCCCGGGCGGCAACTGCCCGCACCCAGGCCTGGCGGACGGTAGTGACCGTGTCCACTGTGTCCAGGGCCAGGCGCACCCGCGACAACTCGATGCGAGCTTGAGCCGCAGGGTAGCGCAGCGGCAGGGTGAGCAGGTCGAGCAGGCCGAAGGTGAGGGCGCGCTCGAACTCGACCTCGTCCGCCAGGGTGGTGCGGGCGAACACGAACCAGGGGTTGGCGATGCGGCCGGACTGGGCTGCGCGGGCCGCCTCGGCCCAGTTGCGGGCGAGCATGGCCTGAATGGCCGGACTGTTGACCAGGGCGAGATGGACCGCGTCCTGCTGGCTCAAGGGACGGGCGAGCAGGGTCGCGGCTGTTTTCGTCATGGCCGCGCGCTGTTCGTCGGTCTGGGCCAGGGCGAGGTTGCCGCCGGTGAACTCGGCCGTGGTCCGGTTGGTCCGCGCCAGCGACTCTTCGAAATCCACCCGGGCACAGCCGGCGAGGGTGAGCACGAGCAGCGCGAGCAGCAGCAGGCGCGAGGAGGGGGGTTGGTTGCTGTTCATGGATGACCGCCGTGTCCTGTGGGCTGGGCCGCCTCCTCGGGCTGACGGGCGGGTGGCGATGACGGCGGTGGGGCGGCCTCGGACGGGTCCGGCTCTGCGGCCTCCTCAAGGTAATAGCGCCAGCCGCCGAGCCGGCCGACCGTGTCGTTGGCCGCCGGCCAGGAACCCACCGGCTCGTCCCGGTAGTTCCGGTACCCGCTGAAAATCGAGGTGTAGGGGAGCGCAGGAGCGACAAAATCCACGGGTGGCGCTCCGTCGTCCGGGCCGGCGGCCAACGCTGGCCGGGACGGCGAGCCCGGCCACGGCGCGGCGAGCCAGAGCAGGGCGAGAACCACGGGCAGAACCAGTGGTCCCGGTTGTTGGAGCGTGTGTCGCATGACCACCTCCCGTGCGGCGGATGGCTGCCGGCTCTCTGTTCTTCGGGCCGGAGCCGGGGAGAAAGGCGGGGAGGGGGGAGCGCGCTCCCACCCTCCCGGTGTGGCTGGTTACGGCAGGGAGGTGAGCAGCGCCTTCTGCGCGGCCACGATCTGCTCGAGCAGGATGTACTGCCTGGCCGCCTTCTTCTGCATCATCGAGCGGCACATGGTCATATGGCCCATCATGTTCTCCATCCCGGCCTTGCCCTGGGGCGAGGACATCATGGCCATCATCGGGCATTTGCCGTTCTGCATCATGCCCTCCATCATCTGTCCGTCCATTTCCCGCAGCAGGCCGATGGCCCGGGTCAGGGCATCCAGGTGGGCAGCCAGCATCCGCCGGCGTTCGGCCGGGTCCCCGGTCGCGGCGATGGCGTCCATCTGCGCCTGCAGCTCCCGCATGCGGGTGGCCATGGCCTCGTCCCGGCGCTGCATCTCCTCCATGCCGGGCATGCTGCCCATGGCGTGCCCTTGGTGGCCGGCGGCCTGGGCCGGGGCGGCCTGGTCTGCGGCTGCGGGCTGGCCGTGGTCGTGGCCGGCGGCAGCGGGTGCGGGTTCGGTCGCCGCCGGCCCGTGGGCGGCGTGATCGACCGGCTGTTCGACGGCAGGCGGCGGTGGCATTTGGTGGCCGGCGTGGGCGTCGGCCTGAGTGGCCGGCGGGTTCTCGGCCAGGGCCGGGCCGGGCACGGCAACGACAACGAACAGGGCAAGGGCGAGCAGGAATCTCCTCGGGCAGGACATGGTGTCTCCTTTTTGATTGGGGTGGTTGCGGGGGCCGCGGCTCAGCGCTTCAGGCTGACCTCCCGGCGCACCGTGTGGATGGGGAACTCGGCCTCGGCCACGCCCGGCAGCTGGCGGAAGGTGAGCACCGCCTCGACCACGGCCTGCTGCACGCCCTCGGGGAGTCGGACCTCGATGGTCTCCTTCTTGGGCACGAACGGGTGCAGGCTGGTGTCGCGCATCAGGGTCAGCTTGCGGTTGGCCGCATAGACCATGGTGTGGTCGTCATAGCCGAGCGAGTGCTGGGGCATGTAGGTCTTGGTCTCGGTGTACAGCTCCTTGCCGTCCATGGTTGTCACTTTTATGTCCAGGGTCACCCGGTTGGGCGAGGGGCAGCCGTCCGGGAAGCGGTGGCCGATGCGGCTGACCACCTCGGTGTTGATCACCGCCAGGGGGATGAACTCGGTGGCGTTCGGCTTCATCCGGTAGCCGACCGTGGTGACGTTCAGGTCGATCCACTCCTGCAGCCGCTTGCTGGTCTGGGCCTTGTCCTGGTAATTGGGCGGGAACCGGTGGCCGCCCTCGTTGCGCATGTGACAGTCCTGGCAAGACTGGGTGCCGCCCATGGGCACGTAGAAGTGCTGGTGGCTGTCAAAGGTGGAGGTGCACCACATGGGCTCGTCGTAGTGCTGCACGTTCGGGCCCTGGTGACACTGGGCGCAGAACACCGTGTCGCGCATCATCTCGCTGGGTTTTGCGGTGTGGAAGGTGGTGTCGCCGTGCGGGCCGGCGTATTTGGGGCCGTAGATGACTCCGGCCTTGGGGGCGCCGTCCCGGAACTTGCGCAGGATGGCGTTGCGGCTGTGGCAGACCAGGCAGGTGATCTGCAGTTTGTCGAGCACCTCCTCGTCACCGTCGACAATCGCCTCGGCGATCTCCACGGCCACGGCCTCGGAGGCATCCATCATCTGCGGCAGATGGCACTCCACGCAGGGTTTGAGGAATTCCCGCATGCCGGGCGCGACCTCGTGCGACTTCTTCAGCTCCGTGTCCCGGGAATTGACGTAGCCCTGGAAGGTGGCGAGCGTCCTGCCGATGGGGCCGAGCATCGGCTTGGCGTGCAGCGACTGCTGCCAGTCCGCGTAGATTTCCGGGTGGCACTCCTGGCACCGGGTCGAATCGAACCTGGCCACCAGTTCGTCCAGGGTCTGCGCCTCCTTGGCCTTTGCTGTGCCGGGCTGGGCCAGCAGCAGAACGGCAACCAACATCCCCAACAGTTTCATACGCTCCTCCTTTGCCAAGAGTGCCCGACGTGCGACAAGCCGGGGCATGACGCGATCGGGAAGGGAAACAGGCGGACAGGCGCTCTTGCGTGCCTGTGTTCCGGCCTGTTCAGGGTGCGGATGCGGCCATCGATGTGCCGGTCGGTCAGGCGGGTGACCGGTTACCGGCAGACAGGGTGCATAATCCTACAGAGTAGCAGGGGTGCCGTCAACTGCAGACCGGGCCGAAGCCCGCGAAGACGGTTGTCGCAGAATCGATTCGGCCAGGGAACGACCCGGTCCGCAGCCCGCCGGGACGGGTTTTCTGCGACGGCCGGCGCGCTCCCCTGAACGGCGGCCTAAAGGCGCAGGTTGGAGGCGACCACACTGCCCATGGCCAGAACGAGAAAGGCCACATCGGCCACCAGCGCCGTCAGGGCGAGTCGGTGCTGCATCACGGGGATGATGGTCCGCAGGCTGGGCACGGCCCGGTAGCGGTGGAGCAGGCCGATCCCAAGCCCGGCGATGGTGCCGGTGAGCAGCAGCAGGTAGAAGGGGTAGCCGATACCGTAGTATTCCCGGTGGAGCAGGCAGAAGGGGCAGTGGTGCGTCGGCAGTTCGTAGACGTAGAGGCTTATGAAGGCGATCAGGGCGTGCAGGGACAGGAGAAAATGGCAGCCCGAGGCGATGGCGAACAGCCGTAAAAGCGCGCCGCCGCCTCGTTGGCGTCGATGATTCGGCCGGTGCGCGGATCGATGAGCAGATTGACGGCCGCGTGGTGGTCGAACAGGCTGCGAAAAAGGTGCTCGCCGGCCGGCAGGGCCTCCTGGCTCGGCACCGGCGGAGCCGCGTGCTGGTGAAGCGGATCGGCCGGGGCGAGGCCGGTTGGGGGACTGACTGACGGTTGCACCGGCGCGGAGGGCGGGGTGGCGAGCGTGTCCGGGTTTGTCATCGAAGACCTCCAGAGACCTGCGCAGGAGAGGGGAGAGGGCTCTTGGCAGGAATGGACACCAAAGCCGGTCGTCCTGCACGAAGTTTTTCAGGCTGGGGAACGGATCGCGGATGAGACACCCGCCTTCACGGCCGGCACCCTGGGCGGGGGCGGGTGCAGGTCGGGCTCAGAGCAGGGAGGCGCTCTCGCCGGAGAGGGCGTCGATCAGGGGGCGGAAGAGCTTCTCGTAGTCGCGCAGGCCCTTGCGCAGGACCGGCTCCAGGTAGGGCATCTCCCGGTCGTTGATGACCAGGTTGGCGCTGAAGGCGAGGGCTTCCAGATCGTAGAGGGTGTGCAGGCGGGGGCCGACGATGGCGTAGAACAGGAGCCGGCGCCGCCCGGGGGGCAACTGGCGGATGGTGCGGTGGAGGTCGGTAAAGGCGCGGTCCGCCTCGCAGAGCAGCAGGTCGTAACGGCTGGCGCGCAGCAGGTCCAAGCCCTCGGCCGCGGTCACGGCCATATCCACCTGGTAGCCCATCTTCTCCAGGGTGTCCGCGGCCAGGGCGCGCCGGCCATCGGGGACGATGGCCACCAGGGCCGAGGGGATATTGGCCGCACCGCTGCCGTCGCCCGGGTCCAGGCAGTCGGTGAGCCAGTCCGGATCCGGCGGCGGCGGGGCAAGGGCGTCCGCCTGCTCGTCGCCGGCTGGGGCGGCGAAGAGATCGGGGAACAGGTCGAGTGCGCTTTTTCCTGTGAGACTATCGCGTTGCATTGGTTTTTGTGCTGACGATGAAGAACGGGTACCCGTCCAATGTGCTGCTAAAATCGTACTCGTTCCCGAGAGTGCTTGGCAACCGTGAAGATTGCCCCGTCCGTCGGCCCCGCAGCGCGGCCGGCCGTTCCCGTCCCGGCCGTTCTGAAGGCCCTTACGCCGCCCACCGCCCGGTGCCGGCGCGCAGCAGGCCGCTGGCCTCGGCCTCCGGCACCGGACGGCTGAAGAAATACCCCTGCATCTCGTCACAGCCCAGATCATTGAGCAGGTCCCGCTGGACCGAGGTTTCCACGCCCTCGGCGGTCACGGCCAGGATCCGCTCAAAGCGGACACTCCAGATCACTGAGGACTTCCAGGTTTTCCAGCCGGTCGATGGAGTAGGTGGTTTCCTCGCGCAGGTCAAGGTGGCTGCTTTCGACCTCGACGCCTGTGCCGCTGAGGCAGTCGAACTGCAGCTTTGTGCCGGTAAAGGAGAAGTGATGGCGGCTGAGGATGACGAAATCCCGGCCGTAGGCCCGGAAGAGGAGCGCCTCCGGGAAGCGCTGCTGCAGTTCCGCGGTCAGCCGGAGCATGAGCAGGTTGCCCTGCTCCCAGCCGAGCCGCCGGTTGAAGTCGGCCAGGTTCTTCACCTGCAGGCTGTGCAGGCAGTGGTAGTCGGCCAGGGTGCCTGGATCCTGGAGGACGATCTGCAGGTAGTCCTCGTTGTACAGGCCGGTCAGCTTGTCGCTGAAGAAGTAGGAGAAACGGCGTTGTTCCATCTGGTTTTTCGGCAGTTGGCTGACCGAGGCGGGCAGTTCCACCCCACCGAGGGCGAAGAGCGCCGCGGCCACCACCTCCGGGTCGAACTGGCTGCCACTGAGCGACTGCAGCTCGTCCAGGGCCTCGTGTACCGATTTGCGCGCCTTGTAGATGCGGTTGGTGGTCATGGCGTCAAAGCTGTCGGCCACCACCAGGATGCGCGCCAGGTCGCGGAATCTCCTCGCCGCGCAGCCGGTCCGGGTAGCCCATGCCGTCAAAACGTTCGTGGTGGTGGCGGATGATCGTGGCCAGTTCCCGGTACATGGCGATGCCGGCGAGCATGGCGTGGCCGGCCCGGGCGTGCTCCTTGATGAGTTCGTAGTCGAGCGGGGAGAGCCGGCCGGGCTTGAGCAGCACCGAGTCCGGGGTGGCGATCTTGCCGATGTCGTGGAGGATGGCCGCCTGCTGGAGCAGGTCGATCTGCGCTCCGGCCAGCCCCAGGTGTTCGGCGAGCAGCCGGCTGTAGCGCGCCACCCGCACGGTATGACCGGCGGTGTAGGTGTCGCGCTGGTCGATCATGTCGGCAAACGAGAGGATGGTCTGCTCGAAGTTCTCCCGCCGCTCCCGCTCCAGGCGGTCCACCTGTTCGCGCTGGCGCAGGGCGTGGATCGCGAAGCCGATGTCGCCCGCCAGTTCCTCGAGCATGGCGATCTCCTCCGGCTCGAACCCCTCCCGGCGCATCGTACAGACGCACAGTACCCCGAGCGGGGCGGCCTCGCGGGCGGCGCGCAGCGGCAGGGCGATGGTCGCCCGGAAGCGGAGGGTGTTGGCCCGGTCGAGCCAGGGGGTGACGCTGACCTGCGGGTCCCACTGGACGAGCACCACGGTGGCGTTGTCGCGCAGGCAGCGGGCCGCGGCCGAAGCCGCAAACGGGTGACCCGGGTCGGCGAGCGGGTAGGGCGGCGTGTCGGGCAGGCGGATGGAACGGTCCGCGGTGTACACAGCCTCCACCTGGTCGTTCTGGCGCAGACCGATCCAGCAGAACCGGTAGTGACTGTGTTCGCCCATCACCCGGCAGGACTCGACCAGGAGCGCGTCCAACTCCGCCGTGGCGAGTAGCAGGGTGTTGATCTCGCTGATGGTTTCCATGATCTCGCGCAGGTAGAGTTCCTGGTCGAGCAGGGTGTGGATGCGGCTGGTCCGTTCGACCACGCGGGCCTCGAGGGTGGTGTTCAACTCGTCGATCTGCCGGTTTTTCTCGACCAGGCGGCGGTTGAGCCGGAAGATGGCCAGGGCCGCCGCGGCCACCGCGCCGACCGCCAGCACCAGCAGGGTGAGCTGCCGCCAGTAGCGGCGGAGCACGTCCCTGAGGGTGAACTGGCCAAAATCCACGTACGGGCCGATGCGCAGGTCAAGCAGACAGTCGTGCACCGCCTGGTAGTTGAGGGGGGCGGTCCAGCCGCTGCTCTTGCTGGCCCGGGCGGCGGGGTCGTCCGCGTCCATGGCGAGCAGGGCCGCGGTGACCCGGCGGACCAGCCCGGCCGGGGTGGCGGGCAGGGCGGCCATGGGCCATTCCGGGTAGAGGGCGGTGCTCAGTCTGAAGGGGAAGCCCGGAACCTGGCGTTCGTCGAGGATGCGGAAGTCCTCGAGGCGGATGAGGCCGGCCTCGGCCATGCGCTCGAGCGTGTCCGTGCGCACCGTGCCCGCGTCAACCCGGCCGCCCTGCACGGCCCGGACCACGGCGTCGTGGGTGTTGCCGTATTCCAGGCTGGCGAAGAAGCGCAGCGGGTCGATGGATTGGCGGTGCAGCTCGCGCCAGCAGGCGATCCAGCCGCCGAACGAGCGCGGTTCCACGGCCATGAAGCGTTGGTCGCGCAGGTCGGCCAGGCTCCGCAGGTCGGATCGGTCGGCCCGGCAGAAGATGACCCCGCCGAAGGTGGTTGTCGACTGGCCGGGCAGGCTGCGGTTGATCAGGGTAGTGATGCGGTTGGCCCCGTGCAGCCGTTCCATTTCCACGTAGAAGGCGGAATTGGCGAGCACGAAGTCGATGCGCCCCGCGCGCACGCTGTCGTGGATCTCGGTGAAGTCGAGCGCCACGATGCGGAAGCGGTGGTCGGGCAGGCGGGCACTGAGGTAGTCGGCGGTGGGCTGCCACAGGGCGAGGTCCGTGGCCGAGCCGCGTTTGGCGAGCAGGCCGATGCGCACCTCGGTCGGTGCCTGTGCCCGGGCCGGAACAGCGAGCAGGCAGACGGCCAGGAGGGCCGGCACCAGGGGAAGAATGCGGGCAAACGGGCTGATCGCGGTGCACAGTCGCAGGAGGAAGGGTGGCACGGCACCTCCGCAGGGCAGGGGACACGCGCCCCGCCGCAGAAAGAATCGGGTGAGGACCTGGGCCATGGTTGCGCCATTTGCCCGCCCCTGTCAATGGCCTTTTCCCTTGCCCTGGTTCGGGACAGGGGCAGCCGGGCGGGACCGGTCAGCGGGGGATCTCCCGCGGGTCGGTCATGTTTTCCGGCCGCAGCAGGTCCTCCAACTGCTCCCTGGAGAGCAGGCCGCGGTCGAGCAGCAGGCTGGTCACGCTCGCCCCGGTCTGCAGGGCCTCCCGGGCCACGGCGGCGGACAGTTCGTAGCCGATCACCGGCACCAGCGCGGTCACCAAGCCGATGGAATTATCCACGTAGCCGCGGCAGATGTCCCGGTTGGCCTCGATGCCGGTGATGCAGCGCGCGACCAGGGTGATACAGGCGTTTTTGAGGATCATCATGCCGTGCAGCAGGTCGTAGGCGATGATCGGCTCGGCCATGCACAGCTCCAGCTCGCTCGCCTCGGCGGCCATGGACACCACCAGGTCATACCCCATCACCTGGTAGCAGACCTGGTTGACCAGTTCCGGGATCACCGGGTTGACCTTGCCGGGCATGATCGAGCTGCCCGGCTGCATGGGCGGCAGGTTGATCTCGTTGAGACCGCAGCGCGGGCCCGAGCTGAGCCAGCGCAGGTCGTTGCAGATTTTGGAGATCTGCACCGCGGCCCGTTTCAGGGCAGCGGACATCTGCACGAAGGTGCCGGCGTTCTGGGTGGCCTCAACCAGGTTGCGCGCCCGGCGCAGGGGAAAGGTGCTGATCTCGGCCAGCCGGACGGTGACAAGATCGGCGTAGCCGGGCGGACTGGTGATGCCTGTGCCGATGGCCGTGGCGCCCATGTTGATGTCGAGCAGTTCCTCGGCGGCGTTGTCGATGGCGCGGATGGCGGAGTCGATCATCACCGCGTAGGCGCTGAACTCCTGGCCGAGCGTCATGGGCACGGCATCCTGGTTTTCAGTACGGCCCATCTTGAGCACGTCGTGGAAGGCCGCACCTTTCTCGTCGAGGGCCCGGCGCAGGTCGCGCATCGCCCGGGTGAGACTGCGGCCGGCGAGCAGCACGGCCAGCTTGACGGCGGTGGGGTAGGCGTCGTTGGTTGACTGGCTGCGGTTGACGTGGTCATTGGGATGCAGGTGGGTGTAGTCGCCCTTGCGATGCCCCATGAGTTCGAGACCGCGGTTGGCGATCACCTCGTTGGCGTTCATGTTGGTCGAGGTGCCGGCGCCGCCCTGAAACATGTCCACCGTGAACTGGTCGTGCAGCCGGCCGCGGAGCAGTTCGTCGCAGGCCTCGCAGATGGCCCGGGTGCGGGCTTGGTCGAGCTGGCCGAGGGTGTGGTTGGCCTCGGCCGCGGCCTTTTTGACCATGGCCAGCCCCTCGATGAGGTGGTCGAAGGTGCGCACCGCAATGCCCGAGATGGCGAAATTTTCCATGGCCCGCAGGGTCTGCACCCCGTAGTAGGCCTGGTCGGACAGCTCGCGCCGGCCGAGCGAGTCGTGCTCCACGCGGATGCCGCCCATCTGGCCGGGCTCGCGGCGGTTGTGATAGAGCTGGTCGGCCAGCAGCCGCCTCCTCCGATTGATGCTCACCGCCACCCGGGAGACGATCCGGTAGTAAATGTTTGGTTGGCGGTCGCGGCAGGCGAGCAGTTGCTCGCGGGAGATCTGCCAGACCGTGGCGCCGCCACGGGTGAAGGCGCCGTTGGCATGGGCGTCGTCGTCGAGGAGCAGCCCCTCGCTGATGAGCGAACCCTCGCTCATGGTGGCCACGTGGCGCGAGGCGCCGTGCAGGCCGCGGACGATCTCGATCTCGCCGGCGAGCAGGATGCCGGCCCAGCGGCGCGGGGTCGATTCCTGGAACAGCCACTCGCCCGGCGCATAGATGCGCTCCTCGCCTTCCGCGAAAAAGGCGGCCAGGTCGTCGATGTCGATGCCGGTGGCGCGGGCGGCCTGTTCGATGCGTGTGCGCTCGATCTGCATGGCGGATCTCCACAAGGGTGTTCGGGGGACAAACGGTCGCAGCCCTCAGGCTAGTCGACAACCGCGGCCGGGGCAAGGACTGCGGGCGGCGCGGGGCCGGATCCGGTCGAGTTACCGCTTGCCTGGCGGCGGTTTCCTTCGTACAATGGCCCCGCTTCGCTCCCCGCCCGTCCTCGCGCCTCGCCGTGGCGGGCCCAACCCGAGGACCTGGATCATGGCCGCAGAGGAATGGACTGTCCGCATCGGCCGTGACGACGAGGCGGCCCTGGCCGCGTTCGTCGGAGTCCTGGCCGCTGTGCTCGCCCCCGGCGACGTGCTCTGCCTCTTCGGTGCGCTGGGCGCGGGCAAGACCGCCCTGACCCGCCACCTGGCCCGGGCCCTGGGCGTGGGCGACGACCAGTACGTGTCCAGCCCCTCGTTCGCCCTCGTGCACACCTACGACGGCCGCCTGCAGCATCCACCACATGGACTGCTACCGGCTCGTCCGGCGAGGGCGACGTCGAGGATGCCGGCCTGGCCGACCTGCTCGACACGGACGGTGTGGCCGTGGTCGAGTGGCCCGAGCGGCTCGGCGCGCTCACGCCCGCGGACCGCCTCGACCTCCATTTTGCGGTCGAGGCCGACGAAACCCGGCGGATCAGCCTCGAGCCCCACGGCGACCGCTGGCGCCATCGCCTGGCCGGGCTGGCCCGCCACCTGAACACCCTCCCTTCCGCCAACCACTGACCCCGGCCGTTCTGCGGCCGCGCAGCAGAGATTCGATCCGTTCATGAACAAACGCCTCATCAGCCTCAAGCCCTGTCCGAAGGGCTACACCTACGACCAGGACAAGGCCTGCACCCCGGAGGAGACCGTGGCCCGCTTCCAGGAGCGGCTGCGCGCCACCGACCTGGACGTGCTCCGCGAGATCCGCCGCATCGACAACGGCCGCCTGGACATCCCGGTCTATTTCAGCCTCTGCGGCGACGACGCCCGCCGGGTGATCGGCAACAAGAAACAGATGGGCAAGGGCTCGACCCCGGCCCAGTCCCGGGCCAGCGCCTGCATGGAACTGGCCGAGCGGTTCAGTTTTTTCAGCTTCGTCAAGGACGAGCACAATTTTTTGACCGGCGACTACGCCGCCATGGAAGCGGCGGGCCATCCGGTCCTGCCCGTGGAGACCCTGCTCCGTTCGGTGCACGATACGACCACCCCGCCCGCGCTGCTCCGCCGGCTGCTCGCCGGCCTGCCCCTGCGCTGGGTCTGGGCGGTGCGCCTTGGTGACGAGTCGCCGGTGCTCGTGCCCTTTTCCTGGTTCTACGCCATCAACGAGTTCAACGGCCCCTCGGCCGGCAACACCTGCGAGGAGGCCATCCTCCAGGGGATCAGCGAGGTGGTCGAGCGCCACGTGTGCGCGCTCGTCACCCGGGACCGCATCACCACCCCGGCCATCGACCAGGAATCGATCATCGACCCGGTGGCCCGCGACCTGCTCGCCAAGTTCCGCAAGAACGGTATCCAGGTGCACCTCAACGACTTCTCCCTGGACACCGGCATCCCCACCGTGGCCGCGCTCGCCTGGGATCCGGCCACCTTCCCGGCCGACGAGCGAGATCGTCTACACCGCCGGCACCACCCCGGACGCGAACAAGGCGGTGATCCGCGCCCTCACCGAGGTGGCGCAGCTGGCCGGTGACTTCAACACCGGCGCCAACTACGTGGCCAGCGGCCTGCCCAAGCCGCGCAGCCTGGCCGAGGTGGCGCACGTGGTCGAGGCGGAGCGCACCGTCCGCCTGGACGAACTCAGTGATCTGGCCAGTGACGATTTCCGCGAGGAGGTGCGGGCCTGCGTGGCCGCGCTCGACCGCATCGGCCTGGAGGTGCTCTGTGTGGACACCACCCACCCGCAGCTGGCTATCCCGGCCGCCTACACCATTATCCCGGGCGCGCACTTCCGCGAACGGGCCATGGGCGGCAATGCGGGCCTGTTCGCCGCCCGCCTGGCTGCGGACCTGCTGGGCGGCGACGCGCTGGAAACGCAGCTCGCCGCAATGCAGGCGCTGCTGCCCGGCGCCTACTACCTGAGCTTCTACCGCGGCCGCAGCCTGTACGAGCGCGGCGAGACCGAGGCCGCCCTGGCCGCCTTTGACCAGGCCCTGGCCGAGGGCCCGACCGCTGAGGATCTGCCCTACCTGTACTCGTACAAGGGCTGCTGTCTGCGCGACCTTGCCCGCTGGGACGAGGCGGTCGTGGCCCTGGAACAGGGGCTCGCCCTGCGACGAGGAGCGGCCGGACCTGCACAACGCGCTCGGCGTCTGCGCCTTCAAGACCGGCCGCCACGGCGACGCGGTCGCGCACTTTCGCCGGGCCGTGGCCCTCAACCCGGTCTCGGCCATCGACTACGCCAACCTGGCGCTCAACCTGGAGCGGCTCGGCGAGAGGGACGAGGCCATCGCCAACTACGAGATCGCGCTTGGCCAGGACCCGACCATCGAATTCGCCCTCGAGCGGCTCACCGGTCTGCTGACCGCGGATCAGGAGGAGTGCTGAGGTGGTGCACGCCTTTCCCCGCAACCCGGCCAAAATCCTCGTCCGCTCCACCAACTGGATCGGCGACGCGGTCATGACCACCCCGGCGGTGCGCACCATCCGCGAGAACTTCCCGGAGAGTGAGATCACCATGCTCGTCCACCCCTGGGTGGCGGACGTGTTCCGCTACAGTCCGCGCGTGGACCGGATCTTCCTCTACGAAAAGAAAGGGATCCACAAGGGCTTGAAGGGCATGGTGCGGCTCGCCGGCGAGTTGCGCGCCGAGGAGTTCGACTGCGCCATCCTGTTGCAGAACGCCTTTGAGGCGGCCTTCATCACCCGCCTGGCCGGCATCCCGGTGCGGGCCGGCTACACCACCGACGGTCGCTCTCTGCTGCTCACCCACCCCGTGCAGAAGGCCCCGGACCTGGTGCGCAAGCACGAGATCCACTACTACCAGCGCATCATGCGCGGCCTGGGCCTGAAGACCGCACCCAACGAGCTGGAGCTGTTCATCCCCGGCGTGCATGTGGACGCGGCCCGGCAGCGGCTCGGCGAGCGCATCGGCGAAGAGGTCGGGGTGGTGCCGCTCATCGGCTTCAACCCGGGCGCGGCCTTTGGCCCGGCCAAGCGCTGGCCGGCGGAGCGCTACGCCGAGTTGGCCGACCGGCTGAGCGAGCGGACCGGCGGCTGGATCCTCGTGTTCGGCAGCGCGGCCGATCAGCCCACCGCGACGGAAATCCTCGACCGCGCCAGGAGCCGGCAGCGGATCGTGGACCTCACCGGCCGCACCAGCCTGGTCGAGGCCATGGCGCTGATCGGCGAGTGCGACGTGTTCGTCACCAACGACTCCGGCCTGATGCACGTGGCCGCGGCCCTGCACACCCCCCAGGTGGCCATCTTCGGCTCCACCGACCACATCCGCACCGGTCCCTACTCGGAACAGGCGGTGGTCGTCCGCCAGGAGCTGCCGTGCAGCCCCTGCAAGAAGCCCCGCTGCCCGGAAAAACATTTTCGCTGCATGCGCCTGATCACGAGCGACGAAGTCTTCGCCGCGGTGCTCGGTCTGCTCGAGGAGGGCTGATGAACCTGACCACCGGCCGACCGGCCGTGTTGCTCGACCGGGACGGCACCATCAACGAGCAGATGGGCTACGTCAACCACCTCTCGCGTTTCCAGCTGCTGCCCGGCGTGGCCCGGGCGATCCGCAGCCTGAACGAGGCCGGCCTGCCGGTGGTGGTGGTCACCAACCAGTCCGGGCTGGCGCGCGGCTACTTCCCCGAGTCGCTGCTCGATCATGTGCACGCCGAGCTGCACCGGCTGCTGGCCCGGGAGGGCGCTCACCTGGACGGGCTCTACGTCTGCCCGCATCACCCGGAGGCCAGGGAAGAACGCTTCCGGCTCGATTGCGACTGCCGCAAGCCGCGCACCGGCCTGCTCGAGCGGGCCGCGGCCGAGCTTGGCCTGGATCTCGGCCGCTCCTACATGGTCGGCGACCGCTGGTCCGACCTGCGCTGCGGCGCGGCCGTGGGCGCGACCACGGTGCTCGTGCTCACCGGCTACGGCCGGGGCGACGCCGCCTACGTGGGTCCGGGCCAGACCGTCCAGCCCGACCACGTGGCTGAGGACCTGGAGGCTGCGGCCCGCTGGATTCTTGACCGTACACGCTGATCGTGAACAGACTATGGGCACCGGTTACCGGGCCCCACTGCTGTCCCAATCGAAACAAGGAGGCACCAATGCAACGACACATGATCCGCTGGACAACCCTGCTCATGACCCTGCTCCTGGTCAGCGGCTGCGGCTACAACGCCCTGCAGATGAAGGAGGAGGGGGTGTTCAAGGCCTGGGGTGATATCGAGTCGAGCCTGCAGCGGCGGGCCGACCTGATCCCCAACCTGGTGGAAACGGTCAAGGGCTACGCCAGGCACGAGCGCGAGACTCTGGAGGGCGTGATCAACGCCCGCGCCCGGGCCACCTCGGTGCAGATCACGCCCAAGGACCTGAGCGATCCGGCGGCCATGCAGCAGTTCCAGGAGGCCCAGGGCGGCCTGAGTTCGGCCCTGGCCCGGCTCATGGTGGTGGTCGAGCAGTATCCGGACCTCAAGGCCAACCAGAACTTCCTTGATCTGCAGCACCAGCTGGAAGGCACGGAAAACCGCATCAATGTGGCCCGCCAGCGCTACAACGAGGCGGTCGAAGGCTTCAACGCGGCCATCCGCAAGTTCCCGGAAAACCTGACCAACAAGTTCCTCCTCCACCTCGACCGCAAGGAGTACTTCAAGGCCGAGGCCCAGGCCAAGGAAGCGCCCAAGGTACAGTTCTAGGACGGGCCACAGGCCATGCAACCCCTGCGCACCCTGGCGGTGCTGCTCGTTGCCGTTTTCCTGCTGCTGCCGGCCGGCGGGCCGGTGGCGGCGCTGGCGCTTTCGAGTGCCGCCGCTCACCGGCCGGGTCAATGACACCGCCGGTGTGCTCTCGCCCGGTACGGTGCAGGCGCTCGAACAATCGCTCGAGGGACTGGAGCGGGAGGAGTCCACCCAGATCGTCGTGCTCACCGTGCCCGGTCTGGAGGGCGCGAGCCTGGAAGAGTACGCCCTGCGGGTGGTCGAGGTGTGGCAGCCCGGCCAGAAGGGGCGGGACAACGGCGCCCTGCTGCTCATCGCCATCGCCGACCGCAAGATCCGCATCGAGGTGGGCTACGGGCTTGAAGGCACGCTCACCGACGCCCTGGCCGGCCGCATCATCCGCAACGTCATCGCCCCCAACTTCAAGCGCGGCGACTACGACCGGGGCGTGGTGGACGGCGTCGCCGCCATGGTGGCCACGGTGCGGGGCGAGTTCGCCGGCCAGGGGTTGGACACGACCACCGCCCAGCGTGACCCGGGCGAGTTCCTCGTGTTCCTGCTCTTCGGCCTGATGGTCATCGGCAGTGTCTTCCGGCGGCGCAAACCGCTGGCCGCGGGCGTGGGCGGTGCGTACGCGCCGGTCGCCGGCCTGCTCTTCGCCGGCCTGACGGGCTGGCAGCAGCTGCTCATGCTCGTGCCGGTGGGCATATTCGGGGCCTTTCTCGCCAGCCTGTTTTCCGGTAACCGGCTCTCCACCCGGCCGCCCGGTTCGTTCCCGACCAGCTACCGGGGCGGCTTCGGCGGCGGAGGATTTGGCGGCGGCTTCGGCGGCGGCGGTGGTTTCGGCGGGGGCGGCGGCGGATCCGGTGGCGGCGGCGCCTCGGGAGGATGGTGAGCATGCAGACCCTGGCAGAACAGTTTTTCACCAGCGCGGAACAGCAGCGCATCACCGCGGCGGTGCAGGCGGTGGAGGCGCGCACCACCGGCGAGGTGGTGGTCATGGTCACCTCGGCCAGCCACAGCTACCCGGAGGCGAACCTGCTCGCCGCCGCGGCCCTGGCCCTGCCCGCGGCGCTCACCGCAGCCTTCACCACCGCCGGCCTGCTCTGGTGGCGGGGCGAGGTGCTGTGGCTGTTCCTGCTTCTCTTCACCCTGTTTGTCCTCGTTCTCCGGCCGCTGGTCAGCCGCTTTCCCGCCCTGCTGCGCCTCTTTCTGCGGCGCGACCGGATGGAGGCGGAGGTCGAGCGGGCCGCCTTCACCCATTTCTTCACCGAGGGGCTGCACACCACCCGCGAGGCCACCGGCGTGCTCATCTTCCTCTCCGTGCTGGAGCGGCGGGTGTGGATCCTCGGTGACCGGGGCATCAACGCGCGCATCCAGCCCAAGAGCTGGCAGGAGTTCGTCGACCGGCTGACCGCGGGTATCCGCGACAACCATCGCTGTGACGCCCTGTGCACGGTGATCGGCGAGATCGGCGAGGTGCTCGCCGATCGCTTCCCGCCCCGGTCGGACGACCGCAACGAACTCGAAGATCTCGTGATCGTCACCGGTACTGCCCCCGGCCCCGGCGGGCGGTTGATCATCCGCTAGGGGCGGAGCATGGCCGCGGCCAGTTGCGCCCCCGGGCCGTCCGCCTGCCTGTTCGACCGGCTTGGGCCCGGGCCGCTCGTCATCGCCCACCGCGGCGACCGGGCCCGCCGACCGGAGAACACCCTCTGCGCCTTCCGCGCCTGTCTCGGCCGCAGCCCCATGATCGAAGTCGATGTCCAGCAGTGTGCCGACGGTGTGCCGGTGGTCATCCACGACCACAGCCTGGCCCGGACCAGTGACGCCGCCCGGATGCGACGGGTTGTCGGCGCACCCGGCCTGCTGGTGCGCGACTGGCGCCTCGACCAGCTGCGCCGCCTGGACCTCGGCTCCTGGTTTCTCGCCGCTGATCCCTTCGGCAGCCTGCAGAGCGGCCGGGCGGACCGCCTCGTCCTGCAGACCCTCATGCCGCAGCGGATTCTCACCCTGGAGGACCTGCTCGCCTGGGCCATGGCTCGGGACCTGGCGCTCAACATCGAACTCAAGGACCAGCACGAGCCGCGCGCCAACGAGCGGCTGGCCGCGGCCGTCACCCGGCTGGTGCGCGCGGCCGACGCCGGCCAGCGGGTGGTGCTCTCCTGTTTCAACCATGCCGTCCTGCGCGTCTGCCGTGGCCTGGCCCCGGAAATCGCGATCGCGGCGCTGCAGGAGGACGGCCACCCCCCGGACCTGGTCGCCTACCTGCGAACGCTCGGCGCCTGCGCCTACCACCCGGCCGACAACCTGGTCGATGAACCCCTGATCCGCGTTCTGCGCGCAGGCGGTGTGCACGTCAACGTGTTCACCGTCAACGACCCGGCCCGGCAGCGCGAACTGTTCGCCTGGGGCGCGACCGGCGTGTTCACCGACTGGGTCGAGCCGGTCTGAACGGGCGTCCGGATACACCGGAAAACTGAGGTCATCGGTTGTCGGACAAGGGTTTCCACGGAGTCTCCGGGGAAAGCGTTGACGCACCCGGGGAAATTGGTCATAACAGCGCAAGAAAATCCGCTACCTGTCACACCACAAGGAGGAAGGACATGAAACGAAAGGGATTGTTCCTGAGACTGGTGCGCTCGGCCGGGCTGTTTGCCCTGGCCCTGCTGCTCGTTGCCCCGGCCGCGCGGGCCGAGGTGATCAAGATCGGCGCCATCCTGGCGGAAACCGGTCCGGCAGCCTTTCTCGGCGGCCCGGCCTCGCGCTCGCTGCGCATGCTCGCCGACGAGATCAACGCGGCCGGCGGCATCAAGGGCCACACCATCGAACTGATCATCAAGGATTCGGCCGGCAGCCCGGAGAAGGCCATCTCCTTTGCCAAGCAGCTCATCGAGGAGGACCGGGTGTTCGCCATCATCGGCCCCTCGACCAGCGGCGAGAGCCTGAGCATCAAGAAGGTCTGCGAGGACGGCCGGACCATCATGATCAGCTGCTCGGCCGCGGACCTGATCGTCACCCCGGTGTCGCCGCACATCTTCAAGACCGCGCCGAGCGACCGCTTCGCCGCCCGCCAGATCTTCACCACCATGCAGCAGCGGGGCATCAGGAAGATCGCCGTGCTCGCCGCCAACGACGGCTTCGGCAAGGCCGGCAAGGAGCAGCTGGCCAGGAACGCGGCCGACTTCGGTATCACCATCGTCGCCGAGGACGTGTACGACAAGAGCGCCACCGACCTGACCGCCAGCGTGGCCAAGCTGAAGGCCAACCCGGAGATCCAGGCGGTGGTCAACTGGTCGATCGTGCCGGCCCAGGCCATCCTCGCCAAGAACATCCGCCAGGCCGGCTGGGACGTGCCCCTGTTCCAGAGCCACGGCTTTGCCAACATCAAGTACGCCGAGGCGGCCGGGGTCGCGGCCGAGGGCATCATCTTCCCGGCCAGCCGCATGCTCGTGGCCGACGCCCTGCCGCCCGGGCCGCAGCGCGATTTTCTCGTCAAGTACCGTGATTCCTACGAGTCCAAGTTCAAGGAAAAGGTCTCCACCTTCGGCGGCCACACCTACGACGCCCTGACCATCCTCGCCCGGGCCATCGAACAGGCCGGCACGGACCGCGAGAAGGTGCGCGACGCGGTGGAGAACATCACCGGGCTGATCGGCACGGCCGGCACCTTCAACTTCTCGCCCACCGACCACGGCGGCCTGGGCATGGACGCCTTTGCCATGCTCACCGTCAAGGACGGCCAGTTCGTGCTCCTCGAAAACTAGGACCGAACAGGAACCAAACCCGCAGGGGGTGCGGCCGGAAACGGTGCGCGCCCCCTTTGCGTTTACGGCCGCGGCTGTTGCCGCGGGCGGGTGATCATGGTATAGGTCGCCGCGCGCGGCCGCCGGATCCGCCCGGCCCGCTCAGTATCACGACAATCCCGCATCATTCATCATTCCAGCAAGGAGACAGCAGTCATGGAACGGACCTTTGCCATCATCAAGCCCAATGCCTTTGCCGCCGGCAACGCCGGCAAGATCCTCGCCCGCATCTACGCCGAAGGGTTCACCGTCGTCGGCCTGAAAAAGCTCTACCTGAGCAAGCGCGAGGCCGAAGGCTTCTACTACGTGCACAAGGAGCGGCCCTTCTTCGGTGAACTGACCGACTTCATGTCCAGCGGGCCGTGCATCGTCATGGTGCTCGAGGCCGAGGGCGCGATCAAGAAGTGGCGCGACCTGATGGGCGCCACCAACCCGGCCCAGGCCGCCGAGGGCACCCTGCGCCGCGAGTTCGGCGACAGCCTGGAGGCCAACGCCACCCACGGCTCGGACGCCCCGGAGACCGCGGCCTTCGAGATCGGCTACTTCTTCTCCGGCCTGGAGCTGCTCGTCTGAGCCGAGCGTAAGAAAACGTCTGAAAACGCGACAAGGCGGCCCCACGGGGCCGCCTTGTTGCGTTTGGGGGCAGAGACTAGCGAGACTAGCGGTTGAGCGGCAGTTTCAGTCCTCCTGTTCCCGGCCGCGCAGGTCGGGCAGGAACACCGCGCACACGCCGAGCAGGGGCAGCCAGGCGCAGACCTGGTAGACAAAGCCGATGGAGGTGCGGTCGGCCAGCTGGCCGAGCAGGGCCGCGCCGATGCCGGCCAGGCCGAAGGCGAGGCCGAAGAACAGGCCGGAGATCATGCCCACCCGGCCGGGGAACAGCTCCTGGGCGTAGACGAGGATGGCCGGGAAGGCCGAGGCGAGCAAGAGGCCGATGACAAAGGTGAGCGGCCCGGTCCAGAACAGGCTGGCATGCGGCAGAGCCAGGGTGAACGGGGCCACGCCGAGGATGGACCACCAGATCACCTGGCGCCGGCCGATGCGGTCGCCGATCGGCCCGCCGAGGATGGTGCCCAGCGCCGCGCCGAACAGGAAGACGAACAGGTGGAGCTGCGCCGTGCGCACCGGGATGGCGAACTTGTCGATCAGGTAGAAGGTCAGGTAGCTGTGCAGGCTGGTGGTGTAGAAGAACTTGGAGAACATCAGGATGAGCAGTACGGCCACCGGCCAGACCGCGGACCGCTTCGCCTCCCGGGCGCGGACGGCCGGACGGGGGCGCAGCCGCTCCGCCCGCTGCCGGTCGCGATACCAAACGCCCACCCGCCAGAGGATGAGCATGGCCAGGAGGGCGAACAGGGAGAACCAGGCCAGGCTGGCGCGGCCGTACGGCAGCACCACCAGCGCGGCGAGCAGCGGGCCGGCCGAGGTGCCGGCGTTGCCGCCCACCTGGAAGATCGACTGGGCCAGGCCGTAGTGACCGGCCGAGGCCATGCGCGCCACCCGCGACGACTCGGGGTGGAACACCGACGAGCCGGTGCCGACCAGGGCCACGGCAAGGAGCAGCGTGGTGAAGCTCGGCGCCACCGACAGAAAGAGCAGCCCGATCAGGGTGGAACCCATGCCCATGGCCAGGCTGAACGGCAGCGGGTGGCGGTCGGTGTACAACCCCACCACCGGCTGGAGCAGCGAGGCGGACAGCTGGAAGGTGAGGGTGATCAGGCCGACCTGGGTGAAGCTGAGCTGGAAGCTCTCCTTGAGCAGGGGGTAGAGGGCCGGGATCAGCGACTGCAGCATGTCGTTGAGAAAATGCGAAAAACTGATCGCCGCCAGCACCTTGAGCGCGATGCGCTCCGGCCTGGCGGCGGACTGGTCTGTGTCCATGCATTCTTCCTGCGGCCGGCCGCGGTGGCGGGGCCGGGACTGGTTCAGCGGGTGTAGACGCCGGAGGGCACAAGGTCGCCCTGCGGGGTGTCGTTGAAGTACATCCAGGCACTGACCGTGCTGTTGTCCTGGTCGAGCACCACCTCCACCTGTTCGCGGCAGTTCCACACCGGGTTGCCCTCGAACAGGTCGAGCATGTCGAGCACCGACGAGTGCACCCGATAGAGTTCGCCGTGGATGGGGCTGATGGCCTCGGCCTTGGTGACGTAGGGCACGATCTCTTTGTACATGGCGAACCGCCGGACGGTGCGGCCGGTGCCGACAAAGTAGGAACCGTCGATCAGGTTGTGGTTGTCAAAGCCCTGTTTCAGGGTGCCGTAGACAAAGAGCAGGTGATACATGCCGACTCCACTGGAAAAGAGGGAGGCCGGACGCGTGGCCCGGCCCCGGGACGGTGCGGCCGCCTGGCGGCGGTTGCCCGTGCTCCAGCCATAGCACGGCAATGGTTCTTTTTCAGCAGGAAAAATCGATCCGGCGCCCCTGTCCCTGGTGGGTGGAGACCGGGTGGACTAGAACCGGTAGCCCAGGCTGAGGGCCACCAGGTGGATCTCCGACTGGTAGAGGCCGTTGGCCGCGTTCGGCTCGGTGAGGACCCCGTGCAGGGGGTCGGCGCCGACCGTGTTGGCCTTGGTGCGGTCCGTGTAGTGCTGGAAGCCGTAGCTGAGCGACACCGTGGTCGCGCCGAACTGCAGGTCCGCGCCCACGGTCCACAGGTGGGTGTCCGCGTCCGGGATGGCCGGCTCGAAGGTGCTGTCCGGCACCGGCGTGTTGCCGTACTTGTACCCGGCGAGCAGGGCGATCCGGTCGCTGAGCGCGTAGCGGCCGCCGACACTGTACGACCAGGTGTCGTCCCAGTCGCGCGCGACCAGGTCCTCGCTGACCCCGGCCACCGGCTGCTCCAGGCCGATGCGCAGCTCTTCGAAGGCGGACCAG
This sequence comes from uncultured delta proteobacterium, assembly GCA_963754825.1. Lineage (GTDB taxonomy): Bacteria > Desulfobacterota > Desulfobulbia > Desulfobulbales > Desulfobulbaceae > Desulfobulbus. The sequence continues at coordinate 104,368 of CAVWHP010000031.1, read as the reverse complement.
CCCTCCCAGTGGGCGCCGATCTCCACCACCAGCGGCTCGATCGGCTGCCAGGCGAGTCCCAGGCTCAACTGTTCGGGCAGGCTCAGGTCGGCCCGGCCGCTGGTCGCCGGGAACAGGGCGGCCGCATTGCCGGGCACGCCGCTGAAACGGGCCGCGCCGTCCACGCTGAGGTCGATCTCGCTGCGCCAGCTGAGGCCGAAGTCGAGCCGGTCGGTGAGCTGCAGGGCGAGCCCGAGGTTCCAGCCGAGCCCGGTGTCGTCGCCGCTGAACTCCTGGCTGCCCTCGACCCCGGCCAGGCCGAGCGGGGCGAGGTCGATCTGCCGGCGCAGGGTGGCGTCGAACAGGGCCAGGTCCAGGCCGGCGGCCACGGACAGGCGCGGCAGGGGCTGCCAGGCAACGGCCGGGTTGATGGTGTAGGTGGTCATCTCGGTTTGCGTGGCCAGGAAGCGGCCCTCCCACTGTTCGGGCCAGTCCGAGGCCAGGCCGAAGGGGAAGAACAGGCCGATGCCGGCGGCCAGGTCGTCACGGAACCGGTGCGAGAGGTAGAAGCTGGCCGGCACCTTGGTTTCGTCGCGCATCTCGTGGGTGTCGCCGTCCGCGCGGCTGGTGAAGCGCCGGTCAAAGGCGAGCACCGTGACCCCGGCTTCCACCCGGGTACCGTCGAGGGTGGTGAGCAGGGCCGGGTTGTAGAACAGGGTCGAGGGGCCGGTGGTGTGCGCGGTCACGGTGGCGGCCTGGCCAAAGGCCGAGGCCCCTTGCGTGAACAGGCCGTAGCCCGAGGCCAGGGCCTGGCCGGCCGGACAGAGGGTAACGAGGAACGCCAGGGGAACCATCACGCGGCGGTGAAAGAGCGGGAATGGGGAGAACACGGGCACAACCTCCAGGGGTGGATGGACAGCGGTCTTGGTTGGAAACGATTGCGGCACAGCCTTTTTAATGATTGTAGCACCGGCGCGGCCGGTGCCCAAAACCTTTCTCGGGAAAAGGAACGGGTTCGGGCGGGGCGGGCGCTCACTCCGAGCGCAGCGCCTCGAGCGGATCGAGGCGGGCGGCCTGGCGGGCGGGCAGGGCCGAGGCGAGGATGCCGATCCCCATGGCCAGCAGTTCGGCGAGCACCACGAAGCTCCACGGGGTGTGCACCGGCAGGAGCGGCACAAAGAAGTGGATGAGCACAGCCCCGCCCAGGCCCACGGCCAGTCCGGCCGCGCCGCCCAGGCCGGCGAGCAGGGTCCCCTCGAGCAGGAACAGGCTGAGTATGCGGCCGCGGGTCGCGCCCAGGGCACGGAGCAGGCCGATCTCGCCGGTGCGCTCGCGCACGGCGATGGTCATCACCGTGAAGATGCCCACACTGCCGACCAGGAGCGAGATGCCGCCCAGGGCGCCGACCGCGGCGGTGAGCATGCCGAGCACCGAGTCGAGCACCTCGAGCATCTGCTCCTGGGTGGTGATGGTGAAGTCCTCCTGGCCGTGGCGGGCGAGCAGGGTGCGGCGGATGGCCGCGGCCATCTCGTCCGCGTCCGCACCCTCGCGGTAGAGCACGTCGATCTCCATCAGCCCCTCGCGGTTGAACAGGTCGAGCGCGCGCACCGCCGGCAGGTAGACGGTGTCGTCCATGTCAAAGCCGAGGATCTGACCCTTGGACTCCATCACCCCGATCACCCGCAGGGGCAGGTTGCCGATCTGCACCCGCTCGCCCAGGGGGTTGCGGCCCGGGAACAGTTCCTGGCGCACCCTGCTGCCAAGGACCACGTAGGGCCTGGCCGTGCGCGGGTCGTCCGGCGGCAGGAAGCGGCCGCTCTGCACGCGCAGGCGGAAGGCCCGGTCCATCTCCGCACCCACGCCGTAGACCGTGATCCGCCGGGTGCGGTTGCCGGCCTTGACCTCGGCATTGCCCTGGACCACCGGCACCACCGCCTCCACCCCGGGCAGGCGGCGCAGGGACTCGCCGTCCTCGATGGTGAGCAGCCGCTCCGAGCCGATCACGCCGAGCGAGGTGCCGAAGGTGGTCACCTTGCCCGGGCTGATGCTGACCAGGTTGGTGCCGAACTGGGTGAACTCGGCCAGCACGAACCGCTGCAGCCCCTCGCCCATGGAGGTGAGCAGGATCACCGCGGCGATGCCCACGGCAATGCCCAGGCCGGTGAGCACGCTGTGCAGCCGCTTGGCGCGGATCGAGCCGGTGACGAAGCGGACCTGGTCAAGGGTGTCCATGGCGGTTCAGCGCCGGCCCAGGGCCTGGATGGGGTCGAGCCGTGCCGCCCGCCGGGCGGGCAGCAGGGAGAAGATGAGCCCGGTGGCGAGCGCCGTGCCCAGGGCCGCGACCATGGCCCAGGAGGGCGGACCGGCGCTCAATTCCGGGTAGAGGCTCCGGGCCAGGCGGGACCCGGCCAGGCCGATCGCCAGGCCGAGCAGTCCGCCCACGGCGGAAAGGAGCAGGGCCTCGGTGACGAGCAGGACCATGATCTGGCGGCGGCTCGCGCCGATCGCCTTGCACAGGCCGATCTCACCGGTGCGCTGGGCCACGGCCATGAGCATCACGTTCATGATGAGGATGCCGGCCACGATCAGGCTGATGGCGGCGATGCCGGCCACGCTCAGGGTGAGCGCGCCGAGGATGCGCTCGAAGGTGGCCAGCACCGAGTCCTGGGTGACGATGGTGATGTCCTCCTCGCCGTAGTGGCGGCGGGCGATGGTGTCGAGGATGAAGTCTTTGAGCCGGGAGATGGACTCCGGCTCGCGGGCCTCGACCAGGATGCGGAACAGCCCCTCGGTGTTGAGCAGCATCTGGGCAAAGGCCACCGGCACCACCACCAGCTCCTCGGTGTCGTGGCCGAGCGACCGCCCCTGGGAGGCGAGCACGCCGATCACCCGGCAGCGGAACCCGCCCAGCCGCACCATCTCGCCCAGCGGGTTCTGCCGGCCGAACAGCTCGCGGCTGATGGTGGCGCCGAGCACGCACACCGGCCGGGCGATCTCCATGTCCTCCTCGGGCAGGAACGAGCCGCGGGCCATCTCCAGGTGGTGGATGGGCAGGAGCGCGGCCGTGGAGCCGAGCAGCGGCGCCTGTCGTTCGCGGCCCCGGTACGAGACCGCGATCTCGCCCAGGTTGAAGGGCGCCATCCGCCGCAGGGCGTCGCCGCGCAACAGCGAGCGGGCATCGTCCAGGGTCAGGTCGCGCGGGGTCTCGCCCACCAGGGTGGTGGCCGCGCCGCCAGCGGTCTCGGCCCGGCCCGGGACCACGATCACCAGGTTGGTGCCGAGCGAGCTGAACTGGTCGACCACGTAGTGGCGGGCGCCGTTGCCGATGGCGGTGAGCACCACCACCGCGGCCACGCCGATACTCATGGCGAGCAGCATGAGCAGGGTGCGCACCCGGCTGAAGGCCAGGCTGGCGAGGGCAAAGGCGATGGCGTCGCGGGCGCGCACGGCTTACGCTCCGCGTTCGTCGGCAGCGATGCGGCCATCGACCACGCGGATACGGCGACCGGCGCGCCCGCCGATCTCCGGGTCGTGGGTGACCAGCACCAGGGTCAGGCCGGCGCGGTTGAGCTGTTCCATCAGCTCGATGATCTCGTGGCCGGCGGTGCGGTCGAGGTTGCCGGTGGGTTCGTCGGCGAGCAGCACGGCCGGTTCGTTGATCACCGCCCGGGCGATGGCCACCCGCTGGCGCTGGCCGCCGGAGAGTTCGTCCGGCCGGTGGTGCTGGCGGCTGGTGAGGCCGAAGGATTCGAGCAGGCGGGTGCTGCGCTCGGCCCGCTCGCGGCCGGGCACGCCGGCGAGCAGCAGGGGCAGCTCGATGTTCTGACGGGCGGTGAGCCGGGGGATGAGGTGGAAGAACTGGAAGATGAAGCCGATCTTGCGGCTGCGCACCGCGGCCAGGCGGCTGTCCGGCAGACTGGTGACGTCCTCGCCGTCGAGCAGGTAGGTGCCGCTGGTGGGCGTGTCGAGCAGGCCGATGATGTTGAGCAGGGTGGACTTGCCCGAGCCGGACGGCCCCATGATGGACAGGTACTCACCCGGTTCGATGGTGAGCGACACCCGGTCCATGGCGCGCACCTCCTGGCCGCCCACGGTGAACAGGCGGCTGACCTCGCGCAGCTCGATCATGGCGCGGCCGGGGATTCGGCCTCGGCCGGCACGCCCTCGGCCAGTCCCTGGCGGTCCACCGAGGTGACCACCCTGTCCCCGGGGGCGAGCCCGCTGCAGCACCTCGGTGAACTTCCAGTTGGCCAGCCCGATCTCGACCCGGCGCCGCTCCAGCCGGCCGGTGGCCGGGTCCAGCAGCCAGACCGCGCCGCCCTCGAGTACCGCCTCGGTGGGCACGCGCAGCACCTCGGCGCGGCCGTCGAGCACGATCTCCACGTCGGCGCTGTAGCCGGCGAGCAGGGTGGCGTCGGCCGGCGGGGTGGTGAAGTCGGCCTCGATCTCCACGGTGCGCGCCTGCTTGGCCACCTCGAGCACGTAGGGCGAGATGGAGCGCACCCGGCCCGGGAAACTCTTGCGGGGAAAGGCGTCCAGGCCGATGCGCACCGCCATGCCCGGCCGGATCTGGGCCGCGTCGATCTCGTCGATGGGCGCGGCCACGTACAGGTCGGTCATGCTGATCAGGTCCACCACCGGCAGGGTGGCGATGCCCGGCGGCGACGGGGTGACGTACTCGCCCACCTCGCCGTTCACCTCGGCGACAATGCCGTCGAACGGGGCCACGAGTACCGTCCGTTCGACCATGGCCGCGGCCGCGGCCACCCGGGCCGCGCTCACCCCGCGCCGCGCCTCGGCCGCTTCGCAGCCGGCCCGCCTGGCCCGGGCCGCGGACACGGCCTCGTCCTGGGCCGCCTCGGAGGTGGTGCGGGTGCGGCGCAGTTCGGTCAGCCGGTCGGCGTGGCGGCGGGCGTGGTCGGCGAGTAGGCAGGTCTCACGGGCCACGGCCGCGGCCGCCTCGGCCTCGCTCCGGGCCAGGTCCAGTTCGGCCTGCAGATCCTTGTTCCACAGGGTGAGCAGCACCTGGCCGGCCTTGACCGTATCGGATTTGTGCACGTTCAGGGTGGCGATCTGGCCGCCGATGGCCGGGGCCAGCTTGGCCCGCTGCCGCGCCTTGACCGACCCGGCGCGGGTGTTGGCCACGGTGGCCTCCACCGCGCCCTTCTCGGCCGCCTGCACCGCGACCCGCACCGGCCGGTCGCGACCGAGGAGAAGATAGCCGGCCGCGAGACCGACAAGCAGCAGGGGGATGAGGAGGAGGGCGATTTTTTTCACGGCGGATCCTCTGGCAGCTGTTCAGAAACAGTGCGGGGCATCGGCAAGGGGTGTCTCGCGTTTTCAGGTCAATGGCTGCGCGGGGATCAGTTCACCCGGGAGAGCGGCTGCACTTCCCTGTCCAGCCTGTCCGCCAGGACTTCCAGCGCTGTTTCCATGTCATACTGCGACTGCAGGTTCAGCCAGAACTGCGCCTCCATGTTGAAATACCGACCGAGCCGTAGCGCGGTGTCGGCGGTGATGCCCCGGCGGCCGTGGACAATTTCGTTGATGCGTCGGGGCGTGACGCTGATGTCTTTTGCCAGCCGGTACTGACTGACACCCAGTGGTTCAAGAAACTCGGCAACCAGGATTTCACCGGGATGGATCGGGGGAAAGTCTCGTTTGGACATGTTGGCCTCTCTCAATGATAATCCACGATGGCAACATCATGGGCATCGCTGCCTTGCCAGGAGAAGCAGATGCGCCACTGTTTGTTGATGCGGATGCTGTACTGGCCTTGCCGATCACCGGCGAGCGCTTCCAAATGATTTGACGGCGGGACGCGCAAGGTAACGAGCAGGGTGGCGGCGTGCAGCATGTGCAGTTTCATGGCCGCGGTCCGTTGGATATCCTGCGGTAATTTAGTGGAAAATTGACCGCGAAAAAGTTTTTCCGTCTCTTTGCAGCGGAAGGACCTGATCATGCCCAGACCTTATCCACGTTGGATATTATCGTCAAGCGATATGCGGTGAGTGATGGTCGGGCCAGTCGCCGGAGGCGTCCTGTCGGCACAAGGATGGAAGGGGCGACAAGGTTGCGGTGGGGACCAGTGCCGCCAGTCGGGGCGTATCTTATTTGCGGTACTCGATCTGCGCATCGAAATATTCGCCGTTCTTGGGAAAACCGGTGTTGGAGTAGGCGCGTCGGCCGTCCTTGGTGGTCCAACTGTAGAGCACGCCCTGAAAACGTTTTGCCTCGCGCGGTCGGACCTGGTCGGTGCTGGTGACCGGTCGGCGTTGCCCAATGGGAGGTGGCGGACGAAGAACGGTGCGCGGGTCGAGCCGTTTGAGAATGGCGGGCGGTTGTGTTCCGTCAGGCGGGAGCAGGCGGCTGAGCAGGCGGGGCGGATGGAGCACCACCACGGTGAGCAGAACAAGGAAGAAGAGCGCGGCCAGCGAGCGGCCGATGAGGCCGTTCTGCCACAGCAGCCGCAGTGCCATGCGCACCGGCGAGGGCAGGGTGGTCGGCACCGCGCCGTGTTCGCGGCACAGCAGCCGATAGCTGTGCACGATGTGATCGACCAGCCGAGTCCGTTCCCTGATCCGGCGCAGTCGGGCCGTGATCCGCGCCGCCTCCTCGGGCGCGAGCCGCACCTCGTCCCGGTGGCGGATGTAGTCCGCCAGTTCCCGCAGGTACAGGACATTGCCCGGCAGGCCGGTCTTCAGCTCGGCCGTGCCGGCGAACACCACCACCGGGTAGATTTTGTCCGCACCGACCCCGGTCACCGCCTCGAGGAACTTCAGGTGCTTGTAGTTCTGGCGCAGCGGGTTCTGGAACCTGGTGCGGAAGGCGAAGATCTGCTGGGTCCAGGTCCGGTCCCGCTCGCTGCCGAAGATCCAGCCGCGGAAGGTTTTCGTCTCGAGGACAAAGATCCCATGCACCGACACCACCACGTGGTCGATCTGGGTGGTGTCGTTGTTTGCGGCGAGCAGCAGGTTGTCGATCACCTGGTAGCTGCCCCGGTCGAGCCGCCGCCGCAACAGTTGGCTGACCCGCCGTTCGCCGGCGAGCCCCTTGAAAAAAGGCGCGTCCTTCAGGCAGAGCACCAGGACGACGGGCGGAGCAAGAATCAGGATAAGGGCGGAGAGGGACATGGCAGTCGGCAAAAGGAGGTTGGCTCACGCCCGGTGCGGTGCCATCGGTGCGCCCCGGCCCGACCGAGTGCGAACGGGCAGAGGTCGCGGGTCGTGCCGCACCGCTGCAAACGGTCGGGGTGGCCGGTTCAGGGGGTCAGCAACAGCAGGTTGACGGCCGGCAGGGTGCCGCCAGCTGGAATTTTGCCGGTCACGGCCACATATGGCGCATACTGCCTGATGAAGGACAGGTAAGCGGACGTTCGCGTGTACTTGCCGTACCAGCCAAAATACTCCTGGCAGGAGACACCGGCAGAGACAATGCCCGCATGCACCCAGTGGCCGTCCACCTGCACCACGGCCGGTCCGCCGCTGTCGCCCTCACAGGCATCCTTGCCTTCCCAGTAGCCGGCGCAGAACTGGGAGGGAAGGACCGGGTTGATATAAATATCGTTACAGGTACTGTCGGCAACCACCGGCAGGCTGACCTGCCGTAAAATTTCGGGATAGTACCAGGAGGTTGTCGAGTCAGCCACGCCCCAGCCGAGCACGGTGACCAGTTTTCCGAGTAAGGAGGGTGGCGTGTTGTCCACGGACTCTCCGGAGAACAGAGTGATCGGCTGAATGGAGGAGGGGACGCTCAATTCCACCAGGGCGATGTCGTTGTACAGGGAGGTGCTGCTGAACTGCGGGTGGATTCTGATCGATCTGACCGGGGTGCGACTACCGGTGAAGGCGGTCAGATCCCAGGCGCCCACGGCCACCTGGATACCCTGCGCGGACATTCCCTGGACGCAGTGCGCGGCGGTGAGCACCCAGCTCTTGTCGATGAGCACACCGCTGCAGAATTGCGCGGAAAAGACATTCGAGTCGTTGGCATAGAGCAGTGCGGCGATCCACGGCCAGGCCCCCGGTGCGGCCTGCACGCCGCCCAGGATCTTGCTCGTCTCTTCGACAGGGGCAAGGGCCGGGTCCTTGATGTCAAGGGCAAGGGCCGGCTGAGCCGACCACACCAGCAGCAGGGCGAGTAGCAATCGTGTCATGATCCGCTCCTTTGTCTTCCTTACGGGTTGTGTTCGGCAGGGTTGCTGCTGCGGTAGTTCAGGCCTTCCTGGACAAGCCTTTTGCAGGGAATAGCACCCGCCACCTGCCGGCGCAAGAGAAATGACCGCAGGTCCCGGACAGGTCCGAACCGACCGGGGTGAACTTTCCCCAAGGCCGCTCCAGACGTCGCGTTCCAATCGGCAACAGGCCGGTCCCACATCCTCCTTGCGTTTCCCGGCCCGGACACTCTAAATGGAGCCGTCAGGCCGCGTTCGACATTCTGACAGGAGGGGCGATGGAACAGCGGATCGTGCTGGCCCACGACGGGTCGATCAATGCGGACTGGGTGGCCCGCTATGCCATGCGCATGGCCGCGGGTCTGCCCGGGCGGCTGCTGCAGGTGATCCACATCCTCGACGGCTCGATGGCCCGCGCCCGCATCGAGGCCTGCTTCGCGGCCATTGCCCGCGAGTGCGCACGCGAGGGGCTGCACTGCGAGTTGCTCATCCGCGACCTGCACGGTGACGTGGCCGCCTCCCTGCTCGCCGCCCTGCAGTCGGGCGAGACAAGCCACTGCCTGTGCGGGGCGCGGGTCGCCGCCCGCGGCAGCCGCGGCTTTCTCGCCGGTACCGTATCCGAGCGGCTGCTGCGCTCGGGTCAGTGCAACGTTCTGGCGGTGCGGGTGGTCAGTCCGGGTCTGCTCGGCTGCCCGCGCACCCTGCTCTTCCCCCTTGCCGGCCACCCGCGCGGCTTCCGCTCGGCCATGCCCTTTCTGCTCCTCCTTGCCCAGCCGACGGCGCGGCTCCACCTGTTGCGGGTGATGGTGGTCGGTCACCTGCATCTGGGCCATCTCTCCGCCGCCACGGCCCGTGCGCGCATCGCCCTCGGCTACGACTACCTCACCCGCGTGGCGGACGAGATCCGCGCTCAAGCGGACGCGCCGCCCTGCCACCTGGAGCGGCACGCGGTGCTTGCCGCTGACTGGGCCGGGGAGATCCTCGTCCAGGCGGGCAAACTCGGCGTGCAGATGATCCTGCTCGGTGCCAGCGAGCGCAGCCTGCCGCACCGCGTGGTCTACGGCAACCCGCTCGAGCGGATCCTGCGGGACACCGCCTGCGACGTGGGCATCTATTGCCGGCCATGAGCATGCCCAGCGCCCATATCGGCCAGGTCAGCCCGGAGCGGGCCTGCGAACTGCTCCACTCGTCGCCCGACGGGCTCGACCCGCAGGAGGTGGCCGAGCGCTTCGCCCACCTCGGCGCGAACAGCTTCGAGGTGGTTGACCGCTGGAAGCTGGCGCGCGCCCTGGGCCGGCAGTTCACCAATTTCTTCGCCATCCTGCTGTTCGTCTCAGGGGCGCTCTGCTTTGTCGCCCACCGCATCAACCCGGCCGAGGGCATGGGACTGCTCGGCTGGGCCCTGACCGTGGTGGCGCTGCTCAACGCCCTGTTCAGTTTTTTCCAGGAATACCGGGCCGAGCGTGCCATGGCCGCGCTCAAACGCTTCCTGCCGCACCGGGTGGAGGTGGTGCGCGCCGGCCGGGTGGAGCAGGTCGAGGCCGAGGCGGTGGTGGTCGGTGACATCCTTGTGCTCGCCGAAGGCGACAAGATCGCCGCCGACCTGCGCATCCTGGCGAGTGACTCGCTGCTGATCGACACCTCGCCGCTCACCGGCGAGTCGCAGCCGCTGCGCCTTATCCCCGAGGCCGAGGATCGCCCCCTGGAGGAGTGCGCCAACCTCGCCTTTGCCGGCTGCACCGTGGTGCGCGGCACCGGCCGCGGGGTGGTGTTCGCCACCGGGCTGCGCACCCGTTTCGGCCGCATCGCCGGGCTGTCGCAGACCATCCGCCGCACCGCCTCGCCGCTCGAGCGCGAGGTGTCGCGCATGGTCCGCATCCTCACCGCCATCGCCTGCACCATGGGGATCACCTTCTTCCTGTACGGCGTGGTCAGCGGCCGGCCCCTGTGGATCAACCTGGTGTTCATGATGGGCATCATCGTGGCCAACGTGCCCGAGGGGCTGCTGCCCACCCTGACCCTGGCGCTGGCCATGGGCAGCCTGCGCATGGCCAGGAAGAACGTGCTCGTCACCAGCCTGAACGCGGTCGAGGCCCTGGGCGCGGTGCACGTGATCTGCACCGACAAGACCGGCACCCTGACCGAAAACCGGCTGACCCTCACCCGCCTGGCCGATCCGGTGAGCGGCCGGGACCTGGGCCCGGACGGACGGCGCCGCCTGCTCGACCTGGCGCTCGCCGCCTCGCCGGTGCGGCAGGGCGAGGCCGGGCAGCTCTTGGGCGATCCGCTCGACGTGGCGGTGGCGCGCTGCTGGCAGGAGGGCGGCAGCGAACCGCTGGACCAGGCCCTGGCCCGGGTCGGCCGCTCGTTCGCCTTTGCCGCCGAGCGGCTCCGTTCCGGCGGGATCGTCGAGGCAGGGGGCAGGCGGCTGTTCGTAGTCAAGGGAGCCTTCGAGGCCCTGCGCCCCCTGCTTGCGGACGCGGCAGGGAGCGTGGCGGCAGCGGACAGGACCACCCCGGCCGACCGGATCGGCGCGGCGGCAGGGGTGCTGCAGGAGTTGGCCGTGGCCGGGCTGCGGGTGATCGCGGTGGCCTGGCGGGAGTTGGCACCGGCGGAGGAGGTGCCGGCCGGGGACGAGGCGGACCTCTTCGAGCACGACCTCGTGCTCGCCGGGTTCCTCGGTGTCGAGGACCCGGTGCGGCCCGAGGTGCCCGCGGCGGTGGCCCGTTGTCACCGGGCCGGCATCGAGGTGCTCATGATTACCGGCGATCACCCGGCCACGGCCCTGGCAGTGGCGGCCGCGGCCGGCATCGTCGCGGTCGGCGACACCACCCACTGCACCGGCGAGGAGCTGCGGGCGCTGACCGTGAGCGGCCTGGTGGAGCGACTGGAGCAGGGGGTGCGGGTGTTCGCCCGGACCACCCCCGAGCAGAAGATGAAGATCGTCACCGCCCAGAAGCGGCTGGAGCGGGTGGTGGCCATGACCGGCGACGGCGTCAACGACGCCCCGGCCCTGCGTGCCGCCGACGTGGGCATTGCCATGGGCCGGCAGGGCACGGACGTGGCCCGCGAGTCGGCGCAGATCGTCCTCCTGGACGACAACTTCGCGGCCATCGTCGACGGGGTCGAGGAGGGGCGGGCGGTGTTCGACAACATGCGCCGCTTCACCAGCTACGTGCTGGCCAGCAACGTGCCCGAGATCCTGCCCTACCTGCTGTTCATCCTTCTGCCGGTGCCGTTGGCGCTGAACATCGTCCACATCCTCGCCATCGACCTGGGCACGGACCTGGTCCCGGCCATGGGACTGGGCCAGGAGCCGCCCGACCCGGAGACCATGGCCAGGCCGCCGCGCGACCCGCATCAGGGGCTGCTCACCCCGGGGCTGATGGTGCGCAGTTACCTGTTTCTCGGCCTGATCGAGGCCCTCTGGTCGCTGGCCCTGTTCTTTCTCGTGCTCGTCCAGGGCGGCTGGCAGTACGGCCAGGCGCTGCCCGCGGACGCTCCGCTCTACCACTCGGCCGTGGGTATCGCCCTGGCGAGCATCCTGCTGCTGCAGATCGCCAACCTCATCGGCCGCCGCCACGAACGCGCCTCGGGCCTGGACCGCGGGCTGTTTGCCAACCCGCTGATCCTCACCGGCATCCTCATCCAGGTGGTGTTTTCCTTCGGCCTGCTCTACTGGGCGCCGCTGCAGCGGGCGCTGGGCACCGGCCCGGTGTCAGGCACGGTGTACGGCCTCGCCTGGCTGGGGGTGGTGGTCCTGTTCGCCCTCGACCTGGTGCGCAAGGCCTGTTTTGCCCGGCCGCGGCCGGTTACCGGCCACCCGGGCCGGAGGAGAGCAGACCCTGGCGCTGTCTGACCAGCTGGTCGAGCACGGTGATCAGGTGGTGGCCGGTCTCGGCCATGCGCATCTCGTCCTTGGACTGGAGCAGGCCGTCCAGGTCGAAGCGCTGGTGCGCCTCGATGCCGGCGAGCGCCATGGCCCACTCGGCGAAGCTGCGCTCGGCGATGGGTTCGAAGTGGAGCACGGTCACCTCGCCGTGCCGGCCGTCCATCTGGATGGATTCGAACAGGTCTTCGAGCACCTCGCGCTCCCCCTCGAGCACCTGGCAGAAGTAGCCGCCCGAGTAGAGCAGGGCGCCGGTCACGTTCAGATCGCGGTTCTTGCGGCGGGCAATGGCGAGGATGTCGGCGATCTCCGCCTCGACCCGGGGGGCGTCCCCCTGGATGAAGTTTTTGCTGATGTAGGCCAGGGAAGACAGCTCAGTCATGGGGCAGCTCCTTTGCGGGACGGGTGATGAACGGCGCCACCGCCTGGGGCGGCAGCGGCCTGCAGCAGTGGAACCCCTGGATCAGGTGGGCGCCGAACCCACGGACCCGCTCCAACTGGCCGGCGGTCTCGACCCCCTCGACGATCGGGGTGAGTTCCAGCGTTGCCGCCAGGGCGAGGATGGCCCGGGTCAGCCGTTCGCTGCGCTGGAAGACCTGGTCGTCGGTGCTGGCGAGGTGGCGGACAAACGACCGGTCGAGTTTGACGTAGTCCAGCGGCAGTTCGCTCAGCTGGGTGAGCGACGAGTAGCCGGAACCGAAATCGTCCAGGGCCAGCCGGCAGCCCAGGGCCCGCAGCTGGTGCAGCACCCGGTCCATGTTCGGGGTGAAGGCCGAGGATTCGGTGAGTTCGAGCTTGACCCGGTGCGGGTCGATGCCCGAGTCGGCCAGGGCCAGGCGCACGGTTGCCACGAGCAGGGGAGGTTCGATGAACTGGGTGGGGCTGATGTTGATGCTCACCCCGACCAGGGAGCCGTCCGGGTTGGCCGGCCAGGAAACCGCGTCCCGGCAGGCCCGGCGGACGATCCAGTTGCCGAGCACGTCCATCACCTGGATCTTTTCGGCCATGGGGATGAATTCGTCCGGGGCGATCAGGCCGCGCAGCGGGTGGTGCCAGCGGATAAGGGCCTCGCAGGCGTGTACCCCGCCGCTGTGCAGGTCGATGATCGGCTGGTAGAGCAGAGTGAACTCGTCGTTGCTGATCGCCTGGTGCAGTTCCGCGGACCTGGTGACGAGCGACACCCGCAGGTCGTTCTCCAGCTTGTGGGTCTCGCGCGCCTCCTCTTCCAGCTCGGCAGTGTAGCGGCAGTGCTTGCTCCCGGACCGTTTCGCCCGGTGCAGGGCCACCTCGGCGGCGTGCAGCAGGCGGGAGGGCGAGGCGACCTCGGCCCCGGTCTCGGCAACGCCGATGCGCACACTGAGCACGATGATCTCGCCGTGCACCGCCAGCGGCCGCTGGACAAAGTCCTGCAGGAGGCCCACCTGTTCGTCCAGGTTCTCGCCGCGGGCGAAAACGAGGCAGAAGTGGTCGCCATGGGTGCGACCGATCAGGGCCGCGTGGCTGAACACTTTGCGCAGTCGCCGGGACACCAGGGCAATGATCCGGTCGGCCAGGACCGACCCGACGCTGTCGTTGATGTAGCCGAAGCGCGAGAGTTCAACGGCCAGGGCCCCCAGCACCGGCGGCGGACTGATCCGCTCCCGGGCGGCCAGGCAGGCCTCCACGCCCACCCGGTTGAGCAGCCCGGTGAGGGTGTCGAGGTGTTCCTGCACGAGGCCTGCTCCGTTCGGGTCGATATCTGACATGGAGTGTGCTTCCCAAAGGTTGGGCGCCGGGCATCCGTTCCCGGCAATCAGTCCGGGGCGCGGCGCGGTTTGGCCCCGGGCTCGCCGCGGTCAGGATGACGGCCGGCGGGCATCGGGACGGGAACGGGTTGATTGTAGCACATCCTTTCGAACTGGCAAATTTTCCGTGCACTTTGCGGGTGCGGCCATGATGTTTCGGGTGGCAGCGGGTACGAATGATGATCCCCGCAACCTGGTCGCCGCGATGCGGCCGGCGCACCCCCGCCGCGGCCCGCAACCGTGCAAAGAACTTGTCAATTCCGAGTAAAGAGGGTAGGTGAAAAGCTGCCCCGCCGGCCCCCCGGCCCATCCCTCAATCACACGGGAAACCATTGCCATGGAACAGTTCTTCAACCCGAAAAGCATCGCCGTCATCGGCGCCAGCGACAAGCCGGATTCCATCGGTCACACCCTTGTCCAGAACCTCATCGACGGCGGTTACGACGGCACCATTCTGCCGGTGAACCCCCACCTGGAAGAGGTGCACGGACTCAAGGCCTACCGCGCCATCACCGATGCGCCGCCGTTCACCGACCTGGCCATCGTCGCCGTGCCCATCGCCATGACGCCGGAGGTGGTGCGCCAGTGTGTGCGCGCCGGCACCCGCGGGGTGATCATCATCGCCGCCGGCGGCCGCGAACTGGGCGAGGAGGGTCGCCTGATCGAGGAGCAGATCAGCGGCGCCTTCGAGGGCTCGGGCCTGCGCATCATCGGCCCCAACTGCCTGGGCGTGATCCGGCCGGCCAGGAAGCTCAACGCCAGCTTCATCCCCGGCATGCCGGCGCACGGCATCATCGGCTTCATTTCGCAGAGCGGCGCCATCGGCACCGCCAGCCTGGACCGGGCCGCCATGGGCAACGTCGGCTTCAGCCACTTCATCTCCATCGGCTCCATGCTCGATGTGGATTTCGGCGACATGATCGACTACCTGGGCAACGACGGCAACGTCAAGGCGATCCTCATCTACATGGAGAACCTGACCAACACCCGCAAGTTCATGAGCGCGGCCCGGGCGGTCTCCCGGATCAAGCCGATCATCGTGCTCAAGGCGGGCAAGAGTGAGGCCGGCGCCCGCGCCGCCACCACCCACATCGGCGCCATGGTCGGCGAGGACGCGGTCTACGACGCGGCCTTCAAGCGGGCCGGCATCGTCCGCGTGCCCACGCTCGCCCGGTTGTTCGACTGCTCCGAACTGATGGCCAAGCAGCCCCGGCCGGCCGGCTCGCGGCTGGCGATCATCACCAACGGCGGCGGCCCGGGCATCATGGCCGCGGACACCCTGGCCGAGTACAACCTCGAGCCGGCGCCTATCCCGGACGACATCATGGCCCAGCTCGACGAGATCCTGCCGCCCCACTGGAGCCGCAACAACCCCATCGACATCCTCGGCAACGCCACCCTGGAGCGGTTCACCCGGGCGATGGAGATTTGCCTGGCCAGCCGCGAGTTCGACGGCGTGCTCATCATCATGGTCAGCGAGCCGCACATCCGCCCCGAGGAGGTGGCCGAGGCCCTGGCCGGGCTGGTCAAGCGCAAGCGCTTCCCGGTGTTCGCCTCGTGGATGGGCGGCAGCCGCATGGCCGCGGCCAACGATATCCTCAACCGGGCCAACATCCCCACCTACGAGACCCCGGAGCGGGCGGTGCGCGCCTTTCTCTACATGGTCGAGTATACGCGCAACCAGGAGCTGCTCTCCCAGGCCCCGGCCAAGCTTTCCGCGGACCTGTTCTTTGACCGCGACTTCGTCTTCCGCACCATCTACGACTGCTTCTACGGCAGTCAGGAGGACCAGGAAGAGGTCGATTACTACCAGGAAGGGCCGATGGAGCGGATGCTCGACGAGATCACCAGCAAGCGGGTGCTCGCCGCCTACGGTATCCCGGTGGCCGAGACCGTGCTTGCCACCACGGTGGACGAGGCCGTGGCCCTGGCCGCGGACATGGAGATGCCGCTGGTGATGAAGCTCGTCTCGCCGGACATCAGCCACAAGTCCGACGCCGGCGGGGTGCAGCTCGACCTGCGCAACGAGGACGACCTGCGTCAGGCCTGGGAGCGGATCATGGCCGGCGTCCGCGCCTACAACCCCGAGGCGCGCATCACCGGCGTCAGCCTGCAGCCCTACATCGCCAACCCCGACTTCGAACTGCTCATGGGCAGCAAGACCGACGACAACTTCGGCCCGGTGCTCCTGTTCGGCTCGGGCGGGGTCTACGCCGAGGTGCTCAACGACCAGGCCCTGGGCCTGCCGCCGCTGAACCGACTGCTCGCCCGGCGGATGATGGAGGAGACCCGCATCCAGCCCCTGCTCAAGGGCTACCGCAATCACCCGCCGGCCGACCTGGAGAAGCTCGAAGAACTGCTCATCCGTCTCAGCCAGCTGGTCATCGACTTCCCGGAGATCGTCGAGATGGACATCAACCCGGTGGTGGTCAAGAACGGCGAGCCCTGCGCGGTGGATGCCCGCATCCGGCTGGTGCGCGACGAGAGCGGCACAACCCGCCAGCACCTGGTGATCAGCCCCTACCCGCAGCACCTGGAACGCCACGACCTCACCGACCTGGACATGCCGCTGTTCATCCGGCCGATCAAGCCCGAGGACGCGGCCCTGTTCACCGAGTTGTTCAACACGCTCACGCCCACCTCCATCTACTACCGGTTCTTCAGCGTGGTCAAGTCGCTCACCCCGGAGATCCTCGCCCGCTTCACCCAGATCGACTATGACCGCGAGATCAGTTTCGTGGCCCTGGACGACCGGGCCGGCGAGGAGCAGATGCTTGGCATCGCCAACATCATCGGCGAGCCGGACGGCAAGCGCGGCGAGTTCTCGGTGCTCATCGGCGATCCCTGGCAGGGTGTCGGCATCGGCGCCAAGCTGCTGCTCCAGTGTCTGCGCATCGCCCAGGAGCGCGGCATGGAAACCGTCTGGGGCACGGTGCTGTCGGAAAACATCTACATGCTCGGGCTTGGCAAGAAGCTGGGCTTCACCGTCACCCCGGGCGGGGACGGGTCGGAATTCAAGTTGACGATCGACCTGAAAACCGTCAAATTGTAACCGTTGCGGCGGCCTGGCCGACACACGAACCCCGGCCGGCGCATCATTGCCCATCAGGCGTCCACCCCGGGGTGGCTGCCTGATTTTTTTTGATCACCGAAAACAATCGGCGCACACCCGCGCCGGCGGCCGCGGCCGCGAGGAGAGCATCATGGTCACATCGATCATTCTGATCAATGCGGAACGCAACCGGATCAATGAACTGGCCGAGCAGCTGCAGGCCATGGACGGCGTGTCCGAGGTCTACTCGGTGAGCGGCAAGTATGACCTGGTGGTCATCATCCGGGTCAAGACCAACGACGACCTGGCGGACCTGGTGACGCGCCGCATGGTGGCGCTCGAGGGTATCGTCAAAACCGAGACCATGCTCGCCTTCCAGGCCTTCTCCCGCCATGACCTGGAGGCCATGTTCGCGGTCGGCATGTAAGCGGCCGGGACAAAAAAAACCGGGGCGCGTTCGCGCCCCGGCTCCCTCCTTCCTCTCTCGCTCCCCTTTTTTCAGGTGCGGCGCGCGTCCAGGCGCAGACGCACCCACTTCTCGATGGAAATCACCGGCACGATGGCGAACCCAGCCAGGGCCGTGACCGCCAGATCCTCCAGGCCGAGCGGCGTGGTGCGGAAGATGCGCTGCATGATCGGCAGGTAGATGAACAGCGCCTGCAGGCCGAGAATCACACCGATCCCCCAGAACACGGTCGGGTTGCTGAACAGGCCGATTTTCAACAGGCTGTCCTTCAGCGAGCGGCAGTGGATCATGTAGAACACCTGGAAGAAGATGACAAAGGTGACGGCGATGGTCTGCGCCCGGGACAGGGCCAGGGCCTCGCGCACGCCGTCGGCCAGGGCCTGGTTGTAGGCCATGGTGAACAGGACGATGGTGCCCGCGGTCATGAGGATGGAGACGAGCACCACCCGGAAGACGACAAAGGTGTTGAACAGGGGCGCGTCCGGCTGGCGCGGCGGCCGGTCCATGATGTCCGGCTCCTTGACCTCGAAGGCGAGCGGCAGGGCCAGCGCCACCGTGGCCACCAGGTTGATCCAGAGCAGCTGGGTGGGCAGCATGGGCAGCAGCAGCACCTTGCTCACCGGGTCGAAGGGGAAGAACATGATGCCGTAGATGAGGATGAGCGCCAGGCCCAGGTTGGTGGGCAGGACGAAGGCGAGCGACTTGATCAGGTTGTCGTAGACCCGGCGGCCTTCCTCCACCGCGGCGCTGATACTGGCGAAGTTGTCGTCGGCAAGGACGATGTCCGCCGACTCCTGCGACACCGCCGTGCCGGTGATGCCCATGGCCACGCCGATGTTCGACTGCTTGAGCGCGGGCGCGTCGTTGACGCCGTCGCCGGTCATGGCCACCACGTGGTTCTCGCCCTGCAGGGCCTTCACCAGCCGCAGCTTGTGCTCCGGCGCCACCCGGGCGAAGATGTTGGTGGTGCGGGTGGTTTCCACCAGTTGCTCATCGTCCATGGTGGCCAGTTCCACGCCGGTGACCGCGCCGCCCTCGCCGGCCAGGTTGAGGTCCCGGCCGATGGCCAGGGCGGTGGTGCGGTGGTCGCCGGTGATCATCTTGACGACGATGCCGGCCCGGTGGCAGGCGGCTATGGCCTTGACCGCCTCGGTGCGCGGCGGATCGATCATGCCGATCAGGCCGAGGAAGGTGCAGCCCTCGGCCACATCCGCCTCGCTCAG
Organism: uncultured delta proteobacterium; assembly: GCA_963754825.1. Classification (GTDB taxonomy): domain Bacteria; phylum Desulfobacterota; class Desulfobulbia; order Desulfobulbales; family Desulfobulbaceae; genus Desulfobulbus. The sequence goes on along the minus strand of CAVWHP010000031.1, from coordinate 85,802 downwards.
GTCATCCGTGGCCCCGTCGTACGGCCGGCTGGCCACGGCGAGCACGCGCATGCCCTTGTCGCCCACTGGTGCATGGCGTCGATGATCCGCTCGTGCTCGGCCTCGTCGGCCAACTGGCAGCGGCCGACCACCACCTCGGGCGCGCCCTTGAGCAGCACGGTGCGCTCCCCGCCGCCGTGCAGGGTGGCCATGTACTGGTGCTCCGAGTCGAAGGGGATGGCGTCGAGCCGCGGCCGCTCGCTGCCGAGCGCGTCCAGGTCCAGACCGTCCTTGGCTGCGGCCACCAGCAGGGCGGCCTCGGTGGGGTCGCCGGTGATGGTCCACTCGCCGTTCTCCTCGTTCAGGGCGGCGTCGTTGCACAGGGCCGCGGCAACGCACCAGTTCACGCAACGGCTCGGGCAGGTGCTCCACCGGCCGTGCCGTCGACGCTGAACCCGCCCTCGGGCGCGTAGCCGATGCCGCTCACCCGCGCCGAGGTCTGCGGGGTCCACAGCTCGGTGACGGTCATCTCGTTGCAGGTCAGGGTGCCGGTCTTGTCCGAGCAGATCACCGTGGTCGAGCCGAGCGTCTCCACCGCCGGCAGCTTGCGGATGATGGCGTTGCGCCGGGCCATGCGCTGCACGCCGATGGCCAGGGCGATGGTGACGACCGCCGGCAGACCTTCGGGGATGGCGCCCACGGCCAGGGCAATGGCAAAGATGAGGGTTTCCTTGAGGGCCGGGGCCAGGGCGATGCCCTGGCCAAGGGCCCGGTAGACGCCCACGGTGAGGATGACGACGGACACCGCGATCACCCCGATGGTGATGTATTTGCCGATCTCGCCGAGCTTCTTGGTGAGCGGCGTGTCCAGGTCCACGGCGCTTTCGAGCATGTCGGAGATGCGGCCCAGCTCAGTGCGCATGCCCGTGCCGACGACCACGGCGGTGGCCGTGCCCGAGGTGACCAGGGTGCCGCTGTAGGTCATGCAGGTGCGGTCGCCGAGCACTGCCGACCCCTCGACCGGGGCGAGTTTTTTCTCCGCAGGCACGGATTCGCCGGTGAGCGCGGCCTCCTCGACCTGCAGGTTCTTCACGGCCAAGAGGCGCATGTCCGCGGGCACCCTGTCGCCGGCGGCCAGCTGCACCACGTCGCCGGGCACCAGGTCGGCGGCGGGCACGGTCAGCACCCGGCCGTCGCGGGTGACCGTGGCGTTCTGCGGCACCATGTCGGACAGGGCCTCGATGGCCTGGCCGGCCTTGTATTCCTGGATGAAGCCGATGATGGCGTTGATCACCACCACGGACAGCACCACCAGGCCGTCGGTGATTTTGCCGATCCCCACGGCCAGGGTGCCCGAGCCGAGCAGTACCCATATGAGCGGGTTGTTGATCTGCCGCCAGAGCAGGGTGAGGATGGAATCCGTGCCCTTGCGGCGGATCTGGTTGGGGCCGTATTGGTCGAGCCGCTGCCGCGCCTCGTCACTCGTCAGGCCGGAGGTATTGCTCTCCAGCAGGGGCAGGGTCTCTTCGGCGGGCAGGGTGTGCCAGGCGGGCGTGGCCGGGCCGGTGGTGTTGGGGGTGGGTGTACTCATGGGCAGGAAGTGTCCGTCAGGTGAGAGAAGGGGAAGGGCCGTAACCGCGGCCAAAATTTGTTGTTTATATAAGCACTGAGGCGCGGAGTGCAAGGATGGAGAGGTGACGGCAAAGGCAATCCTCCGCCGGGCGGGGCCGGGTGCCGGGATTCAGCACCCCCGGCAGTCATTCCCGTAGCGTTTGGCGCTGAGTTATCGTATGTTTTGGCAAACAACATCCCCATCCATCGAGCCAGGAGGTGCGCCATGCTGACCGGAAACTATCGTGAATTTTTTCGCCGGATCAAGACCACCATTGCCGCCGACCGGCTCGTCACCGATCCGCTCCGGACCATCGCCTACGGCACGGATGCCAGCTTTTACCGGCTGATTCCGAAAATCGTCATCAATGTCGAGAACGAACTCGAGGTGCAGCGCATCCTGCGGGAAGCGGGCAGGCTGGAGTTGCCGGTCACCTTCCGGGCCGCCGGCACCAGCCTGTCGGGCCAGGCGATCAGCGATTCCATCCTGGTGCGCCTGGGCAGGGGCTGGACCGACTTCCGGGTCTTTGACCAGGCCGACAGGATCCGGTTGCAGCCGGGCATGATCGGCAGCCACGCCAACCGCATTCTCGCCGAATTCGACCGCAAGATCGGCCCGGACCCGGCCTCCATCGACAGCGCCAAGATCGGCGGCATCCTCGCCAACAACGCCAGCGGCATGTGCTGCGGGGTGGAGCAGAACAGCTACCGCACCCTGGACTCGATGCGCCTCATCCTGGCCGACGGCACGGTCGTCGACACCGCCGACGACAAGAGCCGGGCCGCCTTCCGCCGCAGCCACGGCCACCTGCTCGACGGCCTGACCGGGCTGCGTGAGCAGGTGCTGGCCGACGGCGAGCTGGCCGAGCGCATCCGCTACAAGTTCAAGATCAAGAACACCACCGGCTACAGCCTGAACGCCCTGGTCGATTTCGACGATCCCTTCGAGATCATGCAGCACCTGCTGATCGGCTCCGAGGGCACCCTCGGGTTCATCGCCGAGGTCGTCTACCGCACCGTCATCGAGCATCGCCACAAGGCCAGCGCCCTGATGTTCTTCCCCGACATCCGCACCGCCTGCGAGGCGACCATCATCCTCGGCCGACAGCCGGTGGCGGCCGCCGAACTGATGGACCGGGCCAGCCTGGCCTCGGTCACCGGCAAGCCGGGCATGCCCGAGTTCCTGGGCGAACTGGGCCCGGGGGTGACCGCCCTGCTGGTGGAAACCAGGGCCGAGACCGCCGCAACCCTGGATGCCCAGATCGGGCAGATCAAGGCAGCCCTGGCCGGTGTGGCCACGGTCCGGCCCATCGAATTCACCGCCATCCCCGAGGAATTCAACCAGCTGTGGAAGATCCGCAAGGGGTTGTTCCCGGCGGTCGGCGCGGTCCGCCGGACCGGCACCACGGTCATCATCGAGGACGTGGCCTTCCCCATCGAACACCTGGCCGATGCCACCCTCGACCTGCAGGAACTGCTCCTTCGCTATCAAGTACACCGAGGCCATCATCTTCGGCCACGCCCTGGACGGCAATCTCCACTTCGTCTTCACCCAGGATTTTTCCACCGAGGCCGAGGTGGTGCGCTACCGCGACTTGATGGACGACGTGGTCGAACTGGTGGTGGAGAAATACGACGGCTCCCTCAAGGCGGAACACGGCACCGGCCGCAACATGGCCCCCTTTGTCGAGAAGGAATGGGGCGAGGCGGCCTTCGCCCTGATGAAGGCGATCAAGAACCTGTTCGATCCCAAGGGGTTGCTCAACCCCGGCGTGATCCTCAACAGCGACCTGGAAGCCCATGTCAAGAATCTCAAGCCGCTGCCGCCCGACCCACGAGCTGGTCGACAAATGCATCGAATGCGGGTTCTGCGAACCGATCTGCCCGTCGAAGAACCTGACCTTCACGCCCCGGCAGCGGATCGCCGGACGGCGCGAGATCAGCCGGCGGATGGTCGGCGGCCGGGGCGAGGCGCCGCTGAAACGGCTGGTGCGTTCCTACCGCTACCAGGGCATGGACACCTGCGCCGCCGATGGCCTGTGCTCGACCCTGTGCCCGGTGGGCATCGATACCGGCAAGATGATCAAGGCCCTGCGCGAGGAGGCCCATGGGCAACTGGCGGATCGCGTGGCCGACTGGACCGCCGACCATTTCAAGCCGGTGGCCGGCACGGCGGCAGGCGGTGCTCAATACGGTCGACCGGCTGCACCGGCTGACCGGCACGCCGTTCATGGAAACGGTGACCGCGGCCGCGCACACTGGAACGGCCGGGGTGGTGCCGCAGTGGAACCGGGCCATGCCCACCGGATCGCCGGCAAGATCAGGGTGCAGGCGGCCTCGACCGGCCGACCCGCTGCACGTGGTCTATTTCCCCAGCTGCGCCAGCCGGGCCATGGGCGGCCCGGCCCGGGAGGAAACCGAACGGCGGCCGCTGCCGCAGCAGACCCTGTCGGTGCTCGAGAAAGCGGGCTGCGCGGTCATCCTGCCCGGAGAACCTGGGCAGTCTCTGCTGCGGCCAGGCCTTTGAAAGCAAGGGGTTCAGGGTGCAGGCCGACCGCAAGGCCGAGGAATTGAGCGCTGCCCTGCTGCTGGCCTCCAGGGATGGCGCCCTGCCGATTCTCTGCGACACCAGTCCCTGCCTGATGCGGATGCGTAACACCCTGGACAAGACGACTGCAGCTCTTTGAACCGGTGGAATTTGTGCTGCAGTTCCTCAAGGACCGGCTGCAGTTCACCCGCAAGGACGCCAAGATTGCCCTGCACGCCACCTGCAGCACCCGCAAGATGGGCCTGGACGGCAAACTCAAGGAACTGGCCCTGCTCTGCGCCACCGAGGTGGTGGTGCCGGAAAATATTTTCTGCTGCGGCTTTGCCGGCGACCGCGGCTTCAACTTCCCGGAGCTGAACGAATCGGCCCTGCACGGCCTGGCCGACCAGGTGCACGGCTGCGAGGCAGGCTACTCCACCAGCAAGACCTGCGAGGTCGGGCTGGCCCTCCACGGGCACATCCCCTACCGCTCGATCTTTGCCCTGGTGGACGAGGTGACCACCCCGCTGGCACGATAGCGGGGAGCCGGCCCGCAGGGCGGACGGGCCGTTTTGCCGGCCAGGTCATGGAACACCTGGCCAAGGTTTTTCCGGAGTTGGCCAGAGAGCAGACTCTTCCCGCATTTCGGAATCCACACAACAGGGTACCTGCATCCCCAGTTGGTGTGGCTTAACCAGTGTTCGTCATCAAAGAAGCCTCCTTTTTCGTGACTCTGAATGGTCCACGAATTCGGAGGCTTCTTTCTTGTGCCGGAATGGGCAAACGTTGATATTTAGCGTTAACACCTTGATTTTATTGAATCCAATCTGGCATTTGGTAAGCGTCAAAACAGCCGCATCTGTTTTTCCCTGTCGTTACCTGTCATAGTGGGCCATCTATTTCTATGGAGGCCCCTGCTATGACCCTTTCTTCTTCCCTTACCGAGAGCCGCGTGCGCTTCTGGCAAGCGCATGTCCGAGCGCTGGCTGCGAGCGGCCTTTCCCGCCGCGACTACTGCTGCAGGCATCAGTTGTCCTATCATGCCTTGACCTACTGGGTGCGCAAGTTCCGGCAGGCGCCGGGTACAGCCGCCCCGCCGGCACTGGTGGAGGTGCCTGTGCACGCATCGTCCCTGGTGTACCGGTCCGGCCCGCCATTCCGGCTGCACCTTGGTGACGGTCGCCTGCTCGAGATCGAGGCCGATTTTGACGCGGCCAGCCTGGGCCGACTGCTCGGGGTCCTGGAGCCGGGATGCTGTCCATAGACGGCTCCGTCCGGGTCTATCTCGCCCCGGGCGTCACCGACATGCGCAAGTCCATCGACACCCTGACCATCCTGGTGGCCGAGCAGATGGCCCTGGACCCGCTGTCCGGCCACCTGTTCGCCTTCTGCAACCGCAAGCGCGACACGGTCAAAATCCTCTGCTGGGACCGCAACGGCTTCTGCCTATACCACAAGCGGCTCGAGCGCGACCGCTTCCGCTGGCCGGACAACGCCACCGAGGTCCGGCGGGTCGGTCTGCGCGAGTTGCGCTGGCTGCTGGACGGGTTGTCGCTGGTGCAGCCGGCGCACGGCCGACTGCACTATCAAACCGTGCGTTGAAAACCGCCTGTTTTTGCATAAAAAACTTGCAAAAACAGCACGTTGTGATAATATCCGACCATGCTTCCAGATCACCAAACATTGCCGGACGACCCCGCTGGCAGCCAACAGATTGCTGCTCTGCACCAACAGTACGAGCAACAACTGGTCCAGCTCAACGACGAGAACAGGCTACTGCGCGAGCAGATCGCCCACCTGCGCCAAATGCTGTTCGGCCGCAGCAGCGAGCGGCTGGCCTCAGGCGCGAGTTCGGTGCAGCTGCCGCTGTTCGACCTGCCCGAGCCGGAGCATATCGAGCCGGCCAAGATCCGGATCGAACCGCACGAGCGGAAAAAGCCCGGCCGCAAGCCGCTGCCGCCGGATCTGCCGCGGCTGGAGATCCTGCACGACCTGGCCGAGGAGGAGAAGGTCTGCGCATGCGGCTGCGCCTTAAGCCGCATCGGCGAAGAGGTGAGCGAACAGCTCGACATCGTCCCAGCCCGTATCCAGGTGCTCCGCCGCGTCCGTCCCAAGTACGCCTGCCGCCGCTGCGAAGGGGTGGAGGACGAGGGACCAACGGTGCGGGTCGCGCCCATGCCGCCGCAGATCATCCCCCAGTCCATCGTCAGCCCGGGGCTCCTGGCCCAGGTACTCACCGCCAAGTTCGTCGACCATCTGCCGTTCTACCGTCAGGAGCGGTTCTTCGCCCGGCTTGGCGTGGACATCGGCCGCGCCACCATGGCCAACTGGGCGATACGCGCCGCCGAGGCCTGCGAACCGCTGCTCAACTTGGTTCGCGACGAGATCCTTGACGCACGACTGATCAACATCGACGAAACCACCCTGCAGGTGCTCAAAGAGCCCGGCCGGGCCGCCACCACCACCTCGTACATGTGGTTGTTCCGTCGGGGCGACCCGCAACGGCCGGCGCTCCTCTATCAGTATCACCCGACCCGGGCCGGCGACGTCGCCCGGACCTTCCTCGGTGACTATCAGGGCGTCGTCCAGACCGACGGCTTCAGCGGCTATGACTTTCTCGACCGCCAGGCCGGGGTGCGTCATGCCGGCTGCATGGCCCACGTGCGCCGCAAGTTCGTCGAGGTGACCCGCGCCCAGGGCAAAAACCGCACCAGCGGCAGCGCCGACCAGGCCCTGGCCTACATCCGCCAGCTCTACGGCCTCGAACAGGAAGCCAGGGCCAGGCAACTCGGCCCGGAGGCGATCCGGGCCATGCGGGCGGAAAGGGCCCGGCCGATCCTGGACGCCTTCCACCTGTGGCTGTGCAAGCGGGCCAGCCAGACCCCGCCCAAGGGGCTGCTCGGCAAGGCGATCAGCTATGCTCTCAACCAGTGGGAGCGGCTGCTCGTCTATCTCGACGAGCCCATGGTCACTCTGGACAACAACATGGCGGAGAATGCCATCCGCCCCTTTGTGCTCGGCCGCAAGAACTGGCTGTTTGCCGGCACACCCCGAGGCGCCGAGGCAAGCGCCCTGCTCTACAGCCTGATCGAAACCGCCCGGGCCAACAACTGTGAACCCTACAGCTACCTCCGCCACATCTTCACCCACCTGCCCAGCGCCCAATCGCTCGCCGACTACGAGGCCCTGCTCCCTTGGAACCTCGACCGGAAAAAAATCATGCTCGCCACGGTGGAGGGGGCTGATTAGACGCTTACATAGCACCCTCGCTCAATCATGGGTGGCGCGGTCCCGCAATGAAACCGGGCTCTCTTCAATGAGCCGGCGGATATCCTCCACCCGCCAGGCGGTAATGCGGGGACCGAGTTTAACAGGCTGAGGGTAGCGGCCGGATTTGACTCCGGCCCACCAGGTACTTCGAGAGACCGGGATCAGGGCCGGGATAGGCGGCCGCGCTTTGGCGCTGCCGATGATTTGGGGTAAACGAACAAAGCCGGTGTCAGGTAATGTACTGCCCATGGAAATGCCTCCTTGTTGATGTGTGAGGTAATCTTAAGCAGTTCGGTACAGTCCTGAATAGATGGGTGAATGCAGAAAACCCTCCCCCGAAAATCGGAGAAGGGTATGGAGGGGGCGAGCTTGCTCTGTTGAAATAATCTTTTGAATTACAAACGATTAACAGGTGGGAGGGTTCTGCTCACGGTGTTTTGGGAGCGCCGCCTTTGGAATCCCAGTTGGCGATCTTGGCTATTTCTTCAATCCCCTGTTCATTCGGGTTGCCGTCATCTTTTGTGAGCCCGTATTGATCGGCATGGCGACGAAGCCACTTCATCATCGCCTGTTTGGCGGTGGTGCCATGCATGAGCGATGCATCTGAGGTGACCGCCTCCCAAACATTGATAGCTGCCGCCAATTTTGGGGAATAGTTCTTGTGGCGCTCGTCCAGATAATTGGGCTTGGCTGAGGGAAAGAAAAAATTGACCTGAACGCCTTTGTCAGTGAGCCATTTTTTGAGATCCTCTATGTTCACAATGGTTTCTGCCACCTTCAAGACGGTGGCATATTCTTGTTCGCTTATTGTATCAATCTCATACACCCATTCTTCTTTGGCCTTGAGCGTGCCCGAGCCAACCGCCTGTCGCAATGCCCGGATGACTGGATAATATTTGGGATAGGTCGGATGGACATCGTTTTCACCAACCGTGAGGGCGAGTTGGTGCGGGTCATAACCAGCGATCAGCGCTGCGGCTTCCTGCAAGGAGACCGCTTCCGTGAGATGCCAAAATGGGTCAATAGAGAAAATGTCTTTCACGAGTTTCTCCTTCTTCGGCGGTTACCAATCGTTCAAATTTTTGAGAGTTATCAAAATGCCTACTGCGTTGTGAGGGGCGTAACTCCTACTTGGAGTTGCTCCAAATAATCGGCCCAGGCCTGCATCATCCGCCTGCGCTCTGCCACGAAATCGGCTCGATTATACGCAGCTCCCAGGGGGCCTTTCACTGCGTGGCCAAGTTGCCTTTCAATCGGCTCTTCATCAAAACCGAGGTCCTGCCTGATCAACGTCCGAGCCATGGCTCTAAAACCATGGACATGCAACTCCTCCTGGCTGTATCCCATGCGCCGAAGGGCGTTCGTCAAGGTGGCGTCACTCATTGGTCGAGTCGTGGAACGCAGGCCGGGAAACAGGTATTTTCCTTGGCCGGTTAATGCTTGAAGATCGCGCAGTATGGCAATTACCTGGGTTGAGAGCGGTACAAGATGATACCCTGCCGGATTCGCCTCCTTGTCACGTTTTCGGGCTTTCATTCTGGCCGCTGGAATACGCCATTCTGCCGTTTCAAAATCGACCTCTGACCATTCCGCATGTCTCAGTTCACCGCTTCGCAAAAACACATAAGCCGCCAATTGTAGAGCATATTTGGTTATTGGTGATCCGTGATACCGTGCAATAGCTCGCATCAATTCACCCACCTGATCCGGGTCCAGGATGGTTGACATGTGCTTGACAATAGGTGGCGGAATAGCGCCCTTCAGATCGGCAGCAGGGTTACGTTCAGCACGCCCGGTGGCAATGGCGTACATGAATACTTGCCCAGCGTTCGTTGACGCCCTGTGTGCGCTTTCAAGGTGGCCGCGTGCCTCGATCTTCCGAAGGACCATCAATAATTCAGGAGCGGTAATCTCGCCAATAGGGCGGTTGCCAATCCAGGGGAAAAGGTCACGTTGCAGCCTACCAGCAATATTTTTGTAGTGGCTCTCTGTCCACATGTGCTTGAATTTTTCGATCCATTCATTTGCAACCGCCTGGAACGAATTCTCAGGGCCCATTGCTCCTTTAGTGGCTTTTTTGATAAGTCCGGGGTCACGGCCGGCTGTAAGGTGATCCTTTGCTTCTCTCGCTTTTTTGCGAGCCTCTGGTGCCTTTATCTGCGGATAGACGCCAAGAGCCAAGGTCTTTTGCTTGCCTGCAAAGCGGTAAGCCAGCCGCCAATATTTTGAGCCATTGGGGGTGATCTCCAGATACAAGCCGCCGCCATCGGACAGTCTCCTGGTTTTGGCTTCTGGTTTTGCGTTCTCCAGCTCTTTGCTGGTTAATTTGTTGGTAGCTCCGCCCATGTATGTTGGTACCTCCCCACCCTTCGAAAGAATCCAGATTGCCCGTTCAATGCGCTGAAATGCTGACCTTTTTCTGTTTGTTGGCACCGACTGTTGGTATCAAGTTTTTGATTGTTGGCATGTTGGCCATATAATACCAACAAATATACTTGGATTCAAGCAGATCAGCCTGGATGACCCCGGACAACAAAAAACCCGCAATCCTTGAGGAAAGCGGGCTTTTTTGGACTTCTCTGAATGTTGCCGAACTGTGAAATGGTGGAGGCGCCGGGAGTTGAACCCGGGTCCGAAAATTCTCCCCTCGTGTCTCTACATGCTTAGTTCCGGGATTGGTTCTCGCGTCCGCTTCTCACCCGGAACAGGGATGTTCGGACGCCAGCCCGGGAAATCTCGCTGATCGTGTCTCGGGCGAACACAATCAGCCAGCCTGAAGAGGCGACGCCCCGAATCCGGCCTTACAGGCTCGGGCCGGCGGGACGGCACAGCAGCTTACGCTGCCAGTGCGTAGTTATAATCGTCTGCGATTATATTTATTTCCGTCATTTTTACGAGCTGACAGAAACTCGGCATGCAACATCAAGCTTCAATATCCCCGTCGAATCCGTTTCGCCCCCTTGTGTGTTGTGTGTGGTGTACTGCCGGACCGGCCGCCCTTCATTCCTCGCGCCGCAGGCTGCGTGCCATTTCGCGATTGGATTCCTTCTCCTTGAGGGCGGTCCGTTTGTCGTAGAGCTTCTTGCCGCGCGCCAGGGCCAGTTCCACTTTGGCCTTGCCGTTCGCAATAAAGTATATCTTGAGGGGGATGAGCGCAACGCCTTTCTCGTGCAGCTTGCCGATCAGCTTGCGGATCTCCCGCCTGTGCAACAGCAGTTTGCGCACCCGCAACGGGTCCTGGGCGAGATGCGTGGCCCAGGCATAGGGTGAGATGTGCACGTTGTAGAGAAAGACCTCGCCGTTCTTCAGCTGGGCGTAGCCGTCGCGCAGGTTGACCTTGCCCGCCCGCACCGACTTGACCTCCGGCCCGCTGAGCACAAGGCCCGCTTCCAGGGTCTGGTCGATATGGAAATCGTGGAAGGCCTTCTTGTTCTTGGCGACGATCTTCTGTCCTGTGGTCTTCTTTTCGCTCATGATTGTGTGCTCCAGCCCAGACTATAGTTCCCCTTTGCCGCTTCGCCAGCGAAAAGATCAGACCTCGCCGGTCACCCGGACGGCCTCTTCCACGGTGGTCAGTCCGGCCTGCACCTTGCGCCAGGCGTCCTCGCGCAGGGTGGTCATGCCCTCGCGCACCGCCACCTGGCGGAGTTGGGCGTCGTCCGCCCGGCCGGCGATGAGCTTCTTCAGCTGCTCGGACATGGGGAAGACCTCGAAGATGCCGAGCCGCCCCAGGTAGCCGGTGTTGCGGCAGTGCAGGCAGCCCTTGCCGCGCTTCAACTCCACCGGGTCGCGGCCGCTCACCGGAAAACCGAGTCGGACCAGGGCGGCCGCATCCGCCAGGTACGGTTCGGTGCAGTGCGGGCAGATGCGGCGCACCAGCCGTTGGGCCAGCGCGCCGAGCAGGGTCGAGGAGATAAGAAAGGGCTCCAGGCCCAGGTCCTGCAGGCGGACGATGGTTGACACCGCGTCGTTGGTGTGCAGGGTGGAGAACACCAGGTGGCCGGTAAGGGCCGCCTGCACCGCATGGGTGGCGGTCTCCAGGTCGCGGATCTCGCCGATCATGATGATATCCGGGTCCTGTCGGAGGATGTTGCGCAGGATGGTCGAGAAGGTCACGTCGATCTGCGATTGCACCGCGATCTGGTTGAACTCCTCGTGCACCATCTCCACCGGGTCCTCGACGGTGATGATGTTCTTCTCCGGCGTGGCGATCTGCTTGAGGGTGGAGTAGAGGGTGGTTGACTTGCCGCTGCCGGTGGGGCCGGTGACCAGCACGATACCGTGCGCCGCGCTCATGAAGCTGTTGTAGACCACCCGGTCGCGGCGCGAGAAGCCGAGGTCATCGAGCCGCTGGAAGAGCACCTCCGGGTCGAGGATGCGCATCACCGTTTTTTCCCCGAAGGCCACCGGCACGGTGGACACGCGGATTTCCGCCGCGCGGTCCTCCTCGCGCCGGCCGATCTTGATGCGGCCGTCCTGGGCCGCCGCTTTTCGGCGATATCCATCCGGGCCAGACTCTTGACGCGCGAGGTGATGGCCGAGTGCACCGCCTTGGGCAGCTTGTAGATGGTGTGCAGCACCCCGTCGATGCGGTAGCGGACCATGCACACATCGCGCTTGGGCTCGATGTGGATGTCGCTGGCCCGCTGCTCCAGGGCGTAGCTGAACAAGTGGTTGACCGCGGCCTTGATGTGCTGGTCGGTGCTGCTGAGTTCCTTGGCCGAGGCGAGCCGCACGTACTGCTCGAGGTTGCCGATGTCCACCGGCGCAGCCGGGCCGACACCGCCGAACTGGCTCTCGGCCGCGGTGATCGACCGCTGGAAGCCGAAGAACTCGGCGAGGATCTTGCGGAGGTCCGTCTTGGTGGACAGGTACGGCCGCACCGTCACCTGGTTGGCCCGCTCGATGTCCTCCAGGGCGTTCTCGTTGTCCGGGTAGTAGGTGGCCACCTCGAGCACGCCGTTGTCCAGGCTGATGGGCAGGATCAGGTGCCGGATCGCAAACGAGCGCGGGATGGTCTTGGTGACCACGTTCATGTCCAGATCCAGCGGGTCGAGCTTCTTGAACGGGATGTCGAAGCCCCGGCTCACCGCCAGCATGATCATCTCCTCGCTGATCGGCTGCGGCGGTTTGCCGGCGGTCTCCAGGTCGAGGGAGAGGATAATGTCGACCAGGTCGGGAAACCCCTTGGCCTGCCGGTATTCGTCTTCCTGGCGGCGGCCGGAGAGTCTCAGGAGCTTCAGCCGCTGTTTGCCCTTGTTGAGGATGATGCTCTGCCGCTGGTCGCTTGTGAGCAGCCGCTCCCGCACGAGCAGGTCGAGCAGGGCCTCGCTGTTGAGATAGGACATGGGCGCCTGTTGGTGGGGGTGAACGAAGGGGTCGTGGCTCCTGTCCGGCCGGTGGGACGGACTGGCAAGGTTTTCTGTCGCGGGGCGACCGGCCGGCGCGACGGCCGCGTTCAGGACGGTGCGGAAAGGCTGGAGGGGCGGGAGGGGGCGCGGGGCGCGGTCAGCTCGGCCAGCCGTAGGCGCCGATCAGATCGACGAAGCGGACCTGTTCGATGGTGCGCACGGTCAGGCCGCCGTCGCGTTTTTCCACGAGCTGCAGATCCTGCACGCCCTGGTCGCCCACCGGGATGACCAGGCGTCCCGGGTCGGCCAGCTGGGCGAGCAGGGGGTCGGGGATGCGCGGGCCGCCGGCGGTCACCAGGATGCCGTCGAAGGGGGCTTCGGCGGACCAGCCCTCGGTGCCGTCGTCGATGCGGGAGACGATGTTGTGGTAGCGGAGCCGGTCGAACACGCGGCGCGCCCGACCGACCAGCGCGTCGATCCGCTCGATGGCGTAGACGCGCAGACAGAGACGGCTGAGGATCGCCGCCTGGTAGCCGGAGCCGGTGCCGATCTCTAGCACCCGCTCGGTGCCTTTGAGCTGCAGGGCCTCGGTCATCAGGGCGACGATGTAGGGCTGGGAGATGGTCTGGCCGCTGCCGATGGGCAGGGGAAAGTCCCCGTAGGCATGGGCCTGCATGGCGTCCTCGACGAACAGGTGCCGCGGCACCTGGCGCATGGCCTCGAGCACCCGCGGATCGCTGATGCCGCGCGGCACCAGCTGCTCCTCGATCATGCGCTCGCGGTTGATGGCAAAGGTTGACGGTTCGCTCACTGAATCTCGTCCCAGGTGAAATCCTCCACCCACTTGCGATCGTTCTCGTTGAAGGTGCGGAATTCGCAGTCGGTCACCTGGTCGTTCTTCAGGGTGACGACGATCATCTCGTAGCCGGTGGGACCGGTCAACGAACTGAGCACCGGCGTGTTGCCGAAGAAGCCCGGGCGGTCCTCGTAGTAGACGAGTTCGACCACGCCCGGGGAGACATCGCGCCGGCCCTTGGGCTCGCCCAGGTATTTCTGCACATCGCGGATGGTCGACTCTCCCGGTTTGATCAGGGCGGCGTCCGAGGCGAGGTGCCGGATCTGCTTGGCATGGCAACCGCAAAGCAGAAAGAGCGCTGCGAGAAGCAGCAACAGGGTGTGCCGCATGGGATTTCCTCCAGGAGCCGTACAGAAAAAAAGGTTGTGTTCCCTATATCGTGAACACAACCTTTTTTCAACAGCAGACTCCCCGCCGCCTCACCGGGCGGGGCAGACAGGCGATTTTCCGGGAACTGCGGGCACCCTCACTCCGAACCCGCGGCCCGCTCGAGGATGCGGTAGTTGCGCCGCACCATCTCCATGGGGTCGACCACCAGGCCGGCCTGGATCATGGCGTTGTCGTAGATCTGTTCGACCAGGTCAGCGGCAAAGGCGGCGTCACCGTCCTTGAGGGCGGCCAGCCGCTTGATGAGCGGGCTGGTCGCGTTGATCTCCAACTCCTTCTTGGTGCCCATGCCGAAGGCCTCATCCTGGCCCGAGGCCTTGAGTATCCGTTCCATGGACGAGGTGATGAAGCCGTCGACGTTGACGATCATGGCCGGGCTGTCCACCAGCCGGCTGGAAACCTTGACCTCCTGGATGCGCTCGCCCAGGGTCTCCTTCATCCAGGTGCACAGCGCGCTCACCAGGTCGGCGGCCAGCGGCTCGCCGGCCGGCTTGTCGTCGCCCTCGGTCTTTGCCTCGGGTGTATCCGGCAGGGCCAGATCGGCCCGGTCGGCACTGACCAGCTTCTTGCCCTCGAACTCGCCCAGGTGGTTGAGCACGAAGTCGTCGATGGCGTCCAGGGTGTAGAAGATCTCCACGCCCCGCTTGCGGAACGTCTCCACGTAGGGGCCATACTCCACCGCGGCTCGGCTCGGCCCGTTGATATAATAGATGGCGTCCTGGCCCTCGCGCATGCGACCGACGTAGTCGGTAGAGCGACACCATCTGACCGGGCTCGCCGGCCGAGGACTCGAAGCGCAGCAGTTTGGCCAGTTCGGTGCGGTGCTCGAAGTCCGCGGTCACCCCCTCCTTGAGGAAGATGCCGAACGTCTTCCAGAACTCGAGGTATTTGTCCTGGTCGCGCTCCGCCTCCTCGCCCAGGAACTTGATGATCCGCTTGGTCAGCACCTTGCGCAGCTTGACCACCAGGGCGTTGTCCTGCAGAGACTGGCGGCTGATGTTGAGCGGCAGGTCCTCGGAGTCGACCACGCCCTTCAGGAAGCGCAGCCACTCGGGCAGGATGTTCTCGCTGTGCTGGTCGATGAGCACCTTCTGGCAGTACAGGTTGACGCCCGGCTTCATCCGCCCCATGCCCATCACCTCGAAGTTCTCCCGGGGCACGTAGAGCAGGGCGTTGATCGACAGCGGCGCGTCGGCCGAGAAGTGGAACCGGTAGAGCGGGTCGTCGATGGCGTTGCCGATGAACTTGTAGAACTCGGTGTATTCCTCGTCCGTGATCTCGCTCTTGGACCGGGTCCAGATGGCCTGGACGGTGTTCACCTTCTTGCCCTCGACTTTGACCGGGAAGGGCACGAAGGTGGAGTACTGCTGGATGATTCGCTCGATGGTGAACTTGGTGCCGTAGGAGTGGGCGTCGTCCTTGAGCTCGATAATGATGCGCGTGCCGCGGTGCAGGCCCGGGCACGGGCTGAGGGTGTAGGTGCCGCCGCCGTCCGAGGCCCACTCCCAGCCCTCCTCGCCGTTCCAGGAGCGGGTCTGCACCCGCACCTTGTTTGCGGCCATGAACACCGAGTAGAAGCCGACGCCGAACTGGCCGATGAGGTTGACGTCCTTTTTGGCCGCCTCGGCCAGCTGCTCGAAGAAATGCTGGGAGCCGGAGTGGGCGATGGTGCCCAGGTTGGTCTCCAGTTCCTCCCGGGTCATGCCGATGCCGGTGTCGGTGATAGTCAGGGTGTGCAACTTGTCGTCGCAGTCGATGGTGATCTCGAGCGGCACGTGGGCATCGAACTCGACCTGGTCGACCAGGCTCTGGTGCCGGAATTTCTCGAGGGCGTCGGCGGCGTTGGAGACCAGTTCGCGAACAAAGATGTCGCGCTCGGTGTAGAGCGAGTTGATGACGATATCGAGAACCTTTCTGGTCTCCGCCTGAAACTGCTTGGTTTCAACCTGTGTGTCCGTCATGGGGCCGTTCCTCTGCTGGTTGTCGGGCGGGGTGTCCCGAGTTGAAAGGGAAATGATTAATTTGTGGTTCTTTTCAGCGGGTTCAGAGCTTCTTTCATTTATCCGGCCACTATGGTAAGCACGATAGCCACCCTGTCAAGACAACCGCCACCGGCCCGGTGTGGGCCGCACGGGCACCTATGGAAACGATATGGAACACCAAGACTCTGATGTGTGTGTGATCGGCGCCGGCATCTCCGGCCTGAGCGTCGCCGCCTTTCTCGGGGAACTCAAGCCATCGTGGCGCGTGCTCGTGCTCGAGCGGTCGGAGAGGTCCGGCGGCGCCATCGACAGCTTTGCCGGCAACGGCTACCTGGCCGAGTGGGGCCCGCACGGCTTTCTCGACAACTGCGCGGAGAGCCGCGACCTCATCCGCCTGGCCGGGCTGGAAGGGGAGCGGGTGACTGCGCCGCTGGGCGAATTCGTCCGCTACGTCTGCCTGGACGGGCGGCTGCAGGTCATTCCGCAGAAGCCGCTGCGCATTCTCCGCCAGCCGCTCATCCCCTGGCAGGCCAAGCTGAGGGTCCTTGCCGACCTGTGGCGGCCGGTGCTTGCCGGCGAGCCCACCGTGGCCGAGTGGGTCGCCCACCGCTTCGGCCCGGCGCTGCTGCCCTTTGCCGATGCGGTCTACACCGGCACCTATGCCGGCGACATCGAACGGCTGCGCATCGACGCGGTCATGCCCGGGGTGCGGGAGTTGGAGCGGCGCCATGGCTCGGTGATCCGCGGGGTGTTCCACCGCCTGCGCGCCGCCCGGGCGGCAAACAGGGGGGAGAAGCGGCGGCTGCCGGCCATGACCAGCTTTGCCGGCGGCATGGGGGCGTTGCCCGCACGGCTGGCGGCGGGGCTGGAGGCGCGGGGCGCGTTGCACTGCGCCAACGGTGTGGGGGCGATTGCCCAGGAGGCGGGCGGTTGGCGGGTGACCGCCGAGCGGGGCGTGTACCGCTGCCGCCGGCTGGTGGTTGCCCTGCCGGTGAACCAGGCGCTGGAACTGGTGCGTGCGGCCCTGCCCGAGCCGCCGCCGCCGCTTGCGGCCGTGCCCGAGGCGCGCATCCTCTCCGTGCTCCTCGGTTTCGGTGGGGAGGCGCGCATCCCCTTCGGTTTCGGTTACCTGGCGCCAGAGCGGGAGGGGCGATTCACCCTCGGGGCGCTGTTCTCCTCGCACATGTTCCCCGGCCGGGCGCCGGCGGGCGGCCAGCTGCTCGAGGCCCTGGTGGGCGGCCGCCGTCACCCTGAGCGGCTGGAATTGGCGGATGACGAACTGATCAAAAGGGTCTACGAGGATCTGCGCCAACTGATGGACCTGCCCGAGCCGCCCCGGTTTGCCGCCGTGCTGCGGCCCTCGTCGGCCATCCCCCAACTGGAGGCAGGCTACACCGGCCTGCTCGCTTGGCGCGAGGCGGTGCACGCCGGGGTCGCCGGCCTGCGCCTGTGCGGCTTCGGCTGGACCGGGATCGGCATCAACGACATGGTCAAGGAGGCGCGGCGGGCGGCCGAGGCGATCTGTGCGCCGACGGCGGCGACGGGTGGTCCGGAGGTGAAGGGGGTCTACTTCTGAGCGGGGGCCGCGCCGCCGGAGTCCGGGGCGCGGCCGTGGGCTGGGGGGTTATTTCAGTTTGCCGCTGAGCAGCTCGATCTGCTCGCGCACCGAGGGCTGGCGGGCCATGTCCAGGGTGATCGCCTTGATGGCATAGAGCACGGTGGAGTGGTCGCGGTTGTACATGGAGCCGATGTCGGCCAGCGACTTGGCGGTGTGCTTGCGGGTCAGGTACATGGCCACCTGCCGGGGGAAGGTGATGGCCCGCTTGCGCGAGCGCGAGCGCAGGTCATCGACGCTCACCCGGAACTGTCGGCCGATGAGGTCGCGGATGGCCTCGCCGGTGATCTCCGCCGGGGCGCCGATCAGGTTGAACACCACCTCCCGGGCCATGGCCAGGTCGGCCGGGACGCCGTGCAGGCTGGACTTGGCCTTGATGCCGATGATGGCGCTCTCCATGCGGCGGATGTCGCCCTGCAGGTTTTCGGCCATGAAGCCGACCAGATCCTCGTCCGAGGCCAGGCCGTGCAGTTGGAGCTTGTGGCGGATGATGCGCGCCCTGGTCTCATAGTCGGGCGACTCGATACCGGTGACCAGGCCGGAGGTCATGCGGCTGCGGAAGTCCTCGTCGATGCCGGCGATGCGGCTGACCGGCAGGGCCGAGGTGAGGATCACCCGCCGCCCGGACTTGATCAGGTAGTCGAGGATGGTGTTGAGCTCCTCCTGGGTCTTGTTCTTGCCGGTCAGGGTGTGCACGTCCTCGACGAGCAGCATGTCGCAGTTGTTGATGTATTTCTTGGAGAACTGCTCCATGGAGTTGGTGCGGATGCCCTTGACCATGTCCGCGGAGAACTGCTGCGCGGTCAGGTAGTGCAGACGGGTGGTGGGCGCCGAACGGAGCACCTGGTGAACCACGGCCTGGGTGAGGTGGCTCTTGCCCAGCCCGGTGGAGCTGTTCATGAACAGGCAGTTGCCGAAGGTGGCGTCACCGGTGGCCAGCGCCTGGCAGGCCGAGCGGGCGAGCAGGTTGGACTCGCCCACCATGAACTGCTCGAAGGTGAAGGCCGGGTGCAGGGAGCGCAGACGCGGCCCGCCGCTGGCCACCCCGGGCAGGCGGAGTTGGCCCTGGCGGCTCGATTCGAGCTGCATGGGTTTCGACTCGGCCACCTGCAGCCGGACCTCCTCGGCCAACCCCTGCTCCCTGGCCTTCTCACGGATCAGGCCCAGGTAGCGGTCCTCCACCCAGGCACAGAAGAACCGGTCCGGACCGACAAGTTCGAGCAGTCGACCATCCTGCCGCCGGCACTCCAGCGGCTTGATCCACAGCCCGAATTCACTGTCCGGCAGAGTTTCGTGCAAAGATGTTTTGAGCGCATGCCACGGCATAATGAGGTTCCCTGTACGTACGGTTGAAGGCGTTGCCGACCGGCGCAACGGGTCGATCCAGTGGTCGCCGGTCACGGGCTGATCTACCGAAAATCCGACAACCGGTCAAAAGCGGTTTGGGCTGATTTCAGCGGGCAAACAGACGGGTTCTGCACAGTCCGGGAAGCCCTGTAACCAAAGGAGGTTGCGTTGAGGGGGGTCTGGAACTGGCAACAACACCGTCTTTTTTTGCAGGATGCGGAAAAAATCATATAAAACTGAATATTTAGATCGAAGACCCAAAAGTTATCAACAGCTTGTACACACCGCTCTTTCTCCGCCAGGCTCGCTCTGCCTCCACCAGACTCGCTATAGCTTCGTTTATCATCTTAGACCGCAGCGGATTTCCATAACCCCCCATGGCTGCATGCTTTCGGTGCAACGACGGGGCGGAAAAAAAATATTCAGCCGCGTTTTGGAAAAATATCCAATAAAAACAGGAAGAAAAAGAGGAGGTTGAGGCAAGTGGCCGTTTGCCGGCCGTTGTCGCCCGGGACCGGGCGTTGGCGCAGGCAGGACGATCTAGCGGGCGAGGCTGCGCGCCAGGGTGAACACCTCGATCCGCTCGGCGCCGGCCGCGGCGAGCACCCGGCTGCACTCCTGCACGGTGCTGCCGGTGGTGAACACGTCGTCGACGAGGAGTACGCGCCGGTCGCGCACGCGCTCCGGGTCTTTGAGGGCGAAGACGCCGGCGAGGTTGGTGCGCCGCTCCCGTCCGGAGAGCTGCGCCTGCGGCCGGGTGGAGCGCTGGCGGCGGAGCAGGGCGGTGTCGAGGTGCGAGCGCCAGTGCGGAAAGCAGGCCCGGGCGATGAGCAGGGCCTGGTTGAAGCCCCGGGCACGCAGGCGGGCCGGGTGCAGCGGCACCGGCAGGACAAGGTCCGGCTCGGTGAACTGGGTCAGGAAGGGCGAACGGGCGGCCAGCGCGCCGAGGCTCGAGAGCCCGGTCAATTGACCGGCGAACTTGAGGGCGAGGATGAGTGCCGGGACGGGCGGCTGGTAGGCAAACAGGGCGCGGGCGAAGTCGTAGGCGGGGCGTCCGGCCAGGCAATCGCCGCAGAGATGGTCCGCGCCGGCCGGAAACGGCAGGCCGCAGCGGGTGCACAGGGGGGAGCCGAGAAAACGGAGTGCCTGCCCGCAGTCGGCACAAAAAAGCGGCGGCCGGGAGGATGCCAGCCGCCGCTCGCAGCCCAGACATCGGGGCGGAAAGAGCAGATCCCTGAGGGCCTCCCCGCAGGAGGCCGCGCCCTCTCGGCTCACCGCTCCATGTTGTCGATGATGGCGCCGGCAAAGGCCGAGCAGGAGAGTTCGGTGGCCCCGTCCATGAGCCGGGCGAGGTCGTAGGTGACCGTCTTGTTGGTGATGGTCGCCTCCAGGGCGCGCTCGATGCAGGCCGCCGCCTCGCGCCAGCCGATGTACTCCAGGAGCATCACCCCGGAGAGCAGGAGCGAACCGGGATTGACCTTGTCCAGGCCGGCGTACTTGGGGGCCGTGCCGTGGGTGGCCTCGAACAGGGCGACGCCGTCGCCGATGTTCGCCCCGGGCGCCATGCCCAGCCCGCCCACCTGGGCGGCCAGGGCGTCGGACATGTAGTCGCCGTTCAGGTTGGGCATGGCGAGCACCGAGTACTCCGCCGGGCGCAGCAGGATCTGCTGGAACATGGCGTCGGCGATGCGGTCCTTGATGACGATGCGCCCCTCGGGCACCCGGCCGTTGTGCTCTGCCCACAGGGCGGCCTCGGTGATCGGTGGCCTCGGCGAACTCCTCGGCCGCCAGTTCATAGCCCCAGTCGCGGAAGGCGCCCTCGGTGAACTTCATGATGTTGCCCTTGTGCACCAGGGTCACCGATCGCGGCCGTGTTGTCCAGGGCGTACTGGATGGCCTTGCGCACCAGGCGCTTGGTGCCGAACTCGGTCATCGGCTTGATGCCGATGCCGGAGTTCGTCGCGGATGGCCGCCCCCAGGTCGCTGCGCAGAAACTCGATCACCCGGTTGGCCTCGGTCGCTGCCCGCCGGCCACTCGATGCCGGCGTAGACATCCTCGGTGTTCTCGCGGAAGATGACCATGTCCACCGCTCCGGGGTCCTTGACCGGCGCGACCACCCCCTGGTAGTAGCGGACCGGGCGGACGCAGGCGTAGAGGTCGAGCACCTGGCGCAGGGTGACGTTGAGGCTGCGGATGCCGTCGCCCACCGGCGTGGTCAGCGGGCCCTTGATGCGACCACGTATTTCCTGAGGGCCTCGACCGTCGCCTCGGGCAGCCATTCGCCGGTGGTGGCGAAGGCCTTCTCGCCGGCAAGGATCTCCAGCCAGTCGATGCTGCGGGTGCCCTTGTAGGCTCTTGGCCACCGCGGCGTCCAGCACCCGGCGGGCCGCGGCCCAGATGTCGGGACCGATGCCGTCGCCCTCGATGAACGGGATAACCGGGGTCTCAGGCACGTTGAGCGTACCGTCGGGATTGATGGTGATGATGGATTCAGCCACTCGGGACTCCTTGGTGAGAGGACAGCAGTCTGTGCCGCCGGGTTCTGTCCGGCAGGAACGGCACCGAAAAAACTGGCGCGGAATATATTCCATCAGGCCCCTTCCGTCAATCCTGCCGCTCCCCGGGGGGAGCGCGATGCCGGTCCCGAGAGCGGCCGTTGCGGCCGATTCGCTTGCTCTTTGCCGTCGCCCCTGCTAGAAAATGCCACACCCTGCATCGGCCGGACCGCGGCCCGCCCCGGACGGGCGCGGCCTCAGTCCGCCACTACCCGGGAGATTCGCCCATGGCGCTCCTCCGCACCCTCCGCGGCCTGTTCACCCTGATCCTCGTCCTGCCGTTGACCTTCATCGCCTCGACCCTGACCTGGCTCGACCTGGTGATCGGCCGCAAGTCCCCGGCCAAGGCCCTGGTCTTTCCCACCTGGTGGAGTCGCTGCCTGTGCCGGCTTGCCGGCGTGCGCGTGCGCGTGCAGGGACAGGAGCAGATCGACCTGGAACAGACCTACATCTTTGCCGGCAACCATGCCAGCCAGTATGACATCTTCGCCTTCCAGGGGTATTTCCCCCACGATTTCCGCTGGATCGCGAAAAAGGAGCTGTTCCGTATCCCGATCTTCGGTCAGGCGCTGCACCGCATCGGCCATATTCCCATCGACCGCGCCCGCGGCCGGCAGGCGTTGAAAAGCCTGGACGAGGCCGGCAAGCGCATCGCCGCCGGCAGTTCGGTGCTCATCTTTCCGGAGGGAACCCGCAGCCCTGACGGTCGGTTGCGCGAGTTCAAGACCGGCGCGGTCCTGCTGGCCCTCAAGGCCGGGGTGCCGGTCGTGCCGGTGGGCTTCAACGGCTCCTACGAGGTCCTCCCCAAGGGCGGGCTCCTGCCGAAGAGCGGCGAGATTGTCATCCGCATCGGTGCACCCATCGCCACCGACCGATACCGGGCTGCGGACAAGCAGGCCCTGGCCACCGACCTGCACAGGGCGGTGCAGGGTCTGCTGGACGAGCGCCACCGGGCCTGAACCGGCGGGCCGCACCCCAGTCCGGTCAGGACCGCTGCGCCCGGGCCGGTCCGCCGGCCGGACGACCGCCGGAAGCGCCGCAAAAGACCGCAACGGGCAGAGATTCTCTTGCAAAATCAAGGGAACTTGGCATAATGACCACCAATTTATGCGAAGATCGGTGACCCGAAGACGAACCGGACGCCGCGCACGTTCGCACAACACCCACCCACAGGAAAGTCCCCATGCTGCCGACCTCACATCCCCGGTGTATGCCCCAGGCCGTTTCGGCCGCGTTCTGCGCGCTCCTCCTCTGCCTGCTTGTCTGTGTTCCCGGCGGGGCCCTGGCCGTGGAGCAGAACACCGCCTTCCTGCCGTTCAAGATCAACGCCCCGGACGGTGCCGGCCTTGTGGCCACCGCCGATGCGGCGCTTGCCCGTGAGGTGGCCGCCAAGGGGCTGACCCTGGTGCCCCGCGCCGAGGCCCAACGGCTGGTCGCCTACGACGGTCCCTGGCCGCCGCCGGCCGCGGCCATCAACCGCATTGCCGACGCCACCGGCGCTGACTACGTGGTGGTCGGCAGCCTCAACAAGGTGGGCCAGCAGATAAGCGTCGACTGCGCCATCTACGACGTGCTCGCGCCCACGGTACCGCACTCGGCCTTCCGCGAGGCCGAGTCCCTGGAGGGGCTGAACCGGGTGACCGGCGAGATCGTCGGCGCCATGCTCGCCTTTTCCAACAAGAGCGCCACCGTGGCCGCCATCGCCCCGGCCGGCAACGAGCGCATCGACGCCGGCGCCATCCTGCAGAAGATCTCGACCAAGCCGGGCGACCTGTACGATCCGGCCACTCTCCGCCAGGACCTGAAGAACGTTTTCGGCATGGGCTATTTTGATAACGTCGAGATCGAGGCCACGGACACCGAGGCCGGCAAGAACGTGGTCTTCCGGGTCACGGAGAAGCCGCTCATCGGCAGCGTGGTGATCACCGGCGCCGAGGAGATCAAGGAACAGGATGTCCGCGACGCCGCCGGCATCACCGCCAATGCCATCCTCAACCCCGCCAAGGTCAACGACGCGGTGGCCAAGGTGCGCGAACTCTACAAGTCCAAGGGCTATTACAATACCACGGTCAATGCCAAGATCGGCCAGACCGAGGAGGGCAACACCGAGGTCCGTTTCGAGATCCAGGAAGGCAAGAAGATCACCATCGAACAGATCGGCTTCCAGGGGAACAAGAGTTTCTCCGCGGACGAACTCGAGGATGTGATCCAGACCGGCACCTACGCCTGGTGGATTTCCTGGCTGACCGACGCAGGTGTGCTCAAGATGGACGTGCTCAAGCAGGACGCCGAACGGGTGGCCACCTTCTACCACAACCAGGGCTATATGGACGCCAGGGTCGGCGAGCCGATCATCGAGCAGAAGGACGACGCCCTGTTCGTGACCTTTCCCGTGGAGGAGGGGGCGCGCTACCGGGTGGGCACGGTGGATGTTCAGGGTGACCTGATCAAGCCCCGCGAGGAACTGATCGCCAGCCTGAAGATCCGCGAGGAGGAGTTCCTCAACCGCCAGGTGCTGCGTGAGGACCTGACCCGGCTCACCGACCTCTACGCCGAGCAGGGCTACGCCTTTGCCGAGGTGAACCCCAAGGTGCGCAAGTCGGATGCCGGCAAGCGCGTGGACATCAGCCTCCAGGTCGAACAGGGCTCGCTTGTCCATTTCAACCGGGTGGAGATCACCGGCAACAACCGGACCCGCGACAACGTCATCCGCCGTGACCTGAAGGTGCAGGAGGGCGGCCGTTTCGATTCCAAGGCGATCCGCACCTCCACCCAGAAGCTCAACCGGCTCGGCTACTTCGAGGAGGTCACCATCACCCCCAAGCCCACCCTCAACGAAGACCAGATGGACGTGGTGGTGGATGTCAAGGAGAAGGCCACCGGCCAGTTCAGCGTCGGCGCCGGCTACTCCTCGTCCGAGAACCTGCTGTTCATGGGCGAGATCAGCGAGAACAACCTGTTCGGCACCGGTAACCGGTTGAGCCTGCGGGCCTACACGAGCAGCGAGTCGACCCGCTACAACCTCAACTTCACCAACCCGCGTCTCTTCGACTCGCAGGTGTCGGGCAGCATCGACCTGTATGACTGGGAACGGGAGTTTGACGACTACACCCGCGACACCACCGGCTCGACCCTGCGCCTCGGTCACCCGCTGATCGAGGAGTGGCGCATCTACTACGGCTACACCATCTCCGACACCGAACTGACCGACATCGGTCCGAACGCCTCGACCGTGATCCTCCAGTCGAAGGACATCAACCTGACCAGCGCCACGGACGTGGCCCTGGTGCGCGACACCCGCGACAAGATCTTCTCGCCGACCTCGGGTTCGCGCAACAGCCTGAGCGTCGAGTACGCCGGCGGGCCGCTGGGCGGCGACGCCGAGTACACCAAGGTGGAGGGCAGCACCTCCTGGTACTTCCCGCTGTTCTGGTCCACGGTCTTCCACGTGCGCGGTTCGGCCGGCAAGGCCTTCGAGAACGAGAACAACAAGCTGCCGGTCTACGAGCACTTCTACCTCGGCGGCATGAACTCCATCCGCGGTTTCGACAGTGCCTCGATCAGCCCGGTGGACCCGCTCACCGGGGACAAGATCGGCGGTGACAAGATGTGGTTCGCCAACATCGAATATAT
Organism: uncultured delta proteobacterium; assembly: GCA_963754825.1. Classification (GTDB taxonomy): domain Bacteria; phylum Desulfobacterota; class Desulfobulbia; order Desulfobulbales; family Desulfobulbaceae; genus Desulfobulbus. The sequence continues at coordinate 60,688 of CAVWHP010000031.1, read as the reverse complement.
CTTCCCGCTCATCAAGGACATGGGCATGGACGGCCTCATCTTCCACGACCTCGGTAATGTCTACGACGTGGACGAGGACTGGGATTTCGGCGACTACAAGAAGACCGCCGGCGTCGGCATCCTCTGGGCCTCGCCGCTTGGGCCGCTTCGCCTGGCCTGGGGCTACAACCTCGACCAGAAGGACGGTGAAAATCAGTCCAGCTGGGACTTCAGCATGGGCGGCACCTTCTGAGGCCCGATCCCATCCCTGTGCGTTGATTGTCTTCCATGCAGTCGATTCTTGCGCGGCTGCGTGACCACAGGCAGCCTTTTGATATCCTTGGCCTGCACGGCGCCTCCACCGCCCTCCTTCTTGCCAGGGCGGTGGAGGCGCTGCAGCGATCCCTTTGCTGCATCCTTCCCGCCGACGACCAGCTGGAGGTGCTCGCCCGGGACATCGCCTTCTTTTCCCGGGTACCGGTCCTCACCTACCCGAGCTACGAAATCCCCCCGTACACCCCGCTTTCCCCCGACCCGGCCACGGTCTGCGCCCGCCTGGCCACCCTCTATCGCCTGCGCGAAAACCGGTCGCCCTGCATCGTCCTCACCTCGGCCGAGGCGGTGCTGCGCCGCATCCTGCCCGCCGCCGAACTCGACCGCCGCTGCGAGCTGGTGCTTGCCGGGGAGGAGACCGACCGGGACAGCCTGATCGCCTCACTCGTCGCCAGCGGCTACCAGACCACGGAGATGGTCCGCCAGGAGGGGGATCTGGCCCTGCGCGGCGGCATTATCGACGTCTATCCGCCGGTGCTCGACGAGGAGTTGGCCGGGCCGCTGCGGCTCGATTTCTTCGGCGACCTGGTCGAGTCGATCCGCCTGTTCGACCCGCTCAGCCAGCGTTCGCGCCAGCAATTGAACGAGTCGGTGCTGCTGCCGGCCTCGGAGCTGCTCTTCCCCCCGGTGGACGAGCGCGCTCCTCTCTGCGCGGCCGTCGACGCGGCCGCCGAGGCGCACCACTGGCCGACCAGCGAGGCCATGGCCCTGCGCGAGCGGTTCGCCACCGGGCAACGCTTTCCGGGCATGGAGTTCCTCCTGCCACTGCTCTTCGGCGGTCGCCAGGGGCTGTCTTCCCTGTTTGACTACCTGCCGCCGCAGACCGGGCTGATCATCGCCGAGCCGCACCGGGTGGACCAGCGGATGCAGCTGGTGCGCGAGCGGATCAGCGCCAACCATGCCGAGGCGGTCGGCCGCGGGGTTCCCGCCCTGCCGCCGGACGACCTCTTCCTCACCGAGGAGGAGGTCGGTCAGGCAACCGGGGCCCGGCTGCTGGCCCGGCTGCCGCAGCTGCCCGACCCGGACCGGGAGGCACCGCTGTGGACGGTAGCCACCGGTGACCACAGCCTGCTCGCCCAGGAGATCGATCTGCAGCGGAAAAAGCGCGGTCTGCTGGCCCCCCTGGCCGACCGCATCCGGGGCTGGCAGGAGGAACGGGGCACCATTGTGCTCGCCTGCCGCTCCGCCCGTCAGGCGGACCACCTGCGCGAGATGCTCGGCCATTACCAGCTGCAGAGTACCCTGTTGGACCCTCCCTTTGTTGCGGAGAACGCCCGCGAACCGGGGCTGGTGCACTGCTACCCGCATCCCCTGTCGCGGGGGTTCGACCTCCTCGACGAGCGCCTGCACTTTCTCTCCGCGGCCGAGCTGTTCGGCGACAAGCGGCTGCAGGCCCGTCGCCGCGGTCGCACCGGCCGGCCGGAGGGCCAGCCGGTGGCCATCGACCAGCTGGCGGCCGGGGACGTGGTCGTGCACCGCGACCACGGCATCGGCATCTTCCAGGAGTTGGTCAACATGGAGTTCTCCGGCCAGCACGGCGACTTCATGCAGATCGAGTTCCGCGGCGGCGACAAACTCTACGTGCCCATGGACCGGCTCCACTGGGTGAGCCGCTACCAGGGGCTCACCGACCAGGAGCCCAAACTCGACAGCCTCGGCTCGCAGCGCTGGCAGAGTGCCAAGAAAAAGGTCACCGACGCGGTCTGGAAGATCGCCCAGGAGCTGCTCGACATCTATGCAAAGAGGGCCATGCGCCAGGGGCACCGCTTTGCGCCGGCCGGTGACCTGTACCGCGAACTGGAGGAGTCCTTTCCCTACGATGAGACCAGCGGCCAGGCCAAGGCTATCGACGAGGTGCTCGACGACCTGACTCGGGAGCAGCCCATGGACCGACTGGTCTGCGGCGATGTCGGCTACGGCAAGACCGAGGTGGCGGCCCGCGGCGCCTTCAAGGTGATCGAGGACGGCTGGCAGGTGGCCGTGCTCGTGCCCACCACGGTGCTCGCCGAGCAGCACGCGGCCACCTTCCGCGAGCGGTTCGCCGGTTTCCCGGTGGAAATCGCCTGCCTCAACCGGTTCCGCACCGCCAAAGAACAGCGGGAGATCGTGGCAGGGCTGGCCAGCGGCACCATCGACCTGGTGGTCGGCACGCACCGGCTGCTCTCCAAGGACATCCACTTCAACCGGCTGGGGCTGCTCATCGTCGATGAGGAGCACCGCTTCGGGGTGGCCCACAAGGAAAAGATCAAAAAGCTCAAGGCCACGGTGGACGTGCTCACCCTCACCGCCACGCCCATCCCCCGGACCCTGCAGATGTCCCTGTTGGGCATCCGCGACCTGTCGGTGATCTCCACCCCGCCGCACCAGCGCCGCTCGGTCAAGACCTTCTTGGCCCGCTTTGACCAGCTGGTCATCCGCGAGGCCATCCAGCGGGAGATGGAGCGCGGCGGCCAGCTTTTTTTCGTACACAACCGGGTGCAGTCCATTCACCGGGTGGCCGAGACCATCGGCACACTCGCCCCGCAGGCGCGCATCGGCGTGGCCCACGGGCAGATGCCCGGGCCGCAGCTCGAGGACATCATGGTGCGCTTCATCAACCACGAGATCGACATCCTCGTCTGCACCACCATCATCGAATCCGGCCTGGACATCCCCAACGCCAACACCATCATCATCAACCGCGCCGACAACCTCGGTCTGGCCGACATCTACCAGCTGCGCGGCCGGGTGGGGCGCTCCTCCCGCCAGGCCTACGCCTACCTGCTGGTGCCCAGCCTCGATCACCTGACCGCGGACGCCCAGCAGCGGCTGCGCGCCCTGATGGACTGCTCCGAACTCGGCGGCGGCTTCAAGCTGGCCATGAACGACCTGCAGATCCGCGGCGGCGGCAACCTGCTCGGCGTGTCCCAGTCCGGCCACATCGCCGCAGTGGGCTACGACCTCTACCTGGAGCTGCTCCAGTCGACCGTGGCCGACCTCAAACAGCGGGCCACGGCCGGGGAACAGGCGGACACGCTGGCCGAACTCGATCCGGAAATCAAACTGCGGGTGGCCGCCTTCCTGCCGGACAGCTACATCGCGGACACGAGCCTGCGCTACCACGCCTACCGTCGCCTGTCGGCGCTCGGTACCGGAGGCGCGGCGGAACTCGTCGACCTCGAGGACGAACTGGTCGACCGCTACGGCCCCCTGCCCGCCGAGGCGCGGGCGCTCTTCGCCATCATCGGCCTCAAACAGGAGCTGCGCGCCCTCGGCATCAGCAAGCTCGAACAGGCCCCGGACAGCCTGGTCTTTTCCTTTGTCGACCGGGCGCCGGTGGACCCGCAGCGGATCCTCACCCTGCTCAGCGAACGGCCGGCCAGGAAGAAGCCCGCGCCGCGGCCTGCCCGCCTGACCCCGGACCAGCGGCTGGTCGTCCCCCTGGAGGGGACAGACGACCTCTTTGATCGCATCCGAACCGTCGTGCACACCCTGCAAGGAGAAACGCCATGAACAGCCCCGATATCAGCTGCGAAAAAGAGCGGCCCCAACTCCCCTGGGAGGCCATCGACACCGTGCTCCTCGACATGGACGGCACCCTCCTGGACAAGCATTTCGACGATTACTTCTGGGAACAGTACGTGCCCGAGCACTACAGCCTGCTGCACGACATCCCGGTGGAGGAGGCGCGAACGCAACTGCGCGCCCGCTACCACTCGGTCCGGGACACGCTCGACTGGTCGGATCTGAACTACTGGTCACGGGAGTTGGGACTGGACCTGCAGGAACTCAAACTGCGCATCAACCACCTCATCGGGGTGCATCCCTATGTGGTCGAGTTTCTCGAATACTGTCTGAAACTGCGCAAAAAACTCTATCTGGTCACCAACGCCCACCCCTGTTCCCTGGCGATCAAACTGGAAAAGACCGCCATCGGCGCCTGGTTCGACCGGATCGTCTGCGCCGACGAGGTGGGCCTGGCCAAGGAGGAACCGCCCTTCTGGGAGCGGCTCGAACACCTGCTCGGGTTCACCAGGGAGCGTACCCTGCTCATCGACGACAGTGAACAGGTGCTGCTGGCGGCGCGAACCTACGGCATGGGCCACCTGCTCTTCGTGGCCCGGCCGAGCAGCCGTCAGCGGGTGGCCTACTCCTGCCATTTTCCGTCCATCGAGTATTTCAAGGAACTGCTGCCCGACTGACGCCCGGGAGAAACGGGCACAAAAAAAGCCATCCTGCCGGAGCAGGATGGCTTTTTTTTGTGGTCCGGTCAGCGGTGCCGGTCGACCGGTTCAGGCCTTTTTGCGCGTTTTCCCGCCGGCGGCCTGGGGCTTGTTACTCCCCTTCTTGCGGAGTTCCTCCACCTCCTGCTGCAGCGCCTGGATGGATTCGGTCAGTGGTTGGGGATCGAAGCCCGGCTCCTTGCCCTGCTGTTCCAGTTTGTCCAGACGACCGGGCAGGTCGCCGAGCAGTTTGTCCGGGGTGAGGTCCTGCAATTTGTGCGAGGTGTCGTCGATCCTCGCCTCAAGGCTGGCTACCGTTGCCTGGACAGCATCCAGGCGCTTGCCCGAGGCGGCGATCTCGTCGGCGATGGCGCTGACCTGGCCGGCAACAGCGAAGTCGGCGGTCTTTGCCTCGATGCTGTCGATCTTGGCGTTCAGGGCGGTAAACTGGTCGGAGAGCGACTGCTGGCTGTCGGCAACCTTGCGGATCTCGCCGGCGATCAGGGTCTGCAGTTCGTCCTGCAGCCTGGTGGCGTCCACCGCCGGCTCGGCGGGTTGCTGCACCAGCGGCTGAACAACCGGAGCCGCTGCCCTTTCCGGGGGAACGGGCCGGGGCTGCTTGCGCAGGGAGTCGACCAGGGCAAAGACCGGGGCGAGCAGGTCCGCCACCGCCGCCTTCGTTTTCCCATACAGGACCGAGGCGGCCTCGCGGTCGTACAGGGAAACGGCGAACAGGAAGACACCGATGAGGAAGGCGATGCACACACCCACACCGATGATCATGGCGATGGCCCACTGCACCAGCCGGAACGCGCCGATGATGATCAGCCCGACGGAGTCGAGCACGCCACCCTCCGGCGAAGCGCTGGTCAGGTAGGCCAGCAGGACAAAAACAAGAAGGACTACCCCGGCCTTGATCAACGGAGTACGCATCGCATTCGTCTTCATCATTCACTCCTCCCTCGGATAATCGCATCGTCCGGCCTGCGGCGGCCGGCACGGATGCCAGATTCGCTTCATTTTGGAAGGTTTTAGATCATTTGGAGGTGATCGGCAAGGGAAATGTGCAGCCCCGGGCGGGAGCGAAACGGTCGCCACCGCCGCCGCCGCAAGGCCGGCAGCGCAGCGGTTCAGGCTGTTTCCGCAAGGCTCCTGCGCACCCGGTCGAACGCTGCCTCACAGGCAAGGAAGGCCTCGACCACCGCCGGGTCGAAGCACAGGCCGGCGCTGCCGCGGATTCGGGCCACGGCTTGGTCATGGCCCAGGGGTGCCTGCGCTGCGGCGGCAACGGTCAGCCCCTCGTAGGCGTCAGCCAGGTGCATGATGCGCGCCTCCAGCGGGATCGCCTCGCCGCGCAGACCGTAGGGGTAGCCCGTGCCGTCCCAGCGTTCGTGGTGGAAATAGGCGATGTTCTTCGCCAGGCCGAGAAACGAGCCGGCCCGGGCCTCGGCCTCCATGGCCTTGAGCACGTCGCCGCCGGTCAGGGTGTGGTTGCGCAGCACCTCCTCCTCCAGCCCGCTCAAAGGGCCGGTCTTGAAGAGGATGGCGTCCCTGATGCCCACCTTGCCGATGTCGTGCAGGAGGGCCGCCTGCTGGAAATCTTGGATGGCGGCTGGGGTGAGCAGGGCGGCGAACTCGGTCCGTAGGGCGAGTTGTTCGGCGAGCAGGCGGCAGTATTCCCGGATCCGCTCGAGATGCCGGCCCGGGGTGAGGTCGCGGTATTCGGACAACTTGGCAAGCGCCAGGATGGCCGCGCTCTCGGTGGTACGTTGCCGGTCCAGGGAGGCGAGCAGCCGGGCCTCGCATTCGAGTCGCAGGGTGATGTCGCGGATGAGCAACTGGGCGGCCGGGGAGCCGTCCCGTTCGAGCAGGGCGCCGCTCACCTCCACGGCCAGCGGCCGTCCGTCACTGGTCCGCAGGCTGAGGCACAGGCCGCTGACCGGCTCGCCCCGGAAGAGGACCCCGAGCAGCTCGGTTGCCACCCGGGCCCGGTCCGCAACGAACACCGCGTCGTAGAACGAGGCGCCGGCACGGCAGGGACCGCCGCAAAAGTGGGCGAGGTAGCGGTCGTTGGCCTGGAGGACAGTGCCGTCGCGGTCGACCAGGACCAGGTCATCGGTGATGGCCTCGTAGAGGAGCCGGTAGCGCTGTTCGCTCAGCAGCTGTTCCCCGGTGCGTCGCCGGACCTCCTCCTCGAGGCGGCCGGCCTGACGGTCCAATTCCCGTGCGGCCTCGCTCTCCGCCAGGCGCAGGCGGAATTCCCGCTCCCGCGCCCCATGGTCTGCCCAGCACTGGATGGCGGCGATGAACACGAAGCAGATCAGGAAAAACAGGTTGCCGGCCAGCTCCAGCAGCTTCGCGGCCGGAAGAAAATCGAGGCTGACAATGGCCCCCAGGTAGCCGCACACCAGGGCGAAACCGCTGATCAGGGCCTGGGTCCCGGTCAGCGGGGCAATGGCGGTAAAGATGGTGATGGTGGCGATCAGGGCCACATAGGCGGACGAGGCGACGGTGTTCGTGTGGAGCATGAGCCCGAGGATCACCGCGCCGGTGCACAGGGAACTGCCACCGCCGATCAGCCACCCCCACTGCTGGCCCCGGTCCAGCCGGTGGAGGACCAGGAGCAGCCCGCAGACGGTGATCGCGGCCAGCCGCCAGGGCAGGACAAGGGCCGGCGGCGCGGTGGGAAAGACGAGGTCGGACACGGCGAGCAGCCCCATCAGGACCATGTTGGCAAGCAGGATGGAGGGGAGGCGCTGGTGGAGCAGCTGCCGCGTTTCCTGCTGGAAGGGGGTGAGGGAATTCATGCCGGTGGTTTCAGGTGTGGCTGCCGACGGACAGCTGGCCGGCGCGGGCGGCCATGAAGGCCTCTTCCCGGCTGAGGAAGGCATTGACCACGGCCGGGTCGAAGCGCCGGCCGCTTTCGAAGACGATGATCCGGCGGGCCTGTTCGTGGCTGAAGGCGGGCTTGTACGGCCGGCTGGAGGTCAGGGCGTCGTAGACGTCGGCCAGGGCGACGATGCGCGCCGCCAGCGGGATGGCGGTACCCGCGAGGCCGCAGGGGTAGCCGTCGCCGTCCCAGCGCTCGTGATGGTAGCGGGCGATCTCCTGGCCGAGGCGGAGGAACGAGAGGCTCTGGGCGTCGCGCTCGGCCGAACTCAGGGCGAGACTGCCCAGGTCGCAGTGGCGCTGCATGGCGGCCCGTTCGGCTGCATCCAACTGGTCGGGTTTGAGCAGCACGGTGTCCGGGACACCGACCTTGCCGATGTCGTGCAGGACGCAGCACAGGCAGAGGTCCTCGATGTAGTCGGCGGTGAGTTCGGCCGCAAGCTCCGGGAGTTCGCGCAGGGCCTCGGCGAGGATGCGGGTGTAGGCGCGGATGCGCAGCAGGTGGGCGCCGGTGTCGCCGTCCCGGCATTCGGCCAGCCGGGCGAGACCGAGGATGGCCACCTGGCGGCTGGAGTCGATCAGCTGGCGCGCGGCCAGCGTCTGCCGCTCCATCTCCTTGGTGGCGGTGATGTCGCGCAGGGTCAGCTGGCAGTGGTCGCCCCCGCCCGGCAGGTCGACCCGGCCGCCGCTCAGCTCGACGTTGACCGTGCGTTCCGGTCCGGACTGCAGGCGCAGCTGCACACCCTCGACGGTGCCGTCGCGACGCAGGCGCTGGAGTACCTCGGTGAAGAAATCCCGGTCCGCCGGGGCGACGTAATCGGTAAACGGCCGCCCCTCGACCGCCGCAGGGGGCCGCCCGAGGAGTTCGCCGCCGTGGCGGTTGATCATGCGGATGACGCCGTCCGGGTCGATGAGCGCCACCAGGTCGTGGATGGTGTGGTACAGGTCGCGAAAGCGCAGGTCGGCCTCGGCCAGCTGGGCGATCCGCCGCTCCGTCAGGGTCTCCAGATTGTCCCGGTAGTCGCGCAGTTCGGCGCGCATCTGCCGCAGGCGGCCCTTCGCCCGCAATTCGCAAAGGAGTGTGCGGTGGTCTTCGCGACGCTGCACGGCGGTGACGAGCACGATCATTGCGAAGAAGAAACTGTTGCCGGCCAGGCGGGCCAGGTCGGCGGCGGCAGGAACCGGACTGCCGAGGGACACGGTGAGGAGATAGACCAGGAACATCAGGGCGCCAAGGACCAGGGCCTGCCGGCCGGTGAGCGGCAGGGCCGGGACCCCGCCGGCGATCATCAGCAGGATGCCGACGTAGTAGCCGGAGGCAAATCCGCCCAGGGCCACGGCCATGAGGGCGATGGTCAGGGTGCCGAGGAGCATGGCCGCCCACATCAGGGGCGGGGCGTAGCGTACGCCCCCGGGGCGGCCGAGGCGCAGCAGAAACAGGAGGATCACGGCGACAAAGGCGAGCCGGTAGCTGAGAAACAGGCCAAACAGCGGCCGACACGAGAGGAAGTCGAGCAGGGCAAAGAGGAGGAAGAAGACCGTGCCCGTCCACAGGCAGAGCCGGGTACGCTGCAGGAACAGGTCGCCGATCTCGCCGGCGAAATCAGCCGGCGCAGAGTGAACCGCCACCGTGGGGCCGTCAGTCCCTGGTCGCCACGGCGAACAGGTTCACCCGTTCCGGCTCGGCGATAATCTGCACCCGGTCGCCGAAGGGGGTGGGCGCGAACAGCTCGAGCAGGTCCGCCTCGGTCCGGTAGAGCAGTTCCCAGCGAAGCAGTTTGTCCAGGAAGAGCGAATCCGGGTACTGGGTGAAATTGCCGAGCAGCAGGGTGCCGCCGGGCTTGAGATGCTCGTGGCAGCGGGTGATGAGCGCCCGGAACAGGCGCGGGTCGAGGTAGTCGCACAGTCCGGAGGAGTAGATGATATCCTGGGGCTCGATGTGGTGGCGCACCCGGCCGATCGCCCATTTGATGACGTTTTCGCTCATCAGCCTGATGGCGGCCCGGTGCGGAAAGATGTTGACGTGCTGGTTGGTGTGGCGCAAGGCATCGGAGTCGATGTCCACGCACAGGGCCTCGATCCGCTCGCTGTAGCCGCATTCGGCGAGGAAGTCGAACAGTTCCCGGTTGGGCCCGCAGGCCAGGTTCATGATCCGCGTGGTCTGGCCGCGGGCCGCGCGGGCACCGCTTAAGCGGAGCAGCTGGTCCTTGAGCAGCACCCGCCGGCCGCGGATGGCGCGCGAGCCCGGGCGGGTGAGACAGAACTGGTCGACAATCTCGCCGAAGCGGCCCTCGCCCTTGGGGACGCCAGCGTAGATGTGTTCCATCATGAGGAAATCGCCGGCATAGCCCTTGGGTTTGAAGTAGGCTCGTTCGGCGAAGCGGCTGCGCATGAAATAGGGAAAGATTTCCTTGAAGACGTAGCCCCACGCCACCTCTTCGTAGCCGCTGCCGGCCATCAGCCGGCCGAATTCGGAGAGCGAGCCGTTCAGCTCGCCGAGCACGGTGTGGCAGCGCGCCTCGGCCTCCGGGTCGCTGCCGCCCTCGGCCTCGACCTTCTGCAAGCGGTGGGAGAGATCGAACAGTGCGGATTTAAATCCCTCCATGCGGCTGCTCACCTCGTGCCACTGACTGGAGCGGACCAGCGGCGCGGGCAGGGGGCGGGATTCGCTGTAGCGGCCGGCGTGCCGGGTGGACAGCGACTGGGCGTAGCCGGCGATGGGTTCGCGTTCGCCGGCGATGCGGCGGAACTTGGTGCAGATGTTGCCGGTGAGGAGGAGGAGAAAGTCCATGTACAGCTCGGGCTGGTCGGCGCGCAGGCGGGCCATCACCGTCTCGTCGAACACGGCGATGCCGGCCGTGGCCGCGGTGCGGATATCGCGCACCCGCGACTGGCCGTCGAAGTAGCCGATCTCGCCGAAAAACTCCCCCGCACCGATGAGGGCCACGGTGATGCGGGTGTCGTGCGGGTCGGTGTAGCCGACCTCCACCGACCCGCTGACCAGGTAGTAAAAGGCGTTTGTGGTCGTGCCCGGGGTGAGCACCGGTTCGCCGGCGCCGAAGGACCGGATGGACGTAAAGGCGAGCACCCGGTCGAGCAGGGGGGCAAGTTCGCTGTGTGCTGGGGGCGACGGGATGGCGGGATCGGTCATGGCTGCTCCTTGCGGTGGGGCCGCATGCGGTTCAAGTCCGCGTGCAGATCTGCTCTGGCTGCGCTAAGTATAGCATCGCCGGTCGGAAAGAAAATTATTTAAAATTTTTTTGTAGGGCGAAACGGCCTGTGCCGCAGGGGTTCGGTTGGATCCGGTAGGATATGGAAGGTCTATTCGGCACCACGGTGGCGGTCGGTGGCGACCGCGCCTGGTGGAGACGGAGGAGCGATGACAGTGACAGGGAGAGGGGTGCGGGCCATGCTGGCCGGGATGGTGGTGCTGATGCTGGCCTGGCCGGTCATCGCCCGGCAGGGACCGATGTACAAGGGGCTGGTGGCGGGTGTGTCGACCCTGGAGGACACGGTGCGGGTGTTGGGCCGGCCGGCATCGCGGATCTTTCGCGGCGACCAGCTGGTCTGCCGTTACCGGTTGGTGAGCGTGGCCGTGGACACAAAGGAGAAGAAGGTGGTGGCCGTCAGCATCATCGACCCTGCCTTCCGGGACGTCAACGGCCTGGCCGTGGGTGACCCGGCCGCGCAGGTCTTCGCGCGCTTCCAGCCTGAAGGTGGCGGCCGCAGCGCCGTCGACCGGGTCAACGGTATCCGTTACCTGCTGGACGGAGACGCGCTCGTGGAGGGCATCGTCTACACCGCCCCGGGGGCGGACTGAAGCGGGCGGGAACTCTCAGCCGGCGAGGCAGGCCCGGAGCAGCAGGGGCAGGGTCCGGCCGACATCGCCCAGGAAGAGGAACTCGACCTGGCCGTGTTCCGTGGCCGACAGGGCCGGTTCACGGTTGAACTCGAACAGGCGGCCACCGCCCGCCCGGACCAGGGCCGGCAGGGCCGCGGCCGGGTAGACCTGGGCCGAGGTGCCGGCCACAAGCAGCAGGTCGCAGCCGGCGATAAAGGCGTGGATCTCCGCCAACTGGCGGACCGGTTCACCGAACAGCACCACGTTCGGTTTGAGCGGCAAGGCGCAGTGCGGGCAGAGCGGGATCTCGGCCGCCTGGTAGTGGTCCGCGGTGGCCGCCACCAGGGTCGCACAGTGCAGGCACTGCAGGTGCTGATGGTCGCCGTGGATCTCGAACACCCGGGTACTGCCCGCCTGCTGGTGCAGGTTGTCGACGTTCTGGGTGATGATGCCCTGGATGAGCCCCTGGTGCTCCATCTCCGCCAGGGCGCGGTGGGCGGAGTTGGGGCTGCGGCCGAGCAGGGTTCGGCCCAGGGCCCGGTAGAGTTCCCAGGCCTTGGCCGGATTGCGATGGAACACCTCGAGGGTGGCGTACTCGTCCGGAGAGAAAACCGTCCACAGGCCGCCGACGCTGCGGAAGTCGGGGATGCCGCTGGCCACCGAGACGCCCGCCCCGGTCAGGGCCACCGCCTTGCGCGCCGAGCGCAGCCGGGCTGTCGCGGCGGTGAGGGCTGCGGGCGGCATACCGGTGGGACGGATAACCTGCATGACGGCTGCTCCGGACCAGAGGGGAGAGGCAAGGAAACGGCGTGGGGCAGACCGTCCACCGGCCGCGATGTCGCGACCGGTGGACGGTCAGGGGATGGGCTCAGTGTACCGGCGGTCGGCTGACCTGGTGGTCGGTTTCGCCCTGTTCGTCGATAAAGGCGCCACCAAGCCCCAGGCCCAGGTCGTAATGGCGGACACTGATGATCCGTTCGACCAGGTGGGGCGCCTGTGCGTCGAGGGGATAGCTGACGATGAGCCGGTCGTCCCTTTTCACCGGCACCTCCCCGTCCAGGCGGAGCAGCAGACCGCCGCTGGACTGGTCGGCGATGGTGCAGGGGCGGGCCCGTTCCCGCGGGGTGGTCAGGGCCCGCACGGTGCCGGTGATCTCGGTCTTCCGGCGGTAATCCTGGCGGAACTCGATCTCCACGGTAAAGTCCTCGCCGCAGGGGCAGCCGACCCGGGCCGCATGTTGCTGACCGCGCAACCGCTCGGCCGGAAAGACGCCCGTCCGGCCGCAGGCCGGACATTTGACGGTGATGGAATCCTGCCGGTTGACAAAGTATTTCTGCCGTTTTTCGCCGCCCATGACCTGCCCCCTCGGGTGCAGAGGAAATTGCCGGGGAACGACGGCCTGCTCTGCCCCAGCCGCGTTCCTCGCCGTGCGGCCCGACCGGGCCGCACGATGATGGCCGATATTATAGGGGCTTTTTTCCCGTACTGTCGAGTTCTTTTTTGCCGGTGCCGGCAGTCGATGGCCCGGTCGAGAGGGGCGGGACGATGCCGCTTTGCAGGAACACCTCCCGGTACACCCGGCGGTAGACCCTGATGCTGTTCGGGTCAAGCCAGCGCTCGTAGGCGGCCCGGTACCGCTCACTGGCCCGCTCGGTACGCAGAATCCCGTTGATCTTTTCGATAATCCGCCGGCCCCACTCGTTCTTCGAGCAGCCCACCGAACTCAGCCAGCCAGCGTAGCCCTGCTGGTTCTCCTCGATGATCAGGGTCATGAGCTGGTCGCGGATGCCGAGCTGTTCCGCCTGGTAGAGGTTTTCTTCGGGCAGACCGATGAGGCCATCCAGCCGGTCGAGCATGAGCATGCGGAACAGGTTGCCGGAAAGTTCCTGGCCGTTGGTGGTGACCAGGTGCAGGCTGCCGCCGTGTTTACGGAGGATCGCGTCGGTGGCCGGACCGTAGGAGCGGTCCCGGGCCAGGCCGATGGTCAGATCCTGGCGGCTGAGCACTGTGTCCAACCGGACCGAGGGACGGCCGCCAAAGGCGGCGTAGCGGTCCTTGCGGACAATGAGCACGGCCGGCAGGGTGAGGAAACTGGGGATGGAGAAATGCATGAACGCCTCCCGCTCCGGCGTCCGGTACAGGCCGACGCTGCAGACGTTTTCCCCCTGCTTGAATTTGTAGAAGTGGCGGGTGATGTTGGTGGTGATCGTCTGGTGCTCGTACCCGGTGAGTTGCTCGCGCAGAATGGCGCTGACCACGTCGCCGTAGCCCTGGCCGGCGCTGACGCCGTGCTGGATGAAAAACGGCGGAAAGACCGCCTCCATCCAGGTGACCGTCTCCCGCTCCGCGGCCCGGGCGGGCAGGACGAGCAGGATGAGGGCAAAGAGAACCCGGACAGGCAGGCGGAAGCGGTCGAGCATGGTTTCCCCGGGGGTGGTTTTGGGCTGGAGATCGGACGGAAAACCCTTGTCTGCCAACCTCTACCGACTGGCCGGGACCCTGTCAAGGGTGGCGCCGGCGGCTCAGGTGCTCTCGCCGGCCGCTGTGCCGGTCAGGTGCTCGTCCTGCACCGCGGTCAGCCGCTCGTCCACGGCCCCGCGGTTGAAGAACAGTCGGGCCAAGAGCCAGGTGTAGGCGAGCACGGCGAGCACGGCGAACACCGGCTGGAAGTAGCCGAGCGGGCAGAGGACGAGCACGGTCAGCCAGTGGAGCAGGATCACCTGGCGCGAATGGAGCTTCAAGGGGAAGTCGCCGTGCCGGCTGATCACCGCCAGCCCGCTCAGGTTCCAGCCGTAGAGGGCGGTGAAGGCGTGCAGCCGCAGCAACGGGTGGCTGATCTCGGGCGTGTAGTAGCGGGAGAAGGTGAGCAGGATGTAGCCGATGCCGGTGATCGAGGTGATGAGCAGAAAGAGGATGCCCGAGGTGAGAAAGGCCTTCTGCTGCAACTGGATGCCCTCGTGCCAGTAGAGATGGAGGATGAGCGCCACCGCCAGAAAGAGCAGGGTGGCAATGGCCACCTGGGAGTAGAACATCTCGGCCAGGATGAACAGAAAGAAGATGATCACTCCCAGGTTCACGGTCCAGAAGGCGGCCTCCTTGAGCACGGCGGTCAGGCGGATGCGGGCATGCTGCATGAGGGAGAAGATGACTGACATGGAAATGAGCGAGATGGGGAAGGAAAAACCGAGAAAGAAGGTGTCGAGCTTGAGTTTCTCGATGGTCCACCACTTGAGGTAGACCGAGTTGAGGATCACCGGGCTGGAGAACAGCAGCCCCAAGCGACAGGCAAAGCAGGGCCGCCTGGTGGAACTTGCGCGCCACCCGCTCCCGCGCTGAGAACAGGCCGCGGGGCCAGCGGCTGCCGAAATGCTCGATGCGTACGTCTTCGACCAGTTTGGCCAGCGCCAGCGGGATGAGCATGGCCGCCAGGTACCACTGGAGGAAGGCGGCGAAGGCAAAGGCCACGGCCAGGGCGAGGAAGGTCACGCCGCGCCTGGACAGCGCGGGTTGCCCCTCGGTAAAATAGACGAGCAGGGTGCCGCCGCTGCACAGGTTGAAGAGAAAGATGTGCAGCCGCTCGAAGTTGATCTCGGTGGGCGGCACCAGGTGGTGGAGAAAGCCGCAGATCAGCGCTGTGGTCATCATGACCAGCAGCAGGGTTTTCAGTTTCCAGCTCACGGGCGGGGTCCTTCGGAGGTCGGGTCAACGGGTGTTTTGCCCAGCAGGGCGCAGAGGGCCCCTTCCAGGCGGGGATGGCGGAAGGTGAAGCCGGATCGCTGCAGTTTGTCCGTGGCCACCCGGCAACCGCCGAGCAGCACCTCCACGGCCATCTGGCCGTACACGGCCTGCAGCAGGCGGGCCGGCACGGGCGGCAGCAGCGGCCGGCGCATCACCCGGGCCAGGGTCTGCAGCAACTCGCCGTTGGTCACCGGCTGGGGCGCGGCGATGTTCACCGGACCCGCCAGGTCCGGATTGGTGAGGGTGTGGAGGAGGGCCGCGACCATGTCGTCGATGGAGATCCAGCTGATGTACTGGTCGCCCTGGCCGAAGCGGCGCGGGAAGCCCGCCGCCCGCGTGGCGAGCAGCCGCTGCAGGGCGCCGCCCCGGGGGCTGAGCACCACGCCGATGCGCAGGAACACGGTGCGGATGCCCGCCTCCGCGGCCGGGGTGGCGGCGTGTTCCCAGAGCGAGCAGACATCCGAGATGAAATCCTGGCCGGGTGCGTCCTCCTCGCGCATGCAGCAGTCGAGGCAGTTGCCGTAGAAGCCGACGGCCGAGGCGCTGAGCAGCACCGCCGGCCGCACCGGCAGGGCGGCCAGGGTGCGGGCGAGCAGGCCGGTGCCGAGCACGCGGCTGTCGATCACCCGTCGTTTCTTGGCATCGGTCCAGCGGCCCTCGCCGATGTTGTCCCCGGCCAGGTGGATGACCCCGTCAAAGGGCGGCAGCCCGGCCAGGTTGAGTTCGCCCCGCTCCGGGTTCCAGTGGATCTCGCCCCGGCTGCGGTCCGGTCGTCGGCGCACGAGCGTCCACACCCGATGGCCGCCGGTGGTCAGCAGGGGCCTGAGGGCCGCGCCGAGCACGCCGCTGGCGCCGCTGATGAGGAGGTTGAGCGGCCGGGTGCTGCAGCGGGCGTGCAGGTGCAGGTCGCCTGCCAGGGTGGCGTGGCGGTGGGCAAACATCCGCGCCAGCTCGGCCTCGACCCGCTGGTGCACCCACCCGGGCAGGAAGCGGTGGCCGGGCAGGGCGTAGTCGATCTCGTCCTCGAGCCGGGCGCCGTCCTCGGTGTCGGTGAAGCGGTGGGTGTGAGTCCAGCGGGCAAAGGGGCCGCGCAGCTGCACGTCCCGGAAAAAGACACCGGGCTCGGCGGCCAGGTGACGCGCGTGCCAGCGGTAGGGCACGGGGCCGGCGTGGAGTTGCAGCACCACCTCGCTGCCGGGTTCGATGGTGCCGGTGCGGGAGAGGACCGCCACCCGCTCCCAGGGCGGCATCAGCCGCTCCAGCGCCCCCGGCCGGCTGTGCCAGTCGTAGAGGGTGCGGGCCGTGCCGGGGAAGGTCGAGGCAGCGACGAAGCGGGCGTCAGTCATGCAGAATGTCCCGCAGGGCCGGCTCCAGTTCCGGATGGAGAAACTGGAAACCGTGCTCGGTCAGGGCTCGCGGCGGGACCTTCTGGCCCTGGAGCAGGGAGCGGCCGAATTCGCCCAGGCCGAGCTTCATGGCAAAGCCCGGCACCGGCAGAAAGGCGGGCCGGTGGAGCACGCGCCCGAGCTGTTGGGCGAATTCCTTCTGGCGGACCAGCTGCGGTCCGGAAAAATTGAACGGGCCGCGGCAGTCCTCGCAGTCGAGCAGGAAGAGGATCGCCCCCACCAGGTCGTCCAGGTGAATCCAGGGGAACCACTGGCGGCCGCTGCCGATCGGTCCGCCCAGTCCCAGCCGGAAGGGCAGTTTCATGGTGGCCAGGGCGCCGCCGCCGCGACCGAGCACCACCGCAAAGCGCATCACCGCCACCCGGGCGCCCTTGTCCGCGGCCCGGTTGGCCTCGGCCTCCCAGTCGCGGCAGACATGGGCAAGGAAATCGTTGCCGCCGGGACTGGTCTCGGTCTTTTCGTCCTCGCCGCCGTCACCGTAGAAGCCGGCCGCCGAGGTGCTCAAGAGCACCGCCTCGCTCCCCGCCGGCAGGGCGTCCACCAGGTGGCGGGTGGTGAGGATGCGGCTGTCGTAGATGCTTTTCTTGTAGGTCTCGGTCCACAGGTTGAAGACCGAGCGGCCCGCCAGGTTGACGAGCGCGTCCTGGGCGGCGACATGCTGCTGCCAGGCGCCGGGTTTGGTGGTGTTGGCGGAAACGTAGGTGAGCTGAGGGTGGGCGGGCAGGCGGCACTGCCGGCTGCTGCCGATGGCGGTCACATCGTGGCCGGCGGCAAGCAGGCGGGCGGTCAGGGCCGAGCCGACGAAACCGGTGCCTCCGGTGATCAGGATCTTCATATCAGGCTCCTCCGTGCGGGTGGGGCTGGGTGGACGGTCTTCGCTCGATGTTTCCCCTTACCATAAACATCCCGGTCGCGGGGGGCAAAAGGAAAGGGTCCGCCGTCCCGGCGGGCGCGCCTACTTGACGAAGAACAGGACGATCTCGATGGCAATGAGGACGATGATGATCCACTCGAGCAGGCTCGAGTGGCGGTGCTTCTGCTCGTCCGCCATCATCTCGAGCAGTTCCTGGATGACCTCCAGCCGGTTTTCCAGCACCGCGGCCCGCGGCCGGATCTCCAGGTAGCGGGCCAGGGCGAGGTAGTAGCGCTCCAGTTCCGGATACTCCCAGAGGAACTCGGGCGTGTCGAGCAGGTTGAACTTGAGGACGATATGCGCCTTCTCCAGGTAGACCCGACCGCGTTCCCGGGCCAGGCTCCGTCGGCTCAGGGCGATGGCGCCGGTGCGGGCGAGGGTCTCGGGGATGAAGCGGGTGCGGTTGATGGTCTCCTCGATGGCGGTCTCGAACGAGGCCAGCCGGGTGGACTGGGCCAGGGCGTGGGCGAGCGCCTGGCAGACGAGTTCGGAGGCGTCGTCGAGTTCGATCAGGTCGTGGCGGATGCGGACACCGTCGTCCAGGCTCCGCCGGTAGGTGAGTTCCTCCTCGACCACCGGCTCCAGGGGCTGGACCGCGTACTCTGAGCAGCAGGTCGACCAGCCGCCGTTCCGCCTCGTAATCGTAGCCGCAGAGGACGCAGACGCCGTATTCGAAGAGAAAGGCAAACACGCCCGGGTCCGGGGTGAGGATGAGCACATCACGCATGCGGGCGGCATGCGGCTGGCGGGCGAGGTCTTCGTAGAGCGGGTCGAACTGGAATCGTTCGGCGACACAGAGGGCGCGCAGGGTACGTGCGGGTGTGGGGTCAATGGCCATGGGCAGCCGGGCGGGGTGAGCGGTCGCGACAGGGAAGGCAGCGCTGCGGGGAGGCCTACTCGGTGCCGGCGCTGCCGTTCTTCCGTCGCTCCAGTTCCGGGTAGTACTTATGCAGACAGTCCGGGCAGACGCTGTGGCCGACACCGTTTTTTGCCCTGTCCGCGACGAACTGCTCCACCCCCTGCCAGAATTCGGGATCGACCCGCAGGGCGCCGCAGGAGGCGCAGACCGGCAGGGCGCTCTCCAACTGGCCGACCCGCATGAGCAGTCGGTAGGTGTGACGGATAATCACCGCGCCGATGAAGAGGATGATGACGCTCTCGAACATGGATTCGCGCCAGTTGATCGGCGTGGCCGGGCCACCGAGGAGCACGTAGGGGATGTCGAGGATCTCGTCGATCCAGATGATGCAGATGATGAACAGGATGGCGGTCGCCTCGTACAGGCTGACCCGTCGGGCAATGAGATTCGTTGCGGGCTGTACCATGGGAGGATCCTTGCAGGGGTGGGGCGCCGTCCCGGATTCGTCTGCCGGCGCGTCGGGGAGGACCGGTGGCGCGTGGCCGGCTGCCCGGACCCGCGCGACGACTGAGGGCACCTTACCGCCTTTTCCCCACCGTGCACAGCAGAAAAACCCCGCCGGCGCCGGGCCGGCGGGGGTTAGCGGCCGTCGACGTGACTGTGGACGATGCGTTCCCTGTCCAGGGGGATGACCTCGGGCTCGATGCGGCGCAGGTCCTCGATGTTCCAGTGGCCACTCCGGTCGAGCAGCTCAAGGGCCGCCTCCTGCGAGGCGGCCAGCACGGTGACGTCGGCCTGCAGGTAGTTCTCCCTGTAGATGTGGGGTTCGTCGAGCATGGACCAGCTGGAAAAATGCTTGCTGTGCCGCCAGATGTAGAGCTGCATGGGGTGCTCCCGGGGTGAGGGGCGGGGCGGAGGGCACCGTCCGCGGTGCGGCGGCGCAACCCCCGTTCGTCGTTGACCTTTTGTCGCGATGGTTTATAACTGACCGCACCGGCGGCCCGCCGGGGAGGAGGAGCCATGGAACTGTTGATCATCGGCGCCGGCGCCATGGGCGGTCTGTTCGCCGGCCTGCTCGCGCCGCTCGCCTCGGTGACCCTGCTGACCACCAACCAGGACCATGCGGCGGCCATCGGTGCGCACGGGCTGATCCTCGTCGACTTGGACGGCGCGACCCGCCAGGTACCGGTGCGGGTGCTCACCGACCCCAAAGACTACGGCCGCCGGGCGGACCTGATCCTCGTCTGCACCAAGACCCGAGCCACCGCTGCTGCTGCGGCCACCGCCCGCGACCTGCTGGCCGAGGACGGGCTGGTGCTCACCCTGCAGAACGGCCTCGGTAACCTCGAGCAGCTCGTCGTCGCGGTCGGGGCCAATCGGGCCGCGGCCGGGGTCACCTCCCAGGCCGCCACCCTGCTCGCCCCCGGCCGGGTGCGTCATGCCGGCAGCGGCCCCACCGTGCTCGGCAGACCGGCCGGTCGGGCTGGGGCGGTCGAGGCCGTGGCCGCCCTGTTCAATCGCGCCGGCCTGGACACCCGCATCAGCGACGATGTGGACAGCCTGCTCTGGTCCAAACTGATCGTCAATGTCGGCATCAACGCCCTGACCGCGCTCCTGCGCGTGCCCAACGGCGTACTCGCGCAAACCCCCGCCTGCGACCTGCTCATGACCCGGGCCGTGGACGAGGCGGTGGCCGTGGCCCGGGCGCTGCACATCGACCTGGACTACGAGCGGCAACTGGAGCGGGTGCGCGAGGTCTGCCTGCGCACCGCCGACAACCGCGCCTCCATGCTCCAGGACATCCTCCGCGGACGCGCCACCGAGATCGACGCGATCAACGGCGCGGTCGTCGCTTGCGGGCGACAGGCCGGGGTGGCCACGCCGGTCAACCTGCTGCTCACCCAGCTGGTCCACGCCTTGGAGGCCACCGTTGCCGACCGGCTGTGAACCGCGCGGCGCACCGCCGTCATCTTAGCCAAGGAGAGGACAATGCACGAGAAGAAGCTGACCATCCCGGACATCAGAAACCGCAAGAACGCCACCCCGATCGCCGAGGTGACCGCCTATGACTACCCCTGGGCGCGCCTGGCGGACCAGGCCGGCATGGACATCGTGCTGGTGGGTGACAGCCTGGGCATGGTGGTGCTGGGCTATACGGACACCGTGTCCGTGACCATGGAGGAGATGATCCACCACACCAGGGCGGTGGTGCGCGGCGTGGAGCACGCCCTGGTGGTCACGGACATGCCGTTCGGCTCCTGTTCGAGTTCCATCCCGGCGGCCATCGACAACGCGGTGCGGATCCTCAAGGAGGGGCGGGCGGACGCGGTCAAGGTCGAAGGCGGGGTGGCCATGGCCACGACCGTTGCGGCCATGGTCGCGGCCGGCATCCCGGTGCAGGGGCACATCGGTCTGACCCCGCAGACCGCCACCAGCCTGGGTGGTTTCAAGGTCCAGGGCAAGAGTGCCCAGGCCGCGCACCAGCTGATCGACGACGCCCTCGCCCTGGAGGCGGCCGGCTGCTTCTCCATCGTGCTCGAGGCCATTCCCGCGCCGCTGGCCGAGCACATCACCGGCCGGCTGGCCATCCCCACCATCGGCATCGGCGCCGGTCCGGACTGCGACGGCCAGGTGCTGGTCATCCACGACCTGGTCGGCCTCTACGACCGGTTCACGCCCAAGTTCGTCAAGCAGTATGCCCGCATCAACGAGCCGGTGGGCGAGGCCCTGCGTCAGTACCGGGAGGAGGTGCAGAACCGCACCTTCCCCACCGCGGCCCACAGCTTCACCATGAAGGCCGAGGAGATGGACCGGCTGCTCAAGCTCTACTGAACCGGTTGCGTCCCGGCGTCAGAGCGGCTCCCCGCCGGGCGGGGGGCCGTCGCCGGCGACCAGCGGCGGCAGCAGCGCCTGCACCTCGGCCACACTCCACTCGGGCTGACCGGACAGGGTGGCCGCACCCAACCGGTTCAGGCCGCGGGCGATCTCGGCGTAGCTCTTGCCCCGGCGGCGCAGTTCGAGCACCGAGGCGGTCAGCTGCTCGCGGCTGAAACGCTTGCGCGGCGGCCCGGACGGGGCTGCTGGTATTGACGGCAGTTCGATGACGATGGGCGCCTCGTAGACCCCCGTGAGCGGACCGGTGTGGGGTTGCGCCGCGGCGGACGCGGTCCCTTGCTCCCCGTGGCCCGGTGCCTCGCCCGGATCAGCGGGCAGCGGCTTGTATTCCAGCTGCAGGCCGACCATCAGCCGCATCAGGTCGTCAATCTGCCGGTCGCGCCGCGCCAGCTGCTCGCGCATGTCGTCCACCTGGTCGCGGAGGATCTCGATCTCTTCCCGATAGACGGCGAGCAGTTCATTGAGAAACCCCTGGTCGTCAGCCCGGGGAACGGTCGACGGCCCGGCGCCGGCCCAGCCACCGGCCTGCGGGCTCGGCCGGGCTGCCTCCTCACCGTCGCGGCCATAGGTGGCCAGCAACTGGCGACCGTCGTGCCAGCGTTCCAGGTCGGCGCGGCGGAAGCGGACCTCCTGCTTGCCGGTCATCGGGTTGAGAATGAGCTGGTGCGGCAGGCCGCGCTTGCGGTAGCGGCTGATCGACTTGGTGGACACCTGCAGGAAATCCGCAGCCTCCTTCTGGGTGATGAGAAATTCGCCCTCGCTCATGGCCCGCCCTCCGCGGCCAGGGCGCCCCAGGCGCCCCGCTCGGTCAGCAGTTCCCGGCCGGTGGCGACCACCGTGGCCAGAAAGCGGTCGATGGCCGGCCGGTCCACGTGGACGTTGGTGATCAACAGGCGCAGGACCAGCTCGTTGTTCACCGGGCCGGTGCCGACCAGGTATTGGCCGCGGTGGTGCATGCGGTTGCGCAGTTCCTCGTTGAACCGGGCCGGGTCGACGCCGGCCGGGGTGCGGAAGCGGAAGCAGATGTTGAACGATTCCCGCGGCACCACCATCTCGAGCGCGTCGTTTCGGACGATCTGCTCCTCGGCGTAGCAACAGAGGTCGAGATATCCCTCGACCCGCGCCGCCAGGCCCTCCCGACCGTAGAACTTCCAGTCGAGAAACCATTTCAGGCTGTCGACTCGCCGGCCGCACTGCAGGCTCAGGGTGCCCAGGTCGCGGACATCGCCGTCCGGCCCGTCGCGGAAGATGTAGGACTCGTCACCGGCGCTGCACACCTCGCGCAACAGCATCGGCCGGTTGTTGAACAGGAGCACGTTGCACATGAGCGCCGTGCCCGGCATCTTGTGGAAATCCAGGGTGAACGAGTCGGCCTGCTCGAGTCCTTCGAGGTACTGCCGGCGCAGCCGGTCGCTGAAGATCGCGGCCCCGCCCCAGGCGCCGTCCACGTGCAGCCAGAAACCGTGACGGGCGCGCAGGGCGATGAGCGGTCCCAGCGGGTCGTAGGCGCCGCGCACCGTGGTGCCGGCGGTGGCGGCGACGAAAAACACCTCGCCGCCCGCGGCCCGCACCGTTTCGATGGCCGCCTCCAGGGCCGCCCCGGTCATGCGGCCGTGGTCGTCCACCTCCACCTTGATCAGGTGTTCGGTGCCGATGCCGAGGATGTTGGCCGCCCGGTCCATGGAATAGTGGGCGTCGGCGTTGACAAAGCCGTAGAGCTGCGGCCGGCCGGCCAGGCCGGCCCGCTTGATGGCCGCATTGCGGGTGTTGCGGGCCGCCATCATGGCGATCATGTTGGCGTTGCTCGAACCGGTGGTCATCTGCGCGCTGCCGTTCTCGAATCCGGCCAGTTCGAGCATGGTGCGCAGCAGGTACTTTTCCATCAGGGTCGACACCGGCGCGGTCTCGTAGGTGCAGGCCGAGGTGTTGGTGATGGCGGTGATCATCTCGCCGATCACCGAGGGCAGGTTGGCGTCGGCCCACATGCGGTTGACGTAGCCCGGGTGACCGGTTTTGACGGCATGGCGCAGGTACTGCTCCACCCAGGCGAAGAGTTCGTCCCAGTCCTGCCGGCCGCCGCCGTTGTCGAGCTGCAGCCGCTCGTCCAGTTCATCCGGATCGAAATATTCGACAAAAGGGCCCGAACCCTGCTCCCGGTAGTAGCGGGTGATGATCGGCAGCAGCCGTGCGAAGATTTTTTCCTGCTCCATGTGCCCTGTCCGTTGGGGTTGACCACAGCAGCCCGACAGCGTGGTGGTGCCGGCCGGAAAGGTATCAGCTGTCGAGCATTTTGCAAGGGGATTGCCGTCCGGATGACGCGCGGGCAGCGAAAAAATCCCTGCCCGGAACAATGGCGGGCAGGGAGTGGCGGAAAAACCGATGGCAGGGCGGGGCGGCTTGGGTCGGCCGGCGGTTCAGTCGGCTCTCTCGTCGAGGTACATCATGCCCTCGAGGAGCAGACTGTCGATGCGCGCCCGGGTCTGCATCTCCTCCGGTGCCGGCACCAGTTTCGGGTAGAAGGAGAAGCTGCCCTCGTGCCAGGAAAGAGTCTCGAAAAAGGCCTCCTTCATCTGCTGGAGCAGCGAGTTGTCCAGTTTTGCCGGCGGGATGTAGTCCCGATCGAGGAGGATCTGGCCGAACCGCTTGTGCGGCCGCGCCTGCTCGTGCAGACGCAGGCACTCCTGCAGTTGGTCGGCGGTGATCAGGTTCGATTCGAGCAGGATCTCGCCGATGCGCCGCTGGCTGACGTGCAGGACCCCGTGGGTGAGCGCGCCGTTGCGGAAATAGAAGCTGCCGCCGTTGGCCGGCGAGCGAACGTCCAGCCGGCCGGTGAGGGCGGCCAGGTCGAGGAACTGGAAGATGTTCTCCAGGGCGATCTCGGCGATGTCGCCCTGGAGGGCGGCGGCGGTTCCCGCCGGCACGGCGGCGAAGGAATCTTCCCGCACCAGCGGTGGAGCAGCCGCCGGTTCCTGGGGCTGGTGGCCGAAAATGGTCTGCAGTATCGACTTCATGGCTTTGAGGAGTGAGGAAATAGTATCGATAAATCAGCTCATTATATGCTCATCATGGCACGCCCGCAAAGGATGTCAAGCGATTTGTTCGCCGCCGCCCGCAGCCGGTCGCTGCCGGCGTCCGCTGCCTCGGCGGCGGCCTAGACCCGGGTGATGGTCTCCGGGGCGCGGGTGAGCACGCGGACCCCGTCCCCGGTGAGCAGGAAGGTGTTCTCCGTGCCGATGGCGCCCTCCGGGAAGACGAACTTGGGTTCCAGGGCAAAGGTCATGCCCGGTTCCAGGACCGTGTTCACGCCCTTGGCGAAAATCGGGTACTCGTCCAGTTCCAGGCCGACGCCGTGGCCGATGAAGCGTACCCCATCAGGGCCCAGGCCCATGAAGTGCTCGGCCAGGCCCAGGTCCCGGGCCAGCGCCTCGGCGCGCAGGTAAACGGCCTCACAGACCGTGCCGGGACGGAGCATACCCACCAGTTCCCGCTGGATGGCGAGCGAGGCCTCGTGGGCGGCGCGCAGCTCGGGGGAGACATCGCCGATGACGAACATGCGGGCCCCGTCCGCGGTGTAGCCGTTGATCACGCAGGTGTAGTCGATGTAGACCACCTCGTTGCGGCCGATGCGCTTCCAGCCGGCGCCGTGCGGGTTGTTGGCCGGGGTCAGGCCGCTGCCGCCCACCGGGCCGTCGAAGTAGGAGGGCTCGGCGCCACTGCCGCCGCTGGTGACGTTGCCGAAGAAGAAGTCCTGGTTGAAGGCGCGCATCTTGCTGCAGCCGCCGTAGCCGCGCCGCCGCATGGCCGCCTCGAACAGGCTGGCCAGTTCGATTTCGGTCATGGACTCAACAAGCATGGCCGGCACCTCGGCGAACACCTGGTCGAGCACCGCGCAGGACTCCTGGAGCAGGTCGGCCTCGTAGGGGGACTTGATCCGGCGCTGGCTGCGGATCGGCTCGCCGATATCCTGCATCGTGCTGGCGGCGAACACCTTCTGGTAGAACTGCCAGGTCTTGTAGGGCATCACGTCCAGTTCGACGCCGAGGGCGTCGAAGCGAAAGCCCCGCTCAGCGAGCAGCTCCGGAATCATCTTCAGGCTGCGCACTTCCAGGATCTCGCCGATGGGCGATTCCCGGCGGGCGCGGGCAAAGCTCTTGCGGACCATGAGCAGCGGCGCGCCGGTGCGCGGCACGAACAGATGGGCCGCCTGGGAGGTGCCGCTCAGGTAGAACAGGTTGGTGTGGTGGACGACCAGGGCGCCGTCCAGGTCCAACTGGTCGAGGGTCTGTTGCAGGGTGCGCACGCGGGCGTCGATTTCGTCCTTGGGCGTGTAACGCATGGCGGTCATGGGGCTTCCTCGGCGGCTGTGGTTACTGGGGTGGGGCGGCCCGGGACGGCCGCGATGGCGAGACCGTAGCGGCAAAGCGGGCCGGTGTCAACGGCCCGCCGCCGGCGGTTCAGGAGGCGGCGCGCAGGTCGGCGTACTCGGGGTTGCGCTCCAGGTAGGCGGCCGCATACGAGCACTGCGGCACCACCGTGCGGCCCTGGGCGCGGGCGTCGTCGAGGGCGAAGCGGGTGAGGATGGCGGCAATGTTTTTGCCGCGCAACTCCGGTGGCACAAAGGTGCTGGTGAAGGCCACCACCCCGTCTGGCCGCTCTTCATAGGCAAGGTAGGCACGTTTGCCGTCCAGATCGAGTTCGTAGCGGTTGGTCAGGGTGTTTTTTCGCGGTTCCTGGCTCATGGTCGTTCCTCCGTGGCGGACTGCAGGGGGCGCAACGCTTCCCAACGGGATTTGTGCGCGCTTTCAGGGTCATTTTCCTCTACTATAGGGCCGGTGTGCCTTTTTGGCGCGAAAAACACCTCCAGTCCCCGAACTTTTCCCGGAACCGTCATGGACCGCTTCTTCGCTCCCCGCTCGCTGGCCATCTACGGCCTGTCCCGCCGGCCGGGCAACACCGCCCGCATCATCCTCGACAACTGCCGCCGCTGGGGCTTCCGCGGGCCGATCGTCGGCATCAACCCGCAGGCCGCGGACGACGCTCGGGACGATCTCGACATCTATGCGAGCGCCACCGACCTGCCCTTCCCGCCCGACCTGGCGGTGCTGCTCATCCCGGCCCGCCACGTGCCGGCCGCGGTGGAGGACTGCGGCCGCGCCGGTATCCGCCGGCTGGCCATCCAGGCCGGCGGCTTCAACGAATCGAGTGAGGCCGGCCGGCGCCTCGCCGAGGAGGTGCGCGCGGCGGCCCGGCGCCACACCATTCGCTTCGTCGGCCCCAACGGGCTCGCCCTGGCCGACACCGCAAGCGGCCTCTGCCTGCCGTTCGTGCCCGCCCTGCCGGTGCGGCCGGGTTCCTTTTCGTTCATCTCGCAGAGCGGCGGCCTCGGGCTGTTCCTCTGGAACCTCTTGGAAAGTGAACAACTCGGTCTGGCCAGGTTCGCCAGCATCGGCAACCGGCTCGATCTGGACGAGGTCGATTTCCTCGACTACCTGGGCGCGGACCCGGCCACCCGGGTGATCGGCCTGTACCTGGAGAGCATCACCGACGGTCGCCGGCTGATCGAGGCGGCCGCGCGGGCCGGCAAGCCGGTGATCGTCTACAAGGCGAACACCACCGACGGCGGCGGCCGGGCGGCGATGAGCCATACCGCCTCCCTGGGCGGCGACGACCGGGTGGTGGACGCGGCCTTTGCCCGGGCCGGCATCATCCGCATCCACCGGTTCCGCGATTTCGTCACCACCGCCCGGGCCTTCGACCTGCCGCCGATGCGCGGCCGGCGGATCATGCTCATGAGCCCGGCGGGCGGCCTGGGCGTGGCCATGGCCGATCAGTGCGAGCGGAGCGGCTTTGCCTTTGCCGATCCGGGCGAACCGTTCTACCGCGACCTGGCGACCATCGCCAACGCCGGCATCATCCGCCTGGGCAACCCCCTGGACATGGGCGACCTCTACCGGGTGGACCGCTACCCGGCCCTGTTCGAACGGGTACTGGCCAGCGACCGGGTGGACGGCGCGGTCTACGCCAGCCAGTGGCCGCAGATGCCGCCCGGCGGCGACGGACGTGTTCACCGGGATGTTCAACACCGACATCTACACGGCCGCGGCCGAGGTGGTGCGCAGGGCGGACAAGCCGCTGGCCCTGGCCCTGTACGGCCACCCGCAACCACTGGCCGATCTCAAGGAGCGGCTGCCCGTGCCGGTGTTCGCCGGGCCGGAGGAGGCCCTGGAGGCGCTCGAGCGGCAGATGCGCTACCATGAGCAGCGGGCGACCGCGCCCTTTGTCCCTGACCCGGTCGCGGAGGTGGACCGGAGGGCGGCCGCTGCCTGGCTGGCGGACCGCGACGGCACGGCGGGTGAGGAGGCGCTGGCGCTGGTGGCCTGTTACGGCCTTGCCGGGGTGCGCTCGGCCGTGGCCCGCACCGCCGGGGAGGCCGGGCACCTGGCCGCGGCCATCGGCTGCCCGGTGGTGCTCAAGGTGGTGGCGGCCGGGGTGCTGCACAAGACCGAGGTGGGCGGGGTGCTCACCGGTGTCGACTCACCGGAGGCAGGCGGAGACGCGGCTTTACGACCATCGAAGCGGGCCTCGCCAACTCCCTGCCGGGGGCGAAGCTTGCGGGCGTGCGCGTCGCGGCCATGGCGCCCGCCGGCTTCGACCTGTTCATCGGCGGCCTGCAGGACCCGGTGTTCGGGCCGGTGGTGGTGTTCGGTGCCGGCGGCATCCAGGTGGAGGTGTTTGCCGACGTGGCCCGCCTGCTCTGCCCCACGGGCGAGGCCGAGGTTTTGGCCGAACTGGGCCGGCTCCATTGCGCCCGCCTGTTCGAGGGGTTCCGCGGCCGGCCGGCAATGGATCCGGCCCCCTTTGCCCGGGCCGTGGTCCGGGTCGGGCAACTGCTCGTTGATTTTCCCGAAATCGCCGAATTGGACCTCAACCCGGTGCGGCTGACGGATGGGGGCGCGCTGCTTGCCCTGGACGCAAGGCTGCGGCTCACCACCCCGGCAACCGACCGGGACTGAGCCTGCCGGCGGACCGCTTTTTTGTGCCGGCGGGCGATGAATCTGGTTTATAGTGGGCGCGGCCGTCCAGCGGTCAGCGTCTGAAACAGGGTGGCCGCAGGCGGAGCGCGGCGGGGGAGAGCAAATGGCGGGTGGTGCGGAGGGCGGTATGCGTGCAATACTGGCAGCAGTGCTGTGTTTGTTGATCGGTGTCGGGCCGGTGTGGGCCACTGAGGCGGGGCTGCCCGCGGCCGACCTGTCCACGGTGCGGGTGCTCGACCTGCACACCGCCCAGGCGGTCGCGCTGGCGGCCAACCCGAACATGGCCGCGGCCCGGGCCCGGGTCGAGCAGGCCAGGGCGCGGGTCGAGCAGGCGGCGGCGGCCTGGTGGCCGAGCCTCGACCTGAGCAGCGGCGGTTCCCGGCAGCGGCTGGCGGAGAGCGGCACCCAATTCGACCCGGCCATGGCCGCCCTGCTGGCCGGGTCAACGGACCGGACCCTGGAGGTGTACACGGCTGGCCTGCAGGCCACCTGGGTGTTGTTCGACGGCTTTTACCGCCGCTTCAAACGGCTGCAGGCCGAGTACGACGAGCAGTCGGCCGCCGCCGGCCTGGCCGACAGCCGCCGGCTGCTCATCAGCGGGGTGGCCGAGGCCTTTCTCAACGCCCAGCTGGCCCAGACCAACACCGATATTTATCGGGCCGACGAGACCTTTTATCTCCGCCAGCTGGAGGACGCCGAAAACCGCTACAACGTCGGCGCCGGGCCCTGGGGCGACATCCTCAACATCAAGGTCCAGCTCAATGCGGCCCGCACCGGGCTGTTGCGCAGCCAGCGCGAGTTCGAGGCGGCCGGTTACGGCCTGGCCGCGCTCATGGGCCTGGTCGAGGCGCGCCTGCCCGAGGGGGTTCGCTTGCAGAAACAGGACCAGGGGGCGGATCCGCCCGCCTCGGCCGAGGATGTCGACACCCTCATCCAGGAGGCCCGGGCCGTGCGGCCGGACATCCGCCGGCTGGAGACGCTCGTGCTCGGGGCCGAGGCCGCCTCGGGCATGGCCAAGGCGCCGTTCTATCCGCGCGTGCAGGCCGTCGGCGCGGTGGAAGGGGCCCGCGAAGGGGATCCCGGCCTGTCCGACGAGAACTTCGGCAACACGCTCGGTGTGCAGTTGGCGTGGAATCTCTATGCCGGCGGCGCCGACCGGGCGCGCCTGACCGAGGCCCGGCAGGCCCGGCGGGAGGCGGTCGCCACCCTGGCCGGGCTGCGCAACGAGGTGGCCGGTGAGATCCGCCGTGACCTGGCCCTGCTTGCCTCGGCGGCGGAGCAGGTGCGGCTGCAGCGGGAGACCGTGGCCCTGGTGGAGGAGAACCGGGAGTTGGCCCAGAATGAATACGAGGCGGGTGAGTCGCCGCTGATCCGCCTGAACGAGGCCCAGCGCGACCTGGTGGCCACCTACGGGCGGCTGGCGCTGGCCCTGGCCGCCCGCGACCTGGCGGCGCAGCGGCTGCTCGCGGCCACCGGCCGCAACCTCGCCGGCTTCGACGCGCCGACCGGAGAGCGGCCGTGAACGGTATCGGCCGGCTGGAACTGGTCGTGCCGGACAGCGCCATCGACGCCAACGGCCACGTCAACAACGTCCAGTACGTGCAGTGGATGCAGGAGGCGGCCGTGTTCCATTCGGCCCGACTGGGCTGGCCGCAGGAGCGCTACGCCGCCATCGACCGGACCTGGATCATCCGCTCGCACACCATCGAGTACCTTCACTCCGCCTACGCCGGCGAGGCCATCAGCGTGTACACCTGGGTGGCCGACTTCCAGAAGATCCGCACCCTGCGGAAATTCAAATTCCACCGTCCGGCCGACGACACCGTGCTGGCGGTGGCGGCGACGGTGTTCATCTTCTGCGACCTGCACACCGGCAGGCCGCGCTCCATCCCGCCGGAAGTGCTGGCGGCCTACCCGCTGGTCAGCGGCGACGACGAACCCTGAGCGAGCCTTGAGCGCTCAGTTCGCGTTCAGCCGGCTGAAATGCTCCTCGGTGATCTCCGGGGTGGCAAAATTCCGATACTGAATCACCCCCTTGTTGTCGGCGATGATGATCGTCGGCACGCCGATGAGCTGGTACGGTTCGGTGATCTGCCCGGACCCGTCGAAGATCGCCGGGTAGGTCATGCCTGTCTTGCGGGCAAAGGCCTGGGCCCGCTCCACCGAGTCGTTGAAGCCGACGTTGATCGCCACGAAGGCCATCCCCCGCTCCCCGTACTTGGCGGCCAACTGGTTGATCTTCGGCACCTCGGTGCGGCAGGAGGGGCACCAGGAGGCCCAGAAGACGAGCATCACCGGTTTGCTGCCGATACTCTCGGCGAGGTCGAACGGCTTGCCGTTCAGGTCCTGGCCCTTGAAGGGGAGGAGCGGCTGGCCCGGCTGCACCGCCGGCGCCGCGGCCGGGAGGACGAGGACACAGAGGAGCAGGAACAGGGGCAGCAGGAAGTGGTGTCGAAGACGCATGGCAGGGGCCTCGCAAGGTTCGGGGGACAGGAAGGTCCGGCGCTCACAGGAACAGGGTGCCGGCCTTGACGAAGAAGTACTGGGCCAGGCCGAGCATGAGCAGGCCCAGGATTTTTTTGATGGTCACCAGCCACGGCCCGGATCGGGGCAGGGCGGTGACGAAGCTGGAAAAGGTGCCCACGCCGAGCAGCAGCGCGCCCATGCCGAGGGAGAAAGCGAACAGCAACAGCCCGCCCAGCAGGATGTTCTGCGACGAGGCGGTGTAGGCCAGCAGGGTGCCGAGCACCGGCGTGGTGCAGGGGCCGGCCACCAGGGCCGAGGAGATGCCGGCGAGGAAGATGCCGACCACACCCAGCTGCCGGCTGGTGAAGCGGCCGGCAAAGCTCGGCAGGCTGAACACGTCGAGCATGCCGAGGGCGAAGACGAGGATCAGGTTGCCCACCAGCAGGAAGGTCCAGGGGCTCGAGTTGATCGTGCCGAAGAACTGCCCGGTGGCTGCGGCGAACACGCCGAGGGCGGCATAGGCAAGGGCCATGCCGGTCACGTAGATGAGCGAGAGGAGAAAGCCGCGCAGGCGCGAACCGCCCACGTTGGCATGGCCGATGACGCCGGCGGTGATCGGGATCATCGGGTAGATGCAGGGCGTCAGGCTGGCGAGCAGGCCGCCGAGGAAGGCGGCCGCCAGCGAGGCGATGAGCGAACTCTGCAGGTAGGTGTCGATCTGAAGGAGAAAGGCGTCCATGGTGTCACCCTGTGGTTGCGGGAATCACTCCGAACGGTAAGCCCTGCGCCGGTGAAGTAAAGGGGGGCAACACGGGAAATCGCCCTCTTGCCTCACCTGCCCCGGTCCTGCCGGCGATCCGGCTCAGATATGGTCGAGGCCGATCAGGGCCGCGCCGATGGCGTTGCCCACCTCGCAGTGGTCGAGGAAGGTGACCGTGGTCCCGAGCCGCTCGGCTATCGCGGGCAGGAAACTGCGGGCCGCGGCGCCGATGCCGACCAGGGGCAGCTTGAGGGCGAAACGCAGGGAGAACAGCTCGTTGTCGCGGCGGTTGAGCACGGGCACGGCCTGGTCGTCCTGCCAGACGGTGCGGCCGAGGTAGCTGAGGATGATGGTCTCGATGGCGGTCTCGGTGGCCTCGACCACCCGCTGGCAGAACGTCTCCGGGGCAAGGCCCGCGGCCGCGGCGAGCACCGCTGCGGCCCGCTCGCTGGCCCGCCGGTCGCCGATGTCGAGGCGGCCGAGGGCGTGCAGGGCGTCCGTGGGGGTGAAGCCGGTGAGGACCAGCCGCTGCCGGTAGGCAAGGTGTTCCAGTCGTTTTTCCAGGAGGATGCCGGTGATGCCGCTCGCCGTTGCCAGGCGCGAGGGCGGCAGGGGGCCGAGCCGGTCGAGCGCGGTGAGCACCGGGTCCACGGCGATCACCTCCCGGTCGAGACCGGCCACGGGCAGCACCAGCACGCTGTCCACGCCGGTGTCCAGCCAGTCGCGCGGGTCGGGCAGGTCCGGGGTCATGGCGATCGGCTGCACCCGGGCGGGTTCCAGTTCGATCCGGCCGTCCCGGTGGCAGGTGATGCGGCTGTCACCGCCGGCGCCGGCGGTGTACATGTCCACCGCCTCCACATGGGTGCGCCACTGGCCGATCACGCAGCCCGCACGGTTGATGAGCGGCGCGCCGTCGCGGAGCAGGCAGACGTCGGTGGTGGTGCCGCCGACATCGACCACCAGGGCCGTCTGCAGGCCGCCGGCCGCGCCGAACCGGGCGGTGGCGGCTGGGCCGCTGGCCATGGTCACCGCCGCCTGGTCGACGATGGCCGAAAGGTCGGCGCCGGTGCCGTTGCCGCAGATGATGGTCACCGGGCAGTCGAGCCCCGTGGCGAGCATGGAGCGCTGGATGGAGGCGAGAAAGTCGGTCATCAGCGGCATGAGCCGGGCGTGCAGGCAGGCCGTGGCCGACCGCTCGAGCATGCCCGGGTTGGTGGACACCTGGTGCGAGCAGAACACCGGCTTGGGATCGATGAGGGAGATCGCCTGGCGGGCCACCAGTTCATGGGTGGGATTTTTGATCGACATGGCGCCGCACACCGCGTAGCTGTCCACCTCCGGGGCCAGGGTGGGCAGGGTGTCGACCAGCCCCTCCAGGTCCAGCGGCTCTTCCTCCTCGCCGGTGATGGTGTGACCGCCCTTGAAGAAGATGGTCGCCACCACCGGCAGCTTGAAGTGGCGAACCGTGCCGAGGACGAACAGCGCCACCCGGGCGCCGCGGTTTTCGACCACGGCGTTGGTGGCCAGCGTGGTGGACACGCTCAGCCGGCAGACCTCGGCCGGCCGGACGCCGCCGGCGAGCAGCCCGGTGAGGGCACGGCCGACGCCGAGGCTGAGGTCATGCGGGGTGGTGCGTTCCTTGTTCCAGGCGACCACCCGGCGGGTGGTGGCGTCCAGCAGGACGGCGTCGGTATAGGTGCCGCCGGTGTCGATGCCGAGTACGTATGCGCTCATGGGATTCTGTGTCGGGGATGCGGGCAGGGGAGGGAAGGTCCGGGCGTTTCAGGGTTTGCTGGATACCAAAGTTGGCCGGCAAAAGCAAGCGGCGGGGCGAACCGAACCGGGCTCAGAGGAACCGGCCGAGCGGGGAGAGCAGCCAGGCGAGCAGGCGCGCCAGCCAGCCGGCGTGCTCGTACTCGTCCAGGCCGAGCCGCCGCGACTGGGCCAGGTCGCCGGTGAACATCCGCTGCACCTGGGCACCGAACTCGCGGCTGTCGATCACCGCGTTGAGTTCGTAGTTGCGGTGGAAACTGCGCTGGTCCAGGTTGGCCGAGCCGACCGTGGCCCAGGCCTCGTCGATGAGCATCACCTTGGCGTGGAGGATGGTGCCCTGGAGCTGGTAGACCTCGACCCCGGCCTGGAGGAGCGGCCGCAGCCAGGCGCGGCCGACCAGCTGCACCAGCGGGATATCGCTCACTGACGGCAGGAGGAGCTGCACCTGCACGCCGCTCCGCACTGCCCGCAGCAGGGCGCGCAAGACCCGCGGACCAGGCAGGAAGTAGGGGGTGACGATGCGGATACTGTGGCGGGCGGCGGCCATGGTCAGGCTGAACGAGCGGCGGATGACCGAGCGGGCCTGGTGCGGGGTGCCGTTGATCAGGGTCACGTCCGCGTCCCCGTCGTCGACCGTCCGGCCGGCGCAGGGCGCCAGTTCGTCCTGTGTCTCCCGGGCCCAGGTCTGGCGGAAGATCGCGTCCAGTTCGCGCGCGGCCGGGCCGTCCAGGCGCACGCCCACGTCCCGCCAGCGCGCCATGCTTTCACCGAAGCCGGCGTACTCGTCGCCCACGTTGATGCCGCCGAGAAAAGCGGTGTTGCCATCGATCACCGCCACCTTGCGGTGGTTGCGCACGTCCAGCCAGTGCAGGCGGCGGAAGGCGGGCGGGTTGAAGGCCAGGCAGCGAACCCCGGCCGCAGCCAATTGGGCGAAATAACCGGAAGGGGTGTCGAAGCAGCCGACCGTGTCGTAGATGAGGGCCACGTCCACGCCGCGGGCGGCCGCATCCATGAGCGCCCGGGCGAAAAGGGCGCCGGTGGCGTCCGCGCGGACGATGTAGAACTCGGCGCGGATGACGGTGGTGGCGGCGTCCATGGCCGCGAACAGGGCCGGGAAAAAGTCGCCGCCGTGGGCGTACAGGATGGCCCGGTTGGCCAGGGTGTGGATCGCCTGCTGAGGGCGTCGGGGGCGGAGCAGGGAGCGGAGGCTGTGCAGCGCGCCCCGGCGCCGCTTGTACCGGGAGAATTTCATGAACACAACCCCGGTGGGGCCCCGCTCCGACCGGCGGCGCGGCTCAAGCGCGCAACAGTTCCAGGGCCACCCATTCGTCACGATAGCGGCGGTCAATGATTCGGCAGCCCAGGGCGGCGTAGACCTGGGCGAGGTGCGCCTCCTGCTCGCCGCTGAGGATGCCGGCGAGCACGAGGCTGGCGCCGGGTGCGGAGAGCCGGGTCAGTTCCGGGGCCATGTCGACGAGCACGTCGTGGACAATATTGGCCGCGACCAGCTGAAAAAGGCCGCCGATCTCCGCGACCGGGGTGGAGCCGAGGTCGATGCGTTCGGCGAGGCGGTTGTGCGCGACGTTCTGCCGCGCCACCGTTACCGCGTCCGGGTCGTTGTCCACGGCCACCACCCGGGCGCAGCCGAACTGGGCCGCGGCCATGGCGAGGATGCCGGTGCCGGTGCCGACATCCAGGGCCCGCACGCAGGGGGAGCGCTCGAGGCGTGCGCTGATCAGCTCCAGCGCCAACCGGGTCGAGGCGTGCTGGCCGGTGCCGAAGGCCATGCCCGGGTCCATCTCGATGACCCGCTCGCCGGGGGCCGGGGTGTAGGGCTCCCAGGAGGGCTTGATCACCAGCCCGGGCACAATCGCAAAGGGCTTGAAGTACTGCTGCCAGCTGGTCGCCCAGTCCTCGTCGGCGAGCAGGGTGTGGGTGGCGCGCACCGGTTCCTGTCGGTAGAGGGCGAACAACTCCGCCATGCGCGCCTCGACCAGGCTGACCACCGCCTCGGCCCTCTCCGGCGGATGCTCGCCGCCCGCACCGTGCAGTTCGAAAAAGCCGCTCACCGCGGCGCCGTCCGCGGTGGGCGGACTCTCCTCGACACCTGTGCCGCTGAGCGCGGCGAGCAGGTCGCCGGCCGCCTCGAGCAGCACCGTCGGACAGAGAAAGGTGATTTTCAGCCACTGCCGGTCGGTGCCGGCGGACGGGGATGTCATCGGGAGCCTCCTGCGCGGGGGGACGGTTGGCCGCGCGCCACGGGCGGCCACGGTGCGCCCAGCATACCCAAAATCCGCCGCGCGGGCGAGCGTTTCCCTCCTGCCCGCCCGCCACGGTCGCCGTAGCAACCGTTTCCGGGCATTTGCCGATTGACAAAAACGCCGTCATGCGCTTACTTGACTGACTTCCGACAGCAGTCCCGGCGTACGCCCGGGCGCGTCTGCTTCCGCCCCGCCCCCTTGTTCCGGATCACCGCATGATCGACACCTCGGGCCATCACCTTGTCTACGGCGTCCTCCAGGACTGCCTGACCGGCGAGACCCTCCCGGACACCGACGACGAGCGGGTCCGCCAGGGGTTGGCCCGCCGGCTGGTCGAACAACTCGGCTACGAGCGGACGGAACTGGAGCCGCGGCTGACCATCGACACCTGCTACAACGGCATCGCCGTGCAGACGCGCATCGAGCTGACCGTGCGGTTTGGCGGCCGGCGGCTGTTCATCGTCCGCTACGGGCCCGGGTCGCTGGTCACCCGGGAGACCGCGGCCGTGGCCGCGGCCCGGGTGCTCGACCCGGACTACCGCATCCCGTTGGCCGTGGTCACCAACGGCCGCGACGCGGAACTGCTGGAAACGGCCCGGGGCCGGGTGCTGGCCACCGGCATGGACTGCATTCCGGACCGGCGGCGGGCCGAGGTGCTCGCGCAGGACTGCGAGTTCGCGCCGTACGCCGACCCGGGGCTGCGCGACAAGGCGCTGCGCATCCTCAACGTCTTTGACCGCGAGGTCTGCTGTGCCGGCGGCAGCTGCGCACCGGCGGCAGACGAATGAAGACCGGTCCCGCCGCCCGGAACAACCGGGCGACGGGGCAAACGACAACACCAGCAGACGGACACGACACGACGATGGAGAAGAAAGGCACCTGGACGAAGACAAGCTGGCATACCTACACGGCCCTGCAGCAGCCGAACTGGCCGGACCGGGAGCGGTACGAGGAGATCGTCCGGACCCTCTCCCTGCTGCCGCCGCTGGTCTTCGCCGGCGAGATCCGCGACCTCAAGGCCATGCTCGCCAAGGCGGTCCGGGGCGAGGCCTTCCTGCTCCAGGGCGGCGACTGCTCCGAGGAGTTCTCCCGCTGCACCGCCCCCAACATCCGCGAGACCCTCAAGGTGCTGCTGCAGATGGCGGTCATCCTCACCTACGCCGGCAACAAGCCGGTGATCAAGGTGGGCCGCATCGCCGGCCAGTACGCCAAGCCGCGCTCGAGCGACACCGAGACGATCAACGGCGTGGAGATGCCCAGCTACCGGGGCGACATGGCCAACTCGGCCGATCCCGACCCGCTGGCGCGTATCCCCGACCCCGAGCGGCTGCTCAAAGGGTACCACCTGTCGGCGGCGACCATGAACCTGCTGCGCGCCTTCACCCGCGGCGGCTTCGGCTCCCTGCACCGGGTCCAGGCCTGGAACCAGGAATTCGTCAAACAATCGCCCATGGGCCGCTCCTACGAGCGGATGGCCAAGCAGATCTCCAGCGCGCTCAAGTTCATGGAGACCATCGGCATTTCCACCGACATCCCCCAGCTCAAGGAGGCCCAGTTTTTCACCTCGCACGAGGCCCTGTTCCTCGGCTACGAGGAGGCCATGACCCGCGAGGACTCGGTGGCCGGCGGCTGGTACGACTGCTCGGCGCACATGCTGTGGATCGGCGACCGCACCCGCCAGCTCGACGGCGCCCACATCGAGTTCCTGCGCGGCGTACGCAACCCGCTGGGCATGAAGGTCGGGCCGAACTACCGGATCGACGATATCCTGGCCATCGTCGAGCGGCTCAACCCGGACAACGAGCCCGGCCGCATCACCCTGATCACCCGCTTCGGCGCCAGCATCATCGACAAGAAGCTGCCGCCGCTGCTGCGCGCGGTCAAGAAGGAGGGGCTGCAACGTGCTCTGGACCTGCGATCCCATGCACG
Source organism: uncultured delta proteobacterium (assembly GCA_963754825.1). Taxonomy (GTDB): domain Bacteria; phylum Desulfobacterota; class Desulfobulbia; order Desulfobulbales; family Desulfobulbaceae; genus Desulfobulbus. The sequence goes on along the minus strand of CAVWHP010000031.1, from coordinate 23,410 downwards.
CCAACACCTTCAGCTCCGAATCCGGCCACAAGACCCGCGATTTCGAGAACATCCTGTGCGAGATTGCGCTGTTTCTTCGAACTCAACTGGGTGGAAGGGACGGTGCCGGGCGGGGTGCACTTCGAACTGACCGGCGAGGATGTGACCGAGTGCATCGGCGGCGCCCGCAAGGTGTCGGACGCGCAGCTCGGCCTGCGCTACCTGACCACCTGCGATCCGCGCCTGAACGCGGAGCAGTCGCTGGAGATGGCCTTTCAGATCGCGGAGATGATCCGCACCTGACCCGGGCGGGGCCGGCGCGGGCGGGGCTCAGAAACCGGGCGGGCCGGCCTCGAACAGGGTGACGATCGCCTCGGGCGAGGAACTGGCGAGCAGTTCCTGGCGGGTGGTCTCGTTCTTGAGGATGCGGCTGACCCGGGCCAGCGCCTTGAGATACTCGGCCGCCTTGGAGGCCGGTGAGAGCAGCAGGACGAAGAGGTGGACCGGCCGGCTGTCGATGGCGTCGAAATCGATGCCGTCGCGGCTGCGGCCAAAGCAGAGGAGGATGTCGTCCAGGCCGGCGACCTTGCCGTGCGGAATGGCCACGCCGTTGCCGACACCGGTGGAACCGATCGCCTCCCGCTCGAGCAGGATGGTGTAGAGGGTCTCCGCCGTACATCGGCCGCACCGGGTCGCGGCCAGGGCCGCGAGTTCGCGCAGGGCCCCCTCCTTGCCGGTGGCCTGCATCTCCAGGATGATGGCATGGTTGTCGAGCGGCTGCATGGCGGGCTTCAGGCGGTGCGGGTCTGGCGGCGGTGCTTCACCGGCAGGATCTTCAATTGTTCGCGATACTTGGCCACAGTCCGCCGGGCCACCATGATGTTCTCCCGGGTGAGCATCTCGCTGATGGTGTTGTCGCTGAGCGGCTTGGCCGGGTTCTCGGCGCTGACCATCTGGCGGATGCGGTTCTTGATCGCCTCCGCGGCCACAGTGTCACCGTCCACGGTGGCCACCGCGGTGGAGAAGAAGTACTTCAGTTCAAAGATGCCCTGGGGGCAGTGCACGTACTTGTTCGAGGTCACCCGGCTGACCGTGGACTCGTGCATGCCGATGTCCTCGGCCACGTCACGCAGGATGAGCGGCCGCATCGCTCCCGCCCCCCGTTCGAAGAACTCCCGCTGGAACTTGAGCAGACTTTCCATCACCCGGTAGATGGTTCGCTGCCGCTGTTCGATGGACTTGATGAACCACTCGGCGTTGCGCTTGTTCTCGCGCAGGTAGCTGCGGGATTCGGGCGGCAGTCCGTTCTTCTGCTTGAGCAGTTGCTGGTATTCGGCTGAGAGCTGCAGCTGCGGCAGCCCCTCGTCGTTGAGCTGAATGACGAATTCGCCGTCGACCTTGAAGACGTAGACGTCCGGCACGATGTAATTGGTCTGCTCGTTGCTGAACTCATTGCCCGGGTAGGGGGTGAGCGACTGGATGAGCGCCACCGCCTCCTGCACCCGCTTCAGCGGCGCACCTGTTTCGCGGGCCAGCTGGGTGTAGTTGCGCGCCTCGAGCAACCCCATGTGCTGCTCGACGATCTCTGTGGCGAGCGGGTCTTCCTCGTCCAGCCGGTCGAGCTGGAGGAGCAGCGACTCGCGGATGTCGCGGGCGGCGACGCCCGGCGGGTCGAGGCTCTGCACCAGGCGCAGGACCCCTTCCGCCTCCTCTTCGGTGCACTGGCAGTGGGCGCGGATGTCACTGATGTCGGCCTCGAGGAAGCCGTGTCCGTTCAGGTTGCCGATTATGAACTGGGAGAGTTCGATGTCCCGGGGGGTCAGTTCCAGGTGGGTGAGTTGCCACATCAGGTAGGATTCCAGCCCCGGGGTGGCGGAGATGAAATCGAACTGCGACGGTGCGTCGGCCGGCGGAGTCTCGTGGGAGAAGGAAAAGTCGCTGTCAAAGGCGTTGGCGTAGTCCTCCCAGTTGACTTCGGCCACGGTGGCCGGATCGTCTCCTTTCACCTGGTCGGTGATGGGGGGTTCGGCCTGGTAGGGATTCTCCTCGGCGGACAGGGCGTCCGGGTTGGTTGGCGCCTCGAGTTGGGGCTGGGCCTCCTCGAGCATTGGGTTCTGCTCGATCTCCGCCTGCAGGGCCTCGGTCAACTCGAGACGGCCGAGCTGCAGCAGCTTGATTGCCTGACGCAGCTGCGGGGTCATCACCAGCTTCTGGGCGAGCTTCAGATTCTGTCGGAGTTCAAGCGCCATGGACTACATCCCGATCCGCTGCATGCTGCCGGCCGCCCGCCATCACATGTGGAAGTTGTCGCCGAGGTACATCTTGCGGGCCACCACGCTCTCGATGATGTCCGCGGCCACGCCGCTGGTGAGGATCTGGCCGTTGTTCATGATGTAGGCGAAGTCGCAGACCTGGAGCGTCTCGCGGACGTTGTGGTCGGAGATGAGCACGCCCAGCCCCTTCTGCTTGAGATCGCGGATGATCTGCTGCAGGTCGGCCACCGACAGCGGGTCCACGCCGGCAAAGGGTTCGTCGAGAAGGATGAAACGCGGCCGGGTGGCCAGCGCCCGCATGATCTCGACCCGCCGCCGCTCGCCGCCCGACAGGGCGTGGCCCTTGTTGCCGGCCAGCCGTTCGATCTTCAGTTCGGCGAGCAACTCGCCGATGCGGCTCTTGATCTCTCCGGCGCTGAGGCCCAGCGGTTCAAGGACGATGCGGATGTTCTCCTCCACGGTCAGCTTCTTGAAGACCGAGGGTTCCTGCGCCAGGTAGGTGATGCCGCGCGCCGCCCGCTGGTGGATCGGCAGGGCGGTGATGTCCTCCTCGTCGAGGAAGATGGCGCCGCTGGTCGGCCGGATGAAGCCGACGATCGAGTAGAAGGTGGTGGTCTTGCCGGCGCCGTTGGGGCCGAGCAGCCCGACCACCGAGCCGCTCAGCACCTGCAGGTTGACCTGGTCCACCACCCGTCGGTTGCGGTATTCCTTGACGAGACCGCGGGTTTCGAGAAACGACTGGCCGGACATTATTTCTTGGCGTCCGGCTGGATCACCGCCCGCACCCGGCCCTTGGTTGCCTCGTCCTGCTCGACGACGGACCGCTTTTCATCGAGATAGTAGATGATGGTCTTGCCGGAGACCATGTTCGGCCCCTGCCAGGCCTTGGCGTTCCCCGTGAGGACGACCTTGCGCTCCTTGGCGAAGTAGTCCATGCGGTCGCCGGTGCCCAGCCAGTCCTCCTGGGTGATCTTGACGTTCTTTTTGCAGATCAGCCGGTCCATCTGCGAGGTGGTCTTGTTGTCCTTGCCGCCCTTGCTCTCCGTGTAGAAGACGGTCATCTCGTCGGAGCGGATGTTGAGCTTGCCCTGCTTGGCCTCGACATTGCCGATGAACACCACCGAGTTGTCGTTTTCCTGGGAGACCATCCGGTTGGCCTCGATGTTGATCGGTTCGTTGGAGTTGCCGACGTTTGGTGCAGCGCAGGCGATGGCAGGCAGCAGCGCGATGGCGGTGATGGCAAGGGCGCGTCGTGCGGTGGAAAGAAAGAGTCCCATGATAGATCCTCAGAAAGGCAAGTGAAAAAAGGGTCAATTCGGTTTCAGGTTTGTTTTTTGCAAGGCGCGGCAATACTACTTGGTTCCTCTTGAAATGTAAAGCGGTTCGGGCGCCCGGCAACGCCCCTTTTAGCCGCTGGAGCCAGAGAGCGGTTTACACGGAAGACGGGCGGGGGTAGAATATCGGTCGTTTTTGAGCATGCGCCGCAAACGGCCGAAACGAGGAGATGGGAATGGGACACCGGGGGAAGATGCGCGAGGAGATCGCCAAGGCCAAGGTGCTGGTGGAGTCGCTGCCCTACATGCGCGAGTTCAGCGGCAGCACGGTGGTGATCAAGTACGGCGGTCACGCCATGGTCGAGGAGGAACTCAAACGCAGTTTCGCCCTGGACGTGATCCTCATGAAGCACATCGGCATCAACCCGGTGATCGTCCACGGCGGCGGTCCGCAGATCAACCGTTTTCTCGAGAAGATGCAGGTGACGCCCAGCTACGTGCAGGGCATGCGGGTCACCGACGGCGAGACCATGGACGTGGTCGAGATGGTCCTGGTCGGCAAGGTCAACAAGGAGATCGTCGGCCTGATCAACCACTGCGGCGGCAAGGCGGTGGGCTTGTCCGGCCGCGACGCGCGACCTGGTCCAGGCGCGTAAGCTGACCATTCATGCCAAGCCCACGGGCGAGGACCGGCCGCCGGAGCTGATCGACATCGGCCGGGTCGGCCAGGTCACCCGGGTCAACCCGGAGGTCCTGGAAACCCTGGCCCAGCGGGATTTCATCCCGGTGATCGCGCCGGTGGGGGTGGGCGAGGACGGCCAGGCCTTCAACATCAACGCCGACCTGGTGGCCGGTGCCATCGCCGCTGAACTCAACGCGGTCAAGCTGATCCTGCTCACTGATGTCGAGGGGGTCAAGAACAGCCAGGGCGAACTCATTTCCACCATCTACCGCGACCAGATCGACGACCTGATCGAGGCCGGGGTGATCCAGGGCGGCATGATCCCCAAGGTCAACTGCTGCAAGTCGGCGCTCGACGGCGGGGTGGCCAAGGCACATATCATCGATGGCCGGCAGGAGCACGCGATCCTGCTGGAAATCTTCACACGCGCGGGTATCGGCACGGAGCTGGTGGCATGAGCAACGCAGATTGGGCGGACAGGGGTAACAAGGTTTTCATCGGCACCTACAACCGGTTTCCGGCCGCCATGGTGCGCGGTCGCGGCTGCCGGCTGTGGGACGCGGACGGCCGCGAGTATCTCGATTTTCTCGCCGGTATCGCCGTCTGTTCGCTCGGCCACTGCCACCCGCAGGTGAGTGCGGCCATCAGTCGCCAGGCGCAGACCCTGGTGCATGTGTCCAACCTGTTCCACACCCGGCCGCAGATCGAGCTGGCCGAGATGCTCGTGGCCAACAGCTTCGCCGACCGGGTGTTCATGTGCAACTCCGGCGCCGAGGCCAACGAGGCGGCCATCAAGCTGGCCCGCATTCACAGCGGCCCGGGTCGCTACGAAGTGATCTCGCTCCTCGGCTCCTTCCACGGCCGCACCCTGGCCGCGGTCGCCGCCACCGGCCAGCCCAAGTTTCACCAGGGTTTCGAGCCGCTGCCGCAGGGCTTTGTGCATGCCGAGTTCGGTGACCTGGCGGCCATCGAACGGCTGATCCGGCCCGAGACCTGCGCCGTGCTCTGTGAGCCGCTGCAGGGCGAAAGCGGCGTCCGGCCGCTGGACCCGGACTACCTGCGGGCGATCCGCGCACTCTGCGACCGTCACGGCCTGCTTGCTCATCTTCGACGAGGTGCAGACCGGCATGGGCCGCACCGGCACCCTGTTCGCCCACGAACAGCTGGGCGTGACCCCGGACATCATGACCATGGCCAAGGCGCTGGCCAACGGCCTGCCCATGGGCGCCATGCTGACCACGGAACCGATCGCGGCCTCGCTGACTGTCGGCAGTCACGCCTCCACCTTCGGCGGCAACCCGGTGGCGGCCGCGGCCGCGGTCGAGGTGCTGCGGATCATGCTCGCCGAGGGCTTCCTCGCCGGTGTGCGCGAGCGCAGCCGCTACTTCCTCGGCCGGCTCGAGGAACTGGCCAGCCGTCATCCGGCGCTGGCCGCGGGCGCTCGCGGTCGCGGTCTGCTGCTTGGCCTGGTGCTCACCGAACGCGGCGTCGAACTCGGCGCGACCATGGTCCAGCGGATGTTCGAGGAGGGCGCGCTCATCAACTTCGCCGGCAACGCGGTGCTGCGTTTCGTGCCGCCGCTCATCGTCACCGAGGCGGAGATCGACCTGCTCGTCGACCGGCTCGACCGGGTGCTCGCCGCCCTGGCCTGACCGGGCTGCGGGGAGCGCCGGGCCGCCGGTGGACGGACTTTCCCTCATCGCCGTGGCCGTGGCCCTGGCCATGGACGCCTTTGCCGTGGCCCTGGCGGCGGGCGTTGTCCTCCGCCCGCTCTGCTTTCGACCCTGTTTCCGCCTCGCCTTTCATTTCGGCCTGTTCCAGGCGCTCATGCCGGTGATCGGCTGGCTGGCCGGACTCACCGTGCAGACCTTTGTCGCCGCCTGGAGCCACTGGATTGCCTTCTGCCTGCTCGTCTGGGTGGGCGGGCACATGATCCGCGAGGCCCTGGCCGGGGAGGAGGCGACCCGGGCCACCGACCCCAGCCGGGGCCTGACCATGGTGGCCCTGGCGGTGGCCACCAGCATCGATGCCTTGGCCGTCGGCCTGTCGCTGGCCATGCTCGATGTGGTCGTCTGGCTGCCGGCCCTGGTCATCGGCCTGGTCGCCTGCGCCTTTACCGTCGCCGGCCTGCTCCTCGGCGCCCGCAGCGGCGCCCGCTGGGGCCGGCGGGTCGAGGTGGCGGGCGGGGTCATTCTCATCGCCATCGGCTTGAAAATTCTCCTGTCGGCCCTGTTTCTCGACCCTTCGGGGGCCGCCTTCGCCGGTTGAGCCTACCCGTCCCGCCGCGCCCGTTTCAATCCGTTTCCCGGCCATAAAATCACTTTGCAAACCGGGTGTTTTTATGTATCAGTTACTTTTTTTCCACAAGGCACCAGCGCTGCGGTTGGCGGCCAGGGCGGCCCGACAGAGGCGTTGGTGCGTACCCGGAGACTTGGGACGGAACCATGAACAACCATCTTCTCGCACTGGGTGATTTCAGCCGAGACCAACTGCAGGCGCTGATTGACCGCGCCCTGGAGCTGAAGGCCGAGAGCCGCGCCGGTGTCCGCCACCGGCAACTCGAGGGGCGCAGGATCTGCCTGCTCTTCGAAAAGCCTTCGACCCGCACCCGGGTATCGTTCGAGGCGGCCATGTACGGCCTGGGCGGACAGGTCATCTTCATGAACACCAAGGAGTCGCAGCTCGGCCGCGGCGAACCCCTCAAGGACACCGCCCGGGTGCTGAGCCGCTACGTGGACGGCATCGTCGTCCGCACCTTCGGCCAGGAGGTGGTGGAGGAACTGGCCCACTACAGCAGTGTGCCGGTGATCAACGCCCTCACCGACCTGCACCACCCCTGCCAGATTCTCAGTGACCTGATGACCGTGATCGAGAAGAAGGGGCCGCTGGACGAGCTGAAAACGGTGTGGATCGGTGACGGCAACAACATGGCCAACTCCTGGATCGAGGCCGCTTCGGTGCTCGGTTTCCCCTTGTCGCTCGCCTGTCCGGCCGGTTTCAGTCCGGACACCGCCATCCTCGAGCGGGCACGCGTCCGCAGCCCGCGGCCGATCCTGGTGCTGCGCGACCCGGCCGAGGCCATCCGCGCGGCGGACGTGGTCAACGTCGATGTCTGGGCCTCGATGGGCATGGAAGCGGAGCAGGAACGGCGCATGGTGCTGTTCAGCGCCTACCAGTTGGACAGCGAACTGCTCGCCCGCGCCCGGGAAGATGCCATCGTCCTCCATTGTCTGCCCGCCCACCGCGGCGAGGAGATCACCGAGGAGGTGCTCGAGGGGCCGCGGAGCGTGGTCTTCGACCAGGCGGAAAACAAGATGCACCTCCACAAGGCGATCCTCGAATCGTTCCTCGCCGGCGGCACTCACTGAGGCCGGTTCACGTAACCATCGAACTCCCCGGAGTTTTTCAGGAAAATATCATGAGCGTAGAGAAGATTGTGCTCGCCTACTCGGGCGGGCTGGACACCTCGGTCATCCTCAAGTGGCTGGCCAATGAATACGGATGCCCGGTGATCGCCTATTGTGCCGACATCGGTCAGAAGGAGGACTGGGACAAGGTCCGGGCCAAGGGCATGGCCACCGGCGCGGACAAGGTGATCGTCTCCGACCTGCGCGAGGAATTCGTGCGCGATTACATCTTCCCGGCCTTCCGGGCCAACGCCATCTACGAAGGGTCCTACCTGCTCGGCACCTCGCTTGCCCGGCCGCTCATCGCCCGCGAGCAGGTGCGCATCGCCGCCGAGGAGAACGCCGACGCGGTCAGCCACGGCGCCACCGGCAAGGGCAACGACCAGGTCCGCTTCGAACTGAGCTATCTGGCCCTCAATCCCAGGCTGACCATCATCGCCCCCTGGCGGATCTGGGACCTGAACTCGCGCCAGAAGCTGGTCGCCTATGCCCGCGAGCATGACATCCCGGTGCCGGTCACGAAAAAGAATCCCTACAGCTCGGACGAGAACCTGCTGCACATCAGCTTCGAGGGCGGCATCCTCGAGGACCCGTGGAACGAGCCGGACGAGGAGATGTTCAAACTCACCGTCTCGCCGGAACGGGCGCCGGACACCCCCACCTACATCGAGATCGACTTCGCGCAGGGCACGCCGGTGGCCATCGACGGCGAGCGCCTCGCGCCGGTGGCCCTGATGACCCGGCTCAACGACCTGGGCGGGGCGAACGGCATCGGCCGGCTGGACATGGTCGAGAACCGCTTCGTCGGCATGAAGTCCCGCGGCGTCTACGAGACCCCGGGCGGCACCATCCTGCGCGCCGCCCACCGCGACCTCGAGACCATCACTCTCGACCGCGAGGTGCTGCGCATCCGCGATTCGCTCGTGCCGACCTACGCGCAGCTCATCTACAACGGCTTCTGGTTCTCGCCCGAGATGCAGCTCCTGCAGCGGACCATGGACGACGCCCAGACCACGGTCAACGGCACGGTCCGCCTCAAACTGTACAAGGGCAACTGCATCCCGGTGGGGCGCAAGTCGGACAACTCGCTCTACTCCGAATCGTTCGCCACCTTCGAGGAGGACGAGGTCTACAACCAGGCGGACGCCACCGGCTTCATCCGCCTGAACGCCCTGCGCCTGCGCATCCAGGCCCACCAGCGGCTGAAATGAGCGGCGGGGAGCGGCCCGTGTCGGGCAAGATGTGGGGCGGGCGCTTCGCCGAGGCCACCGCCGCCTCGGTGGAGGCCTTCACCGCCTCGGTGCACTACGACGCCCGCCTCTATCGGCATGACATCATGGGCTCGCGGGCGCATGCGCGCATGCTCGCCCGCCAGGGGCTGATCACCGCCGAGGAATGCGCGGCCATCCTGCGCGGGCTCGACGGGATCGAAGCCGAGATCGACCGTGGCGACTTTGTCTTCCGGCCCGAGTTGGAAGACGTGCACATGAACATCGAGCAGGCCCTGACCGAGCGGATCGGCGCGGCCGGGGCCAAGCTGCACACCGCCCGCAGCCGCAACGACCAGGTCAATCTCGATTTCCGCCTCTACCTGCGCGACGAGTGCGATGCGCTGGACCGGCTGCTGCAGGAGGCGCAGCGGGCCTTTGTCCGTCGGGCGCGGCACTATCTGGGCGTGGTCATGCCCGGCTACACCCATCTGCAGCGGGCCCAGCCGGTGCTGCTCTCACACCACCTGCTGGCCTACGTGGAGATGTTCGGCCGGGACCGCGAGCGGTTGGCCGACTGCCGGCAGCGGATCAACGTCCTGCCGCTGGGTGCGGCCGCCATGGCCGGCACCGGGCTGCCCATCGACCGGCAGTCGGTGGCCGAGGAACTGGGTTTTGCCGCCATCACCGCCAACTCCATGGACACCACCGGCGACCGCGATTTCGCCCTGGAGTTCCTCTTCTGCCTCAACCTGATGCAGCTCCATCTCAGCCGCCTGGCCGAGGAACTGGTGCTCTGGTCGTCCAAGGAGTTCGAGTTCATCCGCATCGGCGACCGCTACTGCACCGGCTCGTCGATCATGCCGCAGAAGAAGAACCCGGACATCCCGGAGCTGATCCGCGGCAAGACCGGCCGGGTGATCGGCGCCCTGATGGCCCTGCTCATGACCGTCAAGGGGCTGCCGCTGACCTACAACCGTGACCTGCAGGAAGACAAGGAACCGGTGTTCGACGCCCTCGACACGGTCAAGGCCAGCCTCGCGATCACCGCCGAACTGCTCGACCACACCGAATTCGATGTCGACCGGCTGCGTGCCGCCACGGTCGGCGGTTTCATGACCGCCACCGACCTGGCCGACTACCTGGTGCGGCGCAACCTGCCCTTCCGGCAGGCGCACGGGGTGGTCGGGCGGATCGTCGCCCACTGCCAGGAGCGGGGCTGCGAACTCGTTGACCTGCCCCTGGCCGAACTGCGCCACTTTTCCGAATTGATTGAAGAGGACGTGTTTGCTATCCTCTCCGTCGACGGCTCGGTGAACAGCCGGACCTCCGCCGGTGGCACAGCCGCCGTCAGGGTGCGGGAAGCCCTGGAAAATGCCGAAAAAAAACTAGGTATGCAACCATGACAAAACGCACTCGATCCTCCCTGCAGTTTTCCTTCGGCCTGACCGTCCTGACTCTCTTGGCGGCGCTCGCCGGTTGCGGTTACAAGGACAAACCGGTGGCCCCCAGCCAGATCGTGCCGGCGGCGGTGACCGACCTTCAGTACCAACTGGACGAAAAGGGGGTCACCCTCTACTGGAGCTATCCACGGGAAACGGTGACCGGCGACAAACTCATCGATATCGCCGAGTTTGACCTCTACCGGGCGGTGGTGCCGGCGAACGAGTACTGCAAGACCTGCCCCATCCCCTTTGCCTCGCCCATCGACCTGCCCGGCGGGGCGCTGCCCGACAAAGGGGCGAGGACCGCCAGTTACCAGATGACCGTGCTCCGGCCCGGTCACCTCTACTTCTTCAAGGTGCGCAGTCGGACCGGCTGGTGGAGCGAGTCCGAAGACTCCAACGTGGTTTCCTTCCTCTGGAACACGCCGCCCATGGCACCCGAGGGGTTGAGCGTCAAGGCGGGCGACGGCAAGACAGTACTCGCCTGGCAGCCGGTGCAGCGCCGCCAGGACGCCTCGCCGCTGGGTGAAACCGTGCAGTACCAGGTGCTGCGCAGCGTGGACGGCGGGGTGTTCGCGACCATCGGCGAGCCGGTCGCAGGCACCGGTTACACCGACACCCAGGTGGAGAACGGCAAGACCTATGCCTACCAGGTGCAGGCGGTCAGCGTCTACAAGGAAGGCAAGGTGGCCGGCAATACCAGCCAGACAGTGGAGGCCATGCCGCAGGACCGGACCGCGCCGCCGCCGCCGCGAGGCGTCCAGGGCCTCCGCACCGATGTGGGCGTCAAGGTCTTCTGGGACCAGGTCCAGGCCGCAGATTTGGCCGGGTACCGGGTCTACCGGCGGACGGCCGGCGCGGACAAGGCACAGTTGGTCGGCACCGTGCTCCTGCCCTACAACCTGTTCATCGACAAGAAGGCGGCGGCGAACGCGCAGTACTTCTACTCGGTGAGCAGTATCGACCGGGGGACTCCTGCCAACGAGAGCGCCCGCAGTCCGGAAGCGACGGTCGGCGACTGAGAGCGCCATCATGCACGCCAACCTGCCGATCCCCTTCTGGAAGATGAACGGCGCGGGCAATGACTTCATCGTCATCGACCACCGCAAGCCGCTCATCCCGGTGGAGCGGATGGCCGAGTTCGCCCGGCTGGTCTGCCGGCGGAAATTCTCGGTGGGCGCCGACGGCCTGTTCCTGCTCGAGCCCTCGCAGCGCGCCGACTTCCGCTGGCGCTTCTTCAACGCCGACGGCTCGGAGGCGGAAATGTGCGGCAACGGCGCCCGCTGTGTGGCCCGCTTCGCCTACATGAACGGTTTGGCCGCGGCCCGCATGCGCTTTGAGACGCTCGCCGGCATCATCGACGCGAGCGTTGCCGACACCCAGGTGACCATCCGCATGACCGCGCCCCACTCGCTCCAGTTGGACATCGAGATCGAGGCGGCCGGGCAGCGGTGGACCGTCCACAGCGTCAACACCGGCGTACCGCATCTGGTGGTGTTCACCGGGGACCTGGATGCTGTCGATGTGGCCGGTCTGGGCCGGGCGTTGCGGCGTCATCCACGGTTCGCGCCGGCCGGGACCAACGTCAATTTTGTCGACCTGGGCGCGGGCTCCCTGGCCATCCGCACCTATGAGCGTGGCGTCGAGGCGGAGACCATGGCCTGCGGCACCGGCGCCACCGCTGCGGCGGTGGTTGCCGTCGCCAAAGGGCTGGCCGCATCGCCGGTGCATCTGACCACCCGGGGCGGCGTGCCGCTGAGCGTGCAGTTCAGCGGCGATGGCCCGGCCGCGGGCCACGTGCTCCTCCGGGGGCCGGCTCACCTTGTCTACCGCGGCGAACTGACCGCCGAGGCGCTCATCGAATAATCGCGGCGGCGGGTCGCAGCCGGACCGTCGACTTCGCCTCTTTGTCCGCAACCTGAACACGGAGTTTGCCATGCAGCAGATCAAGGGCGCCATTACCGCTCTCGTCACCCCCATGCGGGACGGCAGGATCGATGAACAGGGGCTGGTGGACCTGATCGAGTTCCAGATCGCCGGCGGCATTCACGGCCTGGTCCCCTGCGGGACCACCGGCGAGTCGGCCACACTCGATTTCAACGAGCACAAGCGGGTGATCGACCTGACCGTGCAAACGGTCGCCGGCCGGGTCCCGGTCATTGCCGGCACCGGCGCCAACAACACCCTGGAGGCGATCGAACTGACCGCGTCGGCCAAGGCCAGTGGCGCCGATGCGGTGCTGTCGGTGGTGCCGTACTACAACAAGCCGAGCCAGGAGGGGCTGTACGAGCATTTCAAGGCCATCCTCGAGGCGGTCGACATCCCCATGGTGCTCTATAACGTTCCCGGCCGGACGGTGACCAACATGCTGCCGGCCACGGTCGCGCGGCTGGCGGCCCTGCCGGGCGTGATCGGCATCAAGGAGGCCTGCGGCAGCCTGCAGCAGGTCAGCGAGGTGATCCAGCGCTGCCCGCGTGACTTCATCGTGCTGTCCGGCGACGATTTCACCGCCATGCCCACCGCGCTCATCGGTGGCCGTGGCGTGATCTCGGTGGTGTCCAACCTCGCCCCGGCGAAGATGGCGCGGATGATGGAAGCGGCCCTGCAGGGCAACCTGGCGGAGGCCAACGCCCTGCATTACGAACTGTTTTCGCTCATGGGTGCGATGTTCTGCTACCCGAGCCCGGCGCCCGCCAAACAGGGGCTGGAACTGATGGGCCGGATCCGCTCGGCCGAGGTTCGGCTGCCCATGACCCGGATGGATGCGGCCAGTCTGGGCCGGCTGCGGCAGGATATGCAGGCCGTGGGCCTGATCTGAACAAACCGGCAAGGGAGAAACAGACCATGACCAGGGTCATCGTGGCCGGCGCTGCCGGCCGAATGGGGCAGCGGGTTATTCACATGGTGCAGGCCCATCCCGGGCTGCAGCTGGCCGGCGCCTTCGAGGCGGCCGGGAGTGCGGCCCTCGGCAAGGATGCCGGGGCGATCAGCGGCCTGGGCGAGACCGGGGTGGTGATCACCGCCGGGCTGGAATCGGTCATCGATCGTGGTGATGTGCTCATCGACTTCACCTTCCACACTGCGACCGTGGCCTTTGCCCGCCTGGCTGCCAGGAACGGCCTGGCCATGGTTATCGGCACCACCGGCCTGAGTACTGAGGAACTGGCCGAGATCAGGACGCTCGCCCAGGCCCATTTCCCCTGTGTGCAGTCGCCGAACATGGCCATCGGTGTCAACGTCCTGTTCAAACTGGTGGCCAAGACCGCTGCCGTGCTCGGCGACGGCTATGACGTGGAGATCGTCGAGGCCCACCACCGCATGAAGAAGGATGCGCCTTCGGGCACAGCCCTGCGGTTGGGGCAGTTGGCGGCCGAGGCCCTGGGCCGCAACCTCGACGAGGTCGGCGTAATGGAACGCAACGGCATCATCGGCGAGCGGACCGACCGGGAGATCGGCATCCAGACCATTCGCGGCGGCGATATCGTCGGCGAACACACCGTCTATTTTGCCGGGGCCGGTGAGCGGCTGGAGATCACCCACCGGGCCACCAGCCGGGACAATTTCGCCAGGGGGGCGACCTTGGCCGCGGCCTGGGTGGCCGGTCGGGCGAATGGCCTCTACACCATGTTCGATGTGCTCGACCTGGTCAACTTCTGATCCTTTCGGGGGACCGTGATCGCGGTACCCCGCTTTTTCCTTCCCGTGTCCTCCACTCTGCCTGATGTCAGGGCGGTTGAGCAGCCCCTGCCGCACACCGCCTGTGTAGGTTTGGGCTCGAACCTGGGGGACTCGCTTTGCCTCCTGCTAACGGCCTGGCGCCTCCTGCAGGGTGAAACCTCCGTTCGGGCGGTCCGTCTGTCCTCGCCGTACCGCAGCGATCCGCTCGGCATGCGCAGTGCCCACCGCTTTGTCAATGCGGCAGCGCTGGTCCGCACCGGACTCACCCCGTTCGCCCTGCTGGAGCGGTTGCACCGGATTGAAACACGGTGCGGCCGCACCCGCCCGGTTCCAGAGAGGCCAGGCTACCAGGACCGGACTCTGGACCTGGACCTGCTTCTCTTTGACGACCGGGTTATCCACACGGGTGCATTGATCCTGCCCCATCCGCGCATGCACGAACGCCTTTTCGTGCTCGCGCCGCTCGCTGAAATCGCCCCCGCCATGGTCCACCCGTTGCTCTGCCGGCCGGTTGCCGGGCTGTTGCAGGACCTGCAGCAGGCCGATCCGGACCAGCGGGTCGAGCGGCTACGCTGGCCCGAGCCGCCGTGCATCCGCCTGTAGTGGCGCCAGCCTGAAAAAGTCCCTGACGGGGCGAATTCGTTTCGACATTTACCGGTCGACGGCTATAATGGCGCCATGCCGACAATGGAAAGACCGTTCCCGCCCGGTGCGACGGGCAAAAGCGAATGACCCCCCTGCGCTTGTTGATCCTGGGCGTGCTGTTCTACATCGCCTGGCGTCTGCTCCGATCGGGAGTATCACGCAAAAAAACGGACGCCGCAGTCGAGGCTGAAGAGGACCGTGATGTCCGGCCGGAGGATGAACTCGTCGAGGACCCTTTCTGCCACGTCCTCGTGCCCAAGCGTCAGGCTGTACGGCTTCGCAAGGACGGCGTGACCTATTATTTCTGCAGCGAACGATGCTGTGATCAATTCACCGGGGAATCCGGAAAAGGAGAGCAATGAAGTTTTTTATCGACACCGCCAATATCGACGAGATCAAAAAAGGACTGGCGCTGGGTATGGTGGACGGCGTGACCACCAACCCCTCGCTCATTGCCAAGGAGCAGCGACCGTTCACCGCCATCCTCGAAGACATCTGCAAGCTGGTGGATGGACCGATCAGCGCCGAGGTGGTCAGCCTGGAAGCCGACGGGATGGTCGCCGAGGCCCGGGAGTTGGCCAAGATCAGCGACAACATCGTCATCAAGGTGCCGATGATCGAGGAGGGGCTGAAGGCCGTGCGACGGCTGGCCGCCGAGGACATCAAGACCAACGTCACCCTCATTTTTTCGGTTGCGCAGGTGCTGCTGGCCGCCAAGGCCGGAGCCTCCTACGTCAGCCCCTTTGTCGGCCGGCTCGATGATATTTCGGTTAACGGTCTCGATCTGATCGCCGATATAATGACAATACTGCGGAATTACGGTTTCGCCACCGAGGTGATCGTCGCCTCGGTCCGCAGTCCCATGCATGTGGTCGAATCCGCCCTGCTCGGTGCGGACATCGCGACCATTCCCTACAAGGTGATCGCCCAGTTGGCCAAACACCCGCTGACCGACATCGGGATGCAGCAGTTCCTCGCCGACTGGGAAAAACGTCAAAAATAACCTCGGGTGAGCTATGGGTAACCGCCTGCTGCCGACGGTCCTTCTCCTCTTGACAATAGCCCTGCCGACTGTCGCCGGGGCGGCCATGTACGCCTACGTCGACGACCGTGGCGTCAAGCATTATTCCAATGTCCCCGGTGACGGCCGCTTCAGAATGATCGACCGGCCGCAGCGACGGGGAATCGCACCGGAGGATCAGCTGCTGCGGACCATTTCGCGGCGGTCGAACCTGGCCCTGGCCAGATCGGGCGGAACACGCATCACCGAATCGAAGCTGCCATCAACCTTGAACCGGTGGATTCACAGGGTGGCCAACACCCACAGGGTCGATCCGCTGCTGGTCAAGGCGGTAATCAAGGCCGAATCGAATTTCGACCCCAATGCGGTTTCGCCCAAGGGCGCCCAGGGGCTGATGCAACTCATGCCGGGCACAGCGCGGGACCTCAAGGTCAGCGATCCCTTCGACCCGCTCCAGAACATCGATGGAGGCACCCGCTATCTGCGCTACCTGCTTGACAATTACCAGGAGAATGTCGAGTTGAGCCTGGCGGCGTACAATGCCGGGCCGGGCCGGGTCGCGCAGAACGGGGTCATACCGAGCATCCCGGAAACCCAGGCCTACGTGGCCAAGGTCATGCAGACCTACCGTTCGTACAAGGGCGGCGTGGCCTCCCTCTCCAATATCAATGTCCGGCAGATGGTAACAGTGAATTGAACCGCCGCGCCAAGGTCTTCAACCTTCCCAACCTGATAACAGGCAGCCGGTTTCTCCTCTCCGGCTTCCTGATGGTGCTCCTGCTCCTCGAGCAGACCCCCCAAATCGCCTGGATCGCATTCTGGGTGTTCACCGTCGCCGCCGGCTCCGACTGGATCGACGGCTACTTCGCGCGCCGCTACAAAAGCGTCACCGTGCTCGGTAAACTGATGGACCCGCTGGCCGACAAGGTGCTGGTCACCACGGCCCTGGTCATGCTCATCCCCACCGGCAAGGTGCCCGCCTGGCTGGCGCTGATCATTCTCTGTCGCGAGATCGTCATCACCGGCCTGCGCGGCGTGGCCTCCTCCGAAGGCATCGTGGTCTCCGCCAGCGGCCTGGGCAAGATGAAATCCATCATCCAGTACATCGGCCTGGGCACCCTCATTTTCCCCCTTGGGGTTCTGCCGATTCCCTATCTCCACCAGATCGGCCTGGCCATTCTCTATGTGGCCCTGGTGGTCACGGTCTGGTCAGGCATCGATTATTTCTACAGCCTGCGCCGCGTCTTTCTCGAGGACGATCGCTGAGCTCATCCCACCAGCATCATTACCCCCAGCCCTGCCAGCAGCAGATAGACGGTGCGCAGATAGGTCCTCCGATTGATCCGGCCGCTGATCCGCGAACCGGCAAAGGTGCCCAGCAGCACTGAGGGCAGGGTCAGCACGAAATAGGTCATGGTGCTCCAGGTGATCACGCCGCTGAAGGCGTGGACAGCGGCGGTGAGGTAACCGCTGAGCGCAAAGAAGCCGGTGAGCGTGGCCTTGATTTCGTCCTTTTTCCAGTCGTGCAGGGTCGTATAAATGATGGCCGGCGGACCGCCCGCGCCAGTCATGGCATTGAGGCCGCCGGAGAAAAAACCGGCGATGTACCCCCAGGCGGACGACGGGTTGAGAGGTTTCGGCGTGAAAATCAGGTTGAAGCCGCTGATGCTGATCAGCATGAGACCGAGAAAGCGGTTGATCAGCACCGGGTCCGTCTCCTTGAGCAGCACGGTGCCGGCAAGGACGCCCGGCAGGGAGCCAATGAGGAGCGGCAGGATTTTGCACCACTCGAACAGGCGGCGCAGTTCGTAGGCCATAACCGTGGTGATGACCAGTCCACTGACGATGCACAGGGGCACGGCCATTTTGACATCCATGATCAGGCAGAGCAGCGGGATGGCCACCAGGCCGCCGCCAAAGCCGGTCAGCCCCTGGATGAGGCCGGAAAGGAGAAAGATGAGGCTGCAGAGCAGAATGGTGGTCATGATCGGGTCCAGTCCGGTAGGTTAGCCGAGGATTTTGCGGTTAGTCAGAAGAGGGGCCTGCGTTCGGCGGGACTATAGACGGAAAGGGCCGACAAGCGCAATCTTCCCGGCCAGGGGCCGCCGCTTTGCTGCTGACCGGCCGGCACCATTCGCCAGCAGCCTCCCGCTCCGGCAGGCTGATGGCAGGGGCAGGCGGCCCAAAACAACGCGGACCAGGGCTGATCGACCTGACTGATTTTTTTTGTTCACGCCTTGATTTTCTCTGATTTCGTGTGGGATAATGACCACTGGCAACAGGTCAGCGGTACAGCGGCGCCCCGAGGCGGGGCACCGTCACCTTTTCATCATGGGGCAAGAACATGCGGTGTCCAAAGTGTGGGTACATCTCTTTCGATTATCTGGAAACCTGCAGAAAGTGCAACAAATCCATCCGTGACACCGCTGGTGATCTGCACGGAACCGCCTACGATTCCGCCGCGCCTCCGTTCCTGCAACTGGCTGCCGGGGTGCGCAGCGGGGACCAGACGGCAGGGGGCATCCGGTCAGCGGAGGCATTGCCTGATGCGCAGGAGGAACTCGAGGCGGAAGAGCCGGGAGCTTTGGACCGGGAATTCGTCCTTGATGACCTAAGTTTCGATGAGTCGCCGGAATCGGAGGAGATCGCTGTGGATGATGACGGGCCGGCCTTCCGCCTGAGTCTGGACGATGCCGACGGGCTCACCCTGGAGGAAGATGACGAGGGGGGGCAGGAGAGTTCTTCGCCAGACACGGCACGGCCGCTGCCCACCATGGACTTCGGGGATCTTGACATCTCCGATCTGGCGCCGCCTCCCCTTGAACGCACCAGCGAACCGATGGAGCCGGTTGAGGAACCGGAGGAAACGGTCCCGGTCCGTGCCCCCGCATTCGCTTCCCCGGTGGGCACGGTTTCGGCCGGCGCGTCAGGCCTCGAGGACCTGCAGGTCAACGACCTCAATCTGGACGCGGCCGACGAGTTGGCCGGGGGTGAGGCCACGGGTCATACAACTCACCCGGCCGGTCAGGACGGGAACCGCCCTGGACAATTTCCAGATCGATCTCGGCGAGCTGTTTGCGGAGAACAAAAAATAAAAAAGGATTGACACTCGTTCGATATCTCTGCTATAGAAGCGAGTCTTCAACACCGATGCCGAGATAGCTCAGTTGGTAGAGCAACGGACTGAAAATCCGTGTGTCCCTGGTTCAAATCCTGGTCTCGGCACCAGTTATTTCAAGGGGTTATAGCTTTTTAGCTGTAACCCCTTTTTTCGTCAGGTCCAATTTCGGGTCAGCGGGATGTCGTCCGGCTTCGTCGGCACGAATCGTCTGTTCCCCACGATCGTTTGACGGCGCAACCGCATCTCCATCGGTGTCCGGCTTGTATGGGCGAGCATTTCCGGATCGCGTCTGTCGGTGGGTTGATGCGCTCTGCAAAAATTGCCTCTGGGCGATTTCCCGTTTAGAGTGCGGCCGCATCGGCCGCGTCCCGGTCGGTGCGGCCATCACCTGCAAGCGATCTCCCGGCCCGGCGACCGCCGCGAACCAAGCGAACCCCTGGCATGCTGACCCCGGACACCCTCACCCATCTCTGGCTGCACCTCGGCTGGCCGCTGCTGCGCCTGCTCGTCTTTCTGTCCCTTGGTCTGCTCGTGGCCCTGTTCATCGAGTCGCTCAACTGGACGCGGCGGCTGGCCGTGGTCGCCCGGCCGCTCACCCGCTTCGGGCACCTCTCGCCGATTACCGGCGCCGCCTTTGCCCTGTGTTTCTTTTCCGGCATGGCGGCCAACACCATGCTCGCCGAGGGCTATGACCAGGGCCGGCTGAGCCGCCGTGAACTGATCCTCGCCAACCTGTTCAACAGCCTGCCCGCCAATTTTCTCCACCTGCCCACCACCTTTTTCATCGCCTTTCCACTCATCAAGGGAGCGGCCTTCGTCTACCTCGGCCTGACTGTGGGCGCCGCCGTGCTCCGCACCCTCTGTGTGGCCCTGCTCGGCCGGATACTCCTGCCGGCGGCCAATGGGGCGCCGGCCGATGTCGACCTGCCGGCCGCGCCGGACCACCCGCTGCGCACGGCCCTGCACAATGCTGGCCAAGCGGTTCAAGCGGCGCATCCGCAAGATCGTCAAGATCACGGTGCCGATCTACATTTTCTTCTACGCGCTCACCGAGGCCGGTTTCTTCGCCGCGGCCGAGCGGTTCATGGCCGACCATGTCAGCTGGCTCTCCTGGCTGACCCCCCAGGCCCTGTCCATCCTCACCTTCCAGATGGCCGCCGAATTCACCGCCGGCCTGGCCGCGGCCGGTTCGCTCATGACCAGCGGCGCCATGGAGCCCCGCGAGATCGTCCTCGTGCTTGCTCATCGGCAACGTCCTCTCCTCGCCGATCCGCGCCCTGCGGCATCAGTATCCGTACTACGCCGGCATCTTCCGGCCGGTGCTGGCCCTGCAGCTCATCGTCTGCAGCCAGGGGTTCCGCGCCCTCAGTCTGGTGGTGGTGGCGCTGCTGTACGCCTTTGCGCTGTAACACACCGATTGTCGGCTCAGGCATCGAGGTGTCGGTCCTGTTCGGGACGACTCCGCGCCACCGGTAGTTCCTTCCTGCACATGAAAAAACCCTTGACAACCTCTTCCCGCTTCCCCTACACCTTCGCGCCACAGAGCGTAGGTACTGAAACGGTGGCGTCAGTCGCAGCCGTTTTAGTTTAATAGGGAATTCCGTGTAAGTCGGAAACGGGCCCGCCGCTGTAACCGGGGACGAAAGCTGCACCGAAGTCACTGACCATCCGGTCGGGAAGACGCAGCCAGTAGGACGAACCGGGAGTCAGAAGACCTGCCTGCGCGTAGTCATCATACCCTCGTGGACGGACGGGTATGATGCGACATCTCGGATAGTTTGGGACATCCCGGATCAACAGGTGCTGATCCGGGATTTTTTGTCGGACCCGGACTGCGGAGGTGTGGCATGCTGTTTCCCTTCCGATTGCTTCTCTGTGTTGTTCTCTGCTGTTTCCTCTCCTGTCCGGCGGCGTTTGCCGACAAAAAGCCCGAAGGCGATCGCCACGCCATCGTCCTGGCCACCTTTGGCACCACCGTGCCCGAGGCACTGCAGGGCATCCTCCACATTCGCGACCGGATTCGCCAGCGGTTCCCGCAGAGCGAAGTGCGCCTCGCCTTCACTTCCGATATCATCCGCACCGTCTGGCACAAGCGCCGGAACGACCAGGCCTTCCATACGGCCAACCCCGGCGTGCCCGTCGACATCTACAGCGCCCGCAGCCCCCTGGCGACCATCGCCGACCTGCAGGAGGAAGGGTACCGGACCATTCTCGTGCAGCCCGGCCACATCAGTCTCGGCGAAGAATACCTGGACCTGGTCGAGACCGTGCGCGCCCTCAATGCCATCGCCACGGTCAAGGCGAAAAACCGGCTGTTCGACAAACTGGTGGTCAGCCGTCCCGCCCTGGGCACCATGGGTACCGCGCATCCGCACGCACAGGACATCCGCACCGTGGCCAAGGCCCTGGCCGGCGACGTGGCGACTGCCCGGGCCAAGGGCGCGGCCCTTCTCTACATGGGCCACGGCAACGAGTTCTTCCCCTCTGGCGGCAGCTATCTCGAACTGGTCGAGGTGCTCAACACCCTGTATCCCGACACCAAATCCTACCTGGCCGTGGTCGAGGGTTTCCCCGGCCTGGACACGGTCCTCCGCCAGATGAAAAAGGACGGGGTGAGCAGGGTGGTGCTCAAGCCATTCATGACCGTGGCCGGTGACCATGCCGTCAACGACATGGCCGGCGAAGACCCGGAGAGCATGCGCTCCATCCTGACCGCGCAGGGGTTCGAGGTGACCACCGTGATCGAGGGGCTGGGGGTGCAGGACGGGTTTGCCGATGTGTACGCCACCTTCCTGGCGGAAACGGCTGCAGACCATGGCATCGAGCTGAGATGACCGGGCGGGCTGCCATGCAGGGTTTCGTGCAGATCTACACCGGCGACGGCAAGGGCAAGACCACCGCCGCCCTGGGCCTGGCCCTGCGCGCCGCCGGCGCCGGGCTGCGGGTCTACTTCGGCCAGTTCATCAAGAACGGCGATTACAGCGAACTGACCGGGCTGGCGCGGTTTGCCGACTGCATCACCGTGGCCCAGTTCGGCCTGGGCCGCTTTGTCGGCCGCGAGCCTGCGCCGGCGGATCGGGAGGCGGCCCAACGGGGTTTGCAAGCCATCCGGCGGGCGCTCGTTTCGGGTGCCTATGACCTGGTGATCGCCGACGAGGCCAACGTGGCTGCCAGCCGCGCCCTGATCGATGAGGCGGACTCTGCTCGCGCTCATCGACCTGCGGCCGCCGCAGGTGGAACTGGTGCTCACCGGCCGGGGCGCGCCGGCTGTGGTGCTGGCCCGGGCCGACCTGGTCACTGAGATGCGCGCGGTCCGCCACTACTACGACCGGGGCGTTGCTGCCCGGGTCGGTATCGAAAAATAACACGAACAGGGGTGGCTCAGCCGCCCCGCTCCCGGGAGGATACATGACGCAACCCGCCGCCTGCCTGGCCGTGCTCGGAACCGGCTCGGACGTGGGCAAATCCGTGGTCGCCACCGCCCTGTGCCGCATCTTCGCCGACCGGGGTTTGCGGGTGGCGCCGTTCAAGGCCCAGAACATGTCGAACAATTCCGGGGTCACGCCCGAGGGGCTGGAGATGGGCCGGGCGCAGATCGTTCAGGCCGAGGCGGCCCGGGTCGCGCCCCACTGTGACATGAACCCGGTGCTGCTCAAGCCGGTGAGCGACCAGGGCTCGCAGGTGGTGCTCAACGGCCGAGCCTGGCTGGAGGCCTCGGGCCGCGCCTATTACGCGCGCAAGGACCATCTGTTTGCCGAGAGCTGCGCCGCCCTGGAGCGGCTGCGCCGGACCTGCGACCTGGTCGTCATGGAGGGTGCCGGCTCCTGCGCCGAGGTCAACCTCATGGCTGGCGACATCGTCAACCTGCGCATGGCCGCCCACGCCGACGCGCCGGTCCTCCTCGTGGCCGACATCGACCGCGGCGGCGTGTTCGCCCAGATCGTCGGCACCCTGGCCTGTGTGCCCGAGGAACAGCGGGAGCGCATCCGCGGCTTTGTCATCAACCGCTTCCGCGGCGACCTCGGCCTGTTCACCAGCGGCGTCGAGTGGATCGAGGCGCAGACCGGCCGGCCGGTGTTCGGCGTGCTCCCCTGGTACCGGCATTTCCGCATCGAGGCCGAGGACGCGGTCGTCATCGAACAGACCCGCGCCTTCACCCCGTCCACTACGGGCGAGGCGGCCATCGCCGTCATCCGCCTGCCGCACATCTCCAATTTCACCGACTTCGAACCGCTCACCGGGCTTCCCGGCGTCCGGCTCGTCTACCTGCACGAGTCGCAGGACTTGCGTGGTTTCCGGGCGGTGATCCTGCCCGGTACGAAGAGCACGCGCAGTGACCTCGACTGGCTGGCCGCAAGCGGCTGGCGGACGCGCCTGCTCGACTACGCCGCGGTCGGCGGCCACCTGCTCGGCATCTGCGGTGGCTTTCAGATGCTTGGTGAGCGGGTGGAGGACCCGTCCGGGGTCGAGGGCCGTTCAGGGACCACCGAGGGGCTCGGCCTGCTACCGGTAACCACGGTACTGCAGGCGCCCAAGACCACCACCCTGACTGGATTCTCCTGGGATGGCGTTCCGGGTCGGGGCTACGAGATCCACATGGGCCGTACTGACGCACCGCAAGGTCTCGGTCTGGTCGCGGTGCACAGCCGCAACGGCGCGGACTGCGCGGACACGGAC
>CAVWHP010000030.1:0-14856 GCA_963754825.1 uncultured delta proteobacterium | reverse complement strand
TCGACCAGGAAAGGCCGGTCAACATCAGCCAGGTGGCCGAGAACTTTCACCTCAGCCGCCGCCATGTCAGCCGGCTCTTGCACAAGAGCCTCAATCAACTCAGCGAGGCCTCTGATGGAGGAACAGTCCCCTACCCTTGCCGACTTCGCTCGCCAATCGCTCATTCCCAGAAAGGTACTGCTCTATCTGCACCGACAGCACCTCATCCAGGACCCGCTCAATCGGGACGATCTGCTTGGCCTGCGCCTGCTGGAGCAGGTATGGGGCAGGAAAGAGGTCCTACGCCCACAACTGAACCGGATGTCCCTGCGGACACGAGAGAGCTTCCTGCGCACCGTCAGCCTGAACACCAAGTGGGAACGGTACGCCTATTCGAGGTTCTACAACAGCAAGCCGGGCGTTCGCCTCTCCGTGCGGCAGGTGGTTGACGAGATCCAGACCACCTTCCGCTTTCAGCTCACCAAGGCTCAACTCCGGCGGGTAATGACCATCCGCAACCGTGCCCAGGTGGCCCGGCACCGGCACCTGGTCAAAGAAAATCAGGAACCCTCCGATCTCTTACAAACCGCAAACTAAGAAAGAAGAAACTTCGTTTCTTGGCGGTTACCGGAACGGGACAGAGGGACAGCGTGGAAAAAATATTTCCCCGTAAACGACCGCAATCATGTCCTCCCCCCGGGAAAAAGGGGGTGAGAGGAGCCTATGAACGCTTTCACCATCTGCCTGCTGCTGACCGGACTGCTGCTTGCCCCCGCCCCGTTGTGGGCGCGGGTGATCAGGCCGGCGAGCCTTTCCCTGGTCGCTGGACCGGTGCGGTTGGCGGTGAGCGACACCTTCCTCATCACCGAAACGAGCGGATCGATCCGGCAGGCCTGCGCCGAAGAGGCAACCAACGCGGATGCTCCGTGCCCGTTGCCGGTGATCCTCTTTCCGCTCGGCAGCACCGAACCGGAACCCGGTCAAACCGACCGAGCTGATTACCGGCCTGCGCCACTGCCAGGTCAGCCCGACCACGCCGCTTGCGGTCACTGGTCACACCTGCAGCCTGGGCACGGAGGCAACGAACCTGCGCCTCTCCCGCCTGCGGGCCGAGCAGGTCGCCACCCTGCTCCGCGACCGCGGCTACACCGTGGCCACGGTCAGCGGCAAAGGAGCCAAGGAGCCGGTCAGCACCAACCCCACCAAACGACACCTGAACCGGAGGGTGACACTGGCCCGGGTGGACCAGTCGCCTGCCCGGCCGGCAGCAATAACCAACCACGATGGAGCGTAGCGAGATGCAGCGGATGAGAACCTGGAGACAACGAGTACACCGCACCACCCCGGTCGCCCTGCTGGCGATCCTCCTGCAGGCGGGCAACGCCCTGGCCATGACCGTGCCGGCCAGCGGCTCCTTTGCCTATGACCTGTACGACATCGGCGTCAACCAGATCCTGCTCGGCCCGGTCGGCTTCACCGGCGGCGTGGCCTGCATGTGCGTGGCCGCCATCCTCGCCATCCGCCAGATGATCCTGCCTGCGGCCGGCGTGGTCCTGGGCGGGGCCTTCCTGCTGCGGGCCAACACCGTGGTCGAGACCATCGGCGCCCTGATCAGCTGAGCCATGGCCGGTTCATCCTCCCGCAAATTCCCCCAGTACCTCTCGCGACCCTTCCAGGTGCTGTGGTTCGAGATGGATGAACTGGCCATCTTCCTGTTCACCCTCACCGTGGCCCTGGTCTACGGCGGGCTGGCCTGGATCGCCTTTGTGGCCATCCAGTACGCCTACATCCGGACCAAGCGGCAGAAGCCGCGCGGCTTTCTCAAGCATCTGCTCTACGTGGGCGGACTGCTGCGCATGCGCAACTGCCCGGAGTACTTCCAGCAGGAGTTTCACGAGTGAAGATCACCACCTACCTGCAGCAGAGCAGCAACCTGTTCGCCGCCAACCAGCTGCTCCGTTTCCTGGTCATCGTGCTCTGCGCCTGCCTGGTGGGCACGACCTACCTCGCCTACCGGGCGGTGCGGCTGCAGCGGGTGATCCTCATCCCGCCGCACATGACCGGCACGGTGGAGTTCGTCCAGGGGCGGCCGAGCGACGACTACCTGCGCGAGATCGGCCAGCGGGTCGTCAGCCTGGCCACCACCTACTCGCCGCACACGGCCCGCCGCCAGTTCAACGAACTGCTCGTCTACTACGCGCCCGAGGCCTATGCCGAGGCCTCGGCCCGGTGGTACTCGCTGGCCGGGCGGATCGAGGAGTCGCAGGTCAGCTCGGTGTTCTACCCGGAGAAGTTCGCGGTGGAGGAAGAGGTGATCGAGGTGTTCGGCGATCTCAAGCAGTTCACCGGCACCACCCGGCTGGAGAACACCACCCGCACCTACCGGATCACCTACCAGGTGCGGGACGGCCGGTTCAGCCTGCTGAGCTTCAAGGAGAAGGACACGCAAGCGGAGGAGCAACCATGAGAACGACCCTGGCCGTGACCTGCTGCCTCCTGATGGCGGCCGGTGAAGGACTGGCGGAGAACGGCGTACCGGCCGAGGTGCCCACCCTGGTGGAACTCTCCAGCCGGGAGATCAACCGCATCGTCTGCCCCGGACCCATGACCGACCTGATCTTCTCCGAGGAGAAGGGACTGACCGGTCATTTCTCGGGCAACAACGCCTTCATCAAGTTCACCGCCGAGGAGGCGAACGGCAAGCGCACCTACCCTGAGGAGCCAAGCGAGATCTACGCAATCTGCAACGGCGCGGTCTACACCCTGATCGCCACCCCGACCGAGACCAGCGCCGTGACCGTGCGCCTGGCCGCGGCCAAGGCCGAGACCGTGGCCGAGAACCTGGAGCGCTACCGCAACCTGCCCCTGGAGAAGCAGGCCCTGCAACTCCTGCGCGAGGGCTACAGCGGCGCCTACCCGGGCAGCTACCGGGTGAGCGACCAGAAGACAGACATCCCCCTCTGCCCGGACCTGCAGGTCAGCCTGCGCCAGACGGTCGAGGTGGACGGGGTCGGCCTGCGCCTCAAGAGCTTCCAGGTGACCTCGCGCCTGAGCACGGAGAGCGAACTCGCGGAGAAGACCTTCCTTGACGCCCGGATCGGCAACCCGATCCTGGCCGTGGCCCTGGTCGAGCACCGGCTGCAGCCCGGCGGTTCGACCCGGGTGCTGGTGGTGGAACGCAAGGAGCGGGATCCCGGGGACCATGGAAACCCTGGACACGGCCCTGTCCGCGGGAGGCGAGTGATGCGCCTGCGCGAACGGTTCGAGCAACTCACGCCGGCGGGCCGGAAGACGGTCATCTGGTCCGTGCTCGGTGTCCTCCTGATCACGCTGACGGTTACCGGCTACCACGCCCGATCGGGCCGCAAGCACGACCAGGCCGACAGTGCTGGCCGGGACCTGCGGCTCGAGGAGGACCTGATGGAGAAGACCATCTTCCGCGAACACCGCCGCAAGCTGGAAGACCTGGAAGGACTGGTGACCACCATGCAGCGGGAACTGGACCGGGTGGCCAAGGAGAAGGCAGCGGCCGAGAAGCCGCCAACCGACAAGGAGCCCCTGCCCGAGATCCCGGACGCGGACACGGTGGCGCGGGCCAAGGAGCCCTTCCCGCCGCCAATGGTGCCGGCCGAGGGCCATGGTGGTCGCGCCGCAAGGAACGCAAGAAGGTCGGCAAGATCACCGTGGTCAAGAACGACACCCTGGCCAAGGACCTGGGCGGCCAGAAACGCCGCACGGTCTACCTGCCGCCCTCGTTCATGGAGGCCAACCTGCTCACCGGCTTTGACGCGGCCACCTCCGGGTCGAGCAAGAACAGCCCGGAGCCGCTGCTCTTGCGCATCAAGACCCCGGCCGTGCTGCCCAACGACGTCAAGGCGGAGCTGTCCGGCTGCTTCGTGGTCGCCGAGGCAGTGGGCCGGCTCGACAAGGAACGGGCCGACGTGCGCCTGGTCTCGCTCTCCTGCCTGAGCAACGAGGGCCGGGCGGTGATCGACACCCCGGTCAAGGGGTTCGTCACCGACTCTGACTCCAAGGTGGGTCTCTCGGGCCGGGTGGTGTCGCGCATGGGCGCGGCCACGGTGCGGGCCATTGTCGCCGGCCTGTTCGAGGGCGCGGGCGATGCCTTCAAGGCCGCGGCCACCACCACCTCGACCTCGGCGCTCGGCTCCACCGCCACCATCGACAGCTCGCAGGTGGGCAAGTCCGCCCTGGGCACCGGCCTGTCCCAGGGGGCGCAGACCATGAGCGACTTCTACCTCGACCTGGTCAAGCAGACCACGCCGGTGATCGAGGTGGGCGCGGCCAAGAAGGTCACGGTGATCGTCTCCGAGGGCAAGGAACTGGAGATCAGGGACATCCGCAGTGAAGGGCTGGCCCGCCATCAACCGGGAGGAAAGCGATGAAAGCGATGTGCATTGGCCTGCTGGCTCTGGCTCTCATCACCGGCTGCGCGCCGGTCAAGAACGCGGTCAACCCCTACGAGGAGAACTTCCGCTGCCGGGCCAAGGACAGCGAGGGCCAGTGCGTGGACACGCCGACCGCCTACCGCCAGGCCCGGGTGCCGGATCCGGCCACCGAGACCACCAGCGCCGTGCAGGACGAGGCGCAGGGCGAGCGCTACCGGGCCATCAGCGACCTGCTGGCGGCGCCGGAGACGCCGCTGCTCAACCCGCCGAAGATCCTGCGCGTGCTGCTTCTGCCCTACCGCGGCGAAGCCAACGAGCTGTTCATGAGCCGCTACGCCTACCTGGAGATCGAACCGGCCGAGTGGGTGCTCACCGAGGTTCGCGAGCACTGACATGCGCTCCCTCCTGCGCCGCCTGGGCCTTGAACCGGGCTCCCATCTCCGCCAGGCAGACCTGGACCGGCTGACCCGGCGGCACCCGTTCTCGGCCTTCCTCAACTACCTGGCCTATGACCCGGACCTGGATGTCTACCTCAACCAGGACTGCAGCCTGGGCCTGTTGTGGGAGTGCACGCCGCTCACCTTTGCCGGCCCGAAGACGCTCACCTCGCTGGAGGGGCTGTTCCGCGCCGGCCTGCCCAAGGGCAGCGTGCTGCAGCTCATCCTCCACGCGGACAGCCACATCAGCCCGATCCTCACCAGCTACCGGGAGAGCCGAACCGTGGACGACATCATCGTCCGCACCAGCACCGAGCAGATCGTCCGCTTCATGGACGCGGGCCGGAGCGGGCTCGCCGCCTGCAGCCACATCCCGGTGCGCAATTTCCGCCTGTTCGTGGCGGTCAAGCTGCCCGGCGACAGCCCGGAGGTGCCCAGGCCCGAGCAGTTCGCGGACCGCAACCGGACCAAGCCGCTCCAGGACATCCGCCGGCAGCTGGCCGAGACCCTCCGGGCCGCCCTGCTCTCGCCCCGGCCCCTGCGGCCGGAGGCGCTGCTCGAATGGGCGCGGCGGCTGTTCAACCACTACCCGGACGGCTACCCGGAGCAGAACCTCTCCGCCTACGACCAGACCCTGCCGCTGCGCAAGCAGATCCTCAACGCGGACACGCGCATCCGCGACCGGGGCGACCACCTGCAGGTGGGCGCGAACCACTTCTGCTGCACCACGCCCAAGACCATCCCGGCCCAGGTCGATCCCCTGCAGACCAACTCGCTGTTCGGCGGCATCTGGGGCCTGATCTCGGACATGGACCAGATCAAGACCGGGTTCCTCTACACCCTGAACCTCCTCTTCGAGCAGGGGCTGGAGACCAAGATCCACGCCAAGTGCAACCTGCTGCTCAACCAGCAGGCCATCGGCTCGCTCTCGCCGCTGTTGCGGCGCAAGCAGGAGGAGCACCTGGAGGCCACCGACGCCCTGGAGCACGGGGTGAAGTTCGTCCGCATCATCCCCATCCTGCTCGTCTGGGACCAGGACCTGGAGCGGGCGCGGGAGTCCTGCACCCGGGCGCGGCGGCTGTGGGAGGACAACGGCTACGTGATGCAGCAGGACACCTTCATCCTCAAGATCCTCTTCCTCTCCGCCCTGCCGTTCTGCCTGTACACCAGCGGCCGCAACATCGACAACCTGGAGCGGGACTTCATCGCCCCGGTGCCCGCGGTCACGCCGCTGTTGCCGGTGCAGGGCGACTTTGCCGGCACCGGCGGCACGCCCAAGCTGCTCTTTGTCGGCCGCAAGGGCCAGCTGGTCGCGCTCGACTTCTTTGCCAAGGGCGCGCCCAACCACAACATCGTCTGCGGCGCCACCACCGGTTCGGGCAAGTCGTTTCTGGTCAACTACCTGGCCTACAACTACCACGCCTGCGGCGCCCTGGTGCGGATCATCGACATCGGCGGCTCGTACAAGAAGATCGCCAGCATGCTCGGCGCCCGCTACCTGGACTTCCAGCCCGGGACCACGGTCTGCCTCAACCCCTTCTCCAACATCGAGGAGCCGGAGGAGGAGCTGAAGTCGGTGACCGCGGTGTTCGCCCAGATGGCCTACTCCAACTCGGACACGGACCGCTGCGACGACACCGAGCTGAACATGATGCGCAACGCGGTGCGCTGGGCCTGGCAGCAGTGCGGCCAGGCGGCCGACGCGGACACGGTCTACGATTTCCTGGCCCGCTTCCCGGACGTGCCGGACGCGGACTTCGACAGCATGGGCGACAACCCGGCCCTGGTCGAGGTGGCGCGCAAGCTCGCCTTCAACATCCGCGAGTTCACCAGCCACGGCTTCCACGGCCGGTTTTTCGTTGGTCCCTCGACCTTTGACATCCACCGGGACGCGTTTGTGGTGCTGGAGCTGGAGAACCTGAAGATCCAGCCCGACCTCTACCGGGTGGTCACCCTGCTGGTGCTCAACGCGGTCACCCAGGACCTCTACCTCTCGGACCGGTCCCGCTCGCGGCTGATCATCTTCGACGAGGCCTGGCAGTTCCTCGGCAAGGCGGCCATGCTCGCGCCGGTGGTCAACGAGGGCTACCGGCGGGCGCGCAAGTACAACGGCAGCTTCATGATCATCACCCAGTCGATCCTCGACCTGGACAGCTTCGGCGAGGTCGGCCGGGTGGTGAACGGCAACTCGGCCTTCAAGATCTATCTCGAATCCTCGGACTTCGACCAGGCGCGCAAGCAGGGGCTGATCGACTACGACGACTTTGTCCTGCAGCTGCTGAGGAGCGTCAAATCGAACCCGCCCCAATACTCGGAGATCTTCTTCGACACCCCCTTTGGCCTGGGTGTGGCCCGGCTGGTGGTCAACGACTACGACTACTTCATCTACACCTCCAAGCCCACCGAGATCGCCGAGATCGAGCGGATGGTGCAGGCCGGCGCCAGCTATCACGAGGCCATCCTGGAGATGGTCGCACGGAGGGCGGACGGTGCGCTCTGAGATCCTGATTGTCAGCCTGTTGCTGGCCAGTGGCACCCTGCTGCTGGCCTGGTCTGTCGCCGGCCCGGGCCGGGGAGATCGTGCAACTGGAACCGGTCGGGCCGACCTCGGCCGTCATCGAGACCGACCTGGCCGAAGCCCTGCGGCAGCGGGCGGTCAGCGTCGATGTGGAGCAGCTGCGCAATGCCCAGGCACGCTACCAACCGGCCAACCTGCAGGCCCTGCCGCGGGCAACGAAGGACGCGACCACGATGGTGGATCTGACCCACACCCTGGAGCAGGACTGTGCAGGACGCAAACGGTCAGGTGCTCTACCCGGCCGGCTTTACCTTCAACCCGCTGCGGTACGTCTCCCTGTCCGGCGCGCTGGTGGTCATCGATGGCAGCGACCCGGAGCAGGTGGCCTGGTTCAAGGGCTCGCCCTATGGCGCGAACCGGCGGGCGTTGCTCCTGCTGAGCGGCGGCCTGGCCGCGGCCTTGCGTGACGAACTGCGGCGGCCGGTCGCCTACCTGACCGAGGACATCGCCCGCCGCCTTCAGCTGCGGGCCGTGCCGTCGGTGGTGGTCGAGCAGGACAGCAACTCGATCGATCCGGGAGGTGTCGCTTGGTAAGCCCACGGTAAACGTTCCTTCTCGGTGGTCCCGCTTGCTGACCGCGTTTCCGGCGCTGGCCAAGACCGGTGTGCCGTTCAACCCGCTCACCGACATCCACTGGGAGGAGATCGAGTTCACCATCGAAGGGGTCTGCGTCTGCCCGCGGCCGCCGCCGCTCTTTGTCGAACCGGGGCTGGTGGTCAGCTACTGGGAGCCCTTCCTGCTGCTCGACACCTCCTCGGTGGCCTTTTACTCGGCCATGCTCGGCCAGTCGGTGGGTGGCGGGCTGCTCGACGAGTTGGGCGGCAAGAACAAAAGCTCGGACGCGGTGGACGTGGCCAACGAGTCGACCTTTGCCCAGGCGCACGCCTTCCTCCTGCCGCTCATGGTCGGGCTCTGTGCCCGCGACGACTACGGCACCTGGTGGAGCGAGTTCGATCCGCTCTGGCAGAGCGACGAACTGGCGGCCCTGCTCACGCCCGAGGCCGCGCTCTTTGCCAACAAGGCCATGGTGCTCGCCTGCACGGCCGACGCGGTGGCGGCCAACGCCGGCTGGCCGCTCGACGCCATGCCCTGGTGCCTGGGCAGCGGCGGCCTGGCCTATCCCATGACCGGCCACGTGGACAACGACAACATCGTCCAGGCCAATGCCACCGCGGCCTACCGGATGCTCTACAAGCTCAACCGCATCGGCCTCATCTGCGACCCCGCACCCGAGTGCGGCTGCGCGTACACGCCGGTATGGGTGAAGAGCCACTACAAGATGAACCTGGCCCGGCCGTCCATCCGCGGGGTGCACCCCATCGGCCGGGCCACCGCGACCTGGGACGCCGGCGCCAACCCGCCGTTCATGGGCGAACTCGGCCCGAACGACGAGTTCCTCTGGGTCGTCTACCGGAGGCAGCGATGCTGCACCTGCTGCGAGTAGGCCTGGTGGTCCTGGCCCTGCTGATCGCGGCGCAGCCGGCCGGGGCCAGCAACAGGACAGAACAGGAGAACAGGGATGGTGTGGCGCAGGCGCAGGAAGCCGCCCGGGATCAGGCGGCCGGTCTGGCGGTGGAGAAGGTGGTCGACACGGCCCGGGCAGCGGCCACCGCCATGGCACTGCCCGCCCATCGCCAGGCTGCGGCAGGAGCGGCGGCGGCGCGACAGGTCATGGAACGGTTCACCGCGCCGGCCGTGCAGGAACGGCTGCAGGGCGAGCAGGCAAAGGTCGCGGAGGCGTTAAAGGCCACCAAGGCTGATGATCCAAAGGAACAGACCAGCCAACTCGCGGCCAGCGAGCACCTCTACCTCTTCCTCTCCAGCAGCATGGCCGAGGACGCGCTCCGCAGGTTACTGGCCGGGATCGACCGCCTCGGTGACGAACAGATCGTCCCGGTCTTTGCCGGCCTGCCGCACGGGCTGGACGACTGGCCGGGCAACACCCGTTTCTTCCAGCGGGTGCTGCAGAAGGAACCGACCTGCCGGGACACGGCCGCGAACACCTGCGAGCGATTGCAGGTAGCCCTGCGGATCAACCCGGCGCTGTTCAGGCAGTACGGAGTCACCGCGGTGCCGACCCTGGTCTATGACAACGGCAGCCGCACCTGGTCTGTCCAGGGCGAGGCGGAACTGGCCGTGCTGCTCGAACGGATCAACACGGCGGCGAACAGCCCGGCCCTGGCTGGCCTGATCGCCAGCCTGCGAGGTGGGCAATGACGCCACTGGTCCCAGGAAAACAGTCTGTCCGGCCCGGCTACCTGGAGGTGGTGCTCATCGCCCTGGTGGTCGCCGGAGTGAGCCTGTTCGCCTATGACCGCTGGTTCGTGCCCCGGGTGGTGGCCTTTGACCTGAAGGGCTACCTCCGCACCCAGCAGGCCCTGCTCGCCAGCGGCGAGATCACCGAGGCCCAGTGGCAACAGGGGCTGGACCGGCTGGAGCAGGTGTTCCGGGCGCAGCCGCCCAACCGCACGATCCTCCTCAAGGAGGTGGTGCTCAAAAATGGCCGCGAACCCGAACTCCGCATCCCCTGACCGTGGCTGGCGGCTGAACCGCCACGAGCAGGTGGTGGCCCTGGTGGTGCTCGCCAGCTGTCTCCTGGGCGCCTGGCTGCCCGGGCAGATCACCGTGGCCACCAGCGCATCCCTCGATCATCGGGTCTTCCTGCTCCGGCCGGTGCCCGCACAGATCGAGACCGGCGACTACCTGGTGTTCCGCCACCGTGACCTGGCCCAGGTCCGCCAGGGGCTGGGCGCGAACCGGGAGCGGATGATCAAGCGGGTCGGCTGCCGGCCCGGCGAGTGGCTGCAGAGTGGACGCGGAACACCGGTTCAGCCTGCGACGGCCGGCCGCTTGGCCAGGCCCTTGCCACCGACAGCCAGGGACGGCCGCTGCCGCGGTTCACCCACAATGGTCCGGTGCCGGCGGGACAGCTGTTCCTCGTCGGCACCCATCCCCGCAGTTATGACAGCAGGTATTTTGGATTTGTCGATGCACGCGAGATCCTCCATCAGGCCCTGCCGCTCTGGTAGCCTCTGCTGCGCGCTGGTCCTGGTGGCCGCGCTCGCCTGGGGTGACGACCGGCCACCAGTGGTCGCGCCCGGGTTCTACGACCAGAGCAAGCACGGCTGGTTCTGGTACGAGGACCCGCCTGCCGAACCGGAGGTGGAACAACCACAGGACCCGCCTGTGGCGACAGCACGACCGGTGGACCGCGAATGTCTCCCTCGCCAACTACTCCACCGAAGAACTGTGGACCCTGCATCCCGACGACTTCCAGCAACTGCTCAACGGCCTGCAGAAAAAGGCGGTCCAGTACCCGACCGAGCAGAACATCCTCGAGTACCTGTCCATCCAGGACATCGCCCGGCGCAAGGCCCTGGCCTATGCCAACGCCACCCAGTACGTCACCCAGAAACGGGCCGACCTGTTCACCCTCAACCAGGTGTACCCGGTCTCCACCCCGGGTGTGGCCGCGCGGGTGCGGCTGCAGCAGGACGAGATCAGCCGCACCATCGACGCGGCCCGCAGCGATCACGCCCTGCTGTTCTTCGTCGCCCCGGGCTGCGGCTTCTGCACCCAGCAGGCCGAGATCCTCGCCCACTTCGTCGACCGTCACGGCTGGCAGGTGCGGCCGGTGGACATCACCGCCCAGCCGGACCTGGCCCTGCGCTTCAAGGTGAGCGTCACCCCGACCCTGCTGCTCATCCGCCAGGACCGCCAGGAGTCCATGGCCATTGCCACCGGCGTGGTCACCCTGCCCGAGATCGAGCGCAAGCTCGCCCAGGCGATCCGCTTCCTGCGCGGCGACACCGCGCCGGACTCGTTCACCACCTACGAGTTCCAGAGGGGCAGCGCCCTGGACCCGGCCGCGATCCTCAACACCCCAGCGCCCTGGAAGGGGTCCGCAACCCCCTGAACTCCTACGGAGGACGCCATGCGATTGCTCATCACCCCCCTTGTCCTCACGCTCCTGCTGGCCCCCACCGCCCACGCCGGCTGGGTCGACGACTGGCTGCAGCAGCAGGCCACCACCAGCCCCGATTACCTCAGCGGCCAGCAGCGCGGCTACTATGCCGGCGGCAGCTTCTCCGGCCGCTGGCGGAGCACCGCCGAGTACCCGGTCACCGTGGAGATGCCGCGCATCAAGAGCGGCTGCGGCGGCATCGACGTGTTCATGGGCGGGTTCAGCTTCATGAACACCGACTACCTGGTGGACAAGCTCCAGGCCATCCTCACCAACGCCTCGGCCGTGGCCTTTGACCTGGCCCTGAAGACGCTGTGCGAGCAGTGCTCGAACACCATCAAGAACTTCGAGGCCCTGGCCGACAAGCTCAACTCCATGCAGATCGACGAGTGCGCCGCGGCCAAGGAACTGGTCGGGATCGTGGCCGACGAGAACGGCTTCCACTCCACCGAGGTGATGCGCGAGCGGCTCGGCACGGCCATCAAGGAGAACAAGCTGGTGAGCGGCACGGCCGAGATGTGGGACATCCTCACCAAGGAGGACCGGGCCAACAACAACCAGCCCAAGCCCGCGGACCTGGCCGCCGTGACCAGCGGCTGCAACGCCGACATCCGCGCCATCTTCCTCTCCGGCGGCTCGCTGCTGGCGAACGTCGGCAGCCGGCTGTCCATCCCGACGAGCCACGTCGAACCTGCTGCGCGGCCTGGTGGGCGACATCCAGCTCGAAGGGGCGGCCAACGGCTACCGGGTCGCCACCATCCCGCCCTGCGCCCAGAACAACCCGGACGACCTGGAGGCCTTCACCGACGGCGAGGTCTACGCCAAGAGCGCCACCGGCGCCTGCAGCCGGATCACCGACGCGGGCCGCGACCTGGTCGAGTCGGTGACCACCCAACTGAACACCATCGCCGACAAGCTGGCCGCCAAGGGCAGCCTGAGCGCGGTCGAGCAGACCTTCCTCGAAGGCAACCCGCTCGCGCCCCTGCCCATCCTCAAGACCGCCGTGGGCACCGGCACCCGCGACGCGGTCATCCCCGGCCTGGCCGACATCACCGCCAAGGCCTACAGCCTGCAGATGCTCTCCGACCTCTACGTCCGCGGCGAGGCCATCGGCGCCAAGGCCAAGGAGGTGCTCGAGAAGAAGGCCGGGCCCGCCGGCGGCCAGGGACCGGAGAAGTGCGCGGCCGTGCTCTTTGCCGAGCACGCCGACCAGGGGCTCACCCTCATGCTCCGGCGCATCCGCTCGCTCAAGGAGGCGGCCAAGACCAGCTACATCGCCGCCGCGGGCGAGATGAACACCATCGTCACCTACCTCAACCACATGCAGCGGCTGGAGTCCCAGATGGCCGCCGAGATCACCCGGCGCTACGGCAAGGACCTGGCCGACCGGGTGCAGGCCCAGTGACATACCATGATGCACAAGACATTCCCTGATCCTGCTGGCGCTTCTCCTGCCTCCTTCGGCACCGCCCTGGCCCTGGACATGGAGTACTACACCTACGGCGGGTTCAACCCCATTGTCCAGGCGTTCACCCGGGTTGCCCTGATCTTCAGCGATGCGGGCTACCAGGGGCTGATCACGGTCATGACCATCATGGGCGTGCTCGCCGGCTCGGGCGCCTGGATCGCCCGGGCCGCCACCGGCGCGCGGGTCATCCCGCTCACCTGGACCGTGCCGGTCCTGTTCGGTGCGGTCGTCTACCTGGCCGTGTTCGTGCCCAAGGGCAGTCTCACCGTCTACGACCCGGTGCTCAACCGGTTCCAGACCGTGGGCGACCTGCCGGACGCCATTGTCTTCACCGCCGGCGCCCTCAACCTGATCGAGCGCGGCCTGGTCGACATCATCGACACCGCGGCCGCACCCGATGCCGCCTACAGCCGCACCGCCGGCGGCATCGGCTTCAAGGCCCTGGAGGCGGTCAAGGGCTCCACGCCCAAGGACAACCACGCCCGCACCTCCATGATCCGCTACGTCAAGGACTGCGTCACCTTCGAACTGATGCGGCCGGGCACCACCCTGTCGCTCGACGACCTGCGCAACACGAGCACCGATTTTCTCGCGAACCTCGGCCAGGCGGTCAACCCGTCGATCTTCACGGTCTATTACGACGCCGCCCATCCCGAGGGCGCCACCATGAGCTGCACCCAGGCCTGGAACCAGCTGCGGCCCCTGTACGCCGCCACCGCCAACTACGGCGAGGCGATCCGCAAGGTCTGCAGCAAGGCCTACTTCGATCCGGACAACAGCGCCGAGCTGACCACCTGCCGCAACCTGATCAACGCGACCATGACCTTTGCCACCGGCACGGCCGTGCCGCCGGAGCGGCTCCTGCAGCAGCGGCAGATCGCCGAGATCCTCTACAGCTTCTACTTCCAGGACGACCCCGAGACCGCGGTGCTCATGGAGAGCGACCGGAGGATCACCGCCTCCGGCCTCGGCGTCGGCCTGACCATGAACGAGTGGATCCCGGTGATCCGGGCAATACTGACCGCCATCGCCATCGGCGTGATCCCCTTCCTGGTGCTGTTCCTGCCCACGCCGATCGTCGGCAAGGCCGCCTCGGTCCTGCTCGGGTTCTTCGTGTTCCTCTCCACCTGGGGGGTGACCGACGCGGTGATCCACGGCGCGGCCATGGACTATGCCGCGCGCGGGTTCGAGGAGGTGCGCCAGTCGAGCCTGGGGGTCTATGCCCTGGCCGCCTTGCCCTCGGTCTCGACCAAGATGCTGGCCATGTTCGGGGTGATCCGCTCCGCCGGCATCATGCTCGCCAGCCTGTTCTCGATGATGCTCATCCGGTTCGGCGGCCATGCCCTGGCCATGCTCGCCGGCAACCTGAGCGCCATTGTCCAGGGCGCGGGCAGTCATGCCGGCGGGCTGCTCACCCCGGAGGGCCTCTCCGGGGCGATGCAGCAGCAGGTCCGCGCCGCAGGCCTCTTGGACGGCATGGCCGAGCACCGGTTCGCCAACCTGGCCGCGGCTTCGGCCTGGAACCTGCACAAATCCGTGGGCAGCCACACCGCGGCCATGAACGCCCGCGCCAGCCTGCAGCAGTCCGGCGAGGTGCCGGCAGGCGCCTCCCAGGGCGAGTTCGCCACCATGATGGCCTCGGCCAACCAGCAGGTGGGCACGGCCAGCGGGCCGGTGAGTGTCGCCACCGGGCCGGACGGCAGCATTACCCGTTCACGGGCGGAGCGGGTCAACGCGGATGGTTCGTCCAGCGTCATCCTGCTCGGGGCCGGCGGCGCCGGCACCCGGGAGGATACCCTGGCCGCGGGCAAGGCCGCCTATGCGGTGGACAGCGCCGGCCACCACACCACCACCCAGGCCTCGGTGCATGGCCTCGATCCGGTGCGGGTGGGGGCCATGGCCGTGCGTCAGAAGGTGGTCGGCGCGGCCCACAGCCTCGGCAGCGACAGCAACTGGGGCATGCTCTGGCAGCAGGTGCAACGGGACAGCCTCTCCGGCGGGGTCAACCGCAGCTACGGCGATAC
>CAVWHP010000029.1:0-138559 GCA_963754825.1 uncultured delta proteobacterium | reverse complement strand
TCCGGAAGTTCAAATTTTCCAAAAGGATTATCTCGATACATTTGAACTTCATTTTATGACTGCAATCAAACTTAAATCAAAAATAAATGATCCGGCTTTACCAACATCAGTCGCCGAGATTATGAAAAAGTATAAGTATCTCTTTTGAAATATGTTGAAAATATTGAACAGTTATATAATGAATTTGTAACAAAATCAAATATCAACATTCTTGCAAAAAAATCCAAAAATGATTTTCACGGATATTTTTCCAATGATGAAATGACGCAGCAGAAAATAGATTTTTTAACTATAAAAGAAATATTTTTAAAAACACGAGAGTATAATTCAAAATTTCGAAAAGTCTGGATGGAATTTCAGGCAAGTCTTTCAGTATTTAATTTAGTAAAAGAAGGGATGGCGTTTATCAGGATCTATTATCTCTAACAGCGGAAACGCTTAAGTTTGTGAAAGACAAATCATTTTGTCTTGTTTGTCGCGGTAGTTCTTGGCATTCCTGATGACGAATCCGATGTACTCGAAAAAGATATCAATAATAAAATTTATTATCGTGAAACGATCAAATATGATTATAAGTCTATTTTTAATACTGCACCTAATAAAACAACTTCCACGCAGTTAGATGAACTTGATAATATTTTAGATGAAACTCCATTGAACGTTTCAAAAAATAACTTCATTCCTTCTGTTATGGCGGAAATACCAATTGATGAACCGAAAAACGAAATTCAACCGTTTGATCACAAACAAACGCTTCTTGATCTCTCGAAATTTTTCGGTTATAATGTCAAGGGTAACAGCAGCTGGAATACTCGAGAACCTTATATTATTAAATATTAAAAAAAATATTTATGATAAAAATGTTCAGGATCTTTCATCAACTGTATATTTCCTGGATTCGCTTAAGGATCAAGCACTTGTGAATGGTTACGTTAAAAGAGCAATTATTCATTATCAACGCGAAAAACGTTCTACGATAACCGAGCATTTTGAAGAGTTTTTATTCAAATATATAGTTTCAAAAATGCAGGAAATTGAAGATTTTTTCCAACTTTCTCCCGATAAAACAAAACTTTTTATTTACCATTTAGGCCCGCTGACAGTTTTTCGATTATTAAAAGCAATTTTTGAAAAAACTAAAATTGCGTTATGTTACAAATATGTTGATGAAAGTAAAATCTCAAAATATTCCTGAAGAATTTATCAAAGTTCAGGTTTTAAAATGGTATGAATCAAATATTAATTCCTTAAACCTTCCTTTTGATCAAATAAAAGAATATCATGATATTAAACAGTATATTGCTCAATACTATGAGAATGAATTGAAAAAGGCCATGAAAAAGGTGGATGCAGCAGTTCAACATTATCGTCAACAAACTGGTAAGGAATTAAACAGGCAGGAATTACTTATGAAAAAGCAGACGAGCTTTTCGGTATTAATAATATATATGTATATTTACGATTTGTTGATAAGTCAATATTCAAGTAGTTCAGGCAATTATAGAATAAACATTTTTTGTACGAAAACCTTTTTTCTGAAATTCATACAGTAATGTTTTTGTGTTTAAATCCTGTTTATCGCCTGAATAATGCTTTTCCACATCATGTGGGCAAGATCTTTTATTTGTTCAATAAAAGCTAGATTTTTGGAAATATCCGCAAATTCAAAGCCATCAGTAAACCTGACTGTTAGAACCTAAAAGATCACCGGCGCCTCTAAGCTCAAGGTCTTTTTCAGCTATGTGAAATCCATCTGATGAACTTTCGAGAATCTTAATACGTTCCATACTAATTTTAGAAATAATATCTGGATAAATAAGAATACAGTATGACTGTTCCCTGCCGCGTCCAACACGTCCTCTTAATTGATGAAGTTGAGAAAGGCCAAAACGTTCGGCATGATAAATAACCATTATTGTTGCATTTGGAACATCAACACCAACTTCAACAACGGTAGTTGTGACAAGAATTTTAATTTCATTTGAGGAAAACTTATTCATTGTTTCGTCTTTTTCTTTTTGCTTTAAGCGTCCATGCAATAATCCAATTTGTATTTCCGGGAATATATCCTGAGAAAGTTTATTATAAAGCTCAATTGCAGATTTTAAATCAGATTTTTCCGACTCTTCTATCAATGGTAATACTATATAACATTGTTTGCCTTCGTTAACATATTTGAAAATTGAATTATATACGCCTTTAATCTTTGATTCGCGAAATGAAATTGTCTTTATATCTATTCTATCTTTAGGTTTGGTTTTGATGTATGAAACGTCCAGATCACCGTATAGCGTTAGCGCAAGTGAACGCGGAATTGGCGTAGCTGTCATTACGAGAATATGAGGATTATTCCCTTTTTCAAAAAGAGTTGAACGTTGGGTGACGCCAAATCGCTGCTGTTCATCAATGACGACCAAACGAAGATCTTTATAAAATACATCGTCTTGAATTAATGAATGAGTGCCAATAATTATGTGAATAGATCCATTTTTAAGATTATCGAGTATCTCAATTCTTTTCTTTTTTAATGTAGATGATGTTAGCAGCTCAATTTTTACAGAATCTGAAAGAAGTCTGGAAAATGTATTAAAATGCTGGGATGCAAGTATTTCAGTTGGCGCCATAATTGCGCTTTGACCTGAACAAAGATGAATAACATAAGCGCTGAGTGCCGCAATTACAGTCTTTCCCGAGCCAACGTCTCCCTGAAGTAATCGGTTCATAATAAAGCCTGATGTAATATCAGCAATAATATCATTAATTGATTTTTCTTGGTCGGCTGTAAGCTTGAAGGGAAGTTGCTTGATAATTTTATCAAATAGTAAGTTATTTAATAAAGGCTTATTGGAAAGCTTTTTAGTACGATTGATTTTTTTTGTAATGAAATGAAATACATAACAAGATATAATTCATTAAAAGCTAATCGACGAATGGCTTTTGTGCTGTCTTCGGTTGATTCTGGAAAATGTAAAAGACGAATTGCATTTTTAAGCGGGAGTAGGGATAAACTATCAAGTATTTCAGGACTGAAAGGGTCATTTACCTTGTCAATAAATCTTTCTAACGCTTCATAAATAATTTTTCGAAAGCCTCTCGAAGTGAATCCTGCGTTTTTACAGAATTTCATTCGACCTGTAAACAGGGACAATTCTTCCTGTATTAATTCCTGTATCAGACTCATCATCGATAAAATCAAATTCAGGATGAACCATCTGCCTGCGTTTATTTCGAATTGTAATCTTCCCCGAAAATAAAACAGATTCACCAGGAACAAATAGCTTGTGAAAGTAATTAACCCCGCCAAAAAAAATTCCCGAAAGAACAGCCGTACCGTCAGTAATCTCAACTTCTAAAAAACGGACGCGATGCAGGTACAATTGTTGAAGAACGAATCTTTCCGTAAACAGTGATAGTCTCATCGACGTCCGCGTCGATAATATCCATTCTGGAGGAACGATCAATGTATCTTACGCGGACGATAATAAAGAAGATCTTCTATTGTTGTGAATATTAGCTTCAGAAGCACAGAACCTCCGCGCGTTTAACGCCGACACCCTTTAACAGAGTAACAGATGAATTAAGCAATTACTCCTCTTCGGCTAAAAACCATACTGAATTTGGAAGCTGAACGTATTTATTATCTTTTGTGTAGAAATAAGAATACGGAGTAGCACCGGGTGACGATGTTATCTTTTGAACTCCAGTCCAGCGTTTTACAATTTTACCGTTCATATCAAAAACAGTTACAACAAGATTTTGTCCGGTTATCGTTTCAATTTCGCGTTTGATTTTGTTGCGCTGTTCATAATTGAAAAAATATTTAAAATAGATTCCAATTCCTAAAATAAGAAAAACTGCCGATTAGTATTTTAATAAACAATGATTTTAAATTCATATATTAACCTCGAATTATTTTTTTATTACACACGCTGCCTGTGTCAAGAGAATTCAAAACTGCAAACTTGCTTGA
Source organism: uncultured delta proteobacterium (assembly GCA_963754825.1). Classification (GTDB taxonomy): domain Bacteria; phylum Desulfobacterota; class Desulfobulbia; order Desulfobulbales; family Desulfobulbaceae; genus Desulfobulbus. Next base: position 134,589 of record CAVWHP010000029.1, on the reverse strand, counting down.
CAAAAATTGAAAATACTATACAAATGTTAACCATGTCAAGAATAATTTTTCATGCGGACATGGACGCTTTTTTCGCGTCTGTGGAACAGGTTTGCAATCCGGAGCTTAAAGGGAAGCCTGTAATCATTGGTTCAGACCCGGAAGGTGGGAAGGGGCGCGGTGTAGTCAGCGCTGCGTCATACGAGGCGCGTAAATTCGGTATTCGTTCAGCTCAACCAATATCTCAGGCATATAAGCTTTGTCCTACATGGAGTATATCTGCTCCCTGATATGCATAAGTATTCGATCGTATTCCCGATAAGGTAATGGAAATCTTTGAACGTTATCACTCCTGACATCGAACAGATAAGTATTGATGAGGCTTTTCTTGATATGACAAAAACCGCAAAACTTTTTGGCGGTGATATTGGCTGCAGCCTACAAGCTTCAAAGCGAAGTATTTTCGTGAACTTGGTATCACAGTTTCGATTGGAGTCGCTTCAAACAAATCCGTAGCAAAAATTGCATCGGATATAAATAAACCGAATGGTGTGACCGTCTGTCTCCCTCGGTAAAGAGTCCGAATTTCTGGCAAAACTGAATATATCAAAATTATGGGGTGCGGGTGAAAAAACAGTAAAACATCTCAATTCACTAGGGTTCTTTAAAATTGCAGATATTGCTTCACGACAAAAGAAGAATTTTGTTCAATACTTGGTAAAAACGGAATCCAGCTTATGGGAGTTGGCTAACGGTATAGACAATCGTGAAGTCGTAATGAGCCGAACATGCAGAGAAAATCAATCAGTGAGGAGCATACCTACCGATATGATACAGATGATATTATAGAACTTGAAAATAGACTGAGGGCAATTGCAGATACAATTTCAAGATATTTACGAAATAAATCAATAAAAGCCAGAACCGTCTACTCTCAAATTAGGCATTCCGATTTTACCAGTATAACCAGATCATTTACATTTCGAAAAGGAACGAATGATTATAAAAAAATTAATTCCAACAGGTTTGGAGCTTTTTCATAATTATTATGAAAAAGGAACAAAAATACGATTGATTGGGCTGTGGTCTGTCTAATTTTGATGTTGAGGATGAAGAACTTCTTTTGCCATTTTATTGTGATGAGGCAAAAAGCATCCATCTTCGGAAGAAATTCTGGATAATATGAAAAAAAAATTCGGTGAAAAGGTTACAAGAGGTTCGCTTCTTTAACTTATACTAGAGGGCATTTTCGTCCGTAATAAACTGAAAATATTTATTTACTCCGGTTATTACGAAAAGATTTGATATGTCTTTATTTATATTCATAATATATAATACTGTACCATTATTCTTTAACGTTTGCAGAATTCTTACCAGTGAACCCAATGCCGAACTGTTAAGATAAGGAACATCTGCCAGATTAATTACTACTTTTTTGAGTTCAGGTGCAATGTCGTATATATAAAGTTTTCCATATTCTGGGTTTCTTCAAAAGGAATATTCCCTGAAACGTCGAATATCTGATAATCTTTAAACTTTCTTTCAGAAATGTTCATACTTCCTCCAGCGCCTACATTATAATCTATATGCTAGGAATAATTCAATGTTTTTTTTTGAGAAATATCAGTAATCTCTCTATTTACATTTCGGTCAAATTTAATAATAATAAATTAAGGAAATAAAACGATAAAAGATTTGTTGACAAAATGAACTTCTAAAATAATTTTGATTTATAATGAGCGATCATTATTTTATGGTGAGCGTAGTTCAATGGTAGAGCGACGGCGTCGAGGGACTGCTCATCAAGATCAGCCAGTGCTGTCACCCGGTGCCGGGTGATGCGATCATCGGCTTCATCACCACCGGTTCGGGGGTATCCATCCACAAGGCCGACTGCATCAACCTGCTGGCCACCGACCCGAGCCGCTGGATCGAGGTCAACTGGTCGGGCGCGTCCCAGGCCAGCCACCGCGCGGCGCTGCTCATCTGGGCGGAAAACCGCAAGAGTCTGCTCGCCGACATCAGCAGCACGATCAGCGCCGACGACGCCAATATCGTCGAGCTGAATGCCCGCACCACTGCGGAGAACAGGGCCGAACTCGAGGTGCTCCTCGAGGTGGTCGACCTCCAGCACCTCCAGCTGCTGCAGCAGCACCTGCTGCAGATGCCCGAGGTGATCGAGGTGCGCCGGCGCTGACCGGCCGCGGCCCGGATCGGCGAGCGGCGGAGCGATGTGATGGCAGAGGCGGTCTGCGCGGTCTGCGGCAACGAGATCGACCCCGGCGTGGGGCAGTGCCCGTTCTGCGGGGCCGAGCGGGCCGCCACGGCCGTATCGGGCGGCGGCCCGTCGCACCGCGAGGTCAACCTGGAGCGGGGGCTGCCGCCGGTGGCGCAGGCCCTGGACCGGCTGGACAAGGAGATCGCCCTGGCCGCGCTCCTGGGCATCCGTGTGCTCACCCTCATCCACGGTTACGGCTCGAGCGGCGAGGGCGGCGCCATCAAGACCGCGGTGCTGCGCCGGCTCGAGTTCCTCCGCCACACCGGCCGGGTGCGCGAGGTGGTGCCGGGTGAGGGGTTCGAGAACCGCTCCGGCCGCGGTCGTCAGCTGCTCCGCCGTTTTCCCTTTCTGAGCGCGCACCGCGATCTCAACCGGGCCAACCCCGGCATCACCCTGATTGTGCTCTAGGCCCTGCGGGCCGCCGCACGATCACCGTTTTTCCCTTCTGCACGAGGAATGTTCATGCGCGCTGACAACCGCCCCGCCGACACCCTGCGGCCGGTCTCCCTGGAATACGATGCCCAGCCCAACGCCGACGGTTCGGTGCTCATCAGGATGGGCCGCACCCACGTGCTCTGCGGGGTCACGGTCGAGGAGCGGCCACCGGCCTGGTGTCGGGGCACGGGCCGCGGCTGGATCACCGCCGAGTACGGCATGCTCCCCTGCGCCACCCACAGCCGCGGCCGGCGCGAGGCGGTGAGCGGACCGTCGGCGCGCAGCCTGGAGATCCAGCGGCTCATCGGCCGCTCCCTGCGCATGCTGGTCGATCTCGGCGCACTCGGCGAGCGCACCCTGCGGGTGGACTGCGACGTGCTTAACGCCGACGGCGGCACCCGCTGCGCCTCGATCACCGGCGGCGCCCTGGCGGTGCGCCAGGCGCTCGGCCGCATGGTGGAGCGCGGCCAGCTGGACGCCCTGCCGGCGATCCTGCCGGTGGCCGCGGTGAGTGTCGGCGTGGTCGACGGCCGGCCGCTGCTCGACCTCGATTACCGCGAGGACTCGGGCGCGGACGTGGACGCGAACTTCGTCATGAGCGGGGACGGTCGCTGGATCGAGGTGCAGACCACGGCCGAGGGCGCACCCTTCCGGCCCGAGCAGTTCACGGCCATGGCCGTCCTGGCCACGGGCGGCATCCAGCGCCTGTTCGATCTGTGGGACGGCCGGGAGCGGTTGTGAGGAGAGGGGCGATGCAGCGAACGGCCATCCTGACGGCCGTGCTGGTACTTGCCTGGGCCGTCTGCCTGCTGGCGGGCGGTGGTCGAGCCCGGGCCGGTGAGACCCGAGGGGGAGAGGATCTGCTGGTGGTGAACGCGGCCGGCGACTGCGCCCACCCGGTGCAGCACTACCGGGAAGACCTGGCCGGGCTGGGCTACCGGGTGCACGAGGCGGTCCGGCCGATCCTGGCCCGCGGCGACCTGAACTTCGTCAACCTGGAGACGCCCATAACCGAGCGGTCACCGGTGCTGGAGAAGATGTACGCCTTCAACGCGCCGGCCGCCTCGCTCGACGAGATGGTGCGGGCCGGTTTCAACCTGTTTTCGCTGGCCAACAACCACATGGCCGATGCCGGTGCGCCGGGGATCGCCGACACCGAGGCGCACCTGCGCCGGCTGGACGCAGCCACAGGCCCGCTTCACTGGGCCGGGGCCGGCAGCCGCCGCGGTGCGGTCCATTTCCGGGTGCCGGGCCACCCGCAGCGCATCGCCTTCCTCGTCCTGGGCAACGATGCCGGCGTGACCCGCTTCGAGGAGGGGGCGGCCGTGGCGGCGGTGCGTGAGGCGGCGAAAAAGGCCGATATCATCCTCGTCTCCGTGCACAAGGGGGTGGAGTACGAACACCGCCCGCCGCCCGAGCTGGTGCGCGGCTACCGCCGGCTGATCGAGGCCGGGGCCACGGTGGTGCTCGGCCACCACCCGCACGTGCTCCAGGGGATCGAGGCCCACCGTGGCGGACTCATCTTCTATTCGCTCGGCAACTACTCGCTCGCCTCCAAGACCGTGCGCCACCGCCGCACCGGGGCGAAACTGTTCGGCATGCTGCCGACCATCAGCTTTCGCGGCAGCCGGCCGGTGACGGCCCGCATCACCCCGCTCTACGTGAACAACCTCGAACCGCTGGTCCTCGACGGCGGCAAAGTACTCAAGCCCACCCCCTTCAAGCCCCAGCTCGCCCGGGGCCCCTTCGCCGACCACATCCTCGCAAGCGTCGTCCAATGGTCCGGGGATATCCCCGGCAACACCACCCGTTTCAGCCGGGACGGCGACACCCTCCTGGTGGCACTGCCGAACTGAACCGCCCGTACGCCGCTCAGTCGATGAGCGCGGCGAAGCGGATCGCCTCCAGGTAGAGTTCGGCCACCTCTGCCCCGTCCACCCCCATGCGCTGCCAGTGCGGCGGACAGTCTTCCGCCCGCGCCTCCTCCCAGGCGACCACCGCCTCGAGGAAAAAGGCGAGCGGCCCGGTGCGGCCGACAATCGCCTCCTTGACCTCGGCAGCGATGGGGAGGGCGGCCATGGTCGCCTCCAGGGGCGCGTCGAGGATGGCGTCGAGCAGGGAGAACAGCCCGACAAGGAACAATTCCGCACTGTGCGCCGCATAGGTGCCGCGGGTGGCGAGCAGCTCGCAGAACCGGGCCCGGACCACGGACAGGCGCAGCAGTTCCTCGGGCTTGTCCGCGGCCAGGTTGGAGACGATCACCAGCATGACGAAGCGGCGCACCTCGGTTTCGCCGAGATAGATGATCGCCCTCCGAATCGATGCCACCTTGCGCACCAGCGAAAAATAGGCCGAGTTGATGAAGCGCAGCAGCTTGTAGGCGATGGCCACGTCCGCGGAGATGATCTGCTCCAGCTTGGCGGCGGAGAGCGCCGGCCGGTTGATCTCGGCCAGCAGGCGGATCTGGCTGACCTTGAGGCTGCTCACCTCGCGCAGGCGGATGGACTGCGGCCGGGCGAAGAAGTAGCCCTGGAAGTAGTGGCAGCCGAGGTCGCGGGCGTGTTCGAACTCCTGGTAGGTCTCGATCTTTTCGGCCAGGAATTTGAGCTGGTACGGGCGCCAGCCGGCCGATGAGCCGCTCGATCTCCGCGGCCGGGGTGAGCCGGTAGTCGATCTTGATGATGCCTGCCAGCTCGATGAGCGGGAGCAGGGCGTCGTCGTAGACGAAATCGTCGAGGGCGAGCAGGTAGCCCCGGTCGCACAGGTTCCGGCAGGCCTCGATCACCTCGGGCGTGGGCCGTACGTCCTCGAGCACCTCGACGATGATCCGGTCGCTCGGGAAGGCGCCGGGCAGCCCGCGGACGAGCAGGTCCGCGGTGAAATTGACGAAACAGGGGTGGTTGCCGGCGATGCGGTCGATGTCCTCGGTGAGGAAGGAGGTGGACAGCAGGCTGCTGGTGGCCCGCTCGCCGCTCAGTTCCCCGAGCTTCAGCCCCAGGGTCTGGCGGAAGAGCAGTTCATAGGCGAACAGCTGTTTGTGGACGTTGAAGATCGGCTGCCGGGCGATGTGGACGTACATGGGGCAGGGGGGAAGAGAGGACGGATTGGCGCTTACTTTCGGTTTATGCTTTCAGTATAGGCCAACACCATGCTGCGACCAAGCGGGAAACGTCCGTGACTTACAGGAAACGGGGCAGCAGGGCGAGCCCGTCCGGGGTCACCGGCTCGACCTCGTTGAGCGCTTCGATGAGGTGCGGGGCCACGAACCGGCCCGCGTCGATCTCGGAGGCCTGCAGGGTGAAGGGCCCGTTGTGGGTGCAGGTGAAGATGCGGCCCCAGACCCGGTTGCCCGGTTCCTCGTAGTACTGGTCGCAGAGGTGGCGCAACCGCGCGTCGATGCCCAATTCCTCCTGCAGCTCCCGCCGCGCCGCCGCCTCGTAGCTCTCCCCGGCGAGCACCACCCCGCCCGCGGCCATGTCCCAGTAGCCGGGGTAGATGTCCTTGGTCAGGGTCCGCTTCTGCAGAAACAATTCGCCCGCCGTCATTGAACACGAGGATGTAGGCGGCCCGGTGGATGAGCCCCTGCTCGCGCATGAGCCGCCGGGTGAGCGCGCCGATGGGCCGGTTGTCCGTATCGACGATCTCGACCAGTTCCTCGGCCGGGTTCGTGGTCATGGCTGGGCCTCCAGGTGGCGGAACTCCCAAGCGCGGTGGATGCGGCGGTTGCGCTGGAAATCCGGCGGGATGGTCTCGTCGGTGATCTCGCGCACGTTGAATTCCCGGGTGAGGGCCTCGTCCAGCTTGAACTTGCGGTAGTTGTTCGAGAAGACGAGCACGCCCGATCGCGCCAGGTGCCGCATGGCCTGGCGGAGCAGGTCCGGGTGGTCCTTCTGGACGTCGAAGGTCCGCTTCTGGTGGCGGGCGTTGGAAAAGGTCGGCGGATCGAGAAAGATCAGGCCGTAGCGCTCCTGCGAGCGCTGCAGCCAGTCCAGACAGTCGGCCTCGACCGTCTGGTGCAGCGGGCCGCCGAAGCCGTTCAATGCCAGGTTGGCCTGGGCGCGGGTGAGGTAGGTCTCGCTCACGTCCACGGTGGTGGTGGCGGCGGCCCCGCCCAGGGCGGCGTAGACCGTGGCCGAGCCGGTGTAGCCGAACAGGTTGAGGAAGGTCCGGCCCTCGGCAAGCCCGCCGATCCGCGCCCGGGTGAGCCGATGGTCGAGGAACAGGCCGGTGTCCAGGTAGTCGGTGAAGTTGACGAGAAAACGGCCGTTGCCCTCACGCACCTCGTAGAGCGTGCCGCTCGCCGCCGGCTTCTTCTCGCCGGCCGGTTTCCTGTCGCTTCCCCCTTTTTTCTGGTACTGCTGGGGACCTTTCTGGCGCTGCCGGGTCTTGATGAACAGGCGGCTGCGCGGCGCGTCGAACACCGTGCGGATCACCTGCAGGGCCAGGCTGAACCGCTGCTCCGCCTTGGCCGCGTCCACCGTGGGCGGCGGCGCGTACTCCTGCACGTGGATCCATTCCTCGTAGAGATCCACGGCCAGGTTGTATTCCGGCATGTCGCCGTCGTAGATGCGAAAACACTGCACGCCCTCGCGCTCGGCCCAGGGCAGCAGGGCGGCGCAGTTCTTCAGCAGCCGGTTGGCCAGGTCCTCGCCCGGGCTGCCCGGTTCAGGCGCGACCGGGGTCCAGGTGTGCACCGGCCGCTCGTCCCGCTGGCCCTCGCTGCCCACGAGCAGCTGGCACTTGAGCGGCCCGTTGAACAGCCGGTGGCGCTGGGTCCAGGTCATGCCGGTCATCTCGGCCAGGTCCGGGTTGGCGGTGAAGAAGCCCAGCGTCCAGCCGCTGAAGCGGGCGCGGAAGGTGCGGCCGAGGCAGCGGTAGAGGTATTTGACCGCCTCCCGCTCGGACAACCGCTCGCCGTAGGGCGGGTTGGTGAGCACACAACCGCGCTCGCCCGGGCTCTCCACCCGGGCCAGCTGCCCCTGGCGGATGACGATCATCTCGCGCAGGCCGGCGGCGATCACGTTCTTGCGCGCCTGGGCGACCACCTTGGGGTCGGCGTCGTAGCCGATGAACTGCGGCCAGGGCTCGGGCAGACCGCGCTCCTCGCGCTGCAGGGCCTCGGCGGTGAGCCGCTCCCACAGCTGCGGGTCGTGCTTGTGCCAGGCCATGAAACCGAACTTCTTGCGCAACAGGCCCGGGGCCGAGTCGCTGAGCATGAGCGCCGCCTCGATGAGCAGGGTGCCGCTGCCGCACATCGGGTCGAGCAGGATGGGTTCCTCGCCGGCCCGCTCGGGCCAGCCGGACAGGCGGACAATGGCCGCGGCCAGGCTCTCCTTGAGCGGCGCCTCGCCCGCGCCGGTGCGGTAGCCGCGGCGGTGCAGGCTGTCGCCGGACAGATCCAGGGCGAGCGAGGCGGCCGTGCCCTCGACGTGCAGGTTGATGCGGATGTCCGGGTTGAAGGTGTCCACGTCGGGCCGCTTGCCGAAACGCTTGCGGAACTGGTCGGCGATGGCGTCCTTGACCCGCAGGGCGGCGAACTGGCTGTGGGTGATGGTCGCGTTGACCAGGGTGGCGTGCACCGCGAAGGTCGATTTCCAGTGGAAATGGTCGTCCCACAGGACCTCGCCGCAGCGGGCGTAGAGGGTGTCCGTGTCCGGCGCGTCGAAGTGGGCCAGTTCGAGCAGGATGCGCGAGGCGAACCGGGACCAGAGGCAGGCCCGGTAGCCGCTCTCCAGGGTGCCGGTCCAGTGGACCGCGCCGAAGCTGGTGGTGATATCCTCGCCGCCGAACCCGGTGATCTCCTCGGCGACCAGCGGCTCCAGGCCGGCGCCGCAGGTGGCGGTGAAAAGCAGGGGCTGTTTCTTCTTTTTTCTCGTGGGGGCCGAACTGGGACGCAGGGGGAACATGGGCAACGGGTACCTGGGCGGGGGCTGACAAAGGGTGACCGGAACGTGGCGAAACGGCGGGATGGACGACCGCGCCGGCAGGGGTTTATGACCCGGCCGGAGCGGCTCGCACCATAGTCGGTCTCCGGCCCGTTGGCAACAGGAACGCGCCCGGGCGGTGGCGCTTTCCGGCCGCCCGGGTCAAGGGGTTGCGCGCATGTGGCCGCTCGGTCATGAACCGCTCGTGCAGGCGGAAGACCTCGCCCAGGAGGTGCGGCTCGTGGCCGCCCACGGTGCGGCACCGCGCGGTCGTAGTAGTCGCGCAGCAGATCGCGGTAGTCCGGATGGGCGCATTTGCTGATAACCTGCTCGGCCACCTGGCGCGGGGTGAGCGGCCGGGTGTCGACCAGGCCGTGCTCGGTGACGATCACATCCACCGAGTGTTCGTTGTGGTCCACATGGGTGACCATGGGCACGATCGACGAGATCTTGCCGTCCTTGGCCGTGCTCGGGGTGACGATGAAGGAGATGGCGCCGTTGCGGAGAAAATCGCCCGAGCCGCCGATGCCGTTCATCAGCTGTGAGCCCATGACATGGGTGGAGTTGACATGGCCGTAGATGTCCACCTCGATGGCGGTGTTGATGGCGATGACTCCCAGGCGGCGGATGACCTCGGGCGAGTTGGAGATTTCCACCGGCCGCAGCACGATTTTTTCGCTGGTAACGATAGAGTTCGTTGAAGAAGCGGGTGCGCGCCTTGTGCGACAGGGTCATGGCCGAGCCCGAGGCGTTGCGCACCTTGCCCAGGTCGATCAGGTCGAGCACCGAGTCCTGCAGGACCTCAGAATAGATGTCGATGGTCTGGAAAAAGTCGTCCTCGACAAAGCCGCCGAGCACCGCGTTGGCCACATCGCCGACCCCGGCCTGCCAGGGCAGCCCGGCCGGCAGCCGCCCTTTTTGCGATCTCATGGCGGACAAAATCGAGGATGTGGGCGGCGATCCGCCGGGCGACCTCGTCCGGCTCGGTGAACACGGCGCAGCTGTCCTCGTCCTCGCTGAAGAGGATGCCGACCACCCGGTTCGGGTCCATGTCGATGAACGGTTTGCCGATGCGGTCCGCGGCCCGGTAGATCGGGATCGGCATGCGGTAGGGCGGGTCCTCGGGGATGAAGATGTCGTGGATGCCGTACAAGTTCTCGGAAAACGGCGAGATCTCGATGATGATCTTGTGCGCCCGCTGCACGTAGGTGGGGGTGTTGCCGACGGACATGGTCGGGATGAGATGGCCGTGCTCGGTGATGGCCACCGCCTCGACCACGGCCACGTCCACCGTGCCCCAGCTGCCGCTGCGCACCTGGGCGGAGAGCGTGGACAGGTGGTCGTCCTTGAAGCGGATCTCGCCCGCGTTGATGCGGGCGCGCATGGTGCGGTCGCTCATGTAGGGCCGCCGCCAGTTGACCAGCCCGGCCCGGGCGAGGATACCGTCCACCGACTCGCCGGTGGAGGCGCCGGCGAACAGGTTGACCTTGAACTGCTCGCCCGCCTTGGCCCGCCGCACCAGTTCGCGCGGGATGAGCTTGGGATAGCCGGAGGTGAAACCGGAGATGAACAGATTGGTGCCGTCACCGATGTGCTCGGCCGCGGTGCGGGCGTCGGTGATCTTGTCGGCGAGCGGGGCGTAACGGATGCGTGGGTGCATGAGGGTCGGTTCCGGTTGCATGGGAAAGGCCAGCAGCCGTGGGGCTGCTGGCCGATTGTGTGGTGGGGTGTGCCGGCCGGGAGAGGGAGCGCTCCAGCTATAATTCCGCTAGGATACGTAGACTCTCACCGGAACTCTGCCATGCAGGGCCAGGTCGCCCTGGCGGCAGCAGGTGCCGCAGTGCGTGCAGGTCTCGGTATCTTTCACGGCAGGATATCCAGGCTGTCCCCCCGGCGCAGGGTGCCGGGCACGATCACCTTGGTGAAGATGCCCTCGCGCGGCATGATGCAATCGCCCACCTGCTTGAAGATGGCGCAACCGTGGTGGCATTTCTTGCCGATCTGGGTCACCTCCAGCACCACCTGACCGTTGCCCAGCCGGGTGCCGAGCGGCAGTTTGGCCAATTCGAGCCCCTCGGTTGTGATGTTTTCGGCAAAGGCGCCGGGTTCCAGTTCCAACCCCTTGGCCCGCATGAAATCGATCGATTCCTCAGCCAGCAGGCTGACCTGGCGGTGCCAGTCACCGGCGTGGGCGTCGCCGACCATGCCGTGGTCGACCTTGAGGGCAATGCTCTCCACCGGTTCCTTGTTGACGCCCTTTTCCCGACTGATGTTCAGTGAAATAATTTTTCCCATGGTCTTGATCCAGAGGTTGTGAGGTTCGACATCGACCGGCAGCGCACCGCCCGCACGAGGAACTTCGAGTGGCGGTTCGGTGTGCACGGCGGTACCGCAGGTGGACACGTGGCAGTCGTGTGGGACGAGGCGCCAGGCAAACTCCGGTCCTGGACCGCTCCTCGGCCTCCTGCTCTGCCCTCCCGCTTTCACCAGGTTTGCGTGGCGGAATCGATGCTAACGGCCAGGGTGGCTCGCAGCCAACTGAACTTTGCTTTCATAAAATCATAATCAGGCCCGGAGGTTATAAAGGTCGCCTTGCCCTTGATCAAAAATCCGGCGCCTGCCCCGTGCAACCCCTTGACCTTGCTGCTGCCAAGGGTGATGAGCACGTTGGGATCGTGGGCTATATTGGCTTCTGTCTTATGCATGTACCCCGCAGGAATGAACAACCGTCCGTCCGCTGATATTCTGAGGTAGCTGTTCCAGGTGTTCACCAGATGCGGCCCATCCTTTCCCAGGGTCGCAATGGCAACGACGCCATCTTTTTTCATGATTTCCAGCAGTGTTTCAGGGATCGACATGACTTCCTCTTAACGTTTTGTTTACTGGGAGTTCCGGAGTGGCGGGGACAGTGAATATCCAAGTGAAGTTGCGGCTCGGCGCACAGAGCAATGTGCAGGAAACTGGAGAGCTATGCCTGCAACAGGCGTCGTTGCAGGAGTGTCTGCATGTCGCGGCGGCCATCGGCAATCACCAGCACATACACTTTTTCGACCAGGACCCGGTAGATGATGCGGTAGGGTTTGAAAAAAATCTCACGGTACTCGCGAAGCCCGACGGCCAGGAGTTCCTTCGGCCAGGCTCCCCGGCCCGGGTTTTCACAGAGGCTGGAAAAGGCCTTCTCCAGTTGCTCGAGCACGTAGGCTGCTTTTCCCGGCGCGTCGTGCGATTCGATGTAGTTGTACAGCTCTTCCAGATCCCGGGACGCATCGTCGGTCAGCAGTACCTGGAAGGTCATCAGCGGCTCGTGCTCCGGTCTCGGAGTCGCTGAACGACATCCCCGGCGGGTTGGACCTTGCCTTCTTCGATCTGCCGCGTGCCGAGCGCGAGAATCTTCAGGAGAGCCATGGTCTCCTGAGTTTGCTCATAACTTTCGATGTCCTGCAGCACGACCTTGGCTTCGCCATTCTGGGTGATGACCAGCGGTTCACCCTGCACGGACAGGGTGCGCACGATTTCCGCGGCATGGGCCTTCAGGTAACTGATTGGCTTGATCTGAGTTGATAGCTTCATAACCACCCTCCTTTTAAGACCGAATATAGTCCTAAAATAGGTCGGGTTGCAATCTGAAAGTCCACAGATTCGCTGACGGGCATCAAGGATAGATAGACGGTTGCCGGAATTCCACGCCGATGGAGGCGCCGGCGAACAGGTTGACCTTGAACTGTTCGCCTGTCTCGGCCCGGCGCACCAGCTCGCGCGGGATGAGCTTGGGATAGCCGGAGGTGAAGCCGGAGATGAACAGGTTGGTGCCGTCGCCGATGTGCTCGGCCGCGGTGCGGGCGTCGGTGATCTTGTCGGCGAGCGGGGCGTAACGGATGCGTGGGTGCATGGCAGGTGCGGTTCCGGTTGCATGGGAAAGGCCAGCAGCCGGGGGGGTGCTGGCCGGTGGTGGGGTGGAAGTGGCCGGGAGGAAAATAGGCCGCTACAGTTGGAAATTTTCTAAAATGTCTAAGCTGTCATCGGATTTCTAATGCCTCTTGTCTTGGCAAATCTGAAGGGTATCAGCTGCTCGTGCCCCGGTCGCGAAATCGCTGAAGGACATCCCCGGCAAGTTGAACCCTGTCTTCCTCGATCTGCCGTGTGCCGAGCGCGAGAATCTTCAGAAGAGCCGTGGTCTCCTGGGGTCCCTCATGACTTTCAATGTCCTGCGGTACGACCTTGGATTCGCCATACTTGGTATTGATCAGAGGGGCACCGTTTGTCGAAAGAGGTGGCCTCACTATTTCCGCGGCATGGGCCTTCAGGGCACTGATCGGTATGATTTGACTCGATAGTTTCATAGCCATCCTCCTTTCAGGATCAAATAAAATCCAAAAACAGGTCACCGGCCAATCTGAAACGCCACGTGTTTGCTGACGGGCGTAAAAGGATGGATAAACTATCCTCGGAATTCCTTGAGCCGCGAATTGATAACTTGCAGATCTTGCCAGCCGAGCCCGAGCCGGTCCATAACCCCGGACCGGAATCCCTCCAAGACTACGTCGGCCCCGAAATCGGCCAGTAGCATGGAGAGCAGAACGGCCCCGGCAACAAACGGGGCCAGTTTCCTCGTTGTGAGTGGCCTTCAGAGAACGCGTGAGACTGATATTATCAACCCATCAGCTTTGTCGATGGCCACTAGATGATTTGAACTTTTAAGGAAAAGTATTTTTATCTTGCGCTTCTGGCCTATCTTCTTCATGAAGAAAAGGATCATTTAATGGTGGTGTGTCGCGAACAGTATTATTCATCATTGTTTTTTCAAAAATTGTTCCGTTTATATTAGTTCCGCTAAAATTGGATCCGGTTAAATCCGCTCCACTTAGGTCGGATCCAGTTAGATCAGCTCCTGAAAGATCCGCAAATCTTAAAATAGAGTTGTTTAAAAACGCACTGCTCAAATCAGTATCTCTAAGACAGGCCCTGCTTAGATCAGCTTCGCTTAAATCAGCAGAGTGGAGTTCCGCTCCCCAGAGATTAGCACTGTTCATATCTGCCTCATTAAGGTCTGCACCGTTCAAACATATTTTTAACATATTTGCTTTTGTAAAAATAGTATTAGATAATTTTGATCCACAAAGATCTGATCTGGTTAAGTTCGCAAATCTAAGGTCTGATCCTGTAAAGTCTAATCCCTTTAAATCGAGTTCACTGAGGTTAATTAGTTCTAAAATACTGTTACTTATGACGCAATCTATTATTTCTGATTCGGCAATAGTTGCCATTGTTAAGTCAACTTTTTCTAATTTAGAATTGACAATATTAGATTCGCTAAAATCCGCATGTTTCATGTTAGAACCGAAAAAATTTGAATCTGATATGTATGAACCTATAAAAGATGATGATTCAAGGTTACATGAAATAAATTTCATTTTAATGAAGTTGCAATTTTTAAACAAAGAATAACTCAAATCTGTTTTTGAAAAATCAAGATCTTCAAAGTTAATATTTTCGAACACCCATTTATTTGTTGATTTTTTGTTAAAAATTTTTATTTGTCTATTAATTTTTTCAAAAGTTTCTTCTTTTGAAAGGTAGTTGTTTTTTATTTCATTCTCAATTTTATTTAATTCTTTTATTTTAAAATTTTCTTCTTTTTGAAGATAATCATCGTTTAATTTATTTTGAATTTTATTAAATTTGTATTGGTTTGATTTTTTTCTTTTGTATGGGCGTTTATACCATGGTATTTATTTAAAAGTATGTTTTTTATATTGGATATTTTTTTTAATTTAAATTTAATGTTATAAAATATAGTGAAGAATATTATCAAAAAAAATTTTTCAAATTCAGTTGTTATATCAGCCGTTCCAAAAAATATTAAAATAAAAACAAAAATTAAACATCGTTTGGTAAAGGTTGTTAATTTGTCTTTATCAATCATTGTTCTTTCGTGGCTCCCATGAAATTCAGGGGACGGTACGTCCGATTCATTACTCGATAGGTTTTTCTTTGGGCCGGTTTTTTGTCGGGGATTCCGGGGACAGTTTGCCCAATTCAATCCTCTGCGGATTTTCCCTTCGGGCCAGGTTTATATGGACATCAAAATTTTCCATCCGTTCCTGCCGTGTCCAAATCCCGACCTATCTACCTGTTGTCATATTCTTTGACCGAGATGATGGGACTTGTGGCCGCAGCAGGGGGCCGGAAAAGATGCCCCGTTATCATGCCTCTGGTGGTGCCGAAGGCGGCCAGGACCCAGGCGGCGAGCAGCCCTATATAAAACGAGACGCTGGCCCAGGCAAACAGGGGCAGGCCGGTATGATGCGCCAGTTGCGCCGTGCCGGTGACGCAGGTGCCGACCGGAAAGGTAAAGGCCCAATAGGTGAGGGCAAACTTCATGTTTCTGTGGTGGGCCCGCAGGGTCAAAAGAATCGCGAAACAGGTCCAGAGGATCACAAACCCGAAAATGGGGACACTGTAAAACACGGCAAACAGTTCAAAGCCGCGAGCCAGATCCGCCGGCAAAGCTCCCTTGGCAACCGTGCCCAGGATGCCGGCGGCGGTCATGGATTGCCCCAGTGGTCCCAGCACGATCCACAAGGTCGGAACACGCGAGGTGCCGGAAGTGCCGTGATGCGCCAACCGACTCCAGATCATCGAAATAATGATGAGCGCGGCCAGCAGACTCAGGCCGAACTGGGAAAAGCAGAGATAAAAGAGCGTTTGCCTCGGCACGCCCACGGGCGTGTAGGGAACGAGCATGGCGCCGATGGTGGCGGACACCATGGGAGGGACGACCGGCATGAGCCATCCCCCGAACGCTGAGTCAGGGCGGACCTTGAAGATGGTAAAGAGGCGGTACGGTATGATGACGGCTGAACAGAAGCCCGTGATCGTGCCTATAAGCCAGAGAGACCAGGCAATGTCCAGGGCCAGGTCCCAGCCGACGAGATTGTGGCCCACCAGGAGGGCCCCGCCGGCAACAGTGAGCGCGGCCATGGGAGGAGCCCCGTAGAACTGCGCCATCATCGGGTCCCGGAAATGTCTGACCCAGACGTTCTTCCGTCGAAACAGGAAAACGCTCGTTGCCAGCAGGAGACCGAGCAGCATCGAGGAGGCGAGACACCAGACAACAAGGGCAAACTCGTCCAGATGCCTGGAGAAGAGCGGCAAGGAGGCCGCGGCGTTGGCGATAATTCCGGTGCCCATCACCGAGGCATACCAATTGGGGCCTACTTCATAATCATAGTCCGCTCCGGTAACGTTATAGAAGAACCGTTTCCACCAGAGGCCTTTGGCGTCTCTGTTCTTGCGCTCGTCGTTCATATCCTGACTGTCCTTGATCAACGTATCGTCCTGTTCATATCGGCTGAGGTGGTACCCGAAATTTCCCCGGAAAGAGTTGCGTCAGGCCAAGGCGACGTCCAGGATCATCATGGTGGCAAAGCCGGCCAGGGTCGCCATGGTGACCAGGTCGATATTGGCGGGGTTGCGCTGGGATTCGGGAATGAGTTCCTCGACCACAACAAAGATCATCGCGCCGGCGGCAAAACAGAGGGCATAGGGCAGGATGTTCTGCATCCTGAGGACAAACAAGGCGCCAAGCACGCCGGCGAAAGGTTCCACCAGCCCTGAGGCTTGACCGAGCAGAAAGCTCTTCATCCGGCTCATGCCTTCCCGTCGCAGCGGCATCGACACCGCCGTACCCTCGGGAAGATTCTGCAGCCCGATGCCAATGGCCAGGGCAATGGCCCCGCCCATGGATGCGGAAGGCAGATCGGCGGCCACCGCGCCAAAGGCGACGCCGACGGCCAAGCCCTCGGGGATGTTGTGCAGGGTGATGGCCAGCACCAGCAGGGTGCTGCGCTGCCACGAGGTTTTGATGCCCTCGCTTTGCGACATGGCCAAGCCGGGGTGGAGATGGGGCAGGATCCTGTCGATCAGGCGCATAAAGACGCCGCCGCCCATGAAGCCGATGGCGGCGGTCAACCAGGGAATGTGGCCCATCTGCTCGGCCATCTCAATGCCGGGGGCCAGCAGCGACCAGAAACTGGCCGCGATCATCACCCCGGCGGCAAAACCGAGCAGGGCGTCGAGGAGCCGTTGATTGATCTCCCGGTTCATGAACACCAGGCCGGCGCCGGCGGCGGTCACCCCATAGGTGAACAGGGTCGCGAAAAGCGCTTGGGTCACAGGACTGAACTGCTGCAGAAAGGCAATCATGATAGAGACCTCATGTACAATCGAAAAAGCAGAACCCGCTTCGCTGCGTTCCGCTCAGGTTCGTAAAAATTCTACCTCTTTTCTCGACGAACCCGGGTCGCGAGGAAGCGGTCCAGCTGATTGGCGAAGTTTTGTCGGTCTCTCTGGCTGAACACGGCGGGACCGCCGGTTTCCACGCCCGCTGCCCGCAGGCTGTCCATGAAGTCACGAACGCTGCGTGTATTCCGGATATTGTCTTGGGTGTACAATTCTCCCCGGGGATTCAGGGCAAAGCCTCCCTTGGCAATGACTTCCGTGGCCAGGGGAATATCCGCGGTGATGACCAGATCACCGGCAGTCAACCGCCGGACAATTTCATTGTCGGCCATGTCAAAACCAGCGGCGACGCGCAATGAACGGATATTCTTCAGTCGCGGTGTGACCATCGCCTGATTGGCCACCAAAGTCATGACAATTCCATCACGTTCAGCGGCCCGGAAGAGAATTTCTTTGATGACCCTGGGGCAGGCGTCAGCATCGACCCATATATGCATTCTGCACTCCTCGCGGTGAGTCGCTGTTTTCGGCAGTTCCCTGCCGGTCAATGGCCGTGTCGGTGGTGGACGTCCGGGAAATGGGCATGGCTGTGCGCCTGGGGTTCGTGCCTATGGTCATGGTTGTGCCTGGTTCCCGGATCGACCGGAGTGTCGTGGGCATGCTGGTGGTGCGCGTCGTGGACGTGCTCGTGGTCGTGCTCGATGACCTCGTGCAGGTGTTCGTGCATGTGGCGCTCTGTCAGGTGCAACCAGATTCCTGCAAGCATCAGCCCCCCGGCCACCAGGAGCGGCACCGTGACCTTCTCGCCCATGGCCACGGCGAGTACCGCACCAAAGAAAGGCGCGACGGAAAAGTACGCCCCGGTGCGGGCAGTGCCGAGGTGGCGCAGGCCAACCACGAACAGCGCCAGGCTGACCCCGTAGGCAAGAAAACCAACCACCAGCGCGCCCGCAAGATTCGGCCAGGCGGGCAGGGCTGCACCCAGGATGAAGGCCAACACCAGGTTGACGCAGCCGGCCGCCATGCCCTTCACCGACGCTATCCAGGTCGCGTCCGCCAGCGACACCCTGCGCGTCAGATTGTTGTCGATGCCCCAGGCCAGGCAGGCCCCCAGGACAGCCAGTGCCGGCCAGGTGCCGGCGAAACGGGCTTCCCCCGGCCAACTCAGGACCGTGGCCCCGGCGACAATGGCCACCATGCCAAACGCGATGCGCCGGTCGAAGTTCTCCTTGAAGGCACACCAGGCCAGGAGTGCGGTAAACACGCCTTCCGCGTTGAGCAGGAGCGACGCTCCCGAGGCCGGCATGCCGGATAATCCCACCATCAACAACACAGGCGCAAGGACGCCGCCAGCGACAATCGCCCCGGCCAGCCAGGGCCGCTCGCGCACCGGCAGGCGGACAGCCGGTGCGCGGCTCAGCCAGCGATACAGGGTCAGGCCGATGCCCGAGCCGAGATACAGCAAGCCCGCGAGCAGCCATGGGCTCACATCCTCCAGCAGCAGTTTCGCCATCGGCGTGCCCGCGCCGAACAGCAGGGCCGCGCCCAGTGCTGCCGGCACGCCAGGTTGTCGCAATCCCTCTTTCCAGTTCACCGGTTTTTCCTGTGCGAAAAGTTTCTGTTGAGGTAATGACCCGACAATCGCGGTATCTGACGTGCCGACCAAAATCTCCCCCCAGGGGCGACCTGTGTGTGCATGACTGTCGATGGTCTCCACTTCATCGGCAGGGGGCAGGCAGGAATCTCTGTCAGGACAGGTCCCGCCGTTGCTGGCTCTCTCTCCATCGCCAATTTTACAGCACCCCTGCCGTCCTGCACTCGACCCGGTTGCGGCCGCGGGTCTTGGCCAGGTAGAGGGCCTCGTCGGCCCGTTTGACCAGGGTGAAGGCATCGTCCCCGGCGGCGAAGGGGGTGACTCCGAAACTGGCGGTCACCGCCGGCATGGCGGCGAAGCGCAGGTCGGCGATGGCCCGGCGCAGCTTTTCCGCGGTGCTGGTCGCGCCCTCCAGGCCGGTCTGCGGCAGCAGGATGATGAACTCTTCCCCGCCCCAGCGCGCGGCGCAGTCCACGCAGCGCACCTTCTCCCGCACCAGCCGGCTCGTCTCGCGCAGCACCTCGTCGCCCGCCGGGTGGCCGAAGCTGTCGTTCACCCGCTTGAAGTGGTCGAGATCGTAGAGGATCAGGGACAGCGGCGTGGCGTAGCGCCGGGCCCGGTCGATCTCGCGGTCCAGTCGGCGGCCGAACTCGCCGCGGTTGAGCAGGCCGGTGAGGCTGTCGGTGGTGGCCAGCAGGTGGATGCGCGCCTCAGCCTTCTTGCGCTCGGTGATGTCGCGGCAGATGCAGAAGATCATCTTCTGCCCGCGGAACATTGTGGCGCTGTTGCTCAGTTCCACGTCGATGACCGAGCCGTCCCGGCGCACCTGCTGCGTCTCGAAGTGGTGGCCGGTGCCGTCGATCTGGCGGATCATGCCGCGCAATTCCTCGGCGCTGAACTGGTTGTCCCAGTCCCACACGTGCAGGGTGCGCACCTCCTCCAGGGTGTAGCCGAGCATGGTCGCGAACCGGCGGTTCGCCTCGTAGACGCGGCCCTCCTGGTCGAGGACGACGATGCCGTCGCGCGATTCCTCGAACAGGATGTGCCAGAGCGAGTCCTGGTCCCGGATCAGTTCGCGGACAGCGCTCTGTTCGAGCAGCCGGCGCGCCTGTTCCGGGTCGAGACCGTGGGCTGTCGCGGTTTCCGGGAGTTGGTGCCTGGGCATGGTGCGGCCTGCGGATGGTGAAGGGGTCAGGTCGGCCCGGCCGGCTGCGGCTGTCGCCGCTTTTTGACCATGAAGTAGAGCACCGGCACGGCCATGCGGCTGATGAGCAGCGAGGCGATCTCGCCGGCCATCAGCGAGATGGCCAGGCCCTGGAAGATCGGGTCGGCGAGGATCACCGCGGCGCCGACGACCACCGCCAGCGCGGTGAGCAGCATGGGCCGGAAGCGCACCGCGCCGGCGTCGACCACCGCCTCGGCCAGCGGCATGCCCTCGGCGAGGCGCAGCTCGATGAAGTCCACCAGGATGATCGAGTTGCGCACCACGATGCCGGCGCCGGCCATGAAGCCGATCATCGAGGTGGCGGTGAAGAAGGCGCCCAGCAGCCCGTGCGCCGGGCAGGATGCCGATGAGCGAGAACGGGATGGCCGCCATCACGACCAGCGGCGTGAGGAAGGGCTGGAACCAGCCGACCATCAGCATGTAGATCAGCACCAGCACGGCGGCGAAGGCCAGGCCGAGGTCGCGGAAGACCTCGAGGGTGATGTGCCACTCGCCGTCCCACTTCATCGCCGGCTCGGTCGTCGGTGAAGGGCTGGCGCAGCGTTGTAGATCGTGAGCGGCGCGCCGCTGCCGCCGAATTCGCGGGCGTCGAGCTGCGGCCAGCGCCTTGTTCATCTGCAGGATGGCGTAGACCGGGCTCTCGACCGCGCCGGCCACGTCGCCGATGACGTAGGTCACCGGCATGCAGGTTCTTGTGGTAGATGCTCTGGTCCACCGGCCGGTCGCTCGACCGTGCACCAGCTCGCGCAGCGGCACGAGCGGCGCCTGCCGGGTTCGTGCTCCGGCGCACGCGCGAGCGCCGAGCAGGTCCTCCGGCCGGCGCGCGCTGCGCCTGCGGCAGCTGCAGCACGACGATCGGACGTCCTCCTGCTCGCGCGGCAGGTGCAGCAGGTCGACCGCGGCGCCGCCGACGGCCAGCTGCAACGGTCTGCGGCGATGCTCCGCCTCGGTGATGCCGTGCAGGGCGGCCTTCTCCTTGTCGACCAGGAACACGCAGCCTTGGCGCTGGTCGGTCTCGATGTACCAGTCGATGTCCACCACGCCCGTCGGTGTCGCGGAAGATGTCGCGCACCTTGCGCGGCCAGCGCGCAGCCGGCTCTCCTCGTTCGGGCCGTAGACCTCGGCCACCAGGGTCTGCAGCACCGGCGGGCCGGGCGGCACCTCGGCCACGGCCACGCGCGGCGCCGTACTTGGCGGCGATGGCGGCGACGCGCGGGCGGACGCGCTTGGCGATGTCGTGGCTCTGCGCCTTGCGCTCGCCCTTGGGCACGCAGGTTGACCTGGAGGTCGGCCACGTGTCGGGCCGCGGCGCAGGAAGTAGTGGCGCACCAGGCCGTTGAAGTTGAAGGGCGCGGCCGTGCCGGCGTAGACCTGGTAGTCGGTCACCTCGGGCTCGGCGCGCACGGCGCCGCGGCCATCTCGCGCGGCCGCCTGGGCGGTCTGCTCCAGCGGGCGTGCCCTCGGGCATGTTGAGGATGACCTGGAACTCGCTCTTGTTGTCGAAGGGCAGCATCTTCACCTTGACCGAGCCGAGGCCGACCAGGGCCATGGCGGCCAGCGAGCAGCAGCGACGATCCCGGCCAGGAAGGCCGAGCGCCAGCGGGCGTGGGCGAGCAGCGGGCCCATGACGCGGCGGTAGAGCCGGGTGAAGAAGTCGTCCGGGCTCGCGTGGTCCGCGGCTCGTCGGCCGGCTGGCCGCCGCCGCGTCGCCGTCGGCCGGGCGCGATCTGCCGGCCCCAGCGCAGGATGCGGACGGCGGCCCAGGGGGTGACGATGAAGGCGATGAGCAGCGAAAAGAGCATGGCCGCGCTGGCGCCCGATCGGGATGGGCCGCATGTACGGGCCCATCAGGCCGCCCACGAAGGCCATCGGCAGGATGGCGGCGATCACCGCGAAGGTGGCCAGGATGGTCGGGTTGCCCACCTCGTCCACCGCCTCGACGGCGATCTGCCGAGCGAGGCGCGCCTGTGTTGCTGCGGGCAGGCGGAAGTGGCGGACGATGTTCTCGACCACCACGATGGCGTCGTCCACCAGGATGCCGATGGAGAAGATCAGCGCGAAGAGCGTGATGCGGTTGAGGGTGTAGCCGTAGAGGTAGAAGACGCAGCAGGGTCAGGGCCAGCGTCGCCGGGATGGCCAGCACCACGACGAGCGACTCGCGCCAGCCGAGGAAGAGCAGGATGAGCACCGCCACGCCGAAGACGGCGATGCCCATGTGCAGCAGCAGCTCGTTCGACTTCTCGCTCGGCGGTCTCGCCGTAGTCGCGGGTGACGGTCACCGCCACGTCGGCCGGGATGAGCGTGCCCTTGAGGCGTCTCGACCTTGCGCAGCACCGTCGTCGACCACGTGCGATGGCGTTGGCCCCGGGCCGCTTGGCGACGGTGAGGGTGACGGCGGCCTGCTCGGGCTCGCCGGCTGCCGCCACGTGCCGAAGAGCACGTAGTGGCTGCGGCTCCTCCGGGCCGTCGCATGATCGTGCGCCACGTCGCGCAGGTAGACCGGCCGGCCGTCGTGCACGCCGACCACGACGCGGCCGACGTCCTCGGCCGCTCGCGCGAGGAAGGTGCCGGTCTGCAGCAGCGATCTCCGCGGTTGTCGGACTGCGCAGCGCGCCGGCGTGAGTCTGGCGGTTGGCCTGCTGCGCAGCAGTCGGCACGAGGTCGGCCGCGCTGAGATTGCGCGAGGCCAGCTGCGCGCGGGTCGAGCTGCACGCGCAGCTGCCGGCGGTCGCCGCCGATGAGCGTGGTCTCGGCCACCTGCGGCACGCTGCTTGACCGCGTCGTCCACCTGGGCGGCGAGGCGGCGCAGCGTGATAGTGGTCGTAGCCTGCGCTGTGGAAGGTGAGCGCGAGGATCGGCACGTCGTCGATGGACTGCGCGGCTTGATGAGCGGCGGCGAGACGCCGTGGGGGATGCGGTCGAAGTTGGTCTGCAGCTTCTGGTTGAGGCTGACCAGGCTGCGCTCGATGTCCTCGCCGACCTTGAAGCGGACGATGGCCAGGCTCTCGCCCGGGCGTGGAGGTGGAGTAGATGTATTCCACGCCGGGGATTTCCCAGAGCAGCTTCTCCATGGGCCGGGTGGCGCGCTCCTCGACCTCCTGCGGCGCTGGCGCCGGGCATGGCGACCAGCACGTCGATCATCGGCACCTTGATCTGCGGCTCCTCCTCGCGGGGGAGCAGGGCAAGGGCCATCAGGCCGAGCAGCAGCGAGGCGGCCAGGCCGATGAGGGTGAGCCTGGAGTTGACAAAGGCCGCGGTCAGCCGTCCGGCGAAGCCCGGCCCGGAGGTTTGGTCCTTCACGGCTGCACCTGCACGCGCCGGCCGTTCTCGAGCAGCCGGTTGTTGCCGGTGGCGACCAGCTCGCCCGGGTCGAGGCCGGCGAGGATCTCGATCAGGCCGTCACGGCGCTGGCCGGTGCGCACCAGGCGCAGCCGGGCCGTGTCCCCCTCGATGACGAACACCCTGTCCATCTGTCCAGCCGGGACCACCGCGGATGCGGGCACGAGCAGGGCAATGGCCGACGCACTGGGGACACGCACGCGGGCGAACTGTCCGCTGCGCAGGTCCGCCCCCGCCGGTAGGTCCAGGGTGACCGCGGCGGTGCGCGAGCCCGGGTCGGACGCCGGGCCGATCTCGGCAACCGTGGCGGCCGCCTCGAATCCGGTCGCGGGGACATGGACGGTGAGCTGGTCACCGATGCGGACACGCGCGATGAGGCTTTCCGGCAGGGCGGTGCGGACCTGCAGGCGGCGGTTGTCCTCCAGTTCGAGCAGCACCGTGCCGGGCGTGGCCAGGGCGCCGGCGTTGACCCGCTTGGCGGTGATCACGCCTGCAAAGGGGGCGGTGATGGTGGTGTAGGCGAGCATGGACCGAGCCTCCTGGTGGGCGGCCTGGGCGATGGCGAATTGGTCGGCCATGGTCCTGACCGCGTCCGGGGTGGCGGCGTTCCTGGCGAGCAGACCGCGGTCGCGCTCGAGGTGGCGTTTTGCCTGGGCCAGCTGGGCCTCGGCCTGCCGGAGCCGGGCGGTGATTTCGCCGGCCTCGAGGGTGACCAGCACCTCGCCCGCAGCCACCGTCGACCCGAGGGTCACGGCCACGCGATTGACCACGCCGCTTATCTTGGCGCTGATGGCGGCCCGTTCCACCGCCTGCACGGTGCCGGTCAGCTCGACCAGGGAGGGGATTTCGCGTGCCTCGACGCGGGCCACCGGCACCATCATCGGCTCACCGGCCGGGGCGGGCGCGGCGGTGACCGGGACCGGCAGCAGCAGGCGCAGGGTGAGGAGGGCGGACAGCAGCAGGGCGGGCAGCAGACGAACCGGGTGGGCGGCAGGGGTCATGGCGTCAGTTTTCCTCGTTGAATTGGCCGAGGCCAACGGCCCGGCGCAGGTCGGCAACGGCGATGGAGCGGGCGGAGGTGGCGAGCGCGTGGCTGATGCGGGCGTCGGTCAGCCGGTTTTCGGTGTCGATGAGGTCCGAGGCGAGCAGCACGCCCTCGGTGAAGCGCAGCCGGGCCAGCCGGGCGCTTTCCACGGCCGCGGCCACCATCCGGGCCGTGACCTTGAGCCGCTCCTCTTCCCGGGCGAGGGCGAGTCGCGCCTGCTCGGCCTCCAGGTCGACGGCCAGCTGCAGTTTGCGCTGCTCGGCGCGCGCCCCGGCCAGCCGGGCCGTGGCCTGATCCACGGCAGCGTCGGTCCGCCGGCCGTCGAACAGGGTGTAATTGAGACGCATCCCGGCCAGCCACGAGTTGCCCGAGCCGTCGTGCTCGAGCCCGGTCTCGGTCTGGTAGGAGGCAAAGGCGTCGGCCGAGGGCAGGCGGCCGGCCGTGGCCTTGTGCACCTCTGCCTCCAGGGCGCGCACCGCGGCGGCCATGGCCACGAGTTCGGGTCGGTCGGCGGTGGCGAGTTTGTCCGGCACCTCCTGCACATCGCTGCCGGTCGCGTCCAGCAGGACCTCGCCGCCGCTGAGGCCAAGCAGGTTGCGGAAACCCCGCCGGGCGAGATCGAGGCCGTGGCGGGCCTGGATCCGCTGCTCCTCGGCGCGGGCCTGCTGCACCTCGAGGTTGAGCAGGTCTTCCCTGAGCAGGGTGCCGGCCGCAAAACGGGCTTGCGCCACCTCCAGCGAGGCGGTGATCGCCGCCACCGCGCTCTGCCGTGCCGACACCGTGTCCTCGGCCTGGCGGATGGTGTGAAAGGCGCGCACCACCGCATTGGCGAGGCGGGCGAACACCGCCGCCCGCTCGTGTCCGGCTGCCTGGCTGCGTTCGTCAGCCGCGGTCAGGGCTGCCTGATCCTGGCCGCCGTTGTAGAAGCGGTACTGGAGCGTGGCCCGGGCCTGCAGGGTGTCGGTAATGCCCGGGTCGTTGAAGTCGATGTCGCTCGTGAACTGTCCCTGGTTGAGGATGTTGCCGAAGGAGTACATGGGGTTATCGGTGCGGCTGTACTCGCCGCTCACCCCGAGCTGCGGGAAGAAGGCGGCGCGGGCGGCGCGGATGTCGGCCTCGGCCATCCTGATCCGCTCTCCTGCGGCGTGGGCGTCCGGGCTGTGGGCCAGGGCGAACTGCACGGCCTGCTCCGCCCGCCAGCGCTCGGGCGGAGGGTCGGCTGGAGTCGAGGCGGCGACGGGTTCAGCCAGCAGGAGGAACAGGCAGCAGAAACAGGCAAAAAGATGGCGTGGCAGCATGGCGGTCGTTGGCAGGGGTTGCTCCGGAATACCCGGAACCGACCCGGAACGGTCGGTTGCCGGGCAGGGGCGCGGTCGGTTCGGCGGGTGGTAGCCGGCTGGCGAACCATCCGTGTATACCACCATTGTTCCGGGAGTTCCAGCGGCGCATGGCCCGCCTGAACATCCGCCAGGCCGGGTGCGGGTTGGTAAAAATCGGGGAGAAGCTTGCCTTTTGGAGAAGAGAACTTATATTACTAGTACTTTATTGTAAATTTCAGACCAATGCATGCAAAGGAGGAAGGATCATGACGACTGTGTATCGAACTAAGTTCTTTCGTGTTTGTGTACTGGCTGCTGTCGGTTGCCTGCTGACCGCTGGCGGGGCTTTGGCGAGTGAGAAGGCCGCAGGTTGGCAGGCGGCGGGGCAGGAAGTGAAAGAAGCCGCCGGCGCGGTGGGCGATGCCACCAAGGAGTCCGCCGTCAAGGCCTGGGAGGTAACCAAGGACAAGGCTGCCAAGGCGGTTGAGGCCACCAAGGAGGCCGCTGCCGACGCCAAGGGGGCGATCGCCGACAAGACCGCGCCCGCTGCCGAGGCCACCAAGGACAAGGCCGCCGCAGCCGCCGACGCCACCAAGGAAGCCGCCGCTGACGCCAAGGAGGTCGTGGCCGACAAGACCGAGGCTGCGGTCGAGGCCACCAAGGACAAGGCTGCCGCTGCCACTGACGCCACCAAGGAGGCTGCTGCCGACGCCAAGGAGGTCGTGGCCGACAAGACCGAGGCTGCGGTCGAGGCCACCAAGGACAAGGCTGCCGCTGCCGCCGACGCCACCAAGGAGGCTGCTGTCGACGCCAAGGAAGCCGTTCTCGACAAGGCCGCCGAGGTCACGGACAAGGCTGACGCCGCCGTGGACAAGGCCGCCAAGTAATTCCCTGCCGGCTGATCCGGCACCCGCGGGTGCCGGGCGAGGTTTTTCAACAAAAATGCCCGGTTCCGGATTGTCCGGAACCGGGCATTTTTGTATCCCGGCCGGGCGAACGTGTCGGCCGGTCGGGTACGTTCCTCTGTTCGCGCCGGTCTCAGAGATCGAAGGACTGGTGCAGTTCCGGCATCTCCACGGTGGTGCCGGTCAGGCGGCCGGCAAGCGCCTCCATGGCCCCGGTCTCGCCGTGGACCAGGAAGGTGCGCTCGGGCGAGCCGGTGCGGCCGTGCCATTTGAGCAGTTCCTGCTGGTCGGCATGGGCCGAGAAGCCGCCGATGGTGTAGATCTGGGCGTTGACCTCCACCATCTCCTGGAAGATGCGCACCTCGGTGGCGCCGTCGATGATCTGCCGGGCCAGGGTGCCGCCGGCCGCGTAGCCGACAAAGACCACCGAGGCCTCTCGCCGCCAGAGGTTGTGGCGCAGGTGGTGGCGGATGCGGCCGCCGGTGCACATGCCCGATCCGGCGATGATCACTGCGCCGCGCATCTGCTTGAGCGCGATGGATTCCGAGGTGTCGCGGGTCATGCGCAGCCCGGGCAGTTCAAAGGGATCGCGGCCGGCGGCGATCACCGCCCAGGTCTCCTCGTCGAAGCACTCGCGGTGGCGGCGGAAGATCTGAGTGGCGCTGATGGCCATGGGCGAATCGAGGAACACCTGCAGGCTGCGCGGCAGTTTACGCTGCTCGATGCCCTCGCGCAGGTAGTAGAGGATCTCCTGGGTGCGCTCCAGGGCGAAGCTCGGGATGAGCACATTGCCGCCCCGGTCGATGGTGGTGTTGATCGCTTGGTAGAGTTCGTCGATGGAGGGTTCCAACCGCTTGTGCAGCCGGTCGCCGTAGGTGGATTCCATGATCACCGTGTCGGCCTGGGGCGGCACCGCCGGGTCGGGCAGGATGGCCCGGCCGTCGTAGCCGAGGTCGCCGGAAAAGAGCAGCCGCCGTTTTTTCCCCGCCTCTTCCAGTTCCAGCAGGATGCAGGCGCTGCCGAGGATGTGGCCGGCGTCGTAGAAGGTGGTGCTGATGCCCGGGCAGAGGTCGTGGCGTTCCTCGAAACGGGCGATGTCGACAAAGGCGTCCATGCTGTTGAGGGCGTCCAGGGTGTTGTAGAGCGGTTCGATCCGATCGCCCCGGTCGCGCCGCTTTTTCGATTTGTAGTTGCGGTAGCCGGCCTCCTCCTCCTGGATATGGGCCGAGTCGAGCATCACCAGCCGGGCCAGTTCCCGGGTGGCCGAGGTGGTGATCACCGTGCCGCGGAAGCCGCGCCGGGTGAGCAGGGGGATGCGGCCGCAGTGGTCGAGGTGGCCGTGGGTGAGCAGCAGGTAATCGATGGCGGCTGGGTCGAAGCCGAAATCGTTGCGGTTCTCCTCGTCGATTTCCCGGTTGCCCTGGTAGAGGCCGCAGTCGATGAGAATCTGCTTGCCCTGGCACTCGACCAGGTGACAGGATCCGGTGACGTTTTTCGCCGCTCCGTGAAAGGATATGCGCATGGCTGCTCCTTGGACGGCCTGCGGGCCGCCGTTGCGATGGTCGATTGCCGTGCGGGTCCGCTCGCATGGGCGGGCCCGGGCGGCGCGGTCAGTCCCTCCGTTTTGTCGGCACCTCGGCGGGCAGTTCGATGATGGTCTCGGTCAGACCGGCGAACTCGCCGTCCCGGTACCAGGGGGCCTGGTGGACAAGTTTGCGCCTGCCGTGTTTTTCCACCACGTAGGTGTTGGCCGTGCGGTCACGCAGCAGGCGGCGGATGATGGTGTTGGCCGGCTCCGGGTGGCAGGCGAACAGGCTCGTGCCGACGAGGCGCTCGCCGCCGTCCCGGTGGAAATTCTCCGCGGCCCGCCGGTTGAGGGCGATGATCGTGCCCTCGATGTCGCAGACGCTGATCGCGGCGGGGTAGTCGTGCACCCAGTCAAAGGTGGACGGTGCCATGGTCGCTCCGGTGCAGACGTTCAGAAGGAGCCCAGCCGGGCCGGGGGAAAGGGCAGCCAGCGGAACAGGTGCTCCTCCAGGTTGAGGCAGCTTTGAAAATTCTCCTGGATGAGCCGATGCCGCACCGGGTTGCCGCGGCCGTAGTGGTCGATGATGTACTCGAGCCGCTCGTCCAGGTGCACGACAACGTTGTGCCGTACCCGTTTGTCCGCGTAGTAGACGATCTCCGGGGCGGTGAAGCGGCCGTCACCGTAGCGGTCCGGGTCGAAGTCGCGCAGGCGCACGTGCTCCTCGACGATGGCGGCGATCTCCCTGTAGCCGTGCTCGCGGCAGATCTCGCCGCCCATGCGGGCATGGTCGCACTCGCTGTTCAGACAGGGGGTCTTGGCGATGTCGTGGAGCAGGGCGCCGGCGATCACCAGCTCCCGGTCCGCCTGGGGCCGTTCCGGGTTGGTGGCGATCAGCCCGCTGATCAGCTGCTCGGCCAGCCGCGCGACCACCAGGGAGTGGTGGCGGATGTGCGGCAGCATCTCGTAGCGCTCCATCAGCTGGAGGCAGGTGGCAAGCGTCGGCACGGGTACGGCGGCAACCATGGCGGGCGGTTATCGGCCGCTGAAGCGGTGGACGGCCTCGACCGCGATGCGCGCCTGCTCGGGCGGGGTCTCGGGCAGGATGCCGTGGCCGAGGTTGAAGATGTAGCCCTTCGCCCCGGCGGCCTCGGTGAGCATGGTGCGAATGCGCTCCTCGAGCCGCTCCCGCGGCAGGAACAGGGCGACCGGGTCGAGGTTGCCCTGCACGGCGTGATTGCCGGCCTGGCGGATGGCCTCGCCGATGGGCAGGCGCCAATCGACACCGAGCACGTCCGCCTCCAGGGTGCTGGTCAGCGGCAGCAGGGTGGCGCCGTTGTTGGCGAAATAGATGATCGGGACATCGGTCATGGCGCGCAGGTCGGCGACGATCGAGCGCACCCAGGGCAGGGCGAACCGCTCGTAGTCGCAGGGGGCGAGCACCCCGGCCCAGCTGTCGAACAGCTGCAGGGCCTGGGCGCCGGCGCGCGCCTGGGCCTGCAGGTAGGCGCTGGTGCAGGCGGTGATCTTGGCGAGCAGGCGGTCGTACAGTTCCGGCTGCTGGAACATCATCCGCTTGGTGTTGAGGAAGACCTTGGAACTGCCGCCTTCGATCAGGTAGGTGGCCAGGGTGAACGGCGCGCCGGCAAAGCCGATGAGCGGCACCTGCAGCTCCCGGCGGAGCAGGCGGATGGTCTCGAGGACAAAGGGCAGCTCCGCCTCCGGGTCCGGGATGCGGAGTGCGTCCACGGAACGAACGCTGCGCACCGGATCGGCGAACACCGGACCGCGGCCCTCGTGGAAGTCGAGGTCGAGCCCCATGGCCTCCATGGGGATGAGGATGTCGGAGAAGAGGATGGCCGCGTCGAAGCCGAACAGGTCGATGGGCTGCAGGGTCACCTCGGTGCACAACTCCGGCCGCTTGCACAGTTCGAGGAAGCTGACCCGGCTGCGCACCCGCTGGTATTCGGGCAGGTAGCGGCCGGCCTGGCGCATGAACCAGACCGGCGTGTAGGCGGTCTGTTCGCCGCGGCAGGCCTTGAGAAAGGTGTCGTTCATCATGGTCTCCGTGGGGGTGGCCTTGTGGCCGATGGTTGAGGATAGGGCCGGTGACCGGCGCGGCCCGGCGAGCGGGCTCAGCGGCCCGGTCGGTGCGAGCAGAACGGCTCGCCCGCCAGGTAGTCGCCGGTGACGGCCCAGGCCCTGGCCCGGCAGCCGCCGCAGACGTTCAGGTATTCGCAGCGGCCGCAGTGGTCCTTGTACCCGGCGAAATCGCGCATTTCCAGGAAAAGCGGCGACTCCTCCCAGATCTCGCGGAACGACTGGGTCCGGATGTTGCCCGCCGGCAGCGGGAAATAACTGCACGGCAGGACATTGCCGTCGACATCGATCATGCAGATGAGCTGCCCGGCCAGGCAGCCTTTGGAACCGCCGGTGGAGAACTTGAGCGTGCGTCGTTTGAACTTCTCGCCCTCCTCTTTGGCGCGCTGCAGCACCACCCGGTAGTACTGGGGGGCACAGGTGGGGCGGACGAGCAGTTCGTCCTCCTCCTTTTCCATGTCGTAGTGCCAGTTGAGCATGGCCTCGTACTCGTCCGGCGGGATCAGCTCGGCCATGATCTCCTCGCCGCGGCCGGTGGGCACGATCATGAACAGGTACCAGGCGGTGGCCCCCAGGGATTTGACCAGTTGGTGGATCTTCGGCGCTTCGTCCTGGTTGCGCTTGGTGAACGAACTGTTGACCAGGAAGTCGATGTTGTGCGCGTTGAACAGGCGGGCGGCGTTCATGACCCCCTCGAAGGCGCCGGGCTGATTGCGGAAATCGTCATGCACCGCGGCGGTGGAGCCGTCCAGGCTGAGCGAGACCATCCTGATGCCGCTCTCGGTGATCTGCCGACAGGTTTCCGCGGTCACCAGCGAACCGTTGGTGGCCAGGCACATGCGCAGGCCGAGTCCGGTGCCGTAGGCGGCGATGTCGAACACGTCCGAGCGCAGCAGCGGTTCACCGCCGGAAAGCACCACCACCGGGCTGGCGTAGCTGCGGATGTCGTCGAGGACCCGTTTCGCCTCGTCCAGAGAGAAGTCCGGGTGTCCCTCGACCTCGAGCTGCGACGACGAGCGGCAGTGCACGCAGCGGAGGTTGCAGCGGCGGGTGATCTCCCAGGCTATCCATTTCGGCGAAAATTCCATAGGTGTCTCGGTGTTGCACAACGGTGGAAGGGGAAGCGGGGGTGGATGGAGGGCCAGGCATCTGCAGGCACAGGGCGCCCGGTCGGATGCCGCCACCCTGTGGGAACGGGCTGAGGCCAACGAAGTAGGAAAGACTATATTCATCCCGGCTGGCAGGGTCAACTGCTTTGTCCGGGCGGGGATGGACGGTTGTCCCGACGCGACAATAATTGTGGCAATTCTGCGCAATCGTTTTACTTTTAAACAATTCTAAACCATTTGCCTTTACCAGGAGGGAGAGCGTGATGAACATCCAGAGCATCCTGACCCCGATCGACTTTTCCGACAATGCCGGCAAGATCGCCAAGGCCGCCGCCTCTGTGGCCGGCACCTTCAAGGCGGAGCTGCATCTCGTCTTCGTGGTGCAGAACTTCGAGGATTACAGCGGCTTCTTCGTGCCGCCGATCAACCTGCCGAACCTCGAGGAGGAACTGTTCGCCTCGGCCCAGCAGCAGATGGAATCGTTCATGGAAGAGCAGCGGGAGATGTTCGCCGCCGCCGGCGTGACCGAGGTGACCAGCAAGGTGCTGGCTGGCGACGTGGCCGAGGAGATCCTCAAATACGCCGCCAGGAAGAAGGTGCAGCTCATCGTCATGGGCACGCACGGCTACAAGGGAGTGGAGCGGATCATGTTCGGCAGCGTTGCCGACAAGGTGGTGAAGACAGCCTGCTGCCCGGTGATGACCATCAACCCCTACCGCGAGGAGTGTGAGGACAAGGTGGTCTGAAACGAATTTCGCACAGGGCAGGGGGGTGACGGGGGCGATCCCTGGGGAAGGGGGCGCTGGCGCGGAGCCCGTGGCAGGACGACGGGACCGCGCATCGGTGTCTGCTCCGGCGCGGGCTGTTTCTGCCTGACCTGCCGGGCCATGAGACAGGCTGTTCGGCCTCGTCTGCGGTGGTCGTCACCCGCTGGCGATCACCAGTTCAGGTTCCACATGCGGCAGCGATGCCAGACGGCGATTGATCGGTCAGGCGGCGCTCAGCACACCGACCAGGGTGAGGGGTTGCTCCGCTGGGACGGTCTCGTCCGGAAGGGGGCGTTCGCCGGCAAAAGCGGTGAGGAAGAGCTGCCGGGCACTCAGACCGGGAAAGGCATACAGGTCGAGCCGGCCGCGATCGCCTTGCGTCTGCGGGAACACCTCGCCCAGTCGGCGGGCCCATTCCGCCGCACCTTGCGCCCACTGTGCGGCCTTATCCTCCCCGTCGATTGACGACAGGGCCGCCCGCAGGGTCGGGCAGGTGTCGATGAGCGGCGTGTCCGCCACCGCGGTTGTCCCGTCGAAGGCGGGCAGTTCCAGGCTGGTGAGTTGCCGCGGACCTTGCCGCCGCTCCGCTTCGAAGCGGTCCGCCAGGGTGTCCAGCGCGGCCGGGTGGGCGGTGACGAACAGTGTCGGCATCGGCAGAGACGGCCGGTGAAAGAACAGCCGGCTCCACGCCTTGAGCCGGTGAGCGAGCATCACCTCGGTCCGCTGGCCCCCCTCCTGCAGGCTGTCGGTCAGGGCGAACAGGTCGTCCGTCTCCTCGCGCAACTCCCTCAGCAGATTCTCCTGCCGGCTGTCAATGGCCTGCAGCGCCTCGTCCAGGTCAGCCTGCTGCGCATCGAACAGTTCCCCCAGTTTAAGGACCAGACGCGCCTGCCAGAGGCGCGTTGCCGTTTTCTCTTCCTCGCGTTCGCCGATCGCCGCGCGCCGCAGCAGGTCGGAGAGAATCGAACGGCCCGCCTCCGGCCGGGCGTGCCGGTGCAGGTCCGCCAGGGTGAGCAGGGCGAGCTGGTTGAGATAGTCGTCCTGGCGCTCTTCCATGTCGCGCACCAGGGCAAGGAAACGGTCCCGTTGGTCGCCGAGCGGCACGGGCGTGACCGGGCGGAGCCGGCCGCGCTGCAGCATCTCCAGAATGGCGGGGGAGGGGGCGACGAGCGGTTCGTCCTCGACCGCTTGCA
This sequence comes from uncultured delta proteobacterium, assembly GCA_963754825.1. Classification (GTDB taxonomy): domain Bacteria; phylum Desulfobacterota; class Desulfobulbia; order Desulfobulbales; family Desulfobulbaceae; genus Desulfobulbus. The sequence goes on along the minus strand of CAVWHP010000029.1, from coordinate 101,611 downwards.
GGTGGACAACCCGGCCGAAAGCCTGTACAAGGGGGGCGACCTGGTCCCCGCGGGGGACCGAATCGGGAAAAATGCAGACCTCGAATTGATTCATAAATGACGACGTTACGGGAAAAAATTACCTTTGTGCTGACGGCCCTGGCCTACCTGCTCTTCCATCTGCGCCTGGGCGCCAACCTGACCGAGATCGCGGTCGGCACCCTCTCGCAGATGCTGCTCACCGCGCCCTACGCCATCGGCTTTGCCTACATCCTCGCCGCCGTGGTCCGGCACCTGTCCGGCCGGGGCTGGCCGCCCTGGGACAGGCTGCTCCGGCTGTTTTTCACCTTCGGCATTCTCTTCGCCTTTTTCTTCGCCCTGTACGAGTACGCGGGCCAGGGATCGCCGCTGGCCGTGGAGGAACGTGAGCGGCCGGGTGCTAGCGTATCACGCTTTTTCGAGGGTGTACTCCGGAAGGGGCCGTAACGTTGGGCATGAGGAAACTGTCCGGGCCGATCAGGGTGCCCGGGCTGGTCACCGAGTTGCAGCCGGTCTGGACCCGGTCGCCGAGGATCGCACCGAGCTTTTTCAGGCCGGTGTCCACGGCGCCTTCCGGCGTGCGCACGGTGACGGTGCCGAGAAGAAAGCGCAGGTTGGCGAACTTCGTTCCCGCGCCCAGGTTGACGTTGGCCCCGAGGATCGAATCGCCGATGTAGGCGAAGTGGCCGGCCTTGGCGTCGTCGAGGAAGATCGAGTGCTTGACCTCGGTGGTGTGGCCGACCACGCAGCGCCGGCCGATCAGGCAGTAGCCGCGCAGGTAGGCCCCCTGGCGGATTTCCGAGTAGTCGCCGATGATCGCCGGCGCCTTGACCATGGCCCCGGACTCGATGAGCACCCCCCGGCCGATCCTGATGTTCCTGCCCACTATCACCGCCCCGCCCATGATCACCGAGGCGCCCTCGAGGATCTGCCCGTTTTCCCAGACGCTCAACCCGCCCCTGCTGGTGTCACCGTAGGTGATGATGCACTCGCGGGCGTTGCGCAGTTTACCGTTGAAGAACACATAGGGGCTGTCGAGCGGCACGCCGTCGGTCAGGCAGACGTGGCGGAAGGTCGGCTCGGTGCGGGCGTCGATGTAGGCCTTGAGCTTTTTCAGCGGCTCCCAGACGTGGGCGCAGCCGGTGAAGAGATCCCCGCAAGGGGAATCGGCGAGATCGAAAAAGGATCCTGGGGTCAGCATAACCGGCTCCTTGGCAGTCTGAGGCAAGCGGCGGGGACTGGCTCTCTATATTGATGCACCGGCAATTATTCAAGCGAAATTTACTTTGCCGGACGGGCAGGTGCGCCCGCTTGACTTCACCGGGGGGCATGTTTACTGTCACCCGATTATCCAGAAAGACATTCGATCGCGCCTGAGCGATAGGAAGGAGGAATAACGTGGAATTCGACGATTCGTTATCGACCAGTATGGGGGATTTCGGGGAAAGCACGCAGGATCTGGAAATCCCCGAGTCCCTGCCCATGATGGCGGTGCGTGATGTGGTGGTGTTCAACTACATGATCATCCCGCTCTTTGTCGGTCGGCCCGGCTCCATCGAGGCCGTCAACGAGGGGCTGAGCAAAAACAAGCTGCTCATGCTGGTCACCCAGAAGGATCCGACCAAGGACGATCCCGAAGAGAAAGACCTGTACAGCGTGGGCATGGTGTCGATGATCATGCGCACCCTGAAACTGCCCGACGGCCGCCTGAAGGTGCTGGTGCAGGCCATCTCCAAGGCGCGGGTGCGCTCTTTCCAGCAGCAGAAGCCGTTCTACCGGGTGGAGATCGACCTCATCGACGAGCCCGAGGCCGGTGAGATCACCGTCGAAACCGAGGCGCTGATGCGCACCGTGCGCGAGCAGACTGAAAAGATCATGAGTCTGCGTGGTCTGCTCTCCTCGGATCTGATGATGATCATCAACAATATCGAGGAGCCGGGCCGGCTGGCCGACCTGGTGGGCTCCAACCTGCGCCTGAAGATCGCCGAGTCGCAGAAGATCCTTGAGACCATCGACCCCACCGAACGGCTGCGCCTGGTGGCCGACCTGCTGCACAAGGAACTGGAGGTGTCCACGGTCCAGGCCAAGATCCAGTCCGACGCCAAGGAGGAGATGTCGCGCAGCCAGCGCGAGTATTTCCTGCGCGAGCAGATCCAGGCGCTCAAGCGCGAACTCGGCGACGAGGACGGCTACTCCCAGGAGATCGAAGACCTGCGCAAGCAGCTGCGCAGGAAGAAGATGCCCAAGTACGCCAAGAAAGAGGCGAAGAAGCAGCTCAAGCGGCTGGAGATGATGCACCCCGACGCCTCCGAGGCGACCATCGTCCGCACCTATCTGGACTGGTTTATCGACCTGCCCTGGAAGGAATCGTCGACGGATCTGCTCGACCTCAAGGTGGCGGCCGACATCCTCGACGAGGACCACTACGGCCTCGACCGGATCAAGGAGCGCATCCTCGAATACCTGGCCGTGCGCAAACTCAACGAGAACACCAAGGGCCCGATCATCTGCTTTGTCGGTCCCCCCGGCGTGGGCAAGACCTCGCTCGGCCAGGCCATCGCCAAGGCCATGGGCCGCAAGTTCTACCGGCTGTCGCTGGGCGGCATGCGCGACGAGGCCGAGATCCGCGGTCACCGGCGGACCTACATCGGTGCCCTGCCGGGCCGCATCCTCCAGGGTCTGAAGAGCGTGGGCACCAACAATCCGGTGTTCATGATGGACGAGATCGACAAGATCGGCGACGACTACCGCGGCGACCCCTCCTCGGCCCTGCTCGAGGTGCTCGACCCGGAGCAGAACAACACCTTCTCCGATCACTATATGAACCTGCCGTTCGATCTTTCCAAGGTCATGTTCATCACCACCGCCAACCGGAGTGACACCATCCCCGGCCCGCTGCTGGACCGCATGGAGGTCATCCAGCTGTCCGGGTACACCCTGGAAGAGAAGATGGTGATCGCACGCAAGTACCTGCTGCCCCGGCAGATCAGCGAGAACGGCATCAAGGCCGGCCAGATCAAACTGGACGACGCGATCATGGAGATCATAATCAGCCGCTACACCCACGAGGCCGGCGTGCGCAACCTGGAGCGGGCGATCGGCAAGGTCTGCCGGAAAATCGCCCGCAAGGTGGCCGAGGGCGGCAAGGGGCCCTACGTGATCTCGGAGAAGACGGTGGAGAAGTACCTGGGGCCGCCCAAGTTTCTGCACGATGCCCTGCTCGACACCAGCGGCCATCCGGGCCTGGTCAACGGGCTCGCCTGGACCGAGGTCGGCGGCGAACTGCTGCACATCGAGACCTCGGTGCTGCCCGGCAAGGGCAAACTCCTGCTCACCGGCCAACTGGGCGAGGTCATGAAAGAAAGCGCCCAGGCGGCGCTCAGCTACTGTCGCAGCCGCAACAAGGAACTGGGGGTGGAGCCGCGAGTATTTCGACAACGTCGACATCCACATCCACGTGCCGGCGGGCGCCATTCCCAAGGACGGGCCTTCGGCCGGTATCACCATGACCACGGCGCTCTTTTCCGCGATCAGCGGCAAGGCGGTGAAACCCGGCCTGGCGATGACCGGCGAGGTGACCCTGCGCGGCCGGGTGCTGCCCATCGGCGGACTCAAGGACAAGGCCCTGGCCGCGCTCCGGGCCGGCATCGACAAGGTGATCATCCCCGAGGAAAACCAGAAGGACCTGGTGGAAATCCCGGAGGAGCTGCGCAAGAAGATCCATTTCTTTCCGGTCGGTCATATGGACCAGGTGATCGAACTCACCCTGGGCAAGATTCCGCGCCGGCGCAAGCCGACCGCAGCGGACAAGCCCGAACCGTGAACCGTTGTCGTCCGGCTGAACCGGTCGGCCTGTTGGCAGCGTGGTGATGCGCAAACTGCTCGTCGGCCTCCTGCTGCTCCTCCTCGCCGCCGCCGGCGGAACGGGGTTGTGGTTCTGGTCGTACCTGACCACAGCCCCGGCCGGGCGGGACGAGGTGATCGTGGTCATCCCCCGGGGAACGGGGGTGCGCGGCATCGGGGCGATTCTTGCCGCCAAAGGCATCCTCAAGGATGACATCCGCTACCTCGCCCTCGTTCGCTTCGCCGGCCTCACCTCCCGGCTCAAGGCGGGCGAGTACCGTTTCCCCGCCGGCCTGACCCCGCCCGAAGTCCTGCAAGTGCTCGCCACCGGCGCCACCATCCGGCACCAGGTTACCGTTCCGGAAGGCCTGACCGTGGAACAGGTGGCGACGATCTTCGCCGGGCAAGGGTGGGTACGTCGCGACCGCTTCCTGGCGCTCGCCCGCGACCCCGGCTTTCTGCGCGGTCTGGGGATTGAGGTGGAGCATCTCGAAGGCTACCTGTTTCCCGAAACCTACACCCTCATCCGCCAGGAGACCGACGAAGCATCGGTGCTGCGCCTGATGGTGGCGCAGTTTGAACGGGAGTGGGCAACGATCCGTCCCGCCGAACCGGGCCCGATGACGCGGCACCAGTTGGTCACCCTGGCCTCCATCGTCGAAAAGGAGACCGGCGTGGCTGAAGAACGGCCGCTCATCGCCCGGGTGTTCCTCAACCGGCTGCAGCACAACATGCGGCTGCAGTCCGACCCCACGGTCATCTACGGTATCCCCGACTTCACCGGCAACCTGACCAGGGCCCATCTCAGGCAGGCCACCCCATACAACACCTATGTCATCCCGGCCCTGCCGCCGGGACCGATCTGCAACCCGGGCCGCGCCGCCCTGGAGGCGGTCCTTCGTCCGGCCGATGCCAACGCCCTGTACTTCGTCTCGAAAAACGACGGCACCCATGTTTTTTCCACCAATCTGGCGGATCACAACCGCGCGGTCCGCACGTATCAGAAAACCCGTTAGCGGCTGTGGCGCACCCGGTGTCCGGCGTCAGAACGCCGCGGTCCAGTGCGTCGGTCGCCCCCTGTGGCGGGAGAGTCTGTGCCGGAGGCAAAATTCTGCAATGTCAAGGGGGGAGGGGTGTCAAATTTCTTGTTTTTAGCTGAATTAGTGTTATGTTCGCGCTCATGAGTAGACCTTGGAGGGTGCGAAGTGCCTTTTTTAAGGAATTTTTTCTGTGAAAGCGCTGCATTACCTGCAAGGCAAAAACATTCAGCCCAACACAAGGAGATCTAGGGAGCGATGTTGAAAGGAACAGTGAAGTGGTTTAACGAGTCCAAAGGTTTCGGTTTCATCGAGCAGGAAGAAGGCAAGGATGTTTTTGTCCACTACTCTGCAATAGCTGGTTCAGGCTTCAAAACACTCAACGAAGGCGACAAGGTACAGTTCGAAATCGTTGACGGGCCCAAGGGGCCGGCGGCGGCGAACGTCACCAAACAATAATCAGGCTGTGCTTCGAGCCCGGCGGGAGATCCCTCTCCGCCGGGTTTTTTGTTTTCCCGGCCGGGAAACGTTGGCGTCATCGTCCCGTGTGCGGACGCGGCGCTCTCCCGGTGCGATCCCGCTCTCTCCTGCGGCCATGCGCGTCCTTGGCCGGTCGGGCGTCAGACCGGCGTCCGCTTTTCCTCCTCCTTTTCTCGGGTCCCGTTCACCGTGAAGATAGCTCTTGTGCAGACCAACCCGGTCATCGGCGACTTTGCACGGAATCTGCACCGTGTTCTCGACCGCGTCGACACGGCCAGACAGGCCGGTTGCGATCTCGTCGTCTTTCCCGAACTGACCCTGTGCGGCTATCCGCCCCAGGATCTGCTCGAGCGCACCGCCTTTTTGGACGCTCACGACCGGGCACTGGCCGAACTCATCCACCGCCTCGAGGGGATCACCTGTATCGTCGGGGTGCTCGAACGGAGGACAGGACCGGGCAAGCCGCTCTACAATTCGGCCTTTGTCCTCGAGCAGGACCGAATCCTCTTCCGTGCGCGCAAGCAGCTGCTGCCGTCCTACGATGTGTTTGACGAAACCCGCTACTTCCAGCCCGGCGAAACCTCGACCATTTTTCCGCTGGGTGGTCTGCACTGCGGCCTCTGTGTCTGCGAGGACATCTGGTGGAGCCGTCAGGCCTACCCGACCAACCCGCTCAAGGATCTCGCCCTGGGGGCAGTGGTGCCCGACTGTCTCATCAACATTTCCGCCTCGCCCTACCATTACGGTAAACTGGGGGAGCGTCAGCAGGTTTTCAGCCGGCTCTGCCGGGAAAACAATCTGCCGCTGCTCTACGTCAATCAGGTGGGGGGGCAGGACAGCCTGATCTTCGATGGACATTCCCTGTTCATCGACGCTTCCGGTCGGACTCGGGCGGTGGCCCGGGGCTTTGCCGAGGACATGCTGATCGTTGACAGCGACGACTGGCACCGGCCCGGGCCGGATCAGCCTGTCGTTGATTCCGTCGCACAGGTACACCAGGCCCTGGTGCTTGGGGTGCGCGATTACCTGCACAAGTCCGGCTTCACCAGGGCGGTCCTCGGCCTGTCCGGCGGCATCGACTCTGCAGTGACCGCGGTTCTTGCCTGCCAGGCGCTGGGGCCGGAAAACGTTCTCTGCGTGGCCCTGCCCTCGCCGTACACCTCCGCCGCTTCCGTTGACGATGCCCGCCAGCTGGCGGCGAACCTGGGCTGCGACTTTACCGTGATCGGTATCAGCGAGGCCATGGCCACCTACCGGACCGCCCTGGAGCCGCTCTTTGCCGGACTCGCGGAGGACACCACCGAACAGAACATCCAGGCGCGCATCCGCGGCAACCTGCTCATGGCCCTGTCCAACAAGTTCGGCCGCCTGTTGCTGTCCACCGGCAACAAGTCGGAGATGGCGGTCGGCTACTGCACCCTGTACGGCGACATGTGCGGCGGGCTGGCGGTGATTGCCGACGTGCCCAAGACCATGGTCTACCAGATCGCCGGTCTGATGAACAGCGAACGGGAGATCATCCCCCGGCGCACCATCGAGCGGCCACCCACCGCGGAACTCAAGCCGGACCAGTGCGACCAGGACGACCTGCCGTCCTACGAGGTCCTCGACGCGGTCCTGCAAGGGTACCTGGAGGAAGGCAAGGACATCGCCGAGATCGCGGCCCAGGGTGTGGACGAACAGCTCGTTCGGGACATCGTCCGGCGCATGCAGCGCAACGAACACAAGCGCAAGCAGGCTCCGCCGGGCATCAAGGTGACCACCAAGGCCTTCGGCCCGGGCCGCCGCTACCCGCTGGTGCAGGGATTCCGCGAATGAGACGGGCGGGGGAGGCCGTCCGGCACCTGCGAACCCCGCTGTCGTCGTACCCTGCGCGCCCCCACCCGGGGCGCCGACTTCTGAGACGCTGACCTGAACATGGCCCGAACGCCGCGCGCCCTCCTGTCCACACTGATCTTTCTGCCCGTTGTCATCCTCCTGGTCGGCTATCTGATCTTCCGGGAGCGGACCGTGGAGCGGCCGCAGCAGTTGGCGGTGACCACCGACGGTCGGGTGGAGATGTGTCTGAACTGCCACACCCGGGAAAAACTCGACGGCGCCCACGACACCCTGGTCGTCGGTTGCTCGCCCTGCCACCTGGGGGATCCCCTGGCCATCGGCAAGAAGGAGGCGCACCGGGGCATGGTCCTCAATCCCGGGCGACCTGCGGGTGGTCGAAAGAACCTGCAGTGTCGAGGGCTGCCACCCGGCGGACGTGCACAAGGTGAAGAACTCGCTCATGGCCACCAACCGCGGTATCCTCGCCACCCTGCTCTATTACTGGGGGGAGCGGGAGGATCAGCACGCGGACATCTCGGTGGAACAGCTCCTCAAGACCGGCGAAACCTCGCTGGCCATCGATTATTTCCGCAAGCTCTGCGCCACCTGCCACCTCTGGAAGCAGAAGAACGATCTGCCCGGGGCGCCCGCTTTTTTCAACGAGAAAGGGGGCGGCTGTTCGGCCTGCCACTACGTGCTGCCCCCGGGCGTGCCGCGGAGCACGGTGACCAGGGACGTCCCGCCGCCCGCCACGGAGGAGGAACGGAAGAACCGACCGCATCCGCTGGTGGTCAAACAGGTACCCGAGGACAACTGCATCCGTTGCCACAACCGTTCGGGCCGCATCGGGATTTCCTACGTCGGCCTGTTCGAGGCCGAGGGCTACGGCACCCCCTACGAGCAGGGTGATATGTCATCCCAGCAACTCGCCGGGGGGCGGTTCTACCTGAAAATCGCCGAGGATATCCACCATACGAAGAAGATGGCCTGTATCGACTGCCACACCCGTGATGAAATCATGGGTGACGGCACAAACTACGCCCATTACGAAGAACAACTGGAAATTACCTGTCAAAGCTGTCACGATGTGAAGCCCGGCCTGACCCGAAAGGGGAACCGGTTGACCAACGTCGCGGCGGAAAACGGCCGGTTCGTGCTCACCGGCAAGATCGACGGCAAAAAGCGGGAACTGCGCCCCCCCAAGGAACTGGCCTGCAGCGCCTCGTTCCACCGGCGGGTCACCTGCGCGGCCTGCCATTCCACCTGGGTGCCGCAGTGCTACGGCTGCCATGTGAAGCGCGACAAACGAGAGACCCACCTGGACAAGCTTACCCTCCAGGAGACGCCGGGCTGGTGGGAGGAAGGGCGTTCCTACATCCGCTACGAGAAGCCCATGCTGGCCGTCTGGGCCGACGAAGTGGTGGTGGTCACCCCGGGCTGTCAGGACTTGGTGACCCTGATCGACGAGAAGGGAGAGCGTGAGGGCGGGTTCAACCGCTTCACCATGGCCGCCATCAACCCGCACACCATCCAGGCCAAAGGCAGGGACTGCAAGGACTGCCACGCCTCGCCGAAAACCGTCGGCCTGGGCGAGGGGACAGTGGTGAAAAAGGACGGGAAATGGTCCTTCTCACCCGGTGGACCGTGGCGTGCACAGCGGCGGGGAACGGACGCCGGGATTCGACAGCTTCGTGACCATCGACGGCACACCGCTGCAGCACGGTTCGCGCAAGGACCTGCGCCCGTTCAACGGCGAGGAATTGCACCGGATCCTGCGCGTCGGCCTGTGCCTCGACTGCCACCGCGGCGCCGACGACCCGGCGTACCGCAACTACGACCCGAAACGGCCCTGCCCGGTGTTCACGGAACCCTAGCACGCCTGTCGGGCTTTGGCCGTCAAGTTTTGCAACTAACTGTGTTTCGGTTGTTTTACGTGGCTTTAGGCGGGGCGGAAACACAAAAACACCTAAAATCGGTGCATTGCAGTTGTCACTCCCCAAAGTCCGACAGTCTGCTAGCTGCCTTCGCTTGCGAATTAAGCCATCGCGCTGTTTTGCACTTGTGAAAAACCGCCAAAAACAGTACAGCGCACTATTTTTTTGACCGCTGACAGTTCTACCCGAAGGAGCACCCCTGATGTCGTCTGAAACCATCGTTCTCGCGGACCGGGTTCTGCAGGTTCCACCCTCGCCGACTCTTGCCGTCAACGCCAAGGCCAAGAAGCTGCGCGCTGCCGGCGCCGATATTCTCAACTTCAGCGTCGGCGAACCGGACCTGCCCACGCCGGCGCACGTCTGCGAGGCCGGCAAGCAGGCCATCGATGACGGCCACACCCGCTACACCCCGGTCGCCGGCATTCCGGAACTGCGCCGGGCGATCTGCGACAAGTTCCGCGCGGAGCAGGGCTGGGAGTACGAACCGGGCCAGGTGCAGGTCTGCTGCGGCGGTAAGCACGGGCTCTACAACATCTTCCAGGCGCTGCTCAACCCCGGTGACGAGGTGCTCATCCCGGCCCCGTACTGGGTGTCCTATCCGCCCATGGTGCAGCTTGCCGGTGGCACGCCGGTGATCGTGCCGCTGAAGGAAGAGAATAATTTCGACCTCGATCCGGACACGCTGGCCCGCTACGTGACCGGGAAAACCAGGGTCATCGTACTCAACAGCCCCTCGAACCCAAGCGGTGCCGTCTATTCCCGGGCGGCACTCGAGGCGGTGGGCCGCATGGCCTTTGAGAAGGGCTGGGTGATCGTCTCCGACGACATGTACGAGGATTTGTACTACGGCGAGGGCCGGATTCCGCACATCCTCCATACCGACCCGCGGCTGGTGCGGCAGACGATCATTTCCAACGGCGTGTCCAAATCGTTTGCCATGACCGGCTGGCGCATCGGCTATTCGGTGGGTCCGGCCGAGGTGATCGCGGCGATGAACAAGATCCAGAGCCAATCCACCTCCAACCCGGCGGCGCCCTGCCAGTACGCGGCCCTGGCCGCGCTCACCGGGCCGCAGGATTTCCCCCGCCTGCTGCGCGAAACCTTCCTGCCGCGTCGCGCCTTTTTTGTCGAGGCGCTCAGGGCGATCAAGGGGGTGAGCTGCATCACGCCCATGGGCGCGTTCTATGTGTTTCCCAACTTCTCCGCGTATTTCGGCAAGACCTTCAACGGCAAGGTGATCGACGGCTCCGTGGCCCTGGCCGATTACTTCCTCGACGAGGCCAAAGTGGCCACCGTGCCCGGCGCCGCCTTCGGCGCGGACGCCTTTGTCCGTTTCTCCTTCGCCACCTCCATGGAGGTCATCGAGGAGGGCATGGAGCGGATCCGAAAGGCCCTCGCCGCCCTGCAGTAGCCTGCCACCGTCATCTCCGGCCGGCGGCGTTGCCAAGCCGCCCGGCGGAGATGATGTCCCCCCGCTTGCCGATCTGCCCGGGCGTTCAGGCCCGGGATTCCTATCTCCCGCCTCCGCGGCTCTGCGCCAGCAGGGACTGCAATTTCCACGGCGAGGACAGACATTCCCTGCCCAGGTGGTGTTCGGCCACCAGTTCACAGAATTTGAGAAACTCGGCCATCAGCCGGGTGATGATCTTGTCCTTGTGCTGGATGATCCAGAACTGCCGGCTCATGTCGATCCCCTCGATGGGCAGGATCTTCAGCCAGCCCTCCTCGGCCTCCCGACAGACGGTGAGCATGGACAGGCAGGCAGCGCCCACCCCGGACTCCACCGCCTTCTTGATCGCCTCGGTGTGCCCGGTCTTGGTGACGATCTTCAGCATCGAGGCGTACCGGCCCAGTTTTTTCGTGAAGATTTCGCCGGTTCCCGACCCTTCCTCGCGCATCACCCAGGCCGTTTCCTTGAGGTCCTCGGGAATGTGAAAGGCACTGCGCCCCGCCAGTTTATGGTTCGCGCTGACGATAATGCCAAGTTCATCCTCGAACCAGCTGGTCGCCAGCAGCGAATCCACGTTGATGTCCCCCTCGACGAAGCCCAGGTCCGCCTGGCCGGTGGCCACCATCTTTTCCGCGGTCATGGTATTGACCACGAGCATGTTGATGTGCGCCTCCGGGTGCAGTTGCATGAATGCGCCGATGAGGTAGGGGAGCACGTAGTTGCCGATGGTGGAACTGGCCGCTATTTCAAGAACCCCGGCGATCCGGTCCTGCTGTTCGGTGAGGATGGTTTCGATGTTGGCGACCTGATGGAGGACCTGCTTGGCCAGCGGCAGGAGGTAGCGGCCGCGGTCGTTGAGCAGCAGGCTGCGGCCGTGCCGGTCGAACAGCGGACCGCCCAACTGGTTCTCCAGTTCGCCGAGGGCCATGCTCACCGCCGACTGGGTGAGGTGCAGTTTTTTGCTCGCCCGGGTGACCTGTTGGGTCTCAGCGACGGCAATGAAAATTTCAAGTTGTCTGAACGTGATGGACATACCTTCCTGGTATCAGTCGGTCTGAATGGATCCATGATTGAAATTGAAAAAGCAGCGCTAAACTACCATTCCGTGAAAATTGGTCAACGACTTTCCCGTTGAAATGGTCCAGATTTATTGGCAAAAGCAAATTATCGTTGAAGATTCATTCATTCGCATTATGCTTGACACCGGTCGGGGTTTTCAGTAAAAAAATAAGATTCCTTGATTAATTCGATCAATTTGTTTGATGCTTGGCGGGCTTCACGACCGGTCGCACATCCGGCTGTCCGCCTTGCTCGCCAGCAACTGGCCGGCAGGAGGAAGCAATGGATCAGGTCGTACTCACCAACATCATCTATGTGGCCATTTTCCTCGCCGGTGCCCTTGCCTTCGGGCTTGGGCCGATCCTCATCGTTTACCTGCTCAGCCCCTCTTCGCACACCCGCCAGTCCGCGGGACGCGCCGACCAGCTTATCGAATGCGGTATGGAACCCATCGGCAGCGCCTGGGTCCGCTTCGGTATTGTCTATTATCTGTACGCCCTGATTTTCCTCGCCTTTGACGTCGATGTCCTTTTCCTCTTCCCGGTGGCGGTCGCCTACAACGATCCGAGCCTGGGAGCATGGGATTTTGTCGAAATTCTGATCTTTGTCGCCATCCTGTCGCTGGCCGTGGTCTACGCCTGGCGCAAGGGAGTGTTCGAGTGGGAGAAGAAAACGTACCAACGTCCGTAGTCCAGTTCGCCAAGCTGGACGAGCTGCTGGCGCTCGGCCGCGCCAACTCGCTCTGGCCGCTGACCTTCGGCCTGGCCTGCTGCGCCATCGAGATGATGGCCGCCGGCGCGTCGCGCTTTGACCTCTCCCGCTTCGGCGCCGAGGTCTTCCGGCCCTCGCCGCGCCAGGCGGACGTGATGATCGTCGCCGGCACCGATCAACAAGAAGATGGCGCCGGCGGTCAAGACGCTCTACGACCAGATGCCCGAGCCCAAGTGGGTGATCGCCATGGGCAACTGCGCCATTTCCGGCGGGCCGTTCGTCTTCCCGGGCCAATACGCCGTGGTCGAAGGCGTGGACAAGCTTTTCCCGGTGGACGTCTACATCCCGGGCTGTCCGCCGCGCCCCGAGGCGCTGATCGAGGGCATCCTGAAGCTCGAAGAGAAGCTCACCGGCAAGCGCCGCTGGCCGCGCGTGAAGGCCGGAGTGAAGGCAGGGCATGACGGCGATGGATCTGACCGCAACGAGCCCGCACGGCTGCACTGGCCGCGGCTTCTGCCCGGCGGAGGCCTGCGCGCAACCGCGCCCGTGGCCGGTCGACGCATCGCGCCTGCAGCGGCCGCCGCCGACGCCGGCACTCTTCGGCCGATCAGCCGAGCTCCGATCCCGTTCGCAGGCGTGGATTACGCCGGCCAAAGGCTATCACTGCGAGGTGACCGTCGCCCCGACCAGGTGGTTGCGGCGGCCGAGCATGCTCGACGAAGCAGGGCTTCGCCCTGGACACCATCACCGGCGTGGACTGGATGGCCGAGGGCCAGATGGAAGTGGTCTACGATTACTTCCACCCGGCGCACAGCGCTGCGGGTGCGTCGTCCGCACCCGCATCCCGCGCGACAACCCGGAGCTGCCGACCATCTCGCAAGGTGTTTCCCGGCGCCAACTGGCATGAGCGCGAGACGCATGACTTCTTCGGCATCCGCTTCCTCGGGCATCCGAACCTGACGCCGCTTCCTGCTGCCGGAAGACGCCACTTACCACCCGCTCAGGAAGGATTTCGCCGCGTGAGCCAGCTAAGACGGATCACCGTCCAACGGCGCGCCGCGACGAGACCTTCGTCCTCAACCTGGGGCCGCAGCATCCGGCCACCCACGGCGTGCTGCGCGTCAAGATGACGATGGACGGCGAATACATCGTCCGCGCCGAGCCGGTCTGCGGCTACATCCACCGGATGCACGAGAAGATGGGCGAGAACCGCACCTACGCCCAGTTCCTGCCCAACACCAGCCGCATTGATTACCTGTCGGCGATGACCTACACCCACGCCTTCGTGGGCGGCGGTGGAGCGGGCGGCGAAGCATCGCAGGTGCCGCCGCGGGCCGAGTACATCCGCGTCATCACCTCCGAGCTGAACCGCATCTCCAGCCACCTGGTCTGGTGGGGCGCCTTCCTGCTCGACCTCGGCGGCTTCACCCCGCTGCTCTACGCCTTCGACGACCGCGAGAAGATCCTCGACCTGCTCGAAGGCATCACCGGCTCGCGCCTGACCTACTGCTACTTCCGCTTCGGCGGGCGTCTACAACGACGTCGATGACGACTTCATCAAGGGCACCCGCGCGTTCGTCGCCCAGATGCGCCCGCGGCTGAAGATGTATCGCGACCTGGTCACCGACAACATCATCCTGCGCAAGCGCCTCATGGACATCGGCCCCATCAGCGCAGGAGATGTGCCGCAAGTACGGCGCCACCGGCCCGGTCATCCGCGGTTCCGGCGTCCCCTACGACGTGCGCAGGGTCGAGCCCTACTCGGTCTATCCCGAATTCGATTTCGACATCCCGACCTTCCCGGAAGGCGACTCCATGGCGCGCTACCTGGTGCGCATGGAGGAGATGGAGCAGAGCCTGCGCATCATCGAGCAGGCCCTGGACAAGCTGCCCGCCGGCCCGGTCATGGCCGAGAAGGTGCCGCGCGTGCTCAAGCTGCCCGCCGGCGACTACTGCTACGCGGTCGAAGCCGCCCGCGGCCGCTTCGCCGTGCGCATCGTCAGCGACGGCAAGGAAATCCCCTACCGGGTCAAGCTGCGCACGCCCGTCGCTTCTCCAACCTCAGCCTGTTCGAGGAAGCCAGCCGAGGGCATGCTGCTGCCCGACGCCCTGGCGCTGATGGGCAGCCTGGACCTGGTCATCCCGGATATTGACCGCTGACCGATGGCGGCCTGAACGAGTCATTGATCCGAGTATCTGGCCCGAGCCGCTCGGCTGTGCTGTTCCTGGTCGGCATCATGGCCTTTGTCGGCCTGAACGCCGCCTACCTGGTCTGGGTGCGAGCGCAAGGGCGCCGCCCGCTTCCAGCGCCGCCCCGGCCCGACGGAAGTCGGCTACGCCGGCTTGCTGCAGCCCATCGCCGACGCCGTCAAGCTGATGTCCAAGCAGCTGCATCGTGCCCGCCGGGCGTGGACGCCATCCTCTTCCGCGTCGCCCCGCTGCTGATGATGTCGCCGGCCCTGATGAGCCTGGCGGTCATCCCCTTCGGCGAACATCCTGGCCGCGCGCAACATCAACGTCGGCGCTGCTGATGATCTTCGCCTTCGGCTCGATCAACGTCATGGCCATCATGCTCGGCGGCTGGGCCTCGCGGAACAAATACGCGATCATCTCCGCCGCCCGCGTCGTCTCGCAGAACGTCGCCTACGAAATCCCCATGCTGCTGGTCGTCATCACCATGATCATGGTCACCGGCACGATGAACCTGAACGAGATCGTCACGCCAGCAGGCCGGCGGCGTTCTGGCACTGGAACATCTTCCGGGTCTGGGTGAACCCGCTCTGATGCCGGTCACCTTCCTCATCTTCTTCATCTGCATGCTGGCCGAGACCAACCGCGCCCCCTTCGACATGGCCGAGGCCGAGAGCGAGCTGGTGGCCGGCGCCTATCACCGAGTACGCCGGCATGGGCTTCGGCGTCTTCTTCATGGCGCGAGTACGCCAACATCCTGCTCGGCTGCGCGCCTGGCCACCGTCCTGTTCCTGGGCGGCTGGCAGAGCCCCATCGGCCTGCCTGCCCGGGGTGTGTCTGGTTCCTGGTCAAGATGTATTTCCTCATCTTCTCCGTGGTCTGGATCCGCTGGACCTTCCCGCGCACCCAGTTCTACGGGCTGCTCAACCTGTCCTGGAAGATCCTCATCCCGGTCTCGCTGGTCACCCTGCTCCTCTCCAGCGCCATGATGAAGCTCTTCTGCGCATGAAGAGCTCGCTCAAAGAGATATCTCACCGGCTTCAACAGCCTGATGATCGGGCATGCGCATCACCACTCGGCCAGTTCTTCAAGCCGACCGTCACCGTGCAGTACCCGCATGAGATCGCTGAAGATGCCGGCGCGCTTCCGCGGCCACATCGAGCTGGTGCGCGACCCGGAGACGGGCAAAGCCGATCTGCTTCGCCTGCAAGCTGTGCGAGCGCGCCTGCCCAGCGACTGCATCACCGTCGAAGGCGCCAAGGCCGGAGGGCGCCAAGAAGAAGTCGCGTCACCCAGCTACATGCTCGACTTCACCAAGTGCAGCCTCTGCGGCTCCTGCGTCGAAGCCTGCCGCGATCGACGCCATCCGCTTTTCCAGGGAATACAACCTGGCCAGCACGACAAGGAAGACTACATCATGGACCTGTTCAAGCGGCTGGAGGACCAGAATCGATGCAAGCGCTAGTCTGCCAGCCGGCCGTTGCCGCCGCAGCTGTTCTCCGCGGAGGGCGTGGTCGGCGTCATCTTCCTGTTGACCGTGGCCCTGGTGCTGACCGGCGCGCTGATCGCGGTCAACAGCCGACGCATCATCCGCAGCGTCTGCGGCCTGGCGATCTGCTGCATCGGTCTGGCCGGGCTCTACTACTTCCTGCACAGCCCGTTCCTCGCCCTGATGGAAATCCTCATCTACGTCGGCGCGGTCTGCGTCACCATCGTCTTCGCGCGTCATGCTGGCCGAGCCGGAGGAGAAGACCGTCCGCGAGGCAGCCGGCACCGCTCCCCGCTGGGCGGTCCGCTTGCCTGCAGTGTCGCCGCCCTGATGTTCGCGGCCATGACGGTGCTCGCGGTGCGGACCGAGTGGCAGGTCTTTCCCCGCCGGGGCGGGGGCGACATCAAGGCCATGGGGTTGGCCCTGCTGACCACCTACAGCACTCGCCTTCGAACTCATCTCCCTGCTCCTGCTGCTGGCCATCCTCGGCGCCCTGGTGATCGCCCACCGAGGGAGGAACTGATCCGATGCCTGTCCTGAACCTGTACAACTGCCTCACCACCTACCTGATCATCGGCGCGCTGCTCTTCTGCCATCGGCATCTACGGCCTGCTCGGCCGCCGCACCCTCATCGGCATGCTCATCTCCGGCGAGCTCATCTTCTCGGCCGCCTCGCTCAACCTCATGGCCTTCAACCGCTTCATCGCGCCCGACCCGGCCGTCGGCCAGATCTTCGTCCTGTTCATCATGGGCCTGGCCGCCGCCGAGGTCGCCATCGCCCTCAGCATCATCATCGCCGTCTATCGCAACTACCGCTCCATCGAGACCGACGAGCTTGTCGATCTGAAGGGGTAACCGGAGAGAATGTCTATGCAAGCCGCTTCTGTGACCGCGCCTGTCGTCGAGAGCGCCACCCTGCTGCTGGCGATGCTCCTCCCGCTTGTCGGCAGCCTGGTGGTCATGGCCCTGAAGAACAACCCCAACCTGCGCGAAGCCTGTCTCGTCCTGTGCGCCGGTCCTGCTCTTCCTCGTCGTCCTCTCGTTGATCCCGGCCGTGCAGGCCGGCGAAACCCTCTCCTATACGCTGTTTCGGCTGCTGCCGGGGCTGAGCGTCACGCTGCGGGCCGACGCGCTTCTCGATGATCTTCGCCCTGGTCGCCTCGTTCCTGTGGATGATCACGGTGTTCTACTCGGCGGGCTACATGCGCGGCCTCAACGAGCACGCGCAGACGCGCTTCAACACCTGCTTCGCCCTGGCCCTCTTCGGCGCCATCGGCTGCGCCTTCTCCGACAACCTGCTCACCCTGTATCTCTTCTACGAGATCGTCAGCATCTGCACCTATCCGCTGGTCGCCCACCATCAGGACGAGGAAAGCTACGAGGGCGGCGGAAATACCTCACCTACCTGACCGCCACCGCCAAGGGCCTCGTGCTGCCGGCCATGGTGCTGATCTACGTGCTGACCGGCACCCTCGACTTCGCCGACAACATCAGCACCGGCATCCTCCCCGCCGGACGTCAACCGGCTGGGTGGTCACCGTGCTCTACGTCTGCTGCATCCTCGGCTTCGCCAAGAACGGCGTCATGCCCTTCCACCACTGGCTGCCCGGCGCGATGGTCGCGCCCACGCCGGTCAGCGCGCTGCTGCACGCCGTCGCCGTCGTCAAGGTCGGCGTGTTCTCCACCGTCCGCGTCATGCTCTACGTCTTCGGCGTGGACACGATGCACGCGCTCAACCTCGGCCTGCCCACCGCCTACTTCGTCTCCATCACCATCCTCGTCGCCTCCATCATCGCGCTGAGCAAGGACAACCTGAAGGCGCGGCTGGCCTACTCCACCGTCAGCCAGCTCTCCTACATCATCCTCGGCGTGGCCCTGCTGACCCCGCCCGGCATCGAGGGCGGCCTGGTCCACATCGCCAACCACGCCTTCTCCAAGATCACCCTGTTCTTCTGCGCCGGCGCCATCTACGTCGCCACGCACAAGAAGAACATCTCCGAGATGAGCGGCCTGGGCCGGGTGATGCCCTTCACCTTCGGCGCCTTTGCCCTCGCCTCGCTGAGCATGATCGGCGCGCCGCCGGTGGCCGGCTTCGTCTCCAAATGGTATCTGCTGGTCGGCGCCATGGAGGCGCACCAGGTGGGCATCCTGCTTGTGCTCCTCGCCAGCACGCTGCTCAACGTCGGCTATTTCGCCCCGGTCGTCTACAAGGCCTTCTTCGGCAAGCGGCCGGCCGGCGAGGCGGAAACCGGCATCCGCGAGGCCCCGCTGAGCATGGTCATTCCCCTGCTGATTGCGGTCGCCGTTTCGGTGGTCATCGGCATCTTCCCCAATTTCATGATGCAATTTGTCAGGATGGTGACAGGATGACGAATCTGCTTGCCTCTCTCCAGGCCAACGAAAAGACCGTTCGGGCCGTCTGCTGGGCGCTCCTGGCGGTGTTCGCCGGTGCGACCTTTTTCGTGGACAACGATCACGCCCACACCTGGGCCGAGCGGCACGTGCCGGGTTTCTGGTCGGTGTTCGGTTTCGGCGCTGCCGCGGTGATCATCGGCGTGGCCCGCTGGTTGGGTCGCGCCGGCATCCTGACCGGACCGGAGGAGTACGGCTGTGCGCCTTCCGCCACCTGCGAGGACGAATAAATGGAACTCGGATTCATCCATCCTTCGCTGCTCCTGATTGCCGGCGCGCTGCTGCTCCCCTTCATCCGGGGACCGCTGCGCCGACCGTACCTCCTGCTGGTGCCCGTGCTGGTCCTGGCCGCGGTCATCCTCAACGGATCGCAGAGCGGCAGTTTCGCCACCTTCTCCTTCCTCGATTGGCAGCTGGTCTTCGGCCGGGTGGACGAGCTCTCCACCGTCTTCGGCTACATCATGGGCCTGATGGCGTGATCGGCACGCTCTACGGGCTGCACGTCAACGGGCGGTGGAGCACATCGCCGCCTGGTTCTACGTGGCCGGCTCGCTCGGCGCGATCTACGCCGGCGACTTCCTGACGCTCTTCCTGTTCTGGGAGCTGATGGCCTTTTCCTCGGTGTTCCTCATCTGGTTCCGCCGCGGCCCGCAGTCGCTCGCCGTCGGCTACCGCTACCTGCTCGTCCACATCATCGGCGGCGTCGTCCTGCTGGCGGGTATCCTGCTCCGCTACCAGGCGGTGGGCAACATCACCTTCGACCTGATGGACGTGGCCAACCCGCAGCTCTACACCTGGCTCATCATGATCGGCTTCATCCTGAACGCCGCCGTGCTGCCGCTGCATGCGTGGCTGCCCGACGCCTACGGCGAGGCCACGTTCAACGGTTCGGTCTTCCTGTGCGCCTTCACCACCAAGACCGCGGTCTACGCCCTGGCGCGGGCTTTGCCGGCATGGACATCCTCGTGCTGCTCGGCGTGATCATGGCCCTGTACGGCGTGGTCTACGCCGTGCTGGAGAACGACTGCCGCCGGCTGCTCGCCTACCACATCATCAGCCAGGTCGGCTACATGGTCGCCGGCGTCGGCATCGGCACGGACATGGCCATCAACGGCGCCTGCGCCCATGCCTTCGCCCACATCCTCTACAAGGGCCTGCTGTTCATGGGCTGCGGCGCGGTGCTGCACATGACCGGCGAGAGCAAGTTCACCGAACTGGGCGGGCTGCATGCGAGGATGCCCTGGACCTTTGTCTTCACCGCTCATCGGCGGCCTGTCCATCTCCGCCTTCCCGCTGTTCAGCGGCTTTCGTCAGCAAGTCCATGATCGTCGCCGCCGGCTTCGAGGAGCACAAGTTCTGGGCCGGCTTCCTGCTCATGCTCGCCGCCGCCGGCACGTTCCTCCACAACGGGCTGAAGGTGCCGTACTTCATCTGGTTCGGCAAGAACAACTGCAGCCCGGAGACCTGGCAGAAGCGCCGCCGACCGCCATGGCAACATGATCGTTGCCATGACCATCGCCGCGTCCCTGTGCATCTTCATCGGCTGTTACCCCCGCGCCCTCTACGCCATGCTGCCGTATCGCGGTCGACTACACCCCCTACACCGCCTACCACCTGTTCGAGACCCTGCAGCTGCTCGCTTCACCGCCCTGGGCTTCTTCCTGCTCAAGAAGCTCCACGAGCCGGAGGACCGCATCAGCCTCGACATCGACTGGTTCTACCGCAAAGGCGGCCGCGGCTTTCTCTGGCTGGCCAAACGCCATTGCAGTGGCGGAGACGCCGTCTGGGGTGAGGTCTACCGGGTGGTCGGCCTGCATTCCGCTGATGACCTTGAGCCGGTTCTGGAGCTGGTTCGACTGGCACGTCATCGACGGCGTGGTGGACGGCCTGGCCCGTTCGGTGCGCGTCCTGGGCGGCCGGCTCCGCCTGCTGCAGAGCGGCCAGATGCAGGAGAACCTGTTCCGGCCTTCGCGGTGGCCGCGATCGTGCTCGTCGCCTTCATCTTCTTTCAGCTGTCCTGAGGGGGAAGGAGCGAATGGACCAGTTACAGATCAGCGGGGGATTTCCCCTGCTCAGCCTGCTGATCTTCCTCCCGCTGGTCGGCGGGGCGGTGCTGCTGTTCGTCCGCAGCGAACAGTTCGCCCGCGCTGTGGACCCTGGGCGTCACCACCCTGACCGCCCTGGCCACCATCCCGCTGCTCGTCGGTTTCGACGCACCAGCGCCCGCTTTCAGTTCGCCGAACTGCACGCCTGGATTCCCCGCTTCAACATCCACTACGCGGTCGGCATCGACGGCATCAGCCTGCTGCTGGTCGCTGCTGACCACCCTCATCATGCCGCTGTGCGTGCTGGCCTCCTGGCGCTACATCCAGACGCGCGTCAAGGAGTTCATGATCTGCCTGCTGATCATGGAGACCGCCATGGTCGGCGTGTTCTGCGCCCTGGATTTCGTCCTCTTCTTCGTCTTCTGGGAGGCGATGCTCATCCCGATGGCCCTGCTCATCGGCGTCTGGGGCGGGCCGCGCAAGATCTACGCCGTCGCTCAAGTTCTTCATCTACACCATGGCCGGCTCGGTGCTGCTGCTGGTGGCCATCATCGCCCTCTACCTGCAAAACGGGCAGCTTCTGCATCCCCGACATGATGGGGCAGGAGTACTCGCTCACCTTCCAGTCTGGATCTTCCTGGCCTTCTTCCTCTCCTTCGCCATCAAGGTGCCGATGTTCCCGTTCCACACCTGGCTGCCGGCCGCCCACGTCGAGGCGCCCACCGCCGGCAGCGTGCTCCTGGCCAGCGTCCTGCTGAAGATGGGCACCTACGGCTTCCTGCGCTTCTGCCTGCCGATCACCCCGGACGCCACCATGCTCTTCGCGCCCGTATCCTGTGGCTGTCCGTCGTCGGCATCATCTACGGCGGCTTCACCGCCCTGGCCCAGAGCGACCTGAAGAAGCTGGTCGCCTACTCCAGCGTCGCCCACATGGGCTTTGTCACCCTCGGCATCTTCGTGCTCAACACCCGGGGGCTCGAGGGCGCCCTCCTGGTGATGATCAACCACGGCGTCACCACCGGCGCGCTGTTCATCTGCGTCGGCATCATCTACGAGCGCATCCACACCCGCGAACTGGCGCTGGCCACCGGCGTCGGCCAGTACATGCCGGTCTGTCACTTTCCTGGCCTTTTTCTCCCTCTCCTCCCTCGCCTTTCCCGGCACCAACAGCTTCATCGGCGAATTCCTGGTGCTGGCCGGGGGCTTCGAGTTCGACCCGGTGGTGGCCCTGGCCGCCGTGCCCGGCGTGGTGCTCGCCGCCGCCTACATGCTGCGCATGCTGCAGAAGATCGTCTACGGCGGTACCGCCAACCCGGACCAGTCCCATCTCACCGACCTGAGTAAGCGGGAGATCGTCGTGCTGGCCCCGTTTCTGCTCTTTGTCTTCTGGATCGGGCTGGAGCCGCAGCCCTTCATCGACCTGATGCACGCCTCGGTGAGCAACCTGCTCGACCAACTGCACACCTGGCAGGAAGGCCACCGGGTCGCAGTGGCTCTGTGGCGGTAGGCCCGGGCGGACGGACCCTGCCAACCAAACCAGCGGACCGGACAGTACCGGCGGCTGGCCTTGAGGAATTGAATACTAAGGCGATATCATGGTTATCCTACCCGAACTGGTGCTGCTGGCCGGAGCGCTTGCCTTCTTTGTGATCAGCCTGGGCAAGGCGCCCGATGAAAAGCTGGTGCGGTCCACCGCCCTCCTGGTGGGCTTCGCGACCTTCGCGGCCGCCTGCCTGGCCTTCCGCGCCCAGGACAGCCTGTTCCACGGCGCCTACGTGGTCGATCGGTTTTCCCAGCTGTTCAAGCTGCTGATCGGCTTCGCCTTGGCCCTGCTGCTGACTTTCTCCCGCAACCACAAGGACATCGAGTCCCGGGTGCGGCCGGAATACTTCATGTTCCAGATGCTCAGCGTGCTCGGCCTGATGATGATGGTCAGCGCAGTCGAACTGATCCTTATCTTCGTCGCCCTGGAACTCTCCTCCTTTGCCCTCTACCTGCTGGTGCCCATGCGTGACGACCGCAGCGGCGTGCGCATGCAGATGGAAGCGGCCATGAAGTACATCCTGTTTGGGGTCATGGCCACGGGGTTCATGCTCTACGGCATGAGCTACCTGTTCGGCCTGACCGGCACCACCTCGCTGGCGGGGATCACCGCGTTCCTGGGCACCGGGACCCCGCCGCCGGCCGCGGTGGTGGCCTGGTCCTGATCCTCGGCGGCTTTTTCTACAAGCTGGCCGTCTTTCCCTTCCATTTCTGGACGCCGGACGTCTATCAGGGCGCCTCCAACGAAACCGCGGCCTTCATCGCCTCCCTCCCCAAGATCGGCGCGGTGGCCGTCCTGATCCGCTTTTTCGCCCTGCCGTCCGGACAACCACACCTCGTCCACCTGCTCGCCATCCTGGCGCTCTGCTTCCATGTTCTACGGCAACCTGATCGCGCTCGTGCAGAAGGACTTCAAGCGGCTGCTCGGCTTCTCCGGCATCGCCCACGCCGGCTTCATCATCCTGGCGCTCCTCGCCCTGAACGACGAGGGCTATGGCCTGCGATCTACTACATCGTCGGCTACGTGCTCATGGTTCTGGCCTGCTTCGTGGTGATCTGCAAGGTCTCCCGGCAGGGCGAGAACCTGCGCATCGAGGACTTCAACGGCCTCCACCGGCGGCAGCCGCTCCTGGCCTTCACCCTGGCCGTCGGCGTGTTCGGCCTGGCCGGCATTCCACCCTTTGTCGGCTTCATGGGCAAGTTCATGATCCTCACCTCCGCCCTGCGCGCCGACCAGCTGCTGGTGGTCTGCCTGGCGGCCATCAACACCGCCATCGCCATTTATTATTACCTGAGCGTGGTCAAGGCGGCCTACACCGAGGACCCGGAAGAACGTCCGGCGGTGGTGGTCGCCCCGTCGGTCCAGGCAACCGGTCTCGTTCTGGTGGCCGCCATTGTCCTGCTCGGCGCCCTGCCTTCGAGGTTGGTGGAATACGCCTGGGCGGTTGTGCAATCCATGCTCTGACCGACTGTTGCCAAAACGGCAAAAGGGGGATTCCGCGGCGGCGGAATCCCCCTTTTTTTCGGGATGCGGGTAGGGCCGGGACCTACACCAGGTGCTCCAGGCCGGGTGCAGGGAAGGCGGCGCAGAGTTCGCGCACCGCGGTGGCGATTTCGGCCTGCAGGGCGGTGTTCTCGGGCGCGGAGACGATGGCGTCGATCCACTTGCCGGTCTGCGCCATCTGTTCTTCCCTGAACCCGCGCGAGGTGACCGCCGCCGAGCCCAGGCGGATGCCGCTCGGGTCGAAGGGCTTGCGGGTGTCGAAGGGCACGGTGTTGTAGTTGAGCACGATGCCGGCTGCGTCCAGGGCCTTGGCGGCGATCTTGCCGGTGACCCCCTTGCTGGTCAGGTCGATGAGCATGAGGTGGTTGTCGGTGCCGCCGGTGACCAGGTTGAAGCCTCGCGCCAGCCAGCGTCTCCGCCAGCGCCCTGGCGTTCTTGACGATCTGGGCGGCGTACTGGCGGAATCCCTCGGTGGAGGCCTCCTTGAGGGCCACGGCGATGGCGGCGGTGGTGTGGTTGTGCGGTCCGCCCTGGAGGCCGGGGAAGACCGCCTTGTCGATGGCCTTCGGCGTGTTCCTGCCTTGCAGAGGATCATCGCCGCCGCGCGGGCCGCGCAGCGTCTTGTGGGTGGTGGTGGTGACCACGTCGGCGTAGGGGACCGGGCTAGGGGTGGGCGCCACCGGCCACCAGCCCGGCGAAGTGGGCCATGTCGACCAGCAGCATGGCGCCGACCTCGTCGGCGATCTCGCGGAACTTGGCGAAGTCGAGGATGCGCGGGTAGGCGGAGTGGCCGGCGATGAGGATCTTCGGCCGGCAGGCCAGGGCCTGCTCGCGGATGGCGTCGTAGTCGAGCAGCCCGGTCGCCGGGTCGAGCGGAGTAGGACTCGGCATCGGAAGTACTTGCCGGAGATGCGATCACCTTGGCCCCGTGGGTGAGGTGGCCGCCGTGGGGCAGGGCCATGCCGAGGATGGTGTCGCCGGGCTGGAGGAAGGCGAGGTAGACGGCCAGGTTGGCCGGCGATCCGGAGTAGGGCTGGACGTTGACGTGCTCGGCGCCGAAGAGCTCCTTGGCCCGCTCGATGGCGAGGCTCTCGACCTGGTCGATGTTCTGCTGGCCCTCGTAGTAGCGTTTGCCGGGATAGCCTTCCGAGTACTTGTTGGTCAACACCGAGCCGGTGGCCTCCAGGACCGCGGCGGACACGTAGTTCTCCGACGCGATCAGCCGGATCTTGTCTTTCTGGCGAATTTCCTCCTGACGGATCAGGTCGAAAATCGCCGCATCGTTCTGTTCCAGATAACTCATGTCGACTCCTTCTCTAGGACGGTGCTGCTCCGGGTCCAGGGTTGGTCGCCGGTGGGGGCGGAGCGGGTTGGCAGGTGCTGCTTGAACGTTGTCGCTGGCTGCGCGGCCGGTGGTGCGCTTGTGGGCGCGATCGGCCTTCACTGTGCCCGGCGGACGGTCCGCCTCGGGCCTTGGTGGCGCGGCTGCGCTCACGACCGGGGGATGGCGTCGCACCCGGGCAGGAAAGTGTAGATGATAATCAACCCGACGAAAGTTGCACAGGAGAAAATGCAGTTCAATGTGCGCGCCCTTGATGGCCGGGAGGACGACTGGAGGCCGGGGAATCGTTGCATTTCCGTCTGGCCCGGGTATGCTGGAGCACAGTTGAGCCTGTCTGCCGTGGTTTGCCGGCGATTGTCTCGCAACGTGTTTCCACGGTATTGTGTTTCCCTCGAACCTTTATTGAGGAGGTCTGCCATGCGTCATGTCTTGTGTTTTCTGCTGGTCCTCTTGGCCGCCAATGCGGCCGCTGCCGCCAACGGGCCGGTGTCGTATCAGGTCAACGGCGAGCGTTTCACCGGGTATTTTCTCAGCCCGGCAGACCGGGCGCCGCTGGTGGTGCTTGTTCACGACTGGGACGGGTTGACCGATTATGAGGTCAAAAGGGCGGAGATGCTGGCCGGCAAGGGGTATGCGGTTTTTGCCGTGGACCTCTTCGGTGCCGGTGTCCGGCCGACCGCGGTGGAGGACAAAAAACGACTGACGACCCGTCTCTACAGTGATCGTGCGCGGATGCGCACCCTGCTGACGGGCGGTCTGCAGGCGGCCACGGAGCAGGGCGCCAATGTGGCCAACGCCGTGGCCATGGGCTACTGTTTCGGTGGTGCGGCGGTGCTGGAATGGGCCCGCTCCGGCGCTGATTTGAAGGGGTTTGTCAGCTTCCATGGCGGACTGGAAACCCCCGAGGGGCAGGATTATCGCGCGGTCAAGGGTGACCTGCTGATAGTGCACGGCACCGCCGATGCGTCGGTGAGCATGTCGCAGTTCGCGGCCCTGGCCGAGACCCTCGAGCAGCAGGGCAGGCGGCACGAGATGATCACCTACAGCGGCGCACCCCACGCCTTCACCGTTTTCGGAACCGACCGCTACCGGGAGGACGCGGACCGGAAATCCTGGCAAAGGTTCAGCTCGTTTCTCGAGGAAACCCTGCGCTGACCGGCAGCGCCCGGTTTTCGTGCCGTCGAGCGGCCGGGGAAACGGCTCGCTCCCGGAGGTGTATCGGTGCACGAGCGTTGCGCCGCAGGGCGATCCATGTGGTCCCACAGGGTGGATGGAATTCGTCGGGTGCCGCTCTTCTGCGCTTGGAAAAATCAGGACGGTGGGGTAATTTAGTGCTCCAATTTCCAGTGTGGCTGTCAGGGAATGGAGCGGGTCGGGTGTCCAGCCGTTTTGTCCTTCCGGCGCCGCTCGCCAGCCAGTGGTGCCGTCGCGGCGCCGCAGGATGCATGTCCGGGTTTGCAGTCGTCTACAACCGCTTTCGAATCAACAGGTAGGGAAGGGAGCAAAATCGAGATGGTTACGCTATTTTGTTATGGAACCTTGCAGTCGCCCCTGGTCATGAAAGCCGTCACCGGACAGGCGTTTTCAGGCAAGGAAGCCACTTTGTACAATTGGGCGCGTTACCGGGTGCGCGGTTCGGAGTACCCCGGGATCATCCAGCAGCCGGACTCGGTGGTCACCGGCAAGGTGTACTGGGGGCTGGACGAGGTGGCCATGGAAAAACTGGACCAGTTCGAGGGCGACAAGTACGAGCGGGTCCTTGTCCAGGTGACCCTGGCGGACGGCAGTCTCGAAGAGGCCTATGCCTATGCGATCAGGGAAGACTGCCAGAAGATGCTGTCCACTGACCCGTGGGATTTCGACCGCTTCCTCCAGAACGGACTGGAAAAGTTCATCCACTGGTTTGTGGAGGATCGGCGTGACCTGTTCGACCGGGGGGATCTCTGATCCAGCCCCGCACGGGTCCAGCTTTTTTTCGCCACCGGCAGGGGCACCATCCGCCTGCTGCCGGTGGCTTTTTTTTGGCCCGGACAGCCCGGTCGGGCTGACCCGCCAGCGGCCGATTCCCCTTGCCCGGATCCTGCCGTCAGAGTGCTATCCGCCGGTCCGGAGGCAGGTCCGGGTTGGCCCGGTAGAGCAGGGTCATCCGGCCGATGATCTGCACCACCACGGCCCCGGTCTGGCGGCCGAGTTCCCGTCCCGCCGCGCTTCGCTCCATGGGGCAGTTCTGCCCGACCTTGATTTTGATCAACTCCCGCGCAGTGAGCGCCGCCTCGGTCGATTTGACCAGGGCCGGCGACAACCCCTCGCGGCCGATGTACACCACCGGTTCCAAGCGATGGCCCAGGCCGCGCAGTTTCTTTTGCTGTTCGCCGGTCAACAGGTCGGCGGGATCGGGTGGTTGGGTCATGGTGTGCTCCTGGAGGATGCCGCAGGCTGATGTGCGGCTGCGGGTTCAGGTGAACAGGTTGGTGAAGATCCGGTAGCCGCCCAGCCAGGTGCCCACGGCGGAACCCAGGGAGGTGAGGAGAAACACCAGAAAGATCCGCAGCAGCCTGTTCCGCCACCAGCCGCCGGCGGTGGCGATATCCCGGCCGGCGGCCTCGAATTCGCGAACAACGGGCGGACTGACGAGGATCTGGACAAAGGCGCAGACGTAGCCGGCGCCGATAACCGGCGACAGGCTGGTGATGGGCGCGGCGACAAAGGCGGCAAGAATGGTGGCCGGATGGCCCAGGGCGATGAGCGCCCCCAGGGCGGCGGGGATGCCGTTTGCCAGCACCCAGTACAGGGCGTTGGCCGTCATTTCCGCCCCGCCCTGACGCACGCCGATGAGCAGGAGGGAAGTGACGATCAGGGCGGGGATGAGCCAGCCGAGGATCTTCCAGGTGCGGCCGACCGGTGGGACGGTGGTGATCTCCTCCAGGAGACCGCTGTTGTCGTGGACAATGGCGCGGCGGATGCCCTCCAGGTGACCGGCCCCGACCACTGCCACGATCCGTTCGCCGCTGGCCTGCTTGATCCGTTCGGCCATGTAGATGTCGCGTTCGTCGATCAGCACCTCTTTGGTGTGCGGCAGTGCCTGGCCCAACTCGTTGATCAGCTCGGACAGCACATCCTGGCGCCGCATGGCCGCAAGTTTTTCCTCGTCCAGTTCGGTCTTGTCGAACAGGGAGGAAACGAGCGAGGCGAGCAGATAGCCTTTTTTCAGAAAGGGAGTGGCGTGCCAGGCGCGGCGCAGGGTCACGCGCACATCGCGATCGCACAGCTCCACCGGGATGTGCAACTGCTCCGCCGTTTGCGCGGCAGCAAGCAGTTCCGTCCCGGGCATGATACCCAGTTGCCCCCCGAGTTTTTTCTGGTAGGCGGCAAGGATCAGGTTGACCAGCAGGGTGGCCAGCTGGCGGTTGCGGACCACTTGGCGGAGATCGAGATTTTCCCAGCTGCGGCGCTTGGCCAGGGCGGCGTAGCGCTTCTCGTCGAGTTCGACGCAGACGGTATCGGGGCGTTCCTGGCTGATGACCTCCTGGACCAGGTCGGCCGACTGGCGCGAGATGTGGGCTGTCCCGACCAGCAGCACGGTCTTGCCGGGCAGCGATACACAGACGACCTCCTCGGGGTAGGAACAGGCCGGGAAACAGGTGGTGGGCATGGGGTTCGTCAGGAGAAGAAAGGCAGGGGCCGCGATGCGCGGCAGGAATCCGGGCCGAGGGGAGATGTCCGCGATGTCTGTCGCCGCGGTGTCCGTGTACGTCCAGTGGCCGCAGACGGAGCACACCTGGTGCTGGTCCGGTTGATGGGCAATAGGGAGGGGCGATGCTCCAGAGCTTCGTGTTGCCGGGGTCAGGCGGTCGGCCCGGGGGCCGGGCGCCGGTCAGGACGCCGGGCGGAGATTACGTCCTTATCCCCTCTTCACGAGCAGTTTGTCCCCCTGTGCCAGGTTGCTGTTGGGCAGGTTGTTCAGCTTCTTGATTTCCTGGGGGGAAATCTGGAACCGTTTGGCGATGTTCCAGAGCGTGTCGCCGTTTTTGACCACGTACCAGGTCTGCGGTGCCTTTTTCGCCTTGGGGACGGACACCGTCGCGGTCGCGGCGACGGCCGGATTCTTTGCGGCGGCACCCGTCAGGGCCGCGCTGGCGGGCTGTTTCTTGCCGGTGGCCACGACCAGAGCCGGGGGCCGCTTGCCCCTTCTTCGCTACGGGACGGGACGGGGACGCAGCGCCTGCCTGCTTCGTTGCGGCGGCGAGGACCGGGGCCTGGACGGCCTGGGCGGCGTTCTGTTTTTTCGTGGCGGTCAGCACCGGTACGCCGCTCTGGCGGGTTTCCCGTTTGCCAGCCGCGGACACGACTGTTTTGACCGGGGTCTCCTCACCGGCAGCAGGCGATTTGGCCGCCGTGGCGAGTACGGTCATGGCCTCGGGCGCGGGGCGGTCGAGGTGGAGGGTGATGCGCTGCCCCTTCCTGATCTTGCCCTGGTGCGTGATGTTGTTCCACTGCATGAGGTCCCGCACCGACACCTGGTACTGGGTAGCGATTCGGGACAGGCTTTCTCCGGCCTTGATCTCATGCAGTACGGTGGCGCGTTTCCTGGCTGCGTCGTTCTTTGCCAGGGTTCCGGGCTGCTCATCCTTCTTGAGGGCCAACAGGGTAGTGGCGGTGGCCGGGATTCTCAGGCGGAGTCCCTGCTGCAGCTTGGAACTGCGCAGGTTGTTGGCCTTGAGCAGGGTGGTGGTGCTGATGTGGTAATTCCGGCAGATCTGGGAGAGCGTTTCGCCTTTCTGGACGGTATGGGTCAGGAAGTTGGTGGTGGCGACGAGCTTGGCAGTGGGGGTGCGCTGGAGCTTGTCCATGTTGCTGGCAATCAGCTCCCTGGTGCCGGTCGGGATGCGCAGGGCGTAGGTGCCTTTTTTGGGTGGTGTCTGGTTTTTGATCAGCTCGTTGTTGAGGGACCGGATCTGCTTGAGCGAGGTTTTGGCGGTGGCGGCCACGACCTCGAGGTCGGTGCCGGCAGGCACGTCGATCATCTCGTACTGCTGCGGCTTGAAGTATTTGATGTCGGTGAAGCCGTATTTGTCCGGGTTGCGGGCGATGATGATGGCGGCGATCAGTTTGGGCACATACCGTTTGGTTTCCTGAAAAATGCCGTCCGTGGCGGCTATCTCCCAGAAGTCCCGGGTGCCGTGCTTGCTGATCGCGTTTTCGATGCGTCGCTCACCGGCGTTGTAGGCGGCCACGGCCAGGTACCAGTCGTCGAATTCGCGGTGCAGTTTACCTAAATATTTGATGGCGGCCCGGGTCGCTTTCTCCGGTTGGCGGCGTTCATCCACCCAGGAATCGACCTGTAGGCCGTAGCGGCGGCCCGTTTCCGCGATGAACTGCCAGAGGCCGGCGGCATCGGCGCACGAGTAGGCGGATGGGTTGAAGCCGGATTCGATCATGGCCAGGAAGACGAGGTCCCGGGGCAGGCCGGCCTTGTCCAACTCGGCCTCGATGAACGGCCGGTAGCGGGCGGAACGGGCCAGCCAGCCGGAGAAGTAGTTGCGCTGCTTGCCTTGGAACAGGTCGAGGTAGTAGCGGACCTGGCGGTTCGTGGTGATGGGGAAATCGTAGGCCGACAGGTCAATACCGCCATGCACAGACGGATCGCCGTCCCCCCTGATCCCGTACTCCCAGGCGCCCGGCTGGCTGAGCGCGGCGATTTCCTCCTCGGCCGTCGCTTCGGGCTCGGCCAGGGAAGAGTCCTCGTCCTCGGCGCTGAGGGCGACCCCGGTGGCGACGATGTCCTCGGCCGACCCTTGGTTGTGGGCGGTATTTTTGCTGCGGGTGGAACAGGCGGTGAGGAAGGAAAGAAGCAGGAGAACGAGCAGGGCGGAGAGCAGACGGGGCAATATTTTCATAGGGTCTTATGGAGTTTATGCAACCTTGTCCGTTTCGTGAAAGGATATTGTTTCTGCTGCGGGCGCCGCTGCCGCGTGGGTGGACACGGGCAACGCAGCCATCTTTTACCATCATTGCGGACGGGTTGACAACAAAAACTCTTGGCCTGTCGATTTCGATTTACACACCATTTTCAATGGTTGCCTCACGATTCTGGATAACCACCTGAGCTTTTCCGGATTTGCCGACGCCGCTCTGCCGGCGCGGTCCGCAGGCCACGCCCGGCTCGCGTCGCCCCGGGCGCAAGGACAAGACGCCGGAAAAACAGGACCATGAGCTAGTTTGCGGCAAGCGGGCCGGCGTCCTGTCGGTCTCGACTCTGGTGTCCGGGCGGTGGACCGCCGCTCCGGGTTGCGCCGGCCCGTGTTCTTTTGCCGACAGAGAAAAAAATAGTTTTTTTCTAGGAACATGATAAAAGCCAGCGGTACGCGGTCCCTGTCAACGGTGCGCGGCCACGAACCCTGGCCGTGAACCGGAGGACAGGAGGACTGCCGGCTCTGTCCACCTGTTCCCGATGCGGTCGCTGCGCACCGCCGGGCTTCGCCGTCACACAACCACTCCTTTGCCCTGATATGCTCAAATTCCTCCGTTCCACGCTGGTCGCCTTCCTCCTCTTTCTGCTGCTCGCCGCCGCGGTCTGCGCGGGCGTGGGCTATTACCTCGTGGTCGTCAACCCCGGAACGGAGGTCGACGATGCCTATATAAATGACATCCTCACCCGGGAGAGCCCGGTCTATTACCGCGACGGCCAGACCAAGATCGGTGTTCTGTTCGAGGGCATCCATCGCCAGTACCTGACCTTCGAGGAACTGCCGAAAACCTTTATCAACGCCCTGGTCGCCTCCGAGGACGATCAGTTTTTCCATCATTTCGGTGTCGACATCGCCGGCATCGCGCGGGCCATGCTGGCCAACATCAAGGCCGGGCGGGTGGTCCAGGGGGGCAGCACCATCACCCAGCAGACCGCCAAGAACCTGTTCAAACGGGAATCGCGCAGCCTGGAGGCGAAGTTGAAGGAACTGCTCTTTGCCCTGCGCCTGGAGTACAAATACTCCAAGGAGAAGATCCTCGAATTTTACAGCAACCAGTTCTATGTCAGCGGCAACGGCCATGGCCTGGGCGTGGCGGCCCGCTATTTCTTTGACAAGGCCCCGGAGGAGCTGACCCTGCTGGAAAGCGCCTTCATCGCCGGCAGCGTCAAGCAGCCCAACTACTACAACCCCTTCCTCAAGAAGAACCAGGGGAACCCCGAGGAAACCAAACAACGGGCGACGGGTCGCATCCACTACGTGCTCGGCAAGATGCGCAGGGCGAACATGATCAGCGAGGAGGAATTCCTGCGCGCCAAGGACGAAGAGATCGTTTTCCGCCAGGGGAAGATGTCCTACACCCAGAACACGGTGATGGACCTGGTCAAGGAAGGGGTCGGTGCCCCGTTCATTGCCGCTGCCCTCGAGGAGAACGGCATCTCCAACATCTCCACCTCGGGCTGCCGTGTCATCACCTCCATCGACCTGGAACTGCAGGAGAAGACCGTGTACGCCCTGCGCCGCCAGCTGTCCCAGCTCGACGTCAACCTGCGCGGCTACAGCCGGGTCAAGGTGCAGGAGGAGTACGCAGCGCTCGACTACCCGGGTGACAGCGATTTTATCGTCGGTGCCTTCCTGTTCGGCACCATCGACGAGGTGACGGATACCAAGGAGGGCGTGACCGTCCGGGTGCAGTTCAGCGACGGCCGGAGAACCGGTGTCATCGACCGGGCCGGCATCGAGCGCATGGTTGCCAGCCTCACCAGGTACCGACGCGGCGCCTGGGCCACGCCCGGCCCGGCGGACCGCAAGGCCCTTGTCAGCGAACTGCGCGCCGGCGACCGGGTGTGCGCGAGTATCCGCGAGATCGACGAGGCAGGCGAGCTGCGCCTTGACCTGGAACGCTACCCGCAGGTGGAGGGCGGCGCCTTTGTCCTTCAGGAGGGCGCCATCCGCGCCATGGGCGGCGGCATGTCGAACAGCAACTTCAACCGCGCGACCAGTGCCCGGCGGCTGATGGGCTCCACCTTCAAGCCCTTTCTGTACGCCGCCGCCCTCCAGCTCGGCTGGAGCCCGGTGGATATGATCAGCAATCAGCGCACCACCTTCACCTTCATGAACCGCCCCTACGCGCCGCAGCCCGACCATGACAGCCCGTTCGGCTCGGTGTCCCTGAGCTGGTCCGGGGTGACCTCGGAGAACGTCGCCGCCGTCTGGCTGCTCTACCATCTCACCGACCACCTCTCACCGGTCCGCATTCAGGAACTGGCCCGGCAGCTGGACATGGCCCCGCGGGTCCGGGACGGCCGCACGGAAGAGTACACCGCGTACATGCAGCGCATCCGCGATAAGTACGGCATCATTTTGTCGCGCAACTACCTCGAACATGCGGCCTTTACCGGTGCGGTGCGTGCCCTGCAGCCCGATTTCGTTTTCGACAACCGCACCGATGAGTACAACCAGCTGCTGCGCATGCGCGCTGATGGCGAATTTTCCGGCCTGAAGTCGCTGGCGCCTTCGCTGCTCAGCTACCAGCAGGTCGCCGAGTCGATCATCCGGAACATCAACGCGGACAGCATGTTCGACAACCCGGCGCCGCTGCCGACCTTCGCCGGCGGCCGGCTGGTGCGCGACACCGTGGGCCGCTTCATCTTCACCCGGCGGCAGCCGTTGCCGCCCAACTGGATGGAGATCGGTCCGCTCGAACTGAAAGGGCACCTGTACGCACTGCCACCCGCGCAGGCGGCCGCTTTCTGGCAGCAGCAGGTCAAACTCGACGGCGTTGTTTCCGCCGCCTCCCTGCAGATGGTCGAGGAGCAGTTGCAGAAGGAGCGGGGGAAATACGTGGTCGGCCGACCGTACACCCTCGAGATCCTCAGCGAGGTGCGCGAATTCCGCATCATGGTCGGGCTCCAGTACATGGTTCGACTGGCCAAGGCCTGTGGCATCGACAGTCCCTTCGAGCCGGTCCTGTCCCTGCCGCTGGGTTCCAACGTGGTCACCCTGGCGGAGATCACGCGGATGTACGAGACGCTGGTCACCGGCGATCGCCATGACCTCACCGATGCTGCGGCCCTG
Source organism: uncultured delta proteobacterium (assembly GCA_963754825.1). Taxonomy (GTDB): domain Bacteria; phylum Desulfobacterota; class Desulfobulbia; order Desulfobulbales; family Desulfobulbaceae; genus Desulfobulbus. The sequence continues at coordinate 67,693 of CAVWHP010000029.1, read as the reverse complement.
GCCGCCGGCGAGGGCGACAGCCAGACCGACCCGGACAGCGCCGCGATCATCGAACGCATCGAAACGCCGGAGGGCCGGGTGGTCTATACGCGCAGCGTGCATCGGGTACCGGTGATCCACCCCAAGGTTGCCGCGGCGGTGAGCAATATTCTGCAGAACGTCATCCCCTACGGCACCGGCAAGTACGCCCTGGAGAACGTCCGCCTGCGCAGCACTGACCCGGGCCGGAACAAAACCCTGGCGGGCATGAACCTGCGCTACCCGCTGCTCGGCAAGACCGGCACCGCCAATGACTACCGCAACGCCGCCTTTGTCGGCCATGTGCCGGTGCTGGCCGGTGACAACCAGTCGCTGCTCAGCCTGCGCGGTGGTTATACGGTCGGTGTCTACACCGGTTACGACACCAACCTCGCCATGGTCAAGCGCGGCACCCGGGTGAGCGGCTCGGTGGGCGCCCTGCCGGCCTGGGCGGACATCGCCCAGGCCATTCTCGACACGGAGCGGGTCGCGGACCGTCTCGACATGGTGGACCTGGCCTTCAACGGCCTGAGCCTCCAGTATCCCGACGTGCAGCAGGTGTTTCTGCCGGTCGATCCCCAGCGGGGCGGAGCGCCGGGACGGCTGAGCGGAGCGCTGCGGCAGTCGGTCGCCCCCCCGGGACCGGCCACGCTCAGTTTCGGCGAGGTGGTCGGCGGCGAGCGGTTCGAGCCGGAACGGTTGTTCGAACCCTTCTGGAAGACCCGCTGAACAGGGGCGCCGCACCGTTGGCGCACCTCCCGCGTCAACGGTTTCCACCCGTGCCGGCCGGCGCGACCGGGCCGTTTTCCAGGAAGATGCAAGAAAGCGATTGTCCCGTCCCGCGCCATTTGCTATTTTCCCAACCACTCCCTCGTCCGCAGGATTCCGGCCGCCGGGCGGTCCATGCCCGTCGTGCCCGCGTCAGGACATCGTTCGCGCCTCCGCCGTCCCGGCCCTTGCCGGGCCGTCCACTAACCACAGTCCACCAGTGTTTGCCATGAACCCTTTGATCGCGTCCCGACCCGTTTGGCACTTGTTCACCGCCTCCCTCATGGTTGGCCTGTTTCTCTCCGGCTGCGCCACCAGCGGCCGCTGGACCGACCCGTCCGGCGGCCGTGAGCGGCGCGAGTCCGCCATGCGTGACGGTGGCGTCGCGGTGGAGGGCGCCCGCTCCGACCTGCTGGCGCCGACGCTGACCTCGGTCAACAACCGCATCTACTCCTACGAACGGAAGCTGGAGGAGTGGAAGAAGGTCGAGAAGAAGCTAACCGGCGGCACCTCCCTGCCGCGGGACAAGACCGACCGGATGCGGGAGTGCCAACTGCAGCTCCAGGATATCCTCAACGGCTACCATGGGCTGCGCAGCCGCCTGCTCCAGGCGGGCACGGTCGATGCCGGCCTGCTGCCGGCCGGTGATTCCCTGCTGCAGCTCAACCAGCAGGATGTGGATTACCTCGAAGGCGGCTGCGGCCGGCTGCTGAGCGAACTCGAGGCGGCCCCGGCCGCAGCACCGGTCCGTCCCGTCGGGCCCGAGCCGCAGATCAAGACGGCCTATGACAACGGCGAGTACGACCAGGTCCTGAGTCTCTACGGGCAGTTGTTCCGGTCGGCCGGACAGCCGGCCGACACGGCCACCGACTTCCTGTACGCGCAGGCGCTGGTCAAAAATCATCAGGAAACCGCCGCGCTTGGCGTGTTCACCGGGTTGCTCGACCGGGTCCGCCAGCCGGGGCAGGAAGGCCTGGCCTTCCAGGTGACGCAGGCCATCGGCGACCTCAGCTTCGGTCAGGGGGCCTACGACGAGGCGCGGCGGCAGTACGAGGAGATCGTGCGGATTGCGGTGGAGCTGGGCCGGCGGGAGGAGTGGGCGGTGCAGCAGCTCGCCGCCCTGCAACCCGGCGGTGTCTCGCCCGAGGAACTGCGGGAATACAGCGCCCTCTTGAAGAACTACCTGGCCTTTGTGCCCAAGCGGGACGGGTATGCGGTGGTCGAGCAGGCGGCGGCCTTTCTCCGGGCCTTCCCCGGGTCGCGGCTGGCGGCCAACGCTGCCTTCATGCAGAAGTCGGCCCGCGAGCAGGCGGATTCCTGGCTCAATCGCGGCATTCAGCGCATCGAGGCCATGGCCGGCGAGCGCACACCCGCAGAGGGCCAGGCGACCACCGACGGAACAGCGCCGGGCACCGAGGCCGCCCCGCCGGCTGCCGATGCGGCGGCCCCGTCGGTCGGTGCGCAGACCGACGTTGCCCCGGCTGCGGCCGCGCCGGCAACCGACGCCGGCCTGCCGCAGGAGGAACTGCAGGCCCGCTACGACCAGGGGATGGCCGCGCTCACCGCCAAGGAATACGACAAGGCCATCGAGACATTCAACGGCCTGCTCGCCACCCCCCTGGCGGACCAGGCCCGCACCCGCATCGACGAGGCCGCGGGCCTCGCCGCCCAGGAGGACCGTCGGAAGGCGGCGGACCTCTTTGTCCGCGCCAACAGCACCAGCGATCAGGCAAACAAAAAGGACCTGCTGCTCTCCTCCCGCAAGCTGCTCCAGGATATCCTCGTCAAGTACCCCCAGTCCGGCCTGGCCGACAAGGTGCAGCGCAACCTGAGCGGTGTCGACCGGGCCCTGAAGGCCATCGATCCGTCCCTGTAGCGGCCGGCCCGCCGCCCCCGCGGGCGGGGGAACAGAGAGGTCGGCACAGGCAACGCCCCGTCCACCGGAACCGCCTGCGCGGTGCCTGCGGTCGGGGCGTTGTGCGTTCCGCCTGTCCGCCCGGCGGACACCGGAGCGGAGACAAAAAAAGGAGCCCTGTTGCCAGGGCTCCTGTACGGCGAGCTGTGGGGACATGGCCGGCCGGCACCGTGCGGCCGGCTGGCGGGATGTGTCTGTCCCGTTTATCCCTTGTAGTAGATGGTGATGTAGGTCGCCTTGCTTTTCGGCTCGGCGTAGACTTCCATGGTCGGGATCTCGTGGCGCTTGCCGCCGGTCCGGTAGACCCTGTTCTCCCGGGTGATGACATCGTGACGGGTGTCCCCGACAATGATCTCGCCGCCGGTGTTGAACACGATACGGATGGATTTGCCGTAGTCCCAGCCCATCTTCGGGCTGACGAATTTCGGGCGGAGCACCTTGTCGATGGAGATATAGCCGCTCTTCTGGATGACTTCCGTTTTCAGGGTTTCCGTTGTCGCCGCCGCGGTCTGCTGGGCCGCGCCGCTGGTCACGGCGTGCGCCGGCAGGCTGCCGAATTCGATCAGCGGAGAGGTCCACTTGTCCGGCAGCATGCTGCAGCCGGCCAGCGCTGCCGCTCCCACCGCTAATTTCCGGATGGCCGTCCGTCGTCCGCTGTCCAGCGGTTCATTGCCTGCTGCCTGCTGAATCGCTTGTCCGGTGTGCTCTTTGGGGCTGTCTTTTTGGGTGCTGCAGACGGTCATGCTTGTCCTCTTGATTTTTAGGTTGAAAAGGAAAAGGGCAATTGTTCCGCGAGGATTGCATACTTTCAGCCGTAAATCAAGAGTTATCGGTTAACTTGTTGGAAAAAAGTTCTTTTTCAGGTCGACAGCAGCGGACAGAAAACCCGTCCCATGTCCCCGACCCTCCATGCAAAGGGTTGGGGCTCAGGTTTTGTCGGCCGATGGGGCAGGGCGGCCGCGTCGCACCCGGAAGGCGTGCCAGTAGGCGCGCACCCAGCCGAGCAGCCTACGCGGGTGATCCAGTAAGCGGGTCCGCCAGTAGCCGGAACCGTGTGCCCGGCCGTAATGCACCTGCACCCACCAGCCGGACGGCCACAGGGTGTCCCGGACCAAGCCGGGAACCTCCCGCCAGGCGACGGTGCGCAGCCGGCGCTGCGGCCAGCCGCGGTAGGGGACACCCGGACGGTCGGTGTGCGCTCGCAGGGGCAGGGCCAGGCGGTCGACCACATCAGCGCTCCAGGGCGTGAGGCTGTGCAGGGCCGCAAGGACGGTGTCCATTTCCGGACAGAGCGCGCGGACCCGTGGCCAGCGGACCGTGTCGACAAACCGCTCCACCAGGCTGACCAGGTCGGCGACGTGGACAAAGCGGAAGGGTTCGTAGGTGAGCGGCGGGCGGAAACCGTGCAGGTAGACGTGCACGAGCATCTCCTCCAGGCAGAGGGTGCGCGCGGTCACGCCGTCGATCTCCAGGGGTATGGCCGTGTCCAGGGAGCGCTCCAGCGGCCAGCGCGGGTACTGCGGGTGCAGGGGTAGGAGGTTCTTGTGTAGTTCGATGTTCACCGGCAGGCCGGCCACGGTCTTCACCGCCGGCGGGAGGTGGTAGTAGTCGGCCGGGATGTCGTGACCGGGTTCGTGCGCATAGCCCAGGTCGAAGAGGATGGCCTCGGCCCGGGCGGCATCCGCGGCGCTGACCAGGAGGTCGATGTCGCGCATCGGCCGCAGCCCCGGTTCGGTGTAGACGAGGCCGCCCAGGGCGATGCCCTTGACGAGCAGCACCTCGATGCGCGCCTCGCGATAGGCGAGGAGCACCTCCGCGACCGCTTGCCGGCGAATGGCCGCGGCCCGCCGGTGACGCAGCACCAGGGCCTGCAACTGACGGCGCGGGCCGTCCGGCAGGAGGATCCCGAGGGCGCTGAGATGCTTGTGGACCAGCGGGGACAGGCCGTGTTCCTCGGCCGCCCGGACGAGTGCCTCCCAGGCGCGAAGGTCCGGCTGCCAGAGGGACAGCTGGCGGTCGAGCGCCGCCAGCATGCCGGCAGGCACCGTGTCCCGGGCGCACAGGCCGAGAACGGCGCGGATCACGGTCGCGGCAGGGTGGCCAGCAACTGGTCGAGGAGTTCGCCGAGGCCGTGGAAGGAACTGTAGACCAGGCGGATCGCCGGCACCGTACGGGCGATCCGGGCGACCAGCGGGAAGCCGTGGCCGTCCAGGTTGCGGCCATTGACGTTGCAGGTCATGAGCAGGGCGCTGGCCCGGGCTCCGGAGAGGCGTTCGCCTGCAAGGGGTGCCCCGGGCCGGTAGACCGGAAAGAGGAGCAATCCGGGCGGACGGGTGGTTGGGGCGAACACCGGGTTGAGGTGGCGGTGGGGCAGGATCAGTCCCTGGTCGTCCTCGAGCGCGGCTTCCTGTCCGGGCGGCAGCAGCCCTTTGACGATCGGCGCCGCCCCGTGCTTGATGCACAGGGGCCGGGTGCAGGCCAGGGTCTGCAGTTCACTCCGGGCCGGGAGGAGGACGAGTTCGTCGGTCAGGTAGCCGCAGCCCCGGCTGGTCAGCCAGGCGGTGAGGGTGCTCTTGCCGGATCCGCTCTGGCCCGGCAGGAGGAGCACCCGGCCGTCCCGGACCACGGCCCCGGCGTGCAGGGCCAGACCGCCATCCTGTCCAGCGAGCAGCCGGAAGATGACGGCGTCGAACAGCTGCGCCGCCATGGTGACATCCAGCGGACCGCGGTGGAGCAGGGTGTCGCCGTCGCCGAGCCGGTAGCTGTCCCCCTCGGCGCGGAGCAACCGGAGCGCGCCGGCGGGTTCCGCCTCGGCCGCAGTCGACAGATCGGCGAACAGCAGGTCGAGGAATCCACCGGCCGCCTCGTCGTCCCAGGAGATGGCGACGCTGCGGCCGGCGAAAGACAGCAGGCGTTTGTGCATCAGGGCGTGGTCGGGGCCGGGTGCAGGGGGCATGCGCTCAGACCAGTTCAGCGATTTCCCGTTCCACCAGGGCAGTGACCAGGCCGGTCACGTCAGCGGCAATCTGCTCGCGACTCTCCGGGTAGAGGTCGCCCAGGGTGACGATGATCTCGGCCACGCTGCGGGTGCCGTCGCACAGCGCCCAGATGAGCGCGCCGGTTTCGTTGAGGAAGAACGAGGTGGTCAGGGTGGGGTGGTACACGGTGATTTCGTTGTCGATGCGTTCGAGCAGGTAGTCCGGCTGCAGCCGGACGGTCTTGTTCAGGTCCATGATGGTTGTGGGAACTCCCAATCGTCGCTGTGGGGCGATAAACCAGCAAGTATCAGCTGCTGATCAGTTCTTTGACATGTTGCAGGAGATTCTTTTCGTTGACAAAGGTGATTTCGTACATGCTTGTCAGGCCCTGGGCTTGATCATCGCTAAGGTCAGCAACGCAAAGAAGAAAATTGTTTTTTTCCAATCCTATTCGCTTCCGAATTTTTGCATATTTTTCTAATTCTTGCCGGAATTCTTTTGATTTGCATTCAATGCAAACAGGAATTTTATTCTGAATCAGAAAAAAATTATCCAGCTCAAAGTGGTCGTCGTTTGAAAAATCTATAGTTAGACATCTCGCCCCTGAAAATTTGATATTTTCTTCTTTAAAAAAATTTATGATTTTCATGAAGGCGAACCACTCAAGCCAAATCCCATTAAAAAAACTAACTATTTGAGGCGATTGCTGCAGGGTTATTTTTATAATTTTTTCTTGTTTTTGGTAAAAATATTTTGAAATAAATGAATATTTATAAAGATCGCTGCAAAATTTAACAAATTCTTGAATTTCTTTTTGGCTTTTGTCTGCCAATTGAAAATTAGTGCTGGTATATCCTTTTTTCTGCATCCATTTTATTTTGTCACTTATTTCTTTAAATTTTTCGTAATTATTGCCAAGAGCAAGAGCTATTTCGTCAAAAAAACCCGTCGTGTCGAGTTCTCTTGGGTTTACTTTTGCTTTGATATTCTTTTTATCAAACCATTCAATTATTGGTAAATACTGATAATTATTTGTCAGCTCTTTCGTGTTATGGGGATCGATTTCTTTCAGAGAGAACGGTTCCGATTGCGGGGAATCTATCACTTGTATTTCCAGCTGATCCCAGGAGCTCGTTCCTTCTCGTAAATTGACCAGTTCTTTTTGCAGTGTGAAATATTTTTCAATGATCTTTTCAATAAAAGCTGTCGTTTCATGAATTCCGGCAACATTTTGGCATTGAGAACATTTGGCCGATTTACCTATGTGTTCATTGGCGACTTCCCGCAGGTAACCGCATTTATTGCAGCGAAAGATGGCCATGGTTTTTCTCGGGGGGTTAGATTGTTGGTAGAGGCTGGGCCGATGGAGCGTTTGTCTTTTAGGTTAAAAATAACGATAGGGTCAAGCGAAAACGGTTTTTAGTCTCGAGCGCCGATTTCTTTTTGATTTGACACAGCTGCCTGCGCGGCAGGGCGGCCAGGGGGCGACCGGCCGGTCGCATCCGGGGCGGGAGGCCATCGTCTGCGCACCGTTGACAAAGGCGCGGATGTCGCTTAATGCTGTGCCAGCTTTGCCCCCGGCGTACCTTTTCGGTTGCACGCCGTTTTTCCGGAGAAGAGAGGAATGCACCCCATCACCACCCGACAGATCGATCTCGACGGCTGCACCGTCCACTGCCTGGAGAGCGGCGATCCCGCCGGCCGAGCCGTGGTCCTGCTGCACGGTATGAAGTTCCAGGCCGAGACCTGGCGCGAACTCGGCACCCTTGCCCAACTCGCCGACCAGGGTCTGCGTGTGCTCGCCGTGGATATGCCCGGCTTCGGCCGCAGCCCCGCCCATCCCTTGCCGCCGGGCGAGGTGGTGCACCGTTTGCTGGACAAGCTGGACATCGACCGGGCCGTGCTCGTCGGTCCGTCCATGGGCGGCCGCATCGCCCTGGAATACGCCATCGGCCATCCCGAGCGGCTGGCCGGACTGGTGCTCGTGGGCGCGGTCGGCGTGGCGGACAACCGGGCCGGTCTGGGCCGGATCACTGTCCCTGTCCTGGTCGTCTGGGGCAGTGAGGACCAGGTCGCGCCGCTCGGTGACAGCGACACGCTGCTCACCGGACTGCCGCAGGCCCGGCGCGAGATCCTCCACGGCGCGCCGCACCCCTGCTACCTGGACCAGCCGGAGCGCTGGCACGAGGTGCTGCGTACCTTCCTCACCTCCCTCGCTGTCTGACCGGCCGGACCGCCCACATGGGAAAGACACTGATCATCGCCGAGAAACCGAGCGTCGCCGCGGACATCGTCAAGGCGCTGCCCGGCAGGTTCACCAAGGCCAAGACACACTTCGAAAGCGACGACCATATCGTCTCCTTTGCCATCGGTCATCTGGTGGGCATCGCCTACCCCGAGGAGATCGACCCGGCCCTGCAGAAATGGACCCTGGACAACCTGCCCATCCTGCCGGAGGAATTTCCGCTGACGGTGCTGCCGGACACCAAAGCACAGTTCAACGCCCTGAGCAAACTGATCCGCCGCAAGGACGTGGAGGTGATCGTCAACGGCTGTGACGCCGGCCGCGAGGGCGAACTCATCTTCAAGTACATCCTCAAGCAGGCGGCCAGTCGGACGGTGGAGGGCAAGCAGGTCAAGCGGCTGTGGCTGCAGTCCATGACCCTGGACGCCATCCGCGAGGGGCTCGGCAAACTCCGTGACGAAGCGGAGATGCGGCCGCTGGAGGACACCGCCCTGTGCCGCTCCGAGGCGGACTGGCTGATCGGCATCAACGCCACCCGGGCGCTCACCTGTTACAACTCGCGCTTCGGCGGCTTCCGCAAGACCCCCTGCGGCCGGGTGCAGACCCCGACCCTGTCGCTCCTGGTCAAGCGCGAGGCGGAACGGCGCGAGTTCGTGCCCGCCACCTACTGGGAATTGCACGGGACCTTCACCTGCGGCCCGGTCGGTTACCAGGGCGTGTGGATCGATCCGGACTTTGCCCGCGACGACGAGCAGGCGCACGGCCGCCGCAACCGGATCTGGGAGGAGAGCCGGGCCGCGGATATCGTCGAACGCTGCCAGGGCCAACCGGCCACGGTGGAGGAGACCAGCAAGAAATCGACCAAGGGCGCACCGCCCCTGTACGACCTCACCCTCCTGCAGCGCGAGGCCAACAGCCGCTTCGGCTTTTCCGCCAAGAACACCCTGTCCATCGCCCAGGCCCTGTACGAGCGGCACAAACTGATCACCTACCCGCGCACCGACAGCCGCTGCCTGCCCGAGGACTACCTGCCCACGGTGGAGAAGGTCGTCGCCCGCCAGCGGGAGTGGCAGTACGGCCGCTTCGCCGCGGAGGCGCTCAGCAAAAAGTATATCAGGAAGGACAAGCGGATCTTCGATAACCGCAAGGTTTCCGACCACTTTGCCATCATCCCCACCGCCAGCCTGCCCAAGACCCTGTCCGATGCGGAGCTGAAGATCTACCAGATGATCGTGCAGCGCTTCCTCGCCACCTTCTTCCCGGCCGCGGTCTACCACAACACCCGCCGCCTGTCGCTGGTTGCGGGCGAGACCTTCCTCACCGAGGGCAAGATCCTCGTCGAGCCCGGCTGGAAGGCGGTGTACGGCTCGGTGAGCGAGGAAGATGGCGAGAAGGAACTGCAGGCCCTGCCGACCGGCGTCCCGACCCGATGTGACGAGATCGACAAGCAGGAGCACCAGACCAAGCCGCCGCCCCGGTTCAACGAGGCGACCCTGCTCTCGGCCATGGAGCACTCGGGCAAGCTGGTCGAGGACGAGGAGTTGGCCGAGGCCATGAAGGAACGCGGCCTGGGCACGCCGGCGACCCGGGCGGCGATCATCGAAAAGCTGATCAACGAGAAGTACGTGGTCCGCGAGCAGCGCGAACTGGTGCCCACCGGCAAGGCCATCGAGCTGATGAGCCTGCTCGAGGCGCGCCACATCGACGTGCTCGCCTCACCGGAGCTGACCGGCGACTGGGAGTACAAGCTCAACCAGATCCTCAAGGGCGCCATGACCCGGCCGCAGTTCATGCAGGAAATCCGGGCGATGACGAGTGACATCGTCGGCCGGGTGAAGCAGGGCGGGGGCAATGAGCGGCGCGAGGCAGCCTTTTCTCCAGTGAATGGCGCCGTCTTCTACGAGACCGCCTCGGCCTTTGAATCGGCTGACCGCAAGGTGGTCATCCGCAAGGTGCTCGGCGGCCGGCTGATGGAGGAGGGGGAGATCGTCGACCTGATCAAAGGCGAGACCCTGGGGCCGTTTGCCGATTTCCGCTCCAAGAAGGGCAAGCCCTTCACCGCCTCGGTTCGCCTGAACAATGGCAAGGTGGAGTTCCTGTTCGCCGATTCCACCGCGGAACTCGACCTGGACGAGATCCGCAGCCAGGAGCCGCTGGGTGCATCGCCCATCGACCGCACCGGGGTGTTCGAGACCCCGACCGGCTTTCTGTCGGCCTCGGCCCTGGACGGCGACCAGAACAAGGGGCTGCGCATCTCCAAGATGATCCTCGGCCGGCGGCTCGACCCGGACCATATCCGCCAGCTGCTCGCCAGCGGTCGCACCGAACTGATCACCGGCTTCATCTCCAAGAAGAAGAAGCCGTTTGACGCCTATCTCCTGCTCGACGCCAAGGGTAAGCTCAGTTTCGAGTTTCCGCCCCGGGCGAAAAAAGGGCCGGCAAAAAAGACTGCCGCTGACAACGAGCCCACTGGTTCTGCCTAAACATCTCTACCCCCCGGTTGGCCGCGACTGGACCGCCGGGCGGAAGGAACACAAACGAAAAGCCTATGAGAACCCTGAAAAAGCAGTACGCGGAAACTTCCGGCCGGGAACTGGCCGCCGCCTGCGCCCGGATCGCGCTGGACACCAAGGCCGAGGATCTGGTCGTGCTCGACGTGCGCGGGCTCGCCTCGTTCACCGACTATTTCGTCATCATGAGCGGCCGCTCGACCCGCCACGTGCAGGGCCTGGCCGAGGCGATCGAGGCCGAGCTGCGCGCCAAGCGCATCAGCAGCAAGCACAGCGAGGGGTTGCGCGAGGGGCTGTGGGTGCTGCTCGATTTCGGCGACGTGGTCGTCCATGTCTTCTACCACGAGAGCCGCTCGTTCTACGATCTGGAAGGGCTGTGGCACGACGCCGCGAAGATCGACCCCGAGGAACTCGTGGCCGCAGCGCCCAACCCGTAATCCCCAAGGAGGAGGCCGTCATGCCCGTTCCGGTTCCCGTTGTGCTCACCATCCTCGACGGCTGGGGCATTGCCGAGCCCTCGCCGACCAACGCGGTCAGTGTGGCCGCCACCCCGAACATGGACCGGCTGAGCGGTGCCTATCCCATGACCACGCTCACCGCCCACAACGGCCTGGTCGGCCTGCCCGAGGGGCAGATGGGCAACTCCGAGGTCGGCCACCTGAACATCGGCGCCGGCCGCATCGTCTACCAGGACTTCACCCGCATCGACCTGGCGGCCGGGCGGGGCGAGTTCGCCGCCAACCCGGTGCTCGCCGGGGTCATGGACGCGGTGACCGCGACCGGCGGCCGGCTGCACCTCTGCGGCCTGCTCTCCGACGGCGGGGTCCACTCGCACATCCGCCACCTGATCGCCCTGCTCGAAGTGGCCGCGGCCCGGGGGCTGGGCGAGCGGGTGTTTGTCCACGCTTTCATGGACGGCCGCGACACCCCGCCCTCGAGCGGCATCTCCTACATGGAGGAGCTGGTCCGGGCCATGGCGCGCACCGGCTGCGGCCGGGTGGCCACCGTGTCCGGCCGCTACTGGGCCATGGACCGGGACAAGCGCTGGGACCGGGTGGCCAAGGCCTGGGCGGCCCTGGTCCACGGCCGAGGGGGCCACGGCCAGCGATCCGGTAGAGCTGGTGCGGGCCGCCTACGAGCGCGGCGAGACCGACGAGTTCATCGCCCCGACCGTGCTCGTCGACGGGAATGGCCGACCGCTGGCGACCATCGCCGACGGCGACGCCATCCTCTTTTTCAACTTCCGCGCCGATCGGGTGCGCGAACTCTGTCACGCCTTCGGTGACGCCGAGTTCACCGGGTTCGCCACCGGGCCGCGGCCGCACCTCGCCCAACTCGCGACCATGACCGAGTACGAGGCGGAGTTCACCTTCCCGGTGGCCTTTCCGCCGGTGAGCCTGACCCGCATCCTCGGCGAGGAGGTCAGCCGCCACGGCCGGCGCCAGCTGCGCATCGCCGAGACCGAGAAGTACGCCCACGTCACCTATTTCTTCAACGGCGGCATCGAGGTGCCCTTTGCCGGCGAGGAGCGCATCCTCATCAATTCGCCGCGCGACGTGGCCACCTACGACCAGAAGCCGCAGATGAGCGCCATCGAGGTCACCGACACCCTGCTGCGCACCCTTGCCGAACAGGAGGCGGCCGGCCGGCCCTTCGACCTGGTGGTGCTCAACTTCGCCAACGGCGACATGGTCGGCCACACCGGCGTGCTCAGCGCGGCCATCACCGCCTGCGAGACCGTGGACAGCTGCATCGGCCGCATCGAGACCTTTGTCCGCGAGCGCGGCGGGGTGATGCTCATCACCGCCGATCACGGCAACGCCGAGCAGATGTTCGACCCGACCACCAACGGGCCGTACACTGCCCACACCCTCAACCCGGTGCCCTGCATCCTCGTCTCCGCCGCGCACAAAAACGCCCGGCTGCGCGCCGGCGGGGCCCTCAAGGACCTCGCCCCGACCATCCTCACCCTGATGGAACTGCCCATCCCGGCGGAGATGGATGGTGAGAGTCTCATTGTCTGACGGACAGCCAGCGGACAGGCTGTCTTGCCCGAGGAGACGCGAATGCGCTACGTGATCACTCCTGAAGAAGGTCGCAACGAGCCGATCAGGGACCTGGACAACGCCCGCCGGGTTGTCCTTGTCGACGAAAAGACCATGGGCGCCGAGGACATCACCTTTGCCCGCTGCCGGTTCGAGGCCCGGACCTCGGTGCACAAGAAACACGTCCACGAGCACGCCGAAGAGGTGATCTACATCCTCTCCGGCCGGGGCTTGAGCGGTGTGGGCGACACCGAGGTGGAGATGGGCCCGGGCGACACCATGTTCGTGCCCCGCGGCGCGGTCCACTGGTTCTCGAACCCCTTCGCCGAGCCGGTTGAGATGCTGTTCGCCTACACCCGGCCCTCGCTCGCCGCGGCCGGCTACCGGGTCGTCGAATAATCCGCCCGCACTCACGGGTCCACGCACAGAGAACGAGGTTTTCCCATGCGCTATATCAGCACTCGCGGCGGCATCGAGCCGCTCGGTTTCCAGGATGCGGTCATGATGGGCCTGGCCCGCGACGGCGGCCTGCTCCTGCCCGAGCGGCTGCCCGCCATCGATGCGGACCGGCTGGACAGCTGGCAGCGGCTGCCCTACCAGTACCTGGCCCTGGAGATCCTGTCGCTGTTCATCGACGACATCCCGCGCACCGACCTCGAGGAGCTGATCGAGCGCAGCTGCGCCACCTTCAGCCACCCGCAGGTGACGCCGGTGCGGCCGGTGGGCGACCTGTACATCCTCGAACTGTTCCACGGGCCGACGCTCGCCTTCAAGGACGTGGCCCTGCAGCTGCTCGGCAACCTGTTCGAGTACGTGCTCGCCCGCACCGGCGGCTTCATGAACATCCTCGGCGCCACCTCCGGCGATACCGGCAGCGCCGCCATTGCCGGGGTGCGCGGCAAGCAGGGCATCAACATCTTCATCCTCCATCCGCACGGCCGCACCAGTCCCATCCAGGCCCTGCAGATGACCACCGTGCTTGACCCGAACGTGTTCAACATCGCCGTGCGCGGCACCTTCGACGACGCCCAGGCCATCGTCAAGGAACTGTTCAACGACCTCGCCTTCCGCGACCAGTACCGGCTGGGCGCGGTCAACTCGATCAACTGGGCGCGGGTGCTCGCCCAGGTGGTCTACTACGTGTACGCCTACCTCAAGCTGCGCAACCACGGCTGCGGCAGCGTGGACTTCTCCGTGCCCACCGGCAACTTCGGCGACATCTTCGCCGGCTACGTGGCCCGCCGGCTGCTGCCGCCGGGCTCGATCCACACCCTGATCCTGGCCACCAACGCCAACGACATGCTCACCCGCTTCGTCACCCGCGGCGACTACTCCCGCGGTGAGGTGATCGCCACCAGCAGCCCGTCCATGGACATCCAGATCGCCTCCAACTTCGAACGCTACCTCTACTACCTGCGCGATGAGAACGGGGGAGCGGTCAAGCAGGACATGGACAGCTTCGCCGCCACCGGCCACCTCGACCTGTCCGCGTTCCGCGAGCGGGTGGCGCGGGATTTCCGCTCGCGCTCGGTCTCCGAGGCTGAGACCATCGCCACCATCGGCGCGGTATACCGCGAGCACGGGTACCTGCTCGACCCGCACACCGCGGTGGGCGTGTGCGCGGCGCAGGAATTGCGCCACCCGGACCGGCCGGTGGTCTGCCTGGCCACGGCCCACCCGGCCAAGTTCGGCGCGGCCGTGGCCCGGGCCATCGGCACCGAGCCGGACCTGCCGCCCGCGCTCGCCGACCTGGAGAGCCGGGAGAGCCGGGTGAGCGTGCTCGGCGCCGACGCAGGCGCCATCAGGGAGTTCGTGGCCCGCCACGCCCTGCGCTGAAGGGCTCGGGCACCACCATCGGGAGGGGCAGGATGATTGAGTTTGCAGGGTACCGGCAGCGGGTCGAGGAGGCGGTCGCTTTTTTGCGCGAACGCATCCCCGAGCCACCGGAGGTGGTCATTCAATTGGGCACGGGGCTTGGCGGCCTGGCCGGCGCCATGCAGGCGGCCACCGGGTTCGACTACACCGAGATCCCTCATTTCCCCCGCTCCACGGTGCAAAGCCACGACGGTCGGCTGGTCTTCGGCACCCTGGCCGGCCGGCGGACCGCGATCCTCCAGGGGCGGTTCCACTGCTACGAGGGCTACGCGGCCCGCGAGGTGGCCCTGCCCATCCGCGTGCTGGCGCTCCTGGGCGCACGCACGGCGATCATCACCAATGCCAGCGGCGGCCTGAACCCCTCGTTCCAGCCCGGGACGATCATGGTCCTGGCCGACCACATCAACCTGCTGCCGGACAACCCGCTGCGCGGCCCCAACGTCGACGCCTGGGGCGAGCGGTTCCCGGACCTGTCCACCCCCTATGACCCGGACCTGCGCCGGCTGGCCCTCGACCTCGCCGGCCGGCACGGCCTCCCGGAGGTGTGCAGCGGCACCTACGTGTGCGTGCCCGGGCCGAGCCTGGAGACCCCGGCCGAGACCCGCTACCTGCGTATGATCGGCGCGGACGCGGTGGGCATGTCGTCTGTGCCCGAGATCCTCGTCGCCCTGCACGCCGGTCTGCGCGTACTCGGCCTGTCGGTGGTGGCCAACGTCAACGACCCGGACCATTTCCAGCCGATCCGCCTGGGCGAGATCATCGCCGCCGCCCGCCGGGCCGAACCGCGCCTGCAGCAACTGCTCATCAACACCCTGGCGGAGCTCAGCCCATGAACGGACCCGCAGCCACCCTGCTCCTCACCGGTCGCTACCTGATCACCCTGGACCCGGCCCGGCCGGTCATCGAGGAGGGCGGTGTGGCCATCGGAGGCGACACCATCCTCGCTGTGGGCAAGGCCGAGGAACTGCGTCGCCGCTACCCGGGCACCCCGGTGATCGCCGAGGAGCACGGGCTGATCATGCCCGGGCTCGTCAATGTGCACACGCACGCGCCCATGGCCCTGTTCCGCGGCCTGGCCGACGACCTGCCGCTCATGCGCTGGCTGGAGGACCACATCTTCCCGGTGGAGGCGGCGCTCACCGCCACCACGGTCTATCATGCCACCCGGCTGTCCCTGTGCGAGATGATCAAGTCCGGCACCACCTCGTTCTGCGACATGTACCTGTTCGCCGGCGAGGTGGCCCGCGCCGCCGCCGAGGCGGGCATGCGCGCCTGGGTGGGCGAGGTGCTCTACGACTTCCCCTCGCCGAGCTACGGGCCGTTGGAAAAGGGTTTTGTCTGCACGCGCGAGCTGATCGACCGCTACCGGGACCACCCGCTCGTGACCGCCACGGTGGACCCGCACGCGGTCTACACCTGCGCGCCCGAGCCTGCTCAGCCGCCTGGGGGAGATGGCCCGAGAGCCGGCTCGCTCTACGTGATCCACCTGGCCGAGACCGCGGACGAGGTGCGCACCTGCCGCGAGCGCCACGGCTGCACCCCGGTCCTGCATCTCGAGGCCCTGGGCCTGCTCGGCCCGAACCTGGTCGCCGACCACTGCGTCCATCTCGACGAGATGGAGATCGAGCTGCTCGCCGAACGTGGCGTCAAGGTGGCCCACTGCCCGGAGTCGAACATGAAGCTCGCCTCGGGCGTCGCCCCGGTGCCGCAGCTGCTCGCCGCGGGCGTCGAGGTGGGGCTGGGCACGGACGGCAGCGCCTCGAACAACGATGTCGACCTGTTCGGCGAGATGAACACCGCCGCCAAGGTGCACAAGGCGGCGACGCTTGACCCCACGGTGATGCGGGCCGACCAGGTGCTCCGCTGCGCCACCCTGGGCGGGGCGCGGGTGCTCGGTGCGGGCCAGCTGATCGGCAGCCTCGAGGTGGGCAAGAAGGCGGACTGCATCGTCCTCGACCTTGACCAGCCGCACCTGACCCCGGTGTACAACCCGGTGTCGCACCTCGTCTATGCGGCCCGCGGCAGTGACGTGATCCATTCGGTGATCAACGGCCGGGTGGTGATGCGCGACCGGCAGCTGCAGACCCTGGACGAGCGGGCCATCCTCGCCCGGGCGGCCGAGATGGCCGCTGCGCTCGGCCGCCGCGATGGCGGTTGACAGTCCCTCCGGCTAGGTGCTATTATCTGGCCTCTTTTGATTTCCCTGCAAAATTTCACGAGGTGTCGCCATGTTCGGACTCGGAATGCCTGAACTCATTATCATACTGGTCATTATCGTCATCATCTTCGGGGCCGGTGAAACTGCCGGAGATCGGCAGCGGCATCGGCAAGGGGATCCGCAACTTCAAGGAAGCCACCAAGAAGGACGAGGAGCCCAAGTCTCTCGAGGACGACAAGAACAAGGAAGCCTGATCCCGCCGGCCGCCCGGCCACCGTTTCCAACCCGTACAGGAGGCCCTCCCATGTTCGGACTCGGCACACCTGAATTGCTCGTCATCCTCGGCATTGCCGCGCTCGTCTTCGGTGGCCGCAAACTGCCGGAGATCGGCGCCGGCCTGGGCAAGGCCATCGGCTCGTTCAAACGCGAGGTCGACGATGTCCGCCATGCGGGCACCGACCTTACCCGGAACCTGCCCGGGGTCAAGGAGGCCACCGAAGCCAAGAAAACCCTGGACAAGGCCAGGAGTCTCACCCGCCTGCTGCGCAAGTAATCCCCACCCCGCCCGGGCCTTGTTCTCGGCCCGCCTTTGCTCCTTTTTTCATTTCCGTCGCTTTTCCCCCCCGGTGCGCTCGCGTCTGCGCGTTCCTGTGCGCGTTGCCGGGCTCTTTTCTGTACGGTTTACAGCATTGTCTGAGAGTTCTCTTTCCGCTTGACAAGGGATTCCCTTTTCTGTAATTCTCGGCCTCAGGAATTATGTCAATTCTGTGACCGTAAAAGGCGGGATTGTAAAAAACTCTACATTTTTGTCAGGATTATGGCCGAGCCGGGGCATCAGCACCGGCAAGGCCCCTGGCGGGAGTTGTTCATGTGCCGATTAGCATTGAAAAGCGCGGATCAGCCGTTCTCCCCGTACGAGGTCCTCACCGCCATGGAGGCCATGCAGGAGGGCTATGACGGCAGCGGCCTCGGCCTGCTGCTGCGCGGGGTGGAGTTCGAGGATTTCAAACTCAGGCCGAACCACGCGGTCCTGTCCGGTATCGCCCACACCGAGGCCGCCTTTCACCGGCTCACCGACTGGATGGGCGGCCAGGGGTTCCAGGTCAAGTACGTGCACGAGTTCGAGCGACGGCCCGGGCTGATCGAGGCCAGGGACCGCTTCAACTACATGGTGCGCGCCTACAAGATGCCCGACAGCTGGAGTGGCCTGAGCGAGGCGGAGATCGACGACCGCCTGCTGCAGACCCGGCTGGCCATCCGTCGCGACGGCGAGGCCAACGGCGGCGACCTCACCGTGTTCTCGCTCTACCGCGACGTGGTCATGCTCAAGGAGGTCGGCTGGCCGCTGGCGGTGGGCGACGCCCTCGGCCTGGCCGACAACCGGCTGCGCGCCCGGGTGGTCATGGCCCAGGGGCGGCAGAACACCAACTACGGCATCAACCTGTACGCCTGCCACCCGTTCTTCATCCAGGGCATCGCCACCATGACCAACGGCGAGAACACCGCCTTCGTGCCGGTCAAGGAGTGGCTGCTGGGCACGAACATCCCCGGTTACCTCGGCTACCACAGCGATTCCGAGACCTTTGCCCACATCCTCCATTATGTCCTGCGGCGGCTGAAACTGCCGCTGGAGTTCTACAAGCACGTGATCACCCCGCTCAGGACCGAGGAGTTGGACGCACACCCGGACGGCGACTTCCTCAAAGGCCTGCGCACCGCCTGCCGGCGGCTGATCATCGACGGCCCCAACGCGGTGATCGCCACCCTGCCCGATGAAACCTGCATGCTGGTCATGGACCAGAAAAAACTGCGGCCGGCCACGGTCGGCGGCCGACCCGGCGCCTGGGCCATCGCCTCGGAGATGTGCGGGGTCGACGCCCTGGTCCCGGACCGCGACCCGGCGCTCGATTTCCAGCCCATGCGCCAGCACACCGTTCTCATTCCCCCCGAACGCAAGGAACTCACAGTATGGTCTCAGTTCGATCCGTGTACACTGCCCCAGGCAGCCTGAGCTATCACGACCTCCCCTGGATCATCGAGCACCGCGAGGACCGCTGCACCCTCTGCGGCCGCTGCACCGCCGTGTGTCCGGTGGGGGCCATCACGCTCTCCCATTTCCGCCAGCGGGTGCCCAAGCTCGATGTGATGCAGAAGCGGCGCGGCAACGACTATCGCCACTTCACCGGCATCCGCCAGAGCACGGACATGGCCAATCGCTGCATCGGCTGCGGCATGTGCGCCTCGGTCTGCCCGAACGAGGCCATCGGCCCGCACCTCAACGACAACGAACGGCGGTCCAACTTCCTCCACAACCAGCAGGGCGAGGCCCAGAAGCGCGGCGGCCGGCGCAACGTCTCCGGCCGCACCGTGCTCGACCGCATCAGCTTCACGCGCATCTCCATGCTCACCGACCCGGCCCTGGACGCCGGCCGGCACGAGTTCAACATCAACACCGTGCTCGGCCGGGTGCTGCCGCCGGAGGAGTTCCTGCGCCGTCGGCTGGCCGGTGAGTGGATCCCGCCCACCCGCGAGATCTTCCCGTTCGTCATCGGCTCCATGTCGTTCGGCGCACTCTCGCCGAACATGTGGCTCGGTCTCTTGCAGGGCGTGGCCTACTGCAACGAGGTGCTCGGCATCCCGGTGGTCATGGCCACCGGCGAGGGCGGCTGTCCGCCCTGGGTGCTGAAGAGCCCGTTTCTCAAGTACATCATCCTCCAGATAGCCTCGGGCTACTTCGGCTGGGACGAGATCATCCGCGCCATTCCGGAGATGCAGTGCGACCCGGCGGCCATCGAGATCAAGTACGGCCAGGGCGCCAAGCCCGGCGACGGCGGCCTGCTCATGTGGTTCAAGGTGAGCAAACTGATTGCCCGGCTGCGCGGCGTGCCCGAGGGCGTGGACCTGCCCTCGCCGCCGGTGCACCAGACGCTCTACTCCATCGAGGAGAGCGTCATGAAGATGATCCAGACCATGTCCATGGCCTTCGGCTTCCGCGTGCCGGTCTACCCGAAGATCTCCGGCTCGACCTCGGCCAAGTCGGTGCTGAACAACCTGGTGCGCAACCCGTACGCCGGTGGTCTGCTCATCGACGGCATCGACGGCGGCACCGGCGCGGCCTACAACGTCAGCATGGACGCCACCGGTCACCCCATCGCCTCCAACCTACGCGAATGCTACCTGGACCTGGTCCGCCAGGGGCGGCAGAACGAGATCCCCCTGTTCGCCGCCGGCGGCATCGGCAAGAACGGCAACGTCACCCAGAACGGCATGGCCCTGGTCATGCTCGGCGCCTCGGGCGTGCACATCGGCAAGTACATCATGCAGGCCTGTGCCGGTTGCCTGGGCAACGAACTGGGCCGCTGCAACGTCTGCAACATCGGCGTCTGCCCCAAGGGCATCACCAGCCAGAACCCCAAGCTCTACCGCCGTCTCGACCCGGACGACGTGGCCCAGCGGGTGGCCGACGTGTTCATGACCATCCGCACCGAAATGAAGAAGATCATGGCCCCGCTCGGCCGGTCGCAGAGCCTGCCCATCGGCATGTCCGACGCGCTCGGCATCGATGATCGGGCCATCGCCGACCGGTTGCAGATCAACTACATCTGCTGAGGCCACTCGCATGCACCCGTCAGAGCACCCCACCATGAACGAAACCAGGCAAAGCTGTCGCACCATTCCCGGCCGGGATGCGGCCAACCAGCGGATCTCCTCCAAAGACTTCGAGGCCGCTGTGCGGGCCGCGGCGGAAACGGCCGGCGAACTGCATCTCGAGTCCTTCGGCCAGCACAACATCGGCCTGCGCCTCGGCAGCCCCGAGCGGCCGCTCACGCTGCGCGTCACCGGCCCGGTGGGCCAGCGGCTCGGCTGCATGGGCCAGCCCGGCGCGACCATCGTCTGCGAGGGCTCGGCCTCGGACGACGTCGGCTACCTGAACATCGGCGCAGACATCGTCGTCAAGGGCGACGCCACCAACGGCGTGTGCAACGCCATGGCCGGCGGGCGGGTGATGATCGGCGGCTCCATCGGCGCCCGCGGCCTGACCATGACCAAATGGAACCCGGACCACGAGCGGCCCGAGATGTGGGTGCTCGGCTCGGTGGGCGACACCTTTGCCGAGTTCAACTGCGGCGGTCTCGCCGTGGTCTGCGGGGTGGAAGCGAAGAACCCGGACAACGTGCTCGGCTATCGGCCCTGCGTGGGCATGGTCGGCGGCAAGATCTATTTCCGCGGCAGCACCGACGGTTCCTACTCGACCACCAACGCCAAGCTCACCCGGCCGGACGAGGCCGAGTGGCAGTGGCTCCTTGACCGGTTGCCCGAATTCCTCGAGCGCATCGGCCGGCGGAAACTGCTGGCCACGCTTTCCGAGCGCGCCGAGTGGCAGGTGCTCACCGCCATCACCCCGCAGGAACGGGCCCTGATGTTTGCCGGGCCCATGCCCATGGCCGAGTTCCGCCGCCGCATCTGGGACAAGGGCTTCGGCGGCGGCGACCCGCTGCGTGACCTGGCCCCGGGGCTCGAGCGCGACCTGGTCGGGGTGGTCGAGAGCGGGGATCTGCGCCGGCGCAAGCCCTTCTGGGCCAACCGCGACGCGGCCGCGCCCTGCACC
The DNA here is from genome assembly GCA_963754825.1 of uncultured delta proteobacterium. Taxonomy (GTDB): domain Bacteria; phylum Desulfobacterota; class Desulfobulbia; order Desulfobulbales; family Desulfobulbaceae; genus Desulfobulbus. The sequence goes on along the minus strand of CAVWHP010000029.1, from coordinate 46,572 downwards.
TTCTTCTGCCCGATCCACATCCCCACCATCGACCGGCTGCGGCTGATCCGTGAGGGCCGAACCGACGAAGCCTACGAGATGCTCCTGCGCTACACGCCGCTGCCCGCCTCGGTCTGCGGCACCATCTGCCCGAACCTGTGCATCCAGAACTGCTCGCGCGAGAAGATCGACTACTCCATCGACGCCTCGGTCCTCGGCCGCTCGGTGCGCAACGTGGACCCGCCCAGGGCCCTGCCGGCCACGGGCCACAGGGTGGCGATCATCGGCGGCGGCCCGGCGGGCATGGCCGTGGCCTGGCACCTGGCCCTGCACGGGGTGGAGGCGCACATCTTCGAGCGCGGTGAGCGGCTGGGCGGCAAACTGGCCCAGACCATTCCCTGGGAGCGGCTGTCCCAGGCGGTGTGGGACGCGGAGATCGACCGTTTCCTGAGGACCGAGAACCTGCAGGTGCACCTGAACGAGACCCTGAGCCGCGATCGGGTCGAGGCGCTCAAGGCGGAGTTCGATTACGTGGTCGTGGCCGTGGGCGCGCACCAGCCGCGCACGCTCTCCTTCCCCGGGCACGAGCGGGTGATCCCGGCGCTCGACTATCTCAAGGCGGCCAAGAGCGACCGGCCCATGGCCACGGGCAAGCAGGTGGTGATCATCGGCGCGGGCAACGTCGGCTGCGACGTGGCCGCCGAGGCCTACCGGCTGGGTGCGGAGGAGGTGGTGCTGGTGGACATCCAGAAGCCGCTGGCCTTTGGCAAGGAGCGGGCTGCGGCCGAGGCGCTGGGGGCCACCTTCAAGTGGCCGTTCATGACCCGCGAGGTCACGGACGAGGGTCTGGTCGGCGCGGACGGCAGCTTCCTGCCGGCACAGACCGTGATCATCTCCATCGGCGACATCCCCAGCCTGCCCTTCCTGCCCGAGTCGGTGCAGGTGGTCACGGTGGGCGGCGCCGCCTGGATCAAAACCGACGCGGCCGGCCGCACCAGCGACGCCAAGATCCTCGCCGTGGGCGACGTCGAGCGGCCGGGACTCGCCACCAACGCCCTCGGCGCGGGTAAGCGCACCGCCGAGTACCTGCTCGCCACCTTCAAGGGCGAGCCCTGGGTACCGTTTGACCGGCACCTGATTCGCTACGAAAACCTGACCTTCGCCCACTACGACCCGGTGAGCGACCGCGGCCAGACCGAGGACCAGCAGGCGGCCCGGTGCATGAGCTGCGGTTCCTGCCGCGACTGCCACCTGTGCGAGACCATCTGTCCCACCGAGGCCATAGCCCGCCGGGAGGTCGAGCCGGGTCCGGACGGGGTCAACTGGGAGTACGTTTCCGACGACGCCAAGTGCATCGCCTGCGGCTTCTGCGCCGATACCTGCCCCTGCGGCATCTGGGTGCTGCGGCCGTTCTGAGCCGACCCGCCGCAGGACACAAAAAAGCCCCGGACCGCAGCACGGTCCGGGGCTTTTTTTCTTCTATCGTGCCGGGGTGGGCGGCAGGGCGCTCAGGCCGCCTGCTCCGCCGTCTCGATGGCCCGGCGGAAGCGCTCGGTGGACAGCCGCAGCTGACAGCCCGGGCAGCAACTGCCCGGCTTCTTGAACCAACTCACCGTGTTGGTGATCTTGATGCCGCATTTCGGGCAGGTGACGGTGATCGTTTTGTCCTCCATCATTGGTCCTCCTCGGTTGGGGTTGGGAATTGCAGTGCGATGAAAGCCCGCCGCGGCGGACAAGCGGGCGGAATGTCCGTAAACGGTGCCTCGTTTGCGACCAGGCCGGATTTATGCAAGGACGCCGGAGCAGGCGAACACTGTCTTTCTACCTGTCCGGCCGATGAATGGCAACGGGAACCTGCAGGTCGGTATTCCGGCAAGCGGGGCAGCACCTGCGAGGAACAGCACGAGAGGAAAGTGTGTCCGTCGGGGCATCGGGGAAGGAAAGAATGCGGGTGCTCGCGTCACCCGCCGGGCGGGGTCCACAGGGCCTGTGGGTACCACAACCGCAGGCCGCGCTCGCGTACGCCCTGTTGCACCACCTGCTCCCAGGTGCGCAGGGGCGGGGGCGGCTGGTAGGTGCTGCGCTTCGGGTCGTAGCTGCCGGCCACGCCGGTGAGCACGGCCAGGGCGTCGGTGGCCGCGGCCTTGACGCCGTCGTCGGTGGCGCGTGAGCCGACGTAAAAGTCGTTGCCCGGCCAGCTGACATGGTCCCAGGCCACCAGGCTGAACAGGCGGCACCCGGTGAAGTCGTCCCCCGTGTCAGCGTACGCGGCCGGCGGGCAGAGCTGGGTGTGGCCGTGGTTGCCCGGGCGGGTCAGCGGGCGGGTGAAAAGAACGATGCCGTGCAGTTCCCGCCGGGCGTTGTCGCATTCGTTGTAGGGATCGAAGTACACGGCCGCGAGGTTCTGCAGCCCGGCGCCCTCCTCGGCGAGCAACCGTTCCAGCACCGCCTGCAGGTGCACACCGAGACGCCCCTGGAAGGGGCCGGCGAACTGGCCGCAGCCGAGTCCGGGCAGGGTGATCAGGGCCGATCGCGGCCGGCCGGCGTGCTCGTTGATGAACCGCAGCACGGGCAGCAGGCGCCGCCGGTAGAGTTGATGGTAGCCCTCCGCGTTCAGGCTACCGTCCGCCGCGGTGACCTCGGTCCAGTCCGCCGGGGTGCAGCCGCGGCCGTTCTGCAGCAGCGCACCCGGGGTGAACACCAGGGTGGCGGGGAAGGGCGGGTCGTGCGGGGTGGGCGCGGTGTGGCTGCCGTTGTCGAACACGGTGACCGGCACGGCCACCGAAATGTCACCGAGCAGGCCGAGTTCGACCAGGTTCCAGTCCGAGCCGTCGCCGGCCACCGCGCTTTCAGCGAATATCTGCGGCCGCTTGGTGGCGAACACACAGCCGAGCAGTTCCTCGGCGCTCATCGCGGCCAGGTCCGCATGCTGCAGACGGGCCTGTACGAGCGCGCCGGGTCGGGTTCGCCCGGTTGCGAGCGCCTGCCGGTAGTCCTCGGCGCGGGCCAGGGTTTCGGCCGGGAGGATGATGGTGTGCTCGGGTGTGGTGGTGGTCGTGGCGGTCGGCAAGGCGGGCAGGGGCTCCGGTGGGGTTTGGCCGGCCGGTGCATGCACCGGCCGGCGAAGGGGCAGGGGTTATTTGTCCTTGGCCACCACCCAGATCGCATGGGCCACGCCGGGCAGGTAGCCGAAGAGGGTGGCGACGATGTTGATCCAGAAATGCTTGTTGGCCAGGCCCACCTGCAGAAAAACCCCAAGGGGCGGCAGGATGATGGCGCAGATGATTTTCACGAGTTCCATGGTGGATGCCCTCCTTCTGTTGTGGTGAACGCGTCGCCCCGGGCCGCGAACGGTGGCAACGGGACGGGGAATGCTCAGCAATCCTGCCGCAGGGTGACCCCGCACCTGAGACAGGTGCACGGCAACACGAGGCTGTTCTGCACGCCGATGCGCAGGCCGCAACGCGGGCATTTCGCCGAAAAATGGTGGGCCAGGCCAAGCAGGCCAACGAGCAGGAACCCTGCAAACACGATAAGACCAATCCCGTTTTTCGCCAGCCCGGTCCAACTGAGCAGGCCCCCGCCCAGGCCGAGAACCACGAACCCGGCGAACAGCAGCAGATTGTGCCGTCTGCCAGGCGGCCAGTTGGCAAAGTGCGCCACCGGTGAGCGGCGCGGGCGGAGTCTGTTTCCACCGGGCGGTTGCCGCCGGGCGCAGGGCGTAGCGGCGCAGGCCGACCAGCAGAAAGGGCAACAGCACCCCGATCAGGCCGAGGATGATCGCTGCGGTGTGCATGGGTGCCCTCGTTCAGGTTGGCCCGCCCGACCGTACCGGGCGGACCGCCGGCCCGGGAGCAGGGCGGCATCACCTGCAGGCCAAAACCGCCCCCGGCCGCCGCCCCCACTCAGGCCGCAACGCTTTAATGCCCCGGTGTGACCGGTTCCCGCCCGGTGCCCCCGGTTTCCTTGAGAAAGCGGTTGGTCTCGGCCACGATCACCCCGGACAGGCCGAGCAGGCCGATCAGGTTGGGGATGGCCATCAGGCCGTTCATCACATCGGCGAAGTTCCAGACAAGATCGAGCTTGACCGTCGCCCCGACGCACACGGAAACGGAATAGATCAGCCGGTAGGGCAGCAGCGCCCGGACCCCGACCAGGTACTCCATGCATTTCTCGCCGTAGTAGGCCCAGCCGAGGATGGTCGAGTAGGCGAAGAAGATGATGCCGAAGGAGACGATGAACCCGCCGGCAGTTGCCGGGCAGACCGATGTCGAAGGCCGACTTGGTCAGTGCCGCGACCGCCGTCCCGGAATGCCAGGCGCCGGTGACGATCAGCACCAGACCGGTCATGGTGCAGACGATGATGGTGTCGATGAAGGTGCCGGTCATGGAGACCAGCGCCTGCTCGCAGGGCTCGTTGGTCTTGGCCGCGGCCGCGGCGATGGGCGCGCTGCCCAGTCCCGACTCGTTGGAGAAGACGCCGCGCGAGACGCCCTTCCGGATGGCGAGCATCACCGTGGCGCCGACAAAGCCGCCGGTGGCCGCGGTGCCGGTGAAGGCGTCGCTGGAAGACGAGCGCGAACGCGGCCGGCACCTCGCCGGCGAAACGGACGAGTATGGCCAGGCAGCCGCCGACGTAGACCACGGCCATGACCGGCACCATCACCGCGGAGACGTTGCCGATGTTCTTGACGCCGCCGATGATCACGGCCGCGGTGCACACGGCCAGGACGATGCCGGTGATGAGCGGGTCGATGCCGAACGTTTCCTTCAGGTTGCCGGCACACGGCGTTCGCCTGCACCATGTTGCCGATGCCGAAGGCGGCGATGGCGCCGAACAGGGCAAAGAGCACGCCGAGCCACTTCTGGCCCAGGCCCCGCTCCAGGTAGTACATCGGGCCGCCGGCCATCTCGCCGTTCTCGTCGACCACCCGGTACTTGACCGCCAGCACGCCCTCGGCGTACTTGGTGGCCATGCCGACGGCGGCGGTCACCCACATCCAGAACAGCGCGCCGGGGCCGCCGACCGAGATGGCCGTGGCCACGCCGATGATGTTGCCGGTGCCGATGGTGGCCGCCAGGGCGATCATCAGGGCCTTGAAGTGGCTGATGTCGCCCATCTCGTTTTCCCTGGAGCGGGCAAAGGTCTCGCGCAGGGCGTGGCCGAGCATGGTCACCTGGATGCCGCGCAGGCGGACGGTGAGCAGGATGCCGGTACCGACCAGCAGCACCAGCAGGGGCACGCCCCAGACATAGCCGCTGGCTGCGGCAAAAAAGTTGTTCAGCTGTTCCATGTGCTCTTCTTCCCCGGATGTCCGGCCTGTCCGGCGCCCGCTCCAGTGCGGGACTCGCCGCCGGCCGTGGTGGTGGCAAAACGGTGTCGTGCTGTGGTCGACCGGGCCGTGCTTCCACCGCGGCCGACCGCTGCAGCGGGGCACCGCCGCAGTGGTCGGCAGCAGAGCGAAATCGTCCTGGAAAAGAGGGTGGTGACGACAACGCCGGCGACGGTGAGTACTAAACCGATGAGGACCGGAATGTCCAGCGTTTGTCCGAAGAACAGCCAAGAAATCAAGGCAATGAAGGGGGCGGGGGCGGCCCGGATGGCCCGGAGGGGTGCCGGTGGAGATGGGCTAGCGGGGCAGCGGGGGGCACACCGGCGCATCACCCGCCGCCACGGGGCGCGGACGCACGATTCCGCCGGCGTCAGTGATCACAAACACAGGGTCTGCGCGGGCAGGACCACCACCCGGTTGCGGCCCCCGGCCTTGCCCGCGTACAGGGCCTGGTCCGAGCAATCGACACAGTAATCGATGGTCGTGTGCGGATCGTTCCAGCAGCTGATGCCAAAGGTCAGGGTGAGTTGGAAGGACTTGTCGCCGCAGGCAAAGGGGGTGATGGCAATGGCCTGCCGGATGCGTTCGGCGATCGCCACCGCCTCGTCCGCATCCATGTCCCTGAGCAGCAGGAGGAATTCCTCGCCGCCCCAGCGGGCCACTAGGTCCTGGCCGCGCAGGTTGTTCCGGAGGATCGTTGCCACGGATTTGAGCACCTCGTCGCCGCAGGCGTGGCCGTAGGTGTCGTTGACGGTTTTGAACCGGTCGATATCACACAGGACAACGGCAAAGCCCTTGCCGCCGGCCTGGTCCGGGGCGGCGTGCAGCCGGCGGCGCAGGGTGGCGATCTCCCGGTCCAGGAACTGGATCATGGCCCGGCGATTGGGCAGGTCGGTGAGGGAGTCGGTGAGCGCCATCCGCTCGATCTGCTCGTTTTTCTCCTTCAGGTCGGCGATGGCCGCGGCCAGGCGATTCTGGGTGAGGAGCCGTTCCTCCTCCAGGCGGATGGCCGAGGAAAAGGCGGCGATGATGTACTGCTCCACATCCGTGTACATCCGCTTGCGGGTATCGACCACGCACAGCGAGCCGACCACCTGGCCCTCGACCAGCACGGGAAAGCCGAGGTAGGCTTTCAGTCCGTACTGTTTGACGTTGCTGTCCAGGGTCTCCCACTCCGAGCCCTCCAGGTCGTTGAGCACCACGGCCTCGATATTGGTCGGCCCGTGGTGGGAGATGGTCATGTCGTAGCAGATGTGGCCCCGCGGGTCGTCTTCCCGCTTGAAGCCGGGCGGTTCGTGGTCGATGGACCAGGTCTTGAGGATGCCGTTTTCCAGGCGGTTGTACAGGGCCACGTCCGAGCCGAGCACCTTGCCGAGCGTCCTGACGACCACGTTGATGTTCTCGAGGGGGTCAGGTCCGAGCAGGTGGAAGTAGTCGAACAGGAAACGCCGCATTTCCACCAGCGCCTCTTCGGCCTTCTGCCGCTGCCTGGTTTCCTCTGCCGCGACGAGTCGCCAGTCGGTCCCATTTTCCGTCATGCTGTTGCCTCAACGCGCGCCGCGGTCGCCGAAGGCCCGAATCCCGGCAGCGCCTGGTGCCTCATTTTTTCTGTGTGCCGATTTTTTGGCCGGAGCGTGGGGATGTCCCGGCCTTGCCTCGACCTGTTTGCGGACAGGCAACCGTTGCGGCTCTGTTCCTGCTGCAGGCTACGGCAACCCGGGCGGGTTGTTCAGGAAAGTTTCGGTAAACTTTTCCGGACCGGGCCGGCGTGGCAGCCATCGATGCAGGTTCCGCCGCCGGCCGGCCCCGAGGCGCGAGCCGGCGGCGCCGGCCCGGAAGCAGGAGGGCGACTCTGGGGTTCGGCAAGGTATCGGGGCGGCGGCGAACGGGCCGCCGGCGATCACCGCTTTTTTCTGATGGTGCGATAGAGGATGAGGATGAGCACCGCCCCGCCGACACTGAGCAGCAGGCTCCCCAGGTTCAATCCTGTCACGGAGCCAAGACCGAGAAACGAGCCGACATATCCGCCGACAAAGGCGCCGCCGATGCCCAGGAGGATGGTGATGAAAATGCCGCCCGGGTCCGGGCCCGGCATGACCAGCTTGGCGATGACGCCAACGATCAGTCCCATCAGAATCCAGGAGAGAATGCCCATGGTGAACCTCCAGTGTTGTGGTTGCGGCCCGGTGCCGGTTGGGGGCCGGGTTATCTGATCAGCTCGAGAATGGGCCGGAAACAGGCGGCCCGGCAGTCCACCGCCAGTTCGTACAGGCACATTTCCAGCCCGGTGATGCCCACCCCTTTGGCCGCGAGCCGGGCAATGGCGAGTTCCCGGTCGGCCGCGGCGCGCGAGGTGATGCAGTCGCCCACCAGTTCGACCCCGTAGCCCAGGTCATAGAGGTGGAGTGAGGTCTGATACACGCAGATGTGCGCCTCGATGCCGCAGACGAGCCAGGTTCGCACGCCGGCGTTCTGCACCGCGGCGACAAAGGCCGGCTCGCGGCAGGCGTCGAAGGTGTACTTGGTGATCGGCCGCTGATCCGGCAGCAGGGCGCTGATTTCGTCCACCGTACCCCCCAGCTTCTCCGGGTTCTGCTCCAGCCAGAGGATGGGCAGGCCGAGGATCTGCGCGCCCCGGATAAGCTTGGCGGTGTTGGCGAGCACCCTCTCGCTGTCGTGGACGATGCGGGCGAGTTTGCCCTGGATGTCGACGACAATCAGTCCTGTTTCGTTTGTGTCGAGCATGGCGTTGTCCCTGGCGCTGCACCAACCCGCAGCCGGTCCGGTCGGTTGATTTTTCTTCTGATTGCCTTTTGTTACAGGAGGCTGCCGAGCCACAGGACCAGTTTCTTGACCAGGAGCCAGGCGGCAACGAGGATCCGGGTGATCGTGCCCTGCCAGCCCTGGCCCTCCTCCTCTTCGGCGAGCGGTTTCCCGGCAAGCTGCGCGGCAATCCTCCGGGCCCGCTTGTCCGGCGCCGGGTGGCTCGAGAGGAAGGTATGGCTGCTGCCCAGGGTGGCCAGCTTTTCCAGGGCAGTGACCGCGGCCCGCGGATTTGTGTTGTTCTTGCGGACAAAGGTCAGGCCGTAGTCGTCCGCCTCCCGTTCCTCGTGCTGGGAAAACTGGGCGGTGACAATCTGCTGAATAAAGGCGCCCAGGTGCGAGCGGGCGATCTCGCCGATGGTGCCGCTGACGGCCGCGGCCGCCTTGCGGGTGGCGTTGGCCGCGTAGGCCAGTCGCAGTTTTTCGTGGATGTGCTCGAGTTCGACGTGGCCCATTTCATGGCCGACAACGAACAGCAGCTCGTCGTCATCGAGCATGTCCATCAGGCCGGCGAAGATCCTGATGGTGCCGTCGGCCATGGCAAAGGCGTTGACCTCGTCGGTCAGGTAGACCTTGTAGGTGAACCGGCGGTCACCGGTGAAGCCGTTGCGGGCGAGCAGGCTCTGCAGGCGCCGGGCGTGCGGGTGTTCCGGCGGGGCGATGCGGTGCTGCCGGTCGACCTGCGCGCTGGTGGCCACGGCGATTTTCTGCACCTCCTGGTCGCTGAGGGTGATTGCCCTGGCGGCATCGATGGCCGCGCTGGTCGCCATGAAGGGATCGACGTTGTCGCAGCCGGTGGTGAAAAAGAGGAGAAAAGCAAGGGACAGCAGCCTGATTGCCGGCATTTTTGATCCAACGGTTTCTGTTCGTGCTGGTGGGATGAGTGGATTGGAACCATTCCGCAATCCGCCCCTGTCGTTACAAGGCAAAGAGTCTCTGGAGTACTGAAATGACTTCTGATTGCGCTTTCGAATCGATCGTGCCGAGTTTTTGAAGAAGACGCGCCTTGTCTATTGTTCGCAGCTGATCGAGAACAATCTGTCCCTGCTTCTTTCGAAACGTACAGGAAACCCGGGTGGGATATTCTTTTTGGGCGGAAGTCATCGGCGCGACAATGACAGTGCGAATGTTCCGGTTCATTTCATCGGGAGAGAGAACCAAACAAGGTCGGGTTTTTTGAATTTCTGACCCGACAGTTGGATCGAGATGCACCAGGTAAACGTCAAAACGTTTCACTACCACTGCCATTCTTCCTCGTCCCATGAATGGGAAATGTTTTCGTCAAGCATCGGCGCATCATCACCGCTTTCGCCCATCCTTTTGAAGGCGGCATCCCAACCTTCCCGAACATTGGCAATGGGTCGGATGATTATTTGATTTTTTTCCACCTCGATTTCAACATCATCGAGTATCCCAGTTTGCTCGAGAATGGGCTTTGGAATACGCAATCCATGGGAGTTACCAATTTTTATAACGCGCGCTCTCATATGCCTTCTCCTTCTGTATCAATGTGAACACATTGTAATTACACCATCGTCGAAAGTCAAGAATCCGGCTTCAGCGGCGGAATGCCCAGTCGCGCGGCTACGGGGAGATGGGGTCGGACCAGGTCAGGTGCAAATCAATGCAGGCCACAGAGCGCGCCAGGTGCGTCCGCCATCCGGGAAATTTCCGCACCGGGCGGCGGCGGACCGCAGCCAATCTACGACCGGCTGGCGAGAAACTCGTCCGTGGTCAGGCAGCGCACGCCGATGTTGGCGATGTCGAGGATGTTGGCCCGGGCGATTTCCTCGGTCTGGGCGCCGGCGGCGTCGGTGACCAGCAGCACATTGTAGCCGTGGGCCACGCCGTCGAAGACAGTGGTGCGGATACAGTTGGGGTACTGGATGCCGACCACCACGATGGTGTCGACCCCCAACCGGCGCAGCATGAAATCCAGTTCGGTGTGCATGAAGGCGCTGAACCGGTTCTTGACGATGCGGTACTCGCCCGGCAGCGGCTCGAGCCCGGCCACGATCTCGCACCCCGGTGTGCCCGGGCACGCAGTAGGGTTGGTCGGCCAGAAAACCGTCCAGCCGGGTCGCCTCGATGTCGCTGCCGTCCGCCCGGTACTCCCGCACCACGTGGAACACGGGCAGGCCCTGGGCGCGGAAATGCTCAAGCACCCGGCGGATGTTCGGCAGCACGGCCATGGCCCCGGCCACACCCATGGGCGCGTCGGGCAGGGCGAAGTCGTTCTGCATGTCGATGATGATCAGGGCTGTTTTCATGGTCGTGCTCCTGTGCAGTGTTCTGTTTGACGGGGCATCACGGCGCCAGCAGCCCCCGGACCGACATGTACAAACCGACCGCCAGCATGGCGACAAAGAACCACCGTCTGAAGCGGGTGGGCGACATGCGATCACGGGTGCGCCGGCCGATGTGCACACCCAGCAGCGCGGGCGCCACGGCCGCGGCCGAGGCCACGAGCGCCGCCGGCTGGACGCTGCCCGCGGTGCCCATGGCGATGCCCAGGGCCACGGTCGAGACCGTGAACGACAACCCCAGGGCCTGGACCAGTTCGTCTTTCGAGAAGCCGAGCGCGCTCAGGTACGGCACCGCGGGCACGACGAACACGCCGGTCGCGCCGGTGAGTACGCCGGTGATCACGCCCATCACCGGCGACAGCAGCCGTTCCGAGGTCGCGGGCACGGCCAGGCGCGGCAGCAGCAGCGCCAACAGCGCATACACGGCCAGCACCCCGCCCAGGGCAACGGACGGCCACCGCGACGAGCCCGAGGTGAGCACGCCGATCCCGACCCCGGTGCCCAAACACACCCCGAGCAGCAGGGGCAGCAGCCTCCGGAAGATCGCCCCCGGGGCCGGGCCGGTCGCGAACTGCCAGATGTTGGTCACCAGCGAGGGCACGAGCAGCAGGGCGGCGGCCTGCACCGGCGCCATCACCAGGCCGAGCGCGCCCATGACCACCGTGGGCAGCCCCATGCCGGTGACCCCCTTCACCCAGCCGGCGACGGTGAAGACGATGGCGATAGAGGCCACGGATTCAGCGGCGACCACAGGCGCCTTCGATGCAGGCCGGCGAGGGGTCCGGCTCAGAGGTTGAAGCGGATGTTGAGGATGTCGCCGTCGGCCACGATGTAGTCCTTGCCCTGCACACTGAGCTTGCCCGCCTTTTTCAGCTCGGCCTCGCTGCCGTAGGCGATCAGTTCGTCATACTTGATCACCTCGGCGCGGATGAACCCTTTCTGCAGATCGGTGTGGATGACCCCGGCGGCCACCGGCGCCGGCGAGTTGACCCGCACCAGCCACTGGTGCACCTCGTCCTTGCCCACGGTGAAGAAGGAGATGCGGCCCAGGGCCTTGAGGCAGAGCCGGGCCAGCACCTGCAGGGCCGGCTCCTCGATGCCCAGATCCTGGAGAAAGGCCTGGCGCTCCTCGGCGCTGTCGAGCAGGGCGATCTCCGCTTCGACCTTGGCCGAGACGATCATGGCCTCCATGCCGGTGTCGCGGCACAGGTCGGCGACCCGGTCGAGCAGGCTGGTGTCGCCCAGGCTGTCCTCGCCCACGTTGAAGACGAGGATCATCTCCTTGCGGGTGATCAGCGGATAGCTGCGGATGAGCAGGTCCTCCTCGTCGCTGAGGGTGAGCAGGCGCAGCGGCGCCCCGTTGTCGAGCTGGGCCTGCAGCCGCTTGAGCAAATCCAGTTCCTTCTGCTGGCGTTCGTCCTTCACCTTCTTGACCGCGGTTTCCAGCCGCTCGATCCGTTTTTCCAGGAACACCTGGTCATGGAGGAGCAACTCGTCGCCCACCATCTCCACATCGCGCAGCGGGTCCACCGAACCGGACGCATGGTAGACCGCCTCGTCCTCGAAGGCGCGCACCACGTGGCAGAGGGCGTCGACATCGCTGATATCGCGGAAGATATCGCCCCGGGCGATGGCCTCCTGTTCCATCTTGGGCAGGAGCACCAGGTCGAGCCGCGCCCGCGTTTCCTTTTTTGGCTCGTACATGGCTACCAGCCGGTCGAACCGCTGGTCCACCAGGTCGGCCGTGCCGGGGATGGGCTTGGCCGGACCGGCGGTTTCGTTGACTTCGTGGCCGGTCAGGACCTGGAAAAGAGTTTTCTTGCCGACCTGCGGCAGGCCGATAATACCGATTTTCATGACAACCTCTGTTGATGGTGACGGGTGATGGTGGAAAGTTGAGGATCGGGAGCCGCCTCGGGGAGGAGACGGCCGGGAGATTAAAAAAGTTTCTTGTACCGCTGACGCCCACTCATCACGAGCGGCAGTATGCCATTGCATACCTTCGAACGGTCGCTGTACAGCCGATTGTCACAGCCTGCCAAGCCAGTACTGCGGCCGCCGCCGGTTGTGGGCAACAGCCAAAACCTGAAATCCGCCCGGATTTTCCCGGTAAACGATGGATAGCGGAAATCTTTGCAGGGGAACTCTGCGAATATCTGGTTCCAGTTCGACCTGCCAGCCTTTTGGTGACTCGCCAATCAATTCGGCCAGGGTCTCAAACTCCTCTATCAAGGCAGCGCCCAATCCTGGAACCATCGATTCATAGTATCCGACTGACTCGAGGAACTCGGCTTCCGCTGCCGGATGAAAAGAATAGTTCATTTGATCAGCGCTCGAGCCTTCCTCAGAACCTCATCGCCGGGGACAGCCTGAACAGAGCCGTTGTCGAGTTCCATTGCTCTGCGTTGGGCTTCAACTAACCAATCAGACGTAAGTTCTTCTGCCGACGGAGATTCCAGGCTCAAGACCAAACGCTGGATCAGTTGGACCCTTTCCTTTTTGGGAAGGTGCAGGGCCTCGTTCTCAATTCTTTGGAGATTCATGGGAAAAACCTCTTTTTCTGATGGTTCCCACGCTCCAGCGTGGGAACCTGGCCCACGACACTCCAGCGTCTCGCCAGCGATGTGCTGGAGCGTTTCTCGGCTGGAAACAACAGGGAAAAAGGTGACGGAGTTATTTTTCTTGTTATTTGTTCAATATGATAAGGAAAATAGGGATTTACGATCCAAGCAGGCACTTTTCTGCTCCATTGGATTGTTCATAATACCGCGCTTCAATAAGGTTTCCTTCAGGATCCCGAAAGTACATGGATATTCCGTTACCGTGGGCACCCCACCTCGGCACTGGTCCTTCCTCGATCACAACATTGTTGGCCTTGAGTCGCTTGACCAAATCCTCCCACGTCTCTTTGCTCAGCGAGAGACAGAAATGATTCAAATTGCTGCGTCCCTGCCCGCTCGTGGAACTCTTCTGCCACATCTTTTTTGGAAACAAATCGATGATCGTTTCCGAATTGAGGCGCACAGAAGGAAAAGGAACCATGCCTGCACGGTATTCCTGCAGACGTTCAGCTTCAAGCATCAATACCTTCGAATAGAAATCCATCATTTTTTCATCGTCTTCCACGTTCAAAACGATGTGATCCATCGTGCATTGCATACCCAGGGCCTCCTCAGAAAAAAAGAAACAGATTTATGTGATGGTTCCCACGCTCCAGCGTGGGAACCCAGCCCGAGGCGCTCCATCGTCTCGCCAGCAACATGCTGGAGTGTTTCTCGGCTGGAAACGCTGCTCAGGCAACACAGAGCGGCTTGATGCGGCGCACATCGTCCTTGACCGCAGCCTGCGCGTCCCACAGGTCGACTGCGCGCTGCAGGTTCAGCCAGAACTCCGGTGAGTTGCCGAAGAGCGCCGACAGGCGCAGCGCCATCTCGGGCGAGAGCGCCCGCCGCTCGCGCAGCAATTCGTTCACCGTCTGCCGCGACACGCCGAGCGCCTCAGCCAGGTTGGTCACAGTCAGGTCGTAATCCGGCATGAAGTCCTCGCGCAGGACCTCGCCGGGGTGGGTGGGCCGACGCTTCATCGGGGTTTCGTTTGGGATGCTCATCGTCTCTTCCCTTCAGTGGTAGTCGCAGAACTCGACATCGTAGGCGTCACCGTCTGCAAACCGAAAGCAGAGGCGAAATTGGTCGTTGACCGGGATCGAGTACTGCCCCTGACGGTCGCCTTCAAGCAAATGGAGGCGGTTGCCGGGCGGGACCTCGAGATCCTCGACCCGCGCGGCCGCGTTCACCTGTTCCAGTTTGCGCGCAGCTCGCTTTGCCACCTCCGGTGGCACGCGGCGCGCTTTGCCTGTCAGGTACAGCTGCTGCGTCTGCTTGTCAGCGAACGTCTTGATCATGGATTATTTGTAACGTGTCACGTGATGCACGTCAATGACGGGGATGTTGAACAGTGAAAATCACGGAACTCGGAGGACAGTTTTTCCGAGCGTACCCGCCCTGGAGCGCGGGAACGGTATGGTGAAGCTCCGGCGTCGCCGGATTGCAATCCGCTCTATTTTCCAGTGCGCACGAAATCCTCGAATTTCGGCTGCACCATGCAGCAACCGCTCATGCAGTCGCCCACGGCGTTGATCTCCGCGTCTTCCAGATCGATCAGGGCGGCGATGACATCATCCTCGTCCTTGCCGGCAAAGACGCCGTCAGCGGTGTACCAGCCCGCCCCTTGCCGGAACTGAAAGCGGCTGTGCACTTCGGCGACCTGCTGTTCCCGGGATAAATCGATGAATTTTTTCTCGGCCATGGTTTTCCTCGCAGGCTGGCTTTGTTTGTTTCAGGTGCGTCGGGAAGCACCACCTGGTGTTGGCTGGGACAGGACGCTGGAGCGTCCGGGGCCACGTTCCCACGCTGGAGCGTGGGAACGATCAACGATCAGACGATCAAAATTCCGCTGGTGGCCATGGCCCCGCAAAAAACGTTTCGAACAGGGCGGCACCACCCGTGGAGACGAAACAGGCGCCGGTTCCGGGCAAGTGGGGAACTGCCGCCGCGGGTCAGATGGTCAGCAGTTTTTCATCGTTCTGCAGCAGTTCGGTGAGCGGCGCGCCCCAGTACTTGACCTCGATCTGCAGATCTTTCAGCTCCTGGGTCAGGCCCAGGGCCTGTGCACACGCCTTGCACGCGGAGACGTGCACGCCGGCGTCCAGGGCCTCCCTGATCTTTCCCTGGATGGCGGTATTCTCGCACACCAGTTTGGCGGTCGCGCCCCAAATGATGAGCGTGACCTCTTCCCACCAGCCATGCACAAGGGCGTTGGTCGCGTACATGAAGACCATGTTTTCCGCGGTGATCACGTTGTCGTTGGTCCACAGGATGTACAGATGGTTGTTTGCGCTCATAGCTCTTCTCCTTGTTGTGCCTGTTTTTTTGAACGAAAGAACATTGTCGACCTTCGCTGTCGGACAGCCGAGGCGGCCCGGCGGTGGCGACTGGCCTCCGATCCGCCGCAGGGGCCGTGCCGGGGCTCCCGCCCTTTTCCTCCCCCCCTCACCCGGCCGCCGCCTGCGTGTCCGGCTGGAGGGCGGCAAGCGCCGTGAAGATTTCCTCGACGAGCGCATCCCGGCCGGCGAACAGCGCGTCCGGGCCGCCGGCGTGCAGGTGGCTGAACGGCGGTTCGTAGAGCGCCTCGGCGGTCATCACCCCGCGGGCGGTCAGCTGGTCGATGACCATCTCCACGAAGCGCATCTGCGCCACACTCAGGCTGCGATCGTTGAGAAACCGGGAGAACGCCGCCTGCGCCGCGCTGCGGTCCAGCCCCACCAGGCTGCGCACGAACCACGGGAACGACGGCGCGCCGCTGCGGGCGAGCAGGTTGGCCAGGAGCGCCTGGCCGTCGTCCGCGCCGATCTCCACCAGGGTGCGCTCCAGTTCCGCCAGGTCGTCCGGGCTGAGCGGCCGGTTGGCGCGCAGCCGCCCGATGGCCGCCTGGTCCTGGTGGCTGCGCAGGTAGTCGCGCACCTTTTTCTCGTACTGCACGCCGGTCATCTTCGGCATGAAGACCGCTTCCTGCTCGCGCACCGCGAGCACCGAATCCTGGAAATCCGTGTACACGATGGTGCGTTTCTTCCGGTCGATGAACGGCGCCAGGGACCGCAGCCGCAGGCGCAGATCCTCCAGCCGGGCCAGACTCATCCCTTCCCAGAATTCGGATTCCTGCAGGGCCGCCAGGTAGCCGAGCTGCGCCCGCACCGCCGGCACCGCCGCCTTCTCCTCGAGCAGCATGGCCATCTCCACCACCTGCTGCCGCGACCGCTCCAGGCTGTGCATGGTCCTGCTCGGCCAGGGCCAGCTGCATGCGCAGGGCAATCAGGTCGAACAGGCGCGAGGCGATGTCGTCCTCGGGCAGTTCAGAGGGCAGGGAGGCCACCTCCTGCTGCAGCACGGTGCGGTCGTGCTCGCTCAAATTCTCCCAAGCGTCGCGCTGCTGGAATCGCTCCACCGCCTCCAGGTGCAGGCGGACGATGAAGTTCTCCCGGTTCATGGCCGACACCGTCGCGCAGAGCCCGTCGATCAGCTCCGCGCCCAGCCTGCCCTCCGGGTCCAGGTCGGGCAGCTGCTGCACATGGCCGAGCAGCCGCACCCGGGCGCGGAACAGGCGCACGCCCAGCGGCACCGCGTCGCCCGCCTCGATCCCCCGCGGGTTCTCGTGGAAAAAGTCGAAGTTGCCGCAGAAGTCGAACACGCGGAAGTCCTCCTTGTCCGCGCCCGGGCCGAACAGCCCCGGGCACAGGCGGGTGCCCCGGCCGATCATCTGCCAGAACTTGATCTTCGAGTACACCGGCTTGAAGAACACCAGGTTGGCCACCTCGGGCACGTCGATGCCGGTGTCGAGCATGTCCACCGAGATGGCGATGTGCGGCTCCTTGTCCTGCTGCGAGAAGTCGTCGATCAGGCTCTGGGCGAATTTGGCCTGATGGTCGATGACCCGGGCGAAGTGCCCCTTGTGGTGCGGGTAGTGGTGGTTGAAGCGCGACTCGATGAACACCGCGTGGTCGTGGTTGCGGGCAAAGATGATGGTCTTGGCCAGCCGGTCGCCGCCGGCCACCTTGTGGCCGTGCTCCATCAGGTGCTGCAGCACTCGGTCCACGGTGTCACGGTTGAACAGCCAGCTGTTCACCGCGCCGGCGTTCACCCGGGTGGGCAGGCCGCGCTCGTCCGCCTCGTCACCCCAGTCGATACTCTCCCACTGGGCCTTTTCCTCGTCGCTGAGCTGGTCGTAGTCGATGCCCTCGCGGGGGAACTGCAGATCCACCTGCTGTACCCGGGGCGGCACCAGGAAGCCGTCGGCCACCGCGGTCTCCAGCTCGTAGGCATCGGTGGGCACGCCCGGCTCCAGCTCGAACAGCTCGTAGGTGTTGCGGTCCACCTCCTCGCGCGGGGTGGCGGTCAGGCCCACCAGCAGGGCGTCGAAGTAGCGGAAGATCTCGCCGTACTTCTGGTAGACCGAGCGGTGCGCCTCGTCGATGATCACCAGGTCGAAATACCCCACCCCGAAACGGGCCACGCCATCATCCGTCTGGTCGATCAGGTTGAGCATGGTCGGGTAGGTGCACACGTACACCCGTCCCTCGGTGTGCTTTTCCGTGACCAGGTTCACTGGGCTCGATTCCGGCAGATGCGTCTTGAAGGCGCCCGCGGCCTGGTTGACCAGGGAAATGCGGTCGGCCAGGAACAGGGCCCGCTTCACCCAGCCGGCCCGCTGGAGCACGTCCACCAGGGCGATGGCGGTGCGCGTCTTGCCGGTGCCGGTAGCCATGACCAACAGCGCCTTGCGCCGTGCCCCGGCGAACTGGGTGAAGATGCTGCCTATGGCCCGTTTCTGGTAGTAGCGCTCGACGATACTGTCGCGGATGCGGCGCACCTCGGGCGTCTGCTGCTGACCGCGGCGCAGGACGAGCCGCTGCAGTTCGTCCCTGGTGTAGAACCCGGCCACCTGGCGCGGCGGATAGGCGAGATCGTCCCACAGCCAGGTCTGGTAGCCGTTGCTGAAGAAGATGATCGGCCGCCGGCCGTGCATCTGCTGCACGCAGTCGGCGTAGAGTTTGGCCTGCTGCTGGCCCGCGGTCGGGTCCACCGTGGTTTTCTTGGCCTCGACCACGGCCAGCGGCAGGCCGTCCTCGCCCCAGAGCACGTAGTCCACCGCGCCCGCGCCCGAACCGGTGGGCATGCCGGTGACCGGGTATTCGCGGTCGCGGGGATGGTCGAGCGGCCACCCGGCCCGCCGCAGTTCGACATCGATCAGCAGGCGGCGGGTGTCGGCCTCGGAGTACTCGTGGGTGTCGGGCACGGTCGCGGCGCGGGCGCGGATCTCGGCCAGCTCGGCGCGCAGCTGCTGCAGTTCCGCGTCCACGGCGTCGCGCTCTTGCTGTTCCTCGAGCGCGCGCCGGTTGTGCTCGGCCAGTTCGGCCGCCAGCCGCTCCAGTTCCTGCCGCGGCACCACCTCGCCCGGCTGCAGGGGCTGCGGCACCAGCGCATCCTGCCAGCCGGGGACGCGCACGGCCGGGTCCGGTGCATAGGTGCGCGCCAGCCAGCAGCAGATGTGGTGCAGCTCGCGCACCGCCTGCAGGGCCTCGGGCCGCTGCACCGGCCGCGGGTTGTGCACCGCCTGGTTGCCGACCTTGTGGATCGCCCGCGCCTTGTGGAACACCGCCTGGGGCAGCAGGTTCTGCAGGGTCGGCTCATGCAGCAGCGCGGCCAGCCGGGTGTCGTAGGGCATGCGCAGGGCCGGGTCGTGACGGAAGAGCCAGTGCACCAGCGTCTCCAGGGTGAAACGGGCGTGGAAGCAGGCGGCCCGCGGGTCAGCGTGGATCTGGCCTTCCGCGGCGTGGGCGGCCTCGGCGATGGCCTGGAACGTCTCCGGCAGGAAGGCGAAGTTGCTCATGTGCGATTCCTCCGGGCGGTGCGCACCCTGTGCAAACGCTCGGTGAACCCGCCTTGTTCGACAAAGGTCGCGGCGAGCCGCTGGATCTGGCGATCGAGCAGATAGCCCGCCACCGTGGCCAGGGTCAGGATCGCGTTGGCGGAAAGGGCCGGGTACAGAGTGGACGGAGGGGACGCAGGCGACGCAGTGGCCTGGCCCGATCCTGCCGGCCCGATGCCGTCCGTCGTTTGCGAGAGGCTTCTGGCTGTGTCCATGATCCACCGCGCCACGTCATCCGCGCTTTGACAGTGGGCGTTCACCAGGGCCTGCCGCAACGGGTCGTGGCGCTCCCAGCGGGGGAGCCGGCGCTGACGCAGAAAATCCTCGTAGTCCAGTTTCAACTCCTCCAGGCTGGCCCGGGCCACCTGGGTCAATTTCAGTTCCATTTTGCTGGAAGTGGCCGCCGCCTCCGAACCCTCGGCGATATTCTGCACGCCTGAACGCGCCGCCTGTACCATCTGGTCGTGGGTGCGGCTGCGCCGATCGATAGAGCGATCGCAGAACCGCACCGTCAGGTCATAGACCAGCTGCGCCACCTGAAAACTCTGCAACTTCCGATAGCCGCCATGCACGGCCAGAACAGATTCCCCGGCGTTTGCGGCAGGATTTCGGGCTGGACCGCCGATTCCACTGCGCCCACCGCCCCCGCCGCCTCCACCCTGTCCACCACCTCCACTGCGTCCACGGTGTCCACTTGGTCCGGTCATAACGCCCCCTTGAAGGCCCGGTCCTGCAGCGAGGCGAACAGGATGTCCAGTTCGGTCAGATGGGCGCGCAGCCGGGTTTTCTGCTGCTCGACCGACTCGACGATGGTGGCGAAACGGCGTTGGAGGGGGAGGGGAGGGAGAATGGGCATTTTCTTGATAATTTCCATGTTCAAGCCCGACATGATTGCTCCCTTTGAATTTCGCTCAAGGTAAGTTCGCGCAAGGCGATGACGAAGGAAGTAGGCATGCATAAAGTCCGAAGACATGCACTTTTCAGGGTCGAGTGTAATGCAGCAAGGTGCTTTGTGTTGATGGATTTTTCGATGCCAGCAGGCACAATAGCACATCGCCCGCAAGTTCCCATGATTGTGATCAGAACATCACCTGGGCAGGACAGTGTAACGTCTAAGGTGTTTATACTTCTCATGCGTTATATACCGGGCCTCACCCTTCCGGAATTCATTCGTCCACTGCATTGTCGATACCGAGATACTCGAATTCCTTCGTCAACAAATTCACTATGCAACAACTGGCTTCCAAATGGTCCAGTGCGGATTCCGATCCGTTTCTTCGGAAGAGCGACCTCGCTCCACCAGTAGCCATCGGCCCACCCCTTCGGATTGGTCACGGGATCGCCAAACATATCGAGGAAGGTGGACTGGAGCAGGGTGTCGAGTTGGGCGAGGGTCTCGCGGCGCTTGGCCCGCAGGGCGTCCGCCGCGTCCAGGATGGCCGCAATCCGCTTCTGCTCGGCGAGGGGTGGGAGGGGGATTTGGAGGTTTGAAGTTCGTTGTGATCAGGTTTGCATATGTTGGTTGTCTGGTCGCCATGAGGTGCGAACTCCATTTCGACCAGAGTATTTTCTGAGGAAAACCAGCGATCAGGTAGCCAGCATCGACAAGTCGCCGGTTTTGGGCCTACGGATCGAGATGAAACATCCCGCTGTACTTGGAACCTGAAGTTCTGGTACCCGGCAACACTTGCCAAACAAGATTCCCAAGCGTGGTAGACGCTCGACACCAGGAGGTCTCCTATTGCAAATCATCTTCGCTATATTTTGGGCGACGACTACGGTTGGTATAGCAATTAAGTCACGATCCATCTAAGGTTGATCTGCACATTTTTGTTCGCATGCAGACAACCGCGCCCTCGTCGTGTGGGTCGCAGTTATCCTGCGGTTTGAACGCTGATTCCACTGAATCAGTCTGCGCATGCTCACCAACGTCACGTACAGCCTTCATCCCAACACCCCCTCCAACTCCCTCCGTCCGACAACAATCTTCTCTTTCGGTATCACCAGCCGCACCAGGAAAATTTATTGCTTTCCCTATCGCCTCATATCGCCTCCCTGCCGCCTCGTATCGCCTCGTACCGCCTAATCGGTGAGGCGGTAACGGGTGGCAGGACCCGTTCCAAAAACAGACAAGGTGTTCTCTGCGACCAGTTCCGCCAGAATGCGCTGCGCAGAGGCTCGAGAAATACCAAGTCGCTGCACGCAGACTTTGGTGGAGATCCAACCGGAGGCCCTGACCTCGTTGATGATGGCGTCTTTCGGCGAGAGGGGCGCGGCGGGTTCGGCAGCTGCAGGCGACAGCGCAGTTCCTGACAACGAGCCGGAATCGTTCCTGCTGGGGGACAATTCGACCACGAGGCAGTCGTGATCGAGCCGGAATTGGGGCCTTGGATGGCCCGCTTGTTCAAGCAGACGGGTCATGCGGGGGATGCCACTGCCCCGCTCGTCCATCAATTCAAGCCAGGCGAGGCCTTGAACGACCAGCGGGTTGCGCGAACGGGAACGCGCCTCGCCGCTTGCCAGACGCTCAACGGACTGTCCCCCCGGAGGATGACCGGGGCTGCTGATGACCAGCCGGTCCGCGAAGACCTCGATGCTGATCTTTGCGCCAGGATCAGCGTAATCGCGGTGGGCCAGGGCGTTGACCACCGCCTCCCGGAGTACCTCGGCCGGGTAGGTTTCGACCTTTTGCCGTTTCAGCCCCTTCACCACCAGAGGTGTGGCGGTATTGCGCCGGATGAAGACGACGGCTGCTTCAACAATTTTTGCCAAAGGGGCATCGAGGATGATCGAATCGAGGGCGTCCGCATTCCGGGTGTTCCCCGGAAAGGCGTCCATCTGCACCCTGGCCTGGGGCAGGGCGCTGCCCGGCCTGCGAGCCAGCAACAGGGCTCCGGCAATGGTAGGACGGAGGGTGTCACCATCCTTCCACAGATAACTCCGTGACAATAAGAGACGCGGGAGCTCGCTTGGATCGACCTGGTCCCTGTCCCGGTCTTCGGCATTGGCGACCAACTCCAGAGCCAGGTCCGGATCGAGGTCTCCATAGTTGAGGCTGTCGAGCGGTTCGCGTTCGAAAGGGGACGCCGACTGGCGATTCAACGCAGACTGCTCGATCTGAGCACGCCTCGGTTCCACCGCAAAGGTGGTTTCAATGTGTTCGCGCAGCCTCTTGCCAACGATCTCAAGCAACTGTTCCTCTGTTTCAAATCGGCTGTAGGTGTGCCGTGCATCGAGGATTTCCTTGAAAAAAGCGGCTTCTTTTTCTTCTCGGTTTTTGTCTTTTCCTTTCACGCACACCAGCGTAGGGAGCTGCATCTGCTGCGCCACGCGGTACTCCTCGTGGGTTGCGGAGAGTCCTTCGCCGGCATCGGCGCCGTACTTCGAGCCGATGACCAGGAGATACACCTGGCATTGCCGCAGAAGATCGAGATAGGCTTTTGGATTGGGTCGCAAGGGTTGCGGGTAGTCCTCAAAGATGCGGGGGGTGACGCACTCTCGAAGAAAATCATCCGTTGACAGAAAGCTCCCGATCGCAATGCGTTCTGCCCGCAACTCTTTTTGCACCGAGCTGATAAAGACCTTGAGGCGAATCATCCCAGCAACCCCTCCAGCTCCTTCCGTCCCGCCACGATCTCCTCTTCCAGCCGCGCCAGCCGTTCCAGGATCACCCGCGGCGAATCATGGTCCACCGCCTCGTATTCCACCTCCTTGTAGCGGTTGATGGAAAGGTCATAGTCGTTCCCGACGATCTCGGCCCCGGGCACGAGAAAGCTCTGGTCCGTGCGCTGCCGTTCCGTTTCCGCCGCGCGGTTCTGCCAGCGGGCGAGGATGTCCGGCAGGTCGCTTGTGTCCGGCTGGGGGCTGCGCTTGTCGTCCAGGGAAAAGCCGTCGGCGCGCATGTCGTAGAACCAGACGTGGTCCGTGCCGCCGGAGTTGGTCCTGGTGAACAGGACAATGGCCGTGCTCACCCCGGCGTAGGGCTTGAACACGCCCGAGGGCATGGAGATGACGGCGTCGAGTTTCTGCTCCTCCACCAGCATCCGCCGCAGGGCCTTGTGGGCCTTGCTCGAGCCGAACAGCACCCCGTCCGGGACGATCACCGCGGCCCGGCCGCCGGTCTGCAGCAGGCGCAGGAACAGGGCCATGAACAGCAGCTCGGTTTTCTTGGTCTTGACGATCTGCTGCAGGTCGCGGGCCGTGGATTCATAGTCCAGGCTGCCGGCAAAGGGCGGGTTGGCGAGGATCAGCGAGTATTTCTCGGCCTCGTCGTCGTCGGCCTGGGCGAGCGAGTCGCGGTAGCGGATGTCCGGGTTTTCCACGCCGTGCAGGAGCATGTTCATGCTGCCGATGCGCAGCATGGTGCTGTCGAAGTCGTAACCGTGGAAGGTGCCCTCGTTGTAGCGCCGGCGGGCGGCCTCGTCCCGGTAGATGGCCTCGCTGTGGTGGCGGACCAGGTACTCGGAGGCGGCGATGAGAAAACCGGCGGTGCCGCAGGCCGGGTCGCAGATCACGTCCCTGGGGGTGGGCGCGGTCATCTCGACCATGAGTTTGATGATGTGGCGCGGGGTGCGGAACTGGCCGTTCTGGCCGGCGCTGGCGATCTTGCCGAGCATGTACTCGTAGAGATCGCCCTTGGTGTCGGTGTCGGCCATGTCGATGGTGTCGAGCTGGTCCACCACGTTGGCCAGCACCCGCGGGGCCGGGATCATGAACAGGGCGTCCTTCATATGCCGGGTGTAGGTGGAATCGTCCGGATCGCCGTCGCCGCCATTCCCGTTGCGGCCGAGCCCCTTGATGAAGGGGAACACCTCGTCGCGCACCGTGGCGAACATCGTCTCGGGCGCGGTCTCCTTGAAGCGGGACCAGCGCAGGTGGTCCTGGCCGGCGGCGAACACCGGCTCCTCGACCGGCTTGCCGATGCGGGCGGCCTTGCGCTCTTTCAGGGTGTGCAGCTCGTCCAGCCGCTTGATGAACAGCAGGTAGGTGAGTTGCTCGATGACCGAAAGGGGGTTGGAGATGCCGCCGGACCACATGGTGTCCCAGATGCGGTCGACTTTGGCTTTGATTTCACCGGTGATCATACGTGGGAGTTCCTTGGGTGACGGGATGGTTTGCGCTGTTTGTGTCGGTTGCCCCGGGATTCGGAGCCGTGGAGGTGCGGCCGGGCGCCCGGGCGCGGTGTCCGAGGCTGTACCTAGCACGTCTTGGCGAACCGTACCAGCATCGTGTCGCATTTTTCCGCCGCCTCGCGGGAGGGGCGGGAAGGATGGGCGGACAGGCCAGGGGGGCAGGTCGTGGCGGCCGCGTATGATCGTTCCCGCGCTGGAGCGTCGGAACGATCAAGCGATCAGGATTATTTTCTGATCATGGTGAGCAGCATCTTGAACTGAGGATTTGCTTTTAAGGAATGCGGCCTGTTGGCGGGCATTATGATCATCTCGCCTTCTTTGACGGTATGTAAGGAGCCGTCAATGGTGATGTCAGCAGTGCCGTCAATAATCTGGACAAGGGCGTCAAAAGGTGCGGTGTGCTCACTCAGCCCCTGTCCGTGGTCGAAAGCAAACACCGTAACAGTGCCAACGCTCTTGTCGATAAGCGTGCGACTGACAACGGATCCGGTCTGATACGAGACCAGGTCGTTGATGTTGAGAACTGTCCCGGCAAGATTGTTCATGTCTGACATCTGATGCTCCTTGTTTTTGGGGTAAGCGTTGTGTTGGGGGCAAGGGTCGAAGAAAAAACTGATCAGAAATCGGCGAAGCTGATTCAGAGTTATCCGTTCCTGATCAAGGCGAAAGCCGACCATTTTCCTGTGATTGTTTGGTTTTTACAGGTTGTTCTCCTGTCCCCTTGCGGGGCCGTGCGAGTGGTCGGCTTGCCGCTTGGGCGCGGCGCCAGAACACGGGCGCACGCACTGCCGGCGCCGGTGTCCGTACGCGGTTGAGGGGAGCTGCCGCACGCCACCCTCACTTCTTCACGAACCGCACCAGCACCTTGTACTTTTTCGTGTCCAGGTCGCGGGGCAGGGATTTGCCGTCCGCGATCATCAGGGTGAGCACGCGGCCGTTGGGCGGGTCGCGGCGGACCTGTTTGCGCCGCTCCTGGCCGGCCGGGCCGACGGTGCGCTGGCGCGGCGGGCGCACGTGCAGTAGTTCGGCCTCCACCAGGCCGCCGGGTTGCGGGGTGCGGTCGGCCGGGTGCGCCGGGCGGGTTGATCGAGCCGATGATGATGTCCACCATGGGGTGTTCCTCCGTGCAAAGGGGGGAGGGGAGTGGTCCGGCGCTCAGGGGCGTTGCTCCGGGCCGGGGTGATCGCGTTCCAGGTCGAGCAGGGCCTGCTTGAGCGGCAGGCCGCCGCCGAAACCGGTGAGGCTGCCGTTCGCACCGATGAGCCGGTGGCAGGGCACGATGATGGCCACCGGGTTGGCGTGGGCCGCGCCGCCCACGGCCCGGGCCTTGGCGCGGCTGCCGAGTCGCTCGGCCAGCTCGCCGTAGCTGAGCGTCCGGCCGTAGGGGATGGTCTGCAGTTCGGCCCAGACGCGCAGCCGGAAGGGCGTGCCAGAGAGGGCGAGCGGCAGGTCGAAGGTGTGCAGCCGGCCGGCCAGGTAGGCCTGCACCTGGCGGGCCGCCTCGGCGAGCAGCGGGTGGTCGGCCAGGGCGACGCGCACATGGTCCGCAGGGTCGAGCGTCTCGCCGGGCAGGCAGAGGTTGGTCAGGCCGTGGGCGTCCGCGGCCAGGAGCATCTCGCCAAAGGGTGTGGTCAGGGGGGCGCAGGTCAGCATGCATCTCTCCGTGCGGGTGGGTCGGGCACCAGGGCCAGGAGGTCGGTTTGTTCAAGGTGGGCAAGCAGCAGCTCCTCCACCCGGGTCTGCTGGCTGAGGACCGCGGCGGCGCGGCGGAAGAGTTCGGCGAGACCCGCGGTCGGGGTGGTGTCGAGGATGGCGCGGCAGTTGTAGTTCAGACAGAAGATCGGCTTGATGAGCAACACGCAGCCGCGTTCGCCAAGGAACCGGCAATCGGCCGGGTCCGTGCCCACCGGGCGCACGTCGCCGCCGAGCAGCAGGTTTATGAGCAGCAGCACCGCGTCCACGTTGTCGGCCATGTAGGCGCTGCAGCAGCCGCCGTCCGGCCGGCTGGCGCAGGCGGTGCAGAGGGTGTCGAAGTCCAGGCTGCGCATGTGGGCGGCAAGCGCTTCGGCGTGCTCGCGCAGCTCGTCCAGGGCCGCGGCGAGTTGGGCGTCCTCTGGACGTGCCGCGAACACGGCGTGCAGCCGGCGGGCCGCGGCCAGCTTGTCGGCCGGGGTGCCGCTGTAGAAGTGCTGGACGAGCCAGGCGGCGCGGGTGGTCATAATCAAAAAAATCCTCTCAGCGGACGGCCAGTTGCATGAACTGCTGCCACACCGGCGCGGCCGCCCGGCCGCCGGTTTCGCCCGCGCCCAGGGAGGCGGAGCGGTCGTGTCCGATCCACACGCCGGTGGTCAGCCCCGGGGCGGAGCCGACGAACCAGGCGTCGATGTTGTTGTCCGTGGTGCCGGTCTTGCCGCTGGCGCTGCGCACGCCGCGGGCGTTTGTGCCGGTGCCGCGCTGCACCACCTGGGCCATCACCGTGTGCAGCCATTCGGCGGTGCGTGCGGACAGCACCCGCTCGGCCGGGGACTGCGGCCAGGGCGTGACCCTCCCGTCCCGGTCCTGCACCCGGGTGATGCCCACCGGTTTGTGGAACAGGCCGCGGTTGGCAAAGGCGGTGTAGGCCGCGGTCAGCTCGAGCACGCTCACCGGCGAGGCGCCGAGCGCCAGCGTCAGGTCATGCTGCAGGGGTGCGGTGATGCCCAGCCGCCCGGTCAGACGGACCACCGGGTCCAGGCCGGTCTGGCGCAGCAGCCGCACCGCGGCCACGTTGCTCGAGCGGACCAGGGCCTCGGCCAGGGTGAGCGAGCCGCGGTACTCGCCGCGGAAGTTGGTCGGCCGCCAGAGTTTGCGGGTGCCGCTGGGCAGGGCGAGCGGCGTGTCGCTGAGCACGGTCCCGGGCGGCACCCCCTGTTCGAGCGCGGCCGCGTAGACGAGCGGCTTGAAGGCCGAGCCGGGCTGGCGGTTGGCCTGCACCGCCCGGTTGAACGGCGCGCTCTGGTAGTCGGCGCCGCCGATCATGGCCAGGATGCGGCCGCTGGCCGTGTCCAGGGCCACCAGCGCGCCCTGCGGTGGTGGTTCCTGCGGGTGGCGTTCGTGCACCCGGGCCACGCCTTCCTGCACGGCCCGGGCCGCGGCCAGCTGCAGCACGCTGTCCACGGTGGTGGCCACTCTCAGCCCCTTGCGGAACAACTCCTCCTCGGTGAAGCGGGTGAGCAGCTGGCTGCGCACGTAGAGCGAGAAGTAGCCGTGCACCGCCCGCCGCCAGTTGGCGTTGACCCGCAACCCCTGGTCCCAGGCGGCCCGGGCCGCCTCGGCGGTGACGATGCCGTCCTCGGCCATGCGGTTGAGCACGTAGCGCTGCCGCGCCCGGGCCGCGTCCGGGTTGCGCAGGGGCGAGTAGTTGCTCGGCGACTGGGGCAGGCCGGCGAGCAGGGCGATCTCGCCCAGGTCCAGGTCGCGGGCGTGCTTGTTGAAATAGGTGCGGGCCGCGGCCTCGACCCCGTAGGCGCCCTCGCCCAGGTAGATCTCGTTCAGGTAGAGGTAGAGGATCTCCTCCTTGGACAGCATGCGCTCGATGCGGTGGGCGAGAATCGCCTCGGCCAGCTTGCGCAGGTAGCTCTTCTCCGGGGTGAGCAGCAGGCCGCGGGTGATCTGCTGGGTGATGGTCGAGCCGCCCTGGCTGCGGCGGCCGGCGAGCAGGTTGTTGACTGCGGCCCGGGCGATGGACCAGCCGTCCAGGCCGGTGTGCTCCCAGAAACGGCTGTCCTCGGCGGCGACAAAGGCCCGGGGCAGCAGCGCGGGCATCTCGCTGTAGGGGATGACGATGCGGAACTGGTGGGCGATGGCGTCGATGGGCCGGCCGCGACGGTCGAGCACCAGGGTGGCCACCTGCGGCCGGTAGTCGGCCACGGTGCGGATGTCGGGCAGGCCGAGGAACCAGGCGAGCACCGTGCCGATGCACACCGTGACCACGCCGGCGACGATGAGCAACAGGGTGATGAGCGGCCGCTGGTCGAGCACCCGGCGGGGTGTCCGGGTGTCGTCCATCTCGGCGGGAATGTCCGCTTTTTCCAAGGGCAGGGTGGACAAGGGTGGGCAGAAACAGTAGTGTTGAAGGCGGTGTCCGGGCGGCGCGCTCGAGGCCGACGCCGGCCGGCTGCGGGCGGCCCGGCGACCGCCCAAGCCACGCTACCACGGTTTCCTGGTTTCAGCATCCCCAAACAAAAACATCCACCATTCCGAACTCTTGTCCCGAATACGCATTCTCTCTGAACAGCTCGCCAACCAGATCGCCGCCGGCGAGGTGGTGGAGCGTCCCGCCTCGGTGGTCAAGGAACTGGTCGAAAACAGCCTGGACGCCGGCGCCACCCGCATCGATGTCCAGGTGGAGGGCGGCGGCAGCGGCCTGCTGCGCGTGGCCGACGACGGCGCTGGCATGGACGGCGACGACGTGCTGCTCAGTCTCGAGCGCCACGCCACCTCCAAGCTCCGCGACGACAGCCAGCTGGCCGGGATCAGCACCCTCGGGTTCCGCGGCGAGGCCATCCCCAGCATCGCCTCGGTCTCGTGGATGCGCATCCTTTCCCGGCCGCGCGGCCAGGAGCTGGGCACCCGCGCGGACATCCGCTACGGCAGTCTGCAGGCGGTGCACCAGGACGGCTGCGGCCACGGCACGGTCATGGAGGTGCGCCACCTGTTCGGCAACATGCCGGCCCGGCGCAAGTTCCTCAAGTCGGTGCGCACCGAACTCGCCCACATCGAAGAGGTGATCAAAAACCTGGCCCTGGCCCACCCGGCCACCGGTTTCCGCCTGAGCCTGGACGGCCGTGAGACCTTCGACTGGCCGCCCGGCGGGGACCTGGAAGGCCGGGTCCGCCAGGTGTTCCGCGCCCGGGGACCGCTGCTGCCGCTGACCGGGTCGGGCAGCGCGGACAGCGAGGGGCTGATTGTGGCCGGTTTTCTGCTCTTGCCGGAGAGTTCGCCCGCGACCAGCGGACGGCTGCGCCTGTTGGTCAACGGCCGGCCGGTGCAGGACGGGATGCTCCGCCACGCGGTGGCCGAGGGCATGCAGGGCTTTCTCATGAAGGGGTATCAGCCGGCCGGGGCGCTGTTGCTCACCGTGCCGCCCGAGCAGGTGGACGTGAACGTGCACCCGGCCAAGCGCGAGATCCGCTTCCGCCGGGGCGAGGTGGTGCACCGCTTCGTGGCCGCGGCCGTGGCCCGGGCCATGGCCGCCTACCAGCACGAGCTGCGCGCCGGCGTGTTCACGCCCGGCGCACCGGTCGCAGCCGCCGAACCGGCCACGCCCACCACCGCCGCGCAGCGGCTGAGCGGGCCGGCCGAGCCCGAGTCGGCCTTCCGGCCGGAGCCGGTCCGTCTGCCGGTCGCGCCCCTGACCACGGCCGAGCCGGGTGTGCGCCCGCCGGCCGCACCAATGGCCGCGCCGGCCGTTGCCGCGGTTCCCCCGCCGGTCGAGCCTGGCGGGCCGGTCGCGTTCGCACCGGAGCCGGCGCCCGCGGACCCGGCCGAGGACTTCACCGGCCTGACCCTCATCGGCCAGCTGTTCGCCCTCTACCTGCTCTGCGAAAAGGACGGCCAGTTCATCGTCATCGACCAGCACGCGGCCCACGAGCGGCTGCTCTACAACCAATTGCGCCGCGGCTACCTGGAGGCCCGGGTGCCGCAGCAGACGCTGCTCTTCCCGGCCACCGTGGAACTGAGCCCGGCCCGGGCCGAGACCATGGAGGCCCGCGGGGATGAGGTGGCGGCGCTCGGGGTGCGGGCCGAGCACTTCGGCGACTCCACCTGGGCGGTCACGGCCCTGCCGGCCGCGGTCAGCCACGAGGAACCGGGCGCGCTGCTCGGCGAGATCCTCGACGGCCTGCGCGGCCCGGTGCGGGCCGAGGCGGACCGGCCGGTGCCCCGCGCGGTGGACGACCTGCTCGCCTCCATGGCCTGCAAGGCGGCGATCAAGGCGGGCAACCGGCTGCAGCCGGCGGAGATGCTCCGCCTGCTCGCAGCCATGCAGGCGGACCCGGTCTTTTCCCACTGCCCGCACGGTCGGCCGGTGCTGCGGGTGTTCCCCGCCCGCGAGGTGGAAAAATGGTTCCACCGCCACGGCGGCTGAAGCAATACGGCCCGGCGCCCGCGCCAGCAGTCAACACGAGGAACCCATGGCACGACGGAAATTGCAGGAACTGGAGATCAGGCAGGAGTGGTGCAAGGGCTGCGGCATCTGCGTCGCCTTCTGCCCCAAGCAGGTGCTCGAGCAGGACGCGGACGGCAGGGCTGTGGCCGTGCGGCCGGAGGACTGCATCTGCTGCATGATGTGCGAGCTGCGCTGTCCGGATCTCGCCATCACCGTGCACACAACCCGGGAAGGTGACCATGCAGAAGCGGATACGGTTTGTCCAGGGCAATGAGGCCTGCGTCGAAGGCGCGCTCTATGCGGGCGTGTCCTTTTTCGCCGGCTACCCGATCACCCCGTCCACCGAGATCGCCGAACTGCTCAGCGAGCGGCTGCCGGCCCGGGGCGGCAAGTTCATCCAGATGGAGGACGAGATCGCCTCGATGTGCGCCATCATCGGCGCCTCGCTCACCGGCCGCAAGGTGATGACCGCCACCAGCGGTCCGGGCTTCTCGCTCAAGCAGGAGGCCATCGGCTACGCCTGCATGGCCGAGATCCCCTGCGTCATCGTCAATGTCCAGCGCGGCGGGCCGTCCACCGGCAACCCCACCCACGTGGGCCAGGGCGACGTCAACCAGGCGCGCTGGGGCACGCACGGCGACCACAACATCATCGCCCTGACCGCCTCCAACCACCAGGACGTGTTCGCCGTCACCGTGGACGCCTTCAACATGGCCGAGACCTACCGCACCCCGGTGATCCTGCTGTTCGACGAGGTGATCGGCCACATGCGCGAGCGGCTGGTGCTGCCCGAGCCGGGCGAGCTGGAACTGGTCGAGCGGCTGCGCACCTCGGTGCCCAAGGACGTGGACTACCACCCCTACCTGCCGCGCGAGGACGGCCGGTTGCCCATGTCCGATTTCGGTGACGAGCACCGCTACAACGTCACCGGCCTGTACCACGACATGTGGGGTTTTCCCACCAGCAGCCCGAAGATCGTCAACGGCCTCCTGCGCCACCTGATGGACAAGATCGACAACCGGGTGCACGAGATCACGCGCTGCAAGGAGCACTACCTGGACGGGGCCGAGTACGTCCTCGTCTCCTACGGCGCCTCGGCCCGGTCGGCCATTCACCTGGTCAAGTCGCGGCGGCGGCGCGGGGAGCCGATCGGGGTGATCGAGCTGCAGACCCTGTGGCCCTTCCCCGCGCACCTGATCCGCGAGAAATGCCGCACGGCCAAGGCGGTGCTGGTGGTGGAGATGAACATGGGCCAGGTGCTGCACCAGGTGCGGGCCGCGGTGGCCGAGCCGGAACGGGTGTTCCTGGTCAACCGCTTCGACGGCATGCTCATCACCCCCACCAACATCCAGCAGATCATCCGCGTCATCCAGGGGAGGGGCATGTGACATGGCTGTGCACGACTACATCCGCCAACGGTTTTTCCCGCACATGTGGTGCCCGGGCTGCGGCCACGGCATCGTCCTCAACGCCCTGCTGCACGCGGTCGACGGCATGGGCCTGGACAAAAAAGACCTGGTCATGGTCTCGGGCATCGGCTGTTCGGCCGGATTTCCGGCTACGTGGATTTCCACAGCCTGCACACCCTGCACGGCCGGGCCCTGGCCTTTGCCACCGGGCTCAAGCTGAGCAAGCCCGAACTGAGGGTGATCGTGCCCATGGGCGACGGCGATGCCCTGGCCATCGGCGGCAACCATTTCATCCATGCCGCCCGGCGCAACATCGACCTGACCGCCATCGTCATGAACAACCGCATCTACGGCATGACCGGCGGCCAGTTCTCGCCGCTTTCCGGCCCGGGCATCCTGGCCACCACCGCGCCGTACCGGAACATCGACAGCGACTTCGACGTGGTCGAACTGGCCCGGGCCGCGGGGGCGAGCTTTGTCGCCCGGACCACCGTCTACCACGTGCACGAGGCCATCGACCTGCTCACCAGGGCCATCGCCCACAAGGGGTTCTCGGTGGTGGAGATCCTCAGTCAGTGCCCGACCTATTTCGGCCGCAAGAACAAGCTTGGCGAGGCGGCCGAGATGCTCGTCCAGTACCGCACGACCACCGCCCGGCTCGGTTCCCGCCGTCTGGCGGAACAGCCCGGCCTCATCGCCCGGGGGGTCTTTGTCGAGACGCAGCGGCCCGAGTACTGCGAGTCCTATGACCAGGTCATGGCCCGGGCCATGGGGGAGGCAGAGCGATGAGAACGCGCATCGTCTTTTCCGGTTCCGGCGGCCAGGGCGTGGTCACCGCGGCCATCCTGCTGGGCGAGGCGGCGGTGATCCACGAGGGCATCAATGCCGTGCAGTCGCAGAGCTACGGGGCCGCGGCCCGCGGCGGGGCCACCCGCGGCAATGTCATTCTCTCGGACGAGGAAATCAACTTTCCCGGCATCACCCAGCCGAACATCGGCGTCTGTCTCACCCAGGAGGCGTACAACAGCGTGGGCCCGGAGATGCGGCCGGGCGGGACCGTGCTCGCGGACTCCCGCTTCGTGCAGACCACCCGCAAGGTGGACGCCCGCCAGGTGGAACTGCCCCTGTACGAGACCGTGATGCGGGAGATCGGCAAGCCCATCGTGTTCAACATCTGCGTACTCGGCGGGCTGCTCGGCCTGGTCGACCTGGTCCGCACCGAGTCGGTGGAGTCGGCCATCCGCGACCGGGTGGCCGGGGACTTCGTCGACCTGAACATCCGCGCCCTGCACCTGGGCTTTGCGCTGGGCCGGCCGCACCGGCGCTGACAGGCGCTTCGGTTTTCGCCCGCTGGCGCATTGACAGGAGCGGACGGCTGCGACTATTATCCCGCCCCTGTCCGATATCCCTGTCCCTTTTTTTTGGCCGTCCCGGCAGGTTGCCGCAGCGGCCCAGCACGAAGGAATCCCATGATACGATGTTTGCGCAGTCACAGTGACGAGGGGCAACGCGCCCTTCAGGGTCTGGCGGACCGGTTCAGCGAGGAGACCGGCTGCCGCGAGGCGGTGGAAACCATGCTCGAGCGGGTGCGGCGGGAAGGAGACGCGGCCGTGCTCGACTACGGCCGCCGGTTTGACTGCCCGACCCTGACCCTGGAGAGTCTCAGGGTGAGCGAGGCCGAGTTCGCCCGGGCCGAGCAGGAGGTGGACGAGGCCTTCCGCGCCACCCTGCGGCTCGCCATCGAGCGCATCCGGACCTTCCATGAACGCGAACTGGAGGATTCCTGGCTGCTCACCCGCGACGACGGCACCATCACCGGCCGGCTGGTGCGGCCGGTGGATTCCGCCGGCCTGTACGTGCCCGGCGGCACCGAGGGGGCCACGCCGCTGGTCAGCTCGGTGCTGATGAACGGCCTGCCCGGCCCAGCATTGCCGGCGTCGGCCGCCGGGTGATGGTCACCCCGCCCAACCGGCACGGCGGGGTGAGTGCGCCGCTGCTGGTGGCGGCGCGGGCCATCGGCATCGACGAGGTCTACAAGGCCGGTTCGGCCTGGGCCGTCGGCGCGCTCGCCTTCGGCACCGCCACCATTCCCCGGGTGGACGTGATCGTCGGCCCGGGCAACCAGTACGTGGCCGAGGCCAAGCGCCAGGTGCAGGGACGGGTGCGCATCGACATGCTCGCCGGCCCGAGCGAGGTGCTGGTGATCGCCGACCACACCGCCGACCCCGCCTTTATTGCCGCCGACCTGCTCGCCCAGGCCGAGCACGACCCGCAGGCCCTGGCCCTGGCCCTGGTCACCGAACCGGAACTGGCCCCGGCCATTGTCGCCGAGTTGGAGCGCCAGCTGCCCGAGCTCGCCCGGGCCGACATCGCCCGCACCGCGCTCGCCGCCCGCGGCCTGATCCTCGAGGTGGGCGGGGTGGCCGAGGCCATCGACCTGGCCAACGACATCGCCATCGAGCACCTGGAGCTGCAGGTGGCCGAGCCCTGGCAGTGGCTGCCGAAGATCCGCCACGCCGGCGCCATCTTCCTCGGCAGCTGGACCCCGGAGGCGGCCGGCGACTACGTGGCCGGGCCGAACCACGTGCTGCCCACCATGGGCACGGCCCGCATCGCCTCGGCGCTCGGGGTGGAGACCTTTCTCAAGAAGAGTTCGATCATCAGCTACAGCCGTGAGGCCCTGATCGCGGACGGCGACCACATCCGTCGGCTGGCCGCGCTCGAGGGGCTGACTGCGCACGGCAACTCGGTGGCGGTGCGCCTTGGTAAAGCCGGCCGCTGACAGCCGCGACCTGCTGGTCCGCGGCGGGGCGCAGCTCGGGCTCGCCATGGACCCGGCCGGAGTGGAGCGGCTTCTAGTGTATCTGGCCGAACTGATGAAATGGAGCCGGCGGGTCAACCTGATCGCCCGCGACACCCCGGAAGCCCAGGTGGTGGAGACCCACTTCCTCGACTCGCTCACCCTCCTGCCGTTTCTGGACGGGGCAGGGGAGGTCCACCTGCTCGACGTGGGCAGCGGCGCCGGCTTCCCCGGCCTGGCGCTCGCCTGCGTGCGCCCTGACGCCCGTTTCACCCTGTGCGAGCCGCGGCAGAAGCGGGTCAGCTTTCTCCGTCACGTGGTCCGCACCCTGGGCCTTGCCAACGTCGAGGTGGTGGCGGATCGGGTCGAGGCGCACACCGCGGACTGGCCGGGGCGGTTCACCCACATCACCAGCCGGGCCGTGGCCGAGCCGGCCGCGTTCCTGCCGCTGGTGCGGCCGCTGGTCACCCCGGCGACCCGGGTGCTGCTCATGCTCGCCCGGGCCGAGGGGCTGGCCGGGATCGATCGGCTTGTTTCCGGACCCTGGCGGGTCGATGCCGAACACCGGTTTGTCCTGCCCTTCTCCAAGGCGCCCCGGCTGGTGGCCGCGGTGGTTGCGGCCTGACACTTCTCGCTGGAATAATTGGTATCGATCTGGTAGGACAGATTTTCTTCATAACCCACAGCCGCACGGAACCTTTCCGTTTGCAAGAGGACACCCATGACCCACACGATTGCCCTGTTGGCCGGTGACGGCATCGGCCCGGAGGTGATGGCCGAGGCCATCAAAGTGCTGGACGCGGTCCAGCAGAAATTCGGTTTTTCGCTTGCGTATACGCCCGCCGACGTCGGCGGCATTGCCATCGACAACCATGGCGAGGCCCTGCCCGCCTCCACCCTGAAGGTGTGCGAGGCGAGCGAGGCCATCCTCTTCGGTTCGGTGGGCGGACCCAAGTGGGAGACCCTGCCGCCGGCCGAGCAGCCCGAGCGGGCGGCGTTGCTGCCCCTGCGCAAGCACTTCGACCTGTTCTGCAACCTGCGGCCGGCCAAGGTGTTCAAGGCCCTGGTGGGCGCCTGCCCGCTGCGGCCGGACATCGTCGGCGACGGCTTCGACATCCTCGTGCGTGCGCGAACTGACCTGGGCATCTACTTCGGCCAGCCCAAGGGCCGCGAGGGCAGCGGCCCGGACGAGCGCGCCTAGGACACCATGGTCTACAAGCGCTCCGAGATCGAGCGCATCGCCCGCATGGCCTTCGAGGCGGCCCGGCTGCGCCGCAAAAAGGTGACCTCGGTGGACAAGGCCAACGTGCTCACCTCCATGGTCTTCTGGCGCGAGGTGGTCAAGGAGGTGGCCCGCGACTATCCGGACGTCACCCTCGACCACATCTACATCGACAACGCCACCATGCAGCTGGTGCGCGACCCGCACCAGTTCGACGTCATGCTCTGCGGCAACATGTTCGGCGACATCATCAGCGACGAGTGCGGCCATGCTCACCGGCTCCATGGGCATGCTCGCCTCGGCCAGCCTGAACAGCTCCAGGCTTCGGCCTGTTCGAGCCGGCCGGCGGCTCGGCCCCGGACATCGCCGGCCAGGGCATCGCCAACCCCATCGCCCAGATCCTGTCGGCGGCCATGCTGCTCAAGTACAGCCTGGGCCTGGACGAGCCGGCCGCGGCCATCGAGAACGCGGTGGCCGCCATCCTGGAAAAGAAGATCATGACCCGGGACATCGCCACCCCCGGGGTCACCCCGGTGTCCACTGTCGCCATGGGAGACGCCATCGTCAGCGAAATTCGCGCCGCGTGAATCCTGCGGCAGGGAGGGGCGGTATGCCGAAACGCACCAACATGATCCTCATCAGCACCCGCTCGGCCACCGCCATGGCCGCCGCGGTGGGCCGGGAACTCGACCTGCCGGTGACCGAGATGATCACCCGCAGCTTTGCCGACGGCGAGATGTACCACGCCTTTCCCTGTGACATCGCCGGCTGCGACCTGGTGATCATCGCCAACACCCAGGACGACACCGCCCACCAGGAGCTGATCGACCTGATCACCGGGGCCCGCTACTGGAACGCCCTGTCGGTGAACGTGATCATCCCCTACCTCGGCTACTCGACCATGGAGCGGGCCAAACCCGAATCCGGCGAGATCCCCAAGGGCATCACCCGCACCCGGCAGATCTTCCGCGCCCGCCCCGACTACGTGGCCTTCATCGATCTGCACTCCGAGTCGGTGATGCACGCCCATTCCGGCGAGGTGCGCACCCGCCACCTGTGGACCGAGCGGCTGGCGGCGGAGCACATCCGCGGGCTGCACATCGACAACCCGGTGCTCGTGTCCCCGGACTACGGCTTCTCCAAGCGGGTGGCGCGGCTCGCCGGGCTGCTCGACTGCCCGCACACCGCCGCCAACAAGGACCGCTTCGACGTGGACAAGACCATCGTCGGCCAGTTGTCCGGCGCGGTCAGGGGGCGGACGGCGATCATCTGCGACGACATGATCCGCACCGGCGGGTCCATGCTGCAGACCGTGGACCGCTGCTACGAGGCCGGCGCGGTCGGGGTGATGGTCATGGCCACCCACCTGGTGCTCGCCGGTAACGCCCGGCAGCGGTTCGTCGAGCGGGGCATCTGCTGCATCATCGGCGCCGACACCTACCCGGGCCGGGAGAGCGACGACCTGCTGCAGATCTATTCGGCGGCGCCGGTGATCGCCGACGAGTTGCGCGGCTATTTCCGCCTGCAGGCACCCTGCTCAGGCGCAACCCTTTAATATCAGCGGAAAGAACACATGAAAAAAGTAGGTATTGTCGGCTGGCGCGGCATGGTCGGCTCCGTGCTCATGGAGCGGATGCGGCAGGAAGGCGATTTTGCAGGGTACGAGCCCCGATTTTTTTCCACCTCCCAGGCCGGCCAGGCCGGGCCCGAGGTGAACGGCACGGTGTACGAACTGCTCGACGGCACCGATGTGACCCTCCTGGCGGAGAACGACATCATCCTCAGCTGCCAGGGCGGCAGCTACACCGGCGAGGTCTACCCGCAGCTCATGGCCCGCGGCTGGCAGGGCTACTGGATCGACGCGGCCTCCACGCTGCGCATGGACGAGGACGCGGTCATCGTCCTCGACCCGGTCAACCGGGAGGTGATCGACCAGG
Source organism: uncultured delta proteobacterium (assembly GCA_963754825.1). Classification (GTDB taxonomy): domain Bacteria; phylum Desulfobacterota; class Desulfobulbia; order Desulfobulbales; family Desulfobulbaceae; genus Desulfobulbus. Next base: position 9,002 of record CAVWHP010000029.1, on the reverse strand, counting down.
GCCTGGCCCGGGGCATCAAGAACTACATCGGCGGCAACTGCACGGTTTCCCTGATGCTCATGGCGCTCGGCGGGCTGTTCGCCCGAGGACTGGGTGGAGTGGGTGAGCAGCCATGACCTACCAGGCCGCCTCGGGCGCGGGCGCCAAGAACATGCGCGAACTGGTCAACCAGATGCGGCTGCGTGGGCGAAAACGCCGAGCAGCTGCTCGACAACCCGGCCGCGGCCATCCTCGACCTGGACCGCAACGTGGTCGACGACCCTGCGCCACCCGTCGTTCCCGACTGCGAACTTCGGCGCGCCCCTGGCCGGCAGCCTCATCCCCTGGATCGACACGGCCATGGACAACGGCCAGACCCGCGAGGAGTGGAAGGGCGTGGCCGAGACCAACAAGATCCTCGGCCTGGCCCCGGGCCAAATCCCCATCGACGGCTGCTGCGTGCGCATCGGCGCCATGCGCTGCCACAGCCAGGCCTTCACCATCAAGCTGAAACGGGACGTCCCGCTGGATGAGATCGAACAGGCCATCGCCGGCCACAACGAGTGGGTCTCCCTGGTGGCCAACACCAGGGAAGAGACCCTGAAGGAACTGACCCCGGCCCGGGTCACCGGCACCCTGGACGTCCCGGTGGGGCGGCTGCGCAAGATGAACCTCGGGCCCGAGTACCTGAGCGCCTTTTCCGTGGGCGACCAGCTGCTCTGGGGCGCGGCCGAGCCGGTGCGCCGCATGCTCAGGATCGCCCTCGAACACCTGGGCTAAGGACCAAAACCCGTTCCCGGCCGCAGGGCCGAACCGAGCCGCTTCCTTCCGGGAAGCGGCTTTTTTTATGGACAGCCGGCGCGCGGCCAAAAAAAGGGGCGGCAACCCGCGGGTCGCCGCCCCTTTCGGGCAGAGGGTAGGTCAGTGGGTCAGTCGAGCAGTTCCGCCGGCACGTTGCCGCCGTTGGCGGCCACCTTCTGCAGCACGGTCTTGTGCAGCCACATGTTCATCTGGGCCGAGTCGCCCATCTTCTCGGCCGGGCAGCCCAGTTCGGCGGCCAGTTCCTTGCGGGCGGTGAGGCTGCTGTCCATGCCGAGCAGCTTCATCAGGTCGACAATGGACACCTTCCAGTTGAGTTTCTCCGGGTTGGCCTTGGCCATCCCCTCGAGCTTGGCCACCACGTCGACCTGGCTCACGGCCGCCGGTGCAGCGGTCGGGGCCGGTGCCGCGCCTGCGGCCGCCGGCTGGGTCAGGGTCTGGGCAACGGCTTCCTTGGCAAAACCGAGTTTGGAAAGAATGGTGCTGAATAGGCTCATGGTGTCTCCTGTGGTTCGGGTTATCGGAAAAGGGCGTGGGTCCGGGTGGTCCCGTTCGTCCAGTGGTGACGCAAGAAAATGGAGGAGGGGAAGGAGAAACCCCTCCTCCCCTGAGCGGCGCAGTGCACTTCCGGGTGACAGTGCATGTTGAGAATACCTCAGTGCAGGGGGGCCGGCAACCAAAGGATTAGTAAAGGTGGGCGCGGGGGCGGTCCCCGACCGGATCAGGGTTCGCGAATCAGCCTGAGCAGGTCGTCGGCCGAGATGCGTCCGCTGGCGTCGGTGCCTTCGAGCAGGCTGTCGGCAAGGTCGCGCTTTTCACCGTGCAGGCGGACGATCTTCTCCTCGATGGTGTTCCGCGCCACCAGCCGGTAGACGGTCACCGGCCGCTGCTGGCCGATGCGGTGGGCCCGGTCCGAGGCCTGGTCCTCCACCGCCGGGTTCCACCAGGGGTCCATGTGGATGACGTAGTCGGCGGCGGTCAGGTTGAGGCCCAGGCCGCCCGCCTTCAGGCTGATGAGGAAGAGGTCGCCCTGGCCGGCCTGGAAGGCCTCGACTTCGCGCTGCCGCTCGCGGGCCGGGGTGGAGCCGTCGAGGTACTGGTAGGGGATGCCGTGTTCGTCCAGGTAGGCGCGGATCAGGGCGAGGTGGCCGACGAACTGGCTGAACACCAGGGCCTTGTGGCCGTTGTCGAGCAGTTCGCCGACCATCTCGGCGAACAGGCGCGAGCTTGGCGCCGGGCAGGGTACTCTCCGGCAGGACCAGGCGCGGATGGCAGCAGGCCTGGCGCAGGCGGGTGATCTCGGCCAGGATGTGCATGCGCTGGTGGCCGTTCGCCCCGGCCCTCGGTCTCGATCCGTTCCAGGGCCTGGCGGCGCAGGGCCTCGTAGAACGCGGTCTCCTCCGGGCTCAATTCCACCTCGAGGAGTACCTCGGTGCGCGGCGGCAGCTCCTCGAGCACCTGCGCCTTGAGGCGGCGGAGGATGAACGGCTGGATGAGTTTCTTCAGCCGGCGGCCGGCCTCGCGGTCGTTGTGCCGTTCGATGGGCGCGGCGAAGCGCTCGTTGAACCGTTCGCGGCGAGCCGAGCAGGCCGGGGTTGATGAAGTGGAACAGGGTCCACAGAATTCGCCCAGGTGGTTCTCGATCGGCGTGCCGGTGGTGATCAGCCGGAACTGCGCCTGCAGGTGCATGGCCGCCTGCGAGCGCCGGGTGGTCGAGTTCTTGATCGCCTGGGCCTCGTCCAGGACCACGGTCTGCCAGGCTACCGCCGGTGAGCAGGGCGGCCTCCTGGTGGAGCAGGCCGTAGCTGGTCACCACCAGGTCGAACGGGCCCAGATCGGCCAGTTGGGCCTGCCGGTCGGCGCCGCCGAAGGGCACCAGCCGCAGGGTGGGGGCGAAGCGGCGGGCCTCGGTCGAGCCAGTTGGCGCACACCGAGGTGGGCGCCACCACCAGGGTCGGCCCCTGGTCGGCGCAGTGGAGAATCACGGCCAGGGCCTGGACCGTCTTGCCCAGCCCCATGTCGTCGGCCAGGCAGGCGCCGAAACCCAGATGGGCGAGCCGCGCCAGCCACTGGAAGCCCTGCAACTGGTAGTCGCGCAGCCGGGCCTTGAGGGTCGAGGGCGGGGTCTCGGTCCGGGCCAGGGCCGCGCGCATCTCTGCCAGCCGGTCGTGCCAGCCGGGGGCCGCGTCCAGCCGGCCGACCTGGCCGGTGAGATCGTCCAGGGCCAGCGCCGCCAGGGGATGGAGGGTGAGCTTGCGGCCCCGCCGCTCCACGTAGGCGGCCAGTTCCTCGAGGTGGCGGCGGAGTTCCCGGGTGAGGGCGACGAACTGGCCCTCGCCGAGCGGCAGGAAGCGGTGGGGCGTGGCCTGCACCAGGTCGAGCAGCTGCCGCATGTCCAGCACCCGCTCGTCGTCCACCCGCAGTTCGCCCTCGACCGTGAACCAGCGGTCGCCGCTGCCCAGGCGCAGGTTCAGGTCAGCGGCCGAGACCGGCCGGCTGAGCTTGAATTTTTCGCCCTCGGGCCATTCCACCAGCACCTCGCCCCGCGCCACCGCCTCGCGCAGTTCCACCAGCACCTGCAGGGCCTCTTCGGCGGTGTGCGGCATACCACTGGCCGTCCAGCTCGGGCAGCGTGGCCAGCACAGGCAGGCTGCGCTCGAGGGCCCCGGCCCGCCGTCGTTCCTCCTCCAGGTCGCGCTCCGCCAGGCACCTGCTGCCCTCGACATCGGCCATCAGGCTGACCGCCCCCTCACCTGGCCGGAGGTAGGGTCCGCCAGTGTCCAGCGGACGGACGAGGATCTCCAGACGAAAGCCGGCGCCGTGGGGCAGGAGATGCACCCGCGGCCGGGGATCGGCCAGGACCGTGGTCACCGCGTGGGTGGTGCCCGGCAGGCTCGAGTGGACCGGGACCAGCGAGGCCAGGGTTGTGAGCACCCGGGCCGCCTCCCCTTTCGCCGCCTCGGGCAGGACCAGCCCCTTGTCGCCGAGGATGCGGGCCAGGCGGTGGTGGGTGTCGGTGTATTCGACCACCCGATAGCGGCTGGGCGTTTCCCGCACCAGCACGTACCGCTCGTCCGCAGTCGGCTCGGGCAGCAGGCGGATGACCAGGTCGCCGTCCTTGACCACGGCCTGGATCTCGGCTTCGCCCCGGCCCACCTGCACCGGCGTGGTCGGCGCATCGGCGAGAAACAGGCGCGGATGGCCCACCAGCGCGGGCAGGGCCAGGCGCAGGTTGAACTCGTAGTTCGGATTTCCGTAGCCGTAGTCGACCTGGCGGACCGCGGCGCGCAACCCCTGGTCGGCCTCGTCCAGGCCGATCAGGCGCTCACCGCTGACCAGCCGCTGCAGGGCGATGGCCCGGCCCTTGCTCCAGCTGCCCCCGGCGCCGAGTTTCTGCTCGAGCGGGCTGATCGATGTCAGCTGCCCGGACCCGCTGAGGTGGAGCAGGTAGACGACCCGGGAGCGGGCCTGGTCGGCCGCACCGTCGTGCCGGTCCGCGCCCGCCACCGCCCTTTCCAGGGCGCGCAGGCTCTTGCGCCAGGGCTCCTCGATCTCGATGGCCGCGCTTAAGGGGTGCAGGCCGGTGGCGCGGCCCAGGGTGTCGATGGTGGCGCGGCGGGCCGGGGTTGCCGTATCGGCCCGGCAGAGCAGGTGGGCGCACTCCAGCGCCAGCCAGTCAAGACCGGCCCGGTCACACTGCCTGGCGAAGCGGTTGAGCCGGGAGGTCTCCTTGTTCGTCAGCCGGCCGTTGATGGTAAACAGCGCCATGGCCACGCACAGCGGGGCGAGTGCGCCCGCCCGCGCGCCCAGGTCGTCGGCAAAGGGCTGCAGATGGATGAGGGCGGTGTGCGCGGGGAGACCGCCCTGGCTGTCGAGCAGGGCCTGCACACTGGCCAGCGTCGGATCCAACACGTTGAAGCGGCGGTTGTAGCGCAGGGCCTGGTCGAGGTGGACGCGGGCCATGTCCAGGCTGGCCGCGTCGCCGGCCCGCAGCAGGGCAAGGAGGGCGAACGGGGCCGCGTGGCTGGTGAAAAAGATGGTCCGCTTGCGCTGTCGCCGCCGCAGCTCCTTGAGATCCGCCGCGAACAGGTCGAGCGCAGCCGCCAGTCGCCCCTCGACCAGGGCGATCCAGCCGCCGAAGCCAAACGTGTACCCGCCGGTGAGGGCGGACAGTTCATCCACCAGCCTCTGCGCCTCGCCGGTGCGGCCCGCCAGGATGAGCCGCAGCGCCAGGTGGTAGAGCAGCTCCAGCCGTTCGTCCGCCGGCAGGGCGGCGCGCAGCTCCGGCCGCAGGCCGAGGGCCAGGGGTTCCTGGTCGGACTCCAGCGCGTAGAAGGCGTGGGTGAGGAGACGGCGGATGAGCAGGGCCTGGCGCCGGGCGGGCAGGCTGGCGCACCAGGCCGGATCGAAGGGGTTGTTGATCAGGCTGACCACCGGGTCGGTGAAGGTCCCGGGCGGCTGGCAGTAGTGGCGCAGGGTGTCGATCAACTGGTCGAGATCGCGTTCCTCGCCGCCCACCAGGGCGAGGCGCAGCTCCCGGCGGGTTCGCCGGCAGGCCGTGGCTTTGTCGCGACCAAGGAACGGGTGCATGCCTTTCGGCTCGGGCAGGGCGCTGCGGACCGCGGCAACGATGGCCTGGGAGAGCGGCACCGCGGGAGGTCGGGAGGGCTTTGGCGGCGGCCGTTTGCCGCCCCTGCTGGCGGCGGGCAGCGCCAACTGCGCCGGCTGGACCGGCGGGGCCGGGGTGATCAGGGTCTCGGTGTCGGCGAACAGGGCGCGGACCACCACCTCGACGATCTGTTCGCTGATCCGGTTGTCGGCGCCGATCAGGCCCAGGCATCGCGCAGGCGGCGCAGTCGGGGGCTCAGGGAGGCGGGCGGTTTGTCGGTGGCCGGGTCGTGCCGGGCAAGGCCGGCCCGGATGCAGAGGCCAAGGAGCACGGTCTGGTTGAGCGGCTCGTCGGCCACGGCCAGCACCTGGAGGAGCGCCCGTTCCGCCGGGTCTAGGCGTTCCACCGTTCTACAGGACAGCGCGCGTTGTTTCGGCCATGGCGCGAGGGGAGGGGAAGGGATCAGTGCAGGCGGCCGTCCGCCAGGGTGAGGCAGCGGTCCATGGCCCCGGCGAGCTCCAGGTTGTGGGTGACCATGATCACGGCCAGCCCCAGGTCGCGGCTCAACTCGCGCAGCAGGGTGAAAACCATGCGGCCGCTGCTGGCGTCCAGGTTGCCGGTGGGCTCGTCGGCGAGGAGCAGCGCCGGGTTCATCACCAGGGCGCGGGCGAGCGCCACCCGCTGCTGCTCGCCGCCGGACAGCTCGCCGCTGCGGTGGTGCAGCCGCTCACCCAGGCCCACGCGGGCGAGCAGCTGTTCGGCCGCCGCGTGCATCGCCTCCGTTGGCCGGCCGCCGATCATCCCGGGCATGCAGCACGTTCTCGAGCGCGGTGAACTCGGGCAGCAGGTGGTGGAACTGGAAGATGAAGCCGATGTGGGCGTTGCGGTGACCGGCCAGGGCGGTCTCGGCGAGACCGGTGAGTTCCCGCTCACGGAAGAACAGTGCCCCTGAGTCGGGCGCGTCCAGGGTGCCGAGGATCTGCAGCAGCGTAGTCTTGCCCGAGCCCGAGGCGCCGACAATGGCCACCATCTCGCCGGCCTCGACCGCCAGGTCCACCTCGCGCAGCACGGTGATGGTGTCCGCGCCGCTGCGGTAGCTGCGGCACAGCGCCTCGGCGCGGAGCAGCGATGGCTCACTCATAGCTGAGCGCCTCCGCCGGCCGCACCCGCGAGGCCTTCCACGAGGGGTAGAGGGTGGCGAGCAGGGTGATGAGGATGGCGGACAGGGCGATCACCGTCGACCTCCAGCGGCACCACCTTGATCGGCATGGTCGACATGGGGTAGACGTTCGTCGGCAGTTCGATGAACTTGTAGCGCTTCAACAGGGCGCACAGCCCCAGGCCGCCGCCCACCCCGAGCGCGGTCCCGGCCAGGCCGATGACCGCGCCCTGGTAAAAGAAGATGCGCATGATCGAGCGGGTGGTGGCGCCCATGGACTTGAGGATGGCGATGTCGCGGTTCTTTTCCATGACCACCATGATGAGCGCGCTGATGATGTTCAGCGCCGCCACCAGGATGATCAGATCCAGGGCGATGAAGATGCCGAGCTTCTCCAGCTTGAGCGCGGCGAACAGGTTCTGGTTGAGCTGCATCCAGTCGCGCACCGAGTACTGCGGCCCGAGCGCCTCGCGGATGGCCACGGCGGTGCGGTCGGCCCGGTCCACGTTCGCCACCCGCACCTCGAGCCCGTGCGCGCCCCGGTCCAGGTCGGCGAGCGAGCGGGCCGTGTCCAGGTTGAGGAAGCCCATGGTCGAGTCGTACTCGTACATGCCGGTCTCGAAGATGCCCACCACCCGGCAGGTGCGCAGGCGCGGCAGGATGCCGCCGGGCGAGAGCGGGCCGTTGGGGGAGATGAGCCGCACCCGGTCGCCCGGGCCGACCTGCAGCTGCCGGGCCATGTCGCGGCCGAGGACGATGCCCGGCACCTCGCCGGGCGCGTCCAGGTTGGTGAGCGTGCCGGCGAGCATCTTTTCGCCGATGCTGATCACCCGCGTCGGCCGTGGCCGGGTCGATGCCGCGCAGCACCACGCCGGTGGAGTCGGCGGCCGAGGTGATCAGGGCCTGGCCGTAGATGTAGGGGGTGGTGGCCCGACCCCGGGCACGGCCTGGACCCGGGTCGCGACCTGGTCGATGTCCTCGATGGGCGCACCGAACCGCTGCACCAGGGCATGGGCGTTGACGCCGATGATCTGGTCGCGCAGCCCCTCGGTGAAGCCGGTGAACACCGACAGCACCACGATCAGCGCCATCACCCCCACCGCCACCCCGAGGATGGAGATGAGCGGTGGTCAGCGAGATGAACTTCTGCTTGCGCTTGCGCCCGCAGGTAGCGCCGGCCGACAAACCACTCGAAGGAGGCCATGGGCCGCGGCTCACTCGCCGGTTTCGCGTTTGAGCTGCGGGGAAGAGGATGACGTCGCGGATGGACGGCGCGTCGGTGAGCAGCATCACCAGCCGGTCGATGCCGATGCCCTCGCCGGCCGCGGCCGGCATGCCGTACTCGAGGGCGCGCACGTAATCGCGGTCGAGCACCGGGTGGATCTCGTCGTCGTCGCCGCGCTCGTCGATCTGCCGCTGGAAGCGCTGCAGCTGGTCGATGGGGTCGTTCAGCTCGGAAAAGGCGTTGGCGATCTCCCGGCCGGTGATGAACAGCTCGAATCGGTCGGTGACCGTCGGGTCCTCCTCGTTGCGCCGGGCCAGCGGCGAGACCTCGGTGGGGTAGGAGGTGATGAAGGTCGGGTCGATGAGCCGCTCCTCGACGAGCAGTTCGAACATAGATCTCGAAGGAAAGATTACTCTCTTAAACAAAAAAGCGTATGAAATTCTAGGATACGAAGATGGAGAACTTCAAGGAAAAAATTGGGTGGAAACGTGCATTCCCAAGGAAAACCAAAAAGAATTGAGAAATGTTTTTGAAAACTTGGTTCAGGGAAAAGAAGTAACTCCTACACACTATGAGAATTCTATCATTACCAAGAAGGGCGAAATAAGAACAATCAGTTGGTCTAACACCAAAGTAGAAAATGGTAAAGGGTTTCTTATTGGCACTTTAAGTTCAGGCGAGGACATCACTGAACGAAAGAAAGCTGAACAGATTTTGCGTGAAAGCGAGGCTAGTTATAGGGAACTGGCAAATTCTATGCCAAATATTGTTTACGAATCTGATTTAGCTGGTAAAGTTGATTATATAAATGATAAAGCTTTAGAAATTGCGGGCATTTCAAAAGGGGATTTTGAAAAAGGGTTAAACATCATGCAATTCTTAGTTCCTGAAGACAGAGAAAGAGCAGCGAAAAGCATGCAACGATTACTCGCAGGAGGCAAATATATTCCTGCCGAATACGAATTCTTGCGAAAAGATGGAACCACTTTTCCAGCGCTAATTGCTACCTCTCTTCGAGTATCCAAAAACAAGGTGACTGGACTTAGAGGGCTGGTCATAGACATAACCGAGCAAAAGAAAGTCGAAAATCTTCTCAAAAAAAGTGAAGAGAGATATAAAGAACTTGCTAACTTTTTGCCTGAAACAGTTTTTGAGACTGATCTGACGGGGAAGATTACTTTTTTTAGCAAACGAGCTTTTAGCAAATGGTC
>CAVWHP010000028.1:0-65872 GCA_963754825.1 uncultured delta proteobacterium | reverse complement strand
TAGGAAAAAGATTGATGATTTCACAAATGCCTTTTCGAAACATAGTATGATCATCTACCACTGCTATATACTTCATATCACTCATATGGAATATTTATATTAATGGTTGTTCCTTCATTCAATACACTTTCTATACGGCTGGAGCCTCCGGTTAAGGAAGCCCGCGTTCTTATATTCATGAGTCCCAAGCCCGTTTTACTTTGCATTGCTTCAACTGTGTCAAAGCCCTTGCCATTATCCTTTATTGTCACCTGCAGCATATCCGCAAAATAACAAAAGCGGATGTTTATTTCTGATGCCTGCGCATGTTTGATGCTATTCTGCAAACATTACCTGGATAATACGGTATAAAATTAATTTTTTATGCTCTCCCATTTTTTTCTCTTCCCCGTCATTGTAAATATTGACAATGCATACTCCGCTTTTATTGATACGGTCCACCTCATTAGAAACCGCCATCTGAATACTCAAATCCTTTATCCGCTCATTGCTCATGCTTTTTGCAATATCCCGCAAATCAGCTAATGCTTTACCCACATTTTCCTTTACTTCATTCAGCATATCTCGGCTCATGGTCTCGCTTTCGTTCATAATATTAATCTGCACTTTTGCCAAACTGAGTATCTGTCCTACATTGTCGTGAATTTCCTGGCTGATATCATTGAAGGTTTGTTCCTGGATTTCCAATTGGGACTTTAAGATTTCTCTGAGAAACTCTTTTGCATATCGAGCACCTGTTGTTTATGTTGAAATTTCTTCTTTTGATAAAACAACAGTATTACTATCAACATACCAGCAATAACAAATAATATAATTATCACTGCTACAATTGAAATCAGGAGTTCATTGTATTTGTCTTCCGAGTGCATAAGAAAGCATAAATCAGGATCAGGTACATGAAAATATTCAATCCCTGCAATACATTTTCCAAACTCACCGCAAGTTTTTCAAAATTATGTGTTAGGTGATTTAATACACCTGTTATCGGCAACTCACAGGTAGAATAAATGAAAATAGGCACCGCGACCCAGAAATCCGCTGTTCTTTTAAAATGGACCAATTTTTCAGACACAAACGATTCATAAAAATAAACAGCACAAATGCAAATGGTAAATACATCGCCGGCAATTACAGCATAACTATTCCAACGGTAGATACCAAATACAAAATAAGTGGTTATAGTCCAGATAAATAAATAAACCAGCAGAAAAACAAACAGTACTTCCTTCTTACTTTTCGAAGCAATGACAGACCTGAAATAAATGTAATAGACGGGAAACTGAATCACTAGGTAAACATTATAGATTGGGTTATTGGTTTGAAGTGTAAAAAAATAATTTGCATGACTTGCAAGTATCTCCGTCAGCAACGCAACTCCAACAAAAACTGACAACAATTTTAATCTAAATGGACAATGCATCCTGAAACTCGTAAGGCTGCATATAAAACACAACGCGAGTACGAACAAGTAAATATTATAAACCACCGGTATAATTTATTGATTTGGAAGTATAGCTCCTATAAGAGGGCAACCGGTGTTTGGAGGGGGACATGGCTTACCTGTATCAGCACTTACCTGACTATCCTTATTAAACGGATCTGTTTTTCCAGGCAGCGGAACAAATAGTATTTTTTTCATTTTACTCTTTGGCTCCAATTCAAAAACAAGGGTGAGTTGATAAGGATATTCATGATAGCCACCTTTAAACCGATACCCTGCAAATTTAATATTCACGTTAGCAATACCGTCCTTGTTATTTTGCAAGTATTTCAGTAAACTGTTACTCGCCGTTAACATCGAATTCTTATTATACCAAAGTGATTCCGTCTCATTAAAATGCCTTTTGTCTTGCTATCCACCGAAAAGCACCTTTGTTATTATGTCCATTTCCATTGGCCTCTAAAAGCCTAAGGGTACTAGTTTGGTATTTCTTTACCCATTTGATCAAAAATTTGCCACTGGGTTGGTTTGCATTAATACGCTTTACTGTCTGATTCAAAAATATATAGCAGCTATCAACTTTATCGATATGATTTGTATCAATACGAATTGAGGAACTTCGGATTGTATCATATCTTGCTTTTGTGGGAACAAATATCAAACTCAATTTACCATAGGATTTTCCAGAAACAAAATTATGTCCACTATCAATTGATGAACCTGAACTAGACGCTTCAGGGTATTTCGCAAAATAAACCCGGAATCCATCTAAACTGTCTTGATTCCCCAAGTTTAAACTATCCAAGAGGGCAGAAAAAACTTCGTTGGGGTTTTGTATCATTTCAATTTCACGGCTTTCAGCAAATCGGTCAAGCCAAAATTTTTTGTGCTTTAGATATTTTTTTACCCTTCTGCTAGCTTCCGTGTTAGATATACTTGGAGCGAGATCCTTGTCTTTCTCCTGCTTTTCCTGTGCAAGAGCATTAGATTGACTACTAATAATTATAAACAAAATGAATAGCACTTGTTTCATTTGGCCAGGTTTTAGTGTTTGAAGATTGAGTTAAACAAGCATTTCTAATCGCAAGTTCATTTTTTAATTGGATAAATCAATAGTCTTCTCACTGCATCTCTTACCGCTAAAACACCCTCATAAATTAAGGACTATTCCTCATTGACTCTGTACAGATGATTTACCAATCTTTATAAAAAATATCCATCAATAATTCAATTGTCCCATTACAATTTCCTTTTCCATTAATCATTAAACCTATGTACTCTGTGAAAACTTCGTTTTGATTCCTTGCAGGATTATTACAAAACCTATACCCAATAAAATTATCAAGATGAACCGTATACTTCAAATTCTAGTTTCACTATTATTGCTGATTATGTTTGTGGGGAAAAATGAAAGCTATGCCCAAATAAAGTCAACACCCTATTTTGTCAAAGACACCTTCCGGCTAGAACAAAGTTCAAAATTTCTTGAAACTGTTACATTGGAAATAAAAGTTCCTAAAGATTCTATAAAAAATAAATGGAAATTGTCTATTACTCTTTTAGCTGATAATTCGTCAGCCGACTTAGATAAAGTCAGGTTGCCAGTTAAGAAAGATTTCAAAATTACAAAAGAAGCCGATACCGCGCTACAATATCAAATTACAGTCCCGAGAGATTCAATAGATGACAAACAAATTGCTTTCAGTCTCTCAGGAACAGACAGCCTGAATAATCAAATTCATTTTACAGATAAGGACAGTTCTGCAATTGTTTATATTAAACCTTTTAAATCTGGCGCTCTGACTACAAACGACGATTGGGAGTTTTGGATATTTATTGGAGCGAATTTCGATTTTTTTGACGGTATAAAAGCCGACCAATTTTATTTCAGAGCTAATACGCTATTCAAAATTTCAAACCACTTTTACAGCCAGCTTGGTTTCTATAAAAACAGATACTTCACCTTTGATACCAGTTCGGCAAGAAATAGTTTCACTCAACAAATTCCAATCATTCCACCAAACGATTCAATCAAATATTCTTTAGGCACTTATACTAAAAATGTTAAGCAAATAACTGATGTAGTAGGTGCACAATTTGACGTATTATATAAATTTACTACTAACACAAATAGTGTTTCAAGCTTTTTTGCGACAGCAGGATTTGATATCAGCAGCAGAACTATACGATTAGAAAACACATTTTCAGATTTTGATTCCGTGACAATTACAAGAAAAAAATCAGATACAACAATTCGTTTTAGCCCGCTTCCTGTAAAGACATTCTCATATCAAAAACCTGTTTTCAATTTCTCTGTCGGCTTTATGTGGATACTTAATATAGATAAAATAAATGTAAAAGGACAACTCATAGGCGGCATTAGCAGATTCTCCGAACCCATATTTTTTGAACCTACAGGAGCAGCAGAGCAGGAGGTGTTAGTATTTATGAGTCATATACAAAGCCTTATGTACAAATGAAACTCTTCGGAACCTATAAACCCGCCGGTATAAGTCTGGGATTTGATATGTTCACAAGAAGAAATGAAATTCCTCAATTCAATTTTACTCTATCAAAAGTCTTTGATTTAAGCAATTTTTTAACCGCCCTAACACCTGTTTCAGCTTTAAAACTGCATTAGAGTCTTTCAACCTAACTTGACCTTCCGGCAAAACCTCGCAAGTAAATAAAAATAGAAAAATAGGTGTAGCCGTTTCTCAATCATCTTCACATTCCAATAGTTATATCAATTCTTATCGCATTAACAAAAAATACCCCCAACGCAGTATTGGCTAAGCTTAGTTTTATGTATTTAATTTTATAGAGATAACCCGCCCCTTTAACAGCACTGTTTATTACGAGTTCTTTTCAACGACTGCACTTTATTCATTCACCATCCTAATATCATCCTTATGCCAGTAAAATTTTCCCGCAAAGAAAGCATCCGCGTTGTACCGCTGCATCAACCCAAACCAAAGATTAATATCGGTGAGCTCTTTGCCGGTCATAAAGGCAAGGCACCCGCCAAGGCCAAACTCACTTATCGAAATGGTCCGCTGATACCCAATGCCGAAGTGTTTACTATCTTCTGGGGAGCCAGCTGGAAAGTTGCACCCATGTTGGCGCTGGCAGCTGATTTGAATTCGTTTTTCAAATCCATTTTAACCAGTGCCGCCATTGATCAACTGGCAGAATACAATACGCCGAAATTTAAAATAGGACATGGAAAATTATCGGGCACCATTACCATCACCGCCGGGGCACCTGCACACAGCATCACCGATTCACAGATACAAACCCAGTTAAAAAAATGGATTCAAACCAACAAAGCATTTCCAAAACCGGGTAAGAACAGCTTGTACTTTATCTATTTTGAGAATGGCATCACCGTATCCATGGGTGGCAGCAAATCCTGCAGTTCTTTTTGCGGATACCATGATGTGATGGGGACCGGCACTTATTACGCAGTAATGCCGTATCCCAGTTGCGCCGGCTGCCTGGGCGGCATGACGGTGAGTGATGCGTTAACCGGTACCAGCTCGCATGAATTGGTTGAAGCCATTACGGATCCGGTTCCTGGTACGGGCTGGTATGATGATCACAATGGTGAGATAGGTGATATCTGTCCCTGGATGTTTAAAAAAGTAAAAGGATTTAATGTGCAACTGGAATGGTCCAATAAACAAAATAAGTGCGTATAAGACATTTTTTTACCACAGAGATTCTGTGTTAATTACCAAGTTAGATTTTATAAAGTTTTATTAATTTTAGATTTCTAAGGCGACCTTGAGTCAGCCTGTTTAGGGCGGTCTTTTTGACCGCTCTAATCTTTTCCAGCTGGTTGTTCCATTTGTAAGTTTTCTGTTTGGTTTCTTGTAAAATAATCTTTGTCATAAGGAGCATTGGTCTTGTAAAGGATATACATCATTTCTAATAGCTTTCTTTGTACCGCAACTGCAGCTTTCATTTTTCGCTCGATGCAGTGGTCCGGGCCGTAGCTGATCAGGGTGACGCGGCCGGCGGTCTGCGGCTGCGCGCCCACATGCACCAGCGCCCCGGGCGGCAGGCCGGCCTTGCCCGAGGGGGAATGGAGTGATTCAGCCATGGCGGGTCTCCGGCTCGCTGGCGCGACGGGCCTCGATCCAGTCAACAAGGGCCATGATGTCGTCCGGGCCGAACATCAGGCCATCCGCCCCGGGCAGGTCGGTGACCGTGGCGACCACGCCCGCCACCTGCTCAGAGAGGCGCGGCGCAGCAGCGTCCCGCCGCACCTCGATCTTGTCGACCCCCTCCGCCTGCTTGAACCCCTCGGCCAGGACAATATCCATGGCAGAAAAATAGCGATGCACGAGCGCCAGCAGATCCTTGGCCGGCGGTGCGGTGCGCAGCAGGAACTGGTCCGGGGCGACCAGGGCGACCGCGTCCGCGCCGGCCCGGCGATGGATGGCCGTGTCCGCCTGTGGCGGTTCGGCGACGAGCCCCCGCTCCTTGGTCGATTTGATCACCGCCACCCGCAGGCCGCGGGCCTTGAGCAGGCCGACCACCCGGCTGACCAGGGTGGTCTTGCCGGAATTGTGCCAGCCGATGAAACAGAGGACAAAGGGCATGGGAACCTCGTGGCAAGAAGGGGGTGGCCCGCTCGCTGGCGGCCGGTTCAGGGCCAGTCTACCACGCGGCCCGGCGCCTGACAATTGGCCGCGGCCCGCAGCGTCCGGCCGCGGCCGACCACTGGCGGTTTTCGCGGCAGGGATTCCTGTTTCCGGTTTGACCCGCGGGCCGCTTTGTCGTATGATAATGCGTTGGAAAAAATAGAAAAACAGGCGGATGTACACTAGTGTGGCAACCGCCGGCCCGTTGATCCGGCCGGCCGGGAGGAGAGACGATGCAACCGACTGACCGGAAGACCAACGCAGTGCGGAGCAACGGTTTGCACGAGACCCTTTCGCCCCCTGTCCCGACTGACCATCAGCGGGTCGAGGCGGAGGAGCGCGAGTCGGACCGTCAACTGCACACGCTCATCGACAACCTGCCCGGCATGGTCTTCAGCGCAACGGGCGACCGAACGCGCACCCTCTCCTTTGTCAGTGAGGGCTGCGTGCAACTGACCGGGCGCACCGCGGCCGAACTCACCGGCCCACCGCCCCGCAGCCTGATCGACCTCATCCACCCGGAGGACCAGGAGCGGGTGATGACCACGGTGCAGTGGGCCGTGGCCGAGGACCAGCCCTACGAGGTCGAGTACCGGCTCGCGCACGCCGACGGGAGCGAGCGGACCATCCTCGAGCGGGGCGCTGTCCGGCGCACGGCCGCGGGGGAGCTGCGCATCGACGGGGTCGCCCTGGACAGCACCGCCCGCGGAAACGTCGACCGGCAGCGGGCCGCGTCGCACGAGCAGCTGCTCACCATCCTCGACAGCATCGAGGCCTCCATCTGCGTGAGTGACCTGGCCAGTTGCAAGATCCTCTTTGTCAACCGCAAGATGCGCGAGGAGTTCGGTGACCAGGCGGCCGGCCAGCCCTGTTACCGGGTGTTCCAGCACCGTGAGAGCCCTTGCGAATTCTGCCCGGCGAGCCGGCTGCTCGACGAGCAGGGCGAGCCCGGCCCGGTCTGCCAGTGGGAACACCACAACCCGGTGACCGACCGCTGGTACAGCAACTATGACCACGCGGTGCGCTGGATCGACGGCCGCATGGTGCGCCTGCAGGTCGCCTTTGACAACACCGGCCGGCGCGAGTCCGAGGACAAACTCCGCCAGGTGCAGAAGATGGAGGTGATCGGCCTGCTCGCCGGCGGCGTGGCCCACGACTTCAACAACATCCTCTCGGTGATCCTCGGCTACGCAGCCATGGCGCTCGTGGACATCGGCGACACCAACCCGCGCGTGCGGCGCGACCTCGACCAGATCCAGCAGGCCGGCCTGCGCGCCCGCGACCTGGTGCGCCAGATCCTCAGCTTCTGCCACCACTCCGCCGAACGCTTCCAGCCGCTCAAACCGCAGCGTATCGTCCGCGAAGTGATCAAGATGCTGCGCTCCTCCTTTCCGGCGACCATTGCCGTCACCCCGCGCATCACCGCTGCCGAGGGCACGGTGCTGGCCGATCCCTCCCAACTCCACCAGGTGCTCATGAACCTGTGCACCAATGCCCTGCACGCCATGAAGGACGGCGGCGAGCTGACCATCGGCCTGGCGCGGACGGTGCTCGCCGACGGGCCGCTGCGCCACGAACTGCGCCAGTTGGAGCCCGGCCCCTATCTGCGCCTGTGGGTGCGCGACACCGGCTCCGGTATCCCGGCGGAGATCCGGGACCGCATCTTCGACCCGTTCTTCACCACCAAGGGCGAAGGCGAGGGCACCGGACTGGGCCTGGCCGTGGTCCAGTCCATCGTCGCCGCTCACCATGGCGCGGTCAGTGTGCACAGCCGGCCGGGCGAGGGCACCGAGGTGAGTGTCTATCTGCCCGAGCTGGTGGTGGACGAGGCGGCGGCCGAGGCGGAGGAGGACGGCCAGCTGCCGGTGGGCACGGAATCGATCCTCATCATCGACGACGAGCCGAGTGTGGTCCTTGTGCTGCAACGGTTCCTGGAGACGCTCGGCTACACGGTGGAAACCTTCACGGAAAGCCCGCGCGCCTTCGAAACCTATGCCCGTGACGTGCACGCCTGGGACCTGGTGCTCACCGACATGACCATGCCCGGATTCACCGGCCTGGCCATCAGCCGGGCCATGCTGGCGCTCCGCCCGGACCAGCCGATCATCATCTGCACCGGCTACAGCGAGAGCATCGACGAGGACCGCGCCCGCGCCGAGGGCATCCGCGAACTGCTCGCCAAGCCGGTCGGCCTGGACACCCTGGCCCGGGCCGTGCGCCGCGCCCTGGACAGCGGCCCGCCGTCGGCCGCAGCCTGAACCACCGCCTCTCCCGCCATTGTTCCGCAACCGCTGCACCGATTGTGCGGCGGCTGTCTTTTCCCCTTGCACCGCACTGCGAAAGCAGAGCATAGTGCAGAAACCATGCACATCTTGCACAAGGATATCTCCGGGGAAGACGCCCCGGCTGTGGTCGTGTTCGGCTGCGGCAACACCCTGCTCGGTGACGACGGCTTCGGTCCGACCGTGATCGACCGGCTGCGCGGTCGCGACCTGCCGGCCGGGATGCAGGTGGTCGACGCGGGCACCGGCCTGCGCGACCACCTGCTCGACTACCTGCTCCTGCCCGTTCTGCGGCCGGAGCTTGTTCTCCTCATCGACGCGGTGCACGAACCGGGCCGGCGGCCAGGCGAACTCACCGAGCGCGGGCCGCGGGAGTTGCCCGCGGGCAAACGCGCCGATCTCTGCCTGCACCAGTTCCCGGATGTCAACCTGCTCGACGAGCTGCACCGCGAGGGTGGTGTGGCCGTGCGGCTCATCACCGTGCACACCGGGGAGGCACAGGCGCGTCTCGGCTGCGGCCTGTCACCGGCCGTGGCCGCGGCCGTGGGACCGGCCTGCGACCGGGTGCTCGCCGCCGCCGAACTCCACCTCACCGCGAAAGCGGCCTGCCGATGATCTACGAAGCCAAGGTCAATGAACTCGCCGAGGAGTTCGGCGTGCACCGCAACACCATCCGCAACTGGATCAACAACGGCATCCTGCCCGCCGAGGAGGGGCCGGGCCGCCGCTACCTGATCCAGTGGGAGGACTACAAACGGCTGTGCGACAAGTACGGCCGCACCCCGCGCATCTCGCCCGAACCGGCCGTGGCCGCCCAGGCCGCCCGACCGGCCGTTGACCAGGCCCCGGTCCGCCTCGGCGCGCACGAGAACCTGCTCTACACCTCGCCGGCCTTTGCCGACAACTGCCAGACCTGCGGCTCCTGCGCCGGCGCCTGCCCGATCTCCGGGGTCGATGACCTGGACCCGCGCAAGATCGTGCGCATGGCCCTGTTCGGGCTCAACGAGGAGCTGCTCGCCAGCGACTGGGTGTGGAAGTGCACCCTGTGCGGCAAGTGCGAGATCGCCTGCCCGATGAACGTGGAGATCCTCCAGCTGATCCGCCGTATCCGCTCCCGCTGCGACCGCTCGCGGGTGCCGGATTCGATCCGCAAGGGGGTGAGCACCTGTCTGGAGCGGGGCAACAACGTGGGCATCCCCAAGAACGACTTCGTCGCCCTGATGACGGACCTGGGTGACGAGTTGGCCGCGGACGGCTGTCCGGGCTTTGTCACCCCGCTGGAGGTGCGCGGCGCCCGGCTGCTGGTCACGGTCAACAGCCGGGACCCGTTCGTCGAACCGGAGCGTCTGCACTGGTGGTGGCGTATCTTCCATGCCGCACAGGAATCGTGGACGATCAGCGCGGAGAACTGGGAGGGGGTCAACTGGGGGCTGTACACCGGCGACTACAGCGCCATGCGCACCATCGTCAAACGCATCATCGAGAACATCGAGCGGCTCAACTGCCAGGCCCTGCTCCTGCCCGAGTGCGGCCACGCCTACTACGCCACCCGCTACGCGCTCGAGCGCTGGTTCCCGGAATCCCTGCAGCAGTTCCGCATCTACTCGGTGTTCGACCTCCTGCTCGAATACCTCGACCAGGGACGGATCCGCGTGGACCCGAGCGTGCACGACCGGCTGACCACCTTCCATGACAGCTGCAACTACGGCCGCAAGTCGCAGCGCACCTTCGGCCACGGCTATTTCGAGGAGGGCCGCGCCCTGGTGCAGGCCTGTTGCCCAAGCTATGTGGACCTCGTCCCGGACCGCGAGCAGGATTACTGCTGCGGCGCCGGCGGCGGCGCCTGGGCCTACCCCTTTGCCGCCGAGCGGGTGTTCCACGGCCGCATCAAGGCGCGCCAGATCGCCGCGTCCGGGGCCCGGCTGGTGGTCACCGCCTGCCATAACTGCCGCGACCAGATCGAAAAATCCCTCAAGCGCGAATTCAACCTGAACATCGAGGTCGAGTTCCTCTGGGAGATGGTGGCCCGCTCGCTCATCACCAACACGGAGACCGGCCCATGAGCCCTGATCACCTGCCCTTGCCCGCGACCCGCGCCGGCGCGGCAACCGGGTCGAACGGGAAGACCATGGTTGGCGCGGTCATGGTCATCGGCGGCGGCATCTCGGGCATGCAGGCCGCGCTCGACCTGGCCGACTCCGGGTATTTCGTCCACCTGGTCGAGCAGACCGGCGCCATCGGCGGGGCCATGCCGCAGTACAACAAGGTCTTCCCGACCAACGACTGCGCCATGTGCATCATCGCCCCCAAACTGGTCGAGTGCGGCCGCCACCCGAACATCCGCATCCTCACCCTGGCGGATGTAGTCGACATCAGCGGCCGGGCCGGCGACTTCAGCGTGCGCGTGCGCGAGTCACCCCGCTACGTGGACGTGAACAAATGCATCGCCTGCGGCCAGTGCAGCCGCTCGTGCCCGAAGAGCGTGGATGATCCGTTCAACTCGAACCTCGCCCGGCGCAAGGCCATCTACATCAAGTACCCGCAGGCCGTGCCGCTCAAGTACCAGATCGACCCGCAGGCCTGCCTGCACCTCAACCAGCCCGGCGCCTGCGGCCTGTGCGCGGAAATCTGCCCGCCCGGGGCGATCCGCTTCGACGAGGTCGAGCGCGAGCACGAGATCCGGGTCGGCGCGGTGGTCATGGCCCTGGGCTTCCGGGTGTTCGACCCCGGGCCGGCCAGGATCTGGGGCTACGGCGTGCACCCGAACGTCATCACCTCGCTCCAGTTCGAGCGCTACCTCTCGCCCGGCGGCCCCACCGAGGGGCGCCTGCTGCGGCCGTCCGACGGCCGGCCGGTGCGCCGGGTGGCCTTTCTCCAGTGCGTGGGCAGCCGCGACAAGAACCACTGCAACAACGAGTACTGCTCGTCGGTGTGCTGCATGTACGCCATCAAGGAGGCCATGTCCGCCAAGGAGGCCGACCCCGAGGTGGAGGTGGTCATCTTCCATACGGACATGCGCACCCACGGCAAGGAGTTCGACCGCTACTTCGAGCGCGCCCGCGACACCTACGGGGTGCGCTTTGTCCGCTCGCGCGTGCACGGGGTCGAACCCGCCGGCTCCGGCGACCTGCGCCTGCGTTCGATCAACACCCGCGGCCGCCAGGTGGAGGAGACCTTTGACCTGGTGGTGCTCTCCGTGGGCCTGGAAACGCCCGAATCCATGGTGCGGCTGGCCGAGCGGATCGGTATCCACATGACCCCGGACCGGTTCGCCTCGATCTCGGCCTTCATGCCGGTGCATACCAGCAAGAAGGGCGTGTTCACCTGCGGCGCCTTCAACGGCCCGCGCGATATCCCCCAGTCGGTGATCGGCGGCTCGGCCGTGGCGGCCAGCGTCGCCGCCCTGCTCGCCCCGGTGCGCCACACCCGCACCGTGCCGGTGCCGCAGCCGGACGAGCAGGACGTGCGCGACCGCGAGCCGCGCATCGGCGTGTTCATCTGCCACTGCGGCACCAACATCGCCGGCGTGGTCGACGTGGAGGAGGTGGCCGCCTATGCCGCCACCCTGCCGCAGGTGGTGCACGTGGAGCGCAACCTGTTCACCTGCGCCCAGGACACCCAGGACCGCATGGTCCAGCAGATCCGCGAGCGCGGCCTGAACCGCATCGTGGTCGCGGCCTGCACCCCGCGCACGCACGAGCCGCTGTTCCGCAAGACGCTCAAATCCGCGGGCATCAACGAGTACCTGGTGGAGATGGCCAACATCCGCAACCAGAACGCCTGGGTGCACGGCCAGCAGCCCGAGGCCGCCACTGAGAAGGCCATGGATCTGGTGCGCATGGCCGTGGCCAAGGTCGCCACCCTGACCGCGCTCAAGCCGCTGCGCATCCGCATCCTGCCCGCGGTACTCGTCCTCGGCGGCGGCGTGGCCGGCATGACCGCGGCGCTCAACCTGGCGGCCCAGGGGTTCCGCGTCCACCTGGTGGAGAAGTCGTCCCAACTCGGCGGCAACGCCCTGCACCTGTTCCAGACCTGGAACGGCGAGCAGGTGCCGCCCTTCCTGCGCGCGCTCAAGGAGCAGGTGGCGGCGCAGGAGAACATCGATGTGTACTACAACTCCCGGGTGACCGCGGTGTCCGGGCACGTGGGCAACTTCGCCAGCACGGTGCGCACCGGCAAGAGCCGCAAGCAGGTGCTCGCCCACGGCGCGGTCATCCTCACCACCGGCGCCAAGCGCTACATCCCGGAGGAGTTCGAATACGGCAAGATCCCCAAGGTGGTCGCCTCCATCGAGTTCGACAAGCTGCACATGCACAACGAAACCCGGGTGGCGGGCGGCAAGTCGTTCGTGTTCATCCAGTGCGTGGGCTCGCGCAACGCCCTGCGGCCCTACTGCTCCAAGTCCTGCTGCACCCACTCGATCCAGAGCGCGATCAAGCTGAAAAAGGAGATGCCGTCCCGGCGCATCTACATCCTCTACCGCGACATCCGCACCTACGGCCAGCGCGAGCGGATCTACAACCAGGCGCGCGAGATGGGCATCATCTTCATCAACTACGAGGAGCACGGCCCGCCCGAGGTCAGCCGCGAAGGCGAGGGCGTGCTCGTGCGCGTCTGGGACCACGTGCTCCACCGGCCGCTGGAGATCCCGGCGGACATGGTCATCCTCGCCTCGGCCACCCTGGCGAGCCCGGACATGGGCGAGCTGGCCAGCCTGTTCAGGCTGCCGCTGAGCGCCGACGGCTTTTTCCAGGAGGCCCACGCCAAGCTGCGGCCGGTGGAGTTCCACGTGGACGGGGTGTTTGTCGCGGGTCTGGCCCACTACCCCAAGCCGCTCGAGGAATCGATCAGCCAGGCCCTGGCCGCGGCGGCCCGGGCCGGGCGCCTGCTGGCCCGCGGCGAGATCGCGCTCGAGGCCCACACCGCCCTGGTCGACCCGGTGCACTGCGACGGCTGCGGCCTGTGCATCGAGGTCTGTCCCTACCAGGCCATCACCCTGGCCGAGTACCGGGACGCGGAGGGTGAGACCCGCAAGACCGTGACCATCGACCAGGTGCTGTGCAAGGGGTGCGGCATCTGCCAGGGGGCCTGTCCCAAGCGGGGTGTGCGCATCAGCGGCTTCACCTACGCCCAGATCGAGGCCCAGGTCGACGCGGCCCTGGCCGATACGGACCGGCCGGCGGAGGAGGTCGCATGAACAGCGGGCTGCGCATCATCGCCTTCTGCTGCAACTGGTGCTCGTACGCGGCCGCGGACCTGGCCGGCATCTCGCGCCTGCACTATCCCCCCTCGGTGCGCATCATCCGGGTGATGTGCTCGGGCATGGTCCACCCGGAGATGGTGCTGCACGCCCTGGCCCGCGGCGCACACGGGGTGATGATCATCGGCTGCCACCTGGGCGAGTGCCACTACATCCGCGGCAACGAGATCGCCCTGGCCCGGGCCGAGGTGATCGCCGAAACCCTGGAGGACCTGGGCTTTGAGCCGGAGCGGTTCCAGCTGGTGTGGGTGAGTTCGGCCGAGCCGGAGCGGCTGGTCGAGGCCTTCCGCCAGATGCACGAGCGGCTGCTCCGTCTGTACGGCCTGGTCGAGCCGGACCCGGCCGCGACCGATGGCGAGGTCCTGTTGTGAAGCCGACTCTCGCCTGCGAGTGGCTGCACAGCTGCGCCGGCTGTGAGATCGCCCTGGTCGACCTGGGCGAGGTGCTGCTGGAACTCCTTGCGCGGGTGGAGATCGTCCATTTTCCGCTGCTCATGGATCATAAATATGCCGGCCGGGCAGGGGAGGGCGACGGGCTGGCGCTGCCCGCGGCGGACCTGGGCCTGGTTTCCGGCGGGGTGGCCAGCGAGGAGCAGCGGGCCATGGTCCTGGCCATGCGCCGCTCCTGCCGCACCCTGATCGCGCTCGGAACCTGTGCCACCCACGGCGGCATCCCGGCCCTGGCCAACGAGCGCTCCCAGGAGGCTGTGCGCGCCGGGGTGTTTGCCGACTGCGGCCCGCTGCCGACGGAGGTGCCCGCCTGTCTGGATCGGGTGTACGCGGTGGACGAACTGGTGCAGCCGGACCTGTGTGTGCCCGGCTGCCCGCCGCGGCCCGAGGCCATCGCTGCGGCTATCACCGCTGTGCTCGACGGCGAACTGCCCGCCACCCCGGCGAAAAGCGTGTGCGAGACCTGCCCGGCCCGGCGCGAGGGCAGGGCGGCGACCCGGACCGCGCGTCGCTTTCTCGACAACGCCGATTTCGACCCGGACGAAGAGCCGGGCCGGATGCGCTGCCTGCTCGAACAGGGGCTGCTGTGCATGGGGCCGGTGACCGCGGGCGGCTGCGGCGGCAGCGGGGCGCCGCTCTGCGTGCGTGTGCGGGTGCCGTGCCGGGGCTGCTACGGGCCGGTGCGAACCGGCGGCAACCCGCTGCTCGACCTGATGAACGCGCTGGCCGGCCAGGGCGTGGACCGCCGCAGCGTGGTCGACCGTCGCTCGCTGCTCCGCTTCTGCGGGGCCCATGGACTGCTCCGGCCCGCTGCCGGCCCGCGCTGAACTGTTGTCCCGTTTCCACGGAGGAGTATGCCCCGGGTTGTCACCATCGAGCCCGTGACCCGCATCGAGGGCCACGCCCGTATCCACATCCACCTGGACGCTGCCGGCGCGGTGGACGACGCCCGGGTGGAAATCACCAGCCTGCGCGGCTTCGAGCAGTTCGTCATCGGCCGGCCGGCCGAGGAACTGCCGCGCATCGTCACCCGCATTTGCGGCATCTGTCCGTGGATGCACCACCTGGCCGCGGCCCGGGCCGTGGACGGCTGCTTCGCGGTCGAACCGCCGCCGGCCGGTCGCCTGCTGCGCGAACTCTGCCTGGTGCTCGCCCACATCCCGGACAAGCTCCTCCACTTCTTCTTTCTGGCCGCGCCGGACTTTGTCCTCGGGCCCGACTGCGACCTGCGGGTGCGCAACGTGGTCGGCCTGGCCCGCCAGGAGCCGGAACTGGCCGCGCAGGTGGCGCGCATGCGCCGGCTCGGCCAGGACATGCTCGCCCGGTTGGGCGGCAAGGCGGTGCACCCGGTGGCCGGCGTGGTCGGCGGTTTCTCCCGGCCGCTCGGCCGGGACGAGCGCCGGCAGCTGCAGGCCGATGCGGCCCGGCTGCTCGATTTCGCCCTGTTCGCCCTGGACTTTGCCCGCGAGCGGGTGCTGGAGCAGTGCGCGGCCGCGGACCAGCCCGGCCAGGTGACCACCGGCTTTCTCGGCACCGTGGACGAGCACGGCAACCTGCGGCTTGCCTCGGGCCGGCTGCGGCTCATGCGGCCGGACGGCAGCAGTGTGGACTTTGCCGCTGCGGACTATGGCCAGCACCTGCACGAGCGAAGCGAACCCTGGTCACTTGCCAAGACGGTCTATGCCGACAGCTGGGGCGAGGGTTTGTCGCTTGACCCGACCGCGCCCCGGGGCGTGTACCGGGTGAACACCCTGGCCCGGCTCAACGTCTGCGACCGCATCGCACCCCGCACGCCCAGGCCGAACTTGCGGCGTTTCGCGCCCGTTTCGGCCGGCCTGCCCAGGCCACCCTGCTGCACCACTGGGCACGACTGATCGAACTGGTCTACGCGGCCGAGCGGGTGGGCGAACTGCTTGCCGACGACCGCATCCTCGAC
Source organism: uncultured delta proteobacterium (assembly GCA_963754825.1). Lineage (GTDB taxonomy): Bacteria > Desulfobacterota > Desulfobulbia > Desulfobulbales > Desulfobulbaceae > Desulfobulbus. Next base: position 49,855 of record CAVWHP010000028.1, on the reverse strand, counting down.
CGCGACGTGCGCACCCCGGCCACGCCTCGCGCCGGCCGCGGCGTCGGCCACGTGGAGGCGCCGCGCGGCACCCTCATCCACGACTACGCAACCGACGAGCGCGGGTGCATCACCCGGGCCAACATGATCGTCGGCACCACCCACAACGTTGCGGCCATGAACCTGAGCGTGCGCGACGCGGCCACCCGGCTGATCCGGGACGGAGCCTGCGACGAGGCGATCCGGAACCGCATCGAAATGGCCATGCGCGCCTATGACCCGTGAATGAGCTGCGCCACGCACCGCCTGGACGGCGGGCTTGCCCTGACCATCACTATCCATGAGCCCGGCGGCCGGTGCGCGTGCTCGGCCGCTGAAACCTGCCTGCTTCCGGAGAACCGCCCATGAACGAACACCATCCGCACCGCCGCCTGGTTCGGGTCGAGGCCCCGGGCAGCGCCTGCGGCTTTGTCGGCCACATGACCGCCGATGAACTCAAGCAGCGGGCCGCCCACGCCGACGTGGACCTCTCCTGCCCGGTCTGCGGCCTGGTCCACCTGAGCCGCGAGGAAATCGAAGACCTGGAAAAGCAGAAGGTGGTCAACTCCAAACGCTACCGGGAAATTTGCCGCCAGGCCCTGGCCGAGGGCTGATCGGCCGACCGCGATTGGGCCAATTGGGCGAACTGGCCGTTTTGCTAAAAAGAGATGGTCGCAGGCCCGGCTTGCTGCTAGACTGCCGTAGTTGAGGGCCATGGGGCCGGGATCGACCCGCTGGCCAAAACCTTAGCGAAAAAACCGTACACCCTGCCATGTCGCCTGCGCCCACCCAGCCCACAGCCTGCCGGATCACGGTGCGCGGCATTGTCCAGGGCGTGGGTTTCCGGCCCTTTGTCTACCGGTTGGCCCTGCGCCTGGGGGTCCGGGGGACGGTGGCCAACAACGGCGAGGGTGTGGATATTCATCTGGCCGGCCCGGCCGCGGCAGTGGAACAATTTGTGACCGGGCTGCGCGCCGAGGCGCCGCCGGTGGCGCGCATCAGCGAGGTGCGCATCGAACCGGCCGACCCCCCGGCGAGCGCGGATTTTCGCATCCTGGCAAGCGACCGCAGCCGGCCGCCGAGCACCCAGATCGCCCCGGACATCGCCACCTGTGTTGACTGCCTGGCCGATATCCGCGACCCGAACAACCGCCGCTTCCGCTACCCCTTTGCCAACTGCACCAACTGCGGTCCGCGCTTCACCATTGTCGAACAGATCCCCTACGACCGGCCGAACACCTCCATGCGCGTTTTTCCCCTGTGCGATGACTGCCGGCGGGAGTACCATGATCCCCTGGACCGCCGCTTCCACGCCCAGCCCAATGCCTGCCCGGTGTGCGGACCGCAGCTCAGCTGGCACGACGGGGACGGACGGCCGCTTGCCGGCGATCCCCTGACCGAGGCGGCCGCGGCCCTGGCAGCCGGCGCGGTGGTGGCCATCAAGGGACTGGGCGGCTTCCACCTGGCGTGGACGCGGGCTCGGCTACGGCGGTGGAGCGCCTGCGGGCGCGCAAACACCGGCCGGGCAAGCCCCTGGCCGTGATGGTCGCGGACCTGTGGGCAGCCGAGCGACTCTGCCGGGTGTCACCGGCCGAGGCCGAACTGCTCGTCCTCGCCGAGCACCCCATCGTGCTGCTCGACCGGCAGCCGAGGCCGGTCTGGCCCCGGAGGTGGCCCCGGGCCTGGGCATTCTCGGGGTGATGCTCCCCTACACGCCGCTTCACCACCTGCTCCTGGCCGAGCCGCTCGCCCCGGCGGTCCTCGTCATGACCAGCGGCAACTTGAGCGACGAGCCGATCTGCACGGCAATGACGAGGCCCTTGACAGGCTCCGCGGTCTGGCTGATTTCTTTCTCCTCCATAACCGGGATATCGTCACCCGGGCGGACGACTCGGTGGCCAGGGTCATGGACGGCAGGCCCCGACTGCTCCGCCGCTCGCGGGGTTACTCCCCGGTTCCGATGCTGCTGCACCGGCCGACCCGGACATCCTTGCCTGCGGCGCGGAGTTGAAGAACACCTTCTGCATGATCCCGGGGCGAGGCCTACCTGAGCCAGCACATCGGCGATCTCGACCGGGCCGGAAAGCCTGGAATTCTACGAAGAGAGTATCACCCATCTGCAGAGGTGCTCGAGGTCGAGCCCCCGCAGGTGGCCTGCGATCTGCACCCGGACTACCTGAGCAGCCGTTACGCCCGCGCTTTGGCCGGCCCTGTACCGGGTGCAGCACCACCACGCCCATGTCGGCGCGGTGCTGGCCGAGCAGGGGCTGGACGGGCCGGTGCTTGGCCTCGTGCTGGACGGCACCGGCTACGGCGGCGACGGCACGGTCTGGGGCGGCGAGATGCTGCGGGCGGACCGCAGCAGTGGCACCCGGCTCGGCCGCCTGGCCCATCTGCCCCTGCCGGGCGGGGACAGGGCGGCGCGCGAACCCTGGCGCATGGCCCTGGCCCTGCTGCACAGGAGCCTTGGCCGGAGCCGCACTCGAGCCTGCGAACCAGCCCGAGAGCCTGCGCGCCATCGACCCGCAGCGCCAGGCGCTCTTGGTCGAGATGATCGAGCGCGGTCTCAACACACCGCCCACCTCGAGCTGCGGTCGGCTGTTCGACGCGGTCTCGGCCCTGCTCGGCCTGTGCATGGTGAGCCGCTACGAGGGCGAGGCGGCCATGCTGCTCGAGCACCAGGCCACCCTGGCGCCGGCCGGGGACGATCCCGGCCGCTACCCGGTGCACCTCTCTGCCGCGGACGGGCTGGTGGTGCTCGATTCCGCCCCGCTCGGGCCGCTCCTCTGCGCCGACCTGCAGGCCGGCGTACCGGTTCCGCTGCTGGCCCGCCGCTTCCACCAGTGGCTGGTCGACGGCTGCGTGGCCCTCTTGAACGAGTTGCGCGAGCGCACCGCGCTCGCCGAAGTGGCGCTCTCCGGCGGCTGCCTGCAGAACCGATTGTTGTTTGAAACCCTGGTCCAGGCCCTTGCCGGGCACGGGTTCACGGTGCACACCAACGAACTGGTGCCTGTGAACGACGGCGGCATCAGCCTTGGCCAAGCCTATCTTGGAGGACGTGTATGTGTTTAGCCATACCCATGCAGGTGGTCGAGGTGCGTTCCACGGACGACAGCCTGTTCGATGCCCAGGTGGCCCTGGTCGAGATGGACGGCATCGAAAAGGAGGTCCGCCTGGAAATGGTCGACCGGGTGCCGGAACCGGGTGAGTACGTGATCATCCACGCCGGCTTTGCCATCCGCACCCTGACCGTGGCCGAGGCCGAGGAAAACCTTCGCCTCATGCGCCAGATGGCCGAGGCGCTCGATGCCCAGGGGCGTCTGCCGGGCGCGCCGGAATGAAGTGCGCCGACGAGTTCCGCAGCCGCGAGATCACCGCGCCGCTGGTGGCCGAGATCCATCGCGAGGCCTTCCGGCCGGTGCGCATCATGGAGGTCTGCGGCACCCACACCATGGCCATCTTCCGCCACGGCATCCGCTCGCTCCTGCCGGACACGGTGGAGCTGCTCTCCGGCCCGGGCTGCCCGGTGTGCGTCACCCCGGCCGGGCACATCGACGCCTTTGTCAGTGCGGCGCGGCGGCCCGAGGTAACCGTGGCCACCTTCGGCGACCTGATCCGGGTGCCGGGCAGCGACGGCTCGCTCGCCGACGCCCGGGCCGCCGGCGCGCGGGTGGAGATCGTCTACTCGCCCATGGACGCGCTCACGCTCGCGGCCCGCGAACCGGAGCGCACAGTGGTGTTCCCGGCCGTGGGGTTCGAGACCACCGCGCCGACCATTGCCGCCACCATCCTCCAGGCCAAGCGCCAGGGGCTGGACAATTTCCTCGTTGTGCCGGCGAACAAGACCATGCCCCGGGCGCTCGAGGCACTGCTCGACGACCCGCGAGCTGCAGGTGGACGGGCTGCTTTGCCCGGGGCATGTGAGCGCCATCATCGGCGCCGAGGCCTACCGGCCGCTGGCCGAGCGGTATCATCTCGCCTGCGCCGTGGCCGGCTTCGAACCCGCGGACATCCTCGCCGGTCTGCTCAGCCTCATCCGCCAGGTGAACGCGGCCAGAGCCACTGTTGACAACTGCTACTCCCGGGTGGTAACCGCAGAGGGCAACCTGCGGGCGCAGCAGCTGATGGCGACGGTCTTTGCGCCGGTGGACAGCGAGTGGCGCGGCCTGGGCACCATCCCAGCCAGCGGCCTGGCCCTGGGCGAGGACTTTCGCCGCTTCGACGCCATGCATGTCCTTGATCTGCCGCTGTCCACGGCCCGCGACCCGCGCGGCTGCCGCTGCGGTGAGATCCTCAAAGGGCGCCTGCTGCCGCCGGACTGTCCCCTCTACGGAGGCGCCTGCACGCCACTGCATCCGGTGGGCCCGTGCATGGTCTCCGGCGAGGGCACCTGCGCTGCCTACCACCGCTACAGCGACCAGAAGACCAGCCGCCGAACCGCGGCGGCCGGGCAATCAACCGTCCGACCATATCAGGGGCAACCATGACCAACGAGAAGAGCATCAGCCTGGACCACGGCAGCGGCGGCCTGGCCAGCCAGAACCTGATCGGCGATCTGTTCCTCAAGTACCTGACCAGCCCTCTGCTGCGCGACCTGGAGGACTGCGCCGTGCTCGGCGAGCACGACGGCCGCATCGCCTTCACCACCGACAGCTACGTGGTCGACCCGCTCTTCTTTCCGGGCGGCGACATCGGCGCCCTGGCCGTGCACGGCACCATCAACGACCTGTGCATGCGCGGTGCCCGACCGATCTGCCTTGAGCCTGGCCCTGATCATCGAAGAGGGATTCCCGCTGGCCGACCTGGAGCGGGTGATCGCCTCGGTCGGCCGCTGTTCCGAGGAGGCCGGCGTGGCCGTGGTCACCGGCGACACCAAGGTGGTGCCGCGCGGCAAGGCGGACCGGCTGTTCATCAACACCGCCGGCATCGGCATGGTCTCGCACCGCTGCGAGATCTCGGGCAAGCGGGCCCGGCCGGGCGACGCGGTGCTCGTTTCCGGTACGCTCGCCGACCACGGTATCACCATTATGAGCAGCCAGGCGGGCATCGCCATCGGCGGCGACATCAAAAGCGACACCCAGCCCCTGCACCGGCTGGTCGGCGCCCTGCTCGAAGACTATAATTGCCAGGTGCACGTGCTCCGCGACCCGACCCGGGGCGGGCTGGCCACCACCCTCTGCGAGATAGCCGCATCCAGCCGGGTGCGCATCTCCCTCGACGAGGACCAGTTGCCCATCCGGCCGGCCGTGGCCGCGGCCTGCGAGATGATCGGGCTTGATCCGCTTTACCTGGCCAACGAGGGTAAGTGTGTGCTTATCTGTGATGCGCAGGTCGAGAAGGAGATCCTCCACCTGCTGCGCAGCCTGCCCGAGGGCAGGGACGCGGCCCTGATCGGCCGGGTCGGGGCGGGCAATGACGGCCGGGTGAGCCTGACCACGCGCATCGGCGGCTCGCGACTGCTCGAACCGCTCACCGGCCTGCCCCTGCCGCGCATCTGCTGAACCCCTGCCGAAAAGGTCGCACCCATGCACGAACTCTCCCTTGCCCACAGCCTGATCGACCAGATCCTCGACCTGGCTGCGGAGCACCAGGCCAGCCGGGTGCTGCGCGTGCGCGTCACCCTGGGGCCGTTTTCCGGGGTGGTCCGCGATTCCTTCGAGTTCGGCTTCAATGTGCTCAAGAAGGAGCAGCCGCAGACCGCAGACGCCCTGCTCGACCTGGAGACCCCGGACCCGACCTACGTGTGCCTGGACTGCGCCCGGGTGTCGGTGATCCCTTTTGCCCTGCCGGGCGAATCAGCGGAGCTGCTCTCGCCGAGCCCCTTCCCCAAGAAATGCCCCTGGTGCAGCGGCCGCCAACTGTCGCCCAAGGGCGGAACCGAACTCATCCTCAACCAACTGGAAATGGAGTGACCCATGTGTGACACCTGCGGCTGTCAACTGCACGACCATCACCGGCACGATGCCCGGGTCGTTGAAGTCAACCGGAGCCTGCTGGAGGCCAATCAGCAGCAGGCGGAAGCGAACCGACGCCACATCGAGCAGATGGGCGCGGTGGCGATCAACCTCATCTCCAGCCCGGGCTCGGGCAAGACCACGCTCCTGGAGCGGACCATCGAGGCGCTCAAGGACACGGTTCGCATCGGCGTGATCGAGGGCGACATCGAGACCGAGCGCGACGCGGAACGCATCCGCGCCAAGGGCGTGCCCGCGGTCCAACTGACCACCGGCGGCGCCTGCCACCTGGACGCGCCCATGGTGCACGGCGGCCTGCACGTGCTCGAGCATTTCGGCCGCGGCCAGGGGTTTGACCTGATCTTCATCGAGAACGTGGGCAACCTGGTCTGCCCGGCCACCTTTGACCTGGGCGAGCACCAGCGGGTGATCCTCCTGTCCGTGCCCGAGGGCTCGGACAAGCCGGCCAAGTACCCGGCCACCTTCCGCTCGGCCGACCTGGTGCTGTTCACCAAGACCGACCTGCTGCCGCACTTCGACTTCTCCATGGACGAGGCCCGGCGCGAGGCCCTGATGCTCAAGCCCGACCTTGCCATCCTGAGCCTCTCGGCCACCACCGGCGAGGGCTTCCCCGCCTGGCTCGACTACCTGCACAGCCTCCTGCCCCGCTGATTCCCGCCTTGCCCGGAGTGACGGCCACCAGCCCGTCACTCCGGGATTTTTTTTATCCCGACTGCCAACTGACGGAGGCACCTGTGTGCCAACCTGTGTTGTCGCCTGCCAACCGGAGGTATCGGTCCGTGCTCCGGACCCGATGCCAACCCACTGTTTTTCCGTATGACGAATTTTCCGTCGCAGTTGGCACATTCTTTGGTTTCCATATTGGAACGCAGCGGGGAAAGGGGCGGTCGTCGATCAGCCGAAGCACGCTCCCCGACGGCCCCACGGCTGTCCCTTTCCGCCCGCAGCGCCTGAAGAGGGATCATGCACCTGCTCAAACCACAAAAAATTCAGAGTAAATTCGTTGCCGGCCTGGTCGGCGCCTTCCTCAGTATCGGCATCGTCTGCACCCTCGGTTTCCATGCCCATGTGCGCAGCGTGCTCGAGGAGGAGGTGCAGGACAAGGCCCGACTGATCTTCATGCACGTGGACTCGGTCCAGCACTATGTGCGCGATGTGCTCCGTCCGGCAATGTACGAACGGCTGCCGTCCGCCTTTGTCATCCAGGCCATGAGTTCGTCCTACGTCTCGCGCCAGATCATGCTGCCGGTGAACGAAAACCGGGACGGCACCATTTACCGGCGGGTGGCCATCGATGCCCGCAATCCGGAGTACGAGGCCACCCCCTTAGAACGCGAGTTGATCGAGCGGTTCAGGCGCGAACCGGAGCGGCAAATGTGGCAGGGCATGCATCTGCTCAACGACGAAAAATACTATCTCATGGTCCGGCCGGTGCGCTTCACCAGGGATTGTCTGTACTGCCACGGCCGGCCCGAGGCGGCACCCGCTGAACTCATCCGCCTGTACGGTGAGCGGGGCTTCGGCAAGGAGCAGGACAGCATCGCCGGCGTGGATTTCGTCGGCATCTCCGTGCACCGCAGCATCGGTCGGGTGGAGAACACCATCTTCACCTACTTCGCCCTGTTCGCCTTGAGCGTGCTCATCTTCGTCTTCATCGCCAACCTGCTCTTCCGGGTGCTCGTGGTCAACAACCTCAAGCGACTCAATGCCGTGTTCCGGCGCAACATCGACGATGTACAGGGATCGGCCCTGCTCACCCGCCTGGAACAGGGCGACGAGATCGAGGAACTGGTGGAGGGCATGGAACAGATGAGCGAGCACCTGTTCGCGGCCCGCGGCCAGCTGCAGCATTACGCCGAGAACCTGCGGCAGATGGTGGACGAGCAGACCGAGGCGCTCAGCGCCGAGGCCAAGGCCAGGCGGGCGGACGTGCGCCTGTTTGTCCGCCTGCTGGCCGCCACCTTCCGCAGTCGGTCGCGGGCCGAGTTGTGGCGTCAGGCCCTGCCGCAGATCTGCAACCGGTTTGGGGCGCGGCGCATCGCCTATGTGTGCACCATGGGGCCGCAATCCGCCCATGTCTGGCCCGTGGGAGAACCCATGGCCGAACTGCCCGCCGACTACGTGACCATCCTCACCGGCAGTGGCTGCGTGACCGTCGGCAGCCAGGTGTACGTGCCGGTGGCGTCGAGCAACGGCAGCGCCGAGGGGCTGCTCGTCCTGGACTGGGAGAGCGCTGAGGAAGCGGCCCGCCAGGACACCGTCGTGCTCCAGGCCCTGGGCCGGCAGCTCGCCATCGCTGCCGAGAACCTCTCGGCCATCGACAGCCTGTTCCGGCAGATGAACATCCTGCAGACCATTGTCGAGGGCATCACCGACCCGCTCGTGCTCATGGATGCGGGCTGCACCGTGCTCACCGCCAACCGCGCGGCCCGCCAACTCACCGCCGAGCTGACCGGTCACGAGCGCACCGACGGCAACGTTCTGGCCTTGTTCTTCGACCTCTCCGGGGCGCAGTGCCCCATGCGCGAGACCATCAGCCGCGGCCTGCCCGACCAGCGCGAGGTCAGCCTGGCGGGCGAGCGGACCTTTTCCCTGTTCCTCTACCCGGTGCGCGGTCTGGACGGCAGCACCGACCAGGTGGTGGTCTACCTGCGCGAGACGACCATGGAGAAACGGATGCGGCAGCAGGTCTGGCAGTCCGAGAAGATGGCCACGGTGGGCAAACTGACTGCCGGTCTGGCGCACGAGATGAACAATCCGCTCGGCGTGATCCTCTGCTACACCGGGCTCCTCCGTCAGACGATCAAGGACCCGGAGCAGGCCAGTGATCTGGAGGTCATCGAACGCCATACCCGCCAGGCCCAGCGGGTGCTGCGTGACCTGCTCGACTTCGCCCGGCCCAAGGGAGCCGGTTCGGGCACGGCCGACGGCTGCGTCGTGGCCCGATCCATGGCCGAGGTGTTCGCCGTGCAGGCGGCCGGACGGGGCGTGCGCGTCGAACTCGACGCGCCCGACGGACCGCTCATGGTTCGCCTGGGCCAGGACGAGCTGGAGCAGGTGCTGAGCAACCTGCTGCTCAACGCCCTGGACGCGGTGCCAAGCGGCAGCGGCCGGATTGTGGTCCGCGTGACCGATGGTTGCGGCGGCCTGGTCGCCCTCGAAGTGGCGGACAACGGGCCGGGCGTGGCCGTTGCCGACCAGGTGCACATCTTCGACCCCTTCTATTCGACCAAGGAGCCCGGCACCGGCACCGGGCTCGGCCTGGCCATCGTCTATGGGCTGGTCACGGAGGTGGGCGGCCGGGTGGAAGCGGGCAGGTCCGAGGAACTGGGCGGGGCCCGGTTCACGGTCCTGCTGCCCGGGGCTGCAGCCAGTGAAGAAGGGGAGGGGAAGGCATGATACGCGAGGAACAGACGGCCCTGCCCACCGGTACAGAAGGGATCGAACACCAGGGCGTGTGGGCGGTGGTGGTGGATGACGAGCCGGATTTCGCCCGCGGCCTGGCCCGCCTCCTGGCCGGTCGCTTCCCGGATATCCGCGTGGCCGCGGTGCACAGTGGTCGCGAGGCCCTGGCCGTGTTGGCCGAGCGGGAGGTGCACCTCCTGATCACTGACCTGCGCATGCCCGAGATGAGCGGCATGCAGCTGCTCGAATCGGTGATCGCCCGACACCCCGATCTGAGCGTGGTGGTGCTCACTGCTCACGGCACCATCGAGATCGCGGTCCAGGCCCTGCACGCCGGGGCCTACGATTTCCTCACCAAGCCCATCGAACCGGACCAGCTGTTCCGGGTGGCGGCCAAGGGGCTGGAGCGCAGCCGCCTGCTGGCGGAAAACGACCGCCTCCGGCAGATGGTCTCCCTGCAGGACAGCCGCACCACCCTGGTGGGTGAGGGGCCGGCCATGCAGCGGCTGCACCGCACCATCGTTGCCGTGGCCCAGTCCGACTACACGGTGCTCATCCGCGGTGAGTCGGGCACCGGCAAGGAACTGGCGGCCCGGCTCATCCACGAGTCCGGCCCGCGTGCCGCGCGTCCCTTCCTGGCGGTGAACTGCCCGGCCATTCCGGAGAGCCTGCTGGAGAGCGAACTGTTCGGCCATGTGCGCGGCGCCTTCACCGGCGCGGACCGGGACCACAAGGGGCTGTTCGCGGCCGCGGACACCGGCACCCTCCATCTGGACGAGATCGGTGACATCAGTCCGGCGGTGCAGACCAAGCTGCTCCGCTGCCTGCAGAGCGGCGAGATCCGGCCGGTGGGCGCCAGCGACCCGCTGACCGTGAACGTGCGCGTGATCGCCTCCACCAACCAGGACCTGGAGACGCGCCTGCGCGCCCGCACCTTCCGCGAGGACCTCTACTACCGCCTGAACGTGCTCGTCCTCTCCCTGCCGCCGCTGCGCGAGCGGGTCGAGGACATCCCGCTGCTGGCCCGCGTCTTCCTTGCCAGGAGTTGCCGGGAGATGGGGTTGGCCGCCAAGGAGGCCTCCCCGGAGGTGCTGCAGTGGCTGGCCGCCCGGCCGTGGCCGGGCAATGTCCGCGAATTGGAGAACTTCGTGCGCCGTTTGGCGGTGTTCGCCACCAACGAGCGGGTGGACATGGCCCTGGTGCGCACCGTGCTCGAAGGCGGGGTGCAGATGGGACCCGCCCGGGTGGGCGCAACCCCGCCGCCGGGGCTGCCGCTCGCCTACAAGGAGGCCAAAGCCGCGGTGGTGCACGACTTCACCCTCGACTACGTCCGCGGCCTGCTTACCCGCACCCAGGGTAACGTCAGCGAGGCGGCCCGCTTGTCGGGTCTGTCCCGGGTCGCCCTGCAAAAAATCCTCGCCCGCACCGGCGAGCGGGCCGCGGATTTCCGCTGACCCGAAGGCGGCGCATCATTTATCCCGTGAAAACAACGTCTGTTTTCACGTCAACCACAACCAAGGAGGCAGGGTATGTCGGAGCAAACAACACAACAGAAGGCAGGCGAGGGGGGCGGCTGGATCAGTGAAGACTGGCTGGCTTTGCTCCTTGGACTCGTCATCTTTGCCCTCAGCCTGGGATCGTTCCAAGGGGTGGACGTTCTCGGCTGGGGCGCGAAAACCGGGGTCTGGGTGGAACCGGCCAAGGCGATCACCGCCATCTCCAGCACGTACCAGACGGTCAAAGGGGAAATCACCAAAATCGACGGCCAGAAGGTGACTGTCAAGAAGAAGGACGGCAAGGAGTCCACAGTCGCGGTCGACGGCGACACCAGCACCCTGCAGGTGGGGCAGCAGTACGAGAAGAAGGGCATGTCGCCGCTCGTTTCGGTGGTGCTCACCTACCTGTTCGCGCTGACCATCATGACGCTTGGCTCCATAGCCCTGGGCGCCAACGTGCGCAAGTTCATGATCGGCTTCACCCTGGCCTTCTGGCTCAGCTACCTCTGCTGGTTCATGGGGCACTGGGCCTACATCGCCGCCACCGAGCAGCAGGCCGCCAAGTTCGGTATTCCCTGGGCGATGAGCATGAGCGGCGAGTTCGGCTACATCCTCGCCCTGATCCTTGGCCTGGTGATCGGCAACTTCTTCCCCGGCCTGGCCAACGCCATGAAGGAAGCGGCCCGGCCCGAACTCTACATCAAGACCGGCATCGTCATCATGGGCGCCGGCCTGGGCATCAAGGCGGCCCAGAGCTTCGGCCTGGCGTCGAACATCATGTTCCGTGGCTTCTGCGCCATTGTCGAGGCCTATCTCATCTACTGGGCGGTGGTCTACTACATCGCCCGCAAATACTTCAAGTTCAGCCGTGAGTGGTCCGCACCGCTCGCCTCGGGCATTTCGATCTGCGGCGTGAGCGCGGCCATCGCCACCGGCGGCGCCATCCGCGCCCGGCCCATCGTGCCGATCATGGTTTCGTCGCTCGTGGTCATCTTCGTGGCCGTGGAGATGGTGCTGCTGCCCTTCCTGGCCAAGTATTTTCTCTGGACCGAACCACTGGTGGCCGGTGCCTGGATGGGCTTGGCGGTCAAGTCCGACGGCGGCGCCATCGCCAGCGGCGCCATCACCGACGCCCTGATCCGGGCCCAAGCCCTGGACCAGGCGGGCATCAACTACGCCGAAGGCTGGATCACCATGACCGCGACCACGGTGAAGATGTTCATCGACATCTTCATCGGCATCTGGGCCTTCCTGCTGGCCTACATCTGGTGCGCCAAGATCGATGTCCGGCCCGGCCAGAAGGTGAACGCCGCGGAGATCTGGCACCGCTTCCCGAAATTCGTCATCGGTTACGTGCTCACCTTTGTCATCCTGGTGATCATGTGCTGGCCTGCGGCCAAAGCCATGGGACCGGCCGAGGAGAACCTGGCCGAGTTGAAGGCAACCATCACCACCATCGAGACGAAGATGCAGGCGACCGCTGACCCGGCGGCGCTGGCCAGCCTGCAGGCCCAACTGGACCAGGCCAAGGCCAGTGAAAAGGAGGTCAACGCCTCGATCAAGGAGCCCAAGAGCTTCCTGGCCAAGGCCAAGTCGTCGAGCAGCCAGGGGGATGTGTTCCGCGGGTTGTTCTTCCTGCTCTGCTTCTTCACCATCGGCCTGGTGTCCAACTTCAAGAAGCTGATGGAAGAGGGGCTGGGCAAACTGGCCGCGGTCTACTGCATCAGCCTGTTCGGGTTCATCATCTGGGTCGGCCTGTTCATCTCATGGCTCTTTTTCCACGGCGTCAAGCCGCCAACCATCTAGCAAGGAGATCACTCCATGAAACCGCAACAACAGGCCAAGGTGGCCGAAGAAATCAAGAAAATGGACTACGAACCGCTCCTGCCGGTGGAACTGAGCCTCATCCGCTGGTCCATCGGCATCGGGGTGGGGTCGCTCTTCATCCTCTACTACCTGAGCAAGTGGCTGTTCCCGGGCGGCCACTGAACCCGGGCATCTCAAAACCGTGAGGCCGATATCCGCATGACGGAGAGGGCTTCGCGGTAGTCAACGAGGCGCTGTTCCCACACGGGCAGCGCCTCGTTGTCTTCCCGCCAGGCGGCCAGCTCCCGGCCGTCGAGCTGCAGCCGGCCCGCCGCGACCGCGGCCGCGGCGGCGGCATAATCCATCCCGAAACGCTGGTGCCGAGTGGCCAGCGCTTCTTTCGTTGTGCGCACCACCTGTTCGCAGTGCTTGATCTCGCGGGCAAGGGAAATCTCGTATTCGTCGGTATGCATGGGGACATCCTCTCGAAAATAAAGCAAAGGCAAGGGAAGGGCAGGGTCAGTCGGCCAGCAGCACCAGGCCGGCCAGCATGGACAGGACCGGCTTAACGGCCGGATTCGGGGAATCGCCGCCCGTCGGCAGGGGCCAGTGGACGGCCGCGGTCAGGGCGGTGAAATCGACACCCACCGCGGACAGGGAAGGGCGCACCCGGTCGGCGAACGGGCAGGGCAGGTGATCGGCGAGCACCGCGCAGCGACCCCGCTCCGCGCAGTACAGCTCGAAGCAGGAACCGGCAGCCAGCCCGCGGGCACGGGCAAAGCCGAACGTAAGGGCCTCGCCCTCGAGGGTTGCGGCCAGCGCATGGATGCGGCGGGCGACCTCCAGCCGTTTGCCGGTGCGCAGGTCCGCGGCCGGAACATCGATCCGGAAGACCAGGACCCATTGGTAGCGGGAGAGTTCGGCCCGGAACCGGGCCGGCGACTGGCTGTGGGGCGGACAGCCGGGCGCGAGCCCGTAGCTCGGGCAGCGGTGCGGTGCGTCACACAGGGCGGCAAAGTGGTCCGACACCACCAGGGCACGGGCCGGCAGCGCGGCCGCGGCCGAGGCGCCGAGATCGCGGGCGCGCTGCAGCAGGCCGGCGGGCATTGGTTTCTCCGGTTGTCCGCCCTTGTTGGCGAGTTCCTCGGTCGCACTCATCCGGCCGGCCGCTCCGGCGCAGACGGCTGAGGGGCTGTCCGCTCGACGGTCGCCCGGCCGTGGACCACTGCGGCAAGCACCGCCGCCAGCTGTTCGTGCCGGAAAGGCTTGCTCAAGTAGCCGTCCATGCCCGCGGCCAGGCAGCGGTCGCGGTCCTCGTCCATGGCGTGGGCGGTCATGGCCACGATCGGCACATGGCCGCCGCCCAGCCGGGTGGTAAGCGCCCGGGCCAGTTCCTCCGGTACCGCGGCCGATGCCGGCCCGCCGCCTTCCGCCGCGCGGATCGCCACCGTGGCCGCGAGTCCGTCCATTTCCGGCATCTGCACGTCCATGAGCACCGCGTCAAAGTCTGTCTGGGCCAGGAAGGCGAGCGCCTCCAGGCCGGTACCCGCGCCGGTGACCCGGTGCGCCCGTTCGAGCGTCATCGTGGCTACCTCGCGGTTGACCTCACTGTCGTCCACCAGGAGGATGCGCAGACCGCTCAAGCCCGGTGTCTGCGTCTCCTTCGCGTCGGTCGCGGGCGGCTCGGCAGGCCGCAGGGGCAGGGTGCAGTGAAAGGTGCTGCCCGTGCCCAACCAGCTCTCCGCCCGGATCTCGCCGCCCATGAGGCCCACCAGCTGCCGGCAGATGGCGAGCCCCAGGCCGGAGCCGCCGTGGCTGCGGGTGAAGGAATTGTCCGCCTGCTCGAACCGCTCGAAGATGCGCGCCAACTGCTCTGCCGGGATGCCGGGACCGGTGTCCGTTACCGCAACGTGCAGCCATGACTGGCCGGCGGTCTCGCGCCGCTCCACACGGAGACGCACCGAGCCGGCGTCGGTGAACTTGATGCCGTTGCCCACCAGGTTGAGGAGCACCTGGCGCAACCGCAGCTCGTCGCCGACCATCCAGGCGGGCAGATCCGCGGCGACCTCCACGCTCAGCGTTAGGCCCTTGTCCGCGGCCGGCGCGCTCAGGGTGGCCATCACCCCGTCGAGCAGGCGACGCAGCGGCAAGGGCGCCGGGTTGAGCCGCAGCCGGCCGGCCTCGATGCGGCTGAGGTCGAGGATGTCGTTGAGTAGGCCGAGCAGGCTCTCGGCGGAGCGGAGGACAATGGTCAGCAGGTGCTGGCGCCGGCCGGGGTCGTTCTCCTCGAGCGCGAGCCGGCTCATGCCGAGGATGGCATTCATCGGAGTGCGGATCTCGTGGCTCATGTTGGCGAGGAACTGCGATTTGGCCCGGCTGGCCGCCTCGGCCGCTGCACGGGCCTGTTCGAGGGCCCGGTTGGCCAGCACCCGCTCGGTGATGTCCCGACCGACGGCGGCGTACTCGACGATGCGGTCGGACCCATCGAAGATGGCCCGGTCGGTCCACTGGTGCCAGCGGGTCTCACCGGTGTCGAGCACCACCCGGTGGTCGAGGCTGGCCACCGGCTGGCTCCGACTGAGCGAGCCTATCTGCTGCTCGATGGCAGCGAAGTCCTCGGGTGGAATGAACGGCATGAAGCTCCGGCCGAGCAAGTCCTCCCGTGTCCTTTTGAAGTAGCGGCAGTAGGCCTCGTTGACAAAGGTGAGGGTGCCGTCCGGCAGGTAGCGGCAGATCAGCTCGGTCTGGTCTTCGACAATGGCCCGGTAGCGAATCTCGCTGGCCTCGACGGCTGCGGCGTGGTCGAGAATCTTGCGGTCGCGCTCTTCCAGGGAGGCGGCCATGCTGTTGAAAGAAGTGGCCAGCCTGCCGATCTCGTTGTTGACATTCAATTCGACGCGGCGGTGCAGGTCACCGCGGCTGATCCGCAGGACCCCTTCTTCCAGCCGCTGCACCGGTTCGAGGAAACGGTGGTTGAGCAGCCAGGTGACCAGGGCGGCCAGGGCCAGGGAGAAGACCAGGGCCATGCCGCTGACCGCACCGAAGGCAGACCAGCTGGCCGCGTAGGCCTCACGGCGGGGCAGTTCGGTCACGGCCACCCAGGGGGTGCCCGGCACCGGGATAAGGGCCGCCACCACCATGCGGCCCTGTTCGTTGCGGTAGCTGCCGTTCCAGGAGTGTTTGACCGAACGGACCAGGCCGAGCAGTTCCGGGCTGTTGATGCGTCGGTCACCGCTGGTCATGGGGAGATCGGAATGGGCGAGGATTCGCCCCTCGTGGTTAACCAGGTAGGCGATGCCACCCCTGCCCAGTTGGAAATTGGCCAGGGATTCCTGCAGGACCCCCATGCGCAGTCGGCTGACCACCACTTCGCCGTTCTGTGCCGGGATGGCGAACATTAGGTAGGGCGCGTCAGCGGCGCTCAGGCGGACATCACCGACGTAATTGCGCCCTTTGCGGGCGACTTCGAACCATTTCGACTGCGGGATGGTGAACAGGTTGGCGAGCACCCGGTCGGTGCGCGCGGCGCTGGCGACAATATCGCCCCGACTGCTGACCAGGACGATTTCCAGAAGCATGGGTTTGTTGGCGAGGAGCAGGTCCAACTGCCTGGCCACGCCGGCCAGGTTGTCGCGACCGAGGAGGTCGAACATGAGCAGCAGGTTCTGCTGGCGCAGGAGGTAGTTGTTGACGGTCTGCACGACCCGCTGAGTGGCTTCAACCTGGCGGCCGCTCCAGCCCTGCTCCTCGGTGTAGCGCACGAGCAGGAGGACCGTGCCCAGACCGAAGACGAGGAACACCAGCACGGTGGCAACGAACAGGCCGAGCACCTGGCGGCGCAGACTGCCGTGCCGGGCGGACCGGGTCGGGACTGGTTCGACGGTCTCGGCCAAGGAGGCTCCTCAGTGCTCGGCGGTCAGGCCGGGGGCGGCCAGGTAGCGCTGCCAGATCTGTTCGTGCAGTTGCGTGCCTGCCGGGCTCAGCGGCATGAGCACCTCGGCGCGAAGCATCTCCCGGGGGGGCGGGAAGAGCACCGGATCGTTGAGGAATTCGGGCCGGATGAACGGAGTGGCCGCACTGTTGGCCGTGGGGTAGTGCTGCTCGTTGACGATGCGGGCGCTGTTCTCCGGCCGGAGCATGAAGTCGATGAATCGCTCGGCCAGGGCTTTATTCGGGCTGGCGGCCGGGATGACGAAGTTGTCGATCCACTGGATGGCGCCCTCCGCGGGGATCACGAAGGAGACCGGCAGGCCGCGCTTGCGGCCGCGCAGCAGGTCGCCGCCGTAACCAAGCATCAGCGCCGTCCGGCCGTCGGCCAGGGCCTGTTCGGCCAGGGCCGGGACATAGCCCGAGGTACGCGCCCGGGTTTTGAGCTGGATAAGCCGCTCCAGGGCGGCCTCCAACTCGGTCGGGTTCTCCGAGTTGGCCGAATACCCCAGCGATTTGAGGGCGATACCCACCAGGGTCCGCTGCAGGTCCCAGACCCGGATGCGGCCGGCGAACCGCTCGTCCCACAGGTCGGCCCAGCGGGTGACCTGTCCCGGCGTCAGGTCGTCGCGCACCACCAGGCCGGTCAACCCCCAGTTGAAGGTGACGCTGTAGCGGTTGCCCGGGTCAAAGACCAGTTCGCGGAAGTTCTCCGAGAGGTGAGCGAGGTTGGGGATGCTGCGGTGGTCCAGTTCGGCGAGAAGGCCATCCGTGGCCAGTTCCGGGATGAACTGGTTCTCGATCACCGCCACGTCATAGACGCTGCCGCTGCGGAGAGAGCGCACCGCCTCCTCAGTGGCCTGGTAGGTCCGGTACACGACCTTGACGCCGGTTTCGGCGGTGAACGCCTCAAGCAGCGAGGGCGGCAGATCCTCAGCCCAGCTGTAGAAGACGAGTTCCCGGACCGGGGCCGGCGAGGCGGAACGGCTCTCCCGGTCGCAGCCGGCCAGCAGCAGGACGAGCAGCAGGGCGAGCAGAGGCCGCCACCAGGCGGGCAGGGTGAGGGTCACCGCCGCGATGGCGGCAGGTTGTGGGGACAGGGTGATTGGCGCAGGGGGCATGCTCGATCCGGGCGTGCTGTGCTTCCTTTGCCGGGAGGCGGCGTCACCGTCCGGTTGGGGAGATGTTTGCTGGCCGCGGGCGGTCGGCGCCGGGCCACAGGAAGTGTGTATCGAAGGACAAGACCATTGTATAGGGTCACCCGGTCGAGTCCAAGCGAAAAAAGGGGACGACAAGTGTTTCCCGGGGCGAGGATCAGTTGGGCAGGGACTGGGATGCACAGCATCGGCTATCCTGCGCGCCGGCAACAAAAAAAGGAGTTACGGATCACCGTAACTCCTTGTCCAACTGGTCGGAACGAGAGGATTTGAACCTCCGGCCCCCTGAACCCCATTCAGGTGCGCTACCAGACTGCGCTACGTTCCGAAAATGTGCAGGGCTGTTACTAGCATTTCCCGCGCCCTACTGTCAACTGCTACTTGTCGTGCCCCAACCTTTGCCGCCCGAGTCGCCCGAGGATGGCCTGGAGTTCGAACTTGATGTGTTCAAGCAGGTTGTCCTCGGCCTCCGGCCGGCCAGGTCCGGAGATCAGCGGCAGTTCCAACTGTTCGTGCCGACGCATGCTTTTCAGCAATTTGCGTGCACCGGAAATGGTGTAGCCTTCGTCGTGCAGCAGCGTCTTGATGAGCAGGAGGTTTTCCACGTCCTGTCGCCGGTAGAGCCGTTGCTTCGATTTGCCTCGATACGGCCTGACCGTGGCGAACTCGGTCTCCCAGTAACGGAGCACGTGCGGATCCACGCCGACCAGGTCGCTGACCTCGCCGATCCGGAAATAGACCTTGTCCGGAATCTGCCGGATGTCGGACGTTGCTCGTTTCACATTACGAAGGGCTCGTTGAACACTGTGGCTCGGTGCAGGTACCTCGTCAACAATAAGCCGGAACTGGAAGGAATGCCAGAAAACCTTGAACCGGAATGTTATTTATTCAGCCGTTCGCGCAGTCGCTTGCTCGGCCGGAACGAAACCATCTGCCGTTTGGTGATGGTCATGGATTCGCCGGTGCGCGGGTTGCGACCGCGGCGCGGCGATTTGTCGCGCACGGTGAGGGTGCCGAACTGAACGAGTTTGATGGATTCGCCGGCAACCATGGTGTTCTTCATGGTGGCGAACACGGCATCGACAATTTCCGCTGCGTTACGCTGGGAGACACCCAGCTTTTCATTGACCGCAATGGCCAGTTCCTTGCGGGTGACGTTTTTCTTTTTCATGCTTCGGATCCTTCACGCAGTTGGGCCTTGAATTCTGCCGTCAGGGCCTGGACAATTTTTTCATGCACCCGGTCGACAGTCTGGTCATCCAGGGTGGCGGTGGCGGAGCGATAGGTGATCGACAGGGCGACGCTCTTGTATCCCGCCTGGATCGGTTTGCCCCGATATACATCAAAAATCTCAGTCGTTTCAACGTATTTTTGCCGCAGGCCGGTGATTGCCCGCAACAACTCGCCGGCCGGGGTGGACTCGGGCAGAGTCAGGCTGATATCCCGTTTCACCGCCGGATACCGGAGCAGGCTGGTGAATTGCTTCGGCTGCCGCTCCATGGTGAGCAACTTCTCCAGGTCGATCTCCAGAAAATACACCGGCTGCTTGATGTTGAACCCCTTCAGGGTGTCCGGATGGACAGCGCCCAGGGTGCCAATCGGCTCGTCATTGTGGACAAGGGCCAGGGCACAGGTCGCATCGCAGTACGGCTGGATCATGGTCGGCTCAGGTCTGAGCAGAGGTGCATCAGGGCTGCCGGCGATGCGCAGGGTCTGCAGCAGGTTGAGGGCGGTGCCCTTGATGTCGAGGAAATCAGCCTGCTGGCCGGAGAAATGGAGCGGTTCGGCGCCGGGGTACCGGCTGCCGCTGAGCACCGCGCAAAGGAGCAGCCGTTCTTCGGGCAGTTCGTCGGCCCCCCGCTGCAGGAAGACTTTGCCCGTTTCAAAGAGACGGATGTCGGTGCGCTGGAAATTGATGTTGCGCCGGATGTTCTCCAACAGCCCCGGAAGGAGCAGGGAACGCATCACCGCCTGCTCGTCGGAGAGCGGGTTCAACAGCCGGGTGACCCGCCGCCTCGGATCGTCGGCAGCCAGGCGGCAGAGATCGTGATGGCTCTCGGCGACAAAGCTGTAGTTGATCGCCTCGAAATACCCCTGGGCAATGAGCAGCTGCGACACCTCCTGGCGCAGGTGACGCAATTCGTCGCGCCTGGGGTAGTCCATGCGGATCAGCGGTTGCGCGGTGGGGATATTGTTGTACCCCACCAGGCGGGCAACCTCCTCGACCAGGTCGACCTCACGCTCGATGTCGATCCGGAAACTCGGCACAGTCACCGCCAGGGTGGCTTCATCGATGACCGTTACCGGGAACTCGATGCTGCGCAACAGACGCGCCACTTGGTCGCGGTCGATGTCCAGACCGAGCAGGGAGCGCACCCGTTGGACGCGCAACTCCAGTTGCTGCAGCGGCTTTCTGCCAGGGTAGACATCGATGCCGCCCGGGTCCGCCTCGGCGCCGGTCAGCTCCACGATCAGTTGCACCGCGCGCTCGAGAGCGCTGTCCGCCAGGTTCGGGTCCACGCCGCGTTCGAACCGGTAGGAGGCCTCTGAAGGGATACCAAGACGCCGGGCGGTCCGCCGGATGGAGATCGGGTCGAAACAGGCGGATTCGAGCAGGATTTCGCTGGTCCCGGCGGTGATCTCGGTGTCCAGACCGCCCATGACGCCGGCCACGGCCACCGGTCGTTCAGCGTCGCAGATGAGCAGGGTGTCCCCGTCCAGCGGGCGCTCGCTGCCGTCCAGTGTGGTGATGGTGGTCTCGCTGGGATTGGGGCGGCGCACGACGATTTGACTACCACGCAGGGTGGCGAAGTCGAAGGCGTGCAGTGGCTGGCCCGACTCGAGCATCACGTAGTTGGTGATGTCGACGATGTTGTTGATCGGCCGCATGCCCACGGCGCTCAGCCGCTGCTGCATCCACTGCGGAGATGAACCGATGGTGACCTTGCGGAGTTTCCTGGCAGTGTAGCGGGGACAGAGTTCCGGGTCTTCGATGACCACCGCGTAACCGGGGATGGTGGGGCTCAGGGGCGTTACGCTGTCCACCAGGGGCCGCAGCGGCTCACCGGCAAAGCTGCCGACCTCGCGGGCGATGCCGCGCACACTGGCACAGTCGGGCCGGTTGGGGGTCAGGTCCACTTCGATCATGGTGTCGCGCAGACCGAGGGCCTCGGCGAAGGGTCGGCCGGGATCCAGGTGCTCGTCCAGATCGAGAATACCACTGTGCTCGTCGTTCAGACCGAGTTCCCGGGACGAGCACAGCATGCCGGCGGAGGCGACCCCGCGGACCTTGGCTTTTTTGATCTTGGTGCCGTCCGGCAGTTTCACCCCAGGTCGGGCCAGAGCTGAAACCATACCGACGCGGACGTTGGGCGCGCCACACACCACCTGCACGGTTTCGTCGCCGCAATCCACCTCGCAGACGGTCAGTTTGTCGGCATCAGGATGCTTGCTGACCGCTGTAACCCGGGCGGTGACGATCTGGTCCAGATCGGCGAACAACTCCTCGACGCTGTCCACCTCGAGGCCGAGCATGGTCAGTTTGTCGGCGACTTGCGCGGGGGAGAGCGTCCCGGTGGCAATAAATTGGTTGAGCCAGCTGAGCGTGAATTTCATGGGAGTCCTATGGGCGACTTGAAAGCGTTCTGTGCCCGGTGTCCAGAGGGCGGCGCGTACCAACCTGGGTGGGGCGGCCGGAATGGCAACGGGTGGGGACGCGGCCTGGAAACGGTCGCCGTGCCGGCACGAAAACGGGCGGCGGCGGCAATCGCCGGGTTAAAACTGGGAAAGAAAGCGGAGATCGTTCTCGTAGTACAGGCGGATGTCGTCGATCCCGTATTTGAGCATGGCAATGCGCTCCACGCCGAGCCCGAAGGCAAAACCGGAATAGACATCAGGATCGTAGCCAACTATTTTCAGCACCTCCGGGTCGATCAGCCCGGAACCGAGAATTTCAAGCCATCCTGTACGTTTGCACACCCGACAACCCTTCCCTTCGCAGATCACGCAGGCAATATCCACCTCGGCGCTCGGTTCGGTGAACGGAAAAAAGCTCGGCCGAAACCGCAGGGCCAGTTCCCGTTCGAACATCTTGTGGGTGAAACTGGTCAGCACACCCTTGAGATCGGCAAAGGAAACCTCCCGGTCGACGAGAAAGCCCTCCACCTGGTGGAACATGGGCGTGTGAGTGATGTCGGAGTCGCAGCGGTAGACCTTGCCCGGGGCGATATAGCGCAGGGGCGGATCCTGCGTTTCCATGATTCGCGCCTGCATGGGCGAGGTATGGGTGCGCAGGAGGATGGAGTCCGTGACATAGAAGGTGTCATGCATGTCACGGGCAGGGTGGTGTTTGGGGATGTTCAGGGCTTCGAAATTATAATGGTCGGTCTCCACGTCCGGACCTTCGGCGACCGCAAAACCAAGTCCCTCGAAGATCGAGCAGATTTCCTCCATCACCTGGGTGACCGGGTGCAGTTTGCCGAACGGCAGGAAACGGCCGGGCAGACTGAGGTCCACACCCTCGCCAACAGGGACCGCCTGGCTGGCGATCCGGGCCTTTTTTTCCTCGAATTGCCGCTCGATCTCCTGCTTGATCTCATTGGCCAGCTGGCCAAGCCGCGGCCGGTCGGCAGCGGCGGCCGAGCCCAACTGACGCATGATACCCGTCAGCAGGCCGCCCTTCCGGCCGAGGTAGCGCACGCGGAAGGCTTCGAGCTGCGCAGGGTCGTCGATCTGGGCGAGCGACGAGGCCGCTTCCTGCTGCAGCCGGTGCAGTTCCTGTTCCATGGTCAGGACGGCAATTGTCCGGAGGTCCTGACAACTGCGGCAAAGGCGTTGGGATCGACAATCGCCAGGTTGGAGAGAACTTTGCGGTCGAGTTCGATGGCGTTTTTGGTCAGCCCGCCGATCAGTCGACTGTAGTTGGTGCCGTTCTGTTTGGCGGCCGCGCTGATGCGCGAGATCCACAGCTGACGGAACTCCCGTTTTTTGGTGCGGCGATCACGGTATGCGTAGCACAGGGCGCGATCCACCGCCTCGGTGGCAGTCCTGAACAGGCGGTGCTTGCCGCCACGGAAGCCTTTGGCCAGGCTCAAGATTTTATTTCTTCTGCGGCGTGCTTTGAAGCCGCGGGTTACACGAGGCATACGTTCCTCCGATCAATTTTTTTTAAGACAGCGAGCCCGGACGAACGCTCAAGCGTCTTCCGGTGGACAGTTGTCGGTTTCTGCTGGGCCAGAAGCGAGTGGCCCGTACCGAACCTGATTTACAGATAGGGCAGCATCCGGCGCACGGCCTTGGTGTCGCACTCGGCGATCAGCGTGGATTTGCGCAGGTTTCTCTTCCGTTTGGTGGATTTCTTGGTGAGGATGTGCGAGGCATACGCCTTGTTCCGGCGGATTCGGCCCCCGCCGGTGGCCTTAAACCGTTTTGCGGCGCCTCTGTGGGTCTTCATTTTCGGCATGATTCTGCTCCTTGTGTCTTACCAATTGGCCCGTGCAACCAGGCCGGACTCTGTTGCTCTCTGCCGCCCGCCGTGCGCGTCAGGCCTTGGGCCCGACAAACATGACCAGCTGTCGTCCTTCCATTTTGGGTTCCTGGATGATGATGCAGTCTTCCCGCAAGGTGTCGGCAATCTTTTTGAGCGCATCGAGGCCGATGGTCTGGGCGTAGACGATTTCCCGGCCACGAAAGCGCATAGTGACTTTCACCTTGTTCTTTTCATCCAAAAATTCCCTGATTTTCCGTATTTTGAAGGCCAGGTCATGTTCCTCCGTCTTGGGTCGGAACTTGATCTCCCTGGTTTCGATGACGGTCTGTTTCTTTTTGGCTTCCTGCTGTTTTTTCTTCAGCTCATACCGGAACTTGTCGAAATTCATGATCCGACAGACGGGCGGGTCGGCCTTGTCGGAAACCTCGACGAGATCAAGCCCCTGCTCCTGGGCAATCTCAAGGGCGGCCCTGGTGCTGACGACGCCGCGCTGGCTGCCGTCGGCATCGATCAACCGCACTTCGCGATAGTCGATGTCCTGGTTGATCTTGATTTTCAGGTCCTGCTGTGAGGAGACTTTTCTGCTGCTGCTCCGTTTTTTGATGTTCGTTCCTCCTGGTTGGGTTGCTGGTTCAGGACGTCCTGAGCCGGCACTCGTCCCTGACGAGATCGCAGAACGCTTCAGGCGTCATGGCCGGCAAATTCTGCCCGTCTTTTTTCCGCACCGTCACGGTTCCGTCCTCTTTTTCGCGATCGCCGACGATGAGCATGTACGGCACCTTCATCAACTGGGCTTCGCGGATCTTGTAATTGAGCTTCTCGTTGCGGACGTCCTTTTCGACCCGGACGCCGAGGGCCCGCAAACGAGCGTACACATCGTCGCAATAATCGGCCTGGGCATCGGTGATGTTCATCACCCGTGCCTGCTCCGGGGCCAGCCAAAGCGGAAAGGCGCCGGCATAGTGTTCGATGAGTACGCCGATGAAACGTTCCAGCGAGCCCATGAGCGCCCGATGGATCATGATCGGCCGGTGCTCACCGCCGTCATCACCGGTATAGGTCATGGCAAACCGTTCCGGCAGGTTGAAATCCACCTGGATGGTGGAGCACTGCCAGGACCGGCCCAGTTGGTCCTTGATCTTGATGTCGATCTTCGGCCCGTAGAACACGCCTTCGCCCGGGTCGAGCTGATACTGCAGCGACTTCTTCTCCAAGGCAAGCTTCAGCGCCTGAGTTGCCATTTCCCAGTGTTCGTCCGAGCCGACCGACTTTTCCGGCCGGGTCGACAGGTAGACCTCGTACTGGTCAAATCCAAAGGTGCTGAGAACGTGCAGGTTCAGGTCGATGATGTTGAAGATTTCCTCTTCCAGCTGGTCCGGCCGGCAGAAGATATGGGCATCGTCCTGGGTGAAGCCACGCACCCGCATCAGGCCGTGCAGGGCGCCGGTGCGCTCGTAGCGATAGACCGTGCCCAGTTCGCACCAGCGGATGGGGAACTCGCGGTAGCTGTGCTTGTCGGCGTTGTACACCCCGATGTGAAAGGGACAATTCATCGGCTTGAGCTGGTACAGGACCTCGTCGATCTCCATCGCGGCATACATGTTCTCGCTGTAGAAATCGAGGTGCCCGGAGGTCTTCCAGAGATCCTGGCGGGCGATGTGCGGCGTGTACAGCAGCTGGTAGCCGTTGCGGTAGTGTTCGTCCTTCCAGTAGTCCTCGAGGAGCCGGCGCAGCAGCGCGCCGCGGGGCTGCCAGAGAATCAGTCCCGGGCCGATCTGGTCCTGGATGGTGAACAGACCGAGCTGTTTGCCGAGTTTGCGGTGATCACGCTTGCGGGCCTCTTCGAGGCGGGTGAGGTACTGCTGCAGTTCCTTCTTGTCGGCAAAGGCGGTGCCGTAGATGCGGGTGAGCATCTCGCGTTTTTCGTCGCCGCGCCAGTACGAACCGGCAACCCGCAACAATTTGAAGACCTTGAGCCAAGAGGCATCGGGTACATGCGGGCCGCGGCAGAGATCGACGAACGAGCCATGACCGTAGAGGCTCACCCGGTCGACGTCCATATCCTGCAACAGTTCGACCTTGTAGCGCTCGCCAAGACCGGAGAAGAACCGGATCGCCTCGTCCCGCGACATCTCTTCGCGCACGAAAGGCAGACGGGCGGCGACAATCTCCGCCATCTTGGCCTCGATCTCCGCGAAATCATCGGGCGAAAACGGCTTGTCCCGGTCGAAGTCGTAGTAGAAACCGTCCTCGATGGCCGGACCGATGGCAACCTTCACCTGGTCGCCGTACAATTCCCGGACGGCCAGGGCCATGATATGGGCGGTGGAATGACGGAGAATTTCGAGACCGGCCTCGGAAGACACAGGCACCGGCTCCAGGACAGTGTCTTCGCTGAGGGGCGCGGTCAGTTCAAGCAGCCGGCCATTACTCCTGACAGCTATGGTTTCTTTCCGCTTCTTTCCGGAAACAAGCGCCTTCAGCGCATCCGCCACCACAGTGCCCTGCGGAAACGTCTTTATTTCGCCATCTTGTAAAGAAACCGCTATCTCTGCCATCGTGCCCGTAAAAAGGAAAGGCTAATGAGCAGAAGGGACTTCTGCATCCTAGCCTTTCGAAAAAATTGGTAGGCGCGGACGGGGTCGAACCGACGACATCTACCACGTCAAGGTAGCGCTCTCCCACTGAGCTACGCGCCTACTCCAATTTGCAGCTTTAAGTTTTCTTTTATAAAGCAAGTCGCTGAAAACCGCAAGTCAAATACCAACAGACGACCGGGGTGTCAAGCGAAATTCCCCAGTGTGCACAAGCCTGTGCGGTTTTCAGGAGGATCAAGGCAGCCGTGTGCTGGCCGTCAGGGGAACTGCCGGATGGACTGGCGCGATTCGATGGCCCGTGCCAGGGTATGCTCATCGGCATATTTGATGTCCATGCCCATGGGAATGCCGCACGCCAGGCGACTCGTCCGCACCGTCCGCTGTTGCAGGCGTTCGGCAAGGTAGGAGGCGGTCGCCTCTCCGGGGACGGTCGAACTGGTGGCAATCAGCACTTCGTCCACAGCCCCCGCATCGACGCGGGCGAGGAGTTCGCGGATCTTCAATTCCTCCGGGCCGATGCCGTCCATGGGTGAGAGCACGCCGTGGAGAATGTGATACACGCCCCGGAAGACGCCGGTCTTTTCGATGGCGATCTGGTCGCCCGGCTCCTCGACCACGCAGATCAGGCGGGAAGAACGACCAGGGTTACCGCAGATAATGCAGGGATCGGTTTCAGAAAAGGTGTGGCACTGGTGGCAAAGGTGGATGGTCTCGTGCAGCGTTGCCAGATCGCCGGCCAGGTTTCTGGCCTCGGCGGCCGGTCGGCGGAGGATGTAGAGGGCCAGGCGGGTGGCAGTCTTGCGCCCGATTCCCGGCAGCTTGTTCAGATCGGCGATCAGGCGTTCCAACGCCGGCGGAATGACCTGCACGGCAATCAGAACAGACCGGGGATGTGCAGACCACCGGTCAGCGTGGCCATCTCAGCCTTGCCCATCTCCTTGGCCTTGTTCAGGCCGTCGTTCACTGCGGCAACGACTAGGTCCTGGACCATTTGCGTGTTCTCCGGCTGTACGAGTTGCGGTTCGATGACCAGCGCCAGCAGTTCGCCCTTACCGTTGAGAGTGACCGAAACCATGCCGCCGCCAGCCGAACCACTCACCTGTCGCCCGGCCAACTCGTTCTGGACAGTGGCCAGGCGCTCCTGGAACTGCTGCGCCTGTTTCATCAGATCGCCCATGTTCATAGTGTTTCCTCATGCTCCTTCCCTCGTCGGGAGGGGTTGTTCGTGGTTTGCCGGCGGCCCGGGTGGAAGCACCTGCCGGGGCTGCAGGGTAGGCGCGCGGTGAAAAAGTCAATCGTCCGGAGAAACCTGGTCTATGGCCGCATCGCTTTTGGCCCGGCTGTTTTTCCGGTACCGCGGACCGATACGGATATCACCCACCTGGCCGGAAAAAACGTCCAGGGCAGTCTGGACCAGCGGGTCGTTGCCCAGGGCTCGCCGCTCCTGCTGCGGGGCCAGCCCATTGGCCGGATTGATCTCGCAGGTCACAGCCCCGGGAATCTCGAAATGAATCCTCAGATTATCCTGAAAGAAGTCGAGAACGTATTCAGTCAGAGTGTGCACGTGCTCCCGCTGTTGGAGCATGCGGCAGTCGGCCTGGTCCTCGAAACGGATAACCAGGGTGTCGCCCTGTTGCCGGGCCGTGGAGGCAAGTTGGAGGGCCGCCGCCATCCAGCGCTGCCGCTCATGCACGTATTTGAGAAAGGCGTCCCAGTGCTGGCGGACTTTTCGCTTGCCGGTTGCTCCGGAAGTGCTCGCCACGGTGGCCGGTGGTTCGGCCACAGCACGGGCAGTTGGTTCTGGTGCCGGCGGCTGTGGATCGGATGATGGCGCAGGCGCTGGCGCATCTGCTGAGGCTGCCTCCCGGACCGGCACTGGCTCCGGTGTCTGGGCATCGACAACCCTCTCTCTCGCAGGCCGAGGGGAGGGCTGTGGGGTTGGCGGACGGTGGGGAGGGGCGGAAGTTGTAGTTGGTACAGGGTTGGGGCGGGGCGGGGGCACCTGGGCGGCCGAGGACGGTACGGGGACTGGCTGCCCTGCCAGCATCCGGTCGAATCGGTCGATGAGTTGCGCCACCTCGACGACATCCCCAAAACGGGCCGCATCGATACAGGCCAGTTCGAAGGCAAGTCGCGGATGCTGGGAGGAAGCCACCTTTTCCACCCCTTCAACCAGCAGGTGCAGCATGGCGGTCAAGGCGTCAATGCTCTGGTCCGTTGCCACACTCTGAAGAATATTCAGTTCTTCATCCGACACTGCCAGGAGATCGGCGGGCTGTCTGCTGACCTTGCAGATAACCAGGCCGCGGAACCAGGCAAGCAGGTCGTTGCCGAACCGTCCTGATATCCGTCCCCTGGCTGTAGAGGCCGTCAAGGAGCCGGTAGACGGTGTCAAGGTCACCGCCAAGCAGTGCCGAACCCAGTTCGGCGAGCAGACGATGGCTGACGAGTCCGAGGACATCCACCACCTCGGACGCGGTCACTTTCCGGTTGCAGTAGGAGAATATCTGATCGAGCAGACTGAGCCCGTCGCGAACGGAACCGGAGGCTTCGCGGACGATCATGTCCATCGCTTCCGGCTCGACCTCGACCCCTTCCTCGGCGGCCAGTCGGTTGAAATGATCGGCAAGTTCCTGATGACCGAGCCGTTTCAATTCATAGCGCTGGCACCGGGACAGGATGGTCAGGGGAACCTTGTGCGGTTCGGTGGTGGCGAACATGAAATACACATGGGGTGGGGGTTCCTCCAGGGTCTTCAACAGGGCGTTGAAGGCCTCGGTGGTAAGCATGTGCACTTCGTCGATAATGATGATTTTGTAACGGGAACTTGTCGGCAGGAAACGAATCTTTTCCTTCAATTCGCGGATTTCCTGAATACCGCGGTTCGACGCGCCGTCCACTTCCTGAAGATCGACGCTGGCCCCCTCGGTAATCTGCCGGCAGGAGCGGCACTGGTTGCACGGTTCGCTGGCCGGACCCTGTTCGCAATTCAAGGCTTTGGCCATGATGCGGGCGAGGGTGGTCTTGCCGGTGCCCCGCACCCCGCTGAACAAGAGGGCGTGCGCAACCCGTCCCTGGGTCAGGGCGTTCTGCAGGGTGCGGACCACGGTCTGTTGACCGACGACCTGGGCAAAACACTGTGGTCGGGATTTTCTGGCGAGGACGAGGTAGGACAAAACGGCAACCGGTGGTCAATGATCGTGGCCGCAGCAGAACCGGTGCCTTGTGGGCGGGAAGGGCACCATGCAGGACTGCGCAAAAAAAGGATAGCCAGGCACCCCTGTACACATAAAGAGGTTCGCTACCGCTGCTTCCTTCCGGACCTGACGGAGTTTGCGATTCTTTATTGCACAGGACCCGGCTATCACACTGGATAATCGATCGGCTGTGACTGTCTCGGAGGCTTTTGCACTGCTGTGCAGCGGGAGGAAGACAGGCTGTCCCTGATTCGGAAAAGCGTCCGTGACGAGTCTGCTTTTATACCCGTCTGTGGTAAACGCGTCAAGAGAATTCCTCAGTCCAAGGGCCCTGGCTGGGACTCCAGGCCCAGGGGAGTGAAAACAGGCAGGGAGGGGCGAGTCTAGGGAAAAAACCCTTCCATCGTTGCGCAGGCAACGGTGGAAGGGTTTCAAACGAAATGCGGGAAAGAGCGTAAAGGCGAAAAACTGCTCAGCCTCGGATTCAGAACAGCAGATCCTTGCCCAGGATGGACACGAGTTCATCGGCGGCCCGGGTGGGGGCTATCCTGCCGTTCTCCACCGATTCCTTGATACCGGGAAGTATTTTCTTGATTTCCTGGTGGTTGTAGAACCAGCGTTCGAGACCTTCGTTGACCAAAAACCACATCCACGACATGGACTGGTCCTGACGTTTTTTGTCCAGTTCGCCGGAGGCGGTCATGATTTTTTTGTGACTGACAATGGTGTTCCAGATGTCCACCAACCCGGTCTCCTCCAGTGCGCTGCACGTCATGACCGGCGGTGACCAGTTGGGGGAGGAGGGAGTGACGAGATGCAGGGCGGTTTCATACTGCCGCTTGGCCAGTTTGGCGCGGGTGACGTTATCACCGTCGGCCTTGTTGACAACAATGGCGTCAGCAACCTCGAGAACACCCTTTTTGATCCCCTGCAGTTCATCGCCGGCACCGGAAATCTGCAAGACCAGGAAGAAATCGACCATGGAGGCCACGGTGGTTTCGGACTGGCCAACGCCGACGGTTTCAACAATGATCACATCAAACCCGGCGGCCTCGCAGATGAGCATGGTTTCCCGCGTCTTCCTGGCAACACCGCCCAGACTGCCACCTGAAGGGGAGGGGCGGATGAAGGCCATTTCATTGACGGCGAGTTTTTCCATCCGGGTTTTGTCGCCCAGGATGGAACCGCCGCTGCGGGTACTGCTCGGATCAATGGCCAGAACGGCAACCCGATGTCCCAGACCGGTCAGCATGGTGCCGAAGCTTTCGATAAAGGTGCTTTTCCCTGCGCCCGGCACGCCGGTGATTCCCAGTCGGACTGCCTTCCCGGTGTGGGGCAGCAGTTCGTTGATCACATGTTTGGCAATTTCCTGATGCGTGGGCAGAATGCTTTCGACCAGCGTGATAGACCGGGCGAGCATCAGTCGATTCGTATCAAGGACGCCTTGGATGTAATAACTGGGATCTTTCTGCATAGCTGACCTTTCGTTGAAGTTTCGTGGAGAGAACAAGCAAACGGACGGATTGTCGCCCGTCCGTCTGCCGTCTTACCGATGTGTCAAAAGGTTGTAATTATTTACAATACTGCGCCTCGATCATATCCATGACCTTGCCGGCGGACTCGGTGATCGGGGTTCCCGGACCGTAAATGCCCTTGCAGCCGGCGTCATAGAGGAATTGATAATCGCTCGGCGGAATAACGCCACCGGTAACCACCAGGATCTCGCCGGCGCCCTGCTCCTTCAACTTCTGGATCAGTTCGGGAACGAGTGTCTTGTGTCCGGCGGCCAGGCTGGAAGCACCGACAACATGAACGTCGTTCTCGATGGCCATTTTGGCAGCCTCATCCGGGGTCTGGAACATCGGGCTGATGTCCACGTCGAAGCCGAGGTCGGCGTAGGAGGAAGCAACGACTTTGATGCCCCGGTCGTGGCCGTCCTGTCCCATCTTGGTGACCAGAATACGCGGACGGCGGCCGGTCTTGGCCAGGAAGTCGGCGGTGCGCTTGCGCAGGGCCTCGATGACCTGAGCACTGTCACTGCTGGCTTCGCTGTACTCGGAAGAGTAGGCGCCGGAAACGCACTGGGTGGTAGCTACATAACGTCCGAACACTTTTTCCATGGCGTCAGAAATTTCTCCAACAGTTGCCCGAGCCTTTGCGGCATCGATGGCGGCACCGAGCAGGTTTTCCTTGCCGGCGGCAGCCTTGGTGATAGCATCCAGACAGGCCTGACACTTGGCGTTGTCACGGGTCTTCTTGATGTGGTTGATACGGTCGATCTGCTCGAGGCGGACGGAATCCGGTACCTCGAGGATGTCAAAGTCCATCTTCTCATCTTTGAGGCGATACTTGTTGACGCCGACGATGACGTCCTTGCCCTGGTCAATACGGGCCTGGCGACGGGCTGCGGACTCCTCGATACGCATCTTCGGCATGCCGGAGGCGATGGCTTTGGCCATGCCGCCCATCTCTTCGATCTCATTGATGATCTTCTCGGCCTCCTGAACGATCTGGTTCGTCAGCCACTCGACATAGTAGGAGCCGCCCATGGGATCGGCAACGCGGCAGATCTGGGATTCTTCCTGAATGATGATCTGGGTGTTGCGGGCGATGCGGGCAGACAGTTCGGTCGGCAGGCAGACGGCCTCGTCAAACGAGTTGGTGTGCAGCGACTGGGTGCCGCCGAGGACCGCGGACATGGCCTCGATGGTCGTGCGGATGACGTTGTTGTAGGGATCCTGCTCGGTGAGCGACCAGCCGGAGGTCTGGACATGGGTCCGCAGCATGGACGACTGCGGCTTCTTCGGGTTGAACTGCTGCATGAGTTTGTACCACAGATAGCGGGCAGCCCGCAGCATGGCGATTTCCATGAAGAAGTTCATGCCCACGCCGAAGAAGAAGGAGAGGCGCGGGGCAAAGGTGTCAATGTCCATGCCGGACTTGAGTGCGGCGCGAACGTACTCGACGCCGTCCGCCAAGGTAAAGGCGCACTGCAGCACGGAGTCGGCACCGGCTTCCATGATGTGGTAGCCGCTGATGCTGATCGTATTGTACTTCGGCATGTTTTTGGAAGAGTATGCCATGATGTCGGACACGATCCGCATGGAGGGCTCCGGCGGATAGATGTATGTGTTCCGGGTCAGGTACTCTTTGAGGATGTCATTCTGAATGGTACCCTGCAGTTCCTCCTGCTTGACGCCCTGCTCCTCGGCGGCGGCGATCCACATGGCCAGAATCGGGATAACGGCGCCGTTCATGGTCATGGAGACGGACATCTGATCCAGCGGGATGCCGTCGAAGAGGATCTTCATGTCCTCGATGGAGTCGATGGCCACGCCGGCCTTGCCGATATCACCGGAAACACGGGGATTGTCGGAGTCGTAGCCACGGTGGGTTGAAAGGCTGAAGGCTACCGACAGACCCTTCTGACCTGCGGCCAGGTTTTTGCGATAGAACTCGTTGGAAGCCTTGGCAGTGGAGAAGCCGGCATACTGACGGATGGTCCAGGGGCGGCCTGCGTACATGGTGGCCATCGGCCCACGGGTGTAGGGAGCCATGCCCGGGAACATGCTCAGGGACTCAAGCCCTTTGAGGTCGTCTTCGTGGTACATACACTTGACGGTGATCCCTTCGGGTGACTTCCAATTCAGCGTGTCCGGGGATTTCCCCTTCATCTGTTTGCTCGCCATTTCCAGCCACTGCTCGTAACCTGTTGCCATAACCTATGCTCCTTGTGGTTGCTTGAGGGGATGCTCCCCAGTTGAAGACGTACACGTACCAAACACCAACGGCAACCGTCTCAAACGGGTGGAAGGCTGCGGTTGGTGTCAAATTGCAAAACGCCCTCAGACTCTCGTTGCCGCGAAGGCCTGAGGGGTTGCGCTGTTCTTACATGCGCTGAGAAAGCTCGACAAGAATGCCGCCAGTCGCCTTGGGATGCAGGAAGGCGATCTTGCAGTTGCCGGCTCCCATGCGGGGGGTCTTGTCGATGAGTGCCACACCTTTTTCCTGCAGCTCGGCCAAGGCCTCCTCGATGTTTTCCACCTGGAAGGCGACATGCTGGAATCCGCCCTTGCCGCCGTTCTTCTCGATGAATTTGGCGATGGGGCCATCCGGGGAGGTCGATACCAGCAGCTCCACTTCACTTTGGCCTACCGGGAAAAATGCGGTGGTGACCTTCTGCTCTTCCACGGTCTCAGAACCGTGCAGTTTGAGGCCAAGAACGTCGGACCAGAACTTGCTGCCTTCTTCCAGACTGTTGACTGCGATGCCGAGATGGTCGATTTTCAGAATTTTCATGCGGTGCTCTCCTTCCCGGCAGTTTCTAGCCGGAATGTTTCATGATGTTGCTAGAATGGACGAACCATATCTCTCAACATAGTGGTGCCCAATGGGGTAACCACTGGGCAACGGTAACTTTTGACAAATTTCAGTGCTGCAGGTGGCGAGACTCCGTGTTCCGGATCAGCGGTTTTCTATTACATTCGTCTGAAAGATGGGTGGAACGCCCGAATACCTGCAAAAGGTAGGCCGTGCTGACCCTTGGTCGGCACGGCCTACCGGTCACCACATTATTTTGCCACCCGTTTGACGAAAGCGCCACCCGGATCGACGACCTCACGAATCAGACGAACTTCTTCCACCGTGGGAGCCGGGAACTCGCTGACGTTCGGCGAGACCAGCAGTTCGAAACCGGTGGCAGCCTGAATGCTTTCCACAGTTTCCCCAGGGAAGGTTTGGATGAGGCGCATCCTCTTGGTTTTCTCTTCAAAGTCGAAGATGCCCTTGGTGGTGATGAGCCGATACGGGCCCTGACCCTGCATGCCGGCTTTCTCGCGGGCGCCGGGGCTGCCGTCAAGATGACCGGGGCTGGTAATGTACGACAGTTTCTCGTTAAATTTTTTCTTGTCGTGGGGCACGATAAGAATGGTCCGTTCACAGGAGGCGGCCATGTCGCTGGCGCCACCGCTGCCCGGAAGGCGGACTTTGGGTTTTTTGTAGTCTTCGGGGAATTTTCCCATCATGGTGGAGTTCAAGTTGCCGTACATGTCGACCTCGGCACCGCCGATGAAGCCGTAATCAGCAAAGCCGCGCTGGGTCAACTCAAAAGCAGCGTTCAACCCTTTCATGAAGGAGGCGCCGGTGCCCGTCTTGGAATCACCGACCGAGATGGGCAGACCGTGTTTCAGGGGCGGCCCCATGGCCCCGGCCTCGAAGACCGGAATCAACCCAGGTGCATGGGTGAGGCTTGCCAGGAGCGAGGCGACCATGGGGAGGCCCGTCCCGACAAAGACGATTTTATTGTCTTCCAGTACTTTTGACCCCGCCACAACGATAATCTCTTGGGCGGTGTAATCTGTTGAAACTGTCATGATGACTCCTTGTCTGTAGGTTCCGGGAGGTTCCGCTTCAATTATGCAAATATAGCGGGCGATCAGGCCAGTCGCTCGCAGTGAACCGCCTCGGCGGCCTTGGCGGCGAGCAGTTTCGAGACCGGGAAGAGATCCAGGTACTGCTCAAAGTTTTCGACGCCGAAGATATATTTGTCATAGAAAG
This sequence comes from uncultured delta proteobacterium, assembly GCA_963754825.1. GTDB lineage: Bacteria > Desulfobacterota > Desulfobulbia > Desulfobulbales > Desulfobulbaceae > Desulfobulbus. Next base: position 15,233 of record CAVWHP010000028.1, on the reverse strand, counting down.
CTTTCAGCCCGTCGAGCGACCCGCCCTTGGCGATGGGCGCAATGAGTCCGAGGAGTTCGCGGATGTGATCGCCCTCAAAATAATAGTGGCGGCGACATGCGCCCGGGAAAGCGCCGTACGGAACGTGAACGACCGCGTCGACTGCCGGGAAGGGGATCAGGATGTCCTTTGGGCTGCTGACGATCAGTTCGTGGGAAACCAGTTGTTCGCAGGTGACGATGGTGTGTGCCGAGGCCATGGCGATCTCGGGGCAGGTAGCGTCGGTACCGCGAATGATGCAGTTACCGAATTTGTCGGCGGCCTGCACGTGAATGAGACCAACGTTCGGGTTGCTCGCCGGCACAAGACCGATGGGGCGACCTGTGAAAGGACAGTCCATTATCTTGGTGCGGCTGGTGTTCTTGATATCACCGGCCAGCGGTCCGCGGGTGGGCAGGAAAGGCAGGCCCATGGCGCCGGCTTTGAACCGGGCGGACATATTGTAGTTACTCCAGTCCTCGAATTCGATCAGGGCGCGCTCGGCGAGGATACCGCCAGGCCGGTGACAGACCAAACGACTCGTGGCCCCAGTAGGCCAGCTCGATCCGTTTGAAGGAAAAATGCTCGGGCCTGGCCATCATTGCACCGGCGAGAATTTCCGGCCCCATTCCTGCAGACTGGAAGGAAAGGGTCAGGTCTTTGCGCCCCTGGCGAATCATCTCGTGGCAGCTGGCCATCGGCTGGCGAAGGTTGACGAATCCGCCGATGCCGACATTGTCACCATTCTTGATGAATTTGGACACCGCTTCCTTCAGCGTCATCCGTTTGTCTTTCTTTGACTTGTCCTTGTTGACAAGCGCCTTTCTAGCTTCGTCGGGTGATAAACCTGTCCAGAACATTTTCGCGTTAGTTTCCAATGTGTACCTCTTCCTGTCTGTCAAGCGTTTTTGTTTCCCGGTTTCCCTGCGCGGCAGATCTTCCGGATCCCCCTTCACAAAAAAAGACCGTAAAATAGCGCGATCAAACTTCGCTATCTTAACGGTCTCCTTTTTGACCCGATCGGCTTTTCACCTATCTTTTTTTGTCTCATGCGCTGCGCTAAACTCCCCTAGGATTCTTCTTTACCGAAGACTGCCTTCTCTCCCATCTTTGCTGACCGCTGTTTACCTGCTCACTCAAACAGTGCATCGGTAGCCAATATCAGTCCGGGAAATCAGACTCTTTTCTCACGCCAGTTCGTAAAAGCTCTTGCTCGATCTTGTATGCTGTTCAACAGCCTCGATAATTTCTCTCCCGTGATTCGCCTTGCCGGTGGTTGGTCATTCGCCCCGGTGAGACTTCCGGATGCACCCGAAAAAACAAGTAACAAGCTAAAACTAAATAACTATATGTGCCATCTACCTATTTGAACTCCGGTCTTTTGTCAACATCAAAAAAACAGAGGACAATGGAAATGAATGCCTATTCAGAAGCATTGCGCCTTAAAATAGGAAGATAACTGGTGGACATGATCCGAGCGATTTTTTTTTGGGCTGGAGCGCTCCTCCGGATCCCCGCCGCAAACGGCGGCAATACACGGCAGGACAGGGAAGGATAGGATAAAAATAGGTAACAAATTCAACATATCCGATCTTGTTGCCGAAACCATCGAGGTGTAGTACCTGTATTCTGTGCAACGGGAGAGGTCGGCAAGGATGCCGATACCGCTCGCAGCCCGGCAGGCGGGTGAATTGCCTCAGATACAATTCAATAGAGGGAGTGCAGAGATGAAAATTTATACCGGTGGGGGGGATAAAGGCAAAACCAGTCTTTTTTCGGGGGAGCGGGTACCAAAGCACCATCTGCGCATCGAGGCCTACGGTGATATCGACGAACTCAATTCCCTGCTGGGTGCAGTGACCTCCTATCTTCCCGCCACCGAACAGGCCGTCCGCAATGACCTGGATCTCATCCAATCCAACCTGTTCATGGCCGGGGCGTGGCTGGCGACGACTCCCGATTCCACAGCCACCGCCTATCTGCTCCCGTTTTCACCGGAGCACGCCAAGGGGCTGGAGGCGCGTATCGATGCCCTGTCTGACGCCCTGCCGGTACTCAAAGAGTTCATCCTGCCGGGCGGACAGCCGGTGGCAGCCTGGTCGCATGTGGCGCGTACGGTCTGCCGACGTTGCGAACGCCGCCTGACGGAACTTATTGAAGAGTCCAACGGAGGCGATGGTGACCAGTTGCCGGCCATTCAGGTCTACCTGAACCGGCTGTCCGATTACCTGTTCGTGCTTGCCCGTCACCTGAACAAGGTGCTCGGCACGGCCGATAAGGCCTGGAAAAAAGAATGAATGAGGATTCTCCCGGCTTTCGGGTGCACGTACTGGACCGCGACTGGCTGAACGGGGAGAATTTCGAACTCACCTGCACCCGGCCGGAGAATTTTTCCTTTCTCGCCGGGCAACATGTCAGCCTTGGCCACGGCGACCTTGAACGGGACTACACCATCACCTCGGCAATCGACGCGCCGGAACTGCGCTTTCTCATCAAGCGAATGGGCGGCCACGGCATGAGCGATCAACTCGCGGATATCCCCCCGGGCACCGCCCTGGCCATGGGCCGGGCAACCGGCTATCTGACCTTCCGCCCGGCCGGCCGGGCTACAATCTTCGTGGCCACCGGTGTGGGCGTGGCGCCGTTTGTGGCCATGGCCGCAAGCGGCGTACGCGGGTTTACCCTGATTCAGGGGGCGCGGACAGCCTCAGGACTTTTGTACCGGTCGCAGTTGGAGAGCGCGGCCGCTACCTGGGTGGGCTGTGTGAGCGGCGAAGACGCGGAATCGGCTCCGGCGACAGCCATCGTTCACGGCCGGGTGACCGACTATATCGACGCCCACCTGCCGCCGGGGGCGTATGATTTCTACCTGTGCGGCTCCCGTCCGATGATTCACGACGTGACCCACCTCATTGACCAACGCTTTCCCAACGCCAAGGTCTACAGCGAAGCCTACAACTGACCGGCCCGCCACGGTGCGACGGACGGCGGGCCGGTGCTTTTCAGATCCGGCCCTGCATGTAACGGTGCATGGATTCGGCCGCGTCCAGCCCCTGGCAGACCGCCTTGGCCACGGTCTTGGGGCCGAGTACGGTATCCCCACCGGCAAAGATCCATTCCACGCTGGTTTGCAACGTGACCGGGTCGACCACGTAGGTGCCCCGCGGGGTGACCTCCACCTTTACGGTCGGGTCGTACACCGGAATGGACGTCTGTCCCACCGCCGGAACCAGGACATCCGCCTCGAGGATGAACTCGGAACCCGGCACCGGCTGCGGCGAACGCCGGCCCGATTCGTCCGCTTCGCCCAGGTCCATGCGGATGAACTCGACCCCGGTCAACTGACCGTCCCGGGACAGGATCCTGGTCGGCGCGGCCAGGAAGATGAGTCGCACGCCCTCCTGATCGACATGATGCACTTCCATAGGTGCGGCCGGCATCTCCTCGCGGGTGCGACGATAGACGATGGTCACATCCTTCCAGCCCGAGCGCAGCGCCACCCGGGCCACGTCGATGGCCACGTTGCCGCCGCCGATCACCACAACCCGGTCGCCAAGGGCGATCTCCCTGCCGCTGAGCATCTGCGCCAGGTAATCGATACCGGACATCACGCCCTCGGTCTCGGTCTCGCCCTCGAGCCCGAGCCGCTGGCTCTCGTAGGCGCCGATCCCGAGGAAAACGGCGGCAAAGCCCTGATCGTGCAGGTCGGACAGGGTCAGGTCCTTGCCCACGGTGACGCCGGTGCGGACGTTGACCCCGCACTGCTGCAGGGCGTACAACTCCGCGCCGATGATGTTGCGCGGCAGGCGGTAATGGGGGATGCCGACACTGAGCATGCCGCCGAACACCGGCAGTGACTCGAAAATGGTGCAGTCGTAGCCCTTGTGCGCCAGGGAGTGGGCCACGGTGATGCCCGCCGGGCCGGAGCCGATGATGGCCGCCTTGATCCCGTTGCTCTTCACACAGCGGAGCGACAGGTTCTTGCCGTTGATGATCATCCAGTCGGCGAGGAACCGCTCGAGCATGCCGATAGCCACCGGTTCGTCCTTTTTGGCGCGGATGCAGGCGCCTTCGCACTGAAATTCGTACGGACAGACCCGTCCGCAGACCGAAGGCATGGAACTGGTTTCGCGGATGACCCAGTAGGCTGCCTCGTATTTCTTCTGGTGGAGCAGGTCGATAAAGCGGGGGATGTCGTTGCCGATGGGGCAGCCCATGACGCACAGCGGCCGGCGGCACTGCAGGCACCGTTCGGCCTCGAGAAGGGCGGTTTTTTCATCGAATCCTTTGCAGACTTCATCGAAATTGTTGATCCGTTCCTCCGGATCGAGTTCCCGCGGTTTCTGCCGGGGAATGGCCAGCCGTTCCTTGACGTTCATAGGCGCACCTGATGTCTCGAAAAAAAGGTCTTCGGGCTGCGGACCGTCCACGGGGAGCCCGCCTGCCCGGCCGGCGCGGCGCGGTCGAATGATCCGCCGCCGCGACACCGGCATTTTTCGTTTACTTGTTCGTTTTTGTCGAGGAATAAGGTAAGGTTTCCCGAAAAAAGAATCCTTCCATGGGCCGCCCCCTTCAGCCCCGACCGAACCGCGCCCCCAGGCGCTTCGCCGAGAACCTATGGAGCACGACGCCGCCATCACCATTGTCACCGATCCCTCGTTCCGCGAGCACGACACCGGCGGCAACGACCACCCGGAAGCTCCCGAACGGCTGCAGGTGATCCGCGACCGTCTGGACGCCAGCCTCCTCGCCTCCAGCCTCTGTTACCGGACGCCCCGGCCGGCAGAGCGGTCCGAACTGCTCGCCTTCCACACCGAGGGCTGGGTGTTCCGCTTCGAGGAGGCGGTGCTCTCCGGCCGCACCTACATCGATCATCCAGACAATCAGGTTTGCTACGAATCCTACCGGATTGCCACGCTTTCCGCCGGATCGGGGATCACCGGTGTGGACCTCGTCGAACAGCGCCCCGGTTCGGTCCTCTTCGGCCTGACCCGGCCGCCCGGCCACCATGCCGAGCCGAACATGCCCTACGGCTTCTGCTTCTTCAACAACTGCGTCATCGCCGCCCGCTACTGGCAACGCAAATACGGCCGTCTGCGGGTGTGCATCTTCGATTTCGACGCGCACCACGGCAACGGCATCCAGACCGCCTTCGAGGAAGAAGCGGACACCACCTACATTTCCATTCACGAACACCCGAGCTTCAGTTACCCGGGCACGGGCTGGGCCGAGGACCGCGGCTTCGGGGCAGGGAAAGGGACTATCCTCAACCTGCCGCTGCCGCCCGGGTCCGGTGAGGAGCAGGTGGTCCGTCTCCTGCCGCGCATCAGGAAATTTCTCGAGGAGGCACGGCCCGATGCGCTCATCATCGGCGCCGGTTTCGATGCCCACCGCGAGGACGACATGTCGGGCCTCAACTTCAGTGTGGACGTCTACCGACGGCTCGGCTCCTTTGTCACCGAACTCGGCCGGGACCTCACCGACGGCCGCGTCGTCTCCATCCTCGAGGGTGGGTACAACCTTGATCAACTTGGTATTTGTGCTGAGGCCTACCTCTCCGGGCTGGTCGAAAACAATCCCTGAGATGACCCAACACCATCCAATTCTGGCGGGAGAAGCGAGATGTTCATTCACTACCATATGACCCCCGAGCCGGTCGCCGTGCAGCCCGATGAAACTGTCGCCGAGGCCATCGAAATCCTCGAACAGCATTCATTCCGCCACCTGCCGGTGGTGGACGAGGAAGGTGTGCTGCTCGGCATGGTCTCCGACCGCGACCTGCGCTCGGCCCTGCCGTCCACGGTAGCCCGCAGCACCCAGCGCGAGGAGGTTGAGACGCGCATCAACAACACGCCGCTGTCCGCGTTCATGACCCGCGACTGCCTTTCCCTGTCGCCCATGGCCACCCTGGACGACGGTCTGCTGCTTTTCCAGTCGCACAAGATCGGCGCCCTGCCGGTGCTCGACGAGGAAGGGCGGCTCATCGGCATGTTCACCATCGGCGACCTGCTGCGCGCCTACCGCAGCCTGTTCGGCCTGGGTGACATGGGCTCGGTGCTCATCTCGGTGGAGGATGACGGCGACCCCAGGGTCCTCAGCCGCCTGGTCCAGGTCCTGGAAGAGAAGCAGATCAGTTTCTCCCGGCTGGTGCGCAAGGCGGCCACCCGGCGGACCAAGCCGATGATTTTCCTGCGGGTCAATGCCTACAACATCCGCTCGGTCCACAAGGCGCTCGAGGCGGCCGGGTTCACCATCCACGTCCCGTACGCTGCGTCATGAACGAGGTTGCCATGCTCGACAGAATGTTTTCCCCCCGGTCGATCGCCGTTATCGGCGCTTCCAAGACCGTTGGCAAGGTCGGCTACCTGACCCTGAGTAATCTGGTGCAGAGTGGCTTTCAGGGGCCTATTGTTCCGGTCAATTCCGCCGGCGGCGAACTGCTCGGCCTGACGGTGTACAAACATCTGGCCGACTACCCGGACGCGATCGACCTGGTGGTGATCGCCGTGCCGGCGGAGATGGTGCCGGCCGCGGCCAGTGAAGCGGTGGCCAAAAAGGCCGGGGCCGTGGTGGTCGTGGCCTCGGGCTTCAAGGAGGCCGGCCCCGAAGGCCGGGCCCTGGAGGACGAGCTGATTGCCATCTGCCGTCGCGGCGGGGTGCGGCTGCTCGGGCCCAACTGCCTCGGCGTGATCAACACCGCCATCCGCATGAACGCCTCGTTCTCGCGGCGCATTCCCCAGGCGGGCAGCATGGCCATCTTCTCCCAGTCCGGCGCACTGTGCACGGCCATGATGGACATCGCCGACGAACGCGAACTCGGCGTGTCCAAGGCCATCTCCATCGGCAACAAGGCGGACATCACCGAGGTGGACGTGCTCGAAGCCCTGGCCGAGGACGAGGACACCAAGGTGATCGTCGGCTACCTGGAGGACATCAGCGACGGCGACCGGTTCGTCAAGGCGGCCGAGGCGGCCAGCAACCGCAAGCCGGTGGTCATTCTCAAGGCCGGCACCACCACCGCCGGCAGTCGGGCCGCGGCCAACCACACCGGCGTGCTCGTCGGCAAGGACACCGCCTACGGTGCCGCCTTCAAGCGGGCCGGCATCTGCCGCGCCGACACCTTCGACGCCCTGTTCGACTCGGCCACGGCCCTGGCCCTGCAGCCGACCCCCAAGGGCGACCGGGTGCTGATCATCACCAACTCCGGCGGTTCGGGCACGATTTCCGCGGACGCGGTGGAAAAAGCCGGGCTGAATGTGGCGACGCTGGGCGAGGAGCTGGCCCGACAGCTGCGCCGGGCCCTGCCGTCCGCCGCCTTCATCGACAACCCGATCGACATCTCCGCCGCTGCCGAACCACGCCACTACGCTGCGGCCCTCGACATCGTCGCGGCCGAAGGCTCGTTCGACGCGGTGCTCATCGTGCTCGCGCCGCAGTACATGACCGAGCCGGCGGCCACGGTGCGGGCCATCGTCGCCCACCTGGACGAAAACATGCCGGTGCTCGCCGCCTTTCTCGGCGGCGGCGACATCATGCCCTCACGCCAGGAACTGGCCGCGGCCGGCCTGCCGTTCTACGACTCGCCCGAGCGGGCCGTGACCGCGCTCAAGGCCATGCATGAATACGGCGTGTGGCAGCGGCGACCCGCCCGCCAGGTGGTGCGTTTCCCGGTCAACCGCAGGCGGGTGGAACGGATCATCTACCGCCGCCAGCGCACCGACCGGCTGCGCCTGGGCGAGGTCAAGTCCAAGGACATTCTCAAGGCCTACGGTTTTCAGATCCTCGAAGGTCGGCTCACCACCTCGCCCGAGGAGGCCATGGAGATCGCCCGCTTCATCGGCTTCCCGGTGGCGCTCAAGGTCATCTCGCCCTCCATCATCCACAAGTCGGACCTGGGCGGTGTGCGCCTCAACCTCAACTCCGCCCAGGAAGTGGCCGACGCCTTTGACCTGATGATGCTGCGCATCAACAAGCTCGCGCCCAACGCCATCATCGGCGGCATCTACGTGGAAAAGATGGCCGAGAAGGGGCTGGAGGTGATCATCGGCATGACCCGCGACCCGCAGTTCGGGCCCATGCTCATGTTCGGTCTGGGCGGCATCTTCGTCGAGGTGATGAAGGACGTCACCTTCCACCTGGCGCCGATCACCGAGAACGAGGCGGCGCAGATGCTCCAGTCGACCCGCTCCTACGAACTCCTGCAGGGCAAGCGCGGCCTCAAGGAGGTGGACATGCACGCCATTGCCGTGGCCCTGCAGCGCATCAGCCAGCTGACCACCGACTTCCCGCAGATCCTCGACCTGGAGATCAACCCGCTGATCGTCGGCGAGATGGGCAACGAGCCGGTGGTGGTCGATGCCCGCATGACCTTCGCGCCGCTGCTCGACCGGCACTGAGCCCGGCCTTCGCACCAACAGGGAATCGACATGGAATACATGAACGACTGGCAGGAACAGTACAGCGACATGCTCGCCACCCCGACGCAGGCGCTCAGCCACCTCAAATCGGGGCAGCGGGTGTTCATCGGCACGGGCTGCGGCGCACCGCAGGACCTGATCATGGCCATGACCGCCCGGGCCCGGCAGGTGTCCAACGTGGAGGTCATCCAGCTGATCACCAAGGGCGACGCGCCCTATGCGGACAAGAAGATGTCGGACAGCTTCGCCATCAACTCCTTCTTCATCAGTTCGAACATCCGCAGCGTCATCCAGGAGGGGTACGGCGACTACACGCCCATCCTTCTTTCCGACGTGCCCAAGCTGTTCAACTCGGGCAGCCTGCCCCTGGACATCGCCCTGGTACAGGTGACCCCGCCCAACGCCCACGGCCGGGTCAGCCTGGGCATCTCGGTGGACATCACCCGCAGCGCCATTGACAACGCCTCGCTGGTCATTGCCGAGGTCAACCCGAACATGCCCTGGACGCACGGCGACACCACCATGGAGGTGGTGGACCTGGACCTCCTCGTGCCTGTGGACCGGCCCATCCTCGAGCGCGAACTGCACATGCCCAACGAGATCAGCCGCACCATCGCCCGCGCCGCCGCGGCGCTCATCCCCAACGGTTCGACCATCGAGCTGGGCCTTGGCCGGGTGCCGGGGTACGGCCGCATCCCCCAGGTGGTGATGGAGTACCTGCACGACCGCAAGGACATCGGCTTCCACACCGAGATGATCAGCGACTCGATCATCCCGCTGGTCGCCTCGGGCGCGGTGACCGGCGCGATGAAGACCATCGACCGCGGCAAGATCACCGCCAGCTTCTGCATGGGCACCAAGAAGCTCTACGACTATATCAACGACAACCCGCTGTTCAGTTTCCGGCCCACCGAATACATCAACGATGCCAACGTCATCGGCAAGCACAAGCGCATGGTTGCGGTGAACATGGCCCTGGAGATCGACCTCACCGGCCAGGTCTGTTCCGACTCGGTGAACGGTCGCTTCTACTCGGGCATCGGTGGCCAGATTGACTTCAACCGCGGCGCGGCCCGTTCCGAGTCCGGCCGGGCGATCATCACCCTGCCGTCGCTCAACCGCGAGGGCGAATCCGCCATTGTCTGCACCCTGCGGCCCGGCTCCGGGGTGACCATCAACCGCGCCAGCGTCCACTACGTGGTCACCGAGTACGGCGTGGCCTACCTGCACGGCCGCTCCATCCAGGAGCGGGTGATGGCGCTCATCTCCATCGCCCACCCGGACTTCCGCGAGCCGCTGTTCAGCGAGGCCGTGGCCGCCAAGTACCTGCGGCCCGACCTGGCCCGCTTCGGCAACCGCTTCCTGGCGCCGGCGGAGGAGTCGATCCGCGCCTCCTACCTGATGCCCGACGGCATCGAGGTGAGCTTCCGCTCGATCAAGCCCACGGACGAGCCGCACATGCGCGACCTGGTCTACAACCTCAGCCAGGAGACCATCTACTACCGGTTCATGAGCCGGCAGCAGCGCTTCACCCCCCGCCAGATCCAGGACTTCGTCTACATCGACCACCGCCGCGACGTGGCCGTGGTCGGCACCATCCCGGAGGCGCACGGCGAGCAGATCATCGTGGTCGGCACCTACTACCTCAACGAGAAGAGCAACATGGCCGAGGTGGCCTTTGTCGTCCGCGACGGCTGGCAGAACAAGGGGCTGGGCACCTTCATGTTCAAGCACCTGGTGAAGATCGCCAAGCGCAACGGCATCGCCGGCTTCACCGCCGAGGTGCTGCGCGAGAACGAGCGCATGCAGGCGGTGTTCAACCACTCCGGCCTCAAGGTGAGCAGCCACCTGGAAGAGGGCGTGTACAGCTTTGTGATGGAGTTCTGAGCCGGACGGATGGTGCTGCTTTCAGGGCTTTTCGCCGCCAACCAACACCACGATCCGGGAGGGCAGGGCTGCCCTCCCGGATTTCGTGTTTGGCGGGGTGTCGTGTGGCAGCGAGAAAGATGGCAAGCTGAGGATTTGCCGTGAAGGGAACGCAAGCAGATACTGCAGTGTGTGCAACTTGGGCTGGGTGTTTCCAACTTCCTGTCAAAGTGGCTGGGACCATGGTGATTAGAATGTATCAGGTTTCCCGTGAACATGATGATTGTGGTGCTACCCAGTTAGACGTGTGCCCGCGGATGGCCGTCTCGTTGTCAGGTATCTTCCAAGCGCCGTACTTATCAAGAAACTAGATACTTACTTGTTGGCGACAAAACACGAAGGACATAACATAATGAACAATAGTATTTCTGATCATGCCCGGCACTTCCTCCAAAACTTCAGGGGAGAAACCCAGGGGCACCTGCTGCAGTTCTGCGAAGAAGTCTGGCGTCTTGAGAGCGACGTGTGCATATTTATGGCACGTAAGGCTGCGGCTCTCATGGACTGCCTCCGAGAACTTCATCTTGCTGATGTAAGGGGCATTGCTGTCAATGACCGAATATTAGATACTGATGTCCGTTGGCTAAGCGGGAAGCGCGTGACACTTTTAGACGACTGCGTGTTTTCTGGGACGACACTTTATCGTGCCAGGAGGGCTCTTCTTTCTGCCGGTTGCGAATCTTGTGACGTACTTACGCTCGCAGTGAACAATGATGCAATCAGAAAAGAACTTCTCCCTGGAGGTTCAGAACAAGACGAGCTAAATTTCAGAACTCCACTGTTTTCTCTTACCAACGCTCAATGTGTCAACCAATGCTATGAAATTGTCCGAGCCATCGCTACTCATCCACGACCGTACGATGTTGACTTTCCCCATATGCTTACGGCAAAATTCGATGCAAACGCTTTGTCGCAATTGCTTCTTTTGCCAGGTTGGCAGAGTTTTGACGTATCGAGTCAATATCAACGCAGTAATGGTGTTAGAAGCTTTTCTATTATTCCAGACAGAGTGATGTTTGATCGTTTTCTTAAAATTACTGGTCATGCACGACACTCGATTCAAACGGCAAAAATTCGAATTTATGCAAGAGAAATAGACAATGCGTGGTCTGTTAGGATTGTGCCCATGTGTGTTTTGGCATGCCTTTCAGAGGATACCATTGCAAAGTTGGTAAATACCTGGCTTGATAATCATGCAATTTACCCAGAGGATATTGGCCTCTCGACATCATCATCCCTATATCGGCTACTCACTTATGCAATTTCTTATTCATTCTATAAATACTTCATAGACTCATCTTCTAAGGTAGATGCTGCAATGCCTCTTGGAATACGGGATGACTTACTGGACATGTCCTTCTGCCCTGGATTCTACAACCGTATAGGTCCAGCTTTTGATGACACAACACAACTCGCATTGCATTCTCCAATTGCCGAGCCAATTGCACCATTTTCTGAAAAATATGATTTTACACCGGTGACTTGCAACGACCCTATGTCTGTAGCCACTGCGATAAAAGAGCCATTCACATGGCTTTATCGCAAGCGGGAAGTGGGGGCACGCGAGATCATAAAAGAAAGAGGTTTGTCTGCAATCGACTCCGCCGAATATACAAATTTAAATAGACTGATATATGGTTTCTCGCCTGCATCTTTGTTGTCTCGAGTGATAAGCCCTGACTACAATACTAATCGCCTCCTCTCATTGTTAATTGACAAGTATGTTGATATGGGGATTGCCGTACCCACAAACGTTATATCTGAGGGGGCAATTTATCGCGCGTTTAGGCATGGAGAAGATGCTGTCTTCGGCGAGGCGCAAGAAAGACTTACCATTCTCGCACTAAGCGCATTCTTGGAGGTCCTTGACCGGGACGGCCTATGGGGTCTTGAACTCCAGAAGTTCATTGTCCTATTCGTTCAAATAGCTCTTCGTAATTCAATGCTGGACCGCGTTGACACATCAGAGTCCGTTAATGTCGGGTGTCGCGTAGTATCCGTGAAAGGACACCTGCATGGCCCAGTGCCGCTAACCAAAATACTGGACCCTTCGGGTGACCTTGGGCCACCCTTCATAGAAGGCGTAGACACGCATCCAGTTTGGCTAGTCGACAATTGGGTCACAAGAGGGTTACTGTCGGAAAATCGAACAGATAAAGGAAGGTACTATTCGATAGTACGTGTTCCGGACATGACCATAGGGGAAAGGGCTGAGGCTGCATCGAGAATGCTCGGTCGGACTCTGGCCTATGGGATGCTTTTACCCGCACATTTACGTCCTTTGGACCGCAATCATGAACTTGTCATGCTTTCGACTTGTGCTGAGCCTGATCACCAGGCACGGGCATTATCGGCCGAGTTACGAATTTTCCATGAACGATGGCCAACGGTAATCTCAAGAGTACGCCACTTGGGCCATCAAAAACACTTCGATATAGCACATAGAGAGTTACGTACAGCGTTGGAATTGTTTACTGCTGTTAATAGCGGAGCTATGAAATACCGCTGGTATTCGGATGGTATATTTAAGATGCGCGTTGAAGAAGTTTCGTCCGGCTTAGTTTCTGAAAAGCGTTATGATGCTGCCGATAATTGGAGGCAGATGTGGCCAGAAGCTCTTGTCAGGGATAAGACGAATACGCCTGGTGACTTGCAGGAGAATATTGATGCCGCAGGCGGATGGTTGGTAGCTTCCGTGCTTTGTATTCAGTTGATCGACTATTGGCTCCAAACGAAGGCGGTTGAACAGCGCCAATGTGAAACAAAAGAATTGCAGAAGTTGGTTTTTGATATTGAGGTATGGAGCAATTACGTTCTTAAATATACTTCTGAAAATTATCATAACCCTGCTCGCCGACTTGCAACTGAAGTCAAGGGTAGTTGTGAAAATGCCTCTCTAGAAGTTGTCGCGAAGTGGAGTCAAGCGAGTGGCAGCCTACTTGACAAGTTAAGCAGAGAAACTGCCGTCCTCTTGACTGAGGACACTACCCTATTGCTGTCAACTTTCGCAAAGGCATCGCAGCCCGTGCGAGGGTATCCTTACGCCATGTTTTTGGATGTGTCTGGTCCGGCAGAGGATTCAACCATTATCGCTAGGCGCGCGGTTGAAGAGGCTGTAACTCCTTTGGCGACTCCATATTTCCTAATCCCAGCCCATCACAATCCTTGGAGAAGAGGAGTATGGTTACTGCTAACTGGAAACCGAAATAGCGATCGCCTTTGCCGTGTTGTTAAACGTGTTGCGGAAGCATTGACCGAGCAAGAGCATGCATTCCGAATGGTAATGATAGGGCAATTGTCGAGAGTAAATTCTGTACGATGTAAACCGGGTTCTCCCGCGTTAGCATATGGTACTTTTTTTCGGAGAATTGCTGAAATGAAAGAACAAATTCTTTCTCCAGCATACGAGTCCTGTATCACTGTGGTAAGCCCAACAGCCACCGATGGCACTAGCGAAAAAGATAAGTTTGCGAGAATTTACAAGCAGCGGCCATCGGCTTCCCGAATAATTGTCACTGGTGGAGACGAATTGACAGAGGAGGCCTATGAGATGGGCGAATTCCCGACGCATTCTTTGACTCAGAGAGCTAATTGTTTTGTTGAAACTGACATCGGAGTCCTGACGGTACTACCGACCGAGGCGGCGGCCCTACGCAGCGTCTTTAAATTTGAACAGAAGGACATAAAAGGTCCAGAAACTGAGAGATATTACGACGTAGGAAGTCTTCAGGTCGGAGGTCGCCAGTTAAAGGTTGTTCATTGCCAAATGCGTGAGTCTGGGAGTGGTGCTGCCTCTGCTGCTTTTACCGACCTAATCAGAGAGGCGAAGCCTCGATTGGTATGTGTAAGCGGGATAGCTGGGGCAATTGTTTCAACCCTGTCTTTGGGCGACGTAGTAGTCGCCAATAAGATCATCTATTATGATCGGAGGAAAATTGCTGACGAAGGTGTTAGTCGAGAGGCATGCGTTTATAAAGCAACATCCTCGGTTGTAGATATTGCCAATGCATACTCTCGCGAAAACAGAAATGGACGAGAACGGCGCACGGTGAATAAAAAACCTTTTGAGTTTAAGACAGTGATTGCCCCTCTAGGATGTGGCGAAGCCGTGATAGCCAGAAGAGATGCCGAGGTGAAATCGTGGCTTAAATCCACTGATAGAAAAACAGCCGCCGTCGAAATGGAATCTGCAAGTGTCGCACATGCTTTATGGGAGATGGGTCAGAGCCGCATGCAAAATCTGCTCGGCATTTTGGTGGTTCGGGGGATTTCAGACGGTGCTGATCAGGAAAAAGGAGATGATTACCAATATGAAGCGGCAGTCAATTCAGCTTTTGTTCTTAGGAAGCTTTTACGTTATTACAGGTATCATTTGGAGGATGCTGAAGCGAATGAGTAAATTGCCAACAATCGCATTAAGTCGGATTTCAATTCCGCTGCGCTCCATTGCAAACGCTTATGCGTAGCGTTGGTGTTAATGAATAACTACAAAAGAATAACCTGAATCAGTGAATCCTTGAGAAAAATAAATACGTCCCCTTTTTACGATCTTGGCGGCGTGGTTACCGAGAAACTACACAGTTACTTGCTAGACTCAGGAGAGAAATATCGATGAAAGGAATAAACCCATATAGGCCAGGTGCCGGTATAAGGCCTTTGGTTCTTGCAGGTCGTGATAGTGAAATTGAACGTTCCAAAAATTCACTCGACCAAGTGATTGGTGGATCCCCACAAAGGCCTATCGCATTTTATGGACTTCGAGGTGTTGGCAAGACAGTTCTTCTCAATGAGGTTCAGAATTACGCAACTGAACATAGCGTTCTCTTTGAACATATTGAAGTCTCAGAGAATGACAATTTTAAAAATGTCATA
>CAVWHP010000027.1:0-179870 GCA_963754825.1 uncultured delta proteobacterium | reverse complement strand
GGCGTCACCGACCAGCACCGGCACGATGTTGCTGCTGCCGTCGGTGCGCAGGCCGGCGGCGCGCAAACTCTCGCGGAACCGTTCCGCCAACCGGGCCACTGTGGCCCGCTGTTCGCGCATGAGCGGGATCTGGCGGAGCACGAAGCACAGCCAGTGGACCGAGACCGGCGGCAGGCCGGTGCTGAAGATCTGCGAGCGGGCGGTGTTGACGAGGTAATCGATGAGCACCTGAGGGCCGACCACGAAGGCACCCTGGCCGCCGAAGGCCTTGCCGAAGGTACCGGTGAGGATGTCGACCCGCCGGTGCACACCCTGCTCCTCGGCCAGGCCGCAGCCGCTGTCGCCGCGGATGCCGACCCCGTGCGCCTCGTCCACGTAGAGCACCGCCTGCCACCGGTCGCGCAGCTGCACCAGTCTGGCCAGGTCGGCGGTGTCGCCGTCCATGCTGAAGATCGACTCGGTGACAATGTACACCTGTCGATAGTGGTCCCGCTCGCGGGCGAGGATCCCTTCAATGGCCGCGTAGTCCAGGTGCGGGTAGCGGATCGTCCGGGCCCGCGACAGGCGCATGCCGTCGATCAGGCTGGCGTGGCAGAGCTTGTCGGCGAGGATCAGGTCCTGTCGGCCGGCGAGCGCCGGCAGGATGCCGATGTTGATGTGGTAGCCGGAGTTGAACACCAGGGCCGCCTCGGCCCGGTAGAGGGCGCGCAGCTGCTCTTCGAGACGGACGTACGGCCGGGTGTTGCCGGTCATCAGCCGCGAGGCGGTGCTGCCCAGCGCGTAGTTTTCGAGCAGCCGGGCCCGGTTCTGTTCGGCGTAGAAGGCGCGCAGCAGGGCGTGGTTGGCCGCCAGGCCGAGGTAGTCGTTGCCGGCCAGGTTGAGGCAGGTGCGGCCGTCGATGTCGATGCGGCCCCGGTCCAGGTGGGTGACCGGCACGAGCCGGCGCAACTGGCCATCGTGCTCGATCTCTGCCAGCGCTCCGGCCAATTGGTCAAGAAAAGCGGTCATAGTCCGATGTCAGGTTCCGAACTGCGCGTACAGCTCGTCGTTGTAGCCCACCAGCAGTCGGTCGCCGATGCGCAGGGTGGGGGCGCGCAGGGTGCCGGAGCGGCCCAGGGTTTCCTTGAGGATCGTCTCCCGGCTGTCCCGGCGCGGATCGAACACCAGCCGCTTCTTGCCTTTGGCGACGATGATCTCCCGGGCGGCGGAGAGCACCTGCCAGGCCTCCTCCTCGGCCAGCGACGCCTTGCGGGCTTCCGCGACCGTTTCGCAGGCGATACTGTTGCGATTGAGCACATCCTGTGCCCGCTGGCACGAGGTTCAGCCCTTTCTCAGGTAGGCCCAGTCGATGTGCATGAGCGGCTCCTTTTCCTCTGAGGTTAAGGGGATAGCGCACCGGGGTCCGGTGCGGAAATCGCACTATAGTCGCCGCCGGCAGCCGGTGCCAGCGGAATCAGTGCGGTTTTCGCCGTTTGCGGCGAGGGAAAAATCCACTATAGGAAAGGACCGGCTACACCAGCAAACACCACCGGGGGACAGCAACGATGACGACGATTCCGGAAAACGGCGGACCGCAGGGTGAGATGCTCCTGCGCACCATGCCCATGCCGGCCGACACCAGTTTCAACGGCGACATCTTCGGCGGCTGGATCATGTCGCAGATGGACATTGCCGGCTCCATCCTCGCCAAGGAGGTGACCCGGACGCGCACGGCCACGGTGGCGGTGGAGAGCATGAAGTTCATCAAGCCGGTGCGGGTGGGCGACGTGGTCTGCTGTCACGGCCGGGTGGTGCGCATCGGCACCACCTCGGTGACCATCCTGCTCGAGGTCTGGGTGCGGCCGGTGCTCGGGACGGGCGAGGACCGCTTCACCCTGTTCAAGGTCACCGAGGCGGCCTTCACCTATGTGTCGCTATGCGAGGACGGTCGCAAACAGCCCATCGACCGGGAACTCCTCCGCCAGCGACTTCCCGGCCTCAACTGCTGAGTACGCGCGTGTCCTCGAGGGCATTCTCCAGTTCGGCCAGGTCGCTCTCCGCCAGGTTGAGCAACTGCGCCTCGGGCGTGGCGGCCAGGAGCAGCGAGCCGTCCTTGGCCAGGCCGATGCCCAGCTTGCGGCAGACCAGGTTGGCCATGCGCACCAGCAGGAGCAGGCGGTTCTGCCCGTCGATCTCCACCGCGTGGTGGTCCCGGGCGATCACGTGCAGGTGCTCGGGCATGTTCCACTGGGTGAGCAGTCGGCTGCCCTCATGCGCGTGCAGCCGGTTCATGGCCTCCGTGAGCAGGGTGTCGGTGAGCTTGAGTGCCTTGTTCTTCCGTTTGATCTGCTCGATCACCATGAGCACGAACAATTTGCCCACATCGTGGAACAGGCCGCCGAAAAAGGCCTGGCTCTGTTCCACCCCGTAGTCGCGCCGCCGCGCCAGCCAGGCCGTGCCGTAGGCGCAGCCCACCGAATGCTGCCAGAGTTTCTTCATGACCACGCCGATGATCCTGTCGCTGCTGCGGAAGTGCTGCCGCGAGGCGGCCATGAGCA
This sequence comes from uncultured delta proteobacterium, assembly GCA_963754825.1. Taxonomy (GTDB): domain Bacteria; phylum Desulfobacterota; class Desulfobulbia; order Desulfobulbales; family Desulfobulbaceae; genus Desulfobulbus. The sequence continues at coordinate 177,333 of CAVWHP010000027.1, read as the reverse complement.
CGATCCGGCCGATCTCGCGCATACCCAGGCGGATGATCGCCGCCCGCACCGTACCCACCTCGATGAGGCCCCGGTAGAAGGCCGAGTTGGCGATTTTTAAGACCTGGCTGGACAGGGCCTGGTCCGAGGTGATCACCTGCTCGATCACCCGCAGGTCCGGCTCCGGTTTGACCAACTCCATCTGCAGGCGGACGGCGGCATTGTTGAACACCGGCAGGGTGATGGTGTCCGCGGCGATGAACCGGTTGATGACATCGATGAGCGAGATGGGGGCAGCCATGCGGACACCGGGAAGAGGGCGGAGTTCGATGCGAAACGCGGCGGTCGTGCACAGGGGCAGTATAGGGGCAAGCCGCCGCGGCGACAAGGTTTTCCTCGGCCGCGCCGGTTCAGGGCGCGGTCGGCGGGGTCGGGCCGACCATGGCCTCGGGCCGCACCAGCCGATCGAACTCCGCACCGCTGAGGATTCCCAGGGCCACCGCTGCCTCGCGCAGGGAGAGGTTGTCGGCCTGGGCCTTTTTGGCGATGGCCGCGGCCTGTTCGTAGCCGATGTGCGGGTTGAGGGCGGTGACCAGCATGAGCGAGCGGCGCAGGTTGTCCTCGATGCGCTCCCGCACCGGCTGGATGCCGGCCACGCAGTGGCGGTCGAACGAGCGCACACTGTCGGCCAGGAGTGTCACCGACTGCAGGAAGGCGTGGATGAGCACCGGTTTGAACACGTTCAGCTGAAAGTTGCCCTGGCTGGCGGCAAAGCCGATGGTTGTGTCGTTGCCGAACACCTGGCAGACGACCATGGTCAGGGCCTCGGCCTGGGTCGGGTTGACCTTGCCGGGCATGATCGAGCTGCCCGGCTCGTTGGCCGGGATGCTGATTTCGCCGAGGCCGCAGCGCGGGCCGCTGGCCAGCCAGCGCACGTCGTTGGCGATCTTCATCAGGTTGGCGGCCAGTCCCTTGAGCGCGCCTGAGGCGAACACCAGCGGGTCGTGCGCGCTCAGGGCGTGGAAGGGGTTCGCGGCCGGCCGGAAGGTCCGGCCCGTATCCCGGCTCAACTGGGCGGCCACGGCCGCGCTGAAGCCGGTCGGGGCGTTGATGCCGGTGCCCACTGCGGTGCCGCCGATGGCGAGCGCGCGCAACGGGTCGAGGGCGCCGGTGATCTGGGCGGTGGAACTGGCGATCAGCGCCGCCCAGCCGCCCACCTCCTGGCCGAGCGTCAGCGGCGTGGCGTCCTGCAGGTGGGTGCGGCCGATCTTGACGATGCCGGCGAATTCGGCGGCCTTCGCGTCCAGGGTGCGGTGCAGGTCGGCCAGCGCCGGCAGCAGTCGGTCCTCGAGGGCAGAGACAGCGGCCACGTGCATGGCCGTGGGGAAGACGTCGTTCGAACTCTGTGACAGGTTCACGTGGTCGTTCGGGTGGATCGGCCGTACCAGGTCCAGCGCGGCCGTGGACGATCTGGGCGGCGCGGTTGGCGATCACCTCGTTGACGTTCATGTTCGTCTGTGTGCCGCTGCCGGTCTGCCAGACCGACAGCGGGAACTCGTCGTCGTGGCGGCCGGTGAGGATCTCGTCACAGACCTGCACGATCAGGTCGCGCGCTTCGGCCGACAGCCGGCCCAGACGATGGTTGACCACGGCGCAGGCCCGCTTCACCCTTGCCAGGGCGTGGATCAGGGCCAAGGGCATCCGCTCCGCGCCGATGCGGAAATTGGTGCGGCTGCGCTCGGTCTGCGCGCCCCACAGCCGATCGGCCGGGACGCGGACCGCACCCATGGTGTCGTGTTCGATCCGCTCAATCATAGGGTTCCTCCTGGGGAAACCGGCGTGGCGCGAGATGCGCGGTCCGGACAAGGCACGATTACCGGCAGGAGGCCGGCGAGGCAAGCGGTTTTACCGGCGGCGACCCGCTGCGCCAAGGTGCCTGCGACAAAATGCGCTTTCTTCCCGCCCGCTTTCGGGTATACAATACCCTCATTTCCGGTCGCGCGGTGCGCCGGTGCGTCCTTCCCTCTTCTCCGTCGAGCCGTATGAACGAACCATCGGAAATCCTTGCCGCGGGCAAACGTCGCCTTCAGTCCATGCTGGCCGTACAGGTCGGGCTGGCGGCCAACATCCTGCTCGCTGTGCTCAAATGCACAGTCGGCATCCTCGGCGCCAGCCCGGCGCTGTTGGCCGACGGCATCAACTCGACCTCGGACGTGGCCTACGGCGTGGTGGTCAGCATTTTCGTCCGCCTCTCGGCCAAGCCCGCCGACCACGAGCACCCCTACGGCCACGACCAGTTGGAGAGCGTCGCCGCGGTGGTGGTCGGCGCCTTTGTCATCACCACCGCCATCGCCATTTTCTGGCACACCGTGGCCACGGTGCATGAACTGCTCACCGCACCCGCGGAGGAGGGAGGCACCGGGAGCCTGGCCCTGTGGGTGGCCCTTTCGGTGGTGCTGGTCAAGTTCGGCCTGACCGTGTGGACCTACGGTATCAGCCGCCGGGTCAAGAACAGCGCGGTGCTGGCCCTGGCCCAGGACCACCGCAACGACATCTTTGCCTCGTCGGCCGCGGCCGTGGGCATCCTCTTTGCCCGTCTGGGCCACCCCTGGGTGGACCCGCTGGCCGGGGCGGTGGTCAGCCTGATCATCCTCCACACCGGCGTGGAGATCCTCCGTTCGGCCACCGCCGACCTGATGGATACCGTACCGGGCCGCGAACTGGAACGGGAGATCCGCGCCAGCCTGGAGGATGTTGTCGGCCTGCTGGCCATCGAGGAGGTGCACGCCCACCGGTTCGGGCCCTGGCTGGTGGCCAACCTGACCATCGGCGTGGACGGCGGGATCAGCGTTCGCGACGGCCACCGCATCGCCACCGAGGTGGAGCAGCGGCTGCTCAGCCAGGTCGAGTTCATGCGCCGGGTGTATGTCCACTACCACCCGGTCGCCTGAGAACAACCGCCGGCCCCGACCGGCATCCGCCACCAACCCGCACGGCCCCGGCCAGGAGGAGCGATCATGCACGGCGTCCCGCGGCAAGTGACCACCCCCCACCGGCGCATCCCCCTGGCCATCCCCCAGGGGGTGACGCCCACCGAATTCTTCAACAGCCCCTGCAACCTGCGCCACCTGGCGCGGGAGAACGGCCTGCTGCGCACGCCCGAGAACTTTCTCATGTACCGCAAGGCCATCGGCCACTCCAACCTGTTTGATACCTCGATCATCCTCGACAGTTCGCAGAAGATCCTCGATCCGCTCGGCCGGCCGGTGCGCCGCGACCAGCTGGACCGGCGCGAGAAGATCGTCTTCAGCCGCATGACCCAGGTGGTGTTCGCCTATATGCTCGAAAAGTACCCGGACCCTGAGGAACACCTGCTCTTCTGCGGCGAGGCGAGCCTGGACGCCACCTGGCCGCTGGCCAAGCCGGGCGTGCCGAGCATCCGCATGGTGCACAACCATTTCCTGGTGTTTGCCCAGGAGGAACTGCGTACGGCCCCGGCCGCCGCGGCCGACGACCCCAACCTCACCGACAGCGGCAACCACGGCCTGTTTCTCCAGTACCTGGCCCAGGTCTACCTGCGCTTTTTCGAGATCCTCGACCTGGAGATCCTCGAACCCGTGCCCGCGGACGAGGCGCAGCTCAAGGTCACCGGCTACCCGCAGGGACTGCCCAGCTGGCGGGTGCGCGGCGGCGCCCGCGCCCTGGAGAGCGGTCGCTTCTGGCAGGAGTACGACATGGTGCTCGAGGGATTCCTCGATTTCTACCGCACCTTCTTCGGGCTGGTGGCCACCAGCGAGACTCGTGTCCCGGAGGGAGCCCGCTACCCGGACCAGATCGAGGACGTGCTCCTCTACAGCGACGAATTCCACCGCGCCGCCCGCATCCTCAGGCTGATGGTGCTCGAGGACCCGCTCATCGCCAACGAGATCCGCTGGCGGCCGGCCTACAAGCAGCTGCTCTACCGCGACGATGGCGGCCGGCTGATCGTCACCATCAGCCAGAACTCGGTGGGCAACGCCATCACCGAGCTGCTCGGCATCGTCGTCAGGCGGGTGGCCGACGACGAGGCCTACGCCCGGGCCGAACCGGCCCTGGTGGCCCGGCTGCTCGAACTGCGCAACCGGCTCGTGCTTGCCGGCCTGGGTGAGCCGATCAACACCCCCAGCTGGCCCCACGGCCAACTGGTGCGGCAGGAGGCCGGGCAATGATCGAGATCGAGGGGCTGCGCGCCACAGGCCTGCACATCGACCGCTTCACCCTCCGCGCCGGTGAGGCCTGGTGCTGCCTGGGCGGGACCGGCTCGGGCATGGAGCGGTTCAGTGCTGTCCTCGGCGGCACCGAGACCGCGTACACCGCCCGCCGGCTGGAGTTGCCCCGGGATATCGGGGTGATCTCCTTCCGCGGCCAGCAGGAGCTGTACGAGGCGGAGCTGCGCCGCGATGACACTGACTTCCTCGACCGGCTCGACCCGGGCACCCCGGCCCGCGCCTTTCTCACCCGGGTGGAGGAACACCGTGCGCTGATCGACCTGTTCCGGCTCGGGCCGCACCTGGACAAGGGCTACCGCCAGCTGAGTTCGGGCCAGGCGCGCAAGCTCCTCCTGCTCGCCCAGCTGACCCGCGGCGTCCCCCTTCTGGTGATCGAAAATCCCTGGGAGGGGCTCGACCAGGCGGCCTGCGCCGAGCTCGACCGGGTGCTCGCCGGCCTGCCCGACCGCGGCCTGGGGCTCTTGCTGTTCGTCGGCAACCAGGCGGACATCCCGGCCTGGTGCACCCACCTGGCCGCGCTCCGGGATGGCCGGCTGGTCGTGCAGGGAGACGCGGCCACGGTACGGTCCGAGGTCCGGGCGGCGCTCAAACGGCCGGAGGGGTTGTTCCGGGTGAGTGTCGAGGAACTGCGGGCCGAGCGGCGCACCGCGGACAACGGTGCCGACACCCTGATCAGCCTGCGCGGCGGCTTTGCCCGCTACGGCCAGGTGGAGGTGTTCAACGGTCTTGACCTGGAGATCCGCCGCGGCGACCACACCCTGATTACCGGCCCGAACGGCTGCGGTAAGTCGACCCTGCTGCAGATCCTCACCGGCGACCACCCGCTCTGCTACGCAAACGACCTGACCGTTTTCGGCCGGCGGCGGGGCAGCGGCGAGTCCATCTGGGACTTGAAGCGCCACATGGGCATTGTCAGCGGAGACCTGCACCGCAACCACCGGGTGGCCGGCAGCGCCCTGGCCGTGGTGCTCTCCGGCCTGTACGACTCCATTGGCCTGTACACCCGACCCACGGCCGGCGACGAGGAGTTGGCCCGCCGCTGGCTCGGCCGGGTGGGGCTGGCCCACCGGGCCGGAACCTCCTTCCGCGGGCTCGGCTACGGCGAACAGCGGCTGCTGCTGCTTGCCCGGGCGCTCATCAAGGCGCCGCGGCTGCTGGTGCTGGACGAGCCCACCCAGGGACTGGACGAGCACCACCGCGGTGCCCTGCTCGACTTCCTCGCCTCGGTCGCCGGCCGCGACCTGTGCACCATCCTCTATGTCAGCCACCGGGCGGACGAGTACCGCCCCTTCTTCAGCCAACACCTCCGCTTCTCCTGAAGCCGGCCCAGCCGGTTGCAGCCCCCCTGCGGCGGTCGCCCGCACCCCCGGAAGGGCCGCCGGCTTTTCGTTTGACACCCGCACCCCGATTCCGTATACAGGCCAGAGGGCAGCCGGCCGCCTGGTGCGTCCGGGCCGGTTCGTGCGCCGCACCACTACCACCCAGGGAGGGACCCATGCGGATCATCGTGTTGTGCATCATGCTGCTGTTCGCACCGGTTGCGAGTCTTTCTCTGGCCGCGGAGCGGGAACTCAAGGTGGGCTTCATCTACGTCTCGCCGGTGGGCGACGCCGGCTGGTCCCACGCCCACGAGCAGGCCCGCCAGGTGATCGAGGCCATGGACGGGGTGAGCACCTCCTACGTCGAGGCGGTGGCCGAGGGACCGGACTCCGAGCGGGTCATCCAGACCATGGCCCGCAAGAAATTCGACCTGATCTTCGCCACCAGCTTCGGCTACATGGATTCCATGCTCAAGGTGGCCCGGCAGTTCCCGGACACGGTGTTCATGCACTGCTCCGGCTTCAAGACCGCGGCCAACATGGGCAACTACTTCGGCCGCATCTACCAGCCCCGCTACCTCTCCGGCATGGTCGCCGGTTCGATGAGCAACTCCGGGGTGCTCGGCTATGTGGCCGCCTTTCCCATCCCGGAGGTGATCCGCGGCATCAACGCCTTCACCCTGGGGGCGCGTTCGGTCAACCCGAAGGCGACCGTGCGCGTGGTCTGGACCAAGACCTGGTACGACCCGGCCAAGGAAAAGGAGGCGGCCAAATCCCTGCTCGACGTCGGCGCCGACGTCATCGCCCAGCACCAGGATTCACCCGGGCCGCAGGAGGCCGCCCAGGAGCGCGGCGTGTACTCCATCGGCTACAACACCGACATGAGCCGCTTCGCGCCCAAGGCCCACCTGACCGCGCCGGTGTGGAACTGGACGCCGTACTACCGCCAGGTGGTCGAACAGGTGCAGAACCGCACCTGGAAGGCCTCCAGCGACTGGCCGGGCCTGGCCGAGGGCGTGGTCGACCTGGCCCCCTTCGGGCCCATGGTGCCGCCGGCGGTGCAGGAGCGGGTGCAGGCCAGGCGGGCGGAGATCGTCGCCGGCCGGGAGCGGGTCTTTGCCGGGCCGATCGCCGACCAGCAGGGCACGGTGCGCATCCCCGCCGGCGCGGTGGCCACGGACCAGGAACTGCTCGGCATGAACTGGTTCGTGCAGGGCGTGGTCGGCACCACCGAGTAGGTCCGGCATGCACAGCCCCGCCCACCTGCCTCAGCCCCTGTTTCGTCGGTGATGCTGCGCGTCGTCCGCAGACCCGCGAGTCCGGGCTGGCGCGGTGCGCTGGTGGTGAGCGGCTCCGCGCTCCTTGCCCTGGCCCTCAGCCTGCTGCTGCTCACCGTGCAGGGCGTCTCCCCGCTCGCCGGCCTCAAGGTGCTGGTGCTCGGGGCCTTCGGTTCCACCTGGGCCATCGAGGACTGCCTGCTCAAGGCCATCCCGCTCTTCCTCTGCTCCCTCGGGGTGGCGGTGGCCTTTCGCCTGCAGATCTGGAACATCGGTGCCGAAGGCCAGTTCGCCCTGGGCGCCATCGGCGCCACCTGGGTCGCCCTCTCCCTGCCCGGCCTGCCCAAATTCCTTCTCCTGCCGCTGATGATCGGTGTCGCCTGCCTGGCCGGCGGTCTCTGGGGGCTGATCCCGGCCATCCTCCGCCAGCGCCTCGGGGCGAGCGAGATCATCGTCACCCTGATGGGCAACTACATCGCCATTCTCCTGCTCGAATTCCTCGTCTACGGCGTGTGGAAGGACCCATCCGGCTTCCCCATGACCCCGGCCTTCCCGGAGGCGGCCCTGCTCGGCACCATCGGCGCGACCAGCGTCAACTGGGGCCTCGTGCACTGCCTGGTCCTGGGCGCGGCGGTGTGGGTGCTGTTTCGCTTCAGCCGCTTCGGCTACGAGCTGCGCGCCTGCGGCGACAATGTCCGCGCCGCCCGCTACGCCGGCCTGCCCTACGACCGGCTGGCCCTGCTGGTCATGGTGCTCGGCGGCGGACTGGCCGGCTGGGCCGGCTGCATCGAGGCCTCGGCCTCGCTCGGCCGGCTGCAGCCCTCGATCATGGCCGGCTACGGCTACACCGCCATCGTCGTCGCCTGGCTGGCGCGGCTCAAGCCCCTCTACATCGGCCTGAGCGCCTTCCTGCTCGCCGGCCTGCGCGTCGGGGTCGAACACCTGCAGCTCGACCTGCAGGTACCGGCCGCCTTCGGTTCGATTATCGAGGGACTGATCCTGCTGACCGTGCTGGCCGGCACCTTTTTCCTCACCTACCGCATCGTCCCGGCGAGGCAGCCATGAACGCCGAACTGCTTGTGCCCCTCTTGGCCGCGGCGGTGGTGTCCGGCACACCGCTGCTCTACGCCACCCTGGGGGAGATGTGCACCGAGAAGACCGGCGTGCTCAACCTCGGCGTCGAGGGGGTGATGCTCGTCGGCTGCCTGGCCGCGTTCGTCACCGCCCGCCTGACCGGCAGCCCATGGCTGGCCTTTGTCGCCGCCGGCCTGGCCGGGGGGCTGTTCGCCTCGCTGCACGGGGTGGTCTGCCTCGTGTTCCAGGGCAACCAGGTGGTCTCCGGCCTGGCCCTGACCCTGCTCGGCACCGGGCTCGCCAACTACCTCGGCACCGGCCTGGTCGGCCAGGCCGCGCCGGGTTTCGCGCCCCTGCCCGTGCCGGTGCTGGCCGGGATCCCGGTGCTCGGGCCGATCCTGTTCGTGCACGACCCGCTCGTCTACCTCAGCTACCTGCTGCCGCCGCTCTTCTGGCTGTTTTTCACCAAGACCCGCCCCGGCCTCCACCTGCGGGCCGCGGGCGAGTTCCCCGGCGCCGCCGTGGCCGCCGGCCTGAACGCGGTGGCCTGCCGCTGGGTCGGGGTGGTGGCCGGCGGCTTCCTCATGGGGCTGGGCGGGGCCTACCTGTCGCTCGCCTACACCCACCTGTGGACCAACAACCTCACCGCCGGCCGCGGCTGGATCGCCGTCGCCCTGGTGATCTTCGCCTTCTGGCGACCGGGCCGGGCGGTGTTCGGCGCCTACCTGTTCGGCGGCATCATGGCCCTGCAGCTCCGGCTGCAGGCGGCCGGCACCACCCTGCCCTCCTCTCTGCTGCTCATGCTCCCCTACGTGCTTACCGTGGCCGTACTCGTGTTCTCGTCCGGGCGGCGGCGATCCGCTCCGGCCCCGGCCGCGCTCGGCACGAACATCGAGCCGCCGGCCTGAGGCTGGCCTGTTCCTGATCCGTTCCTTCACGGAGGTCGAACCATCATGGCTTTAAACCCCACCTACCGGAAAACCTATGCCATCTCCTGGGAACAGCTGCACCGCGATGCCAAGGCGCTCGCCTGGCGGCTGCTCGACCGGGGCTACTTCCAGGGCATCCTTGCCATCACCCGCGGCGGCCTGGTGCCCGCGGCCATTGTCGCCCGCGAACTGGACATCCACCTGGTGGACACCATCTGCATCTCCAGCTACGACTGGAAGGACAAGAAGGGCGAGGCCGAGGTGCTCAAGGGGTTTGCCGGCGACGGCGATGGCTGGCTGCTCGTCGACGACCTGGTGGACACCGGCCGCACCGCCAGAATCGTCAGGGAGATGGTGCCCCGGGCACATTTCGCCACGATCTACGCCAAGCCGGCCGGCCGCGAGCAGGTGGACACCTTCATCACCGAGGTCAGCCAGGACACCTGGATCCTTTTCCCCTGGGACGCCGAGTCCCGGTTCGTCCAGCCGCTGGCGGCCGGACGCTAGCCGATGACCGACCGGACCCCGATCATCCGCCTGGAGGGCATCAGCAAGGCCTTCGGCCCGGTGCAGGCCAACCGGGACATCACCCTGGACATCCAGGCCGGCCGCATCCTCGCCCTGCTCGGCGAGAACGGCGCCGGCAAGTCGACCCTGATGTCCATCCTTGCCGGCCAGATCCGGCCGGACAGCGGCCGCATCCTCCTGCAGGGCGAGCCGGTGGTCTTCACCTCCACCGAACAGGCGATCGAGGCCGGCATCGGCATGGTCTACCAGCACTTCAAGCTGGTCGAGGCGATGAGCGTGGCGGAAAACGTCGTGCTCGGCCAGCCCGGCCTCTTCTGGCTGGGCCAGGGGGCCATGCACGCCCGGGTGGCGGCCCTGGCCAGTGACTACGGCATAATGGTGCGGCCCGAGGCGCGGGTGGCCGAGCTGTCCATGGGCGAAAAGCAGCAGGTCGAAATCCTCAAGCTCTTGTACCGGCGGAGCACGGTCCTTATCTTTGATGAACCGACCGCGGTGCTCACCCCCACCGAGGCTGCCGGACTGTTCGCGGCCATGCGGCGGATGACCGCCCTGGGCAAGGCGGTGGTGTTCATCAGTCACAAGCTCGAGGAGGTGCTGGCCGCAGCGGAGGACATTGCCATTCTTCGCCGCGGTGCGGTGATCGACAGCATGGCCGCGACCGAGGTGCCCTCCACCGGTGAACTGGCCCGCAGGATGGTCGGCCGGCCGGTGCTGCTCCAAGTGGAGCGTGAACGGGTGCCCTGCCGCCAGACCGTCCTCCAGGTGGCGGGACTGAGCGGCGACGGCTTGCGCGGGGTGGATTTCGAGGTGCGCCAGGGCGAGATCCTGGGACTGGTCGGGGTGGCGGGCAACGGCCAGAAGCCGCTGGTGGAGACGATTTGCGGGTTGCGGCGGCCGCAATCCGGCTCGGTGCGGATTCTTGGCGAGGAGTGGGGTCCGTTTTTTGCCCGCCGGGACCGGGAGAAGGGGCTCAGTTATATTCCCGAGGACCGCCAGGGGCTGGCCACCTGCCCGGGTCTGGACCTGCTCGACAACTTTCTCCTCACCACCCGGGCGGGGTTCTGCCCGGGGGGCTGGCTGCAGCGGCACCGGGCTGCGGATGCGGCCGGCCGGCTGCTCGAGGCCTTTGATGTGCGGCCGCCGGAACTCGGTGCGCTCGCCCGGCAGCTGTCCGGCGGCAACCTGCAGAAACTGGTGCTGGCGCGCGAGTTCTTCCGCAAGCCGAGGCTGATCGTGGCCGAGCAGCCGACCCAGGGGCTGGACATCGCCGCCACCGGGGAGATCTGGCGGCTGCTGCTCGAAGCGCGGGCGGAGGCGGGCATCGTACTGGTCACCGGCGACCTGAACGAGGCGCTGGCCCTGTCGGACCGTATCGGGGTCATGTTCAACGGCGCCCTGGCCGGGATGATCGACCGGGGTGATGACGAGGGGATCGAACGGATTCCGCAACTGATGGCCGGCGTGCAGCACTGGTCGGCGTCGCAATCTGAACCAAGCGAGGGGGAATATGATTCTGCCGTATCGTGACTATCAGCCGCAGGTGGGCACAGGCGGGTGGGTAGCGCCCAACGCCACCCTGATCGGTGACGTGGTGCTGGGGGAGGACGTGTCCCTCTGGTACAACACGGTGGTGCGCGGGGACGTGCATGCCATCCGCATCGGCGCCCGCACCAACATCCAGGACAGCACCATCGTCCACATCACCCAGCACGAGGGGGAGGAGCGGAGCGGTGAGGACGGCTACCCGACCATCATCGGCAGCGAGGTGACCGTGGGCCACCGGGTCATCCTGCACGGCTGCACCGTGGGCGACCTCTGCCTGATCGGCATGGGCGCGATCCTCCTCGACGGCGTGGTCATCGGCCGCGAATCGATTGTCGGCGCCGGCTCGGTGGTCACCCCGGGCAAGCATTTTCCGGCCCGCTCGCTCATTATGGGCACGCCGGCCAAGGTGGTCAAGGAGGTCACTGAGGCGCAGGTGCTGGAGATGCAGGCCTCGTGGAAACGGTATGTGGCGCTGAAGAACGACTACCACCGCGCCCGCGTGGGCGACTGCTTCTAGCCGGGTCTACCTGCGGGCGCGGCGGTCGGTGGTTCAGGTGGTGAGGACGGAGTTTTCCTCGCCGTACTCGTTGGGCGCGTAGCTGTCGGCGGCCGGGTCGTTGACCCAGACGTTGCCGTCGAGCACGTAGCGGAACCGGTAGGACTGGCCGGCCGGCAGGGACAGGGTGGCGGAAAAGCTGCCGTCTTTGAGTTTCTTCATCGGCGAATCCGCGAGCGACCAGCCGTTGAACTCGCCGGCCAGGACAGCGCTGCCGGCCTGCTCCTCGTTGTCGTACTTGAAGGTGACGCGGCAGACCGCACCGGTTTTCGAATAGCTCTTCTTCAGCATACACTCCTCCTTCCATCCTGTGAGGTCGATCCCGGCGGACCCGGGTGGGATGACGGTCCCTGCAGTTTCGTCTGCTGAAACTGTAAATCAGTCACAGGTTTCGTTCAAGCAATACCTCATGTGCCGTCCGCCGCGCAGCTGTTCCTGCCCCGGCCGACCCCTTTCCATGCCGCAGGGCCGGGAGAGGGGCCGGCCGGCAATTGTTTTCATCAACCATTTTCCCTTGTCCTTGCCATGAACGATGCATCCCCGTCCGGCCGCCGCGCCTGGCGTCTCCCCGAATTGTTGGCCCCGGCCGGCAGCCACGAGAAACTCATCACCGCCGTGCGCTATGGCGCAGACGCCGTCTACCTGGGCGGCCGGGACTTCAGCCTGCGCGCCCGGGCCGCCAATTTCGACGCCGCCGGACTGCGTCGAGCCCTGGCCCACGCTCACGACCACGGCGTCAAGGCCTACGTCACGGTCAACATCTTCGCCCATAACCGCGATTTTATGAACCTGGAGCCGTACCTGCGGGAACTCCGCGACGCCGGCGCCGATGGCCTGATCGTCGCCGACCCGGGCGTTCTCACCCTGGCTGCACAGGTGGTGCCGGAGTTGCCGATTCACCTCTCCACCCAGGCCAACGTCACCAATGCGGCCAGCGCCCGCTTCTGGGCCAGCCAGGGGGTGCGGCGGCTGAACCTGGCCCGTGAACTCGGCCTGGAAGAGATCCGCGCCATCGGCAGCGGTACCGGGGCCGAACTGGAGGTCTTTGTCCACGGCGCCCTGTGCATCTCCTATTCCGGCCGCTGCCTGCTGAGCAGCTACTTCACCGGCCGGAACGCCAACCAGGGCGACTGTGCCCACCCCTGCCGCTATCGCTACGCGCTGGTCGAAGAGAAGCGGCCCGGCCAGTACTTCCCGGTGGAGGAGGACGAGCGCGGCACCTATATCTTCAACTCCCGTGACCTCTGCCTGCTGCTCCGCCTGCCGGAACTGGTGGACGCCGGCGTGGACGCGGTCAAGATCGAAGGGCGGATGAAATCCGTGGGCTACGTGGGCGCGGTTGTGCGCCTCTACCGGCTTGCCCTGGACTGGATCGGCGAACAGCTCGCTGCCGGCCGATCGCCCGCGGACCTCGTCCTGCCGGCAGCTTTTCGCCGGGAAATGGAGAAGATCGGCACCCGCGGCCAGAGCGAGAACTTTTTTTCCGCACACCCTTCAAGTGGCGACATGCTTTATGATACAATGCGATTGGAGCAGAGTTGGGTGCCGGCGGCTGTGGTCAGCTCGGCCACGCCGCTTGCGGTCGAAACGCGGCATTCCATCGCCCCGGGCGATCATCTCGAATACCTCGGCCGCTCCATTGAACCGGAAATCGTGACCATCACCGGACTGTGGGCCGAGGACGGCACGCCGCTCGACCGCGCCCACCCCGGCCGGCTGGTGCGGCTGCACACCGACCCGCCGCTTGCGGAGGTGGAGCCAGCGACCATTCTACGCAAGAAGATAGAGCCTGCATGACCCCTATCCTGAACGTGCCCTTCCTCCCGGACGAGCACTACGTTGCCTTCCTCGAGCAGTGCGCGGCCGACCTGGACAGCGTCCATTTCAGCCTGGAGCACGAGCCCTGTCTCGACAGCCGTGTCCGGGTGGCCGCCGCCGACGCGCGGGCGGAGCGATTCGCCGGGTTGGCCCGGCTGCCCGACGTACGCAAATACGCCCTGCTCAACAGCCGTTTCCACGACCCGCGCCTGCTCGTCGCCGAGCAGGGGTTGCGGCCGATGGTGCGCACCCTCTCCCGACTGCTCGACCGGGGGTTGGTCGACGGTATCGTCTACTGTGACTACTACCTGCTGCAGCGGCTGGCCGACGAGGCCCCTGAGGTGGCTGCCCGACTGGAGGCGGTGCCCGGGGTCAACACCATGCTCGACAGCTTCGCCAAGGTCGAGGCCCAGCTCGCCTACATCCGGGAGACCGGCTTCCGCACCCCGGCCCGAATCATCCTCGACCGATCGCTCAACCGCGACCTGGACCGGCTGGCAGCGCTCGCCCAGCAACTGCGCGAACAGCACCCGGGCATCCGCATCGAGCTGCTCGCCAACGAGGGCTGCCTGCCGCACTGTCCGTGCAAACTCTCCCACGACGCCTACATCGCCCTGGCCAATCTGGACGGCCGGGACCTGACCCACGACCTCAACTGCCGCGCCGGCTGTATCCGCATCCTCGAGGAGCAGCCCCACCGGCTCCTGCAGTCGCCCTTCATCCGGCCGGAGGATGTCGACCTCTACCTTTACCACGTGGACACGATCAAGCTCTGCGGCCGAACCCTGGGGCCCGGGTTCCTCATGAGGGCCATCACCGCCTACCGTGCGCGGCGTTACGACGGCAACCTGCTCGACCTGCTCGACGCCGTCGCCTGGCTGGCGGAGCGGCTCCACGTGGACAACCGCATGCTCTCCTTCGACTTCGCCGCCATGCTCGCCCAGTGCGACAACCGCTGTGACCAGTGCGGGTTCTGCCGGGAACTGTTCACCGCCATCGCCCATCAGCTGCCCCTGGTCATCGCCGACCGGCGGGTGAGCGCCGATTGACAGGCCCGGTGCCGACGGGTAAGCTGCCCGCCTGTGCGTCCGCCGACAGCCGGCCGGCGCCTTGACCGCACACCATCCGGGACCCACGCCATGCAATCCTTTGACGAACTGCTTGCGATATCCACGAAGATTCACGGGCACCTCTGTGCCGGCCAGGTGATCGGTGTGCGCATGGCCATGGCCGGGCTGGCGTACATTGGTCTGGACGACCCCAAGGGCGCCGACCGCAAGAAGCTCTACGTGCTCGTGGAGATCGACCGCTGCGCCACCGACGCCATCCAGTCGGTGACCGGCTGCAGTCTGGGCAAGCGTTCCCTGCGCTGGGTCGATTTCGGCATCATGGCCGCGACCTTCGTCAACCTGGAGAGCGGCCGGGCGGTGCGGGTGACCGCGCGTGAGGAGGCGCGGGCTCTGGCCGACACCTACTGTCCGGAGATCACGGATAAGTACCGTCGACAGCTCGAGGCCTACCGGCGGATGACGCTCGATGAGCTGTTCACCTTCCAGGAGGTGCAGGTCACCCTGCGCGATTGTGACCTGCCGGGCCGACCGCTGCGCCGGGTACCGTGCGCCGACTGCGGCGACTGGGTGCAGGACTGCCGCGAGGTCGAGCGTGACGGCCGGCTGCTCTGCCGGGCCTGCGCCGGCGAACGTTACTGGTCGCCCCTGCCCTGAGTTCCTCGTCCCCTGCCAAAGCAGGTGCGGATGCGCAGGCGTGTACGGCCGCGTCTCCGCCCCGCCTGCGCACCTTCAGCGTCCACTGCCGTGAGCGTTTCGGCCGCACCGTGGGCAAAATTCCGCTCCATCTGGGCCTCCCCTGCCCCAACCGCGCCCGTGGCGGCTGTGTCTTCTGCCGGGCGGAAAGCTTCACCCCCTTCAGCCTGCGTGGTGCAGATTCGCTCGAGGAACAGGTCCAGCGCGGCCGGCGGCTGCTGCTGCGGGGCCGGTTCAGCTCTTTTTTCGGCTATTTTCAGCAGGAAACGCCCACGGCCCTGGCCACCGAACAGCTGCTGCCGCTCTGTGCCGCTGTGCTCGCCGAGCCGGACTGCGTCGGCCTGATCCTCTCCACCCGCCCGGATGCGATCGCCGCCGACCTGCCCGCTGCCCTGGCTGCCCTCTGCCGCGAGACCGGCAAGGACTGCCTGGTCGAACTGGGGGTGCAGTCCATCCACCCCCGGAGCCTGCGCCTGCTCAACCGTAACCACGGGTACGGGGATTTCGTCGACGCCGTGGCGCGGCTGCACGCGGCCGGCCTGGAGGTGGGGGCGCATCTCATCCTCGGCATCCCGGGCGAGAGCGAGGAGGACATGCGCGCCAGCCTCTGCACCGTCTGCGCGCTCGGCGTGCAGGCCCTGAAACTCCACCACCTGCAGGTGATCCGCGACACGCCCCTGGAACGTCTCTATCACCAGGGGCAGGTGGCGGTGTTCAATCTGGACGACTACCTGCGCCTGCTGGTGCGCCTTCTGCCGTCCATCCCCTCTGCCGTCACCCTGCACCGTCTCTGCGCCACCGCCCATCCGGACCTGCTGGTGGCGCCGCGTTGGGGCCGGCTGGCCGCCGACCTGAGTGGGCGGCTGCAGGCGATGCTGGCGGCAGCGGATCTGCGCCAGGGGCAGCGGGCCGGGGTGGACTAGGATTCAGGGTAGCAGGCGGGCGAGGAAGGGAAAGCGGTTGGTGCGTCGCAGCCGTTTGAGGTAGCGGGGGAAATCGAGCTGGTAGCGCTTCTGGTGGAGCGGGCCGCTCTTCTGCGCCCGTTTGATCGCGGCGCGAGGGATGGCCCCGGGGAAGGCCAGGACGATGACGTTGCTGCGCCGGCTCACCGGCATCTGCAGCAGCTGGCCGCCGCTGGCCTCTTGCAGTGCGGCCAGGGCCTGATCATAGCGCGCCTTGTCGCCGCTCCACAGGTTGACCGCGAGTACGCCGTCAGCGTCCAGCCGGTCGAGGAGGGCGCGGTGGAAGGCGGGATCGAACACCGGCGCGGCCATGGCCCCGGGCGCGAAGATGTCGACCAGGACGACCTGGTAGGCGAAGGTGTCTGTTTCCTCAAGGAAGGCGGAGGCCTCGCTGTGGTGCAGGTGGAGGACGGGGGGGTGCGGCAGGGCGAAGAAGCGGCGGGCGAGGTCAATGACCAGTCCCTCCCTTTCCACCACGTCGAGGCGGGCCATGGGAAGGTGGTGAAGGAGGAAGTGGACCATGGCCCCGCCGCCCAGGCCGAACAGGAGCAGTCGCTGCGGGTTTTGGGGCAGGAGCAGCGCGGTCATCATCCAGCGGGTGTAGGCGAGCTGGAGCACCCACGGGGTTCGCCGGTCGATACAGCTCTGCCGTTCGCCGGTGCCGAAGCGCAGGCAGCGGAGGTCGCCTTCGTCCGTGACCAGCACCGGGTGGCTGCCGGTATGAGCGCTGTACACAAGGTCGGGCATGGCCGTACTCAGGGCAAGAAAAAGGCCGCACGCCGGGAAGGCGGTGCGGCCGTTGTGTCGGGGCGCAGCGTTGGTGGCGCGAAGGCCGTTCAGCCCGGTCCCGCCGTCGTCAGTCGGATCGGTTGGTTTTCATGCACGATGAAAATCAGCAGCCCCGGAGGCCTCAGCCGCCGGCCTTGGCCGGAGCCTGCTTGTCCAGATCGGAGGCTGAACCGGCAATGGCGCCGCGGTTCACCTTGATGCGCACGTTCTCGGCGATCTCCAGAGTGACGATGTTGTCCGTCATGCCGGCGATCTGGCCGTGGATACCGCCACCGGTGATGACCTTGTCACCCTTCTTCAGGTTGGCCAGGTAGTTCTGATGCTCTTTGGCCTTTTTCTGCTGGGGACGAATAAGGAGAAAGTAGAAAACGACAAAGATGAGAATCAGCGGCACGAATTGGGCGATGGCGCCCATGCCGCCGGCAGCGGCCGGGGCGTCGGCCGCCCATGCTAGTCCAGTCATGAAGATCCCTCCGGTTGGTTAGTGTTCAGCGCCCGGTTGGTTCCGTTGCGCGTAGAATTGACGACGAAAGGCCAGGAACCGGTCAGCCCGGATGGCGTCCCGCATTCCGGCCAGCAGCGTGCAGTAGTACGAGATGTTGTGGATGCTGTTCAGCTGGTAGGCGAGGATTTCGCGGCTTTGGAACAGGTGCCGCAGATAGGCCCGCGAAAAGTGGCGGCAGGTGTAGCAGCCGCAGTTTTCATCCAGCGGTCGCTGGTCCTGCTGAAAGCAGGCGTTTTTTATAACAACTCTGCCCTGTGAAGTAAAGAGCATTCCATTGCGGGCGTTGCGCGTGGGCATGACACAGTCGAACATGTCGATGCCGTGATAGACCCCCTCGACCAGGTCCTCGGGCGTGCCCACCCCCATCAGGTAGCGCGGGTGGGTGGCCGGCAGATGGTCGGCCGTGGCCGCCAGCATCTCGAGCATCAGCTCCTTGGGTTCACCGACGGACAAGCCGCCCAGGGCGTAGCCGTCGAAGCCGATGGTGGTCAGTTGGTCCAGGGCCGCACGCCGCAGGTCCGGGTACATGCCGCCCTGGACGATGCCGAACAGCAGCTGGCCGGTGTCGGGCTGCGCGTCCCGGCAGCGCCTGGCCCAGCGGCCGGTGAGAGCCGTGGCCCGGGCGGCGGTGTCGCGGTCGGCCGGGTAGGGAATGCAGGTCGTCGAGCACCATCATGATGTCCGAGCCGAGCGCCTCCTGCACGCGGATGGCGTCCTCCGGGCTGAGGAACTGGCGGGAGCCGTCCAGGTGCGAGCGGAAGGTCGCGCCCTCCTCGGTGATCTTCGCCAGATCCTGCAGGCTGAAGATCTGGAACCCGCCCGAATCGGTGAGGATCGGCCGATCCCAGTGCATGAACCGGTGCAGCCCGCCGAAGCTGCGGATCAGCTCATGGCCGGGCCGCAGGAACAGGTGGTAGGTGTTGCCGAGGATGATCTGCGCGCCGGCCTCGACCAGGTTCTCCGGGGTCATGGCCTTGACCGTGGCCTGGGTGCCCACCGGCATGAAGACCGGCGTGGAAAAGGTGCCGTGCAGGGTGGCGACCTCACCGCAGCGGGCCGCGCACTCGCTCGACCGGGCGATGAGACGATAGGGCGAGACAGGGTTCATGGCCGCAGGACGGTGCCGAATCGCGTCGGCACGTTACTGCACATCGACGATGGTCACCTGGAAATGCAGCGACTCGCCGGCCAGCGGATGGTTGAAATCCACCGTGGCGGTGGTTTCGTCGAGAGCGGTGACCACGCCGGTAAGTTCGTGCTCCTCCGGGCTGACCGCGGTGATCTGTGCGCCCACGGCACGTCCTTCGGGAGGCAGTTGGGCCAGCGGTACCTCGATGAGGGCGTCCTCGATCACCGGGCCGTAGCCCTCCTCGGGCGGGATGTGCACGGTGGCGCTGTCCCCTTGGCGCAACCCCTCCAGGGCCTTCTCCAGGCCGGCGATGAGTGTCTCCGTGCCGTGCGTGTAGGTGAGCGGCTCGCCGTCCACGCTGGCATCGACGGTGTCCCCGTTGTCCAGGGTGAGGGTGTAGGTGATGGAAACGGTCCTGCCTGCGGTGATGATCATGGGTGCCTCGTGAGTGTCCAGGTGGCCGGCGCAGAAGTTCCGCAGCGGCCGCGGGGCCGGCCGCGAGGCCGGACAGCATGCGGTCATGCTATAAACCGCCCGGATGACAATTGCAAGGGTGTCGGGTTCAGGCGAAAAGGCTGGCGACGAGCGCGTCGAGCGCGCTCCGCTGCCGCTGGATGGAGGCGTGCAGACGGAACTGGACAGCGGCCCGGTGCAGGTTCTGAGCCGGTCGGGTGATGGTGAAGTACCGGTCGCCGGCCAGGTGGTCGGTGAAAAAACGCAGCCCCAGTTCATAGCTGATCAGCCGGGCGGATTCCACCAGGAAGGATCGATCCGCCGGGCCGAGCAGGTCACCGGCCGTGTCCCGGTAGCCGGCGAGCAGGGCCTGGAACAGGTCCGCCGCGAACAGCTCGCCCTCCCCCTGCTCCCCCTCCTCGCCCAGCCGGTTGCAGCAGGAACGCAGGCAGTCGCCCAGGTCGTGGAGGAGCAGTCCCGGCTTGACCGTGTCCAGGTCGATGAGGGCTATGGCCCGGTCCTCGCCCGCGGCAAAGAGCACGTTGGTGCTCTTCGGGTCGCCGTGGATCACCTGCAGGCGCAAACGGTCGCGGGCCGCCTCGAGCGATCCGGCCCCCGACCGGTGGGTTTCAATGGTGTCGGCGCAAAATCGCTCCAGTTCGTTGCGCGGTGGCCGCCGCGGGTCCAGGGTGTCGTATTGGGCGAGGTAGCGGGGGGTGATGTGAAAGTCAGGCAGCGGGTCGGCCAGCGAGTCCGGGTCGAGGTCGGTGACGAGACGGTGGAAGCGGCCGAGCAGGCCGCCGATGGCGCGCACCTGCGGTGCGGTCAGCGGCGGTGCGAGGGTGCGCGCCGGGCCGATGTGCGAGAGCAGCCGCCAGCAGCAGCCGGCCGCATCGACAAAGCAGTCCGCCCCATCCGGGCTGGTGCGCAGCCGGAAGGTAATCGGCGGGTCGGCCGCAGCCAGGTGGCGGGTGACCAGGCGCATGTTGGCCATGACCGCCTGCGGGTCGGTGAACACCTGTGGGTGGAGCCGCTGCAGCACCAGGGGCTGGCCCTGCTCCGGCACCACCAGCCAAGTGTGGTTGATGTTGCCTGCGCCCAGGGGGCTGAGGCTGCGGACAGCCTGGCCGGGCAGGAAGAAATTGAGGGCGGCGCTGGTGTGCATGGGCCTATCCGGGTGGAGGTCTGCGCGTCCGGCACCTGCCGGCGCCGGCCCAGCATAGCCGGTCGTCGCCTCGTTGTCATGGGGAAGCGGGTGCTGCCCGCCTCAGGTCGGCCCGGCCACCATCCGTCTGATCCGCGCCACCACCTCGGCCGCGGCCGCCTCGACTTCGGGCGACATCTCTTGCGTGAACTTGCTGATGGCCTTGACCTCGATGAGGATGATCCGCAGATCGGCCGGCATCTCCTCGGGAAAACAGAGGTAGCCGGTCTTCAGGGTGGCGCCGAGGGTAATGGCGTGGGAATCGGTCAGGCTGCGGGTGGTGCAGAGGTCGTCCAGGCCGAGTTCGAGGATGGTGCCCGGCGGGAAGCCGAGCAGGCAGGCATCGACGATGATGGCCCGTCGGAACCCCCTGATCCGGTCCATCACCTCCGGGCCGACCGAGTAGAGCACCTCGGTCCGGCAGGCCAGGCCGGCCCGTTCCAGTGCCTCGACGATGACCACGCCGGCGCGGTCATCCTGGAGATAGGGGTTGCCGATGCCGACAACAACGCAGTGCTCATCCATCTTTTACACCGGTTGAAACACGACTTGGGGCCGGGGAAGCATCCGCTCCCCCGGCCCCCCGGGCAACAATTTCAGAAATTCTTCAGGGTTTTACAGAGGTTGCCGGTACTGTCGAAGATCTCGTCCTCCAGGGGCGGTCAGTTGCCATCGGGGCACAAGGCCCGGGCCCGGGCGTCGCGGGAACTCAGGCAACGGACCAGCACGGCCTGCTCACGACCGGTGAGCACCGCGCCCTCGTCCACCATGTCGCTGATGGTCCGCTTCCAGTAGAGGCTGCCCCGGCTTTCGGCCATCTTCGGGCAGATGTAGGTGAGCGCGTGGCAGGAGGCGCACTGGGCGCGCAGCAGGGTCGGGCAGTCCTGTTCGGCCCCGGCCCCGGTTCCGGTAAGGGTTGTGAGCACGAACAGCGCGGCCGGCACCAGCCGGCGCAGGGGCGATGGGGTTGTGGTCTGCAGCATGGGGCCTCCTTGCTTCCAGCAGGAAGCAAAAACCGCCGCACGAGGCGGCGGTTCTGGGGGAACCGTGCGGGCTGGCCGGGGCAGGCAACCAGCCCGCACGGTTGATCGGGGGTCTGCGGCCTGGCCTGACGGCTGCCTCAGTGCGAGAACAGCGGCAGGTGCTTGGCCGACATCTTGTACAGGAACACGCCCAACGAGATAACGCCCAGGGACAGCAGGAACTCCATCCACGACGGGGCGTAGGTGAAGCCGCGCCAGCTGTTGTACTGCTCCATGCTGAACAGGCAGACATTCATCCGGTTGAGCAGCACGCCGACGATGACCACCATGTTCACCGCGAAGAGCGCGTTCACATTGGCACGGATTGTTTTCATGCTGAGCAGGACAATGGGCAGGATGACGCCCACCACCATCTCAAGCAGGTACATGTTGCCCTCCACCGAGCCGTCAACCGCCATGGCCGGGCTGGCCACGGTGAACAGCTGGTAGAGTTTCAGGAGCAGGTAGAAGCTGAGCACGATCAGGAGCCCCCGGGCGAGCCCGAAGAAGATCTCCTTGTCCACCTCGTGGTGGAGGAATTTCTTGCTCAGCATGGTCTCGAAGCTGACCATGGCCAACCCCATGGCCACGGCGGACACCAGGAAGTGGAAGGGCAGTTTGGTGTCCCACCAGAGTGGCGACATCTTCGAGGGGGCGATGAGGAACACCGCGCCCAGCGACGACTGGTGCAGGGTGGAGAGCATCACGCCGAAGATGACCGCGCCGACCATGATCTTGCCCACTGCACGGCGGGCCTTTTCCCAGCCCAGCCGCTCGAACAGCATGGGGCTGAATTCGAGCGCCAAGGTGGTGGTGTAGAAGATGACGTGCATGGCCACGACCCACATGACCGAGTGGTACTGCCACATGATGCCCGGGTGCCAGAGGCGGAAGGGGTGGCCGATGTCGAAGAACAGGGCGACAACCGCCATCAGGTAGCCGAGGAAGGCGGTGAGGATGGCCGGTCGGACGATGGGCCGGTATTTCTTCCAGTTGAACAGGTAGACCGCGCAGGCGATGATGAAGCCGCCGGCGGCCATGGCGATGCCGCCGAGCACGTCCATGCCAAGCCAGAAGCCCCAGGGATAGCCGTCGTTGAGGTTGGTGGTCGCGCCCAGGCCAAAGACCATTCGATACACGGCGACCACAGTGCCGACGATGATCAGCGCCACCATGACGATGGTCGCCGGCGTCCAGGTCTTAATGTTCGGATTCGATTCCATTGCGTTGCACCTCGTAGCCAAAGTGACGCAGCTGCTCGACAACTGCGTGGATGGTTTTCTCCATGGCCGCCTCCACTTCCGGGGAGAGGCCGATGCCGACCTCGAGCTGTTTGGGCTCGATGCCGTACAGGGTCAGGTGTCCGGGCATGATGTCGCTGAGTTGGGCCGCGGCGAGGACGTCGCAGATGCCCAGCTGGTGCGGCGTGGTTCGAGCCATGAAGGCCCGGGGCACATGCTCGCCCTCGACCATGATCACGGTCCCCGGCTCCCGGTCGTCGCGCAGGGCGTCGATCAGGATCACATGGTCCTTGCCGTCCAGCATGGGCAGCAGCTCGAAGCCGGCCGTACCGCCATCGACGCATTCCACCGAGGGCGGCAGAGTGAAGCGACGGCTCAGTTCGGCCACCGCCTGGCAGCCCACCCCCTCATCGCCGATGAGCAGGTTGCCGATGCCCAGCACCAGCGCCTGCATGCCCGGTACGCCCTCGCTCACAGGACCCTGACCTTGCCCAGCGGGGTCTTCTTGCCGTCCACCAGGTGGATGGCGCAGGCCAGACAGGGATCAAAGGAGTGGATGGTGCGCAGGACCTCCAGCGGCAGTTCGGGATCGGCCACCGGGTTGCCCACCAGCGAGGCCTCGTAGGGGCCGAGCATGTCCGCGTCGTTGCGCGGGCCGGCGTTCCAGGTGGAGGGCACCACGCACTGGTAGTTCTTGATCTTGCCGTTATCGATGACGATCCAGTGGGAGAGCGTGCCGCGCGGGGCCTCGTGGAAGCCGGTGCCGCGCTGCTCGCCTCGGGGGAAGACCGGGGCGTTGAAGGTGTCCAGGTCGCCCTTGCCGATGTTGTCGATCAGGGCCTGCCACTGGACGCCCAGGTTGTCGTGGAGCACCGCGCAGCGGATGACCCGGGCAGCGATGCGGCCGATGGTCGAGTGCAGGGCAGGGATGCCCACCGTGGTCCCGGCTATGGCGGACACGGTCGCCAGGGTGCCGTCGACATACTTCTTGGTGGCCTCGTGACCGGCCAGGTACATGGCCACCACGTGGGGCAGCGGCCCGACCTGGGCCGGCTGGCCGAGGTAGGTGGGCGCCTTGACCCAGGAGTATTTCTTGTCGTACTCGAAGCCGGTGTACTCGGGCACGGTCTCGCCCTCGTAGGGCGAGCGGTCCCAGTTGCCGTTGTACCAGGCGTGCTTGATGGATTCCTTGATGCCGTCGTAGAGGGTCTGTTCCCGCTGGCTGGCGATGGGGGCGAATTTGGCGAGGTCGCCGCCGGGGATGTAGCCGCCGGGCAGGGCGAACACCGTGCCCTTGGTGTCCATGGGCATGTCCGGCACGGACAGGTAGTTGAGCACGCCCGCGCCGTAACCGGTCCAGTCGGCGTAGAAGGCGCCGATGGCGGCCACGTCGGTGAGCATGGCCTGCTTGATGAAGTCGCCCACCTCGTCGATGAGCACCCTGATGTTGTAGAGCTTCTCGATGGTCAGGTTGGCGGGGTTGTCCGGGTCGATCGGGTTGGCCACGCCGCCCACCGCCAGGTTCTGGATGTGCGGTGTCTTGCTGCCCAGGATGGCAACGATCTTGTTGATCCTGCGCTGGTAGTCGAGGGCCTGCAGGTAGTGGGTGGCAGCCAGCAGGTTGACCTCGGGCGACAGCTTCATGGCCGGGTGGCCCCAGTAGCCGCTGGCGAAGATGCCGAGCTGACCGGAGGCGATGAACTTCTTCAGCCGGTCCTGCACCGCCTTGATCTCCTGCGGGCTGTTGCCCTTCCACTCGGACAGCTTCTGGCCGAGGGCCGCAGTGGCCTGCACGTCGGCGGTGGTGGCGCTGACGATGTCCACCCAGTCGAGCGCGCAGAGATGGTAGAAATGGACCATGTGGTCGTGGATGCCGTGCGCGCCGATGATCATGTTGCGGATGTACTGGGCGTTGAGCGGGATCTCCATCTTCAGGGCATCTTCCACCGCCCGCACCGAGGCGATGGCGTGCACGGTGGTGCACACGCCGCAGATGCGCTGGGTGTAGGCCCAGGCGTCGCGCGGGTCGCGGCCCTGGAGGATGATCTCGATGCCGCGCCACATCTGCCCGGACGACCAGGCGTTGGTGATGGTGCCGTTGTCGACTTCGCAATCTATGCGCAGATGGCCCTCGATTCGGGTGACTGGATCAATGGTTATTTTCTTGGCCATGTCGTTCTCCTTTCCGTTCCTGTTGCAAGGGGATGGATAGCACTGGGTATGGTTCTACGCGAGGACTGGCGGTCCCGTGGATCAGGACGCATCCCCTTCGCCGGGACCTGTTTTCTTTTTCTCCAGTTTCTGGGTGACCACCCGCAGGGCCGTACCGGCCACCAGCAGGGTACCGATCAGGGCCGGTACATGAGAGACGTAGCTCCAGGTGTAGTCCGGGTAGACGTCGCTGGTGATCTTGGGGTTGAACCCCAGCTTGTCGAACTCCACCCCGGAGAGGAACAGGTACTGGGTGCCGCCGGCCTCGTCCAGGCCATAGACATGGTCCACGTACTTGGCCACCACCTGCTCGGTGCGCTCGTCACCGTCCACCCGCTTCACCGGGTAGGCGTAGGTGTCGCCGGGCTTGAGCGCCAGCCGCCGTTTCGCTTCCTCGCGCAGGTCGGTGACCTTGCCGAAGATGGAAGCGCCGGTGGGGCAGGACTCACAGCAGGCCGAATACCGGCCCTGGGCATACAGGTGGTTGCACAACTGGCACTTGACCACCGAGGGCGAGGCCTTTTCGAACTCGTACATGGGGATGCCGAAGGGACAGGCGAGCTGGCAGTACCGGCAGCCGAAGCACTTGTTCTTGTTGTAGGTGACGATGCCGGTGTCCGGCTGCTTCTGCAGGGCCGCCACCGGGCAGACCGACACGCAGGCCGGCTCGATGCAGTGCAGGCAGTGATATTTGAGGAAAGAAAATCCCGGTGACGCCGAGTGGGTCGGCTGGGTTTCGCCCTCGCCGCGGTACGCCTTGATGACGCACAGGGTCTGCGAGGAGAGCCCGTCCGGGGCGTCGTAGATCGGGTTGTCCGGGGGCAGTTCGAAGGGAATGCGGCCGGCGGTCTCCTTGTGGTAGAGGGCGCCGCCGGGTTCGGAGTTGGCTTTCTTGCAGTTGACCATGCAGGACATGCAGCCGATACACAGGGTGGCGTCGTAAAGGATGCCCACCGCATCCGGCGGCAGCTCGCCCTTCTCCCGGGCCGCGGCCGGGGTGGCCGCGGCGCCCAGCATCAGGCCGGCACCTGCTGAAAATTTAAGGAAATCCCGTCTGTTGATTGCCATGGCATCAGTCTCCCGAGCTTGAGGAACCGTCACCCTTGCCGCCTCGCATCGACAGGGCCACCGCTGCCGCACCCACGGCCGCACCGGCGACGCCGTAGGCGAAATTCTTTGCGCCGCCGCCCTTGGGCGGGATGGTGTCCGGCTGCTGTGCCGGCGGGGTCGGGAAGACCACCTTGGCCTTGGCGAACAGCGGGCTGTGGAAGCCGACCTTCTCCTCGGAGCAGCCGAAACAGGGGGTACCGGTGGCCACCGGCCAGCAGCCTGGGGTGTCGTTGAAGGCCAGGGTCGAGCAGTTGTTGTAGGTTTCCGGTCCTTTGCAACCCAGCTTGTACAGGCAGTAACCGGCCCGGTGGCCCGCGTCGCCGAATTCCTCGGCAAAGCGGCCGGCGTCGAAATGGGGCCGCCGCTCGCAGTTCTCGTGGATGATGCGGCTGTAGGCGAACTTGGGTCGTCCCTTGTCGTCCAGGGCCGGGAGCTTGTTGAAGGTCAGGAAATGAATGACCGTGGACAGGAAATTGTAGGGGTTGGGTGGGCAGCCGGGGATGTTCACCACCGCGATGCCCTTGGGCTTGAGGATTTCGTGGACCGGCGTTGCCCCGGTGGGGTTGGGGTCGGCCGACGGCACCCCGCCCCAGGCGGCGCAGGAGCCGATGGCGATCACCGCGGCGGCGAGCGGCGCGGTCTCGTTGAGGATCTCCAGCACCGGCTTGCCGGCGATCATGCAGTAGACGCCGCCGTCTTTGACCGGGATGGCGCCGTCGACCACGAGGATGAACTTGCCCTTCTGCTCCTCGATGATCTTGGCGCGGTGCGCCTCGGCCTGATGGCCGGCGCCGGCGTTGAGGGTCTCGGAATACTCGAGCGAGATCAGGTCGAAGATGAGATGCTCGAGGGTGGGGTGGCCGGTGCGCAGCAGGCTCTCCACGCAGCCGGTGCACTCCTGGCCGGACAGCCAGATGACCGGCGGGCGCTGCGCCGAGGTGACCGCCTCGGCGATCCTGGGCGCCATGCTGGCCGGCAGGCCCATGGTCGCTGCCACCGCGGTACAGAATTTCATGAAATCCCTGCGCGTCACAGCACTCAACAAAGTATTGCCGTTGCCAATGCCTTTCGATTCCATCCGCCACCTCCTTATGCAGTGCGATGTCTTCTGTCTGCGATTACCTGACGACCAACCTCACCTCAATCGAATAAAAAAAACGTTGCCAGTACCGGCAATGCCCGATGGTCGGTGTATAGTGGCAAAAAAATGGGGGTGCAATCGTTTTTTTATCTTGCACAAATCGCACAATCGGGTTGACGGCCGGGTCGACCGGAGTGTGGCATCAGAGGCGGTGACAGGGCGATGACAGAGGCTGGCGGACAGGTGGCGGGGTGGCGGTCGTGGGTGGCGGTGGCGGGCTGGTTGCTGTGCATCTACGGCGCCATCCCCCTGGCCAGGGACATCCAGGAGTTTGTCGCCGTTCGCGGTGGCCAGCAGCTCTTTCTTTGGCCGGCGCTGCTCGGACTTGGTGCGGCCACGGCCTGGCTGGGCCGGGCCGTCGCGCGCGGGACCGTGTCGCTCAGCCCGGTGCGGGCGCTTGTCCTGCTGGTGGTCGCCGGTCTGTTTGCCGGCCTGGTCTGGTCGCTGCGGGACAACCCGGAGGAGTCGCTGCACTGCCTGCAGTACGCCGTGCTCGGCGCACTGCTTTTCCGGGCCCTGCGCCGCCATCCGGGCGGGCAGGCGCTGTACTGGGCTGCGGCCCTGGCGGGCATTGGCCTGGGGATGGTGGATGAACTCATTCAGTGGCTGGTGCCGGACCGCACCTTCGACTACCGCGACATCGGCATCAATGGCCTGAGCGTGGTGCTGGCGCAGGTCGCCATCGCCGCCGGTTCCGGGCCCGGTCCGACCGTCTTCGCTTCGCCTCGGACCGGCTGGCGGACGGTCCTGCACCTGGCCGCAGTCGACCTCCTGCTGCTCCTCTTCTGCCTGGCCAATACCCCGGACCTGCAGCGCTGGCTGCCGTCCGCGGTCCGGTTCGACGAGGTGACCGCGGAGTACGGCTACCGCCACTGCGACCCGCGCCTCGGGGTGTTCTTCTCGCGCCTCGATCGGGTCGAACTGGCCCGCCAGGAGCGGGAGCGGGCGGCTGAGGTGGCGGCTGTGCTCGACCGGTACGCTGGCGAGGAGCGGTACCGCGCCTTCCTCGCCACTTACCCGGCGAACCGTGACCCGCTGCTCGTCGAAGCGCGGGTGCACCTGTTCCGCCGCGACCGCTACGCCTTTCTCGCCGACCAGTCCCGGGACGACGGCAACCTGCGGCAACGGTACGCGCGCATCGCCGTGGGCGAGAACCTGCTCATGGAGACGGTCTTCCCCGCGGTGCTGGCCCATTCCGGCTACCGCTGGCCGCCGGCCATGCGGGCCACCCTCCAGGCCTGGGCCGGCCCGGCCGGGCCGTACCGCAGCCCGGTCAGCGCCGACCTGATCACCGTGGCCTCCCGGCCCGTCCTGCTCACCCTGGTGGCTGGCCTGCTCGTTCTGGTGTCGTGGGGTGGACGCCGGGTCGGCCGCGGCAAGACGCGCTGAGCGCCCCGGCGGCCACGCGTCCGTCCCGTCACCGTGTCATTCGGGGTGCTCTGGCTCGACCCGGGTGAGCAGCCAGCCGCCGACCACGAACAGCAGCAGCAGGCTGAGCACCCCCCAGCGGCTGTGACCGCTCAGTCGACCCACCAGCCCCATCAGAAAGGGGCCGGTTATGGCCGCGAACTTCCCGGCCACGTTGTAGAAGCCGAAGAACTCGCCGCTCTTTTCCGCCGGGATGAGCCGACCGAAGGTGCTGCGGCTGAGTGCCTGGATACCGCCCATGGACGAGGCCACCAGGAAAGCGAGCAGCCAGAAGCAACCAATCTGCAGCCGCTGGTCCGTTATGGACGGCAGCAGGAAGGCGAGCAGGGTGATCAGGCAGTAGACACCGATGCCGACCAGGAGCAGGCGCCGGGCGGAAAAGGTGGCGGCCAGCCGGCCGTAGACGAGGGCGCAGGGCCAGGCCACCACCTGGATGAAGAGCAGCACGCCGATCAGCAGCGGGACACTGAAGCCCAGATCGCGACCGTAGGCAATGGCCATGGTGATGATGGTGTCGACGCCGTCGATGTAGAAGAAATAGGCGAGCAGGAAGAGAAAGGCCGGGCGGTGACAGCGCACCTCGGCAAAGGTGCGGCCGAGCCGGCGCAGACTGGCCGCAACCGGTGCGGCGGCCGGGTCGAGCCCGTGGCGCTGGCGCAGGTGCCTGAGTGCCGGCAGGGAGAACAGCAGCCACCACAGGGTGACGACGACAAAACCGATTCGGGCCTCGCGGGCGGGCAGGCCCCTGTCCAGGCCGCCGCTGGCGAGTAGGCCGATCACGACCAGAAAGGGCAGCACCGAGCCGATATAGCCGTAGCCGTAGCCCCGGGCGGAGACGCTGTCCAGGCGGTCGGGTGTGCTCACGTCGACAAGGAAGGCGTCGTAGTAGATATTGGCCCCGCCCCAGCCGATGCGGGCCAGGGCGAAGACGAGCAGGCAGAGAAACCCCTGGCCGGGTTGGATCAGGGTCAGCGCCAGGCAGCCCGCCAGCCCGAGGACTAGGAACGCGGCGAAGAAGGGTTTCTTCCGGCGGCGGTAATCGGCCAGGGCGCCGAGCAGCGGCGCGAGCAGGGCCAGGGTGAGGGAGGCGGCGGCGTTGGCAAAGCCCCAGTTGGCGGTGGCGATCGCGTCGGGCAGGCCGGTGGCGATCACCTCCTTGTAATAGAGGGGCATGACCGCCGTGACCATGACCAGCACAAAGGCGGAGTTGGCCACGTCGTAGAGGACCCAGCTGCGTTCTTCCCGGGTCAGACGGAGGGAGGGGAGCATAACGGCCGGCGGCAGAGGGGGATCGGCTCCGGAGGGCGACCAGGCCGACCGGCTGGCTGCAGGGTAGCGGGCGCGGTCGGAATGTCAAGGACGGCGTTGCCCCGGTGGCGGCCGGTTGGCAGGGTTTGCCTCGCCTTTTCCGGCAGGCGGTCTATACTGCGCCGGGCGGCGGGCCTCTTGAACGCCGCTGCTGTCGGTGGTTCCGGGTGTTGCCGGCAAGCCCCGATTCCTCACTCCGCCGTTGTTGCGCCCATGCTCGATCCCGCCCCTTCCTGCCTGCCCCTTGACCCGCCTGCCGCAGCCCGAGCCGCGGCCAGCCGGTATGCCACCGACCTGCCCCGGGCGGTGACGTGAGTACGCCCGCCTGACCGGCCGACCCGACCCGCCTGATACCGAGGAACGGGAGGCACTTGGCCGAGGAACTGCTCGCGCTGCTGCCCGCCTATCGCCGGCCGACCCATGACGCGGCCAGCGAATACCGGCTGTTCGTCGATCCGGACCGCGGGCCGGACCGTGAGGACAGCGCCCCGGCCCCCGATCACGACCCGCAGCGCCAGGGCTATCTGACCTATGTCCGCCTGGTGCGGGGCGGCGGATTGAGCCGGCGGGCGGCGCTGGCCGAGGTGTGCGCGCGCTTCCCGTTTGCCGACGAGGCGGCGGCGCTGGCCGCCCTGCGCGCGGAGCGGGAGGCGGTCATCCGCCGCTGGCAGCAGAGCGCCCCCTGCATGGTGCAGACCCTGCTCGACGAGCGCTGGCGCGGCCTGCTGCCGGAGGACTGAAAGGGGCCGCTGTTTTTGCCGTTGTCCCGCTTCCCGGCTTGCACTGGCGCGGTGATGCGGCTATCATGACGACCTTGTCGCGACGGCGGCCTCCCGGATCTCCGGCGGCCGGCCGTCGCCCGCCCGTCAACCGCCGCGCCGAGCCGCCCATGCACACCATCTCCGCCGATCCTGCCAACGCCTCCGCCATCCTGCTCATCCACTGCCCGGACAACAAGGGCATCGTCGCCACGGTCAGCGAATTCATCTACAGGAACAACGGCAACATCACCGCCCTCGCCCAGCACGTGGACCAGGACCAGCAGGTCTTCTTCATGCGCATCGAGTGGGAACTGGACGGGTTCATCATCCCGGACGACAAGATCGGCGAATACTTCGACACCCTCATCGCCAAGAAGTACGACATGCAGTGGCAGCTGCACTTCTCCAGCGAGGTGCCGCGCCTGGCGATCTTCGTCTCCCGCCAGCCCCACTGCCTCTACGACCTGCTCGCCCGCTGGAAGTCGGGCGAACTGGAGGTGGCCATCCCCCTGATCGTCAGCAATCACGAGGACCTGCGGCCGGTGGCCGAACAGTTCGGGGTGGACTTCCATCACTTCGCGATCTGCGGCGACACCAAGGGCGAGCAGGAGGAGGCCCAGCTCGAACTGCTCGCCCAACACCGGGTGGAGTGCATCGTTCTCGCCCGCTACATGCAGATCCTCTCAGCCGAGTTCATCGGCCGCTACCGCAACCGCATCATCAACATCCACCACAGCTTCCTGCCCGCCTTCCCCGGCGCCCGGCCCTACCATTCCGCCTACGAGCGGGGGGTGAAGATCATCGGCGCCACCAGCCACTATGTCACCGAGGAACTGGACGCCGGGCCGATCATCGCCCAGAACGTCATCCGCGTCAGCCACGCCGACGCGGTGGCGGACCTGATGCGCAAGGGCCGCGACCTGGAGAAGGTTGTCCTGTCGCAGGCGGTCTGGCACCACCTGCAGCGCCAGATCCTCGTCTACCGGAACCGCACCGTGGTGTTCGCCTGAGCCGCTGCGGGATCAGGCCGGCCCGGGTTCTTCGATGATGCGGGCGCCCGGGGGCGGCTCGTCCATCTCGAACAGGTGGAACTCGAGCATGCCGTCCATGATCTGAAAGGTGGCCACGTAGCGGCCGGGTTCGTCGGGCACGGCGGTGTTGGTCGTGTAGATGCCGAGAAAGCGGTCCTGCAGGGGCATGTCCGGGTCCACCAGCACCCACATGAGCGGCGCGTCGTTGCCCTTGGTCTGCACAGTGAGGATCTGCCCGCCGACGGGGATGGGGATGGCCTGCAGCCGGTTCGGCTGGAGTTCCAATTTCCAGATGGTCTTCATAGAGGTTTCCAGGTCGATGGCCGCCGGATGGACGGCGGAGAACGGGGACGCGACCGGTCGCGGTCGCGGTCTTTGCCTGCTTGGCCCCGGCCGGTTTCGGCCGAAACACCCTTTGTACCGGTAAGCCGCTGGGCGCGCAAGTTGATCCTTGCGGATTCTGGTGATTCTGTTATCTGTGCACTACCTTACACCTCCATCCGGCGACGTCCGGCGGTCCGCCGCGCCGCTGCCCATCATTCACCATCCGGGATCTGCCCATGAACTTTCCATTTGATTTGTCGGCCTACCGGCCGCTGCGCCTGTCCGTCGATCAAACCGGGCTGGACGCGGAGCAGCGCGCCACCCTGCAAAAAAATATCAGCCTGGTGCGCGACAGCATCGTCTTCTTCACCGCCCTGGCGAACACCAAGGGGCTGGGCGGCCACACCGGCGGCGCCTTTGACATCGTCCCCGAGGTGCTCATCGCCGCCGGCTTCATGAAAGGCTCGGACGCGTTCCACCCGGTCTACTTCGACGAGGCCGGCCATCGCGTGGCCCTGCAGTACATCATGAGCGTGCTCAACGGCTACAAGCCGGCCGAATCCCTGCTCCACTACCGCGAATTCGGCAAGGGCTACTACGGCCACCCCGAGCGCAGCGACGCGGACGGCATTTTCTTCAGCTCCGGCCGCCTCGGCCACCTGTGGAGCCATGTCAACGGCGTGGCCGAGGCCAACGCCGGCCAGCACGGTTTTCCTGTTCGGCAGCGACGGCTCCCAGCAGGAGGGCAACGACGCCGAGGCCGCCCGCTACGCGGTGGCCCAGCAGTTGAACGTCAAACTCCTGCTCGACGACAACAACGTCACCATCGCCGGCCACCCCACCGACTACATGCCCGGCTACGATCTGGCCCGCACCCTGGCCGGCCACGGCCTGACCGTGCAGACCTGCGACGGCGAGGACCTCGACGCCCTGTTCACCGCCGTGCGCACGGCGATCACCACCCCCGGGCCGGCAGCGGTGGTCATCAAGCGCAAGATGGCCGTGGGCGTGCCCGGCATCGAAGGGCTGCCCAAGGGCCACGACGTCATCCCGGTGGCCATGGCCATCGACTATCTCGCCGGCCGCGGGCACGAGGCGGCCGTTGCCCTGCTCCGCCAGCCGCCGGCCCAGGACGCCAAGACCGTGTACCGCGGCAGCACCCCGGAGTTCGCCAAGAACCGGGACGAGTTCGGCCGCATCGTCAGCGACCTGATCAGAGAGCTGGACGAGCCCGCCCGCCGGGTGCTGGTGGTCGATAGCGACCTGGAGGGCTCCTGCGGCCTGCACCATATCCGCAAGAACTGTCCGGAGGTGTACGTGCACGGCGGCATCATGGAGCGCAACAACTTCTCCGTGGCCGCGGGCTTCGGCTCCCAGCCCGGCCGGCAGGGCATCTTCGGCACCTTCGCCGCCTTCCAGGAGATGGTCATCTCCGAGATCACCATGGCCCGGCTCAACCAGGCCAACGTGCTCGCCCACTTCTCCCACTCCGGCGTCGACGACATGGCCGACAACACCTGCCACTTCGGCATCAACAACTTCTTCGCCGACAACGGCCTGGCCGAGCACGACCGCACCCGGCTCTACTTCCCGGCCGATGCCCTGCAGCTGGAGGCGATGCTGCGCCGGGTGTTCCCTGATTCGGGGCTGCGCTTCGTCTTCTCCACCCGCTCGGGCACGCCCTTCATCCTCGACGAACAGGGCAACCGGCGCTTCGGCGAGGGCTACACCTTCATCCCGGACACGGACGAGGTCATCCGGCCCGGCCGCGACGGCTGGATCGTCAGCTACGGCGAGATGCTCTACCGCTGCCTGCACGTGGTCGAGCTGCTCCGCGAGGAGGGGGTGGAGATCGGCCTGGTGAACAAGCCGGTGCTGAACGTGGTCGACGAGACCATGCTCGCCACCCTGGGCACCAGCCCCTTTGTGCTCGTGGTCGAGACCCAGAACGTCAAGACCGGCCTGGGCAGCCGCTTCGGCAGCTGGCTGCTCGAGCGCGGCTACGCCCCGAAATTCGGCTTCATGGGCAGCTGGAAGGACGGCCAGGGTGGCCTCGGTGAGCAGATCCCCTACCAAGGGCTGGGCACGGAGGCGATCCGCGAGCGGGTGCTGGCGCTCTGCCAGGACTGAAGGCGCGATCCCGCGCCGCCCGCGGGCAAACAAAAAAAACCGGAGTGTCCCCCTGGGACCACTCCGGTTTTTTTGTGCCCGCTCCGTTGCGGTCGACCGCGAACAGAAAGCCCCCGGCAGGAATCTGCCGGGGGCGAAGGCACAGGAGAAAAGGTGCGATCAGAGGTCCTGCGGTTTGACGATCGCGCCCTTGGCCGCCTTTAACTTCAGCAGGGCGGCCTTCTGTTCCTCGTAGATGGCGAACAGCCGCGCCGAGGCGCCCTGCTCCTTGCGCCAGGCCGCCTCCTGGAGGTCGATGCGGGCGATGATGTTGTCGATGTACAGGCTGAACTGCATGGTGTACAGCGACTCCGGGTATTCCTTGTTGATTTTGTTCGTGAACAACTCTTTGAGGTCCGCGTATTTCGGGAGCAGGCCGATGGGCGTGGCGATCGCCTGAACGTCGCCGTGGGCGAACAACTCGAGCCAGCCGAGCCAGACGTGCACGTCCCGCTTTTCGCCGAGCAGCCCCTTGCCGCTGCCGCCCCGCTCCTCGTGGGTGAGGAAGTAGTTGAGGCCGGCCATGACCGGCTTCCGGGTCATGCGCGGGTTGTTGTAGAAATCCAGCTGGGCGAGCAGGTAGTCGGTGAGCTGGCAGGCGACGAAGGGGGTGTTCGCCCAGGGCTGGCGATTGACGCCGCTGGCGCCGATCTCGGCCGCGGTCGCCTTGGAGACGATGGAGGCACCGATGGCCACGCCGGCGTCCGGGGTCCGGGCCACCCAGATGGGCGGCATGGTGTTGCTGTCCCGGCCGGAATAGGTGATCACCTCGATGCACAGGCCGGCCGGGTCGGCGTTGGCTGCCTTGTTATGGTTGCCCACGGCCTCGCACTTCAGGGTGCAGCGCGAATTGGGGTGCGACATCGGCACACCCGTCATATCGCGGGTCCAGGTGCCCTGGAAGTTGACGCCCCGCTCCGGCACCGGTTCGCCATCGCCGGTCCAGCGGGGTTTGCCGTCGGGATCGACGAGCACGTTGGAGAAGATCACCTCGGTGCCGGGCTGGCGCAGGCACTGCATCAGGTAGGGGTCGCCGTCCTGGTTGACGTCGGCGATGATGCCGAAGATGCCGATCTCCGGGTTGACCGCCCGCAGGGTGCCGTCGTCGCCGATCCACATCTGGGCAAGGTCGTCGCCGATGAAATTGCTGCCCACCATGGCCGTGGTGGTCTTGCCGCAGCCCGAGGGGGCGGCGCCGGCGAAATAGGTGGTGCGGCCGTCCGGGCCGGTCATGCCGGTGATGAACATGTGCTCGGACAGTTCCTCGCCGTGGTGCCGGTAGATGGCCGTGTCCGAGGCGAAGCGGTGGTTGCCCTTCTTCATCAGGAGCGTGTTGCCGGCGTAGGTGCAGAAGGTGGAGAAGGTGGTCTGCCAGCTGCGGTCCATGTAGATCCGGGCCTTGGGGACGTCCTCGGAACGGTTGGGCCCCTGGGAGTGGACGTTGGTGAAGAACTCGCCGCGACGGGCCACCTCGGCGTCGAAGTCGGCGAAGCAGTTGCGGTAGAGGAGTTCGGCCGAGTGGAGCACGTAGGTGGAGCTGGAGATCTCGATGGCCGGAATGGCGGCCCTGGCCCCCACCGGGCCGCGGCTGTAGAAGCCGACGAACATGGTCATGCCCCGCATGATGCCGCGCATGTGCTCGCGCACGTAGGCGTGGGACGCATCGCGCAGCTCCTTCTTGGCGAGCGAGGAGACCTGCTCGTCGGGGTTGGCGATGTAGAAGGTCTGATCGACCATGCGCCCCTGGTCCTCGGGCAGGTCGAAGTGGATGGTGTGGTTGGGCATGGCGAGCTTAGCCTCCTCGCCCTTGTCCAGACTCAGGGCCCGCACCACGGCGCAGTCCGCCTCGGTGCCGGTGTGGATGAACACCCGCTCCGGGTCGCACATGGCGATGGCGTTGGCGATCTTGAGCAACGCCTCCTCGTTGGTGATCGTGCCCAGCCGGGCGCGATGTTCTCCGTCGAGCCGTCGGGCGAACAGCTGCCGCGCTTCGTCGATGGTGGCAATGCCGCCAACCGACGCCAGGATATCCACACCTTTTCTGAAATCCAGCATCCTGCCTCCGTGGGGTGAACCCCGCTTCATGAAAGGGAAGAAAAAAACTGCCGGGTGGCAGCTGGTTACAGATGAACGACCACTCATTTATTTATTAGCTCGCTTTTCGCGAATAGGCAAACAGGAATCGTTCTCCTTTGAGTTTTTCAATGGTCACCTGTGACCGGACCCGCAGGCCGGCCTCAGCAGATCTCGCGCAGATCGATGATCTCCATCTTGTGGTTGCGGTGCGGGTTTTCCGGGGACGGCCCCTCGGTCTGGATGATGCAGCCGCCCTTGAGCCCGTACTTGAGCACGTAGTCGCGGGCAAAATCGGTCCAGTCGTGCGGGTGGTTGATCTCGTAGATGGGAAACACGCCGTAGGAGAACAGCAGTTCCCGGCAGGTCTTCTTGTTTGAACTGACCGCCAGGATCCAGGTGGGCAGCCGATAGCGGGCCAGCCGTCGGGCGGTCAGGCCGCTGTCCGAGGGGGCGAGGATGGCGGCAACGCTGTCGGTCTGGTTGACGATGCTGTTGACGCTCGAGGCGATGTAGTCCACCTCGCTGATCTGGTTGAAGATGGGCTGCTCCGGCATCTTCTTGTAGCTGTGGGTGGTGCGGTGGGGTTCGGTGGCCTTGGCGATCGAGCACCAGCATCTGCGCCGCCTCCACCGGGTAGCGGCCCATGGCCGACTCTTCCGAGAGCATGACGCAGTCGGTGCCGTCGAGAATGGCGTTGGCCACGTCGGTGGCCTCGGCCCGGGTCGGGCGCCGGTTCTTGGTCATGGACTCGAGCATCTGGGTGGCGGTGATCACCGGCTTGCCGAACAGGTTGGCGCGGGCCATGATCCGCTTCTGGAGGATGGCGATCTCCTCGATGGGGATCTCCACGCCGAGGTCGCCGCGGGCGACCATGAGCCCGTCCGCGGCCTCGAGCACCTCGTCGATCCGGTTGAGGATGGACGCCCGTTCGACCTTGGCGATGATGAACGGCTGGTGGCCCATGGCTCGCGGCGGCCTTGCGCACCGCCATGAATGTCCGCGGCGTTGTTGACGAACGACTGGCTGATGGCGTCGACCCCGTGCTCCAGGGCGAACTCCATGCAGGCCCGGTCGTGGGCGGTGAAGGCCGAGATGCCGAGATCGATGCCCGGCAGGTTCAATCCCTTTTTCGAGCGCAGGGTGCCGCCGACCAGGACCCGGGTGTGCACCATGTCCTCTTCGACCGTCTCGACCCGCACCTGGATGAGACCGTCGTTGATGAACAGGACATCGTCCGTTTTGACCACCCGCGGCAGTTCGGGCAGGCTCACCGAGACCAGTTCCCGATTGCCGATCAGCTGACGGCTGGTCAGGGTGAACCGGCTGCCCACGGTCAACTCCACCGGTTCCTCGGCCAGGGTGCCGATGCGGATCTTGGGCCCGGGCAGGTCGGCCATGATCGCCACCGGCCGCTGGGTCGCGCGGGCGGCCTCGCGGATGCGGCGGATGATCTCGCCGTGGGCGCGGAAGTCACCGTGGGAGAAGTTGAGGCGGGCGATGTTCATGCCGGCGAGCAGCATTTTCTCGAGCATTTCCGTCGAATCGGTGGCCGGGCCGATGGTGCAGACCAGTTTGGTCTTGTTGGCGGGCAGACTGGCGGGTGTGTACATGCAGACTCCAGTGAGGGTTAGGGCGGGTGCGGAACGGGCAGGACAGCGGCTAAAGCCGCTGCATGAGGTCGCCCAGCGAGTCGTCCTGCATGTGCGCGCGCAGATGGTCTTCGATGGGCACGGCCCGGCCGGCATCGTCGATCTTCACGTAGACGATGCGCGTCGAGCAGACGATTTCCTCCAGTTCCTTGGTGAAATCGAAGCGCCGGGCCTCGACGTTGATGGTCAGGGAACTGGTGCCGAGGTGGTGGATGCGGGCGTAGATGCGGACGTGGTGGCTGATCTTCACCGGCCGCCGGAAGCGGACCTCGTCCATCTTCAGGGTGACCATGTTGGGGGTGCGGCAGAGGTAACCGGCAAAGGCGGCGCCGGCCTCGTCCAGCCAGGAGAGCATGGCCCCGCCGAAGAGATTGCCGTTGTAGCCGATCTCGCTGGCCCGGCAGATTTTGGTGGCAACGTAGTGCATAGGATTTCCTGTGAAGTCTCCGGGCGCTGCCGCCCGGCCGCGGGTGCGGGTCGCGGCGCTGCCCTTGCGCGGCGGCAGGCCGCGCAGTATAAAAGGCATGATACTCCAAGCCCTGCAATTATTTCCATGGGAAAACCATGGAAAACGGGCGTGTGGCCCGGCCCGGCGGTTGTTGTCCCGCATGCCGGCCGTTTCCCCTCCCTGTTGAACCGGACACCGATGCAGCCTGCCAAAAAGGAAACCACCCAATTCATCTGCGGCCAGTGCGGCTATGCCAGCCGCAAATGGCTGGGCCGCTGCCCGGACTGTGGCGCCTGGGACAGCCTCACCGAGGAGCGGCAGGTGGCCGCTTCCCGCTCCGGCCGGCCCGCGGCCACAGCCCAGCCGCTGGTCGCGGCAGATGGCGGTGAGGAGGGTGAACGGCTCGTCTCCGGCATCGCCGAGATGGACCGGGTCCTGGGCGGCGGCATCGTTCCCGGCTCGCTGGTGCTCATCGGCGGTGATCCGGGCATCGGCAAGTCCACCCTGATCCTGCAGCTGCTCAGCTCGCTGGCCGCCCGGCAGCACCAGGTGCTCTACGTGACCGGCGAGGAGTCGGTGCGCCAGATCCGCATGCGCGCCGGTCGGCTCTCCATCGGCGAACGGGACATCTTCGTCTCCACCGAGAACTGCGTCGAGGCGGTGATCGACCTCGCCCGGCAGCTGCGGCCGGCGCTCTTGGCCGTGGACTCGATCCAGACTGTGTTCACTGAGGAGGTAGGCTCGGCCCCGGGCTCGGTGACCCAGGTACGCGAGGCCACCGCCCGCCTGCTCCAGCTGGCCAAGTCGACCCACCTGCCGATCCTGCTGGTCGGCCACGTCACCAAGGACGGCGCCATCGCCGGACCGCGGGTGCTCGAGCACATGGTCGACACGGTACTCTATTTCGAGGGCGACCGCGGCCAGGTGTTCCGCATCCTGCGCACGGTCAAGAACCGCTTCGGCTCGACCAACGAGATCGGCGTGTTCGAGATGCAGGAGCGCGGCCTGGTCGGCGTGGACAACCCCTCGGCCCTGTTCCTGGCCGAGCGGCCGGTGAACGTGCCGGGGTCGGTGGTGCTGCCGAGCGTCGAGGGCACCCGGCCGATCCTCGTCGAGGTGCAGGCCCTGGTCAGCCGTTCGAGCCTGGGCACGGCCCGGCGCACGGCAATCGGCGCCGACCCGCAGCGGCTGGCCCTGCTCACCGCGGTACTCGAGAAGAAGCTCGGGGTCACCCTGTTCGACCACGACATCTTCCTCAACATCGCCGGCGGCATCCGTATCGTCGAGCCGGCCCTGGACCTGGGCGTGGTCGCGGCGCTGTTGTCGAGCTTCTTCGAGAAGCCCATCGACCCGGCCACCGTGGTCTGCGGCGAGGTCGGCCTGGCCGGCGAGGTGCGGGCCGTGGGCCAGATGGAGATGCGGTTGCGCGAGGCGGGTCGGCTCGGCTTCGGCACCTTCCTCATGCCCGAGTCGGCCAGCCGTCAGCTCACTGGCAAGGCGGCGCAGGGCGTGCAGGTGGTCGCGGTGCGCACCGTGGCCGACCTGGCGGAGCGGCTGTTCCGCTCCTGAAGGGCCTGGGCCCCGACCGCGGTCAGTCGTCGGTGCGCTCGAGGATGGGCCGGAACCGCTCCAGGTAGTCGCCGCTCATCACGCCGAGTCGGACCGCGCTCTGGGCGGACAGGGTGGCGAAATCGCCGCGGGCCCGGGTGCAGAGGGTCTCCCCCATGTGCACTTCACCGTGCACCACCACCTGGCGATCGGAGGGCCGCTCG
The DNA here is from genome assembly GCA_963754825.1 of uncultured delta proteobacterium. Taxonomy (GTDB): domain Bacteria; phylum Desulfobacterota; class Desulfobulbia; order Desulfobulbales; family Desulfobulbaceae; genus Desulfobulbus. Next base: position 137,544 of record CAVWHP010000027.1, on the reverse strand, counting down.
GCGATGGTGCCGATCACGACCAGTTCCCGGCCCACGTACACGGGCTTGAGGAAGTCCACGGTGATGGTCCGGGTGACGGCGATCTTTTTGAGCAGGTGGATGGCGGTCCAGCCCATGACCTCGTCCAGCATGGTGCTGAGGATGCCGCCGTGCACGGTCCGGTCCCAGCCGGCCATGGCTGCGGGCACGGTCACGAAGGAACAGAGCCGGCTGCCGTCGCTCTGAAACTCCATGTGCAGGCCGATCGGGTTGGTCGCGCCGCAGCCGAAACAGGTCTGATCCTGGGCGTTGTCGATTTTTTTCAGGCGGGCACGGTCGATGGTCATGGGCTGAGTGCTCCTCGGTACACGAAAAGGGGGCCGGCGGACCCGGTTGCCGGCATGCATAGCATATTTGACCGGCCTTGCCAACCCGGCGGCCCCGACGCGACAGGCATCGCCGGGCCGTAGGGGTGGGAGAGCCCGAGGGACTGATGAACGAGTACACTGAATCCGTGATGCAGAGGCAGATGGACAGCTTTCCCGTGTTACCGGCCACGGTGGCGCAGATCCTGCGCGTCACTGGCGACCCCGAGAGTTCCGCCGGGGACCTGATGGCAGCCCTCCTGCCCGACCAGTCCCTGTGCGCCACGGTGCTCAAACTGGCCAACTCGGCCCTGTTCGGCCGGCCCCGGCGGGTGGACTCGCTCCAGGCGGCGATCATGGTGCTTGGCTTCAACCGGGTGCAGTCGATCGCCCTGGTCAAGACCATGCTCAACACCTTCAGCGACCTGGGTTCCAGCAGTACGGCCGAGGTCGAGCGGTTCTGGGAGCACGCCTTTCTCAGCGCCATGGCGGCCAACCACATGGCCCGGGACCTGGGGCTGGGGCTCGGCGCCTCGTTCATGGCCGGCCTGCTGCACGACCTGGGCAAACTGGTGCTGCTGCAGACCTTCGGCGACGATTACCTGGCCGGCCGCTGGCTGAACCGCTGCACCGGCGAAGGCGACCTGGCCGCCGAGCGGCTGGCCTTCGGCTTCGATCACGCCACCGTAGGCGGACGATTGCTCGGGCAGTGGCAGTTTCCGGACACCCTGGTGGCCGCCGCCGCGGGTCACCATCCGGCCGGGCTGGTGGACGCTGACGACCTGCTCGTCCAGGTGGTGCAACTGGCCGACCTGATGGCGCATCACTGCCAGGACGAGATCTGCGAGCCGGCGGTGCAGCACCAGGACTCACCGGCCGAGATCCCGCCGCGCTGGCGCGAGACTGGCGTGCCCGCGAGCGACGAGCAGTTCAGCCGCTGGTACGGGTGGCTGCGCGACAACCGCGAACGCTGCGGCGAGGTTCGCGACCTGCTCACGGTCTGATTGCATCCTGTCCGGTCCGGACAGCGTCCCGTCGCCACCGGGACAGCGGCGGGCCACCTTTGCCCCGCCGTCCTGTCCTCATTCCCCGGTCTGCATCCCCGTCCCTCTGCCAGGAGCCCCATGGACTTTTCTCAACTGATCACGGTCAGGCAAAGTGTCAGGAAGTATGCCAACCGGCCGGTGCCGGAGGAAACGCTCGATCGTCTCGTCGAGGCTGTGCGGCTGTCGCCCTCGGCGAGCAACTCCCAGCCCTGGCGCCTGATCCTCGTCACCGATCCCGCGCTCAGGGACCGGGTCGCCCGCGCCACCTTCAGCCGGCTGGTCAGCTTCAACCGGTTCGCGCCGCAGGCACCGGTACTCGCCGTGCTCGTCGTGGAGAAGCCGAAGGTGATCACCCAGATCGGCGGGCGGCTCAAGGACCGCGACTTCCCGCTCATCGACATCGGTATCGCTGCCGCCCATTTCTGTCTGCAGGCAGCGGACCTGGGATTGGGCACCTGCATGCTCGGCTGGTTCGACGAGGCGGTGATCAGGGAATTGCTGCACATCCCGGCGTCTCGCCGGATCGGTCTGGTCATCACCCTGGGGTACGCGGCGGAGGCGCAAATCCGGCCGAAACAGCGCAAAAGCACAAGCCGGATGTGCAGCCGCAACAGCTACTGAGGGTGACGGGCAGTGATGACCCAATCAAGAAAGGAGTACCTATAGCGGAATCGCCGGTGGAGGAGATTAGCTTGAAGTCGGGATGGCGGTTAAAGGACACTTTGATAGGAAATCGCGGGGTGTGCTAACGGCCAGCCACTCATATTTTTTCTTAACATAACGATTTTATAAATTTTTTCTAAGGGACACAAAATTGGGCGTGACCTTTAGACGTTAGGCAACAACCCCGGAAAACAGAAAAGGGCCTTCATGATTATGGAGGTCCTTTCCGTCTTTCCTGTCGAGGCTCGCGTCACGCTTGATCACCAAATGGTCATCACCCGTGCCGCCGTGGCCGATGGTTCCGATCGAAACCACGGCGGGAAGGCCTTTCCGTAAGTCGCCCCAAAATCTCTCAGTGTTGGACTGTTCACCTCTATTGATCTAGGCACCTCCGTACCTATCTTTGGAGTAGAGAGGTGAGGACCGTTCAAGACAGGCAGGAAAAGGAGGTGGACACCTACCGCAGGAGATAAACAACGGCGGAACACCGGTGGGACGACCGGCAGTGGGTCTGAGGCAGGGGAGCGACGGAGAGAGCTAGGATGCCTTGAAGGGGCGATTGATTTGTGTCGGTAAGGGGGCATCGAAAAAATTCGAATGCCGGGACACTTGGTGCAAACTGCACTTATTGCATAAAAAAGGGTTAGCTTAAAAAGCTAACCCTTTGATATTACTGGTCGGGGCGGAGTGATTCGAACCCTCGACCTCCTGCTCCCAAGGCAGGCGCGCTAACCAGGCTGCGCTACGCCCCGACAAAGTTTTTGGTGGTGCAGGAAGGCAAAATTTTTACACCATCACCGGTGCCGATGCAACCCTTTTCCCGGACTGCGGGGCGGGGGGAGTCGGCGGTGCAACTTCAGGCGCAGAGCGAGCGGGCGGCGTTCACCAGGACGGGCCAGGCGGCCGCGGAGCTCTCGGCCAGGTCCGGGAGGATGACCAGGTTGGGGGCGAAACCGTAGTCGGCAAGGGCCTTGCGGCACTCGACCAGGGTGTCCTGGACGATCTCCCGCGGGTGGTCACCGTGCAGGTTGTACACCAGGCCGACCAGGGGGACAGCGCGCGTGCGGAGCGCCTCCAGGCTGAGGCGGGTATGGTTGATGGAGCCCAGCCGCGGCGAAGTGACGAGGATCAGGGGCAGCTGTTTCGCGGCCAGGTAATCGAGCAGCACGAGGTGCTCCTGCAGGGGTACCAGCAGGCCGCCGGCCGCCTCGACCAGCAGCCACTCGTGCCGCTGACGCAGGGTCTCGATGGAGCGGTCGAGCACGGCGGTGTCAATCTCTGCGCCCGCCAGGCGGGCAGCAAGCAGGGGCGAGGCCGGGAAGGGGAACACGTACGGACAGGTGGTCCCGTCCCGGTCCCAATCGGTCAGGGCCTGGCCCATGAGCCGCCGGTGCTGGACAATATCTTCGGCCGTGCCGGAACAGCCGGTCTGCACGAGCTTGAGGGTGGTCACGGCCTTGCCCTGGTCGAGCAGGTGGCGGGCCAGCAGGCCGGTGACCACGGATTTGCCGGCATCGGTGTCGATGCCGGCCACGGCGATGGTGTACTGAGGGACGGTCATGATGGGGTCTTGCACTCCCGGACGCCGGGCGCGTTGAAAGGTGGACGTTTACGGGCGGGGCCGGGCGACGATGTACATCGGGTGATAGGTGAGGTGCACCCCGCGCGGGCCGGCAAAGCGCTGCCCGTACTCCGCGAGGAAACCATGCAACTGGCGACGCGTCCACGGGCGCTGGCCGACCGCGTTCACGCCGGTGGCGCGCAGATGGTGGAGCACGGAAATGGAGTCGGGAAACCAGAGGGTCTCGCGTGACTGCTCTGCCGCGAGCAACTCGAATTCTTCACCGACCACGGCCATCAGCTGCTCCAGGTCCATATAGCGCAGGCCGAGACCGGTCACCGTCCGGATCTCGCGCAGGTTCTCCCGTCCGTACAGGGCCAGGGCCAGGGTACCGCCCGGATTGAGGTGGCCGGCCAGTTTACGGCAGAGGCGGGGCAGGTCGTGCACCCACTGCAGGGTCGAGGAGCTGATGATCAGGTCGTAGCGGGCCGGCAGTTCAACCGATTCGATGTCGCCCGCCAGGAACAGGACCCGGTCGGACAGGCGGTCGGTTTTGCGGCTCACGCACTGCTCGAAGGCGTCGACCAGATCGCTCACGGTGAGATGGGCGAGAGCGGGGAACCGGTCGATAATTTTTTCAGTGAGCAGCCCGGTGCAGCAGCCGATCTCCAGGATGCGCGCCGGTTTCGTCCCGGGCGTGGCGGAGGCGAGCAGGGCAAGCAGCCGGTCCGCCACCAGCAGTTGGACCTGGGCTTGCTGCTCGTAGGTGGCGGCCGCCTGTTCGAAGCGCAGTTTGATGAGCCGCTTGTCCGGCATCAGTGTTGGACCACCTTCGGCGCAGACGCAGCGCGGGCCGACCGGGCCCGGAGAGGAGCGCTGCGGTTCCTGTCCGGCAGTCCCGGTCGGGTTCCACCGGGCCGTTGCCTCCGGGCTGTAGGGCGCCTCGTCCATGGGATCAGAACCCCCACAGCAGGCTGCTTTCGATCCAGCCGGTGACGCCCTCGCCGTGTTCCACCTGCACCCAATCACCCTTCTTGGCGAGTTTTTTAAAGACAACCCCGTACTTAGCCTGGGCCACGACCCCGGCCTTGCGGCTGGGCTCGCTGCGCACGTTGATGGTGTTGTCCGTGCCCTTGTTGGCCCGGACCACCACATGCTGGGTGGTGTTGATGGTGTTTTTCTGCACCCAGCCGGTGCTGCCTTCGAAGTCCTTCACCTGCAGCCAGTCGCCGGAGCGCTTGACCACCTCCAGCGGAAAACCGGTGCCCATCTTCCAGAGCACTTCGTTCTTGGTGCCCGGGCCGGAGCGCATGTTCACATCCTCGCCGGCGATGGCCACCATTTCCGCCAGGACAGCGGCCGGTGAGAACAGCAGGCAGCACAGGGCAGCCACGGTCAGGAGGGTCTGTGTTCGGTTCATGGGGCAGTGGTTCGCGGGCTGGTTTTTTCGGGGAGAGTCGGTCCGCCGGACAGGGTCAGGCCGGCCAGGTCCAGGGAGATCGCGTTGAACTCGCAGGCCTGGGTCAGGCAGCGCAGGCAGCGGATGCACTCGCTGCTCTCCGGCGTCTCGTTGAAGCGGATACCCACCGGGCAGACGGCATGGCAGGCGCCACATGTAGTACAGGCATCCGCTGAAAATTTCAACCTAATCAGGCTGACCCGGTTGAACAGGCCATAAAAGGCGCCCAACGGACAGAGGGTCCGGCAGAACGGCCGTGACACCGGTACGCTCCAGAGGAGCACCGCCGCGAGCACCGCCAGTTTGCCTGCGAACAGCCAGCCGGTGAGCGTGCGTAACTCGGGCATGAGCAGCAGCATGGGGATGCCGGCCTCGAGCGTGCCGGCCGGGCAGACGGTCTTACAGAACCAGGGGCGACCGAGGCCGAAACTGTCGACCAGGGTGAGCGGCAGGACGATGACGAGCAGAACCAGGCAGAGGTATTTGCCAAACCGCAGGACCGGCGGCAGACGGTATTTGCGGGTGGGGATGGCGTGCAGCAGTTCCTGGAGCAGCCCGAAAGGACAGGCCCAGCCGCAGATGAACCGGCCGAACAGGGTGCCGAGCAGCCCCAGGCAGCCGAGCACATAGGTACCGACCAGCAACTGGCCGCTCTGCAGGGAGAGGCGCACACCGAGCAGCAGCTGCTGCAGGCTGCCGATGGGACAGAAGGTGGTAGCCGCCGGGCAGGAGTAGCAATTGAGCCCCGGCGAACAAAGCACCTTCAGCGGACCCTGGTACAGGGTGCCGGTGAACGGGAAACCCCAGAAGCCGTTGGTCAGGAACACCCACAGGGCCTGCACGCCTTTCCGCACACGTTCCATGCTCAGCCGACGCCGATGCACTCCAGGCAGACAGTGCGGGCCTGCTCGAGCACCCGCGCCGGTTCGTCGACCGCGATGCCGATCATCAGGAGAAGCAGGAAGAACAGGAGGAGGAACAGAGGGGCTCGGCGCACCGTGTACCGGCGGGCCGTTCGCCGCCCCTGCGGTGAGGGTGTCTGTCCGGCCGCAGGTCTGTGCTTCACGGGCTGAGCAGGCCGATGAGCCGGTCGAGGTCGTCGTTCGAGTAGTACTCGATCTCCAACCGGCCGCGGGCTCCCTGCTGGACGAGCCGCACCTTGGCGTTCAGGTGGTTGGTCAGCTGGTTGACCACGGCGGCGCAGTAGGCCGGTGGCAGTTCACCGGACGGGGGTACGGGTGGTGCCTCGCGTCGCTCCGGCCGCTGTCCGGCCGGTTTCTGACTGCACAGTCGTTCCACCGCGCGCACCGACAACTCCTCGTTGACGATGCGGTCGCGGACCTCCTGCAACCGCTCGGGCTGATCCTTGAGGCGCAACAGCACGCGGGCATGGCCCTCGCTGATCCGGCTGCGGGCGACATCCTCCTGCAGGGCGGGTGGCAGGGCGAGCAGCCGCAGAACATTGGTGACGGTCGACCGCTGACGACCCACCTTGCGCGCCACCTCCTCCTGGGTGAGGTGGAACTCGTCCATCAGGCGCGCATAGGCGGTGGCCTCCTCGATGGGGTTGAGGTCGTGGCGCTGGATGTTCTCGATGAGGGCCAATTCCAGGCTCTCGTTGGCCGAGGCCTGTTCCATGAGCACCACCGGCACCTCGTCCAGTCCGGCCAGGGTGGCGGCGCGCAGGCGGCGTTCGCCGGCGACCAGGGTGTAGCGGTTGCCCTTGCCCTTGGTGACCAGCAGTGGCTGGATCACACCCTTTTCCCGGATCGAGTCAGCCAGTTGCTGGAGCTTGTCCTCGTCGAAATAACTGCGCGGCTGGTGCGGGTTTGCAGATATCTTGTCAATATCGCAGAGGAAAAATTTCTCTTCAGCCTCCGTGGACTCCTCCGGGAGGAGCGCCCCCACGCCTCGCCCCAACACGTTTTTTGTGCTCATGTCAGGCCTCCGCCCGCGCCCGTTTGAGGAATTCGCCGCCCAACTGCCGGTAGGCCTTGGCGCCGCTGCAGTTCGCATCGTATTCGATGATGGTCTGCCCATGGCTCGGGCTTTCGCTGAGACGTACGTTACGCGGGATCACCGTCTTGTAGACCTGGTCGCTGAAATGGTTCTGGATCTCACTGGCCACCGAGTGGGTCAACCGGTTTCTGCGGTCGTACATGGTCAGCAGCAGCCCCTCGATGAACAGGCCGTGGTTGAGGGTCTTCTTCACTTTGCGGATGGTCTGGACCAACTGGGCCAACCCTTCCAGGGCAAAGTACTCGCACTGCATGGGAATAAGGACCGAGTCGGCCGCAGTCAGGCTGTTGATGGTGAGCAGGCCGAGCGACGGCGGGCAGTCGATGAGGATGTAGTGGTACGATTCGCGCAATGGCCGGAGGATATGCTTGAGTCGCTTCTCCCGCTGCTCCTGATTGATCAGTTCTACCTCGACTCCGACGAGGTCGATGGAGGCGGGCAGGATGAAGAGGTTTTTCTGCCCGGTGGGCAGAATACAGTCTGCGGCTTCCTTGGTACCGGTGTAGCAACTGTAGATGTTCCGATCCTCGCTCGTCCTGAACACGCCGACGCCGCTGGAGGCGTTGCCCTGCGGGTCGGAGTCGACGAGCAGGACTTTTTTTCCCTTGGCGGCGAGCACGGCGGCGAGATTGAGGGCGGTGGTCGTCTTGCCGACGCCACCTTTCTGGTTGGCCAGGGCCACAATTTTTGCATTCAAAACAAAGTACTCCTGCGAACTCTTTCTTGATGAAACATTGGCCGAGTATACTATACTCCCGCTTTTCAGTGAACTGTTCTCTCGTTTGTCACTCACTTTCCCCATGTTTCACGTGAAACATGATCCTCTCGGGGCACAGGTATGACGGCATACAGCGATGTTCTCATCATCGGCAGCGGCGTTTCAGGGCTTTCTTTTGCGTTGAAGGTGGCCCGGTTTTCCCGGGTGACGCTGATCACCAAGAAAAAGAAGGCGGACTCGGCAACCAACCTGGCCCAGGGCGGGGTGGCGGCGGTCCTGTCGGTGGAGGATTCCGTCGAGGCCCATGTGACCGACACCCTCGTTTCCGGCGATGGCCTGTGCAACGAGGACATCGTTCGCATCGTCACCACCGAGGGACCGGCCCGGGTCCGTGAACTGGTCGACTTCGGTGTGCGCTTCCAGAAAGGGTTGCACGGTGAGGAGTTTGACCTCGGCATGGAGGGCGGTCACTCGACCCGCCGGGTAGCGCACGCCTCCGACCTCACCGGCAAGGAGATTGAGCGGGCCCTGCTCGCGCAGATTGCCCTGGATGCAAACATCGAGGTGCTGGAAAATCACCTGGCCATCGACCTGCTCATCGAGTCCAAGGCGCGTGGCCGTGAGCGGCAGGAAGGCGACCGTTGCCTGGGCGCGTATGTGCTCAACCGCATCACCGGCGAGGTGGAAACGCGCTTGGCCGGGGTGACCGTACTCTGCACCGGCGGGTGCGGCAAGGTCTACCTGTACACCACCAACCCGGACATCGCCACCGGCGACGGCGTGGCCATGGCCTACCGGGCCGGAGCCCGGGTGGCCAACCTGGAGTTCATCCAGTTCCACCCGACCTGCTTCTTCAACCGCGAGGCCAAAAATTTCCTCATCTCCGAGGCGGTGCGCGGCGAGGGCGGGGTGCTTGTCAACCAGCAGGGCGAAGCCTTCATGACGAAGTACGACCCGCGCGGCGACCTGGCCACCCGCGATGCGGTGGCCCGGGGCATCGACGCGGAGATGAAGGCGAGCGGCGCGGACTGCGTGTTCCTCGACATCACCCACAAGCCGGCCCGCTTCCTCATGGAGCGGTTCCCCAATATCTACCAGACCTGCAAGCAGTACGGCGTGGACCTGACCATCAAACCCATTCCGGTGGTGCCGGCGGCTCACTATATGTGCGGCGGCGTGCTGGTGGACGAATGGGGCCGGACCTCGCTTGGCAACCTGCTCGCCTTTGGCGAAACCGCCTGCACCGGTCTGCACGGCGCCAACCGGCTGGCGAGCAACTCGCTGCTCGAGGCCGTGGTCTTCGCCCACCGGGGGGCGCTCTGGCTGCAGGAGCATATCGGTGAGATCCGTGGTCTGGCGCGCCTGCCGGTCGACGACTGGCGCACCGGCGGGGCCGCGGTGCTCGACGAGTCGGTGCTGGTCAAGCACAACTGGGATCAGGTGCGCCAACTCATGTGGAACTACGTGGGCATCGTCCGCCGGACCAAACGGCTGGAACTCATGCAGAACCGCCTCGGCTGGATGCTCCAGGAGATCAAGGACCACTTCTACGACTACCTGCTCACCCCGGATCTGGTGGAACTGCGTAACCTGGCGGTGGTGGCGGACCTGATTGTGCAGAGTGCCAGCCGGCGCAGGGAGTCGCGCGGCCTGCACTACATCCTCGACTACCCGGAGAAGAACGACCGCGACTTTCTCCGCGACACGGTGCTGCAGAAGGGGTGACAAAAAAGCCCCCGGAGCGGGGTTCGATCCGGGGGCTTTTTGGTGGTCCTGCCGGCTCGCGCCGTCACTTCTGCGGCAGCATCTGTTTGAGCATTTCCAGCCCCTGCTCCATCTCCTGACGCATTTGTTCCTGCTCCTCCTTGGAGGCAGGGATGCCCTTTTCCAGGGATTGCGGCAGACCGGCAGGCAACAGACCACCGGCTTGTTTCTTCAGCGATTCGACCCCTTCCGGGCTCTTCAGAGTGGCCATCATCTGGCGCACGGTCAGGACCATCATTTCCTCGCCTTCCTGATCGACCGTGGCGCTGATGCCCGCCGGCGGGACAAAGGCCGAGGCCGGCACCGGGGTGTTGGTGTCGATGGCGGTGGCCTCCACCGTACTGCGCAGTCCCATGATGGACATCTCGGAGCGCAGCACCAGGTCGGTGCCGCGCAGCAGATAGACCGTGGACATGTTACCCACCGAGGTGACGTCAGCATCGTAACCGAGGATTTTGGTCCTGCTCTGCTTGACCGAACCGCCGAATTGGCCCATCATGGCGCCACCGAGTTGTTGGGCGTTCTGCTCGACATTCTTCTTTTCACTGTCGCTCAGCCTGGTGTATTCTTCCCGGTACAGTTTGCCGGGGTTGGTGACCCGACTGCCGGTCCGCTTGGCGAGATCATAGGTTGTCACCCAGTCCGCATCGGTGATCTCGATGGTTTCGGTGGTCGTGTTTTGCCCCATGACAGTGGTCTGTGAGGTGCGGTGGCTTGCCCGTATCTTTCCGTAATCTTTCACGAAAACCTTTTCCTGGCCCTGTTCCGAGCCCTCCAGCCGGTAGGTGATGGTTGCTTCCTTGAAGGGGAGTCTGGTCTCCCAGGGCAGGGTCTCCGCCCGGACCGGGCACCAGCCGACCAGGAGGGTGAGGGCGAGGGTAAGCACGGCTGTTTTCATCGGGGGGCCTCCTTGTGTGTGTCGGGCGATGGGGGATGGCGCTGCGGACCGTTGGCGTCGATGATACCCGGACCAGGAAGGCAAAAGCAATCAGATACCCGGGAGGGTGTGATGTTCTCATTCATCCAGGCCATAGCCGAGCGCAAGATCCAGCAGGCGATCACCGAGGGGACCCTGCCCGACCTGAGCCACTGGAAGAACAAGCCGCTGCCGCCGGACGACATGGCGGGCGTGCCCGCCGACCTGCGCATGGCCTACCGGCTGCTCAAGAATGCGGGCTATGTGCCCGAGGAGGTGGCCCTGCACCAGGAGATCGCCCGGATCGAGGATGTGCTGCCCCACTGCACGGACGAGCGCGAGAAGATCCGCCAGTTGCGGCGCATCAGCTGCCTGAAGACCCGGCTGGAGGGACGCCTGGGGCGGTCCCTCCAACTCGGCGAAGACGGGGAGTACTACAGCCGGGTGGTGGAGAGGCTGTCCACTCCGCGCAAGGGCTGAGCACTCCCGTTCACAACTCCGTTATCTGCTCGAACAGATTCCGGTCCTGCTCGATCCGGCTGGCGCTGCCGAGTGTGGTGCGGCAGCGGCTGCGCTGCAATTCCGCAAACAGCGGCGCGTACTCGCGGAGATCTCCGGCGGTGGTGGCCAGCAGCTCGGCCAGCCGCTGCCGGCGGAAGGCCGGGGTGATGCCGCAGAGGTAATCGTTGCGGGCGCCCGCGCCCCTGGCGGCCGGCCCCAGGTGCGGTACGCAACTGCCGTAGGCGCCGATGACCAGCTGGTCGAGCAACTCCCCGCCCACTTCCATTTCCCCGATGACTGCCGGCAGGGCCTCGTAGGCCTCGTAGGTCCGGCGCACCTGCGGGTCGCGGTAGCTGACCATGCCGAAGTTGCCGCTCAGGTGGTTGAACTGGATGAAGCAGCCGTAGGCTCCGTTTTTCTGGCGCACCGTGTTCCACAGGTAGTCCCGGGACAGCCAGGTGCGGAGCACCTCGAAGCGGCCGTTGTAGGCCTCCGGCTGCGGGAACAGGGTGCAGGCCTGGACATTGTAGACCACATCCGCCGACGTGGTGCAGGCCCGGGTGCGGGCGCCGAGGCGAAACTCCGGCTGCGCGGGCGTTGTTGCCAGGTCGGCGAGGCTGTTCACCGTGGCCGCGCCGAGCGCGCGGAATCGCTCGATGTCGGCAGCCTCGGCGGTGATGGCCACGGTCAGACCCCGGCGGCGGAAGATGTGGTCGCGGATCTGTTCCAGGGCGGCGAGCAGGCGCGCCTCCTCCGGCTCATAGTGACCGGCCAGGTGCTTGAGATGCAGGTAGGCGTGGATGCCGTGCACGTATTCGTGGTACCGGCCGGCCTGGCTCAGGTGGGCAAAGGCGTTGGTGGCGGCCAGCGAGTAACCGTCGCTGTGGGCCGAGTGTTCGGCCCAGGCGTACTCGCGCTGGACGATCTCGTCGATGCGGTGCGCATCGGAGAAATCCACCGAGGTGAGCACCTCGTTGACCAGGTCGAGGGCCTCCTCGAGGAAGGAGGAGAGCACCTTGACGTGCAGCCAGAGGATCGGCCGGACCGTATCACGGCTGTCCGCCCGCAGGTAGGCCTGGAAGGAGTGGGAGAAGCCGCCGGTGCACTGGTTGATCGCCTTGGCGAACTGCATGTAGTCGAGCCGCCTGGTGCCGATCTCGGTGAGGATCGTGCCGAACAGGTCCAGGTAGGGCAGCAACTCCGCGGGCAGGCCCGAGCAGTCGAGACCGAAGTCGAGGTAGCAGATGCCGTTGGTCGCCAGATCGCTGACCAGCAGCGGCGCACCGGCGAGCTGCATCGGCTGGACCGCGTGCAGGGGCGGATTCGGGTCCAGGTCACGACGCGCCAGGCGTGGCAGGCGGCGCAGGTCTTCGGGCGAGGTGCGCGTCTCCTGAAGGGCCAGGAGCGCCCGGGTGTGGTCCACCAGGTCGCGCCTGCCGGCATCGTCGAGGGTGCGGGCGAAGGTGTCGAGCCGTTCCTGCTCCTCGCGCTGGCTCTGTTCCATCTTCGCCGGGTCCGGCACCAGGGTGACCGTGGCCGTGGCCGGGTTGTCGAGCAGGTGGGTGCGGATCAGCCGTTCGAAATAGCCGCCCGCCAGCGCCTCCTTCCTGATCTCGGCGAGCAGTTCGTCGGTGCGCAGGGCATCGAAGGGCGTCATCCGGTGGCGCAGGGCCGGCAGGGCCTTGCCGATCAGGTCCAGGCCGCGCTGGGCCTTGTTCATCTCCTCGCGCACGGAAAACTCGTACTTGTTCAGTTCGGAGAGCACCAGGTCCCGGTCCAGGCCGGAGTCGGCCATGCGGGTGAGGGTCGCCCGGAACAGGGCCTGGAAGTGCTCGCGCTTCTCCGGGTCCGAGCCGATCAGATAGGTGATGAGCAGCGAGCGGTGGCAGGAGTCGTCCAGGAACACGCCGCCGAAATCCTTGCACAGGTAGGCGTTGACGATGGCCTTCTTGAGCGGCGAGCCGTCGGAGTTGAAGAGGATGTTGGCGATGATCTGGAAGGCGGCGTTCAGCTTGCGGTCCCGGACCGTGCCGACCAGCGAACTGAGGGCGATGAAGGTCCGCTCCGTGGTGGGGCTGCCCGGCTGGACCGGGTAGCTCTCCTCGATGAGCACCGGCCGGGTGATCGGCTCGCCCTCCTCGATGCGGGCCCGCTCGACCGGCGCAGGGCAGGCGGCCAGGTAGCGGTCCTGGATGAAGGCCAGTTCGCGGTCGAGCGGCGCGTCCCCGTAGAAGAAAAAGGTGGCGTTGGCCGGATGGTAGTGCGAGCGGTGGAAGGCCACGAACTGCTCGTAGCTGAGGTCCGGGATGCGCGCCGGGTCGCCGCCCGACTCGTGCGCATAGGTCGACCCGGGCAGCAGGCCGCCGTAGGTGTGATGGAACAGGGCGCGGATCGGGTCGGAGAAGGCGCCCTTCATCTCGTTGAACACCACGCCCGTGAGTTGGATCGGGTCGTCGGCGTGCTCCAGATGGTAGTGCCAGCCCTCCTGCTCGAAGGTCGACTTGAGCAGCAGCGGGTTGAACACGACGTCGCTGTAGACGTCCATGATGTTGAAGTATTCCGTCAGGTTGCGGGTGGCGAAGGGGTACCAGGTGGTATCCGCGCCGGTCATGGCGTTGAGGAAGGTCATGAGCCCGCCCTTGTGGATCTCGCCGAATACGTCCTTCACCGGGTATTTCTTCGAGCCCATGAGCACCGAGTGCTCGAGAATGTGGGCCACGCCGGTGGAGTCCTGCGGCACGGTCATGAAGGAGACGCAGAAGGTCTTGTTGGGGTCGTCGTTCTTGATCGCCAGGGCCTGGCAGCCGAGCACCGTGTGGGTGAACAGGTAAACGGTGGAGTGGATTTCAGGGATCTCTTCCCGGCGTTCGAGCAGGAAGCCGTGATGGACGGAGCCGGTGGCAAAGGTGGTCATGGGGATCGTGGCGGTCTTGAGGTTAAAAGGTCTTGTGCGAATCGAGAAGCATGGTCACCGGGCCGGCGTTTGTCAAGCGGACATCCATCATCGCCTGGAAAACGCCGGCTTCCACAGGAAGGGCGCGCTGCCGACAGGCGGTGAGAAAGGCCTCGTACAATTGTCGGGCCGACTCCGGCGGGGCGGCGTCGTGCCAGGAGGGGCGTCGTCCCTTGCGGCAGTCACCGTGCAGGGTGAACTGGCTGACTACCAGCAGCGCACCACCGACCTCGAGCACCGAGCGGTTCATCTGCCCGCCTTCGTCCTCGAAGATGCGCAGGTGGACCACCTTGTCGACCATCCAGGTCACATCCCGGAGGGTGTCGTCGCGGTGGATGCCGAGCAGCACCAGCAGGCCGGTGTCGATGGCGCCGACGGTGCGCCCTTCAACCTCGACCCGGGCGCGGCTGACACGCTGGAGCACGGCTCGCATGGTTGACTGGTCCGGAGTCGGGCCGGTCAGGCCGGCTCGCCGGGATCGACCGGCCTCAAGGAACCGGTGAGGTACTGAACGATGGCCACGGCGGCCAGCGTTGCCGTCTCGCCCCGGAGGATGCGCGGTCCCAGGGAAAAGGTGGTGAAGCCCATCGCGCCCAGGGTGTGCAGGTCGTCGGTGTGCAGGCCGCCCTCGGGCCCGAGGAACAGGCAGACCGGGCTCGGCGGCGCCGCGGCCAGGGTGGCCGGCAGGCCGGTGCACTGTTCGCCCTCCCAGGCGGCCAGGCGATGGGTGGCCAGGCCGCACCGGACTTCTTCCAGGGCAGTGACCGGGAGGATGTGCATGGGCTCGGCCCGGTGGCACTGCTTGCAGGCCTCGATCATGATGCGCTGCCAGCGCTCCTGCTGGTTGTCACGGTCGCCGCGGTTTTCGCAGTAGCGGGTGCGGACCGGGACCAGGGTGTGCACGCCCAGTTCGGTGGCCTTCTGGACGATAAAGTCCATTTTTTTCCCCTTGAGCAGGGCCTGGGCAAGGGTCAGGGGGGCGCCGGTCGGCAGGTTTTCCCTGCGCCGACCGGTGACCGCGGCGGTGACCAGGCGCGAGTCGCAGTCGGTGAGTACCGCAGCGACGATGGAGCCGTGACCGTCGAAAAACTCGACCGCCCGGCCGGGGCGCAGGCGCAGCACCCGGGCGATGTGGTGGGCCTCGGCGCCCGTAAGGGTGATCGTCTCGCCGGCGAGGCTGCCGGCCGGCAGAAAGAAGCGTCGCATGAGCCCTGTGTAGCACAAACCGGCGGTGAATGCACCCTCAGCCGGCTCAGGCGGGCAATTCGCCACCTGCGATCGGTGCAATCCGATGGTACGTGTGGATGGTCATCGGCAGAGCGGCGGCCACCCGCTGGCTGTCGACCAGCCGGAAGGCGTCCGCGTCCAGGTCGGGGAAAAAGACGTCACCGTCGATGTCAGCGTCAATGCGGGTGAGGATGAGGGTGTCGGCCAGTGCCAACCCCTCGCGGAAGAGCTGTGCGCCGCCGATGAGAAAGACCTGGTCGAACTCCGCGCAGAGCAGGAGCGCCTCGTGCAGGGAGCCTGCTTGCCGGCAGCCCGGGCCGGGGCGATAGGCCGGGTCGCGGCTGAGGACGATGTTCAGCCGTCCATCCAGCGGCCGGCCGATGGACTCGTGAGTGCGGCGGCCCATGATCACCGCGTGACCCATGGTCACCGCCCGGAAATGGGCCAGGTCCTCGGGCAGGTGCCAGGGCAGCGCGTTGCCGCGGCCGATCACCCGGTTGTTCGCCATGGCGGCGATGAGGATCAGCTCCATCAACACCCGCCGGGGGGAGCCGCTCGGCCGACCGGGCCCGGGGCGTGCCGACAGTCGCGAACCGGACATTTTACCAAATATTTAGTGGCCATAAGTGGTCCGGTCTTTTAGTATAAGTCGCTTTTGTAAGGGGAAAAACAGAGGCTGCCGGGCAGGGACGACACCCTGCGGCGGTCGAGGTCCGACCAGGACATACCTGTCGGACGGCCAAACCATATCCACACAGAGGAGGCTTTTCAACATGGAAAGACCGATGAACGGTTCGCACCGCTGGCGTTTCTGCCGGCTCGGCGGTTTTGACCAGGTTCGCCTGGAAACGGCCGAGGATATCCGCCATCTGGGCGAACTCGACCAGAAGCTGTGGGCCGCGCTCAGCTGCCCGGTGGACGGGTTGGAATTCGACCGCCGCACCCTGGAACTGCTCGACGTGAGCGGAGACCGGCGGGTGCGGGTCCAGGAGGTGCTGACCGCGGTCAACTGGGTGAGCACGGTGCTCCGGGACATGGGCCCGCTCATGGCCGGCGCCAGCGAGCTGCCGCTGGGTGCCATCGACGAGAGCCAGCCGGAAGGCCAGCGGCTGCTCGCCTCGGCCCGCCAGCTGCTGGCCCTTCTGGGCAAGCAGGATGCGGAGACGGTGACCATTCAGGACGTGACCGACACGAGCACCCTGCTGCACAACTCGCGCTTCAACGGTGACGGCATCATCGCCGAGAACGCCGCGGACGACGACGACACGCGGCAGTTGATAGGCGAGGTGATCGCCTGTGTGGGCAGCGACGAGGACCGCTCCGGTCTGCCGGGTATCTCCCAGGAACGGGTCAATGCCTTCTTCGACGCCCTGGCCCTGTATGCCGGCTGGTGGGCGCAGGCCACGAGCGACCCGGCCATTCTGCCTTTCGGCGAGGCGACGCTGGAGGCTGCGGCCGTGTACAGCCGGCTGAAAAGCAAGATCGACGACTACTTCACCCGCTGCGGCCTGGCCGCCTTCGACCCCAGGGCGGCGGAACCGCTCAACCCTGCACCGACCACCTATGAAACCCTGGCCGTCAAGGACCTGACCACGGCCGTGGCCGAGGTGGAGAACTTCCCCCTGGCCCACGTCGACGCCGATAGGCCGCTGCCCCTGCGCCAGGGCGTGAACCCGGCCTGGGCCGCCACCGTCGCCAGCTTCGCCGACCTGGTGGTCACCCCCCTGTTCGGGGAGAGCGCTGAGCTGTCCGAAAGCCAGTGGCGCAAGGTGAAAGAGACCTTCGCCCCTTTCGAGGCCTGGCAGGCCGCCAAGGCCGGGGCCGAAGTGGAGGGGCTGGGCCTGCGACCGGGTGCAGGCCTTCCTCAAGGGGTCGGGCCGGTCCCAACTCGAGGAACTGATCCGTCGTGACCTGGAGCTGGCGGACCAGGTGGAGGCCATCGGTAACGTGGTTCGCCTGGTGTATTACAACCGGGACCTCTACCAGCTGCTCAACAACTTCGTCTCGTTCCGTGATTTCTACGGCAACGAGCGCAAGGCCATCTTCCAGGCCGGCACCCTCTACATCGACGGCCGCGCCTGCGAACTCTGCGTCCGGGTGGCGAGCGTCGACGCGCACAGCCCCATGGCCAACCTGAGCCGGACCTACCTCGCCTACTGCGACTGCAAGCGGCGCAACAGTTCCGAGCAGATGTTCATCGCCGCCGCCTTCACCGAGGGCGACGCCGACAACCTCATGGTCGGCCGCAACGGCGTCTTCTACGACAGCGAGGGCAATGACTGGGACGCCACCATCGTCAAGCTCATCGACCACCCGATCAGTGTCCGCCAGGCCTTCTGGTCGCCCTACAAGCGGATCGCCCGCATGGTCGGCGAGCAGATCGAAAAATTTGCCGTGGCCAAGGACAAGGCCGTGGACGCCAAGGCCGGCGAGGGGGTTGCCGCCGCCGCCAAGGCGGATGCGGCCCCGCCCGCACCGTTTGACGTGGGCAAGTTTGCCGGTATTTTCGCCGCCATCGGCCTGGCCATCGGCGCCATCGGTACGGCCATCGCCTCCATCCTGGGCGGGTTCCTGTCCCTGCCGGTGTGGGAGATGCCGCTGGCCATCGTCGGCATCATGTTGGCCATCTCCGGCCCGTCCATGCTTATCGCCTTCCTCAAGCTGCGCCAGCGCAACCTCGGCCCGATCCTCGACGCCAACGGCTGGGCAGTGAACACCAAGGCGAGCATCAACATCCCCTTCGGCTCCACCCTGACCAAGATGGCGGCCCTGCCCAAGGGCGCGGAGCGCTCGCTCATCGACCCGTTCGCCGAGAAAAAGACCCCGTGGAAGCGCTGGGTATTCCTGGCCGTGCTGCTCGTGGCCTTGGGCTTTGCCTGGAACAAGGGCTACCTGCAGAAAGGCGTGCAGCTGGTGAAAACCCAGCTGAGCGGTCAGACTGCGCCAGCCCCCGCCCCCGCACCGGAGGCAGCCAAGCCCGCGCCCGCCGCCAAGTAGGCGCTGCTTTTCCCCGACACGGCAACGCCGGATCAGCGATGATCCGGCGTTTTTTTTGGTGTGCAGCTTGGCGGTTTTCGGTCAGCGGCGACCGACCGGCCAGCGATAGGTCGCACTGTCCGGTTCCGGCGCGGTACGGGCTGTGATGGGCAGCAGGATGGCCATGGCGATCACCCAGCCGATGCCGATCTGGGCGAGAGCGCGTCCCAGGTCCGGGCCGAACCCGGCCGCGCCGAGGCGCACTCCGGCCCAGTAGGCCAGTGGCCCGCCGATGGCCCCGAAAGCAAGGGCCACCAGCGGCCGGCCGGAGAGCCATGCAAGGGAAAAGTGCAGGGCCGTGGCGAACTGCAGCCAGAGGACGAGCAGCCAGGGGGGCGGCAGAGCGGGGAAGGGACCACCGGCCGGAAAGCGGAGGATGCCGGTGTGCAGATGGAGGCTGTCGATCACGAGCCCGAGCGCGAGGGCTGCAAGCAGGAGCTGCGCCTCCCGCCCGGGCTGGCGGACGAGCGCGAGGTGCACCAGCACCGGGACGAGTCCGGCCAGGGCGGCGAGCAGCGGGCGGCCGCCGGCCGCGCCGAGCACACAGATGAACCACCCGCCCTGGAAGAGCAGGAAGTTGGCCAAGGTGGTGCGGCGTTCGGCGCTGAACATCAGGTCCCGGTCACCGGCTCGCCCATCCGGGCCAGCACGAGGTGGTGGTTGCGCACCAGCCGGTTACGGAAACCGGCCTCGCAGTAGCTGAAATAGTAGGTCCAGCGGCGCAGGAAGGTCTCGTCGAAGCCGAGGGCGAGTACCTCCTGCTTCCGGGCGAGCAGGGCCTCGCGCCAGAGGGTCAGGGTGGGAACGTAGTGGGCGCCGATGTCCTCCAGGCCGACCAGGTTGAGCCGGGTGGTCGCGGCCATGGCCGCTGTGATCGCGCCGAGCGAGGGCAGGTGGCCGCCCGGGAAGATGTGCTTGCGGATCCAGTCCGATCCCAGCCGGTAGGCCCGGTACTTCTGGTCCGGCATGGTGATCGCCTGCAGGACAATGCGGCCGCCCGGCGCGAGCAGCCGGTCGAGGGCCTGGAAGTAGCGGCCCAGGTGGCGGTGGCCGACCGCCTCGATCATCTCGATGGAGACGATCCTGGTGAACCGGCCCTGCACATGGCGGTAGTCGGTGAGCTGCACCTCGATCCGCGCCTCCAGCCCGGCCTCGCGCACCAGCCGTTCCACCCAGGCCTGCTGTTCCCGGGACACGGTCGCCGCGGTCAGGTGGCAGCCGGTGCGGCGCACCGCCTCCAGAGCGAAGCCACCCCAGCCGCAGCCGATTTCAAGGACGTGGTCGTCCGGGCCGATGCCGGCGCGGTCCAGGATCGCGTGGATCTTGTTGCGCTGGGCCGTCTCCAGGCTGTCCCCGGGATCGAGGAACAGGCCGCTCGAATAGCACATGGTCGGGTCGAGAAAGAGGCGGTAGAAGTCGTTGCCCAGGTCGTAGTGGGCGCTGATGTTGCGCCGGCTGCCCTCCGGGGTGTTGTCGCGGCGCAGGTGGCGGAGAAAGTTGACCGTCCGTCCGGCCAGGGCCGGCCACAGCCGCCGGTCATTGACCGCCTCCTCGCGCAGGGAGAGCAGGCTGAGCAGGGCCACCAGGTCCGGGCTGTCCCAGTCGCCGTCCGTGTAGGACTCACCGAAACCGATGTCCGCGGCGAGCATGGCCCGCTGCCAGAAACGGTGGCGGTGCACGGTCATGGCCACCTGCGGCTGGCCGTGCGGGTCACCGAAGACGAGCTGCTCGCCCTCCGGCGTGGTCAGGGTCAGGCCGCCGTGGTCGAGCTGGGCGAAGAATCGGCTCAGCACCCGCCGGCCCAGGCGCTCCAGCGGGCCGGGTCCGGCCTGGCGGATGGTGTGGGGCGACGAGGGCTCCGGCCTGGGGTGGACCGGCAGCTTTTTGCCGAAATGGAGACGCGCCGCCTGGACGAGGATGCGCGGGAAGGTGAGCACGGCGCGCAGCGGGTGCCGGAGCGCGGTGCGCGCCAGGATCGATGGCGTGAGTGCCTCCGCCCGGCCGGTGAACGAGGCCTGCAGGGCCGGCTCGCCGTCGATCGAGTAGGTGATGGCCAGGGTCAGGCTTTCGCCGCCCGGCGGGGTGAGGTGGAAGCGGTAGACGCCGGTGCGCGGGAAAAAAGGCGAGACATGAAAGACCTTGTCGGTGATCGGGTCATCCCCGATACCGGGGAGCAGGTAGAGGTGGGTGTCGCCGAAGGTGTTGTTCACCTGGACGAGCACCGTGAACACCTGGCCGGCCGCGTCCAGACAGAAGAAAAAGCTGGCCGGGTTGAACACGTAGTGGAACTGGCGCAGGGCGGTGACGAGCACGATTCGCTCCGGCTCCGCGGTGACGCCGTTCTCGCCCAGGACCCGGCGGACCTTGTCCCTGAGCGGGGCCGCGCCCGGGTGGAGGTAGTCGCGGTCGTGCAGGGCGATGGGTCGGATGCGGTTGTGGCCGAACCACCAGCTCTGGCGCGCCAGGTCGTCCACCTCGTCCAGGTCCAGGGCGTAAAGGTGCAGGCTGTAGCTGAACGCGTGCCGGGTGACGCGGCTGCGGGTGTGGCGCAGCTCTCCGGTGTAGAGCCGCGATTTCATCGTTGGCCCTGCAGGTGGGCCACGGCCTGGTGGGCGCTGCGCACCGCGTCCTCGTGGAAGCCGTAGCCGAAGTAGCTGCCGCAGAACCAGGTGCGGCCCACGCCGTTGAGCGAGGGTAGGCTCGCCTGGGTGGCCATGCTCGCCTCGGTGAACAGCGGGTGGTGGTAGTCCATGCGGGCGAGCACCTGCTCCTCGTCGAGGGTGCCCGGGTGGTTCAGGGTGACCAGGTAGTGGCGGCGGGTGGCCAGCCCCTGGAGCAGGTTCATGGAGTAGGTGACGTACACCGGCCGCTCGCCCTGGTCGCCCCTCTCGCGGCGGAAGTTCCAGCAGGCCCAGGCCCGTCGCACCGGCGGCAGCACCGCGGTATCGGTGTGGAGCACGGTGGTGTTCAGCTCGTAGCGCCAAGCGCCGAGCAGCCGGGCCTCGTCCGCGGTGGGCTCGGCCAGCAGGCGCAGGGTCTGGTCCGCGTGGGTGGCGAGCACCACCGCGTCGAACCGCTCCGCCGGCCGGTCGGCGAACTGCAGCTGCACACCCTCGTCCGCGCGCAGTACCCGGTCGATCGGGCAGGCCAGCTGGATCTCGCCCCGGAACCGGTCGCGAAAGGCGTGCACGTAACTGTGGCTGCCGCCGGCCACGGTCCGCCAGCGCGGCCGGTGGCGCAGGTCGAGCAGGCCGTGGTTCTTGAAGAAGCGCAGGAACGAGCGGGCCGGGAAGGCGGTCACCCGGCCGGCCGGGGTCGACCAGATGGCCGCGGCCATGGGTGCCAGGTAGTTGTCCACCATGAACGGCTGGAACCGGTGGCGGGCCAGGTAGTCGGCCAGGGTGCCCAGCTCCGCGTCGCCCGCCAGGTCGGTCTCGGCCTGGCGGCAGAACCGGCCGATCTCGAGGAGAAACCGCCAGAAGCGGGGGCTGACCAGGTTGGCGCGCTGGCTGAACACGCCGTTCAGGTCGTTGCCCGCGTAGGTGAAGCCGGTCTCACGGCAGTGGAAGCCGAACGACATCTCGGTGGCGCGCGAGGCCACCCCGAGTTCGTCGAGAAAAGCGATGAACAGCGGGTAGGTGGCCTCGTTGAAGACGATGAAGCCGGTGTCCACGCCGGTGCCCGCATCCGGCCCGTCCTCGATGGTGACCGTGTGGGTGTGGCCGCCCAGGTAGTCGTTCTGCTCGAACAGGGTCACCCGGTGGTGCTGCTGAAGGAGGTGGGCGGCGACGATGCCGGCCACGCCGCCGCCGATCACGGCGATTTTTGCTTCAGGCTGCAGGGGCGTGTACTGCATGTTCACTCCGGGGTGCGGGTTGGCGGTTGGCCGCCCGACTGACGGCGGGGCGGCCAGGGGAAGAAAGCGCTGGTTCGGGCGCGGTACGCCTCGAACTCGGGGTCACCTTCGTACTTGGCCTCGAGCATGGGGATGCCCGAGACCTTGAGCAGCAGGAAGGCGATGGTCAGCGGGCTGATCAGGCCAAAGAGGCCAAGCGGCGAACCCAGACCGACGAGGAGTATGCCCCACCACAGGGTGGCCTCGCCGAAGTAGTTGGGATGCCGGGTCCAGGTCCACAGCCCCTCCTGGATGATCCGTCCGCGGTTGGCCGGGTCGCGCTTGAAGCGAAGCAGCTGCCAGTCGCCGATGGCCTCGAAGAGAAAGCCGAGGGCAAAGACGAGCACCCCGACCAGGTCGGTCCAGCGGGGTCCGGCCCCGGGCTCGGCGATGGCCAGCAGCACGGGCGTGAGGATGACCAGCACCACCGCGCCCTGGAGGAGGTAGATCTGCAGGAAGCTGCGCCAAAGGATGGTTTTCCCCCAGGCCTCGCGGAACTGGCGATAGCGGAAGTCCTCGCCGCGGCCGCGGTGGCGGATGCCGAGGTGCAGGCCCAGCCGCACCCCCCAGAGGGTGACGAGCACGAGCAGGAGGATCGGCCGGAACTGCGCCTCCGCGCCGGCCTGCCACCAGGCCGACCAGCCGGCCACGACAAAGGCCGGGCCGTAGGCGATGTCCACCAGGCTGTTGTCCCGGGCGAGCAGGCCGACCAGGTACATCAGGCACATGTAGACGAGCAGGGTGAGCGCCGCGCTTTGCACTACCTGGGCAGTCATGGCAGGCCTCCCGTTCCTCAGCCCCGGCCGAGCCAGGTGCCGATCAGGTAGGCGCCGCCGCTCACCAGGGTGCCGAGCACCGTGCCCCAGGTGATGTCGACCACGGTGACCAGCACCGGCCAGTCACGCAGGGTGGCCAGGTTGGTCAGGTCGTAGGTGGCGTAGGTGATGAAGCCGAACAGGGCGCCGTACAGGCAGGCACGGCCGAGCGAGCCGGCCTCAAGGCCGGGACGGACCGCGAAGAAGAGGACACCTGCGATGTACAGGCCGTAGAAGACGAAGGCGGCCGGCCAGTTGACCGTCGGGCTGAGCAGGGTCTGCAGCTGCTCCTTGTAGAACCCGCGGGCAACGATGCCCAGCCAGATCATGTCGATCACGAAGAAGACCGGCACGGTGAGCAGGTAGAGCTTGAACCAGAAAAAGGTGGTCATCGCTGCGCCTCCACAAAGGGGTCGGTGCCCGGCCCATCGCCGGATGGCGATGAGAACCTTTTATTGCCCGGCGGGTCAGGCCGTGTCCGCCGGCCGCCGCTCCGGCACCGCCACCTGCGGGATCTTTCCTTCATTCCAATCCGGCGACACGTACAGTTGACAGTAGCAGGCGCCATAGTCGCGCACGTCCGCCGCCCGGTAGACACAGGGACAGAGGATGTCCCGATCGCGCTCCCGGTCGCCGCTGGCCAGCCGGCAGGGGCAGGCCAGGTAGCCGTAGCGGGCGCGGTTGGTGAGCAGGCCGCGGAGCAGATCGAAGGTCCGCTCCCGGTCGCGGTTGAACGGGTAGCCTTTCGGTTCCTGCAGGGCGCGCAACCGGTCGTACAGGTCGTCCACCTCGGTGCGCACGCCGATGGTCTCCTTGATTTCCTGGATCTTGAAGCCGGTGATCACCCGGTCGCCGATCACCGTGGTGGGGAAAGAGCACTGCGGGTTGACCGCGCGCAGACCGTTCACCGCCGCCTCGCGCTCGTCGCCCTCGAGCAGGTCGACCTCGATGGCCCGGTGGGTCACGGCCAGATCGTTGAGCATCTTCTTGATCGCCTGGCAGTACCCACAGGTGGACAGGCTGTAGAGGGTGATCGCGGTCATCGGCTGCTCCCTGGTGCGGTCGCCGGCACGGCGGCTTGACGGCGGATGGCGGACCGGGTGAAACACCTCGGCCTCGCCGCTGACCGGGAGAGCATAGAACGGCCGGGGCCGGCGGGCAAGGGGAAAGATCGGCCCGGCGCCACCAGGGTGCAATCTCCTGGTGGACAAGGTTTTTTGCGAGAAGCCGCCTCTCTCCTAGCAGTCTGTCGGGCTTTGGCCTGTCAAGTATTGCAACTAACTGTGTTTCGGTTGTTTTACGGTTTGGCTTTAGGGCGGGGCGGAAACACAAAAACACCTAAAATCAGTGCATTGCGAGTTGTCACTCCCCAAAGTCCGACAGCCTGCTAGGTGATCGGCCGGTGGCTGTTGTATAAGGGGAGGGAATACACCTGTCGCCGGCGGGCGTCAGCCCCCCCGGTCCGGCGAGCAGAGCCGGGCCACGATTTTTGCCGAGGATGCCGCATGATCCGGTTGTGCCTGCTGTTGCTGCTGCTGTTTGCCCCCTGGCCCGCATCGGGCGGTTCGGCCCTGCCCGACGATCGCCCCCTGCGGGTGGTCATGGACAACACCTACCCGCCCTACGTGTTCCTCGACGGCCGCGGCACCCCCCAGGGCATCCTGCCGGACCTGTGGCGTCTGTGGCAGGAGCGCACCGGCATTCCGGTCGAGATCACCGCCCTGGACTGGCACGACGCCCAGGCCGCCATGCGGGCCGGCCGTCACGACGTCATCGACACCGCCTTCCGCACCGAGGAGCGCGACCGCTGGCTCGAATTCGGCCGGCCCTACGCCCGTATCGAGGTCGCGGCCTTCTTCGACAACGAGATCGGCGGCATCACCGACATCGACTCGCTGCGCGGCTTTGCCGTGGCCGTTAAGGAGGGCGATGCGGTCATCGGCCACCTGCGCAGCCGCGGCGTCGACAACCTGCTGCTGTTCAAGGGCTACGAGGCGATCGTCGAGGCGGCTCGCGACAACAAGGTCAACGTCTTTGTCACCGACCAACCGCCGGCCCTCCACTACCTGCACAAGTATAACCTGCACCGGCGATTCAACGCCTCGCTGCCCCTGGAGGCGGGCGATTTCCACCGGGCCGTGGCCAGGGGGCAGAGTGCCCTGCTGGCCGAGATCGAGGCTGGCTTCGCCGCCATCCCGGAGGCGGATCGGGCCGCCATCGACCGGAAGTGGCGCGGCCTCCCCCTGCTCGACCGGCTGCCCCTGCGCATGCTGCTCAGCGCGGCCGGGGGCGCCTGCGCCCTGATCCTCGCCCTCTTCCTCTGGAACCGCACCCTGCGGCGGGCGGTGCACCACCGTACAACCGAACTCGAGCAGAGCCGGGAGGTCCTGCGGCAGAGCGAGGCCCGCTACCGGGAACTGGTCGAGGACGCCAACAGCATCATCCTGCGCCTGGACAGCACCGGCCGCATCACCTTCATCAACGAGTTCGCCCAGCGCTTCTTCGGCTACCGGGCCGAGGAGGTGCTCGGCAAAAACGTGGTCGGCACCATCGTGCCCGAGCGCGACTCGGCCGGGGGCGACCTTCGCGCCCTCATGGCTGACCTCTGCGCCCGGCCGGAGCGCTACCTGACGGGTGAGAACGAGAACATGCGCCGCGACGGCAGCCGGGTGTGGATCAGCTGGACCAACCGGCCGGTCTACGACGAGGCCGGCCATTTGACCGGGCTGCTCTCTGTGGGCAACGACGTGACCGGGCGCAGGGAGGCGAGCGAGGCCCTGGGGCGGGAACGGGAACGGCTGGCGTCGGTCATCCGCGGGTCACGGCTGGGCACCTGGGAATGGAACGTGCAGACCGGCGGACTCGTGGTCAACGAGACCTGGGCCGGGCAGCTCGGCCGCACCCTGGCCGAGCTGGAACTCTGCAGCCTCGACACCTGGGCCGAACTGGTGCACCCGGACGACCTGGAGCCTGCCCGCCGGGCCCTGCAGCGCTGTGTCAACGGCGACAACCTTGATTACGACGTCGAGTTCCGGCTGCGCCACCGGGACGGCCGCTGGGTGTGGATCCTTTCCCGGGGCCGCCTGCTCACCCGCGACGCGGCCGGTCGACCGCTGCTGCTGTTCGGCACCCACACCGATATCACCGGGCTCAAGCAGGCGGAGGAGGACCTGCGGACGAGCAACGAGCTGCTCTCCCTGTTCATCCACCATTCGCCCATCTATGCCTTTATCAAGGAGATCGAGCCGGACGAGAGCCGGACGCTGCGCGCCAGCGAGAACTACCGCGACATGGTCGGCATCCCGGGCTCGGCCATGGTCGGACGGACCATGCACGAGCTGTTCCCGGCGGAATTTGCCGAAAGGATCGTCGCCGACGACCGGCGGGTGGTGGAGCGGGGTGAGATCCTGCAGCTGGAGGAGGAACTGGACGGGCGTTCCTACACCACCATCAAGTTCCCCATCGCCTTCGGGGAGCGGCAGCTGCTCGCCGGCTACAGTATCGACGTCACCGAGCGGCGGCGCACCGAGGAGGAACTGCGGCGGCGGGAGGAACAGCTGCAGCAGATGATCGAGATCCTGCCCATCGGCCTGTGGATCACCGACCGGCACGGAACCCTGCTGCGCGGCAACCCGGCCGGCCGGACCATCTGGGGCGGCGGGCCGGCCGCGAGCGACGGCCTGAGCGCCTTCCCGGCCCGCCGCCTGCCCGGCCGGGAACCGGTGGCGTCGGAAGAGTGCGCCCTGGCGCGCACCCTGCAGAGCGGCGTCACGGTGACCGACGAACTGCTCGAGATCGAGGCGGCGGACGGCACCCGCAAGACCATCCTCGCCTATTCGGCGCCGGTGCGCGACGACCGTGGCGACATCGACGGGGCGATCCTCGTCCACCTGGACATCAGCGACCGCAAGGCCCTGGAGGAGCAGCTCATCCAGGCCCAGAAGATGGAATCCATCGGCCGCCTGGCCGGCGGGGTGGCGCACGATTTCAACAACATGCTCAGCGTCATCCTCGGCCACACGGAACTGGCGCTGGACACGGCCGGCCACTCTGGACCGCTCTCCGGCCGGCTGCAATCCATCCGCGAGGCGGTGCAGCGCTCCACCGACCTCACCCAGCAGCTGCTTGCCTTTGCCCGCCGGCAGACCGCGGCGCCGCGGGTGCTCGACCTGAACACGACCGTGGCCGGCATGCTCAAGATGATCCGGCGGCTCATCGGCGAGGACATCGACCTCACCTGGCTGCCGGCCGGGGGGCTGCCGCCGGTGCGCATCGATCCTTCCCAGGTCGACCAGATCCTCGTCAACCTGTGTGTCAACGCCCGCGACGCCATCGGCGACACCGGCCGGATCACCATCGAGACCGCCTCGGTCACCTTCGACCAGGCCGACTGCCTCCGTCACCCGGAGGTCGCGCCGGGCGGCTACGTGCGCCTGTCGGTGCGCGACACCGGCTGCGGCATGGACGACGACACTCTCGACCACCTGTTCGAACCGTTCTTCACCACCAAGGAGCTGGGCAAGGGCACCGGTCTGGGGCTGGCCACGGTCTACGGCATTGTCCGCCAGAACGGCGGCTGCATCGAGGTCGACAGCCGGCCGGACCGGGGGGCGGTGTTCCGCATCTACCTGCCCCGACACGACGGCAGCCTCCCGCCGGGCACCATGGCTGGAGCGGCGGAGCCGGTGGCGGGCGGCACTGAGACCATCCTCCTGGTCGAGGACGAGCCCCTGATCCTGGAGATGGCCACCGCCATGCTCACCCCGCTGGGCTACACCGTGCTGCCGGCGGCGACCCCGGCGACGGCCCTGCGATTGGCGCGGGAACATGCCGGTACCATCGACCTGCTGCTCACCGACGTGGTCATGCCGGAGATGAACGGCCGCGAGCTGGCGGCGCGGCTGGTCGAGATCCGGCCGGGGCTGCGGCGGCTGTTCATGTCCGGTTACACCGCGGACGTGATCGCCAGCCGCGGGGTGCTCGAGGAGGGGGTGGAGTTCGTGCAGAAGCCGTTCACGCGCAAACGGCTGGTGGCGCGCATCCGCCAGGTGCTCGACCGGCAGGAGGCGCCGGCCTGAGCGGTTGCGCTGCGGCGGAGGGGTGGTCGGCCGCCAGCTCAGCGGGGTGCGGTCGTGGCGACGGGCTGGAGGACCTTGACCAGCCGTTTCAGGAACTTCGCCTCCAGGAGTTCGGCGACCTGGTTGTCCGTGCGGGCGCAGCGGACCACGATCAGGTCGTGGGAGGGCAGGATGAAGGCGAAATTGCCGCCGGAGCCGAAGATGCGCACCATGTCGGCGGGCAGTTCCCTGCCGAAGTAGCCGTCCACGTTGGAGCGCATGTTCTGGTACCAGGGCGCGGTCCGGGTGCGCTCGATCCATTCCGGGTCGACGATCTGCTGGTCCTGCCAGCGGCCCTTGCGGAGGATGAGGTAGGCGAAGCGGGCGTAGTCCCGCGGGGTCATGCACAGCCCGCCGTGGGTCACCCAGCGGTGTTCACCCGGCGGCGGGTGGTGGTAGGAGACCCCGGAGAAGCCGATGGGCGCCAGGATGCGGTCCCAGAGCACGGCCGAGGGCGAGTGGCCGAAGGCGTAGTGGAACACCAGGCCGAGATGGGCGAAACCGATGCTGCTGTAGGCCCCCCGGTGGTCACCCCAGGTCTCGCTGCCCGCGTACTCCTCCGGGTGGCCGGGCGGGAAGAGCAGCCGGCCGGTTATGGGCCACTTCGGGTCGCGGCCGGTCACCCAGAGGCTGTAGTCGCTCCAGAAGTTACGCCCCTCTTCCAGTTTGTCGCCATCCTTGTCCTCCTCCGGCAGGAACCCGGCGGTGTGGCGGAAGATCTGCTCGAAGGTGATCCCTGCCTTGCGCGGGTCGGAGAGCGGAAACCCACCCTGCAGATAGGTCGGATCGTAGACCGGGCTCTGCTCGGTGAACTGCACCCGCGCCCGGCGCTCGCGCGACTCCTTGACGAGCACCCCGAAGAGCATGTAGGCGAACGATTTGCCGTTGGATGCGAGGTACTGCTGGAAGAAGCGGGACTCGGGCAGCGAGTACCACTCGCCGACGATCCAGCCGTCCTTGATGACGATGGTGGCGGTGTGGTGATGGTAGTCGTAGCCGGGCCAGGCGCTGTTCCTGATCGACTGGCTGAACCGGCCGAGGTCTTCCAGGGCCGCGGGGTCGAGACCGCGGCCGCGGATGAACTCCGCGGACAGGTTCGCCCGCCAGCCGCCCATGGTCTCCGGCAGCGGGAAGTAGTCCTCGTCTCCGAACAGGCGGTCGCAGCCGGCGAGCAGCACGGCGCAGGCGGCCAGCAGGCAGCAGCGGACCAGGCGGGCGGGCGCGCGGCGCAGCATGGGGGCGATCAGGGGGTTTCCGTGTGCGTCCCGGCCCGGCGGGCGGCGAGCCGGTTGCGGACAAACCAGCCGAGGCCGAGTACGGCGAGCACGACGATGACGATGTCCACCTGGTGCGAGTATTTCTGCACCACCGGCCAGTGCTCGCGCAGCCGCAGGCCGCAGTAGAGGAGGAAGGAGTTCCACAGGGTGGCGCCGGTGAGCGAGAGGAGCATGAACGGCACCAGCGGCATCCGCCCCATGCCCGCCGGGATGGAGATGAAGTGGCGGATCACCGGGATGAAACGGGCGATGAACACCGTGTACAGCCCCTGGCGGCGCTGGAAGTAGCGCTCGGTCAGCTCCAGGTCGTGGCGGTTGAGCAGCAGGTAGCGGCCCACCTTGAGCACCAGCGGCTTGCCGCCGTAGTAGCCCATCCAGTAGGAGAGCAGCGAGCCGAAGAGCGAGCCGGCGCTGGTGGCGAGCACGGCCAGCCACAGGTTCCACTTGCCGTCGGCGACGAGGAAGCCGACAAAGGGCATGACCGCCTCGCTCGGCACCGGCGCGATCATGCTCTCCAGGGCCATGAGCACGAAGGCGCCGAAATAGGTCGAGGTTTCCAGGATCTGGACGGCGATGCGGCTGATGAGTTCAGTGATCATGGGCGGTTTACAGGGGGTAAAAGTAGACGAGGGCAATGAGGCCGAACACGATCCGGTACCAGGCAAAGGCGCGGAAATCGTGGCGGGCGACGTAATGGAGCAGCCCCTTGATGGCCAGCAGGGCGCTGAAAAAGGCGGTGACGAAGCCCACGGCGAAGAAGGGCAGGTCGCTTATGCTGAGATGGTCCCGGGACATGAACAGGTCGAAGCCGGTGGCCAGGAACATGGTCGGAATGGCGAGGAAGAAGGAGAATTCCGTGGCCGCCTTGCGCGACAACCCGGTCAACAGGCCGCCGATAATGGTCGCGCCGGAGCGCGAGGTGCCGGGGATGAGCGAGAACACCTGGGCCACGCCGAGCTTGAGCGCGTCCCGCCAGTCCATGTCGTCCACCTCGGTGATGCGCGGCTCGCGCTGCCGCCGCTCGACCAGGAAGATGACCAGGCCGCCGACGATGAGCGCCAGCGCCACCACCACCGGGTTGAACAGGTGCGCCTTGATCAGCCCGTGCAGCAGCAGGCCGCACAGGGCCGAGGGCAGCACGGCGATGACGAGGTTGGTGACGAAGCGGCGGGAGCGCTCCTCGTTGCCCAGGGTGGCGACCACGCGTCTCAGGCGCTCCCGGTAGTGCCAGCAGACCGCGAGGATGGCGCCGAGCTGGATGCACACCTCGAAGGTCTTGGCCTGTTCGCCGGTGTAGGCGAGCAGGTCGCCGGCGATGATCAAATGGCCGGTGGACGAGATCGGCAGAAATTCGGTGAGCCCCTCGACCAGGCCGAGCAGCACGCTTTGCAGCAGCGCAAAAAAATCCATGACAGCGGGGTCTCCGGTCGACAATCGGGCGGGGGCTGGGGTTGCGGAGGCACGGGGCGGCGAGGGGCCGCGCCCGCAAAAAGAGTCCGTTAGCAGGCTGTCGGACTTTGGGGAGTGACAACTCGCAATGCACTGATTTTAGGTGTTTTTGTGTTTCCGCCCCGCCCTAAAGCCAAACCGTAAAACAACCGAAACACAGTTAGTTGCAATACTTGACAGGCCAAAGCCCGACAGACTGCTAGATACCTGAAAAGGTCCCCAGCGTCAAGGAAATCGCGATTTTACGGGGTTGGCCGGGTGTCGCCGGACGGTGGCCGACGCTCGAAACAGGGCTGGTAGTCGCGGAAATACATGTCCGCCAGGGTGAGGAAGGCGCTCACCGCCAGCGGCCCGTAGACGATGCCCATGATGCCGAACAGGCTGAGACCTCCGAGGATGGAGAGGAGCACAAGGAGTGGCGGCAGCTCGGCCTGGCTGCCGACGAACTTGGGCTTGAACCCGTATTCGATGAACACGGTGAGGAACAGGTAGAAGCCGCCGGTGACCGCGGTCTGCCAGATCTGCCCCTTGATGAGCAGGATGAGCATGGTCGGCAGGAGTACCAGGCCCACGCCGAGGATGGGCAGGAAGGCGAGCACGCCCATGACCACGCCCCAGAGCACCGGCGAGATGAAGCCCATGGCGACGAAGAAGCCCCCGCCGACCACCCCCTGGATGAGGCCGCTCAAGGTGTTGCCGACCAGGATCGCCCCGGCGATGGGCGAAAAACGGTTGACCAGCAGCCGGTTGTGCTCGTCCGGCAGGGGCGAGAGGGCCAGGAGAAAGGCGCCCAGCCGACGGAATTCGACGAGCAGGACGAACAGGGTCATGATGAGGATGCCGGACTGGAACACGAAGCGCATCACGTCGGCGGCCAGGGCCGAGGCTTGGCGGTAGACGAACAGGCCGAGGGCGCTGAGCGAGCGGCTGATCAGTCCCTGGAGGTCGCCCAGGTCCGGGTGGATGCCGAACTCGGCGAGCACCGCACCAATGCGGCTGAGCAGCGGGCTGTCCTGCAGCTGCTGCTGGAGCACGGCGAGCAGGTCGTTCTTGATGGCCAGCTGGATGACCGGCGGGATCTCGGCGGCAATGGCGGTGATGATGGAGAACAGCGGCACGAACACGCCCAGGGCGATGAGCGCGCAGATGAGTCCGGAGGCCAGCCACGGTCGGACCCGGCTGCTGAGCCGCAGGTAGAACGGGTGGAGGATGCTGGCCAGGAAAAAGGCGAGGAAGATCTGGTTCCAGAACGGCCAGAGCACCAGCCCGAGCATGAACAGCGAGCCGAGGAAGGCGAGGGTGAAGGTGCGGCGGTGCAGCGGGGAGGGGGCGGGGCTCATGGGGATACGTGGTTTTCTCTGTTCGGGGGCGCCGCGAGGCCTTTCGCCGGCAATGACGCCCATTGTACGAAGCGCCGGTGGATTGCGCCAGTTGAAAGTTCCGGGAGGGTGGCCGCCCCCTTTCTCCATGCGGTTCCGCACTTTTCTTGCATTCTTCGCTGATCCGGGGTATAAAACGCCCCCTCCCGGTCCGGCGCGTACGCGCCCGGGCCGTGCGGGAATCGCTCTCACAGCCTGGCCGGCACCGGCCAGGCGTTTTTTGTTGGTGGACCGGCCGCGGCGGATCGTCGCCCGGCCGGGTCCGCCCTCAGCACGATCGGACAGGACAGTCGGGCTCTCGCACTGCGGGCAAGGACGCCTGCCGCCGGACCGCCCCCCGCGGACCGGAACCGCATCGAGACCACACCGCTCTCCAGGAGGAGCCTGATGACCACCCCCGCCTTCGACCAATTCGGCCTGCGCGCCGAACTGGTGCAGACCGCCGCCGAACTGGGCTTCACCGCCCCCACCCCCATCCAGCAGGCGGTCATCCCGCCGATTGTGGCCGGCCGCGACGTGATCGGCCAGGCGCAGACCGGCACCGGCAAGACCGCGGCCTACGGCCTGCCCCTGCTGCACCGGCTTGACCGGCAACAGCACGGCGTGCAGGCGCTCGTCCTCGCCCCCACCCGCGAACTGGCCATCCAGGTGGCCGCGGCCCTGCAGCAGTACGGCCGCGGGCTCGGCACCAACGTGCTCGCCCTGTACGGCGGCCAGTCCTACCAGCAGCAGCTCCGCAGCCTGCGCGAGCGGGTCGAGGTGGTGGTCGGTACGCCGGGCCGTCTGCTCGACCTGATGGAGCAGGGGCACCTCGATCTGGGCGGGGTACGCGCCGTGGTCCTCGACGAGGCCGACGAAATGCTGTCCATGGGCTTTGTCGAGGACATCGAGTCCATCCTTGACCGCATTCCGCCCGAGCGTCAGACCCTGCTCTTCTCGGCCACCATCTCCCGGCGGGTGCTGGGGTTGTCCAAGCGCTACCTGCGCGACCCCCAGACCGTCTCGGTCACCCCGGAGCAGCTCACCGGCGCCTCCATCGAACAGCGCTACTACCTGGTCAACCCCCAGGAAAAGGTGGCGGCCATCACCCGGCTGTTCGAGATGGAGACCATCGACAGCGCCCTCGTCTTCGCCCGCACCCGCCTGGGCACCGGCGAACTGGCCAACCAGCTCAGCAGCCGCGGCTTCGCGGCCGAACCGCTCAACGGCGACCTCAGCCAGGACGCCCGCATCCAGGTGCTCAACCGCTTCCGCGCCGGTCAGGTGAAGGTGCTCGTGGCCACCGACGTGGCCGCCCGCGGCCTGGACATCGATGACATCTCGCATGTGTTCAACTTCGACCTGCCCGACGACCCGGAGGTCTATGTGCACCGCGTCGGCCGCACCGGTCGGGCCGGCCGCGAGGGCGTGGCCATCACCCTCCTGTCGCCGCGGGAGCGCTGGATGCTGCGCCGCATCGAGGAGTACACCCGCTTCCGCATGACCCGGGCCGAGCTGCCGACCATCCAGCAGATCGAGAACCACCGCCAGGCCATCATCCTCGAGCAGCTGGAGGTGTGGATCCGCCGCGGCCGCTGCCGGCGGGAGCGGGAGATGGTTGACCTGCTGCTGGAGACCGGCCACCCGGCCGAGGACATCGCCGCGGCCGCGCTCAAGCTGGCCCGGGGCGAGGAGAAGAAACGGCCCATCGAACCGGTGACGCCGATTAAGGAGGAGCAGCTGCGCACGCAGCAGCGCAAGAACGAGCGTCCGGTCCGGCGCACCGGTCGCGAGGGGGCTCCGGCCGGCCGCCGCGGTGGTGAGCGGGACCGGGACATGGTGGCGGTGCGGCTCGATGTCGGCCGTGACGACGGCATCGGCATCAACCACGTGGTTGCCTCGCTCTCGCACTACTCGGGGATCACCGGCAGCCAGCTGGGCAAGATCCGCCTGGAGGCGACCTCCACCCTGGTGGATGTGCCCGAGTCCCTGGTGGGCCGCCTGATGGCCAAGAACGGGGCCTACCGCATCGGCCGGCGGACGCTCAACCTCGAGCGGGTCTGAGCCGGGCCGGGGCAACGGGCCGCGTCCGCGGGGTCGGGCCATTTTTCGCTGGTCCGGCCGGCAACCCCGCGCTATAGTGGCCGTCACTTTTTCCACACACCAAGGGAGCCCGCCATGAGTGCGACGATCGGCATACACCAGAAGCAGGAACAGGTGGACAAACTCTACGAGAACCTGGGCCTCACGGCCGCGCCGCTGACCGCGGTCGGGCCGTTCTCCTCCCGGGCCGAGGCCCTGGCCTGGCAGGAAGAGATGCGGGACAAGATCCCCGGCAGTACGGTCCTCGAGCCGATCCCGGCGGACGACGAACACCTGCCCTGGTACGGCTTTTTCTACGAGAAATAATCGTGCCCCGAGTGTCGTGAGGCGAGATCTCCCCTGAAACCCGACCCGGACCGCGCCGCCACCCCGGCCCGGTCCGCGCCCCGTTCATCGGACCATCCCGAATTTCCGTTTTCCCTCCCCGCTCACCGTTTTTCCCTTGTTCGTGAACGGGTGCCGCCCGTTCACTGGTACCGTCTGATCCCCGGCTGACCGTGGTCCGGCCCGGACCCCGGTCTGCCCAGCCTCGAGGAGGCGAGTGACCGGCGATGCACCTTCTGCTCCTTGCCCTGGCCCTGATCCTGGTTGGCGGTGTCCTGCCGCTGATCGTCCACCGCTGGTTCCGACTGGCCAAACTCCTCCACCTGGCCGGCGTCACCGCCGGCTGCCTGACCGGGCTCGTCGCTCTGCAGGCGGTCTGGCGCCAGCCCGAAACCCTGACCACCGGCTGGAGTTGGCTCGGCTTCTGCCCGCTCGTCCTCTCCCTCGACTCGGTCACCGCCCTGTTCCTGCTGCCGGTGCTGCTCGTTGCGCCGGTGCTCGCCCTCTACGCCTACCACTACCTGGACAAACCGGCGGCCGCCTGGCGGACCGCGGCCAGCGCGCTCTGTTTCAGCCTGCTCGTGGTGGCCATGGCCCTGGTCACCCTGGCCGGCAACATGGTGACCTTCGCCATCGCCTGGGAGCTGATGTCGATCGCCTCCTGGTGCCTGGTGCTCTACGACTTCGAACGTGCTGAGACCCGCCGGGCCGGCACCACCTATTTCCTGTTCACCCAGACCGGCGCCCTGCTCATTCTGGCCGCCTTCGGCCTGGTCTACCAGGCCACCGGCTCGCTCGCCTTCGACGGGATGGCGGCATTGCCCGCGGGGATCAAGAGCATGGTGTTCTTCCTCACCCTGGCCGGCTTCGGCTCCAAGGCGGGCATCCTGCCGCTGCACATCTGGCTGCCGCACGCCCACCCGGCCGCGCC
The DNA here is from genome assembly GCA_963754825.1 of uncultured delta proteobacterium. Lineage (GTDB taxonomy): Bacteria > Desulfobacterota > Desulfobulbia > Desulfobulbales > Desulfobulbaceae > Desulfobulbus. The sequence goes on along the minus strand of CAVWHP010000027.1, from coordinate 102,068 downwards.
CAGCCACATCTCGGCCCTGCTCTCCGGGGTGATGATCAAGATGGGCATCTACGGCATCTTCCGCATCTACCTGCTGCTCGGTGACCCGACCCCGCTCTTTCCGCAGACCATCCTCCTGCTCGGCATGGCCTCGGGCATCCTCGGCGTGGTCCATGCCCTGGGCAAGCACGACCTCAAGCGGCTGTTGGCCTACTCCTCCATTGAGAACATCGGCATCATCCTGCTCGGTCTCGGCCTGGGCATGCTCGGCATCACCGCCGGCAACCGGCTGATGGCCGCCTTCGGCTTTGCCGGCGCACTGCTCCACGTGCTCAACCACGCCCTGTTCAAATCGCTGCTTTTCCTCGGCGCGGGGGCGGTCCTGCACGCCACCGGCACCCGCCAACTTGACCAGTTGGGCGGGTTGCTGCGCACCATGCCGGTCACCGGCCGGACCTTTCTCGCCGGTTCCGCGGCCATCGCCGGCCTGCCGCCGCTGAACGGCTTTGTCAGCGAGTTCCTCATCTACTATGCCGCCTTCCAGGGACTGAGCCTGGGGGGCGGCAACCTGCTGCTCTGCCTGTTCACCATCGTCTCGCTCGCCCTGATCGGTGGCCTAGCCTCGGCCTGCTTCACCAAGGTGGTGGGCATGGTTTTCCTCGGCGAGCCGCGCACGGAGCACGCCCGGCAGGCCACCGAGGTCGGCCCGTCGATGCGTGCGGCCATGGTGCTGCTCACCCTGGCCTGTCTCGTCATCGGCCTGTGGCCGGAGCCGGTGCTGCGCCTGATATTCGCCGGTCTGCGCGACATGGCGCCGCTCGCCGGCATCACCGTGGACGCCCTCGGGCCGATCCCGGCCAACCTCGCCCTGGGGGCGCGCCTGCTGCTGGCGCTGGTACTCCTCGTCGCCCTCGGTCGGCGCCTCCTCTACCGGGGCAAGGTGATCGGCCGCGGCCCGACCTGGGGTTGCGGCTACAGCCGGCCGACCAGCCGCATGCAGTACACCGGCGCCTCGTATGCGCGCAGCATGGTCGAGTTCCACCGACCCTTCGTCCGCGTGCGCACCGAGGCCGAACCGCTGACGCGCATCTTCCCCGCCCCGGCCGTTTGGGAAAGCCGGGTCGAGGACGCGGCCGAGATCGGTCTGACCCGCGGCCTGGTCGAGCCGGTGCTGCGCATCGCCGCGCGCCTGCACTGGATCCAGCACGGCCGCATCCAGCTGTACATCGGCTATATCGTGCTCACCATCGTTGTCCTGCTCCTGGTCGTTTAGCGCGGCCGGGACCCAACACCCTCGAGGTCGACCATGGAATCCTCCCTCGCCCTTGGCATCGCCCTGCTCCTCGCCCCGGTCCTGCCCGGGGTGATCCTCAAGGTCAAGGCCCTGTTCGCCGGCAAGAAAGGACCGCCGCTCCTGATCAACTAGTACACCCTGGTCAAGCTGCTGCGCAAGGGCTCGGTGTACAGCACCAGCACCAGCTTCGTCTTCCGCCTGGGCCCGGTGGTGTCCTGCGCCACGCGCGCTCATGGTCCTGCTGTTCTTTCCCTTTGCCGGCATCCCGCCCCTGCTGTCCTTCCACGGCGACGTCATCGTCGTCTTCTATCTCCTCGGCCTCGGCCGCTTCTTCACCATTGCCGGCGCCCTGGACACCGCCTCGCCCTTCGAGGGCATGGGCGCGGCCCGCGAGGCCTTCTTCGCCAGCCTCGGCCGAGATCGGCCTGTTCGTCGTCCTTATCCTCTTCCACCGGATGAACGGCTCGCTCAGCCTGGCCGGCTATTTCGCCGGGCCGCAGGCGATCTCGCTGGCCGGCCCGCAGGGCGCCCTGCTGCTGCTGGTGATCGTCGCCCTGTTCATGATCCTGCTCACCGAGAATTCGCGGGTGCCGGTGGACGATCCGGCCACCCACCTGGAGCTGACCATGATCCACGAGGTCATGATCCTCGACCACAGCGGCCCGGACCTGGCCCTGATCGAACTCGGCGCCTTCTACAAGCTCTTCTTCTACGCCGCCTTCGTCGCCAGCCTGCTCAGCCGACGCTGGCCGGCCGGCCCGCTCGCCAACGGCCTCGTCTGTTGTACGGCCTGCTCGCTGCTCGTGTATGTGGCCATCGGCATCACCGAATCGATCACCGCCCGGTTGAAGATGAACCTGGTGCCCAAATACATCCTCACCTCGTTCGCGCTGGTCTTTTTCGCCATCATTCTCACCATGGAGCTTGTCTGATGAGCACCAGCATCGATGTCATCCTGGTCATCATCCTGCTCTCGGTCCTCCTGTCGCTGGGCTCGAGCCGGATGATGGCCCTGGTCAAGATCATGGCCCTGCAGGGCGCCATGGTCTCGCTCGTCCCGATCTTCCTCGAACAGCAGCAGCCGTCTGAGCAACGACGGCATCCTCTTCTTCCAGCTCATGTTTCTGATCAAGGCGGCCCTCATCCCCGGTCTGCTCTACCTGGCGGTGACCAGGGTGGCGATCAAGCGCGAGGTCGAACCGATCATCGGCTACCACGCCTCGCTCGTCGCCGGTCTGGCCTTCATCCTGCTGTCGGCCTACATCACGCGACCGGCTGCACCTCTCCCTGCCGGGCGATTACGCCCTGCTGCTGATCACCGCCATCACCACCCTGGCGGGCGGCCTGTTCCTGATGATGAGCCGGACCAAGGCCATCACCCAGGTCATCGGCTACCTGATGCTGGAAAACGGCATCTACCTGGTGGGCGCGGCCCTGACCAAACACGCGCACAACCTCTATCTCGTCGAATTCGGCGTTCTGCTCGACCTGCTGGTCGGGGTGATGATCATGGGGATCATCCTCCACAACATCAACCGCGCCTTCGACGATGTCGACACCGCCTACCTCGGACAACTCAAGGACTGACGCTATGCTGGAATCCGTCTTCTTCCTGCCCCTGCTCACCGGCCTGATCGCCCTGTTCCTGCCGGTGAAACTGGGCCGGATCGTGCTCGTGGTCACCGCCCTGCTCCACCTGCAGCTGACCGTCCTCGGCTGGCTGCGACCCGCCCGCCCCGATCCTGCCCGGCTATTTCGGCGACGACCCCGGCGGGCCTGCTGGTGCTGCTGGTGACCTCGTTCATCTTTGTCTTCATCGCCATCTACGGCGTCTTCTACATGCGCGAACAGGAGATGCAGAGCGAACCGATCTTCATCGGCTGCATGCTGCTCTTTCTGGGGACGATGAGCATGGCCGCCCTGGCCGATCACCCGATCGTCCTCTGGATCGCCATCGAGGCCACCACCCTGGTCAGCGCGCCGCTGATCTTTATCAACCGCTCGAAAAAGGCCCTGGAGGCCACCTGGAAATATGTGCTGATCTGCTCGGTGGGCATTGCCCTGGCCCTGCTCGGCTTCTTTTTCATCACCCTGTCCATGGACCGGGCCGGTCATCGATGTGCCGCTGACCTTTTCCTCGCTCAACAGCGCGGCCCGCCAGCTGGATCCGCTCTGGCTGAAAACCGGCTTTATCTTCGTGCTCATCGGTTTCGGCACCAAGATGGGGCTGGCGCCGATGCACACCTGGCTGCCGGATGCCCACAGCGAGGCGCCGAGCCCGGCCTCGGCCCTGCTCTCCGGGGCCCTGCTCAACTGCGCCTTTCTCGGCATCTACAAGGTCCACACCCTGATGGATCTGGCCGGTCTCGGCGAATTTTCCGGTTCGCTGCTCATCGGCTTCGGCCTCTTGTCCATCCTGGTGGCCGGGATCTTCATCCTCCGACCAGCCCGATTACAAGCGGATGCTCGCCTATTCGAGCATCGAGAACATGGGGGTCATCGCCTTCGGGGTCGGCATCGGCGGCCTGGCCCTGTACGGGGCCATGCTCCACCTCATCCATCACTCGCTGCTCAAGTCCTCGCTCTTTCTCTCCGCCGGCAACCTGGTGCTCGGCTTCGGCACCAAGCTGGTGGCCCAGATCCGGCAACATGGTCGCGGCTGCTGCCCCGGACCTTTGTCGCCTTTTTCGGCGGTTTTGTCGGCATCTCCGGCCTGCCGCCCTTCGGCGTCTTCGTCAGCGAACTGCTCATCATCCTCGGCGCCTTTCAAGACCGGTCATCCGGTGGCCGCCGGCCTGTTCATCGCCGGCCTGATCCTGGTGGTGGCCGGATTTGCCCGGATCGTCACCGCCATGTCGTTTGGCCCCAGCCAGGAAGAAATCCTGGTGCAGGAGCAGGTGCTGCGGCTTGTCGCCGCCCTTTGCCCTGCTGCTGCACCTCGGCCCTCTTGGCGTCTGGATGCCGGCACCGCTCTGTACCGAGACCATCGTCGACACCATCGCCGTACTCGGAGGGACCATCCATGGATAATCTCCTCGCAGATCAACAACGGCGAGGTGGTGGCGCGGCAGCCGACCTTCCCCGGGTCGAGCTTTCCCCGCTTTTTCCGGCTGCATGACCGACTTGGTCCGCTAGCAACGGCTACATCGTCCAGTTCTTCGTCTATCCCGGAGGCGGGACCGCGACCTGCTGCTCGCCGTGGTCCGCACCAGTAATCTCTTTGTGATCGACCACCGAGGTGGAGCGCGAATTCCCCTCGCTCACCCTCGCCGGCGGCGCCAAGTTCAACCTGTTCGAACGCGAGATCGCCGAACAGTTCGGCCTCCGCCCGGCCGGCCACCCCTGGCTGAAGATGGTCCGCTACCATGCCAACCGCACCGGCCGGCCGGATGTCTTCGGCAACGACTACCGCGCCGACATCCCCGGCAACTACGACTATTCTCCAGGTCAAGGGCGAATCGATCCACGAGGTGGCGGTGGGGCCGGTGCATGCCGGCATCATCGAGCCCGGCCATTTCCGCTTCCAGTGCGCCGGCGAAGAGGTCCTCCACCTGGAGATCCAGCTGGGCTACCAGCACCGCGGCGTCGGAACAGCTGCTGACCAGTGTGCCGCGAACCGGCTGCCGGTCCTCTGCGAGGCCATCGCCGGCGACACCGCCATCGGCCACAACCTCTGCTGCTGCCAGGCCATCGAGGCCCTGGCCGGGCTCGAGGTCGAGCCCGGGGCGCGCACCGTGCGCACCATCGCCCTCGAGCTGGAGCGGATCGCCAACCACCTCGGCGACCTCGGCGCGCTGAGCGGCGACGTGGCCTTCAATCCGCCCGCCGCCTATTTCGGCCGGTATGCGCGGCGAATTTCTCAACCTGCTGCTGGTCCTTGCGGCAACCGTTTCGGCAAGGGACTGGTGCGGCCCGGCGGGGTCACCCTGACCATGGGCAGCGCCGAGCGGGGCCTGCTCAGGGCCAAGCTCAAGGAGACCAGGAGGGAGATCGCCCATGTCTGCGACCTGCTGTTCTCTGCCCACACGGTGCTGGCCCGCTTCGAATACACCGGCACGGTCGGACCGGCAGCGCCGCGGATCAACTGGGCCTGGTCGGTTCCTGCGGCCGGGCCTCGGGGCTGGAATACGACGTGCGCGAGTTCTTTCCCACCGAGCGCTACGCCGACCTGCCCGCCTACACCAACCAGGTGACCAACGGCGATGTCTACAGCCGGGCCATGGTGCGGCGCGAGGAGATCATGCACTCGCTCGCCCTGATCGAGCGGCTGCTGGACGAGCCGGACGAGCCGCATCGGCCGGTCGTCCCGGAGGAGCAGCGGCTGGCCCCGGAGTCGTTCGTGGTCACCCTCAACGAGGGCTGGCGGGGCGAGGTCTCCCATTGTCTGCTGACCGACGGGCAGGGGCGGATCGCCCGCTACAAGGTCAAGGACCCCTCGTTCCACAACTGGACGGGGTTGGCCATGGCCCTGCGCAACCAGGAGATTTCCGATTTTCCGCTGTGCAACAAGAGCTTCAACCTCAGCTACTGCGGCTTTGATCTGTGAACGGGACAGGGCATGGACAGGGACAGGGCGGCGCAGCGCGCCGGGAGGACACCAGCATGTTCAAGGTAATCAGCAACCGGCTCGAGCAGGGCCACAAGACGAGCCGCTACCCGAAGGAGGCGATCGAACTCTATCCACCGCTTCCGCGGCCTGCCGGAGATCGACGCGGCCTGCGACCCGGCGCTCGTCCGGCAGTGCGCCGAGTGCTGCCCGCAAGAGGCCATTCTGGTCGAGGAGCGGCACATCGACCTCGGCCGCTGCACCTTCTGCGGCCTGTGCGAGCAGGTCGCGAACGGCGCTTTTGTCCGCTTCACCAATCCTTCGAGATGGGCGCGGCCCGCCGCGAGGACCTGGTCACCGACGGCAGCCTGCCCGATCTGGCCGCCCACGCCAAGAGCCATTTCAAGAAGCTGTTCGGCCGCTCGCTGCAGCTCCGCCAGGTCTCGGCCGGCGGCTGCAACGCCTGCGAGGCCGACACCAACGTGCTCAACACCCCCTTTTTCGACCTCTCCCGCTTCGGCATCGACTTTGTCGCCTCGCCGCGCCACGCCGACGGCATCCACGTCACCGGGCCGATCACCCGCAACATGCGCGCCGCCCTGCTGGCCACCTACGAGGCCGTGCCCGCGCCCAAGGTGGTCATCGCCAGCGGCTGCTGCCCGATCAGCGGCGGCCCGTTTCATGGCTCGGCCGAGATCGTCGGCCCGCTCGACAGCCTGCTGCCGGTGGACCTCTACATCCCCGGCTGCCCGCCCCACCCGCTGACCACCCTGCACGCCCTGCTCGCCTTCTTCAAGCGCTGACTCCGGGCGGCCGGGTCGCGGTCAGGACCCGGCCGGTTCCGGCCCGCCGGCCTGGTCGGCTTCGGCGACCTCCCCGGTGAGGTCGAAGATGCCGGCGCGGATCTCCTGGTCGATCTCCACCATGGCGCGCTTCATCTGCTTGAGGGCCTGGCGGATGCGGTTCTCGTTCTCCACCAGGGCGAGCCGCAGGAAGCCGTCGCCCTCTTCGCCGAAGCCCGCGCCCGGGGCCACGGCCACGTGCGCCCGGTTCATCATCTCGATGGCGAAACGCACCGAGCCCATGCGCGCGTAGGGCTCGGGGATCCGCACCCAGACGAACATGCCCGCCCTGGGTTTCTCCACCTCCCAGCCCATGCGCACGAGCCCCTCGCAGAGCACGTCGCGCCGTTTCTGGTAGATGCCCACCTGCTCGAGGATGGTGTCGTCGCAGTCGCGCATGGCGACGATGGCCGCCACCTGGATGGCGGAGAAGATGCCGTAGTCGTAATAGCCCTTGATCGTGGCCAGGCCGCCGACCATCTCCCGGTTGCCGACGCAGTAGCCGAGCCGCCAGCCGGCCATGTTGTAGGACTTGGAGAATCGTGCCGAACTCGACGCCGACCTCGAGCGCGCCGGGGATCTCGAGCAGCGAGGGCGCCTGGTAGCCGTCGTAGACGATCTGGCCGTAGGCGAAGTCGTTGATCACCATGAAGTTGAACCGCCGGGCGAGTTGGACCATCTCGGCGAAGAACTCGCGCGAGGCCAGGGTGCCGGTGGGGTTGTGCGGGTAGTTGAGCATCACCAGCTTGGGGTGCGGATAGAGCGAGCGGCACATGGTGCTCACCTGGCGGAGATACTCCTCCTCCGAGCCGAGCGGAAAGCGGAGCACGCTGGCCCCGGCGATGACCGCGGCGTAGACGTGGATGGGGAAGAACGGCGAGGGCACGAGCACCGTGTCGCCCGGGCCGAGCAGGGCCAGGCAGAGGTGCGAGATGCCCTCCTTGGAGCCGATGGTGCAGATGACGTCGTCCTCGCCGTTGAGTTCGACCCCGTACTTGCGGCCATAGTAGAGGGCGATCTCCCGCTTGAGGTTCTTCATGCCGCCGGCCGCCGGGTAGCGGTGGGTCTTGGGGTCCACCGCCACCTCGCAGAGCTTCTCGGTGACCTTGTTCGGGGTCGGGTCCATGGGGTTGCCCATGCCCAGGTCGATCACGTCGATCCCCTCCCACCGTTTCTCCATCTTGATTTTGTTGATCATGCCGAACAGATACGGCGGCAGCTGGCTCATGCGTTCGGCAAAGCGGATGGTGTCGTTGTTCATGGCAGGCTCCTGGTGCGGGTGGTGCGGTCCGGAACGGGCAGCGGCAACACGCCGAACCGGGCGGTCCAGGTCGGCGTGGCGGGGGCCGGGATGCGGCGAATCCCCCCTGTCTGCCATTTTTTTATCGTGCCGGTGCGGGGGTGTCAACACCCATGGGGTCCGGCGGCGGCCGCGCGCCGGAGGGGCGGGTCGGTTTCCGTTTGCCTCGCCGCGAGTTTTGTCCTTTAATGCAGACAACAACACCGGACGAAACACCCGAGGGGAGGCAGGGATGCGCGGTAGAGCAAAGGCATGTAATGTGGTCGAAGGGAGAATCCGGGTTACCTGCCCGCGCTGCGAGCGGAAATGGTACCTGGCCGTGCCCGCCGGCACCCGGAAAAAGTCAGTGCGCTGCACCTGCGGCATGTCCAGCCAGTACACCCTCAATCACCGCACCGCCCTGCGCGAGGCCACCTGCGGCAAGGGGCTGCTCTTCCTCGCCAACGGCCGCCAGTGCCCGGTCTACCTCAGTGACTTGAGCCTCGGTGGGGTCGGCTTCAGCGTGCCCCACCAGTATGTGCGGACCATCACCGCCGGCCAGGAGGCGCAGATCAAATACCGCTCGCTCAATGGCTCCTCCGTGCAGCGCAAGATCCGCATCCGCAGCGTCGCCAACACCCGTATCGGCGGCCAGTTCCTCGACACCCGCCACACGGCCTCCTGGTGAAGCGGCGCGGCCAGCGCCGCTGTTGCCCGATCTCCCCAAAATAATCAATCCTCCATAAAATCAGCGTGGTACCGGAACGGCCCGGGCGCAGGGGCTTGCGCATTGCCCGCCGAGCGGGTATAGACTCGCCATTTGCTTTTCGATCAGGCCGAGACGATTGATGAACACCATGCAGAGACCCGCCGAACTCCCCGCCTTTGACTGCAAGGGCAGTGTGCTCACCGTGACCGTTCTCCACGTGCGGGAGACCGACCCTGATCTGCTCTACCCGCAGTTGGAGCAGAAGATCGGCCAGGCGCGGGCCTTTTTCGCCAACGCCCCCATGCTTGTCGACCTGCGCAACGTGGACGGACCCGGTCAGGCCGCCCTGGACCTGGACACGCTCGTCGGCGCGCTGCGCGATCTGGGCGTGGTGCCGGTCGGCCTGCGCGGCGCCCTGCCCTTCCTGCACGAGGATGCCCGTCGGGCCGGCCTCGGCATTCTCCCCGTGCCCGGGGTGGAGCGGACCATCGCCGCCGCGCCGCCGGAAGAACCGGTCAGTGAACCGGCCTCACCGGTGACGGAGCCCGCCGTGGAGGCGGACGAAACCCCGGCGCCGGTTGCGGCCGAAGAACCCGCGCCGGTCGGGGAGCAGGCGGCCGCACCACCCCTGCCTGCGCCGCCGGCGGAGACCACGGTCACGGTGGTCCACCCGGTGCGCTCCGGCCAGCAGGTGATCGCCCCGCACGGCGATCTGGTGGTGCTCAGTTCGGTCAATGCCGGCGCCGAGGTGTTCGCGGCCGGCAACATCCACGTCTACGGCGCCCTGCGCGGCCGTGCCCTGGCCGGCATCGACGGCGACGTCACCGCCCGGGTGTTCAGCCTGCAATTCAACCCGGAACTGGTGGCCGTGGCCGGCGAGTATCTGGTCAACGAGTCCCTGAGCAAGCAGATCCTCAACCGGAGCGTCTGCGTCAGCCTGAAGAACGGCGCTCTGCGCTGTCAGGCCCTGGGTACCTGTACCCTGGGCTGAGCGTCGCGCCTTTTCCCCATCGCCCTTTATCGAGACAACAGCAGCTATGAGTGAAGTACACGTGAACGGCAAAGAAATACGGAAACCCGGCCAGGTGGTCGTGGTCACCTCGGGCAAGGGCGGGGTCGGCAAGACCACCACCAGCGCCGCCTTCGCCGCCGGGCTGGCGGTGCGCGGCTACAAGACGGCGGTGCTCGACTTCGATGTCGGCCTGCGCAACCTCGACCTGATCATGGGCTGCGAGCGGCGGGTGGTCTACGACCTGCTCAACGTCATTCACGGCGAGGGCGCGCTCAACCAGGCGCTGATCAAGGACAAACGGGTGAACAACCTCTTCATCCTGCCCGCCTCGCAGACCCGCAACAAGGACGCCCTGACCATGGAGGGCGTGGGCGCGGTGATCGAGGAGTTGCAGCGCAGCTTCGACTACATCGTCTGTGACTCGCCCGCGGGTATCGAAAAGGGGGCGATGACGGCCATGTACTTCGCCGACCAGGCCCTGGTGGTGACCAACCCGGAGATCTCCTCGGTGCGCGACTCGGACCGGATCATCGGCATGCTCGCCAGCAAGACCCGGCGGGCCGAGCAGGACCTGACCCCGGTGCAGGAGCACCTGGTAGTCACCCGCTACGACCCGGCCCGGGTGGAGCGGGGCGACATGCTCAGCGCCGAGGATGTCCGCGAGATCCTCGCCATCCCCTTCCTCGGGGTGGTGCCCGAGTCCAAGGTGGTACTCACCGCCTCCAACTCCGGTGTGCCGGTGACGCTGCTCAAGGAGTGTGACGCGGGTGACGCCTATTTCGACATCGTCGACCGCTTCCTCGGCCGGGAGCGGCCTTTCCGCTTCATGGACGCGCCGAAAAAGGGATTCCTTTCCCGATTGTTCAGGGGCTGATGCCATGCGATTCCTCGATTTTTTCCGGTCCAACAAGAAGACCTCGGCCGCCGTGGCCAAGGAGCGGCTGCAGATCATCGTCGCCCACGAACGGCGGCCCGCCTCCACCCCGGATTTTCTGCCCAGCCTGCAGAAGGACATCCTCGAGGTGGTGCGCAAGTACGTGCCCATCCAGGAAGAGCAGATTCGGCTGTCGCTCGACCGCTCCGGTGACTGTGAGGTGCTCGAGTTGAACATCTCCCTGACCGAGGCGGACAGATAACCGCCGGCCGTCCCGCAGGATCGTGCCGGCAGCGACCGGGGGCGGCATCGCGCCCGGAGGTTTGCCCGGGACGGCGGCAGGGGACAGTGACGGTGGATGTGGCCGGCAACAGGCCCGGCGGCCGGCAGTGCCGCCATCACCACAGATGCAAGGGAGGAAGCATGGCAAGGATTCTCACCGCAATGGTGCTGTGCATCGCGCTGGCCACGACTGCGTTCGCCGATGTCGACGGCTTCCGGGGCATGCGTTGGGGGGAGCGGCTGGACGAGGTCGCCCGGATCAGGCCGATGGCCCTGGTGAGCAGCAACAAGGCGGACGACACCGTGGTCTACACGGTCCGGGACGACCGCTTGTGGCTGGGTCCGGCCCGACTGGAGGAGATCCGCTACACCTTCTGGAAGGGACGGCTCTACACCGTCTTCCTGGGCACGCGCGGCTACGAGGACTTCCAAAAGATCAAGCAGGTGGCCTTCGAGCGGTTCGGCGCCTTCGACCAGCCCGACCCGTCCGTGGAAAAGCACTACCTGCAGGGCGAACTGAGCCTGGCCGGCCTGCGTTTCGACCCGAAGAGCGGGGCGGGCAGCCTGCTGCTCATCTCGCGCATGCTCCACGACCTCAAGCAGCAGATCGACCGGGAACTGATCCGTCAGGGCGCGGAGGCGGATTTTTAGGCTTCCTGCCGCCACCGGGGACGGCCTTTGTTCGTCCCTGGCTGTTCTCCCGTGCGGTCAGCGGGCCAGGGCCCGGCGCACCGAGGTCACCAGGGCCACGGTCGCCAGGGCGATGGCGCCGACCACCACCCCGGCCAGCGCGTTGCCGACCATGGTGGCGATGGGCCCGACCAGCGGGCCGAGCGGCGCCACCAGCGTTTCCAGGGAGTGGGCGAGCACCGGCACGCCGTGCACCATGATGCCGCCGCCCACCAGGAACATCGCCGCCGTACCCGCCACCGTGAGGAAGCGCATCAGCCGCGGCGCTGTCCCGAGCAGTATCCCCCCCGCCAGTTCGGCCAGCCGGCCGCCCCGCCGCTGCAGCCACCAGCCCAGGTCGTCCAGTTTGATGATCATGGCCACGAAGCCGTAGACCGCCACGGTCATGAGCACGGCCACGGCCGTGAGCACGCCGATACGGGTCAGGAGCGGCGCGGCCGCCACCGTGCCCAGGGCGATGATGATGATCTCGGCCGAGAGAATGAAGTCGGTGCGGATCGCCCCCTTGATCTTGTCCCGCTCCAGCACCATCGGGTCTGCCGCCGGCTCGGCCAGCACCCGGGCCACCACCGCCTCCGCCTGTTCCGCATCGTCCTCCGCGTGCTCTCCGTCCCCTGTGCCTCGGTGCAGCAGGCGGTGAGACACCTTTTCAAATCCCTCGAAACAGAGATAGGTGCCGCCGACCATGAGCAGCGGCGTCACCAGCACGGGTGCAAAGGCGCTGATTACCAGCGCCGCCGGCACCAGCACCGCCTTGTTGACGAACGAGCCGCGCGCCACCGCCCAGATCACCGGCAGCTCGCGGCTGGCCTGCACGCCCGCCACCTGCTGGGCGTTGAGGGCGAGGTCGTCGCCGAGCACGCCGGCGGTCTTTTTGGCGGCGAGTTTGCTGAAAGCGGCCACGTCGTCGAGGACGCTGGCGATATCGTCGAGCAGGGCGAGCAGGTTGGCGGCAGGCATGGGCAGGCTGGGACCGGGCTTGAGGGGGAGCGGAACCGGTGGCGCCACGGTAGGTGCCGGCGGTTGTGCCGGCGGACCGGCGGGAATCGTTCCGGTTTCTACCGCATCCCGCCGGTTGCGTCAACGCCGCCGCGGCCGCTCACCAGTGCGGCTGGTTGCCCACCTGCAGGCCGGTGACGTCGCCGGAGGAGATGATGGTGATGAAGGCGTCCGGGTCCTGCTCCAGGGCGATGCGCTTGAGCACGGGCAGATCCCGGCGGCGGACCACCGAGAAGAGGATGATCCGGTCGACGCCCTGGTAGGCGCCCCGACCGTGCAGTTGGGTGACGCCGAGACCGTGGCGGGCGGTGAGCACCTCGGCGATCTCCTGCCACCGCGCCGAGATGATCAGCGCCGCCTCCCGCCGGTTCATGCCGTGAAAGACGCTGTTGGTGGCGACCATGGCGACGATGGCGTAGACGATGGAGTAGAGCACCTGCTCCAGCGGGAAGAGCAGGGTCGAGGCGGCGAGCACGGCCAGGTTGACGAGCACCGCGCCCAGGCCCACCGGCACGGCGAGGAACTTGTGCAGCACCACGCTGATGATCTCCGTGCCGCCGGTGGAGCCGCACGAGCGCAGGATGATGGCGATGCCCAGGCCGGAGAGGCCACCGGCGACCACCGCGGCCAGCATCGGGTCGCTCAGTTCGATCCGCCAGGGCAGGGCCCAGAGAAGCAGGGCGTAGATGAGCATGCCCCAGAGCGAGTAGCCGAGGAAGCGCAGGCCCACCAGTCGCCAGCCGATGAGGAACACCGGGACGTTGATGAGCAGGTAGATGAGCGCCACCGGCAGGTCCGGGTGGAGGTAGTGGACCACCAGGGCCGCGCCGGTCAGCCCGGCGGCGAGCAGCCCCTGCTCCATCATGATGGCCTTGACCGCCAGGGCGCAGACCGCGCTGCCCAGGGTGAGCAGCAGGGTCTGGCGCAGCCAGTCGAGAACGTCTTTTTTCATAGCTCCTGATGTGTTGAACGAACAACGGCGGGATGAGCCGGAACAGGCTGCCGCGTCCCCGGCGGGAACGCGGCGCGAACAGACAGGGGGCGGTCGGGGCGGTCGTCTCAGTCCCCGGCGAAGCCCTGTTCGTGCCGGGAGAGGACCATCTCCCAGTTGCGGAACGCCTGGTAGAGGTCCTGGCGCACCGGGTAGTCCCAGGAGCCGGTGTTGTGCACGATTCGGCCGCCGAACCCGGTCTTGAACCGGTACATGCCGTGAAAGGAATGGTCCGGGTCGTCACCGGGCGAGATCGCGCCCATGTCGTAGGTGCGGCAGTCGCGGGACAGGGCGTAGCGCATGGCCTGCCAGTGCAGGGCATAGGGGGCCATGAGTTCCCGGCGGTGGTTGGCCGAGGCGCCGTGGAGGAAGAGCGCCCCCTGTTCGGACAGGACCAGGATCGCCCCGGCCAGGGGATCGCCCTGGTGCCGGGCCAGCAGGAGCACCACCTCCGGGTCGGTGGGCAGGCTCCGGTCCGCGTCGAACAGGGCGGAAAAATAGCGGTAGTCGCTCATGGCAAATCCGTTGCGCTCGGTGGTCTGCACATACATCCGGTAGAAGAGGGGCAGCTCTTCCTTCGGAGCGACCTCCACGCGCACCCCCTTGCGTTCGGCCAGGCGGATGTTGTAGCGGGTCTTGGCCTTCATGCGGCCGAGCAGGTGCGCCTCTTCGCCATCCAGGTCAATCACGAACGAGTTGGCCACGGTCACGTCCACCGGCGCCTTGCGCAGGTTCCAGCGCTCGGTGCCGAAATTCATGCGCATTTCCCGGACCCGCGACTCGGGGAAATCGACCCAGTGCCGCTCGCGCATCTCAGCCGCGTAGGGGGATTCCCACGGCAGGTCGTAGCGGATGAAGGTGAGGTCCGTGTCGATCTGCTCGACCACCGATTCGGACAGGGCCTCGAGGAAGGGGCCGTACTCCTCCTGCGGCGGGGCGAACTCCGGTCCCTGGGGGACGTAGGCGGCCACCCCGTTCGGGCCGAAGGGCTTGACGATTACCAGCATGTCGCGGGCCGATGGGGCACCGTCGAGTTCAAAAGCGTAGGTCCGCCAGCCAAGGCGTGATTTCACTTCGCCCCAATACCTGCTTTGAAACAGGATGTCGGTCGGATACAGTTCCCTGGGCCGTTTCGGCGTGAGCGTCAGGTGCACGGCGTCTTCTCCTTTGCGTGGTGCCTGCGGTGCGATCGCAGGTCGTCAGCGGGCTGACGGGACAAAAAAAGAAGCCGACCCCGCAGAGGGGCCGGCATGGTCTGCAGTATCAGAGGCAACTTCCGTGCCGGATGGGCAGATACGCGGCCGAGAGCGAAGGTTTTCCTGGTAAAAGGCCCAATAAACAAGAAGATGCTTTCGGTTCCCGGCACTGCTCCGGGCGCCCCTTGGCCCGCCAGTCGGCCGTGAATGAATCAAAAAAAGCGGGGCGTTTTTCCCCGGTGGCCGTTTTTGCCCCGCCCCGGGGAGGGCCGCCGCCGCGCAGCCCAGGGAGGCGACACCATGCAGGAACAGGCCCTGCGCGAGGAACGGGCGAAACTGATCGAGCGCAACAAGGAACTCGCCTGTGTGTACGAGATCGCCAAGATCGTTGCCCGCAGCGAAACCACCTTTGCCGAACTGCTGCAGGCCATTGTCCGCGTGCTGCCCTCGGCCTTTCACCACCCGGAGCGGGTGTGCGCCCGCATCGTCGTCGCCGGCCAGGAATTCCAGAGCGACGGGTTCGCCGCCTCGGCGCAGGTGCTGCGCGCTGACCTGCAGCTGGAGGGCGGGGGACACGGCGCCATCGAGGTGTTCGCGCTCGAGCGGGAGCAGCCGACGGCCCCGGCTGCGGACCGTTTCCTGCCCGAGGAGCGCCAACTGCTCCAGGCCATCGCCGGCCAGGTGAGCCTGATGATCGGGATCCGCCTGGCCAACGAGCGGCGCGCCCAGTTGGAGAGCCAGCTGCGCCACGCCGACCGCCTCGCCAAGGTGGGCCAGCTGACCGCGGGCGTGGCCCACGAGCTGAACGAGCCGCTGGCCGCCATCCTCGGCTTCGCCCAGTTGGCCGCAAAGAAGATCGACGCGCCCGAGCAGGCGGGCCGCTACCTGGAACGGATCATCCAGAGTTCGCTGCACGCCCGCGAGATCATCCGCAAGATGCTGTTGTTCAGCAGTCCCGGGGTGCACCGCACCAGCCCGGTGGACCTGAACCGGGTGCTCACCGAGGGGCTGGCCATTCTCGAGCCGCGTTTTGCCAAAAGCGCCATCCGCGTGGTCACCGACTTTGCCCCGGACCTGCCGCCCATCGAGGCGGACAGCGCCCAGCTCACCCAGGTGCTCGTCAACCTGGTGCTCAACGCGCTCCACGCCATGGGGGACGGCGGCACGCTCACCCTGCGCACCGAGCCGGGCGAGGGAACGGTGCGCCTGGTCGTGGCCGACACCGGCACGGGCATGGACGCGGCCACCTTGGAGCAGATCTTTTTGCCGTTCTTCACCACCCGGGAGGTGGACCAGGGCACCGGCCTGGGGCTGTCGGTGGTGCACGGCATCGTCACCGGTCACGGCGGCACCATCGACGTACAGAGCGTTCCGGGACGGGGCACCACCTGCACCATCACCCTGCCGGCCTGCAGGGATGCGGGCCATTGAGACCCGGCCGTCAACGGATTGGAGGAGTAGACCATGGCAGCTGACAAACCGACCGAGGCGGCGCCGGCCCCGGACCGCTACCGCATCCTCGTGGTGGACGACGCCGCGGACGCGCGCGAGGTGATCCAGACCCAGCTGGAGGACCAGGGCTTTCGGGTGGCCGCCTGCTCTTCGGTCGAGGAGGCGCTGGCCCTGCTCGCCGCGACACCCTTTGACGTGATCATCACCGACCTGCGCATGCCGCGGGCGAGCGGCCTGGAACTGGTCCGTCACGTGCGCACCAACCTTGCGGACGCGGAGATCATGATCATCACCGGCTACCCGACCATCGAGGGCGCGGTGGAGGCGGTCAAGACCGGGGCCGAACACTACCTGGCCAAGCCGTTCACCGAGCAGGAACTGGTCGAGGCGGTGGGCGCCATCGTCGCCAAGCTGGCCCGCCGGCGGCTGGCCCACGACGACACCCCGGCGGCCGATGGGGCGCACGGCATCATCGGTGCTTCCGAGCCCATGCAGCGGGTGTTCCGGCTCATCGACCGGGCCGGCGGGACCGCGGCCACGGTGCTCATCCAAGGCGAGAGCGGCACCGGCAAGGAGCTGGTCGCCCGCGCCATCCACTACGCCGGCGCGCGCCGGGGGGCGCCGTTCGTGTCGGTCAACTGCACCGCCATCCCGGAAAATCTCATCGAGAGCGAGCTGTTCGGCCACATCCCGGGGGCCTTCACCGGTGCGGTCGCCTCGCGCCGCGGCTTTTTCGAGATGGCCGGGGGCGGCACCCTGTTCCTCGACGAGATCGGTGACGCCAGCCCGGCCATGCAGGCCAAGCTGCTGCGCGCCATCCAGGAGAAAACCATCCACAAGGTGGGTTCCAGCCGGCCGGTGCGGGTGGACATCCGCCTCATCTGCGCCACCAACAAGGATCTGCCCCAGCTCATCGGCCGGGGCCTGTTCCGCGAGGATCTCTACTACCGCATCAACGTCATCGACATCCCCCTGCCGCCCCTGCGCGAGCGCGGCGACGACCTGCTGCTGCTGGTCAACCATTTCCGCGCCAGGTACGGCCGCGACCTGGGGCGGCCGGCGCCGTCGTTCAGTGACGAGACCCTGCGCCGGCTGGCCGCCTATCACTGGCCCGGCAACGTGCGCGAACTGGAGAACCTGGTGCAGCGGCTGGTGCTCCTGGCCGAGGGCGAGCGGATCGAACCCACGGACCTGCCCGCCACCCTGCGGCCGGCGCTCGACCTGCCCCGACGGCTCGACCGCAGCCTCGCCGAACACGAGGCCGACTACATCCGCGCGGTGCTGGCCAGCGTGGGGGGCAACAAGACCCGGGCCGCGGCCATCCTCGGCATCGACCGCAAGACCCTGCGGGACAAGCTCGGCCGGCAGGGCTGAGCACAGGTTTGTCTGCACCCAAAATGACCATTGGAGACAGCATGGCCCAACTGGAACACATCGAGGCGATTGAACGACGGCTGTGGAGCGCGGCGGAAAGAGATTCTCATAAGTGGACAGCTTTCCATCGATGGATGCGGCAAGAGACAACCGGTCTGCGCCGGTTTTTCCTGTGGTTTGTTTGTGTGCTCGTATTCGCCGGCACCGCCCGGGCGGAAGACCTGCTGCTGGCCAGGGAGTACCACCAGCAGGATGTGCGCGGCTGGGCCATGAGTGAAAAGCTCGACGGCGTGCGCGCCTTCTGGAACACGAGACAGCTGCTCAGTCGCAACGGCTCCGCCTTTGCCCCGCCGCCTGACTTTACCCTTGATTTTCCGCCATTCGCGGTCGATGGCGAACTGTACAGCGGGCGTGGCCAGTTCGAACAGATCTCCGCCGCGGTGCGCAGTTCGCGCGGCGACTGGTCCAATCTCAAGCTGCACGTATTCGACGTGCCCGAGGCGAAGGGTAACCTCTATGAGCGTCTGGCGGTGTTGCAGCGCTGGCTGGACGACCACCCGCAGGCCAGGATCGTGTGTATCCCGCAGCGGCCGGTGGAGGATGTCGCCCAGGTGCAGACGTTTTTGCGGCAGGTGGAAGCGGGGGGCGGTGAAGGGGTGATGCTGCGCGACCCGAATGCAGCCTATCGGGGCGGACGCAGCGATCAGCTGCTCAAGGTGAAAAGTTTGCACGATGCGGAATGCACGGTGACCGCCCACCACCCCGGCAAGGGCAAGTACAGGGGGATGCTGGGCGCGTTCAGCTGTCGCAACGAGTACGGCGAGTTTCGTATTGGCTCAGGTCTGAGCGATGCCGAACGCAGTGACCCGCCGCCCGTGGGCACGGTGATCACCTATCGGTACCGCGGCTTCACCGCCAAGGGGGTGCCGCGGTTTCCCACCTATGTGCGGGTGCGCAGCGAGCCGTAACTGTGTCGGGCCGGGGACCGCGCCGGCGAGGAGCTGGTCCACCCATCCGCCTGCAACAACAGAACCCGCGTGGATCGTGCATCCACGCGGGTTCTGTTGTGTTCGGCCGCAGGGTCGCGGGGGACGCGACGCACTCAGAAGGTGTAGCGCAGGCCGAGATAGATGTTGTGGCTGGCGAATTCCAGGTAGTCGTCGTCTTCGAACTCGGCATCGTCGGTGGCGAAGTACCGGTACTTGACCTCGAGGGTCGTCTGCTCGCTGAGCGCGTAGCCCACGCCCGCGCCCACCTGCCAGGCCAGCACGGTGTCGTCGTCGCTCCAGTCGGCTTCACCGGAATCCGCAAAGTTGAGGTCGTTCACCTCCACCTTGGCCATGCCGATACCGCCGGTGATGAACGGTTTCCAGTTGCCGCCCACCGGAAAATCAAAATAGCCGTTCACCATGCCCGAGGCGACACTCACGTCGCCAGACAGTGGCACTTCCAGGCCCAGGCCGTAGCCCGAGAACTCGATCGAGTCGAAGTCGTTTTGCTGCCAGGCGAATTCCGCCTCGATGCGGAAGTTGCCGATACCGCTATCACCCGCACGGACTGTATTGCAGGCGATAGCGGAGGGTGCGTAAACCTACTGCACCCCGCCGAAACAGAGGTATTTGATTTCCAGGTACTCGTCCATGCCGTGGCGGGAACCCTCCCTCCCCAGGCCGGATTCCTTGACCCCGCCGAACGGGGCGGCGGCGTTGGAGATGATCCCCTCGTTGATGCCCACCATGCCGTATTCCAGCCCCTCGGCCACCCGCCAGATGCGCCCCACGTCGCGGGCGTAGAAGTAAGCGGCCAGGCCGGCGCGGGTGTCGTTGGCCAGGGCGATGCCCTCGGCCTCGGTGTCGAAGGTGATGAGCGGCGCCACCGGCCCGAAGATCTCGTTGGCCGCTATGGGCATGGTGTTCGTCACGTTTTTCAGGATGGTCGGCTGGTAGAACAGGCCGCCGAGCGTATGCGGCCCGCCGCCCACGACCAGTTCGGCGCCGGCGGCAAGGGCGTCCTGCACGAGTGAGTCCACGTCCCGCAGGGCCTGCGTGTTGATGAGCGGGCCGATCTCCACCCCCGCATCCAGGCCGTTGCCCACCTGCAGTTTGTTCACCGCCCGGGCCAGTTTTTCCGCAAAGGCGTCCTGCACCCCGCGCTGCACCAGGAAACGGTTGGCGCAGACGCAGGTTTGGCCGGCGTTGCGGTACTTGCTGGCCATGGCGCCGACCACGGCGGCATCCAGGTCGGCGTCGTCAAACACCAGGAAGGGCGCATTGCCGCCCAGTTCCATGGATACCCGCTTGACCGTGGAGGCGCACTGGGCGATCAGTTCTTTGCCCACCGCGGTCGAGCCGGTGAAGGAAAACTTGGCGACCCTGGAACTTTCGGTGAACACCCGGCCCATGCCGCGGGCATCCTTGCCGGTGACGATGTTGAAAACGCCCGGCGGGATTCCGGCCATCTCTGCCAGCCTGGCCAGCGCCAGGGCGGACAGCGGCGTCTCCGAGGCCGGCCGGAGCACGAAGGTGCAGCCCACCGCCAGGGCCGGGGCCGCCTTGCGGGTGATCATGGAACTGGGGAAATTCCAGGGCGTGATCGCGGCCACCACGCCCACCGGCTGTTTGATCACGACGATGCGCCGGTCCGCGGTGGGCGCGGGGATGGTCTCGCCGTACACCCGTTTGCCTTCCTCGGCAAACCACTCCACGAACGAGGCGCCGTAGGCGACCTCGCCCCGGGCCTCGGCCAGGGGCTTGCCCTGTTCCATGGTCATGATCAGGCCGAGTTCGTCCTGGTGGGCCATGATCAGCTCGAACCAGCGGCGCACCAGTCGGCAGCGGTCGGCGGCGGTGCGCGCCCGCCAGTCGGGCAGGGCCCGCGCGGCCGCGTCGATGGCCCGCTCGGCCAGTTCCGCGCCGCCGTCCGCCACCCGGGCGATGACCTCGCCATCGGCCGGATTGCGAACCTTGAAGCGGTTCTCCGTGGTCACCCAGGCGCCATCGATGTAGCTGTCGACCTTGAACAGGGGACAGGTGGATAAAGACGTGGTCATGTTTTCCTCCCTGGTGATGGGTCCCGGCGGTCGGTCCGGTTGCGCTGCAGCCGGCCGGCAGCCAATTCCGGCAGCGAAAAACCGTGCCTCAGTTTGTTCCACGAAACGCGGCAAAGGGAAAGGGGGAAGCGAACCTCGAGGCTGGCGGGGCGCTGTTTAGGTTGGGGTCGGAAATGGTGGCCCAGGCGGCACAATCAACTTCAGTCCGGGCCCTGCAGGGCGTTGATCAGCTCATCTCTCATTGCCGGGCCGCGCCTGCTCAATTAGGCTGGTCCTTGACAGCTGCCGATGGTGCGGATCGATGCAGAGCAATGTCGGTCTGCTCCTGTGTTCGAGGCGGACTGGCGGCGGCAGGCGACCTGCGTTTTCGTGTTTCCCGGATCGGGGTGTCACCGGGCATCCGGTTGAACCGAAGAAAGGCTGGCAGCGCACCTGCAAGGCGGTTGGCATCCAGGGAGCCCGTATTCACGACCTTCACCGGACCATGGGTTCCCGGCAGGCGAAGACCGGCGCAGGCCTCCCGGTCATCGGCAAGAACCTGAACCACAAGAACCAGAGCGCGACCGCGATTTGTGCGCGCCTCGACCTCGACCCGGTACGCTCGGCCATGGAGAAGGCCGCCGCCATGCTGGCGACCAGGGACCAGGCGCCGAAGGTGGTCAAACTGCGGAAGGTCGGCGGCGAGTAACCGGGATGGGCACGGATTGGGCAGAGCTGATACCCCTGCCCGGCAAGGCCGGACCCCTGCAAAGCCTGTTGACTTGTAACTATAAACTGATTACCAGGAAAGCATGAAATACAAGGTGACAATCAAGCGGAGGGTGCTGAAGACGGTCGAGACCATGCCGATGCGGGATCAGGACCGCCTTGCCCTGTTGATTCGTGACCTGACCGCTCTTGGCCCGGTTCAATCAGGGTGGCCCAACTACAGCAAACTGGCCGCATCTGCGTACCATTGCCACTTGAGCCGCAAATGGGTGGCCTGTTGGCGGCACGAAAAGGGAACGATAGAAATAGAGGTGTACTATGCAGGTAGCCGTGAAAACGCCCCGTATTGAACTGGAAATGAAAGGGGACATCCCCGAGAGGGTCATTCTTTTTCTGGAAGCAGAATATGGCGTCTCTCTGCGGCAGTCCGCCGATGACGGGGAAGAGGTTGTGAACGCCCTTGAGACTGATTGGTACAAGCGCACGATGGGGTCCATGACCCCGGGCAAGGCGCTTCGCATCTACCGCGAGAATGCCGGATTGACCCAAACCGCCCTGGGGGAGCGAATGGGTGGTGTTCCGAGACAGCACATTTCCAACATGGAAAACGGCAAGCGCCCCATCGGCAAGGAGAATGCCAAGCGCTTGGCGGCAGCACTGCACACCGACTACCGGGTGTTCCTGTAGGCGAGGGACAGCCGAGCGCAGCAGAGTTCAGGGCGACGCCGGAACCGGTCGCCGGGGCGGCGAAATCAACCGTTCCCGACCAGGACCTCTAGCAGTCTGTCGGGCTTTGGCCTGTCAAGTTTTGCAACTAACTGTGTTTCGGTTGTTTTACGGTTTGGCTTTAGGGCGGGGCGGAAACACAAAAACACCTAAAATCAGTGCATTGCGAGTTGTCACTCCCCAAAGTCCGACAGCCTGCTAGGCGGGCGTTGGTCGGTCCGACCGGAGTGAGCGCCAGCAGTGGGGGGGCTTTCACGTGCAGGATAAGGGGAGCGGGTTGCCCACTGCACAGCTGGTCTAATTGGCTGCGAACACCTCTGCCACTCAACCACCAAAACGACGATTTCGCCGGCACGAGCGTAGGAAACAAGATGCCGGAGGCTGAAGAGCCCACACAAAGGGCGGAACCGGAATGGGTTACGCAGTTCCGGCGCGTGGCCTCATTGATCCAGGATATCCGGCTGATTCCCTATGATGGATTTGACCTTTTGGTATTCCTCAACGATTCGCGAATCGAAGTTTTCGGAAAGAACGTTATCCTTATCTTTTTCTAATGTTTGGATTTCATCAACCCTTTGGCGCTGAACATCCTCGTCAACTCTTGCATCCTTCTCAATGCTGGTTTTTCCAGATCCACTTTTGCCTAGAGAAGTCCCAATCATGGGATAACACCTGCTCCATGATTGATCATACTGACTAATTTGATAATAACATCCGGCTACAGACCCATTTCCTGTAAAATTAAACACATAAAACATGTCTATTCCATATCCAGGGTCGTACAGGGTGTATTGGTTTAAGGATTTGTCATATTGAGCCAGAATCGATCCTCCATATTCATCTGTTCCATAAATGTAATACTCTCCTTTTTCTGAGCTGGATTCTTTGACGCTGTTGATATCCAAATAATAGTAATCGGTAAATACAGTTATGATTTTGAATGTGAAAACCCATGATCCAGCCAAAAGCTCAGTTTTAAGTTGATTTATTGGCTTGCAGGGAACCGGAACAGCGTTCGATATTGACCCGGTTTTTCCATTGTCATATCTGATGGACCCGTAAAAACATCGACCGCCATTTCTGCCTGATTCAAGCCGACAGATGGGAAAGTTGGCGCATCGCAACGATTTTCCGGGATCGTTGCCAAACAAGCTCTTTGAAAAGGCTCCAACCGGCCAGGAGAAGCCAAAGCAAGCCCCGATGAGGCCCCTTTGGGTTGTTTTTCCGCCCCCGGTGCCGGCTCGCCCTCAATATGTTCAGGCCGATGGCCTTCATGATGGCGGCGAACCGCACGGCTTTCATGCCGCGCACGCGAAGATGTTTGACACCGGTGCGCCGATCGAATTCCGACATGGTCGCCTCGACCCCGGCCCGATACCGATATTTTTCTCTGAACGTCGGGCTGTCCTCCTCCTTTCGTCGACGGGCCAGTCGGATATCCTTGTCGGTGTAGCGGTAGTAGCAGGCCTTTTTCCCCTTGGTGACGGGACACTGGTCAAAAACGGGGCAGGCAAGGCAGGCAGCATGGGGAAAGGCGGCACTGTAGCCTGATGTTGATTTCTTGACCGCGTCGGGTGCCGTCCCCTGCGGGCAGGTAAGAATCCTGCCCTGATCATCCAGGGTGAACTCGGCAAGATGGAATTTCTTCTGATTGCCCGGCATGGCCGGGGCGACGACCTCCACCTGATGCTCCTGCATGGCCGTCTCGCAGTTGCTGTCGCTGCCGTAGAGGGAATCGGCCAGTAATTCCCGGGGCAACATCTCCTGCCGGGCCAGTTGTTCAAGGGCTGGCAGAAGGGCGTTGGCATCATGCTGATCCGCGGATTCCACCGCCACCCGGGTGATCAGGGTAGGCCCCTGATCATCGGTGGTGGTGAAGCTTTCCACAACCTGCACCTGGTAGCCCTGACCCTTGTGGCTGCTGTAGCCGGCATCCGGATCGGATGGGTTTTGCAGCGAATCGGAGGACACGTCCTTGTTCGGGCGGGCAACGGCTTTCTTGCCGGAGGCAGCCGTGGCTTCTTCTTCGATGACGCACTGTTCGGCAAACAGACGCACCAGCAGTTTGAAGCTCTGCATGCCTCCGACCTCGGGTACGGCGGCAAAACGCTCGGTGAGGAGCAGCACATCTTCGGCCAGCTGATCCAGCGTGCGGCTGGACTCGGTGGGCTTGACCATGGCAAACAGTGACGCCTGCGATGTGCTCAGATACCGTTCGGTCAGCGCTTGATCGAGTTGGTCGAAGAGATCCCGGTGGTGCCGCTTGAGGTTGACCAGAAACTTTTTGATCGTTCGGACAAACAGGCCGATGCGGCCAAGATTGCGCATGTTGGATTTGACATGCACCGAGTCCATGCGCTGCCTGCTCAGATCGGCCTTGAACAACGTGGCGAGAATCTGCAGGGAAGACTCGAAGATCTCGGTGTAGCTCTCGTCGGTGGCCAGGTGATCGCGCATGGTCCACAACGTCTTGTGGCTGATGTAGGCGACCGAGTCGGAGGCTGCGGTGATGTTGAGGGCATAGTGCCACTGGATATTGAAACAGAACTGCTCCACCGCCTCCCGGTCGGTGCAATCATGCATCTGCTGGATGACCATCAGCCCCATCATCGCGTACAGTTCCTTGGTGGGCCTGCCATGGCAGTCATGATAATGCCGGCGCAGGGACTCGACGGGCAGCTGCGGGAGAATATGCTGCTGAAAAAGACCCGCCCAGGAACTGTCCAGGAGCTTTCGTCGCTTGGGTCCCAAATGCGCCCAAGGATCGACGATGTTGAGCTGTTTGTGGTTTTTTACGTGAAACATGGCGCCGTCTCGCATTGTGTTGATATTGCGTAAAATAATAACAAAACGCACGGCCCACGGCAAGCAAAATATAATATTTTCCCGTGTAAAATTGGCCAGTTAAGCAAAAATACTTTTCACGAGGCCATCAATTCTTGGAATACCTACAAATTTGGTGAGTGTGCCAAGTTGATAAATGGCCGCGCTTATAGCCAGCATGAACTACTGGCTACTGGTGATTACCAAGTAATTCGCATTCAAAACCTTAACGGAGGGCCAAATTGGTATTACTCTGACCTCCACTTAGACGAAGAAAAATACTGCGAGCAAGGTGATCTGCTATTTGCTTGGTCAGCTACTTTCGGGCCATATGTTTGGAACGGTCCAAAGGCTATCTTTCATTATCACATCTGGAACGTTAAGCCTAACCCAGACTTGCTCGACAAAGACTTTGCCTACTTTTTGCTCCTTTGGATAACCGAGGAAATAAGGAATGGAGCGCATGGAATAGCCATGCTCCATTTCACCAAAGAAGGCATGGAGTCTTTCGACGTATCCATTCCATCGTTACCACAGCAACGCCAAATCGCCGCCCGCCTGAAGGCCCAACTGGCCGAGGTGGACAAGGCCCGCCAGGCGGCGGAGGCGCAGTTGCGGGATGCCTCCCTACTTGTTGCTCGCTACCGCGAAAAAACTATTAAACAGTTGGAAGATGTGCCAAGGGTTCCTCTCGGCGAGTTGCTGCATGGCATCGAGGCGGGCAAGAGTTTCCAAACGACAGAACTGATTGCTTGCCCTGATGAACTGGGGGTGTTGAAAGTCAGTGCAGTGAGCTGGAATGAGTTTTTGCCGCAGGAAGCAAAAGCCGTTGAAGGCGAGTATCAGCCTGACGAAAGGCATAAAATCAAGAAAGGAGACCTCATCATTTCACGGGCAAACACGCTCGAACTGGTTGGGGCTGTTGTCCGGGTGGCTGATGATTACCCGATGCGACTCCTTTCGGATAAGACTCTCCGTTTAGTCGTCAACGAAGAAATGGTTCTGCCTGATTACCTGCTGACGGTTTTGAAATTGCCGGAAGCAAGATCGCACATTGAAAACAACGCCACCGGCACAAGTGATTCAATGCGCAATATTTCCCAGAAGACCATCAATTCGATCCCCGTTCCAGTACTCACCTTTGACCAGCAGAGAGAGTTGATCAATCGCTTCTCGCAGTTCAATGAAGAGATGGCCTTGGTTCAAAAATCAGGGAAGGCAATGCTCAACGACATCAATCTCCTGCCCCAGAAAATTCTGGCCCAAGCCTTCGAGGTGTAACCATGGCCAGGAACACCACCGAAGTGAAGGCTCAACCTGTCTCGCTGACGCAACCGCCGGCAGGGTATGCCGAGTGGCTGGGCGAGTTAAAAAACCGTATCCATAACGCCCAGCAGCGGGCGACGTTGGCGGTCAACCGCGAACTGGTGTTGCTCTACTGGCAGATCGGCCGCGATATCCTGGCCCGGCAGGCAAGCCAGGGATGGGGCGCCAAGGTCATCGACCGGCTGGCCCACGATCTGCGCAACGCCTTCCCGGAGATGAAAGGCTTTTCGCCGCGTAATCTCAAATACATGCGCGCCGTGGCCGAGGCCTGGCCCGAGCCTGAATTTGTGCAGCAGGCTGCTGCACAATTGCCGTGGTTCCATCTCTGCACCCTGATTGACAAACTGGCTACCCGTGAGGCGCGCGACTGGTATCTGGCCAAGGCGGTTGAACACGCCTGGTCGCGCAACGTGCTGGTGATGCAGATCGAGACCCGCCTGCTGGAGCGCCAGGGCAAGGCGGTCACCAATTTCGAACAACGGCTGCCCAAACCTCAGTCCGACCTGGCCCGCGAATCCATCAAGGACCCTTATCGCTTCGATTTCCTCGGTCTGACCGATGAGGCGCAGGAACGGGAGATCGAGTCGGCGCTGGTACAGCATGTCACCCGGTTCCTGCTGGAACTGGGAGCGGGATTTGCCTTTGTCGGCCGCCAGGTGTTGCTCGATGTGGGCGGAGAGGAGTTTTTCATCGACCTGCTCTTCTACCATCTCAAGCTGCGCTGCTATGTGGTGATCGAACTCAAGGCGGGCAAGTTCAAACCGGAGCATCTTGGCCAGTTGGGTTTTTATCTCACCGCGGTGGATCGCCAAGTCAAGGCCGAGCAAGACAACCCTACCATCGGCCTGCTGCTGTGTAAGAGCAAAAACAAGGTAGTGGCCGAATATGCGCTGGGCGACAAGGGTCACCCCACGGGCATCGCGGAATACAAACTCATGGACTCGTTGCCCGAGCCACTGCAGACGAGTTTGCCCACCATTGAAGAGATCGAGAAAGAACTGGAAATAAACGCATGACAAGAAAGTCCTCCCGAAAAAAACAGCCCAAGGCCATCGCCTCCACCCAGTCGCTGTCAGCCTTTGTCAAATCGATCTGCGACATCATGCGCCGCTCCAACTGCGCCAGCGCCCTGCAGTATGTGCCGGAACTGACCTGGATCCTGTTTCTGCGCATCCTCGACGCCCAGGAGGAGAAGGCCGCGACGAGGCCGAGGCGGTGGGAGCGACTTTCACCCCGGCGCTTGCCAGTCCCTACCGCTGGCAGGACTGGGCCGCGCCCTTTGCGGACAAGACCGGAACATCCCGAAGACCAGCGACGGCAAGCCCTTCGGCTGGAAGCGGCAGGAACTGTTCGCCAGCGGGCGACGGCAAGCTGTTCGACTTCATCAACAAGGAACTGCTGCCCCATCTGCACGGGCTGGATATCGACGCCCGCACCGGCCTGCCCAACCCATCGGCCTCGCGCAAGCAGCGCATCATCGGCCGCATCATGACGGCGGTGGAGCGGGTGCGGGTGGACAGCGAAACCAACCTGCGCGACATCCTCGACAAGGTCCACGAGATCAACATCGACCACGTCGACGACACCCACTTCTTCACCCTGTCGCAGGTCTATGAAGACCTGCTGCTGAAGATGGGCGAGAAGAACTCCGACGGCGGCCAGTTCTTCACCCCGCGCGAGGTGATCCGCGCCATGGTGCACACGGTCGATCCGGAACCGGGCAAGACCATCTACGACCCCGGCTGCGGCACCGGCGGCTTTCTGGCCATCGCCTATGAGCACATCGCCCGCAAACTGGGGCAGAGCGCCGGCCAGCACCGATATCGACACCCTGAAGCACGACACCTTCTTCGGCCGGGAAAAGGAAAACCTGGTCTTCCCCATCGCCCTGGCCAACCTGGTGCTGCACGGCATCGACCAGCCCAACCTCTGGCACGGCAACACCCTGACCGGACGCGCCACCTATGCGGCGCTGTTCGAGCAGGCCCCGAAATGCTTCGATTACATCCTGACCAACCCGCCCTTCGGCGGCAAGGAAGGCAAGGACGCCCAGAAGCATTTCGCCTTCGAGACCAGCTCCACCCAGGTGCTGTTCGTGCAGGACATTCTGAGCGAACTGGCCCCGGACGGCACCTGCGCCATCGTCCTCGACGAGGGGCTGCTGTTCCGCACCAACGAGAGCGCCTTTGTCGAAACCAAGCGCAAGCTGGTGGACGAGTGCGACCTGTGGGCCATCGTCAGCCTGCCGGGTGGGGTGTTCTCCACCGCCGGGGCGGGCGTGAAAACCAACCTGCTGTTCTTCACCAAGGGACGGAAGACCGAAAAAATCTGGTACTACGACCTCTCCAGCGTGAAGGTCGGCAAGAAAACACCGCTGACCCTGGCCCATTTCGGCTTTGCAAGGATGGTTCGGTCGCTGGCCGATGGCCGGGCTTCCGGCCAACCTTGTGGCCGAGTGGCAGGAGGACGAGGCCAACGACGGCAAGCCCTTCCCGAGTTACGCCAGCCTGTTGCCCAAGCGCGGCACGCCGCAAGGCGAAAGCCGATACTCCTGGACCATCGATTTTGCCGCCCGCCGCGCCAGGGCGCGGGAAGAGATGCAGCCCCTGCTGGACGAAGCGGCCGGGATCAAGGCAGAGGTGGTGGACCTGAAGGAGCAGCTCAGGCGGCTGAAGAAGGAGAAAGCCGACAAGGAAGCGCTGAGCGCGCTGATTGAGCAAATCCGCGAAAAGGAGATGGCCGCCAAGGAGTTGGAAACCAAGGCCGCCAACATCGACGCCGCCGTGTTCGACCTGAAGGCGGTCAACCCCAATGCCGTCACCAGGGTGGATGAGCGCACCCCGCAAGAGATCATCGGCAGCATCGAGCAGCAGGGCCGGATCGTTTCCGCGGCGCTGGCCAGGCTGGCAACGCTTTTGGCAGCACAGTGAGGAATATGCACTATCAGCCGCCCTATACCATCACCCCCGAGATCCTGAACCGGGTCGCCGCGATCAGCGAAGCCATCGGGCGGCTGACCGTGCTCACCGACCAGGCGAGAGCCTTGCGGCTGCGGCGCATCAACCGTGTCCGCACCATTCACGGGTCGCTGGCCATCGAGGGCAATACCCTGAGCGAGGCACAGATCACCGCGATTCTGGAGGGCAAGCGGGTGATCGCCCCGCCCCGGGAGGTGCAGGAGGTCAAGAATGCCCTGGCCGCCTATGACCGCTTCGACACCTGGCGACCCGGGGCGGAAAAAGATCTGCTGGAGGCCCATCGAATTCTGATGTCCGGCCTGATCGATGAGGCGGGCAGCTACCGGCGCGGCGGTGTGGGGGTGATGGCGGGCCGGCAGGTGATCCACATGGCCCCGCCCGCGGCCAGGGTGCCGCAACTGATGGCCGACCTGTTCGGCTGGCTGGGCGCCACCGACGCCCATCCGCTCATCACGAGTTCGGTTTTTCATTACGAGTTCGAATTCATCCATCCCTTTGCCGACGGCAACGGTCGCATGGGGCGGCTGTGGCAGAGCCTGATCCTGGCCCGCTGGCATCCCCTGTTTGCCGATCTTCCGGTGGAAAGCCTGATTTTCGAGCACCAGGCCGAGTACTACCAGGCCCTGCAGGAAAGCACTCGCACGGCCGACTCCGCGCCGTTTATCGCCTTCATGCTCGAGATGATCCTGGACGCCGTGACCACCTCCGCCCCCCAAGTCACCCCCCAAGTTGCCCCCCAAGTCAACGAACTGCTGGCGGTGATCCAGGGCGAGATGAGCCGCGAGGCGCTGCAGGCCGCTCTGGGCCTTTTAGACCGCAAATCCTTCCGTGAGCGCTACCTCCAACCAGCCCTGGCCGATGGCCTGATAGCCATGACCATCCCCGACAAGCCCAACAGTCGTCTGCAAAGATACCGATTGACCGATAAGGGCCAATTGCACCTGGCGCATATTCGCCCTCCCCAGCACCCTGACACCAACCTGAACATCCAGGAGTGAGCCCATGCAGTGTACCGTCGTCTCGCAGCAGGAAGACCCGTTGTTGCTTTGACCGCGAAGGACTGACGGCCGTGGCGAGCGCCGCCGCGGTCGCGGAAGGGCTGCGCGCCTTCAAGGAACACCGGGTGATCGCGGTGGACCAGGACCAGGGGCTGCTCTGGGCCCAGGTCGAGGACGCGGCCCGGGAGCTGCCCTGCACGGTCGAGGTGAGTGTGACCGAGCAGGCCCTGCAGCTTGCCTGCGACTGCGCCGACGGTGAAACGGTCTGCGCCCACATGGCGGCGGCGCTCTTTGCCTATGCCGAGCAGCAGGAGGCGAGCGGCCAGCTCTACTCGGCCGCGGACACGGCCATCCGCGAGCGGATCAAGCGCGGCCGCACCGAGGTGGCGGTCGAGCACCTGGACGGCACGCCCTGGTTCGGCCAGTGGCAGGCCGAGACCATCGGCGCGGACAACCCGTTCTCCGGGCGTTACCGGGTCACCATCCGCAGCCTCAAGCGGCGCGCCAACATCTGCACCTGCCCGGACTTCCAGGTCAACCAGCTCGGCACCTGCAAGCACATCGAGGCGGTGCTGCACAAGATCGCCAAGCGCCCGGACTACAACACCATCAGCAAGCTGCCGCCGCCCATCCCCTACGTCTCACTGGCCTGGGACGTGGACGAGGCCCCGCAGATCCGCCTGCACCGCACCGCCTCGCCGGCACCCGAACTGGAGGCGCTGCTCGCCGGGTATTTCGACCCTGCCGGCCGGTTCAGCGGCCGGCTGCCGGAGGACTTTTTCCGCTTTGCCGAACTGGTCGAGGAGCGCACCGACCTCGCACCTGGGCGACGATGCCCTGGATTTTGCCCGTCACCTGGCGGCCAGGGCCGCCCACCGGCTGCGCGCGGACGAGATCCGCGGCCGGATCCTCGCCACCGGCGGCCGTCTGCCCGGGGTGCGGACCACCCTCTATCCCTACCAGGTCGAGGGCGTCGCCTTTCTCGCCGGCACCGGCCGGGCGCTGCTGGCCGACGACATGGGCCTCGGCAAGACCCTGCAGGCCATCGCTGCGGCCGCCTGGCTGCGCCAGCACGAAGGGGTGCGGCGGGTGCTGATCATCTGCCCGGCCTCGCTCAAGCACCAGTGGGCGCGGGAGATCGAGCGGTTCACCGGGCTGGAGACGCAGATCATCCAGGGACCGGCGGCGGAACGGGGCGTCCAGTACCGGAGCGACGCCGCCTTCCTCATCGTCAACTACGAACTCGTCCTGCGCGATCTGGCGGTGCTCAACGAGACCCTGTGCCCGGACCTGGTGATCCTGGACGAGGCCCAGCGCATCAAGAACTGGCGCACCAGGATCGCCAGCGCGGTCAAGCGCATCCCCAGCCGCTACGCCTTCGTGCTCACCGGCACGCCGCTGGAGAACCGGCTGGAGGATCTGTACAGCCTGATGCAGGTGGTCGACCCGCAGGTGCTCGGCCCGCTGTGGCGCTACCTGGTGGACTTCCACGTCACCGACGATCGCGGCAAGGTGCTCGGCTACCGCAACCTCGAGCGTGCTGCGCAAGCGGCTGGCGCCGGTGATGCTGCGCCGCGACCGGCGGCTGGTGCGCGAGCAGCTGCCCGGAGCGGATCGTGCAGCGGCTGGACGTGGTCCTGACACGCCGAGCAGCGCGAGCTGCACGACGCCGCCATGAGCGCGGCCGGCCGCCTGGCGCAGATCGCCCGCCGCCGGCCGCTGACCCCGAGCGAGCAGAACCGGCTGCTCGCGGCCCTGCAGCAGGCGCGCATGGCCTGCAACGCCGCCGGCCTGGTGGACAAGGAGACCCGTGGGCTCGCCCAAGCTCGACGAGCTGGCCGACATCCTCAGCGAGGTCTGCCTGCAGTCCGGGCTCAAGGCGGTGGTCTTCTCCCAGTGGGAGCGGATGACCCAGATGGCCGAGGCCCGGATCGCGCGCCTGGGCCTGGGCTGCGTGCGCCTGCACGGCGGGGTGCCCACGGCCAAACGCGGCGAGCTGATCGACCGCTTCCGCGAGGACGACGCGGTGCAGGTCTTCCTCTCCACCGATGCCGGCGGGGTCGGGCTCAACCTGCAGAGCGGGGCGGTGCTCGTCAACCTGGACGTCCCCTGGAACCCGGCCGTGCTCGAACAGCGCATCGCCCGCATCCACCGCCTCGGCCAGACGCGCACGGTGCAGATCATCACCATGGTGGCCGCGGACTCCTACGAGGAGCAGGTGTTCGCCCTGGTGCGCAACAAGCAGGACCTGTTCGACAACGTGGTCAACGAGGACGCCACCGAGGACGTGATCGGCGTCTCGAAAAAGCTGCTGGACACCCTGGTCGAGAACCTGGCCGGACCCGCGGCCGCGACAGAGCCGGCGACCGAGACCACCGAGGCCGAGCCGGTGGCGCCGCCGGAGGCGCAACCGGCCGCGGAACCGCACGCCCCCGCCACCCGCGGCGGACACGACCACCCTGGCCATCAGGCAGTGCATCGAGGCCCTGCAGCAGGCCCTGGGGCCGCGCATCGAGCGGATCTTCGGCTCGGGCGGCGGGCTGGTGGCGGTGCTCGACCGGGTCGATGCCGAGGCGGACCGGCTGGCCGAGCAACTGTCCGCCCGGGTGCCGGTGGCGCTCATCGATCGGCTGGCCCTGCGCGGCCTGCAGCGGCTCGGCGGTGGTTCGCCGCTGGCCGAGGCGGAAACCTATTTTGACGCCGCCACCGCCGCCGGTCCGGCCGCGGAACCCCTGCTCCGCCGGCAGGCCCGGGAAAAGCTCACGGCCGCGCGGTTGCTCGTGGATCAGCAGCTGTTCGACAGCGCTCTCGAACTGGTGTTCGCCGCCCTGCTCAGCGCAGCGGCCGACAAGGCCGGCCTGGCAACGCCACTCAACCGGGCCGAGGTCGGCGTCTGGGCCTATGGCGAGGCCCTGCCCCGGGGGCTCCTCGACCAGGAGCAGGTCGGCCTGCTCATGCGGGCCTTCAGTTTTGCCCAGGGCGGCGCGGCCCCGGCCGCCCTGGTCAGCGGACTCCTGGAGGATGCGGCCCGCTTCGTCGACTCCCTGCCGGCCACCGCTTCCGGCACAATAAAACCACCACCCAGGGTGCAGCCATGAACAGGAAAAAGACCACCCGGCCCACGGATTTTCGCGCCTGGACACCGGATTTCGACGAGTGGCCGGAGCGCTGGATGGGCATGGAGGAAGACCTCGACTACGGCCGGAGGCTGCTGCCGTATTTCGCCGATTTCCTGCAGGCGCTCCTCGATGAGGGGTTGTCACGAAGGACCTTCGCCCTCCATCGCGACAACCTGTGGCTGCTCGGCGGGTCCATCATCAGCAGGGTGAACCTGTTCGAGGAATACGCCGACGACCCGCTGGAAAAACTCACCCGGTGCGTGGGGGGCGGCGGCATCCTGCCGGATCACTTCGACCAGATGAGCGAAAGCGAACTCGACGAATTCGCCCGCACCTGCCGCCGCGTCGAGAGGTACCTCAAAAACAACCCGCCAAGGGCCCGGCGGCCCACCCCACAGGATCCCGCATGACCCCGCAACAAGGCGAGGTGTTCGCATGCCGCAAACTGACCTGCATCTACTGCGGCGGCCGCGCCGAACTCCGCGGCCGGTGAGCCAACGCCCGGGTCGCCTGCAGGGACTGCGGGCTGGAAAGCGGACCGGAGGAGTACCGCGACCAGATCGAGCGCTGGCAGGAAACCGCCTGCGCCATCGCCTTTGACACGGAACCCTCCGAAAGCGACGGGGTGCCGGACCCGGCTGACGCCGCCGGGGCGGACCGTCCGGGTTGCGCCGGCAACAAGACGGACCCATAGTAGGGGCATATCGCCCTGCCGAAACTGGCGCCGCCGACCACGCACGCCGGGTTCGCGCAAGGGTTTCCATCATCTCTCAACACCGGAGGTCACCATGAAAAAATCCCTGTTCGCCCTCACCCTCGCCGTCCTGCTGCTGTTCGGCCAGAACGCGTCCGCCGCGGCCCGCGCCTGGGAACTGGACACGGATCATTCCAACGTCTACTTCAGCATCGAGCATATCTACGCCAAGGTTCAGGGCCGCTTCGCCGCCATCGCGGCCACGGTCCACTTCGACCCGGCCAACCTTGAAGAGAGCCGGTTTGACTTCGAGATCAAGGTGGATTCCATCGACACCGGCATTAAACAGCGTGACGACCACCTGCGCTCGGCCGATTTCTTCGCCAGCAGCGACCACCCGCTGATCACCTTCACTTCCAACGCGGTCACCGCTGCGGGTGAGGGCGTCTACCAGGTGGCCGGTACCCTCACCGTCAAGGGAAAAAGCCATGACCTGGTCCTGCCGCTCACCTTTGCCGGGGTCAAGGACCACCCCGCCACCCCGGGCAAGCAGGTGGCCGGCTTCAACGGCCGCTTGAGCGTGGACCGGCTTGCGCTCGGCGTGGGCGACGGCAAGTTTTACAAGATGGGGCTCCTTGGCAAGGAGGTGGAGGTGCTCGTCACCCTGGAACTGCTGGCCGACAAGAAGTGAGCGTGGATGTCCCCTGACCGCCCCGGGCGGAACCCGCCCCGGACGGCGCCCGGGCCGCCACACCCTGCGGTCGGCCGGGAGGCTCCCCTGCCCGAGCCTGCCGGCGGTCGCACCCTGATCACCGTGGTCTCGGTCCGCACCACCTGGAGGCCATCCCGGCCATGGTGGTGGCCATGCGGACGCACCAGACCATCCTGCTCGAAGAGCCGCCCTTCCCGGGTTTCAGCGACCTGCTCGCCGGCCGCCTGGCCATTGACGACTACCTGCTGGAAACGGACCCGGGCTTCCCCCGCTTTGCCCGGGCCGTCTGCCGGGAGTTGCAGCACCTCCACGCCGATGGCCACCGCATCCTCCAGGTGGAGCCCTTCCTCGACGGCCTGGCAGAGATCCACGAGCGGTTCGCGGACGGGGCCACGCCCGCGGCCATTCTCGCCGACAAGGGGCTGCGCGACATCTACCTGGCGGAAAAGGCGGCCACGGGCGCGCTCATAGACTTTTACGCGGCCAGCCGCACCGATGATTTTCCCGCGCTCATCGAGGCGGTGTGCACCTTCGCCCGCCGGGACGCGGCCCGCATCCGCTTGCGCGACCGGCTGCGCGCCCGGGCCATCCGCGACCTGGCCGCCACCGCCCCCAGCCTGTACGTCGAGGCCGGGTTCATCCATTTCGACCTGTTCCGCCGCCTGCGTGCCGTCAACGCCCCGGGGTTGTGGGTCGAACCGCTGTTCCTGCTCCAGCCCGAGGTGGACCGGCTGGGCGTGACCCGGCGCAACATCGGTCCGGGCGACGTGCTCACCCTGCACTACGTGTTCCATGACCGGCTCCCTGCTGCCCGGGCCGGACTGCTGGCCGCGCGCAGCCTGATCGCGGTCCAGCTGGTGGCCCGCGAGGAGCTGGCGCCGGAGGCGGATGCGCCCTTTCCCCACTGCGCGGACGACGGCCTGGTCAACCGGCTGGTGGACCGGCTCGACCTCGAGCAGTGCCGTCGCCTGCACGCCCGCATCCGCGGCCAGGACCGCGCCACGGCCCTGCATCTGGCCGCACAACCGGCCGCAGGCGGCGGTTGAAGAGCGCCCTCCCCCTCTCTGTCCGCTTTTCCGGAAGCACTGGATTCGCGCCTTGACTTCCCCCACGGCCGCAGGTATGGTAGCGCCGGCAATGCGCTCAGGTGTCCGTATCAACGGATGAAAAAGGGAATACCGGGCGAAACCGGAGCAGGCCGGCCGCTGTCACCGGGGACGAATTCCGCACGCAGGCCACTGTTGCCCGCACGGCACTGGAAGGCGCGGAACGAGGGTGATCCGGGAGTCGGGAGACCTGCCTGAACGATGCCCGTCCTCACAGCACACTGACGGACACAGAGATGCCAGCGGGACACAAGGGACATCCTGGATCAGCAGCCATTGATCCGGGATTTTTTATTTTCAGTCGACAGTGGGGAGGAAACGAGTGCAGCACAACGGGGCGATAGTACTGGCCATGTTTGGCACCACGGTCGACGCCGGCCTGCGCGGTCTGCTCGCTGTCCGCGACGCCGTGGCCCGGACCTGGCCGCACACCCCGGTGCACCTCGCCTTCACCTCGAACCGCATCCGCGCCACCTGGCGCAAGCGTGCCGTGGACCCGCAGTGGCGGCTCGACCATGCGGACATCCCCGCCGATATCCTCCACGTCCAGGGGCCGCTGGCCGTGCTCGCCGCCCTGCAGGACCAGGGGCACGACCGGGTGGTGGTCCAGCCGGTGCACATGGTCCCGGCCGAGGAATTCCACGATCTGGCCGCGCTCGTCCGCGGCCTGGCCGCGATCCGCAGCATGCAGCCGCACAGCCGGCCGTTTCCACCCTGGCGCTCGGCCGGCCGGCGCTGGGCGGCTGTGACCCGCGCCACCCGGCCAGCGCGGACATCCGCCGCGTGGCCGTGGCCCTGGCCGCGGACGCCGACCAAGCCCGCCGCGAAGGCGCTGCGCTCGTCTACATGGCCCACGGCAGCCGCCATTTCCCGGTGGGCGGCCTCTACCTGGAGTTCGCCGCCTGCATGCGCGAACTCTACCCGGACCTGCTCACCCTGATCGGCACGGTGGACGGTTTCCCGCCGCTCGACACGGTGGTGGCCGAACTGCACGGCCACGGGGCGGAGCGGGTGCTGCTCAAGCCCCTGCTCATCGCCAGCGGCATGCACGCCGCCCGCGACCTGGCCGGCCCGGGGGCGGATTCCTGGCAGTCGCGGCTCACCGCCGCGGGTTTCACGACCGTGATCCAGCCCGCCGGCCTGGGCGAGCAGCCCGCCTTTGCCCACGTCTTTGTCGAACACATCGCCGAGGCTGCGGCCGCGGCCGGCCTGGAGCTTGCCTGATGCGCCCGGCCGCCGCCTCCGCCCTGTGGCTGCCGCTGGCCGGGCTGCTCGTGTTCGGCGTCTGCTTCTCGGCCACGCTCGGCTTCCTCGACGTCTCCATCCCGGACGTGGTCGCCATCCTCTGGGCCCGGCTCACCGGCCAGCCCCTGCCGGCGGGTATCGACCCGGTGGCCGCCACCGTGGTCGCCGACGTGCGCCTGCCGCGCATCCTCGCCGCCGTGCTGGTGGGCGGCATGCTCGGGGTGAGCGGCGCGGTCTTCCAGGCCATCCTGCTCAACCCTCTGGCCGACTCCTATACCCTGGGCATCAGCACCGGGGCCGCCTTCGGCGCCTCGCTGGTGATCGTCCTGCAGATCTTCGGCCTGATGCTGCCGGTGGGCGTGTCCGTGCCGGTGTTCGCCTTTGCCGGCGGCGTGGCCACCCTGGCGGTGGTCCTCTTCCTGGCCAGCGGCGACCGCAGCCTCAGTTCCACCAGCCTGATCCTCGCCGGGGTGATCGTCAGCGCCATCCTGTCGGCGGCCATCGGTTTTCTCAAGTTTCTCGCCGACGAGCAGGTGGGCATCATCATCTTCTGGCTCATGGGCAGCCTGGCCGGGGCCACCTGGCCGAACATCGGCCTGCTCGCGCCCACGGCCCTGTTCGGCACCCTGGTGATGCTGTTCTACGGCCGCGACCTGAACATCATGGCCACCGGCGACCGGGCCGCCACCTCGCTCGGGGTGCAGACCGTGCGGCTGCGCACCGTGCTCCTGGCCACCGGCACCCTGCTCACCTCGCTGGCGGTGAGCGTGTCCGGCATCATCGGCTTTGTCGGCCTGATCGTGCCGCACCTGCTCCGCCATCTGGTCGGCCCGGACAACCGCCGGCTGATCCCGCTCAGCTTTCTCACCGGCGGGCTCTTGCTGCTCATCGCCGACACCATCACCCGGGCGGCCCTGCCCGCGGAGGTGCCCATCGGCGTGCTCACCGCCCTGCTCGGCGGGCCCTTCTTCTGCATCCTCTTCAAACGACGGCAGCGCCATGGCGCCAGCGACTTCTGACCGGGCCGACCTGCCGCTGTGGTCGCTCGCCGGCCTGGACTTCGGCTACGGTGAGCGCATGGTGCTCCGTGACGTCAGCCTGGAGCTGCCGCCGGGCCGCTGCTACGGCATCCTCGGCCCCAACGGCAGCGGCAAGACCACCCTGCTCGACCTGCTCAGCGGGCTGCTCCAGCCGCATGCCGGCCGGGTGACCTTCCGCGGCCGACCGCTGCACAGCTGGCCGAAGAAGCAGCTGGCACGGCGGCTCGCCCTGGTGCCGCAGGACTTCATGGTCCGCTTCGGCTACACCGTGCGCGAGGTAGTGGAGATGGGGCTGCACCCGCACCTGCACCGCTTCGGCTCGCCCACCGCGGCCGACCTGGCCCTGGTCGACGAGGCGCTCGCCGCCACCGGCATCGAGGAACTGGCCGAGCGGCCGGTCACCCGCCTGTCCGGCGGCGAAAAACAGCGGGTGGCGGTGGCCCGGGCCCTGGCCCAGCGGCCCGAGGTGCTGCTGCTCGACGAGGCCACCTCCAATCTCGACATCCACCACAGCCTGGAGATCCTCCAGCTGGTGCGCCAGCGCTTCGAGCGCCAGGCCATGCAGGTGGTGGCGGTGATGCACGACCTCAACCTGGCCGCCCTGTTCTGCGACCACCTGATCTTCCTCAAGGGTGGGCAGGTGCTCCGCCAGGGGCCCACCGACGAGGTCCTCACCCCGGAAACCATTGCCGCGGTCTACGGCGTCGAGGCCGAGGTGCGCGACAACCCCTTTACCCGCAGCCGGCAGGTCAGCTTCCGCCTGCCGGCCCAATCCTGAACCCAACTCCCGGTCCCATGCGCAACCCCATCCTCCTCCTGGTCCTCGTTCTCTGTCTGTTCGCCACCACGGCTGCGGCCGCCGCCTCCGACCGGGCCGCCCTGCCCTTGCCCGGGCCCTTCAAGCGGATCGTTTCCCTGTGGCCGGCGCACACCGAAAACCTGGTCGAACTCGGCCTGGACCGGGAGATCGTGGCCGTGTCCGCCGACGACCCCCTGCCGGGGAAACGGCTGCGCATCGCCTGCGACGACAACCCGGCGCGGGTGGTCGCTCTCAAGCCCGACCTGGTGCTCATCCGGCCGCAGATCAGCCGGGACTGCCCCGCCCTGATGCGCGCCCTGGAGCGGCAGAACATCCGCGTGCTCTCACTGCAGCCGGCCAAGGCCTCGCAGCTGTTCGCCTACTGGGAGGCGCTGGGCAAGCTCACCGGCCGCGAGCGCGAGGCTCAGGCCATGATCGAGACCTTTTCCCGCAAGCTGGCCACCATCACCGCCGATGTGCGCAGAATCCCGCCAGACAAACGCAAGCGGGTCTATTTCGAGGCTGCCCATCGGCAGATGCACACCTTTGCGCCTGCCTCACTGGCCATGTTCGTGCTCGAATCCGCCGGTGGGGTGAACGTGGCCGCCGATGCCGAGCGGGTGCGCGAAACGCCGCTCGCCGCCTACAGCAAGGAGCGCATCCTCGCCAAGGCGAACCAGATCGACCTCTACCTGGCGCAGAGCGGCCACACCAACCCGGTGAGCGTCGACGACATCGTCCGCGAACCCGGCTTCAAGGCGATCCCCGCGGTGCGCAAACGGCAGATCTTCCTGGTCGACGAAAACATGCTCTCCCAGCCGACCATGGGGCTTATCCAGGGCATCGGCTTCGTCAAGTCGCTGCTCTACCCGGACTACGACCAGAGCAGCATCACCGGCCTGTGAACGCCCAGCCCGGACTGCTCATCGCCGGCACCCACTCGGGCTGCGGCAAAACCACCGTCACCCTGGCGGTGATGGCCGCGCTCGCCCGGCGCGGGGTGCGGGTGCAGCCCTTCAAGTGCGGCCCGGACTTCATCGACCCGAGCCTGCACCGGCTGGTCACCGGCCGGGTGTCGCGCAACCTGGACGTGCGCATGTGCGGCACGGACTTCGTCCGCCGCACCTTTGCCCGCCACGCGCCGGCGGACGGCTGCAGCGTGGTCGAGGGGGTGATGGGCCTGTTCGACGGCGACCGCGGCTCGGCCGCCTGCCTGGCAAAAACATTGAACCTGCCGGTGCTGCTGGTGGTCGATGTGCGCTCGGCCGCGGAAAGCGTGGCCGCGGTGGTCAAGGGCTTCGACACCCTCGACCCGGACCTGCGCCTCGCCGCTGTGGTGGCCAACCGCATCGGCTCGGCGCGCCACGGCGAGATGGTGGCCGCGGCCATCCGCGCCCACTGCCGGCCCGAGGTGCTCGGCCTGGTGCCGCGACGGGCCGAGGTGGCCATCCCCTCGCGTCACCTCGGGCTGCACATGGGCGAGGAACAGCCGCTCAGCGCAGGCGGCCTGGACCAGCTGGCCCGGCTGGCCGAGGACCATCTCGACCTGGACCGGCTGCTCGCCCTGGCCGCGGACCGGCAGCCGGTGACCGACACCTTCCCGGCCCCGGTCGCACCCGAAGGTCGACCGGTGCGCATCGGCGTTGCCCGGGATAGCGCCTTCTGCTTCTACTACGAGGACAACCTCGACCTGCTCCGTGCGGCCGGGGCGGAACTGGTGTTCTTCAGCCCGCTTATCGACCACAACCTGCCCGTTGATCTGGGTGGACTTTACCTGGGTGGCGGCTACCCGGAACTCCACGCCGAGCGCCTTGCTGCCAACACCACCATGCGCGCCGCCATCCGCGCCTTTGCCGACAGCGGCCGGCCGGTGCTGGCCGAGTGCGGCGGCTTCATGTTCCTGACCCGCGCCCTCATCGACCTGGAGGGGCGGGAACACCCCATGGTCGGCATCTACCCCTGCCGGGCGCGGATGCAGAATCGCCTCGCCAGCCTCGGCTACCGGCAGCCGACGCTGACCCGCGACACCTGGCTCGCCCCGGCCGGCACGGTGCTCGCCGGGCACGAGTTCCACTACTCCACCCTCGAGGGCGATCTGCCCGCCACCACTGCCTTCCGCCTCGACGACGGCCGGGCCGAGGGCTACCTGCACCACAACGTGCTCGCCGGCTACGTCCACCTGCACTGGGGCCGCACCCCCGAGGTCGCGACCCGCTTCGTCCGCGCCGCGGCGGGCTGAACGGCGCCAGCCGTTGATCGCGGCTCGAACCGCCGTGCGCCAGGCCACACCGCCCCTTGCCACCCCCATTCAGCGTTGGACAAAAACCTTCAGGTGCGTTATTCTTTGCCCAACATGAGGTCGCGGGGGCCGGAATTCCGGCCCCTTTTTTTTGCCCCGACGCAGGGGCGTGGACAGACACCACCCGGGAACACCCATCGTGAGCAGTCAGCAGCAGAAAGAAATCGAGCGCCGCCGGACCTTCGGCATCATCAGCCACCCGGACGCGGGCAAGACCACCCTCACCGAAAAGCTCCTGCTGTTCGGCGGCGCCATCCAGATGGCCGGCGCGGTCAAGTCGCGCAAGACGGCCAGGCACGCCACCAGCGACTGGATGGCCATCGAGCGCGAACGCGGCATCTCGGTGACCACCTCGGTGATGAAGTTCAACTACCGCGACTACGAGATCAACCTGCTCGACACCCCCGGCCACCAGGACTTCTCCGAGGACACCTACCGGGTGCTCACCG
This sequence comes from uncultured delta proteobacterium, assembly GCA_963754825.1. Classification (GTDB taxonomy): domain Bacteria; phylum Desulfobacterota; class Desulfobulbia; order Desulfobulbales; family Desulfobulbaceae; genus Desulfobulbus. Next base: position 60,478 of record CAVWHP010000027.1, on the reverse strand, counting down.
CCGTGGACTCGGCGCTCATGGTGATCGACTCGGCCAAGGGCGTGGAAACCCAGACCACCAAGCTCATGGAGGTCTGCCGGATGCGCAACACGCCGATCATCACCTTCATCAACAAGCTCGACCGCGAGGGCCTGGACCCGCTCGACCTGCTCGCCGACATCGAGGAGAAGCTGCAGATCGAGTGCGTGCCGCTGTCCTGGCCGATCGGCATGGGCAAGGGGTTCAAGGGCGTCTACGACCTGCACCGCAAGCAGATCACCCTGTTCACCCCCAGCCAGGACACCCGGCCCGAGGACTGCGTCGTGGTCAACGACCTGGCCGACCCGCAGCTCGACGACCTGCTCGGTGGCTACGCGGCCGACAAGCTGCGCGAGGACATCGAGCTGCTGGACGGCGCGGCCAACCCGTTTGACCACGACGAGTACCTCAAGGCCGGGCAGACGCCGGTGTTCTTCGGCAGCGCCATCAACAACTTCGGCGTGCGCGAGATGCTCGACGCCTTTGTCGAGCTGGCGCCGCCGCCCGGACCGCGCGCCACCACCACCCGCATGGTCGACCCGGCGGAGGAAACCTTCAGCGGCTTCGTCTTCAAGATCCAGGCGAACATGGACCCGGCCCACCGCGACCGCATCGCCTTCTTCCGCATCTGCTCGGGCAAGTTCACCCGCGGCATGAAGGCCATGCACCACCGCATCGGCAAGGAAATCAACCTGAGCAACGCCACCATCTTCATGGCCCAGGACCGTTCGCACGTGGACGAGGCCTGGCCCGGCGACATCATCGGCATCCACAACCACGGCACCATCAAGATCGGCGACACCTTCACCGACAAGGAACCGCTCAAGTTCACCGGCATCCCCAACTTCGCGCCCGAGCACTTCCGCCGGGTGGTGCTGCAGAACCCGCTGAAGATGAAGCAGCTGCAGAAGGGGCTGTTGCAGCTGGCCGAGGAGGGCGCGGTGCAGGTGTTCCGGCCGATCGTCGGCAACGACTACATTCTCGGCGCGGTGGGCGTGCTCCAGTTCGACGTGACCATGGCCCGGCTCAAGGCCGAGTACGGCGTGGACGCCATCTACGAGCCGCTCGGCTACACCCTGGCCCGCTGGGTGACGAGCGACAACAAGCAGCAGCTGCGCGAGTTCGAAAAGAAAACCCAGTTCCACCTGGCCCTGGACGCGGAGGGCCACCTCAGCTACCTGGCCGAGGGCAGCTGGCGGCTGGCGCACACCCAGGAGCTGTTCCCCGAGGTGGTGTTCCACAAGACCCGCGAATCGGTGTGACCGAACTGTACGGCCCGGCCGGTCCCCTGACCGACGGCCGCTGTCCTGACCCGCAGGCGATCCAGACCATGGACCCGATCCTCCTCATCCACCCGCCGGTGGCCAAGCCGGCGAGCCGCCCGCGGGCATTGCCCTGCTGGCCGCGGCCCTCGGCGCCCGCAACGTCCCCTGCACCCTGCTCGACGCCAACCTCGAGGCCCAGCTGTTCCTGCTCGGCCGGGCCGACGCGCCGCCCGACACCTGGTCCACCCGGGCCCTGCGCCGCCGCGACGAGCACCTGGCCGCCCTGCGCACGCCCGCACTGTACGCCAACCCGGACCGCTACCGGCGGGCCGTGGCCGACACCAACCGGCTGCTGGAACTGGCCGCCGCGAGCCACCCCGGGGTGCGGATCAGCCTGAGCGACTACGCGGACGAGGACCGCAGCCCGCTCGCCAGCGACGACCTGCTGCGGGCCGCGGCCGAGTACGAAGCAAGCCTCTTCTTCCCCTGGTACGCCTCCCGGCTGCCCGGGCTGCTCGAGGAGACCGGCGCCACCCGGGTGGGCATCTCGCTCTGTTTCCTCAGCCAGGCCCTGCCCACCTTTGCCCTGCTCGGCTTTCTCCGCGCCCGCTGGCCGGAACTCACGCTCGTGCTCGGCGGTGGCCTCGTCACCTCGTGGATGAGCCGCCCGGGCTGGCAGAACCCCTTTGCCGGCCTGGTCGACCACTGCATCGCCGGGCCGGGCGAGGGCCCGCTGCTCGACCTGCTCGGCGCCGGCCCCCCGCCCGCGGATCTCGCCCCGGACTACACGGGCCTGCCGCTGGCCGACTACCTCGCCCCCGGACCCATCCTGCCCTATGCCGCCTCGCGCGGCTGCTACTGGAACCGCTGCCGCTTCTGCCCGGAACCGGCCGAGAACAGCCGCTGGCGCGAGGTCGCCCCGGCCACCGTGGTCCGCCACCTGCACGGCGCTGCAGGCGCAGCATCAACCCGTGCTCATCCACCTGCTCGACAACGCCCTCAGCCCGCCGCTGCTGCGCGCGCTCGCCGACGACCCGCCCGGTGCGCCCTGGTACGGCTTTGTCCGCGTGCACGAGCAGCTGGCCGACCCGGCGTTCTGCCGGCGGCTGCGCGCCAGCGGCTGCGTGCTGCTCAAGCTCGGGCTGGAATCGGGCAGCCAGGCGGTGCTCGACGCCATGGCCAAGGGCATCCGCCTGGAGCTGATGGAACGGACCCTGGCCGCCCTCTCCCGGGCCGGCATCGCCACCTACGTGTACCTGCTGTTCGGCACGCCGTCGGAGTCGCTTGTCGAGGCGCGGCAGACGCTCGATTTCACCCGCCGCCACCACCGGGCCATCACCTTTCTCAACCTGGCCGTGTTCAACATGCCGGTGGCGAGCGATGAGGCGGCCGAGCTGCCGGGGAGCAGCTTTTCCGACGGCGACCTGTCGCTCTACCGGGACTTCGTCCACCCGCGCGGCTGGGACCGCAGCGTGCGGTGCGCACCTTCCTCGACCGCGAGTTCAAACGGCAGCCCGAGATCGCGGCCATCCTCCGCCGCGACCCGTTGCTGTTCACGTCAAATCATGCCGCCTTTGTTCACAGCCCATTTTTCGGGTCTTGATGGTGAGGGCATTAAAGCCTGAGAATGCCGGGATGTTGGGCAGAAAAATCTGTCAGGAACGGGTAGAGTTGAAACATGATTCGGGGATAATCAGAAACCGGTTAATAGCTTTTTATGCAATTGGACATATTCATCAGGAGCCGTGTAAATGGATAAAAAAATAAAGGGTTCGTGGCTGATTCACCATACGAACAAACTTCAAGGCGTCACGAATCAGCGCGGTTACGGAAAGACATTCCTCGCCGGAAAGGCTGGAATACTATTGTCTGTTATTTCATCAAACGATGAGACGGTAATATCAAAACGTCGGGTTGAAACGCTAGCAGAGGCTGCAAATATAAATACTGAATTTGAGTTGCCCAAACTGCTTGATGTACTTTTCCAAAGAAAATTAGTCGATGTTATCAATAACAACATAGCTGTTCTTGGCGTCACTACCTCATCCACTCTTCAACACACATCAGACATTTTTGACTCATTAACACCGAATACTCAAGAGAATATAGCAGTAGAATTAGCGGAACGGGCCTCCGTCGCGCCAGTGAGCGAAGCTGAAGCAGCCGAAGAGCTCTCTGACCTTTATCGACTAACTAAAACTGACATCAATCAAGTACTATTCGATGCTGAACAAATTGGCTTTGTAGATGTTGAAAGACTCGGTAAAGACGAAAAACTCCTCTTCAATGGAAATTTGTTTAGGAGAGAAACGGCATCAAAGATAAAGGCAGTTCTCGACTCTCTTTCCTCAAATGACCAGACCAAGTTGAATGAACTAACTGATGCATTGAAGAAAAAAGCATGCATTCCGGTCGATATTGCGAGAGCCCAACTGGGCGACCAACTTTTCGGGAAAGTCACGGCCATTGGCTTGTTCGATATCAATGTCGTGAGCAATTCGACGGAGGAGGTTGGCTTTCTGACGTTACCTTCGGCATTTTCTAAATTTAGCAACTCAATGGTTGAAGATGCATTTGATTTAGCAAAAGCCTTTGTTAGTTCTGTCACTTATGGAATGACGAAGAGTTCGTATGAGAGGGGCCAAATTCAAATGGTCGATGTTTTATTAAGCGCTTTGGTTAGGGGGGAAAGCGTTGGGCCAGTTCGCGCCATTGCAGAAGATTATAAAATTCTTGAGTTAAAAGGTGTGGTTGAGGTGCGAACAGGAACCAAGAAGGGGAGAACTGGTCCAATGTTAAAGTTGTTAAAAAAAGAAGTTGGAGAACTCACATTACAAGCAATACGACAGGGGGATGTAAGTGAGCATTCTCTATCTTCACTCCCAAGTGCAGCGGTCTCACGGTTTAGCGGCCCAGAAAATAACAGGGAGAGAGTCCGAAGAACACAGACGAAAATTAGCCCCAAAGCGACCAATGATATGCTTTCAGTTCTTCGGACAGGAGGTGGCTTCTGATGGGAAAGCAACAATCGACCAATAAAGGTCAAAAAATGGAAGAGCTTCTTCGAGATTACTTTCTAAGGGCAGGCTATTATGTAATCAGAGGCGTTCCTTTTGTATATGAGGGCTTTGATATAACGGATATAGACCTCTGGCTATATGGGAGAGCGTCATCAGTTTCCCGTGAAATAACAATCGTAGACAGCAAAAATAAAAAGACGCCCCAGGCTATAGAAAGAATATTTTGGGTACAAGGTCTTAAACAGGCGACAAAGGCTACAAGTGCTGTGGTGGCAACTACGGATAAAAGACAAGAGGTGAAAAATTTCGGAAAGGATCTAGGTGTAGTGGTACTTGACGGTAATTTTTTAGCCAAACTTGCTATGTCAGAGTTCGCAGCCAAACGATTGGTTGAAGAGGAGTTTGCTTCTAAAATAACCGAATACTCTCTTGGGAAACTCGATGGAGATTGGAAAGGCCGAATCTTTTTATGCAAAAGTCTTCTGTCGAGAGGACTTTCTTTCGATAGTTGTAACGAGTGGTTGTCACATGGAAATTTTTTTGCCGAGCAGGCCATTACTAAGCCGAAACAAAAAGAAACGGCGCTGAGATGCCTTTATCTTATTTGTTCCTTCATAGCCATAGCAATTGACTATTCCTTAAAGGAACTTTCTTTCCTTGAACAAAATGAAAGAATCACAACCATAAAAGATGGCTTTACCTACGGTTCCAAGGGATCTTCCGGGATGAAAAAAGTCCTCAACGTGGCTATGGGACTAGTCGAGCAGCATGCTACCAATGGTGCTTCAATTTCAAAGCAAGTTCGTTCGAGCGTCGAGCATCAATTATCTTTGCTGAACACGGCTATATTGGGAGAATATTTCGCTAAGATAGATGTCGCCAAAACCCTTTTCAGTGTCGCTAAGGAATTGGAAAGCATATCAATGCAGAGAGAATTTTCATCACATGAAAGTGCCTCTGTAGAGACGCGCGCAATGCTTTCGTGCATGCTCGATTACTGGGGTATTGACAGAGTTATGTTCGCAGAAACACAGAAATCCGCATAATCGGGTAGCCGGGGGAATCTCTCCCCCAGCCCCCACACCACCTAGCATGCGGGTCCGCACCAGGCGGTTCCCATGAGCTACCGAGCCGTAGCCGGGTAATGAATGTTTACCCATAGATCTTTGACAGAAAGCAAACCTTGATCCTTGAGCCATTGATTGGTCATGCCTGAGTGGGTCGCCAAGGTGCGGGATAATCTCCAGGGACCTTTCCGGCTCAAGCCGACCGAGATGGCAGTTCGCAGGAAGGTGCCGAGCTTGGTCAGCTCGCGAACCTTGGTGCGGCAATACCGCCACTGCTTCCAGTAGCACATGCGCACCCTGCGGCGCAGCCAGTGGTCGAGTTCGGGTAGCGGTCGATACAGCTCCGATATCCCGAAATATCCCATCCAGCCACGCAGGTACTCGGCCAGCTTGAACATTCGATACTCCATGGAGACACCCCAGCTCCGTCCGGTCAATTCCTTGATGCGCTGTTTGAAACGCACAAAAGCCTTGTCCGACCAACGGATCTTGGCACCCGTAAAGGAAAAACCGAGGAAGGTGATCTCGTTGGTATGAGCCACCTTGCTTTTCTCCTGGTTGACTTTGAGTTTGAGTCGCTTTTCAAGAAACCGGGTGACACTGGCCATGACCCGCTCACCCGCCCGACGACTCTTCACCAAAATGACGAAGTCATCGGCATAGCGGGCGAAGCGATGGCCTCGCCCTTCCAACTCCTTGTCAAGCTCATCTAGGAGAATGTTGCTGAGCAGTGGTGAAAGTGGACCGCCCTGGGGAACACCCTTACGGGTCTCGTGCAGGCGGTCACCTATCACCACTCCTGCTCGCAGGTATGTGCCGATCAGCTTCAAGACGCGCTTGTCGCGTACCTTTCTACTAACCCGGGCCATGAGCACATCGTGCTCTACCGTGTCGAAAAATTTCGCCAAGTCGGCATCGACAGCCACGCGGTATCCCTCGCGGATGTAATGACGTACCTGGCACACGGCATCGTGGGGCGACAGCCCCTTACGGAAGCCAAAACTTGCCTCCGAAAAACCAGGATCAAAGATCGGCACCAGTACCTGAGCAATGGCTTGTTGGATCAGGTGGTCAAGGACAGAGGGAATTCCCAGGGGACGCGTGCCCCCTGTTGCCTTCAGAATCTCCACCCGCTTGACCGGTAACGGCTTGTAACTGTTTGCAAAGATAGACGAACGGATCGCCGGCCAATGTTCCCAAGCATAGGCCATGAAGTCGTCTATGGGCATGTCATCCACACCCGGTGCTCCACGGTTGGCCTTGACCCGTTTCCAGGCTTCACTCAGGTTGGCTCGGGAGAGAATCCGCTCCAACAGGTATTCATCGGGATCGGGTTGACCGTCAACGCGCCGACCAACTGCTCCCCCGGTCGGGTTCATCGCATTGGTCGAGCATGACGGATCCTTTCCCTTCTCTGGGTTCGGTCCTTCATCCGCTGGCGGCGGACTACTATGACCTCTGCTGACTCCTGCCCGGGAACCAGGCATGTTGCCATGCATGGCGCTTTCCAACGGGAGTTGGATCGCATACCGGACAGGTCTCCCCGGATAAGGACGTGATCTTTCACTATGCAATCGCGGCATTTACCGTATCTCCTCAACCCAGGGCGTTGTCATGTTGTGCTGACTTACCCGGAGACTCGGCCTTGTATGCCGTTTCTGTTCGTCGACTCATAGCTTTGCGCTCCAGCTTCCTTCGGACGGTCCCTCGCGGTTCCGCCCTTGCCTTCGGCTAGTATTTATGCTCCTGTCATCACGACAGTAACAGGGTTTACATACAGGGGACTTACACCCCATTAGATCACGCCCATGCCGGGCGTACACAAGGCAAATTAACTCGGATGCAAATTCCGCTGCGCTCCATTTGCACCGGTTATTTGCAGCGTTAGCTCTCAACTTTCTCAGGTTTTGATCGTGCCAACGCTCCAGCGTTGGCACGTAAGCCATGGACGCACCAGCGTCCGCCTAGCGGGACGCTGGAGTGTCAGGTGACCGGTTGCCACGCTGAAGCGTGGCAACCATCGTCCTCGCCGCCTTCCCGGTGGGGGCCCCCGTTGGTCGCCGGGCAGCAGGAAAGGCGACCGCCCGGCCTTTTTGGGGCGGAAAAAAAACGATCGTCATGCTAGGCTGGCAGCCCGCCACTGCGCATCCATCACCGGGCCGGCCGGTCCCGGTTGCACCATCCCGAACATTAAGGAATCCATCATGGCCACACTCGTCACCCAGCTCCACCGGCGGATCCGCGCCGACTTCGCCTACTGCTTCAACGTCGCCTACACCCGCCCGATGACCGCCGCGGAGATGGAACGGCTGCGCCTCATCCTGGCCGACGGCTTTCTCCTCCACACGGTCACCTTCGAGCCGCAGCTGCGCGGCGAGCGGGTGGTCGAAGTCGGCCCCCGGCTCAACTTCGCCACCGCCTGGTCGTCCAACCTGGTGTCCATCTGCCGGGCCGTGGGGCTCGACTGCGTCACCCGGGTGGAGCGCTCACGCCGCTACCTGGTGCCCGAGGGCGAGGACCTGGACGGGTTCATCGCCCGCCACCACGACCGCATGACCGAGTGCCCCTACCCGGCCCCGCTCACCACCTTCGAGACCGGCATCATCCCGGAGCCGGTCTACGAGGTGGACCTCCTGACCAAGGGGCCGGACGGCCTGCTGGACATCCCCGGCACGAGCATGGACGAGTGGGACCGGGAGCTGTACTACGACTACTTCGTCAAGCGCTGCGGCCGCAACCCGACCATCGTCGAGATCATGGACCTGAACAACGCCAACTCCGAGCACTCGCGCCACGGCTTTTTCCGCGGCCGCCAGGTGATCGACGGCAAGGTTTATGACCGGACCCTGTTCCAGGTGGTCACCGACACCCTGGCCGCCAACCCCAAGGGCAGCCTGGTGGCCTTCAAGGACAACTCGAGCGTCATCCGCGGGACCGAGCTGACCACGCTCCTGCCCGCCGAGCCGGGCGCGCCCTCGCCGCTTACCGAGCGCACGGTCACCTACCACCCGCTGCTCACCGCCGAGACGCACAACTTCCCCACCGGCGTGGCCCCCTTCCCCGGCGCCGAGACCGGCACCGGCGGCCGCATCCGCGACGTCCAGGGCACCGGCCGGGGCGGCCTGGTCATGGCCGGCACGGCCGGCTACTGCGTGGCCAACCTGCACATTCCCGGACTACCCGCTGGAGTGGGAGAACCGCTACGCCTGCCCGGACACGCTGGCGCCGGCGCTGGAGATCGAGATCGAGGCGAGCAACGGCGCCTCGGACTACGGCAACAAGTTCGGCGAGCCGCTCATCCAGGGCTTCACCCGCAGCTTCGACCTGCGCCTCGAGTCCGGCGAGCGCTGGGGCTTCCTGAAGCCGATCATGTTCACCGGCGGCATCGGCCAGATCGACGACCGCCACACCGAAAAGAAAGAGGCGGTGAAGGGCATGCTCATCGTCCAGGTGGGCGGCCCGGCCTACCGGGTCGGCTTCGGCGGCGGCGCGGCCTCGTCCATGCTCCAGGGTGAGAACGAATCCGCGCTCGACTTCAACGCGGTCCAGCGCGGCGACGCCGAGATGGAACAGAAGATGAACCGGGTGATCCGCGCCTGCAACGAGATGGGGGGGGCAAGCCTCATCGACGTGATCCACGACCAGGGCGCGGGCGGCCCGGCCAACGTGCTCAAGGAACTGGTCGAGCACGCCGGCGGCCGGGTGGAAATCCGCAACATCCGCGTCGGCGACCCGACCATGTCCGTGCTCGAGATCTACGTGGCCGAGTACCAGGAGCGGGTGGGCCTGTTGATCAGCCCGGAGAACATCGAGCGCTTCCAGGCGATCTGCGCCCGCGAGAAGGTGGCCTGCGAGGTGCTCGGCGAGGTCACCGGCGACCTGCGCTTCGTGGTCCACGACAATCTGGACGACTCCACCCCGGTGGACATCGGCATCCCCGAGCTGCTCGGCAAGATTCCGCAGAAGACCTTCACGGACAGCCGGGTTGTCCCGGACCTGTCCGCCTTTGTCCCGCCCAAGAACCTGGACCTGCGCGAGGCCCTGCACCGGGTGCTGCGGCTCGTGTCCGTGGGCTCCAAGCGCTTCCTCACCAGCAAGGTGGATCGGGCGGTCACCGGCCTGATCGCCCAGCAGCAGTGCTGCGGCCCCCTGCAGCTGACCGTGGGCGACGTGGCCGTGGTGGCGCAGAGCCATTTCGGGTTCTCCGGCATTGCCACTGCCATCGGCGAGCAGCCGGTGAAGATGCTCGTCGACCCGGCGGCCGGGGCGCGCATGGCCGTGGGCGAGGCCCTGACCAACCTGGTCTGGGCGCGCATCGATGACCTCGACCAGGTCAAGTGCTCGGCCAACTGGATGTGGGCGCCCAAGCTGCCCGGCGAGGGCGCGGCCCTGCGCGACGCGGCCGAGGCCATGGCCGCGGCCATGACCGCGCTCGGCGTGGCCGTGGACGGCGGCAAGGACAGCCTGAGCATGGCCACCCGGGTGCAGGATGAGGTGGTCAAGTCGCCGCGCCAGCTGGTCGTTTCCCTGTACGCGGCCATGGCCGACATCCGCAGGAAGGTCACCCCGGACCTCAAGGAGGCGGACTCGGTGCTGCTGTTCCTCGACCTCTCCGGCGGCAGGAACCGGCTGGGCGGCAGTGCGCTCGCCCAGACCTGCGCTGCCATCGGCAGCGAGGTGCCGGACATGGACGACCCGGCGCTGGTGCGGCGGGCCTTCCTCGCCGTGCAGCGGCTGATCGACGCGGGCCTGATCCTCTCCGGCCACGACCGCAGCGACGGCGGCCTGATCACCACCGTGCTCGAGATGGCCTTTGCCGGCAACCGCGGCCTCAACCTGGCCCTGAACGGCCCGGCCACCGCGCTGGAGGCGCTGTTCGCCGAGGAACTCGGGCTGGTGATCGAGTGCCGCTGGAACCTGCTCGCCCAGGTGAAGGCACAGCTCGACCTGGCCGAGGTGCCTTTGGTGGTGCTGGGCACGAGCACCGAGCGCCAGGCCGTGGCCATCCAGTACAACGGCGACTCCGTGCTCGACGACTCGCTCGTGCTGCTCCGCCAGTGGTGGGAGGAGACCAGCCACCAGCTGGACCGGCTGCAGATGAACCCGGACTGCGCCGACGAGGAGCGATTCGCCATCCTCGACCGCAAGGGCCCGCGCTACCACCTGAGCTTCCCGCCGCAGCCGACCGCGGCTTCGATCCTCGCGAAAGCGGACAAGCCGCGGGTGGCCATCCTCCGCGACGAGGGCTCCAACTCGGACCGGGAGATGTCCGCCGCCTTCCACAGCGCCGGTTTCGAGCCCTGGGACCTGACCATGACCGACCTGCTCGACGGCCGCATCGATCTGGACGGGTTCCGCGGTCTGGCCGCGGTGGGCGGCTTCTCCTACGCCGACGTGCCGGAGAGCGCCAAGGGCTGGGCCGCCACCATCCGCTTCAACGAACGGCTGCAGGAGCAGTTCCGCGCCTTCTACGAGCGGCCGGACACCTTCACCCTGGGCGTGTGCAACGGCTGCCAGCTGTTCGGCCTGCTCGGCTGGGTGCCGTGGACCGGCATCGAGGCCGAGCGCCAGCCGCGCTTCATCCGAAACCGCAGCGGCCGCTTCGAATCCCGCTGGAGCACGGTGCGGGTGCTGTCGAGCAAGGCGATCATGCTCCAGGGCATGGAGGACCTGGTGTTCGGCATCCACGTCGACCACGGCGAGGGGCTGCTCCACTTCCCGGACGAGTCCATCCGCGAGCGGGTGTGGGGCGAGCGCATGGCCGCGCTGGTCTACGTGGACGACGACGGCCAACCCACCGAGACCTACCCGTTCAACCCCAACGGTTCCCCCGGCGGCCTCACCGGCCTGTGCTCGCCCGACGGCCGCCACCTGGCGATGATGCCCCACCCGGAGCGGACCTTCCTGCCCTGGCAGTGCCACTGGCTGCCCGCGGCCATGCACCACCTGCCGGTGAGCCCCTGGCTGCGGATGTTCCAGAACGCCTACGAGTGGTGCACCCGCTAACACGGCAACGGGCCGCCGGTTTGACCGACGGCCCGTTTTCTTCTCCTTCGTCCGGTTCCGGAGGGCGCATGGTGTCAGATCCCGCTCACGAAAACGCCGTCCATCCCGCTCTTTCTCCACGGCCTCGACTCGTCGATCCAGGGCACCAAGGCGCAATGGTTCGGGCGCCATTTTCCCCGGGTGCGCCTGCAGAACTACACGGGCGACCTGGACGAGCGGCTCGCCCAGCTGGAGGCGCAGGTGGCCGGGCTGGAGCGGCTGGTGCTGGTGGGCTCGAGCTTCGGCGGGCTCATGGCCGCCTGCTTCGCCCTGCGCTCTCCCGAACGGTGCCGGCGCCTGGTGCTGCTCGCCCCGGCCCTCAACTTCGCTGACTTCCACCCGCCGGCCGCGCCCATCGCCGTGCCCACGCTGGTGGTCACGGGCGCGCACGACACGGTCTGCCCGCCGGAGCTGATCCTGCCGCTTGCCCGGGCCTGCTTCACCGATCTCACGGTGCGGCTCGAGGACGACGACCACATGCTCCACCGCACCTTCCCCACCCTCGACTGGCCGCACCTGCTCACCTGAGCACCGGCAGCGTCCCGGTCTCCTCCTGCGGCCCCCTGGTTCTGCGCGGTTGGCCAGCAACTGGCTGGCCGCCACCATCCGGTACAACTCGGCCCGCTCCCCCTCGGGGTCGGCGCCCCGGCCGGAACGGGCCAGTTCCAGGCACTGCTCCCAGGTGAAGGTGCCCAGATGCGGCGAATCAATGAGCAGCAGGCCATACCCGGCCACGGCGGCGGCAAAGCGGAAGTCGGTGCTGTTCCGCCCGACGGCCGTGTCGGCCACCGGCAGGCTGACCTGGTGGAGGCCGTCGCGCCCTGGGGCTTGTAGCGCAGTTTGACGGTCAGCAGCTCCGTCGATCCGCCGCGCCGGTTGCGCTGCCGGTTGCCGATACCTGAGCGGGTCCAACCGGGGCACAGAGGCATGGCCGGCCGGGATCAGCTCGTACAGGGCAGTCACCCGGTGACCGACGCCGACCTCGCCCGCATCCTTGGTGTCATCGCGGAACGCCTCATCCGCCAGGGCCCGGTTCTCGTAGCCGATCAGCCGGTAGGCCCCCACCTGGGCCGGGTTGAACTCGACCTGGATCTTGACGTCATTGGCCAGGGTGAACAGGGTGCCGCTCATCTCCCGGACAAGCACCCTGTTCGCCTCGAGCAGGCTGTCGATGTAGGCGTAGTTGCCGTTGCCCTTGTCGGCCAGCAGTTCCATGGTATCATCGCGGTAATTGCCCCGGCCGAAGCCGAGCACACTCAGGTAGACGCCGTGCCGGCGCTCCTGTTCGATCAGCTGCTGCAGCTCGTCCCGGCTGGTCACGCCGACGTTGAAATCGCCGTCCGAGGCGAGGATGACCCGGTTGGTGGCGCCGGGCAGGAAACTCTGCCGGGCGAGCTCGTAGGCGGTGCGGATGCCGCTGGAGCCATGGGTCGAACCGCCCGCCTGCAGGCTGTCGATGGCGGCGAGGATACGCTCCTGTTGGTTGCCGGCGGTGGGCGGCAGCACCACCCGGTCCGTGCCGGCATAGACCACCAGGGCCACCCGGTCGCGTTCGCCCAGTTGCCGCACCAGGAGCGCCAGGGCCTGCTGCAAGAGCGGCAGCTTGTTCGCGTCCCGCATCGAGCCGGAGACATCGACGAGGAAGACCAGGTTCGCGGGCGGCAGTTCTTCCCTGGCGAGATCGCGTGCCGAGAGGCCGATGCGCACCAGCCGGTAGTCGCGGTGGAAGGGGCTGGGGCCCACCTCGGCGCTCAGGGCGAGCGGTTCGCTGCCCTGCGGCCGGGGATAGTCATAGGCAAAGGCATTGACCATCTCCTCGATGCGCACCGCGCCCGCGGGCGGCAGGCTGCCGTTCTGGACAAAGCGGCGGACATTGGCGTAGCCGGCGGTGTCGACATCGATGCTGAAGGTGGACAGGGGATCGCCGGTCGCGTTGACGAAACCGGTTTCCTGCCGGGGGTCGTAGGATTCCCGGTTCCAGGCCGGCGCTGCCACCATGGGCAGCAGGGCCGGACGGGCGGCCTGCAGGTCGGTTGTGGTGCTGTGGACCAGGGATTTGGTCCTGGTTTCCCGGGCCGATGCGCCCCGGCCCGGGACCGCACCGGCCGGGGAGGCGGGCAGGGTTTCCCGGGGCATCCTCGTCTGTGCCGGTGACGCCTGCCCGGACGGTTCCACGGTGTTGCCGGCATCCTCAACCGTTCCGGGCCGGGTTTCCTTGTTCTCCGTCTTCGGCCCGGGTGACGAGCAGCCGGCCAACAGGGCGAGGAACAGCAGTGCAGCCATCGCAATCCGTTTCATAACAAAGCTCCTTGCATGGGGTTGTCAGGGGACTGGGCCTTGGGTCAGTGTCGACCCTCTGCCCCTGTTGTTCCCTTGGACGGCCTGCGGCAAAAATTGTGTCGCCTGAAAAAATGGAAAACGTCCCGCCGCAAACAGCCTCCCCGCCCCCGGCCGGTGCCGGACCGGTGCAGCCCTGGCAGCAGCGGGCCCTGGAGCACTGGCCGCTGATCAACCGGCTGGCCGGCCGCCGCTTTCCCGGGAGCACGCTGGCCGAGGAGGCGGCCCTGTTCGTGCTGAACGGACTGGCCGCGGACGACTGGCGCCGGCTGCGGGCCTTCACCGGGGAGTCGAGCCTGGCCACCTACATCGCGGCCCTGAGTTTCAGGCTGCTGGAGGATTTCGCCCGCGCCCGCTTCGGCCGCAGCACACCGCCGCTGTGGGTCCGCCGATTGGGCGGCATCTGGCTGACCCTGTTTCGTCTCCTGTGCCTGGAGCGCTTTGCCCCGGACGAGGCCGTGGCCCTCGTGCACCAGCAGCAGGCCGGTGATCCCCGCCAGATCGAGCAGGCCGCCTATCAGTTGCTGGGCGAGATCCCGTCCTGCGGCGAACACCGCGGCGACGAGCCGGGCGGATGGGACGAGACGGACGTTCGGGCGGGGGACGAGGCGGACTGCCCGGAGCAGGAACAGCGGTTGGCCGAGCGGGAACGCGAGCAGCTGTTCGCCACCCTGGGCCGGATCGTGTTCGACGAGGCGGCCGCGGAGGCGGGCTCGCGCCTGCTTGCCCGGGTCGTCGCGGCGAACATCGAGTTGGCGCCGCGGGAACGGCTGCTGCTCAAGCTCTGCTTTCGGGACGGGATGGCGGTGACCGAGGCGGGCAGGATGCTCGGCTGGAACCGGTTCCAGGTGCACGGCCGCTTGCGGCGGTTGCTCGAGCGGTTGCGGCGGGAGTTGGCCCGGGTCGGGTTGGAGGAGGAGGTGCGGTTGCTCTTGTGAACGCGCCGACACTTCCTTCGGCCGGAACCGTCCACCAAGAGACACGGCAAACGCCCCTGCGGGCGGAGAACCATCATGGCGGAAAAGAAAGCGATCGACAAGACGAGGGCGGCCCGGCGGCGCTTGGCCCTGCTCGTGCTGAGCGGCGATCAGCCCGCACCGGCCACCCCCTGCCCGGAACCAGCGGAGCTGGCCGCGCTGGTTGAAGGGCGGCTGGAACCTGCGCGGGAGGAGACCTGCCTGGCCCATCTGGCCGGCTGCGACCGCTGCTGTGCCCTGTGGCTGCAGTTGGATCGGCACAGGCAGGAACAGGCGGCCACGGGGGCGCGGGGGCGACTGCTCCGCCTGGTCGGCCGGCCGCGGGCGCTCACGGTGGCCGGATCGCTGCTGGCCGCGGCGGCCAGTGTCGCCCTCGTGCTCACCCTCACCCTGCAGGCGGATCGCACGACCCTGACCCGTCTGCCGGAAAAAACCGCCGAGGTGCAGAGCCGGGCGACACCAGGAACGGACTCGGCAGTGCCGGCTGAATCCGGGGAGAACCCGGTCGCGGCCGGATCAACCCAACCTCGGAGCCGGGCGGCAAAGCGCGAGGAAGCCGTGGTCCACAACAAGATCGCCACCGCCGAACCCGCCTCGCCTGCTGCCGAGGCGCAGCCCGCTGCAACCGGTGGCCAGGACCTGGAGAGAAGCGGACAGAGACCGGCGGCCTCCTCCCTGCCCGGCACAGCGGCAGATGAACAGGCCCCCCCACCCTCGGGGCAGTTTCAGCCGGCACGCCGGGCCAAAGCACCCCTGACCATGCGTGGCTGGCAGGACCGTATCCGCGCAGGCTGCACGGGACAACCCGATGCCGCCTTTTTTGCAGGCGTCCTCGACCAGGGGCGAAGACTGCTCGCCGACCCCGCCGGCCTGAACGAACAGGAGCGGCACCGGATCGAGCGCATCCTGAACCTGCTCACCCAACCGCAGCCTGCAGACGACCACTGCCGGGCGATGCTCGACCTTCTCGGCCCGGCCACCCCGGAAAAGGCTCCCTGAGCGACAGCCCGCTCAGATGGGCGGGGCGATGGTGACGACGATGCGCATGTCGGTGGTCGCCTTGACCCCGTGCGGCTCGCGGATGTCGGAGATGAGCATGTCGCCGGTGCGGGCCGGCATGGTCTGCTCCTTGTCGGCCAGGAACAGCCCCTCGCCCTCGATGACAAGGATACTCAGCTGACCGTCCAGGTCGTGGGAATGGATGGGGAACAGGGCCCCGGCCTTGAGGTTGAAATTGAGGATCTTGAAGTGCTCGGAATCATGCAGGAGAATGGCCTTCATGCCCAGCGGGTTGAATTCCCGTGTCCCGTTCAATTCGATTTTCCGCATCATCAGTCTACCTCCCGGCTCCGGTTCATCTTCCGCCGCCCGCCAACCGCCGGCGACGCGTCTAGCGTATACATTAAGGCTCGGCCTCTTCGCTGGCAATGGACTGACTGCGGCCACACACCTTTCTCAGACTGTCGATGAGCACACCCAGATCGAGCGGCAGGGGCAGGCAGTCGCTCGCGCCCATCTCCATGCCGCGCACCCCGGCCCCGGCCGCGCCGCGACCGAGCAGGAGGATCACCTTGAGCGCCGGGTCCGCGGCCTGCAAGAGACCCATCAGCTCGAGTGCCCGCGCCGGTCGTTCCTGCACACTGATCACCGCCACCTCGGGCTGCAGGCTTGCCTGCACGGCCAGGGCCTCGTCTGCGTCACTGGCGGCCGCGGCCTCGTAGCCCCAGGAGTGCAGGCGGTCAACAACAAGGCCGGTGAATTCGGCCTCAGCGTCGACAATGAGCACCCGCCCTCTGGTCATCTCCGGCCGTATCCCGCCGTCAACGCCCGGCCCGGGCCGAGGGCAGCACCATCCCCGGCCTGAGCGCCCCGGTCAGGGCGAGCTGCAGGGCCTCGGCGTGAGTGCCGATCACCGAGTCGTACACCCGAATCTTCTTCCACTTGAAAAACCGGTAGAAACTGTCTTCGATGCCGCCGCAGACCAGGCAGTCGATGCCTTCCTTGACGATCAGATCGCTCAGTTCCTCGGCGCTGCGGTGCGGCAGGATGATGGTGCGCACCTGGCCCTGCATCAGGCCAGCTTCGCCGGTGGCGATGAGCACCTCGGTGGTCTGGTCGAAGCGCGGCGCGATGCTGTGGTCCTGCACGGTGACAAGGATCTTCATGCCTGTCCTCCTTTGTCGCCGGCCTCCGGGGCCAGCCCGTGCAGCTTCAGCTTGCGCCACAGGGTGGTCCGGCCCCAGCGGCGAATGGAGGCCGGCCGCCCCCGGTCAGCAGGACCGGGGGCGGGGGCGGTATGCCGGCGATCAGTTGACTGCGGCGGTGAACACTTCCATGCCCATCATCGGCCAGACAAAGGCCACGAACAGCCAGAGCACGACCATCAGCAGGATGCTGGCGAGGATGCCGAACTTGAGGAACTCTCCCGTGGTGAACTGCTTGGAGTTGTAGGCGATGGCATTCGGGGCCGCACCGATGAGCAGCAGGAACGGCATACCGGCGGTGGCCAGGGCCGAGAAGAGGATGACTTCGCCGGCCACGCCCAGGTAGGGGGCGATGACCAGGGCCACGGGCAGTGAGATGGCGATGGCGGCCACGTTCATGATGAAGTTGGTCATGATGAGCACGAAGAAGGCCATGCCGAGGATGAAGACGATGGCCGGGGCATTCTGGAAGAGCACCAGCCAGTTGACGGCCAGCCACTTGGCCGCGCCGGTCTCCCACAGGCAGAAGCCGATCGACATGGCGCCGGCGAACAGCAGGATGATGTTCCAGGGGATGTCTTCCAGGTCTTCCAACCCGAGAATGTTGAACACAAAGAAGGCGATGGTCGAGCAGAGCAGGATGCCGGTCTTGTCGAGATTTTCGAGCGCCGGCACGAAGCTCTTCAGGGCGATGAGCAGCACCGCAGCGAAGATGATCACCGCGGCGAGGATCTCGTTGCGGGTAATCCCGCCCAGTTCGCGGTACATGCGGCTCGCCTTCTCCTTCAGCCCGACGATGCGGTCCTTCTCCGGCTTGCACAGCACCAGGAAAAAGCCCCAGAGCAGGAAAACCATCAGCCAGCCGAGCGGGAACATGTAGTAGGTGAGCGTGCCGAAGCTGATGTCCACGTTCATCATGTCCTTGTAGAAACCGAGCGCCACGGCGCCGCGGGCGGCACCAAGCAGGGTGACGATGGAGCCGGCGCCGGCCACGTAGGCCATGCCCATGAACAGACACTTGCCGAAATTGGTTGGCGCCTTTTCCGTGGTGTAGAGTGAGTAGATGGCCATGAGCAGCGGGAACATGGTCGCGGCCACGGCGGTGTGCGCCATCACATGGGTGAGCAGGGCGGTCATGACGAAACAGCCAAGCATGATCAGCGACGTTTTCTCGCCGATGATGCTGAGCATCTTGTAGGCGATCCGCCGGGTGAGGCCGGTCTTGGTGAACACCATGCCGATGACCACCGAGCCGAAGATGAACAGCACCGACGGGTCCATGTAATCCTTGAAGGCCACCGCCGGTTTGCGGATGAGAAACAGGGCCTGCAGGGTGCCGATAAGCAAGCTGGTCACACCGATCGGCACCACCTCGAAGATCCACCAGGTGGCGGCCACCGCGAACACGGCCAGGGCGCCCTTGGCCTGGATGCTGAGGGCGAAGTGTTCGCCCTTGGGGTCGACCGCGTCCGGCCAGGCCGGGCTGTAGTAGATGAGGGCGAACAGGGCGAGACCGCCGAGGATGAACACCCAGCGCTTCCAGTTGATGGGGGCTTGTGCTTCTGTGATTTTTTCCACAATGGTACCTGTTACGTTGAAGTCTTGGGAAAGGGCCGTGGGGCTCCGGTGGCGCTCAGAGTGAACAGCTGGAAGCCAGGGTGCGGAAGAGGTCGATCAGTCGGACCAGGCCGATGAGACCGTCGTCCTCGACCACCGGCAGGCAGGTCTCGTTCTCGGTCATCATGATCTCGGCCGCGTGCAGGGGGTGCAGGCTTGCCTTGATCGACTTGAGCGGCGGCGCCATGAAGTCGCGCACCGGCAGGGCGCCCTGGCGCTTGCACTCGGCCTGGAAGCTGTCTTCCATGAGGATGGCCAGGTCGCTGAACTTTTCCTTTTTGCCGGCAAAAATCTGCTTGTCGCCCGTGGCGAACAGGGCCGGGAAGTAGCAGGTGAGGATACCGCGCACCGTCAGGCGGCCGACGTACTGGTTGTCCGCGCTGATCACCAGCAGCTCGTCGTACTGCAGTCGGCCGTTGCCGTTCACATGGGAGAACAGCAGGCCCACCGCCTCGTGCACCGGGGCCTCGCTCTGCACATGGGGAAACTGCTCCAGGGGGATGATAAGGTCTTTGACCGTTGTGTTCATGGGGTGCTCCTTCTCTGGGGTGGATGGCGAGTCGATCACCAGCTCTTCGCCTGGAGGATCTTCCGCAGTTCTTCCTGGGACCGCTTCTGCAGCACCAGCATGCGCTTGTCCCTGGCCTCGCCGATCTTGCTGAGCAGATCGGCCAGTTCCACGGGTTTTTGCAGGAAATCACCGGCCCCGAGTTTCATCGCCTCAACCCCGCTCGCCACCGAACCGTGGCCGGTGAGCATGATGATCTCCGCGTCCGGGTTGATCGCCTTGATCCGCTTGAGCGTCTCCAGCCCGTCGATGCCGGGCATGGACAGGTCGACGACGATGGCGTCGAACTCGTCCTCTTTCGCCTCAGCCACCGCCTGTTCACCGCTGGTCACGGCGCTCACCTTCAGCCCGCGCAACTCCAGCCGGCTCGACAGTGTCTCGAGGAAATCCCGCTCGTCGTCGACCAAGAGCACCTTGGCCTCCATCTCCTTGTCCATTTCCGCTCCTTGGTTCTGTTGCCTGTTTCCGTGGCCGATACGAAGGTTTCGCACCGGTCACGGCGATTATGCACGTCACGAGGAGCGTTAAGCAATTTCAGGACCAGCCGCTGCCCGTTTTTTTTCCTTCAGTTATCCTGATGGGTTGCATCAGACGAAGTGTCGGCCACGTCCAGCCCCACGCAAAGAAACAAGGCGAAACACTCGTTCGCCACAAAAACGTTTCGATACGTTCAATAACGTTTCGGTTCGTGCCAAAACCCGGCGCGCACCGTTGTTCCGGAGCAACGGATAGAACATCCAAACCGTTGAATAGAAGGCTATTGTTGAGACGACCGACGCGGAACAATGTGGAACGCTTAACCCCACACCCATGGCCGCCACTGTTCCACGCCGAGCCCTGATACCATCGGCCGCCACCGCAACCCGCCGGAGTGCGCGCTGATTTTTTTTCTTGACGATCTCTCGCGAACCCTTTACAAAAAAACCGACTGAGCGCTCAGTCTAATTCGAGAGGCCACATGACCAAGACCACCCTGAAAAAGAAAGACGCCATCCTCCAGGCCGCCACCTTCCTGTTCGCCCGCAAGGGCTACAAGGACACCGCCATGGGCGAGCTGTCGCGCATGACCGGCGCCGCCGAGGGGACCATCTTCTATCATTTCAAGAACAAGCAGGAAATCTTCCTCACCATCCTCCGCAACCTCAAGGAGGATATCCTGCCCGAGTTCGAGCGCTACCGGAAGGCCGAGAGCGAAAAGACCGGCCTGGACATGGTCGAGGAGACCGTCGGCTTCTACCTGTACATGACCAAGAGCCGCGAGGACCTGTTCTCCCTGCTCCACCAGCGCTACGCCTACGAACTGGCCGAGACCAACCCGGAATGCCGGGACATCCTCGAGGCCATCTACGACTGTTTCATCGATATCTTCGAGCGCGCCATCGACGCCGGCCAGCGGGACGGCTCCATCGACCCGGCCATCACCGCGCGCAAATCGGCACTCATCGTCTTCTCGCTGGCGGACAGCATGGTCCGCTTCCGCATGAACAACCTCTACGACGTGGGTGCCCTGTACAGGGAGATGATCGCGTCCTGCCGGCGCATGCTGGAGAACAGGACCGGTGGGCAAACGAGGCAGAAACCGCAGGCAACAGCAACCAAAGAAGGATCCGAGGTGCAACGAACGGCATGATCAAGCGTATCTTCCCCTTTCTCGACTGGTTCTCCGGGTACAACCTGGGACTGTTCAAGGCCGACGCCCTCGCCGGCCTGACCGTGGCCCTGGTGCTCATCCCCCAGTCCATGGCCTATGCGCAGCTGGCAGGCATGCCCGCTTATTTCGGTCTCTACGCCGCCTTCCTGCCGCCCATGGTGGCGGCCCTGTTCGGTTCGAGCCGGCAGCTCGCCACCGGCCCGGTGGCGGTGGTCTCGCTCATGACCTCGGCCTCGCTCGAACCCCTGGCCACTGCCGGCAGCGAGGGCTACATCGCCTACGCCATCCTGCTGTCGCTGCTGGTGGGCATCTTCCAGCTCAGCCTGGGCATCCTCCGCCTCGGCCTGGTGGTCAACTTCCTCTGCCACCCGGTGGTCAACGGCTTCACCAACGCCGCCGCCATCATCATCGCCACCTCGCAGCTGTCCAAGATGTTCGGGGTCACGGTGGACAATGCCCTGCACCACTACGAGACCATCACACGGGTGGTGCAGTCGGCCCTGCACTACACCCACTGGCCCACCCTGGTCATGGGCGTGCTCGCCCTGGCGATCATGGTCGGGCTCAAGCGCATGGCCCCGCGCATCCCCAACGTGCTCGTGGCGGTGGTGGTCACCACCCTCATTTCCTGGGGGATCGGCTTCGAGCACAACGCCACCGTGGACGCCTCCGCCATCCGTTCGGCCAAGACCCTGGAGTTGATCCGCTCGTTCAACGAGGCCACCAACGGTATCGTTCCGCTGGCCGAGGCGCGGACAAAAACCAGCAAGCTCCTCGAAGAGGCGAAAAAGGGCACGATGCCATCGCCCGCCTCGACGCCGAACACGAGGACCGGGTGATCCAGTCGCGCATCGAGGAACTCAAGGAACGAAGCCACCTTTACCGGGAAGAACTCCGCCTGGTGCTGCTCAAGGCGGTGCCCCAGCCCGGCGGCTCCGCCCTTTACTATGCAACGGACGAAGTGCCGGTCGGAGCCGCAACCGACGGTCGCACCTGGCGGCTGCGCATCGGCAACAAGCCGCTCAAGCTCGACCAACTGCAGATCAAGGGCGGCGGCGCGGTGGTCGGCACCGTGCCCAAGGGTCTGCCGGCGCTCGGCATGCCCAGGATCGACCTCGGCGTCATGCTCCACCTCTTCCCCTACGCGGCCATCATCTCCCTGCTCGGTTTCATGGAGGCCATCTCCATCGCCAAGGCCATGGCCGCCAAAACCGGCCAGCGCATCGACCCCAACCAGGAGCTGATCGGCCAGGGGCTGGCCAACATCGTCGGCGCCATCGGCAAGAGCTACCCCTCCTCGGGCAGTTTCTCGCGTTCGGCGGTCAATCTGCAGGCCGGCGCGGTCACCGGCATGTCCAGCGTCTTCACCAGCCTGACCGTGGTCATCGCCCTGCTGTTCTTCACGCCGCTCCTCTACCACCTGCCCCAGTCGGTGCTGGCGGCGATCATCATGATGGCGGTCATCGGCCTGATCAACGTCTCCGGTTTCCTCCACGCCTGGCGGGCCCAGTGGTACGACGGTCTCATCTCCATCATCAGCTTCCTCTGCACCCTCTGGTTCGCGCCCCACCTGGACAAGGGCATCATGCTCGGCGTGATTCTCTGCCTGCTCGTCTTCCTCTACAAGAACATGCGCCCGGTGGTCAGCTCGCTGTCCCGCGACCAGACCACCGACCTGGTCTGCCCCATCTCCCAGGGGGTGGAGGAGTGCCGCCACCTCTCGCTGGTCCGCTTCGAGGGGCCGCTGTTCTTCGCCAACGCCAGCTACCTGGAGGACAAGATCTCCGACATGATGCTGTGCAAGACCACCCTCAGGCACGTGCTCATCGTCGCCAACGGCATCAATGACATTGACGCCTCGGGCGAGGAAACACTATCCTTGATCGTCGGCAGGTTGCGCAGCGCCGGCATCGACATCTCACTGAGCGGCGTCAACGAAACGGTGATGAAGGTGCTGGTGCGCACCCACCTGTTCAACAAAATCGGCGCCGACCACATCTACCCGACCGTGGAGAGCGCCCTGCGCCAGATCCACCCGCCGCTGCACACGGAAGAAGAACTCACCCGCTGCCCCCTCGGGGTATCGGCCCAACCCAAGACCATCCGCCCCTGACGAGGTGTGCCATGTCCGTGATTACCGTCTTTAACGCCCTCTACTGTAACGAAGAAGCCATCATCCGCGGCCTGGTGGCCGAGACCGGCTACCGCCGGGTCGACGACCCCGAGGTCATCGCCCGGGCTGCAAGCCTCTCCGGGCTGAGCACCGATCGGGTCGGCCGGGCCTTTGCCGCCAAGGCCTCGCTGTTCAACCCCTTCACCCACGAGAAGGAAAAATCGGTGGCCTACCTCCGCCTGGCCGTGGCCGAGATCCTCGGCGAGGGCAAGCTGGTGCTCACCGGCTTCTCCAGCCACCTGGTGCCGGCCGCCATCGCCCATGTGCTGCGCATCTGCCTGGTGGCG
Organism: uncultured delta proteobacterium; assembly: GCA_963754825.1. GTDB lineage: Bacteria > Desulfobacterota > Desulfobulbia > Desulfobulbales > Desulfobulbaceae > Desulfobulbus. The sequence goes on along the minus strand of CAVWHP010000027.1, from coordinate 37,249 downwards.
GAGATGAGCCACCGCCTGCGCCAGGCCGAGAGCGGCCCCACGCCGGACAAGGACGCGAGCAAGACCATCCACAGGAGCGACGAGGACCGCAGCGCCTGGACCCTGCTCCTCCACGGCAAGGCCGACCCCTGGGACCCGCTGCTCTATGACATCGTCATCCCCACCGACAAGATTGCCGCCGAGGAAAGCGTCCACCTGATCGTCCGCAACCTCCACTCCGACGTGCTCACCCCCACCCCGGCCTCGCTGGCGGCCCTGGCCGACTTCCAGCTGCAGGCGCGGGTCCAAGTGGCGCTCACCCTGGAGGGCCACGAGGTGAGCGTGGCCGTGCAGGACGGCGCGGTCAACCTGACCATCGAGAAAAACGTGCTCATGCTCAGCCGACTCGAGCAGGAACTCCAGGAGATCGTGGCCAAGGTTCCGGGCGTGCGCTCGGTGACCACCGGGGTGGGGGCGAACTTCCACCAGGCCGACATCTACCGCAAGGTCGAGTTCCAGGCCCCGAGCCGCGTACTCCTGGTCGATGACGAGCGCGAATTCGTGCAGACCCTGTCCGAGCGGCTCCTACTGCGCGACATGGGTTCGGCGGTGGCCTACGACGGCGAGTCGGCCCTGGAGATGCTCAGGGAGGACGAGCCCGAGGTGATGATCCTCGACCTGAAGATGCCCGGCATCGACGGCATGGAGGTGCTGCGCCAGGTCAAGGCCACCCAGCCGGACATCGAGGTGATCATCCTCACCGGCCACGGCAACGAGACCGACCGGGAGACCTGCATGGGGCTCGGCGCCTTCGCCTACCTGCAGAAGCCGGTGGACATCGACGTGCTCAGCGAGACCATGAAGCAGGCCAACGAGAAGATCCAGGCACGCAAGCAGGCGCAGCAGGGCGCCTGAAAACCGGCGGACAGCGGTCCCGGGCACGCACCCGCCCGGGCAAGGAGGCAACATGGCACAGCTGTTCAAGCCCCGGTTTCTCGACCAGCAGGACCAGGGCTCGGGGATGTACAAGCCGCTGTTCAACTTCCGGCGGCTGTGGAAGCAGTCCATCGCCGCCATGCTGGCCGTGGCCCTCTTGCCCCTGTTCGCCCTGGCGGTGGTCGATTACCTGATCAGCACCAGGAGCCTGGAGTCGGAGTTCCACCTGCAGACCGCCCGGCTCGTCTCCAACGCCCGACGGACCCTGGCCTCCTACCTGGACGAGCGCAAGTACATCCTCAACTTTCTCGTCTTCGACAACTCCTACGACCAGCTGTTCGAGCCGCGGCGGCTGCAGACGCTCCTGGACCACCTGAAGAGCGGCCTGGGCGAGTGGAAGGACCTGGGGGTCATCGACCACAACGGCATCCAGCGCAACTACGCCGGCCCCTACCCGGTCAAGGGCATGGATTACAGCCAGCAGGAGTGGTACAAGAACCTCGGCTACACCGACCAGGACAACTACCTGGACGTGATCGCCATGCGCTCGAACATCAGCGATGTCTTCCTCGGGTTCCGCAACACGCCGCACTACGTCATCTCGGTGCTGCACAACAACGACCGGGGCGAGCACTACATCCTGCGCGCCAGCCTGGACCTGGAGCGGCTCAACACCCTCCTCTCGGAGTTGGAGGTGAGCGGCAAGGGCGACGCCTTCCTCATCAACCACAAGGGCGTCATCCAGACCCCCAGCCGCCGCTTCGGTCCGGTCCTCAAGCAGCTGCCCTTGCCGGTGCCCGCGCCGTCGGAGCGCACCGAGGTCATCGAAACCCGCGATCACCAGGGCATCCCGGTGATCATCGGCTACGCCTACATCACCGGCAGCCCCTTCATCCTCATGGTGGTCAAGCAGAAGAACGAGCTGATGGCCTCCTGGTCGGCCAACAGTGTCAAACTGATTATCTTCCTGATCGGCTCGGTACTGGCCATCTGCGCGGTGGTCTTCGGCATCTGCACCTCGCTGGTGAACAGCATCTACCAGGCGGACCAGAAACGGGTCGCCACCCTGCACCAGGTCGAGTACGCCAACAAGATGGCCTCCATCGGCCGGCTCTCGGCCGGCGTGGCGCACGAGATCAACAACCCGCTGGCGATCATCAACGAGAAGGCCGGGCTGATCAAGGACCTGTTCACCTTCAAAAAGGAGTACGCCGGTGACGCTCGCCTCATCGGCCTGATCGACTCGATCATCGCCTCGGTGGAACGGTGCGCGACCATCACCCGGCAGATGCTCAACTTCGCCCGCAACATCCAGGTGAGCCTGCAGAAGGTCAGCCTGCGGCAGATCGTCGCCGACGTGCTCGAGTTCCAGACCAAGGAGGCCGGCTACCGGAGCATCACCATCGAGGTGGATATCCCCGACGAGATCCCCGAGTTTGTCAGCGACCGCGGCAAACTGCAGCAGGTGTTCATCAACCTGGTGAACAACGCCTTCGCCGCCATGAAGGACGGCGGCCGCCTGGAGATCCGCAGCCGCCTGGGCCGGGACGGCCGGAGCGTGATCACCCAGGTGAGCGACAACGGCTGCGGCATCCCGGCGGAGAACATCAAGAAGATCTTCGAGCCCTTCTTCACCACCAAGAGCGGCAGCGGCGGCACCGGCCTGGGACTGTCCATCACCTACGGGCTGGTCAAGGAAATCGGCGGCGAGATCGACATCCAGAGCACGGTCGGCACGGGCACAACCTTCCTCATCACCCTGCCGCTCGACTATAAAGCCAAAGAAGGAGAGAAAAATGCGGGTCCTACTGGTTGATGACGAACAGGAATTGGTCGCCACCCTGGCGGAGCGGCTGGAAATGCGCGGCATCGACGCCTCCTGGGCGAGCGACTGCAGCACTGCCCTTGAACTGGTCCACAAGGAGCGGTTCGACATCGCCCTCCTGGACGTGAAGCTGCCGAGCATGAACGGCCTGGAACTCAAGCGCCTGATCGAGGCCGACTGCCCGTGGATGAAGTTCATCTTCCTCACCGGCCACGGCTCGGAGGATGATTTCCACGCCTGCTCGGCGGAAAGCGGCCGCGACTACTACCTGATCAAGCCGGTGCAGATCGAGGTCCTGATGCAAAAGCTCAACGAGGTCTTCGCGGGCACAGGGGGACAGCCATGAGCGCGAACCGCGACAGCGCAAGCGAGCTCGGCCTCGATTTCTTCGGCAACATGACCGCCTCGATCTCGCACGAACTCAAGAACGCCCTGGCCATTGTCAACGAAAACGCCGGCCTGCTCGGCGACCTGGCGCTGCTCATGGAAAAGGGGCGGCCGCTGTCACCCGAACGCCTGGTCAGCCTCGCCGGCAATATCCGCCGGCAGGTACAGCGTGCCGACGACATCATCCGGCGGCTCAACCGCTTCGCCCACAGCGCCCACGAACCGGCCGCAAGCACCGACCTCGGCGAGGTGCTGGCCTTCACCGTGGCGCTGGCCGATCGGCTCGCCACCATGAAAGGGGTCGCGCTGACCGTGGAGGCGGGCGAGCCGGTGACGGTCGAGGCGCGCCCCTTCGTGCTCGAAAACCTCCTCTGGTTCTGCCTGCAGCAGCTGTTCACCGCGGCTGGATCCGGCACCACGGTGGCCCTGGCCGCCGAGGCGGAGGGGACCACGGCGCTCGTGCGCATACGCTGCGCTGCCGGCACGGAGGTCAACGCGGCCGCGACCGAGGTCGAACGTGCCGGCCGGCCGCTTCTGGCCGAACTGCAGGCGCAGCTCGGCGTGGCCCCGACCGGGGATGCACTGCTGCTGCGCCTGCCGGTCCGACGGGTCGGCTGACCACCCGGACCCGAACAAACCCGAACGAAGAGCAAGGAGGATGCTATGAGCGAAAGAGTACTGCTGATCGATGACGAGAAGGAGTTCCTCGAGGTCATGAGCGAGCGCATGCAGACCCGCGACATCGACGTCACCACCGCCAGCTCGGCCCGGGACGCCCTTGCCCTGGTGGAAAAGGAATCGTACGACGCCATTATCCTCGACCTGCAGATGCCGGAAATGGACGGTCTGCAGGCCCTGGAGCGGCTCAAGGCGATCAACCCGGATCTGCAGGTGATCCTGCTCACCGGCCACGCCACGGTCGAGAAGGGGGTGCAGGCGATGAAGCTGGGCGCCACCGACGTGCTCGAAAAACCGGCCGACATCCAGACCCTGACCGAGAAGATCCGCAAGGCCCACGCCCGCAAGATCATTCTCGTCGAGAAGGAAAACGAGGCGAAAATCCGCGCCATCCTCGGCTCCAAGGCCTGGTAGGACCCGCCCCTCCCCCGCCGCGAAAGGCCGGCCCCGCCATGGACAGCGGGGCCGGCCAAAAATCATTTCCTTTCACTTTTCCTGTGGATCTTATGCAGTTTTACTGATATTTTAGCGCCTTTGTATCCTCCAGGCTGGCACGCCCCCTCCTGGATGGCCTATTGCTTTGTTTCAATTGCGAAATATATCCAATGACCACGGAGAGGAAACACCCCATGCAAACGATCAGAAAGAAGATGTCCGGGAGAGAGGTGCTGCAACTCCTGTTCGCCGGCAATAAACGCTTCTTGAGCGGCAAGTGTGAACATCCCAACCACTGTGAGGAATCACGCCGAGGCCTGACCAGCGGCCAGGATCCCATGGCGGTGGTGCTCACCTGCGCCGACTCGCGCGTGCCGCCGGTGGACGTGTTCGATCAGGGGCTGGGCGACCTGTTCGTCGTGCGCGTGGCCGGCAACATCATCAACGACCATATCCTCGGCTCCATCGAGTACGCCGTGGACCACCTGCACTCGCCGCTGGTCATGGTCATGGGTCACAGTTCCTGCGGGGCGATCACCGCCGTGTCCCAGGGCGTCAAACTGCACGGGCATGTGGCCAGCCTCACCCCGCCCATCGACGCGGCCCTGAAGAAGGCCAAAGGCCAACCGGGCAACTGGACCGACAACGCCGCCAAGGAACTGGCCCTGGCCATGGCCCGCAGGATCGAGGAATCGGAGCCGATCATGGTCGACATGGTGCAGGCCGGCAAGGTGCTGGTGGTGGCCACCTACTACGACCTGCACACCGGCGAGGTGAGCCTGCTCAGCGAGGGTGTGCTGCCGGAATCGACCCTGGACTGCGCAGCCTGATTGTTCTCCCGCCTGTGTGGCGGGACACCGGGGACGGCCTGACCATCGGTCCCACTGTTTTTTCCCAGCTCAACACAAACGGCCGCCGCGATCTCCCGCGGCGGCCGTTTTTTTGGTGGTGGAGCCGGTTGTCCGGCGCTGTCCGCTCAGCCCTTGTCCCGGAGCGGGCGCAGGTCGATCCCGTACTTGTTGATCTTCTCGTAGAGGCTCTTGCGCGAGATACCCATCAACTGGTGGGCGGCGCGCACCTGGCCGCCGGTCTGCCGGAGCACCTGGAGCAGATACTGGTGTTCCTGCGCCTCCATGTGCTCTTTCCAGGGCAGGCACACCCCCTCTGCGCCGGCCGTCACCGGCGGGGTCCCGGCCGGCGTCGGCCCGTCCTCGCCGAGCACGCAGGTGCGCCGCACGAAATTGCGCAGTTCGCGGATGTTGCCCGGCCAGTCGCGGGCCATCAGCCGCCGGATCAGCTCCGGCGAGCAGGGGCGGGTACCGGTGTGCTGGCCGTCGCAGTACTCGTTCCAGAACCAGTCGACGAGCAGCGGGATGTCCTCCCGTCGCTCCCTGAGCGGCGGCAACTGCACCTGCAGCACGTTCAGGCGGAAGTAGAGATCCTGGCGGAAGCTGCCGCGGGCCACCTCCGCCTCCAGGTCGCGGTTGGTGGCGGCGACGATCCGGGCACGCAGGGGGATGAGGGTGTTGCCGCCCAGCCGCGAGAAGCACCGCTCTTCGAGCACGCGCAGCAGCCGGGCCTGCAGTTGGGTGGGCATGGAGCAGATCTCGTCGAGAAACAGGGTGCCGTTGCCGGCATGTTCGAACTTGCCGAGTTTGCGTTGGATGGCCCCGGTGAAGGCGCCCTTCTCGTGGCCGAACAGCTCGCTCTCGATCATCTCCGCCGGGATCGCGCCCATGTTCACCGCCACGTACGGAGCCGTCTCCTGGTGGCTGATGTCGTGCAGGGCGCGGGCGACCAGCTCCTTACCGGTGCCGGTCTCGCCGATGATGAGCACCGGGTCGGGCTCGTGGGCGATGGTTTCGATCAGCCGGTAGAGATCGAGCATGGACGGGTGACTGCCCACCAGTCCGTAGAAGCGGGAACGGGTCTCGCGCGTGCGGGTGAGCTGTTCCTCCAGGCGGCGGTTCTCGAGCACCAGCTGGCGCCGTTCGATGGCCCGCTCCAAGGTGGCGAGGATGATGTCCTCGTCCACCGGCTTCTGCAGGAAATGATACGCCCCCTTCTTGACCGCCTCCACCGCCAGGCTGATGTCGCCGTGACCGGTGATGAGGATCACCGGCAGGTCGGGGTCGCGCTCGAGGATGCGTTCGAGCAGGACCATGCCGTTCATCTCCGGCATGCGGATGTCGGCGAGCACGGCGGCGAACGGCTGGTCGCCCAGGCGGGCGAGGGCCTCCAGCGGGTTGCCGCAGGTGGTGGCCGCGTAGCCGTTGAGGGTGAGGGTCTGCTTGATGGCGGCGAGCAGGTAGAGGTCGTCGTCGACCACCAACACGGACGGTCGCGCGGCCGCGGTGTCGCCCCTGTTCATGCTGCCCCCGCGGCACAGGCCGGACGGCCGTCGTCCGTCTGGTACTGGGGGATGTAGACCGCGAAGCGGGCGCCCCGGCCGGGCCTGCTGGTCAGCTCGATGTGGCCGGAGAAGCCGCGGACGATGCGGTCGACGATGGACAGCCCCAGCCCGGTGCCGGTGCCCACCTCGCGGGTGGTGAAGAAGGGATCGAAGATCTTCTTCTGCAGCTCCTCCGGGATGCCCTCGCCGTTGTCGGCCACGCTCACCTGCACATATGGCTGGTGGTGCATGGTCTTGGGGTTGAGGCCGTCGACCACCCGGCTGGTGATGGTCAACCTAGGCACCACCACCCGGCCCATGGCCTGGATGGCGTTCTGCACCAGGTTGAGGAACACCTGCTCGAGCCGCACCTCGACCCCGAGCACCACGCAGGGCTGTTCGGCGAGCTGCAGGTCGAGGCTGATCTCGCTCAGGCGCAGCTGCGACTCGAGGAAACTGAGGATCTTGCGGATGATCTCGTTCAGATCCACCGGTCCCTGCTCCTCCTCGACCTTGCGGCCGAAGCTGCGCATGGTGCCGATGATCGAGGAGGCCTTGTTTACCCGGTCGATGATAATCTGCAGATTCTCGCGCAGCATCTCCCTGTGGTCGCCGGGCGCATCCAGGGCCTTGAGACAGTTGCGGGCAAACAGCAGGATAGCGTTGAGCGGCTGGGTCAGCTCGTGGCCGACGCCGGCGGCCATCTCACCCAGGCTGGCCAGCCGGCTGGAGTGGATGAGCTGCTTCTGCCCCTCCTGCATCTGCTGCATGAGCTCCAGGAACTCGCTGCAGTCCGAGCAGATGAGCATGTGCAGGACCAGCCCGTTGGGGTTGACGTGGGTGGAACCGCGCATTTTCACCGGCAGGCTGCTGCCGTCGACGGTGCGCAGCTGCGCCGCGAACTCCTCGAACTCGCCGCGGGCAAAGGCGGCGCGGATCTCCCCGGCCCGGTCCGCCGCCACCAGGTCGTCGAGGGCCAGTCGCCGGTCGTCGCCGGCCGCGAAACCGGTGCGCTGGACGAACTCGCGGTTGGTCTGGATGACCCGGAACTCGTGGTCCAGGAGCAGAAACAGCTCGGAGATGCCGGCCAGGATCCGCTCGGTGAACGAGCGGCTGGCCTCCATCTCCTCGTGCTTCTTGAGCACCCGGACGACCAGGTCCTCCCGCTGCTTTTCCAGTATCCTGATGGTATGGTCGGTCATGTTCGCCTCTCCCACCCGGAGCCGCCCGGGCGATGCGCCGGCCTGTTCCGGCAGGCCCAGTTGTACCGGCATTCGACCGGCGTTGCAAGGTGACGCTCGGACCCACCGTGTTCCACTCTCCTGCTCCCACCCGGCTGACCCGTTTTTTTACTGGATTCCGGTTCCGTTCTCCAGTACCTGTGCAGCACGGCCACGCCGGACCACAGCGACATCGGCGGAGGACCGGCCGACCAACCCTTGCGAGGACCCCCATGCTCCACTGCTCTGTTTTTCTCTGCGGCGCCGCCCTGATGATCATCGAGCTGACCGGCTCGCGCATCCTCGCGCCCTTCCTCGGCACCTCGCTGGTGGTCTGGACCAGCCTGATCGGCATCATCCTCGCCAGCCTCAGCCTCGGCGCCTGGTGGGGCGGTATCCTCGCCGACCGTCGCCCCAGCGCCCGGTTGCTCGGCCGGATCGTCCTCCTGGCCGCCTGGGCGACGGCGGCCATCGGCCTGTCCAAATCCTGGGTGCTGCCCTTTCTCCAGGGCGCGGGCAGCCTGCATGTGACCGCCATCGTCGCCACGCTGGTCCTGTTCGCACCGGCCTCGGTGCTGCTCGGCATGGTCGCGCCCTTTGCCGTCCGCCTGCAGTTGGCCGACACCGAGGTCGCCGGCCGGACCGCGGGCAGTCTCTATGCGCTGTCGACCATCGGCTCCATCGCCGGCACCTTCCTGGCGGGCTTCGTCCTCATCGCCTGGGTGGGCAGCACCGCCATTCTCTTCATCACCGCCGCGGTGCTCGCCTGCGCCGCCTGGCTGGCCGCGCCTTCGAGCCGGGCGCTGCCGCTCCTCTCCGTGCTGCTCTTTGCCCTGGCCCTGTTGCTCGGCCGGCAGCAGGACCAGCGACTGGAGCAGGCCGGCTTCCTCGACCGGGACACCCCCTACAACCGGGTGCTGGTCTACACCAGCCGGGAAGAGACGACCGGCCGTCTCACCCGCGACCTGGTCACCGGTCCGACCGGCCGGCAGTCCGCCATGTATCTCGACGACCCCGAGGCGCTGGCCCTGCCCTACACCCGCTTCTACCGGCTGGTCGAGCACTACCGGCCCGGGATGCGACGGATGCTGGTGCTGGGCGGCGGTGGCTTCTCCTTTCCCAAGTACGCCCTGGCCCAGTACCCCGAGGTCCAGATCGACGTGGTGGAACTGGATCCGGGCATGGTCGCCCTGGCCCGCTCCCACTTCGCCCTGCAAGACCACCCCCGCCTGCGGGTGATCGAGGCGGACGCGCGCACCTACCTGCAGCAGACCACCAGCCGCTACGACGTGATCCTCTGCGATGTGTTCAACTCGCACTACGCCATCCCCTTCCACCTGGTCACGGTCGAGGCCGCCCAGCTGATGCGCGCGGCCCTTGCCCCCTCCGGGGTGCTGCTCGTCAACCTGCTCGCCGCCCCGGAAGGGGTGGGGAGCCGATTTTACCAAGCCCTGCACGCGACCCTGCGCACCGCCTTTCCCGAGGTGCAGCCCTACGCGGTGCAGGCCCCAGCCGACCCGCATCGCTGGCAGAATCTCATGCTGGCCGCCCTGACCACCGAGCCGCCGGTCCAGGTGCCCGCTGATCCGAGCCTGCGCAGCATGCTCGCCCACGCCCTGCCCCCACCCGCGGCCACCATCGCCGCCTTCACCGACGAGTTCGCACCGGTGGACCGGTATCTCGGCGCCGCCCGTCCCTGACCGGACACCCGACCTCTCCCTGCGCAATTTTCCCTGCGCCACACCTGTGTTGCGCAATTGCCGGATAATCCGGCAACGCGCACCCCGGGCAGCAGCAAAAAAACGCCCGCTTTCCCTCAGGGAACAACCACATAACGTGATGCGGGACCGCGTCCGGTCTTCTGCAACAGCCCCTTGGCGACCAGATCGCGCAGGTCATACTGGGCGGTGCGCACGGAGATGGCCTCACCCACCGCATCCTGGTACGCACCCCGGGAGATGCCCCCCTCCCGGACGATCACCGGCCAGGCGCTGCGCTGGCGGGGGTTGAGCCCCTCCGGCATCGTACCCTCCTCCCGCCCCTCTTTTGCCGGCGGCACGGCGGCTGGTGCCGCGGGCCCCTCCATCGCCGGCAGCGGCAGGGTCTTGACCGGATGCACCGGCTGTTCCCTGCTCCGCTCCGAATCACCGCGGCGCTCGTCGAAGAGGATATGCTCGGCCAGGAGCAGATCCCCTTCGGCAAAGGCGACCGAGCGGACCAGGCAATTCTTCAACTCACGGATGTTGCCCGGCCAGTCGTGGCGCATCATCTTCTCCAACGCCCCCCGGCTTATTCCCACCGGTTTTCTCCCGGAAAGATCGACGTATTCCTCCAGGTAGTATTTGACCAGTACCGGGATGTCCTCCTTGCGCTGGCGCAGGGGCGGGGTGTTGATGGTGATCACCGCCAGCCGGTAGAAGAGGTCCTCGCGGAAATCGCCGGCCAGGGCGCGCTGCAGCAGGTCGACATTGGTGGCGGCAATGATGCGGGCGTCAAAGGCCATATCCTTGTCCGAGCCGAGCGGCCGGATGCGCCGCACCGACAGGGCGCGCAGCAGGGCCTGCTGCACCTTGGGCGAGGCGTTGCCGATCTCGTCCAGGTGCAGGGTGCCGCCCGAGGCGGCGACAAAAGCCCCCTTGCGGTCGGTCTGCGCCTCGGTGAAGGCCCCCTTGACGTGACCGAACAGGGCGTCCATGAGCAGGTTCTCGTCCAGGGCACCGCAGTTGATGGAGAGGAACGGCCCCTTGGCGCGGTGGCTGACCGAATGGATGGCCTCGGCGGTGAGTTCCTTGCCGGTGCCGGTCTCGCCGATGATGAGCACGTCGGCGAGCACCCGCGCCGCCTTGTGGATGTGCTGGCGCAGGCTGCCCACCGCGGCGCTGCCGCCGACGATACCGTAGAGCGGCATGGCCAGCAGCTGCGGGTCGAGGCCGGAACTGCTGCGGATCTCCCGGTCCAGGTCGACCCCCTGGCGCATGCGGTCGTCCTCGAAAAAGCCTTCGCGCAACAGGGTGTCGTCCCGCGCCACCTGCAGCCGGACAAGGAGAATATTGATGGATTTCTGGAACTGACTGATCTCGGCGAACAGCGGGCTGAGGGCCACCGGCGTGGGATCGTCGCCGGCGGCGCGGACCTCCACCGCCTCGGCGAGCAGGTTGAGCGGCCGGCAGATACGCCGGCTCATGAAGTACATGGCAAGCACCACCAGCACTGCGCTGGCCGCGAAGCAGAGCGAAAGCGTTCCGGCCACCTGGTAGGTGGAGGCCATGAACACGAAGCTGGTGTCGATGCAGCCGATGCCGCCGAGGATACGCTGGCTGTCGTCGCTCTCGGCAAAGACCACCGGCACATAACTGAGATACAGGGTCCGTCCGGTCGCATCCGGCGGCATGAACGGCCGGGAGACAAGCACCTGCCCGGTCCGCCCCGCCTGCACGTCGGTGACCATGGCCCAGTAGAGATCGCTGCTGAAGCCGGGGCGAAAGGCGGTGCTAAAGCCCGGCCGGCCGATATCCCCCTGCAGTCCGGTGCGGAGGAAATCCACCGACAGTTCGGCCTCGCGGTCCTCGGGCGATTCGGACTGAAACGCCAGCCAGCCGGAGTTGTCGAAAAAGAAGCTCTTCTTCTGCTCACTCTCCTGCGGAAACAAATACAGGGGCGATTTCTTGGAGGAGTGCACCGAGATGACATCGCGCAGCCGGCGCAGGTCCAGCGACAGGGTGAGCTGCCCCCGGTAGGTCTTGTCCCCGGCGTAGACCGGCGTGGTCAGGCGGACGACATGCATGGCCAGGGCCCGCACCCCGCCCTCTGCCGGCACGGACGGGTAAATCACCTCGGTCGGGTCACCCAGGTGGACAAAACCCGGCGGTTTGCCGGCCACCTGGTCACCGCCGGAAAAAATGCCGAACCGGTTGCCCAGGGCCTGTTCGAGCGGCACAGGGACCAGGGCCGAGCCGGTGTTGACGAGCACGAACCGTTCTTCCGGGGTCTGGCCCTGGAAGGCCACCTCGCGGTAGCGGTTGCGTTCCTCCGCGGACAGGGCGCCGAGATGGCCAAGGATCTCCTCCGCGGTCAACGGCCGATGGGAGAGGTACTCGAGTTCATGGCGGGCAGCGTGGAGCAACTGGTTGATCTCATGCGCCTGGGCCAGGGCGCGTACCTGGGCGTTGCGCGCGTAGGCCTGGTCGAGAAACACGGCGGACACCTTGTAGGTGACGACCGCGGACACCGCCAGCAGCAGAATCACCGCCGCGGAGCCGAAAAGGAGGAGAAACTTGCCGATGCTCCAGGCATAGATCGAACTGTCGACCCGGATCATCGGGTTGATCAGCGGTGGATAGGAATAGCGCATGCCGTTTTCTCCTTGCACCTTTTTTCGCGCAAACTCGCCAAGCCTGTTTTTTCCTACCCGATAGCGCGCAAAAGCTCAACGGGTTCCTCGACAACATGCAGCAATTCCATGAAAATTTTTATTTGCACGTTTTCTGGCACGCCTATTGGAAAGAACCGGTCAGATCTTTCCCGTGGCCTGGGCTCCCCCTGCCCCGCTGCAGGAAAGAAGGAAACGGCCCGGGCGCCCGGTTTCCCCCACCGCGGCGCCCGGGCCTGAGTAGATCCGTCCCGGTACGGACGCCAGGGCGGTCCTCGTACACGGCACCAACCAAAAAAAGGAGAACACGATGAAGAAACGAATGCAGCGGTACTGGTGGGCGCTCATCTCCCTGGTCCTGTTCGCTCCGAACCTCGCGCTCGCGGCAGGCGGTGGCAAGAGTGCACCGATTGTCATTGTTGCCGACACCCGCAAGCTGGACGGCATCATGGCCTGGTGGGCCAACCTCTACAACGAGAGCCACCTGCAGTTCATGATCCTGACCATCATCATCATCCCGCTCACCGGCGTGATTTTCGGCGTGCTCGCCGACATCGTCATGGGCTGGATCGGTATCGACCTGAAATCCCGCGAACTGGCTGAACACTAATCCGCAGCGAAGGAGACTCTCATGGACTGGCTCTATATTCTCATGCCCATTGCCGGCGTCAAGATCTTCTGGCCCGGCCTCATCATCCTCGGCATCGGCGTCGGCATCATCGGCGGTTTCTTCGGCATGGGCGGCGCCTGGATGGTCACCCCCGGCCTCAACATCCTCGGTTTCCCCATGGCCTTCGCCATCGGCACGGACATCGCCCACATGGCCGGCAAATCGCTGATTTCGACCATGCGCCACGGCAAGTTCGGCAACGTCGACTACAAACTCGGCCTGATCATGCTGGTTGGTACCGTTATCGGCTTCGAGGTCGGCGCGCAGATGGTCATGTGGCTCGAACGACTCGGCTCGGTCGAAAAGGTCGTGCGCTGGATCTATGTCGGCCTGCTGCTGTTCATCGCCTGGATCGTGTTCCACGACATCAACAAACGTCGTGCCAAACAGAAGGCGGCCGCAGCCAGAGGTGAAGAGGTTGACGCTCTCGCCACCGGCATCGAGTGGCACAAGACCCTGCACAAGATCAAGATCCCGCCGATGGTCCATCTGAAGGTCGCCGGTATCACCTGCTCGGCCTGGCTGCCGATCTTCGTCAGCTTCTTCACCGGCTGGCTGGCCGGTATCCTCGGCATCGGCGGCGGTCTCATCCGCATGCCGGCCCTGATTTACCTGGTCGGCTGCCCGACCCATGTCGCCGTCGGCACCGACCTGTTCGAAGTCGCAATCTCCGGTCTGTACGGCGCGGCCACCTACACCTTCAAGGGCCGCACCGAGCTGGTCGCCGCCATGATCATGCTCGTCGGCGCTGCCTGCGGCGCGCAGGTCGGCGCAGTGGCCACCAAGTACATCAAGGGCTACGGCATCCGCATCATGTTCGGCTGGGCGGTCATCGGCTGCATGGTTTCCATCCTCATGAAGCTGGTCCAGCCCTGGCTGCCCGCCTACAAGAAGGCCCTCGACATCGGCGCCACCTGGCTGGTGCTCGGCCTGATCAGCATCATGTCCGCGTACATCTTCGTCAAGATGGTGCAGGGCGTGAAACAGGAACTGGCCATGAAACAGCAGAAAATCTAACCGCGAGATCAAAGGAGACTCTGATGAACATCAAACACATACTGCTCACCGCGGCCGCCCTCGCCATGGCCCTGACCCTGGCAGGATGCGACAAGGACAAGTACGGCAAGGTCGAACAGGGCCGGGTCATCGCCTTCGACAAGGACAAGAAGGAAGTCACCGTGATCCATGACAGTGCCATGGACCCCCGGAATCCGGTGTACGACGTGCTGCCGCCCGCGGTCTTCAAGCTGCCGGTCGACCCAAAGGAAACCGGCGCCGTGCCCAAGGTTGGCCAGCGGCTGAAACTCGACACCGAGAAGAAGGAAATCGAGATCTACGATTTCACCACCCAGAAGCTGGCGTTCGTGCCGATCACCATTGTCGACCTGCAGCAGCCGGTTGACAAGGAACACCCGCTGGTCTATGACAAGGCCGCGAAGAAGGCCAAGACGTTCCCGGTGGTCGACCAGGAGAAGCGGACCATCACCGTCTATTCCGGCCGCCAGAAGATGCTCTGCACCTTCACCGTTCCCGACAACTACTTCGCCTATCCCGAGTCCACCTGGGATGCCGGCGACGAGGTGCGGATCTACTTCAAGACCGCTGGTCAGGCCCTGCGCTTCATGAACGTGTCCAAGACCGATATCTTCAAGAAATAGTCAGCCGGCCGGGACGGGCGGGTTCTTCCCGCCCGTCCCGGCCCGTCCCGGAGGTTCGCCATGTCCGAATACACCGCCTTCCTGCTCGACAAAATGCTGGTGGTCACGGTCAACTGCCTGATGCTGGGAGCCCTGTTCCTCGCCATGTACCGGGCCTCCCTCACCCCGGACGAGTTCAATATCACCTTCTTCAAGACCCTCTTTACCCTGCTGCTGCCCACCCTGGTTCTCGGTTTCGCCGGCAAATACCTCCTCCGCCGCTGCCACCGCCCCGCATGATCGCCGGATCGGTCGCCATCCACTGGCAAAAGCGCACCGGCCTGCTGGCCATGGTGCTGCTCGGAGCCGCCCTGCTCTCCGTGGCCGACGGCCTGGTGGGCGGCCTGGCCGGCAACCGGGGACTGATCGAACTCCTCCCCGGCTCCAGTTTCGCCATCAGCGGCCCCATGCCGCCGCGCACCGAAACCATCGACCAGTTCGTCATCGACGGCCAACCCGCGGACGGGTCGGTCCGGCTGGTGCCGCGGGCGATCTTTTCCGGGTTCTGGTTCGGCGGGGCCATGTGGCGGGGCACCATCGAGGTGACCGCGGACGCCCGCGAGGGCAGCCACCTGCTCACCGTCCACGACCGCTTCGGTGAAAAGCAGAACCCCGCCCTGGTCTTCCAACTGCGTGTCTGGCCGGACCTGGCGGCACGCAACGCCCATTCCCCCTCCCGCCTGACCCGGCTCACCGGCCGGAGCCCGTATGTCTTTGCCTTCGGCTTCGCCTGCTGCGGTCTGCTGGCCGGGCTCGCCAACTTCCTCTGCGGCCGGCTCTGGTCGCGCCACCTGCTCGCGCACCACTGCGGCGAGATCTACCGGGTGCGCACCACCGACCAGGGATTGGAGGCCAACTGCGAACCGCCCGCAGCGGTCGAACTGCACCCGGGCCTGACCTGCGCCATCTACCGGCCGGGCGGGGAACGGGTGTGCGCGGCCCGGGTGTCCGGGTGCGAGGGCAACGAGGTGGTGCTGCGCATCGACGCCGCCGAGGCGGTGCGCCCCGGCGACGTGGTCTGTTTCGCGGAGGATGCGGGGGCGACGGAATGACCTGCCGAGGAACCGTCTTCCTGAAAAGAATTGACAACCATTGCCACCCTTTGTAGTGCTTACAGCCAGCCTGACCGCCAGGTTGGGCCGGTAGCCGCCGATCATTCGCCACCGGAGTGATCGCGCCGACGCGAGGACGCATCATGGATCGAAACTACAGAATGCTCTGGTGGCGCCACTGCCTGGCCATCATCGGCTTTTCCGTCATCCCGCTGTTGTTCGTCAATCTCAGCCTGTACGCGCTGTTTGACCGCATCTACACCGACAAGGTCACCGAGACCCTGCGCAGTTCGGTGGAGAACCGCCGCGACGCCATCGACCTGTTCTTCAACGAGCGCATCGCCCAGTTGTTCACGGTCGCCAACACCAACACCTTCGCGGAACTGACCGACGAGGCATACCTCGGTCGGGTGTTCGAAGTCATGCACGCCAAATCCGATTCCTACATGGACATCGGCATCATCGACAGCGAGGGCAACCACCTCGCCTATGTCGGCCCCTACCACGACCTGCTCATTTCCGTGAACTACAAGAACGAGCCCTGGTTCAACGAGGTCAGGGCCAAGGGCGTGCATATCAGTGACATCTTCATGGGGTACCGCAAGTTTCCCCACTTCATCATCGCGGTGATGGTGCGGGAGCAGAACACCTCGTGGATTCTCCGGGTGACCATCAACCTGAAAAATATCGACCATATCGTCGAAAAGGCGTGGGCCGGGACGCTGAGCGACGCCTTCCTGATCAACAGCAAGAACCGGCTGCAGACCGTGCCGCGCTTCGGCGGCGAGTTCCTTGCCGTGCCGACCATTCCCCAGTTCACCACCAGCACCCTCGAACCGGTGCCCTACCCGGATTTCTCCTCCACCGTGAAGACCAAGGTGGAACGGCTCGATCTGCGCGGATACGAGGCCTTCATCGCCGCCGCGCCGGTGGAGCACACCAAGTGGGTGCTGGTGCTCAAGGAGAACCCGGACGAGATCCTCTCGCCGCTGGTCAAGGGGAGATACTGGATGGCGCTGTTGACCGCGCTCGGCCTGGCGATCATCGCCGCCGGCGCGGCCCTGTTCACCAACGGCCTGATCAACCGCATCAGGGAGACGGACCGCGAGAACGCCGCCAAGTCGGACATGCTCCTGCAGGCCAACAAGATGGTCGCCCTCAGCAAGATGGCCGCCGGCATCGCCCACGAGGTGAACAACCCGCTCGCCTCGATCTCCGAAAAGGCCGGCTGGCTGCTGGATCTGCTCGCCGAGGAGGATCTGGCGGCCAGCCCCAATTATGCCGAGTTCAAGGAGTCGGTGGAAAAAATCGAGCATCACGTCGAACGGGCGCGCAAGATCATCCACAACCTGCTCGGCTTCGCCCGCCGGATGGAACCGGCCAAGGAAAAAATCAATATCAACAACCTGCTCGACGAGACCACCGGGCTGCTCGAAAACGAGGCCCGCTACGTCAATATCACCATCAACAAGCAGTACGCCGACGACGTGCCGGTGATCACCAGCGACCTGTCGCAGCTCCAGCAGGTGGTGCTCAACCTGCTCAACAACGCCATCGACGCCATCGGCAGTGACGGCACGGTCACCGTCGGCTCGCGCTACCTGGAGAAAAGCAACCAGGTGGAGTTGTGGGTCGGCGACACCGGCGCGGGTATAGCCGAGGCGGATCTGGGCAAGATCTTCGAACCGTTCTTCACCACCAAGGCGGTCGGCAAGGGCACAGGGCTGGGGCTGTCCATTTCCTACAGCATCATCGAGAAACTGGGCGGGACAATGCGGGTTCAGAGCAAGGTAGGCGAGGGGACGGTGTTCAGCATCACCCTGCCGAAAAACTGAGAGGAGAGGATGGAAGGGTTGCGGGTACTATTTGTGGATGACGAGGACGATTTCCGCGAGACCATCGTCAAGCGGTTGAACGCCAGGAAGATCCAGGCGATGGGCGCGGAGAGCGGTGTTCGCGCCCTGGAGATCGTCAAGGACAACGATTTCGACGTGATCGTCCTGGACGTCAAGATGCCGGGCATGGACGGGATCGAAACCCTGCGGCACATCAAGCAGATGAAGCCCGAGATCGAGGTCATCATGCTTACCGGCCACGCCTCGGTGGAGTTCGGCCTCAAGGGCATGCAGCTGGGGGCCTTCGACTACGTGATGAAGCCGGCGCCGCTCAACGAGTTGCTCGACACCATCAACCAGGCCTACAGCAAAAAACGGGGCCTGCACTGAACGACCGGACCAGGGCTGCGAACCCACGTCCGGCCGCTGCCGCAGGGGGTGACCGGACGGGCGGAGAGTCTGCCCGGGGCGCCGGAGGAATCCTATGAGAGTCTGGGACACGAGCCATCTGCTCGACACCGTGCCGGCGGGCAAACGACCCGCCGAGCAGATCCACGACTATACGGACAACGAGGCCAACCGGGAGCGTATCCGGCTGCATTTCCGGCAGTTGCAGACCCGGCTGGTCCTGGGTCTGCTGCTCGGTTTCCTGCTGCCCAACGCCCTGCTGTCGGCGTATTTCCATTTCCAGTTCACCCACACCCTGAAGAACAGCGCCCTGCTCAACCTGGAGGCCGTGGCGGAGAACCAGAAGAACACCATCGACCTCTACCTGCAGGAACGGGTGGTCAACCTGTTCAACCTGTTCCACAGCCGCGAGTTCAGCCTGCAGCCCACGCAGGAGGCCATGGACAACTATCTGCAGAGCCTGAAACGGTTTCATGACGGCTTCATCGATGTCGGTTTCTTCAACGCCCGGGGCATCCAGATCGGCTACGCCGGCCCCCACCCCCAACTGCGCGGTCGGGACTACAGCGAGCAGCCCTGGTTCCGGGACCTGCGCGAGGGCAGCCGCAACTACCTGATCAGCGACATCTACACCGGCCTGCGCAACATCCCCCACTTCACCATCGCCGTGCGCCAGGTGTTCGACGGCACGCCCTACATCATGCGCGCCACCCTGGACCCGGACAAACTCTACGTGTTCCTCCGCTCCATCAGCCATGGCAAGGAGGTGGAGACCACCCTGATCAACACCCGGGGCCAGCACCAGGTGGTGGACCCGGGCCGCGGCCCCTTCCCGTCGACCAGCAGTTATGTGCCTCCGACCGTCCCGGCCGGCGGGGTGGAGGAGATCGAATTCGACGAACGGGCCACCCTGATCGCCTACTCCTGGCTCAAGGAAACACCCTGGGCGCTGTTGGTGATGCAGCCGGCGTCGGTGGCGCAGAGCGGCATGTACCGGGCGCGGCTGATCCTCACCATCAGCCTGGCGCTCATCAGCCTGCTGGTGTCGCTGGTCATTTTCCTCACCATCCGCAAGGTGGTGGCCGACGCCCGCAAGATGGCCGAAAAGGGGCAGCAACTGCAGGAGATGCTCGCCCACGCCTCCAAGCTGGCCTCCATCGGCGAGCTGGCCGCCGGCGTCGCCCACGAGATCAACAACCCGCTGGCGATCATCATGGCCACCAGCGGCGTCATCCGCGACATGCTCAACCCGGAGTTCGACCTCGACCACAGCCCGGAGGCGATCTGCAAGGAACTGTCCACCATCGACACCGCCGCCACCCGGGCCAAGGGCATCACCAAGCGGCTGCAGGAGATGGGCAAGGCGCGCCTGCCGCAGACCGTGCCGTGCGACCTGAACGCGCTCGCCGAGGAGGTGTTGGCCCGGCTGAAGCGGGTGGAATTCAAGGGCAAGCACATCGAGGTGGTCACGGAATTTGCCGCTGACCTGCCGCAGATCCTGGCCGAGCCCGAACCGCTCCGCCAGGTGGTCGGCAACATCCTCGTCAACGCCGCCGACGCCATCGCCGACAGGGGCACGATCACCGTGAGCACGGCGCTGCAGGACGGCATGGTGTCGATCACCATCGCCGACACCGGCAGGGGCATCCCGGCCGAGAACCTGCAGCGGATCTTCAACCCCTTCTTCACCACCAAGGGCGGCGGCCGGGGCACCGGCCTGGGGCTGAGTATCGCCGCCAGCATCGTCAAATACATGGGCGGCACCATCAAGGTGAACAGTATCCCCGGTGCGGGCAGCTCCTTCACCATCCTGCTGCCCGTCAAATAACACCAACCGCACAATACGACACGAGTATCACAGGACTATGGAAAAGCAGAAAAAATGCAAGGTGCTGCTGGTTGACGACGAGGACATCTTCCGCGAGGCCACCGCCCGCCAGCTGTCGGTGCGCGGCTTTACCGTGCAGACCGCGGACTGCGGCGAGGCAGCCCTGGAACTGGTGAAAAACGACCCGCCCGAGGTGGTGGTGCTCGACCAGGAGATGCCGGGCATGCACGGCTCGGAGACCTTCATCAAAATCAAGGAGATCAACCCGCTGGTGGAGGTGATCATGCTCACCGGCAACACCAGCGTCGACAACGCCATCCACCTGATGCAGCAGGGCACCTTCGACTACCTGATGAAGCCGATCAACATCGACGAGTTGCTCTACAAGATCGAAGACGCGCAGACCCGCAAACAACTCAACGAGAAGCAGCGGCCCGACGCCGGCGCCTGACCGCCGGCATCTGTTCCAGGCTGTTGCCGCCACTTCGAGGGAACACACCCAATCCCATGCTCAAACGACTGGCCGACCTCTCCAGAAAGCTCCTCTCCTTTGGCCGTGAGCCCGACCTTCCGGCGCTGCCGTCCGAGGAGGTGGAAGCACTGCAGCTGACCTTCAAGTCGCGCTACCACAGCTTCAAGCTGCTGCTCGCCGCCAACACCCGCATCCTCGAGGTGATGGCCGACATCGAGCGGGCGCTGCGCGGCAACGAGCCCTTCAGCATGAGCTTCGTGCAGACCGCCTGCGCCTCCACCTCCGTCAATGTCTTCCGCATGATCAAAGACATGGAGAACATCGCGCCGGGCCGGTACGACGCCCTGCGGGAGCGTTTCACGGCCATTCAGCGGGAGATCGACGCCCTCCTGGCCCAGAAGAAGGAGATCACCGAAAAGCGGCTGGTCATTCCGCTTGCCGCGCTCACCAGTGACATGGTCGACAGCGCCGGCGGCAAAATGGCCAATCTCGGCGACGTCAAAAACCGGCTGCACATGAACGTCCCGCCCGGCTTCGTCATCACCGCCGCGGCCCACGAGATGTTCATGAACGAAAACGGGCTGCAGAAGGAGATCGACCGCCTCTTCCAGGTGGCCGGCTCGGACATGGACCGCAACCTCGACCTGGTGAGTTCGCAGATCCGCCAGCTGATCATCTCCGCCGAGGTGCCCGAACCCATCTACCTGGCGGTGGTCGCCGCCTACCAGGAGATCCGGCAGGAGTGTGGCGGCGAGGACGTGCGCATGGCGGTGCGCAGCAGCGCCTACGGCGAGGACGCCGAAAACAGCTCGTTCGCCGGCCAGTACCGCAGCGAACTGAACGTCAGCTTCTCGCAGTTCTTCTATTATTACAAACAGGTGATGGCGAGCAAGTACAGCGTCCAGGCCATCGCCTACAAGCTCAACCGCGGTTTCCGGGACGAGGACATCGCCATGTGCGTCGGCTGCCTGGCCATGGTCGAGGCCATCGCCGGCGGGGTCATCTACACCCGCAACCCGCTGGACCGCCGTGACGACAACATCTTCATCAACGCCACCTGGGGGCTGCCCAAGGCGGTGGTGGACGGCGACGTGCTCTGCGACCTGTTCGTCGTTTCCCGCGACGACGACCTGACCATCGTCGCCCGGGAGGTGCGCGAGAAGGATTTCCAGATCATCTGCTACGAGGGCGAGGGCTGTATCCGCACGGAGACCGACGCGGGCACCAGCACCCAGCCCTCGCTCACCGACGGACAGATCCGCGACCTGGCCGACCTGGCCATCCGAATCGAGCAGTATTACGAAACGCCCCAGGACATCGAGTGGGCGGTCAGCGCCGAGGACGGGCGCATCTACATCCTCCAGAGCCGGCCGCTGCAGCAGATGGACCTGATGGTGCCCGGCGAGGAACTGGACCTGCGCCGGTTCGAGTCCTCGCTGGTGAGCGAGGGCGGCATCAACGCCAGCCCGGGCGTGGCCTCGGGCTACATTTTCAAGGTGGCCAAGAAAGTCGACATCCTCCAGTTCCCGGAGGGCGCGGTGCTGGTGGTGGAGCAGGCCCTGCCCACCTGGGCGCCGCTGGTCGCCCGGGCCGCGGCGGTGATCTCCGAGCAGGGCGGGTTCGCCGGCCATCTCGCCAACGTGGCCCGCGAATTCGGCATCCCGGCCTTGTTCGGGGTGGCCGGGGCCATGGCCAAGGTGCAGAACGGCGACCTGGTGACGGTGGCCGCCGACCTCGGCCGGGTCTACCTGGGCAGCATCGCCCCCCTGCTCGAATGGAAGCGGCCCGAGACCCGGCTGATGGCGGGCAGCCCGGTGCACCAGATCCTCCACGAGGTCAGCCGGCACATCATCCCCTTAAACCTGCTCGATCCGGAATCGCGCGACTTCCTGCCGGAGAACTGCCGGACCTTCCACGACATCACCCGCTTCATCCACGAGAAGTCGGTGTACGAGATGTTCAACTTCGGCAAGGACCACAGCTTCTCCGAGCGCTCGAGCAAGCAGCTGCACTACCGGGTGCCGATGAACTGGTGGATCCTCAACCTCGACGACGGCTTCGTCCACGAGATCAAGAGCAAGTACGTCCGGCTCGAGGAAATCGCCTCGGTACCCATGCTTGCCTTCTGGGAGGGGTTCGCGGCCATCCCCTGGGACGGCCCGCCGGCCATGGACGGCAAGGGCATGACCTCGATCATGTTCCGCTCGACCATGAACACCGCCCTGGTGCCCGGGGTCAAGTCCAAGTACGCGGACCGCAACTACTTCATGATCTCGAAGAATTTCTGCACGCTCAGCTCCCGCCTGGGCTACCACTTCTCCACCATGGAGGCCATGGTCAGCGAGCGCTCCGCAGAGAACTACTTGGGCTTCAAGTTCAAGGGGGGCGCCGCCGATTTCGAGCGCTGCCTCGGCCGGGTCCATTTCATCCGCGAGATCCTCGAGCGGTACGGCTTCCGCGCCGTGGTCAACGCGGACAACCTGGATGCGCGCATGGAGGGCCACGAGATGGAGTACATGCTCGGTCGGCTGAAGATCCTCGGCTACCTGACCCTGCACACCAGGCAGCTCGACATGATCATGGGCAACACACCGATGGTCAACTACTACATGACCAAGCTCACCCGGGACATCGACTCACTCCTGGCCGGGCGGCATGCTTGCCAGATCACGGCCTAAAACCTTTGTGGGCGGGCAGGTGATGGTGTATTTTACCACTCTGTCGCATCGCTCCCCACGGCGACCGGCCGACCGGCGGACCGTCCGCCGGCCTTCCGCCGCCCCGCCCGCCCCCCTGGAGGCTTCATGAAACGGGTGTCCCTCTCCCTGATCCTGCTCGCCCTGTTCCTGCTTGTCGCCGGCTGTCAGGCGGCCGACGAGAAACCCCTCGACGAGATGGTCACCAAGCGCCACGTGGACGAGGTGGTGGAGGCGCTCAACAACGGCAAGCCCGTCACCAGCTTCAGCGCCGACGCCTACCAGCCCTACGTGTTCATCATGGACGAAAAAGGCACCCTGCTCGTCCACCCCTACCTGCAGGGCGAATACCTGCCGGAGAAAGGGGCGCCCATCTACCAAGCCCTGCTGCCGGCAACCACCGAGGGGGGCTGGGTCAGCTACCTGTGGAAGGGCGCAAAGAAACACACCTACGTACGCCGGACGAACAGTAACCTGACCGTCGGCAGCGGCAACTGAGACCCGCGCCGGACAGTCCCGGCCGCAACCGGGTCCGCCAGGCGCCGGTCGCGAACCGACCGGGATCCTCCCGCCGACCCGGCAGCGCAACTCAAACCCTGCAGGTGCCCATCATGGCGACCATTCTCGACAATCTCAAACAGCTCTTCGACGAGTTCCGCCATCGCCGCGGCACCCAGCCTGCCGGCGACGGGTCGGAAATGAATACCCTCTTCCGCTTCCGCTACGCCCTGTTCAAGGAACTGCTGGTCGCCAACTCCGAACTCCTGACCGTGCTCGCCGACCTGGACGAGAAGCTCAAGGGCGAACAGGTGTTCGGCTTCTCCTCCATCAACAACCAGGTCAACAAGTCGCTCAAGCACGCCTTCCAGATGGTCAAGAGCCTCAACGTCATGTCCGGGGCCAAGTACCGGGAGTTGTACACTGCCCTGGAAGAGATCAACGGTCGCATCAAGGAGGTGGTCAACGAGCAGAAGGTCGACCATGCGCCCAGCGCCGTCATGGCCTACAGCGAACTCTCGCTCAAGGACGCCGACTGGGCCGGCGGCAAGAACGCCAACCTGGGCGAGATCCGCAACCGGCTGGGCATCCCGGTGCCGGCCGGGTTCGCCATCACCACCCGGGGGTTTCACACCTTCTTCGACGAAAACAACCTCCAGGAAGAGATCATCCGGCAGAAGAACCTCCTCTACGTCAACGAGTACGACCTGCTCAACAGCCTGAGCAAAGAGGTCATCGAACTGATCCAGTCCCGGCCCGTGCCGCCGGAGTTGGAGGCCGAGATCCTCGCCGCCGCCGACGTCCTGTGGGGCACGGACCAGTCGGTGCTGCTCGCCCTGCGCAGCAGCGCCGTGGGCGAGGACGGCGACCTCAGCTTCGCCGGCCAGTACCTGACCCTGCTCGGCGTCACCCGGGCGGAGATCTGCACCGCCTACAAATCGATCATCGCCAGCCTCTATTCCGCCCGCTCCATCTCCTACCGGAGCAGCAAGGGCGTGATCGACGAGGACCTGGCCATGGCCGTGGCCTGCCTGCAGATGGTCGACTCCCGGGCCAGCGGCGTGCTCTACACCCGGCACCCCTACGACATCACCAACGAGCACATCCTCATCAACGCCGTCTGGGGGCTCGGCCCCTATGCGGTGGACGGCGTGGTCACGCCGGACGCCTACATGGTCAGCAAGGACGAGTCACTCACTGTCCTCGAGAAGAACGTCGCCAGCCAGCCGGTGCAGCTGGTTCTCAACCATCAGGGCGGCGTCGAGGAACGGCCCGTGCCCGAGCCGCAGCAGGGTGCCCCCTGCCTGAGCGACGCCCAGATCCGCCAGCTGGCCGGCTACGGTGCCGCCCTGGAGCGCCACTACAAGTGTCCGCAGGACGTGGAGTGGGCCCTGGACCAGGACGACACCCTGCTCATTCTCCAGTCGCGGCCGCTCAAGATCCAGAGTCCGAAGAACTTCCACCTGCTCAAGGCGGCACCGCTCGCCGGCTACCCGCTGCTCCTCGACGGCTGCGAAATCGCCTCCCAGGGCGTGGGCCGCGGGCCGGCCTTCCACGTCCAGGCCATCGAGGACCTGGCCCACTTCCCCGAGGGCGGCGTGCTCGTCGCCCGCCACTCCTCGCCGGAATACGTGGTGGTGATGCGCCGCTGCAGCGGCATCATCGTCGAGGCCGGCAGCGTCAGCGGCCACATGGCGGCGCTGGCCCGCGAATTCGGAGTGCCGACCATCGTCAGTCCCGATGCCGCCCTGGAGCGGATTCCGGCCGGCACCGAGGTGACCGTGGACGCCTTCACCGGCCGGGTCTACGCCGGCACGGTCAACGAACTGCTCAGCGCCATGCGCAGGGACGAGGCCCACATGAAGGGGACCCCGGTCTACGAACAGCTGCAGCGCATCGCCCAGCACATCGTGCCCCTGAACCTGATCAACCCGGCGGCGCCCGAGTTCACCCCGGCGGGCTGCCGGACCCTGCACGACCTGGCCCGCTTCTGCCACGAATTCTCCTACAAGGAGATGTTCCAGATCAGCGACCTTGCCTCCAAGTTCCACGGCTGGTCGCTCAGGCTGGACGCGGCCCTGCCCATGGACATCCACCTGATCGACCTGGGCAACGGCCTGGTCGACAATGCGTCGATCAAGTGGAACGCGGTCAAGGTGGGCCAGATCGCCTCGGTCCCGTTCCGCGCCCTGCTCGACGGCATGCTCAACAAGGAGGTGCATGGCCTCGACCCCCGACCGGTGAACTTACGCGGCCTGCTGTCGGTGATGCGCGAGCAGACCCTGGCGCCCGGCCACGTGGGCGAGCGGTTCGGCGACCGCAGCTATGCCATCATCGCCGACAAGTACCTCAACTTCAGTTCGCGGGTCGGCTATCACTACAGCGTCATCGACGTCTACTGCGGCGACACCATCAACAAGAACTACATCACCTTCACCTTCAAGGGCGGGGCCGCCGACTCGGTGCGCAAGAACCGGCGGGTGCGGGCCATCGCCCTGATCCTCGACCGGGAGGGGTTCAAGGTGAACGTCAAGGGCGACAAGGTGGACGCACGGCTGCAGAAGTACCCGAAATCCTACATCGAGAGCCGGATGGACATCCTTGGCCGCCTGCTCATCTTCACCCGCCAGCTCGATATGCTCATGACCACCGAAGGGGCGGTCGAGTGGGCGGCGGAGAACTTCGTGGCCGGCAACTACAAGCTCACGGCGCCGGCTGAGAACGGCGCGCCGGTGGCGGAAAACGCCGACGGCTGAGGCGCACCCGGCGGCTCGTCGCCGGCAAACGAAGGGCACCGCAACCGCGGTGCAGGAGAACCCAGCATGAACACCCTGACCCTGCTCGTCATCATCATCGGCTCGATCATCATTGGCCTGGCGATCGGTCTCCGCCTGAAGCACCGACGCAAATAATCGCGCACGGACGGGCGGCAGCCGGCGCGGACCGGCGACCGCCCAAGCCCTGCCGGCCGGCACCACCGTACCGCGGCCGGCCCGCCCACCGTTTGGCCCGGCACGGACCAGCAACCCCTACCGAGACGCTCGAGATGCAAGAAAAAATCAAAAACTACCAGACACTGCGAAGGTTTCTGGCCGCCGGTTTCTTTGTCAGCGGTATCATCCCGATCCTCATCATTGCCGCCGGCTCGATCTACAACTTCAAGGAATTGTCGCTCAAGAACATCGAAAACACTGCCCGTCAGGTGGTGGAGCACCGCAACGACGTGCTCAACACCTTTCTCCAGGCCCAGGTGAATTTCCTGTCCACCCTGATCAATCTCTACCCGATCGACTACCTGAAAAACAGGGACAACCTCAAGGCCCTGTTTCTCGCCATCAGCCGGGAGGGCAAGGAGGGCGAGATCGTCGACCTGCAGCTGATCGACACCTCCGGCGCCCAGCTGGCCTACATCGGCCCGTACCAGGAAAAGGTCGAGGGCAAGCACTACAAGGATTCGCCCTGGTTCAGTCAGGTGCTGGTGCGCGGCACCCACGTCAGTGACGTGTTCACCGGCTACCGGGACTACCCCCACTTCGTCATCGCCCTCACCGACCCGCTCAAGACCTACGTGCTGCGGGCGACGATCAACTCCAGTATCTTCAACTCGCTCCTCTACAGCGCCCAGATCGGCCCCACCGGCGATGCCTTTATCCTCAACAGTAACGGCGAATTCCAGACGCCGAGCCTGCAGCGGGCAACCAGCCTGAACCCGACCGAGATCAAGATGCTCAAGCACCACCCGGACACCGAGGTGGCCAGCGACGGCACCCACCTGTACGCCAGCAAATGGCTGAACGGCAACATGTGGCTGCTGGTGGTCAAGACCCGCATCACCGACAACCTGGAGGTGTACGCCAACTACCGCACCCGCATCATCCTCACGGTCCTCGTCATCTCCGCCCTGTTCCTGCTCTTCTCCGTCGGTATCAGCCGGCTCATCGTCGCCCGGCTGGAGCGGACCGACCGGGAGCAGAACGCCCTGGACCAGCAGATGGCCCACATCGAGAAGATGGCCAACATCGGCCGGCTGGCGGCGGGCATCGCCCACGAAATCAACAACCCGCTGCAGCTCATCCAGATGCAGGCCGGCTGGATCGAGGAACTGCTCGCCGAGGAAAAACCCGAGCATATCGATAATCTGGCGGAGTATCAGAACTCGGTGGCCAAGATCAAGCAGCACGTCAACCGGGCCGGCACCATCACCCACCGGTTGCTCGGCTTCAGTCGCAAGATCAGCGCCGAATACGATGTGCAGGTGAACGAGGTGCTCAAGGAGACCCTCTCCTTCCTGGAAAACGAGGCCCATGGCAACAACATCGCCCTCAACCTGCAGCTCGACGAGAACCTGCCGACCATCCGCACCGAAGGCTCGCAGGTGCAGCAGGTGCTGCTCAATCTGATCGAGAACGCCCTCGACGCGGTGGGCTCGGACGGGCAGATCGACATCATCACCACCCGCACCAAGGACGAACTGCACGTCCAGATCGCCGACAACGGCCCGGGCATCAAGCCCGAGGTCATGAAAAAGCTGTGGGAGCCGTTCTTCACCACCAAGGAACCAGGCAAGGGCACCGGCCTGGGACTGTCCATCTGCAGCGACATCGCCCACAAGCTGGGCGGCACGATCACCGCCGAGAACCGGCCGCAGGGCGGCGCGGTGTTCACCCTCAAGCTGCCCCTGCGCGGCTGACGGGTACGATGCGGCCACCGCCGCACAGCCGGACACCTGGGGAAAAAGGGCGGGCGCCGCACAGCGTCCGCCCTTTTTTTGCCCGCCGCTGTCACCGGATCCGCACACAGGCGCACAGCGGAGGCGCTCGCTGTCACCCAAACGATACATAGAAAAAATTATAAATATTTCAGTATGCTGGAAGCAAACCCACCGTCCTGAAGGTGAACTGTCCCCCTGCGGTGACAGTCCGGCCGGCATCGGACCCATCGCCTGCCCGCCCGTACCCATCACAATTGCTTAGAATACCTATCAAAAATTCTTCTCCCGGTTTTCCCGGCGATCTGGCCCCGGTTTTGCTCTACAAGGGATGAAAGCAGCCTGTTTATCCCGTGCCGGAGACTGTCGAGCGATCATGGCCAGCGAACCGAGAAAACATCTCACCCCCAACGATCTCGAGTACCTCGATGTCGGGCAGGCGGCCAACATCTGCTCCGTCTCGGACGAGCGGTTCGCCAAATGGATCGAGAAGGGGCTGGTGCCGGTGATCGAGCATGGCTCCAAGCGCCTGGTGCGCGCCCACGATCTCATTCAGCACCTCATCCGCCATAACA
Source organism: uncultured delta proteobacterium (assembly GCA_963754825.1). Classification (GTDB taxonomy): domain Bacteria; phylum Desulfobacterota; class Desulfobulbia; order Desulfobulbales; family Desulfobulbaceae; genus Desulfobulbus. The sequence continues at coordinate 8,589 of CAVWHP010000027.1, read as the reverse complement.
TCCCGATCCCCGAACGTCTGCTCCAGGGCAGCAGCAAGAAGATCCTCTTCATCCTCATGGAGGAGACCATTCCGCAGAGCGTCACCAGCGAGATCATCTGGACGCTCTACCGGTTGCGCGAGCAGTCGCCCTACATCTTCGACATCGTCCGTGACGATACCAACATCGAGCTGAAGATCATCACCTTTGGCCCGGACGTGATCTTTCTGCTGCGCAAAGACACCACCGACCAGGCGCGCGAACAGGCGATCGCCCGCATGGTCAACGGCACCACCCCGGTGCATGCCTTCTCCATCGACCACCCCATCGACCTTGACCTCTTCCTCGCCGGAGTGAGAGATGGAGCCGCGCAGACCGAACACCAGCTGTTTGCCGGGGACACAGGCCGCGCGCCAGCCCGGCTGCACCACCCGGTCCCGACGCTCGGGCGCGTCGCCGCAACGGGCGAAACGGATCGAGACCGCCACGGCCTCCCCCTGCCGTGGTCCGGTCCCGACCGTTTCGCCCGAAACGGCCGCGCCGCGCCCCAGCGCCGCCGGGCCGGGATCCCCGAATGGCACCGGGAACCAGGGACGACAGGGAGTGCCGGCAAAGGCCGCCCTCCCCTTTTCATGACAACCGAGTAACAAGGAGAATGCACATGGCACTGTACAGCGTACTGATCGTCGACGACGAAGAGGAATTCCGCGAGATGACCTCGAAGCGGCTGACCAAACGCGATCTCGAGTGTGAGTGCGCCCCGGACGGGGACACGGCGCTGGAGATGATCGCCAAGAAAAACTACGACGTGGTTCTGCTCGACGTCAAGATGCCGGGCCGCGACGGCATCGAAACCCTGCGCGAGATCAAGAAGATGACGCCGATGACCGAGGTTGTCATGCTCACCGGGCACGCCTCGGTGGAGTCCGGCATCAACGGCATCAAGTACGGCGCCTTCGACTACCTGATGAAGCCGATGGAACTCGACCCGCTGTTCGAAAAGCTCAACGCCGCCTACGAGCGCAAGCGGACCCAGCAGGAAAAGATCGAAATGGCTCAGATCAAACGCGACATGTCCCGCCCCAGGCTGACCGGTCGCAAACCCAGGTGCAACCCGTATCCCGTAGTATCTCGACAACCCAAAGGAGAAGACAATGAAGTTTTTTCGTGAGTTGAACCAATTCATGATGGCCGGGGCCAAGGCCCACGCCCGGTGGGAATTGGAGATGTCCAACAACATCCTGAAAAGCCGGAAAAGGCTGCTGGTTCTCGGCCTGTTGCTCATCCCCGTGTTCCTGGGCGGCATGGCCTTTGCCGACTCGGTCGCCGGCGCCATGCCCGGCTTCATCGGCGGCAAGTCCGCCTACGGCCCCTCGCACTACACCAACCTGATCTTCGGCGCCTCGATCCTGGTCGGCCTGTGCGCCGGCCTGATCACCGGCTGCATCGGCGCGGGCGGTGGCTTCATCATCGCCCCGGCCCTGATGAGCGCCGGCGTCAAGGGTATCCTGGCGGTGGGCACCGACCTGTTCCACATCTTCGCCAAGGCGATCATGGGCTCGGTCCTGCACCGCAAGATGGGCAACATCTCGGTGTCGCTGGCCGTCACCTTCCTCATCGGCGCCATCGCCGGCTCGACCCTGGGCGGCTACATCAACCGCAAGATCTATGACGCCAACCCGGTGCTGAGCGACATGTTCATCACCGCGATCTACGTGGTCATCCTCGGCTTCCTCGCCTTCTACGCCATGAACGACTTCCTCAAGTCCCGCAAGAAAGCGGTGGTCAAAGAGGAAGGAGCCACCAAGATCGCCGAGGAAATCCCGCCGCTCGGCAAACGGCTGCAGTCCGTCAATATTCCGCCGATGCTGACCTTCGACGAGAGCATCACCCCCGGCGGCCGGCGCATCTCCTCCATCTTCCTGGTCATCGCCGGCTTCATCGTCGGCATGGCGGCGTCCATCATGGGCGTGGGCGGCGGCTTCCTCACCTTCCCGATCTTCGTCTACGGTCTGGGCGTTTCTTCAATGACCACGGTCGGCACGGACATCTTCCAGATCGTCTTCACCGCCGGCTACGCGGCCATCAGCCAGTACGCCATCTACGGCTTCATCTTCTACACCCTGGCCATGGGCATGCTGCTCGGCTCGCTCATCGGCATCCAGGTCGGCTCCATCGTCACCAAGGTCGTCCCGGGCACCACCATCCGCGGCTTCTACGCGGTCACGGTCACCGCCGGCTTCCTCAACCGGCTCTGCGCCCTGCCGGAAAAACTCATGAAGATGGGGTACATCGAAGTTGGCCCCGGTTTCATCAAGACCGTTGACCTGATCGGCATCGGCGGGTTCTTCATCATCATCACCGCCTTCGCCATCTGGGTCTTCTACTGCTTCTTCACCAACCTCAACGTACTCAAGTCAGGGGAGGCTCACTGATCATGTCGACTCCAGCACAACTGAAAACACGCGGCTACCTGCTGCTCGCCTCGTTCTTCGCGGTCCTCATCGCCATCTTCATGCCGCTGTTCCCGGCCGCGCATGGCGACCAGAAGGTCAACGGGCTCGATTATCTCGACAACTTCTTCAATGAACTGTCCAAGGGCTCGGCCTACTACATTCCCGACCAGGTGAAGGCGGCCGAGAAGTACAAGGGACAGGAATTCACCACCACCTTGAAAATGAAATCGCCGGAAGCGGCGGCGATCACGGCCAAGCTGTTTGCCACCAACAATATCGAGGCCACCGCGGACGGCGAGAAAGTTGCCGTCAAGGGGGACTTCGGCTCCATGATCACCATCATGCTCGAGGACGCCGACGCCATGTACCACAACAAGGGCGAGCTCCTGCAGGCGAAATACGGGGTCGACGAACGGCAGACCATCTACTCCTGGTACCAGGCCCTGGCCGCCATGGAAAAGGACATGACCAAGTCGGAGAACTTCGCCCAGGCCAAGTTCGTCAAGAACTGTATGACCAAGGCGGTCGAACCGGCGTACAACTACTACAAGGTCGAAGTGAAACCGGTGAAGGAGGAGCTGTTCATGCTCATCGCCGCCCTGGCCTTCTACGTCATCTACACCATGTGGTACGGCTTCGGCCTGCTCTTCCTGTTCGAAGGCGCGGGCATCAAGCTGGAACACTGATCCCCGGATCACTCCCCCGCTTCACGGCTGCGGCAGGAACCTTCCTGCCGCAGCCTTTTTTTTCGCACGACCGCCCGCCCGCCGCTCCGGTGGCGTGCCCCATCCCGCCCCCGGAAGAGAAGAAATCTTTTGTTCTTTGCCAAAAGTATTGTACTCTCATCCGACGCCGTACCGGACCGGGTCCAGCAGCGGCCATCGTCCGCTCCCGGGCACGCGGCGGCTGCCACGTACCCCATCCATCCATGAGACCGAGGACCTGCCTGCACCATGAGCAGTGAACACGCCTTCCAACTCGACGCCGCGCTGCGCATCCGCCTGCTGCTGGTGGACGACGAACCCGATTTCAAGGAAGTCATGCTCAAGCATCTGTCCCGCAAGGGGATCAGGCTGAGCGTCGCCGAATGCTGCCTGGACGCCCTGGACCTTCTGGACACAACCCCTGCCGACGTGATCATCATGGACATGAACATGCCGGGCATGGACGGTATCCAGTGCCTGCGTCAGGTCAAGGAACGCTGGCCGCTCACCGAGGTGATCATCCTCACCGGCCACGCCTCGGTGCAATCCGGCATCGAAGGTATGCAAGGCGGCGCCTTTGACTACTGCCTCAAGCCCATAGACGTGCGCGAGCTGCTCGAAAAGGTGGAACTGGCCGCCCAGAAGGCGCTGATCAACCAGGAAGACGCCGGCGCCGCCTGACCCGCAAACCGAACACCCTCAAGGATCCGACCATGCACCTGCCCACCCTGCTCCGCCCCCTCCTCCCCCTGCTCTGCGGCCTGCTCCTGGCCGGCTGCGTCAGTGCCGGCAAGGACTTCAACGTCCACATGGTGCGGCAAATCACGCTCAACCAGACCACCCGCGCCCAGATCGAGCAGATGTTCGGCCAGCCGTGGCGCACCGGCGTCGAGGACGGTCTGCAGACCTGGTCCTACGGCTACTACCGCTACGGCGTGAGCGACACCAAAACTCGCGACCTGGTGGTCCGCTTCGCCACGGACGGCACGGTCGCCTCCTACACCTTCAACTCGAGCTACCCCGAGGACAAGGGGCTCTAGCCCACGTCCCGGTCGCCGCGGTCCGAACCGACCGCGCCCCTGATCCGTCACCACTCCGGCGGGCCGGGCGGGCTCCCCGCCCCGGCCGCCCTCCTGCGGCACCGAGCCGCCCCTTGCCGTCCCCCGAGGCTCCCTCCATGCACGCAGCCGACCAGCAGATCGTCGAGCAGGCCATCGCCCTGGCCGAACAGTGGCAGAACCGCGCCAACCAGCTCCTCACCAAGGAGGAGCGGCACATCCAGGAGCAGATGAAACGGCTGCTCACCCATCCCCGGGACAAGGTCCTGCTCACCCGCATGATCGACCAGAGCTTCCGCTCAAACAACCCGAAGCGGGTGGCCGATCAGCTGGCCAGCCTGATGGCCGAGGAGGGTGTGCCGGTTTTTCTCGGCCGGGTGGAGAAACTGGTCGTGCAGATGTTCATCGGCATGGGCAAGTACTTCTCCTCCATGGCCGTGCCCAAGCTCATCGAGCAGATGCGCGCCAGCAGCAGCCGGGCCATCATCCCGGGCGAACACGAGGAACTGCACGCCCACCTGCAGCGGCGCAAGGCCCAGGGCATCCGCATGAACATCAACCACCTGGGCGAGGCGGTGCTCGGCGAGGGGGAGGCGGCCCACCGGCTGGCCACCTACATTCGCGATATGGAGGATGCGGACATCGAGTACATCTCGATCAAGATCTCGACCATCTTCTCGCAGATCAGCTCGCTCGACTTCGAGCACACCGTGGCCACCCTGGTCGAGCGGCTCTCGGCCATCTACCGGGTGGCGCAACAGAACTTCTTCATCCGGCCGGATGGCACCCGGGTGGCCAAGTTCGTCAACCTGGACATGGAGGAGTACCGCGACCTGGAGATCACCTACCAGGCCTTCATCGCCACCCTGGAGCAGGAGGAGTTCCGCGACTACTCGGCCGGCATCGTCCTCCAGGCCTACCTGCCGGACAGCTTCGCCATCCAGCGGCAGCTGACCGAATGGGCCAGGACCCGGGTCGCGGCCGGCGGCGCGCCGATCAAGCTGCGCATCGTCAAGGGCGCCAACATGGAGATGGAGCGGCTCGAGTCGGTGCTCAACAACTGGCCGCTCGCCCCCTACGACAACAAGCTCGAGGTGGACGCCAACTACAAGCGCATGGTCACCTTCGGCATGGAGCCGGACAACATCGCCGCGGTCAACCTGGGCGTGGCCTCGCACAACCTGTTCGAACTGGCCTACGCCGCGGTGCTGGCCAAGGCCAAGGGCGTCAGCCACCTGTTCTACTTCGAGATGCTCGAGGGCATGGCCGACCACGTGCGCCGCGCCCTGCAGGAGACCTCGGGCGACGTGCTCCTGTACGCGCCGGTGGCGGGCAAGGACGAGTTCATCAACGCCATCGGCTACCTGATCCGCCGGCTGGACGAGAACACCGGCCCGGAGAACTTCCTCCGCTACGCCCCGGACCTGCAGGTCGGCTCGGGCGAGTGGCAGCTTCCTCAAGGAAGGGTTCCTGGCCGGCTGCCGGACCATGGCCACGGCCCAGGACCGGCCCAACCGCATCCAGGACCGCACCACCGAGACCTTTGCCCCGGAGGTCTCCACCCTGCACCGCAACAGCTTTGTCAACGAGCCGGACACCGACTGGTCGCTGGCCGCCAACCGGCGCTGGGCCGCCACCATCCGCGACCGCTGGATGCAGGCACCGGGGAACGAGCCCATGCAGATTCCGCTGGTCATCGGCGGTGCGGAGATCTTTGCTGACCGCGCCACGGCCGACTGCTGCGACCCGAACCGGGCCGATGCGCGGGTGGTGGTCGGCCGCCATGCCCTGGCCACGGCCGAGGACGCGGGCCGGGCCCTGGAGACCGCCCGCCGGCGACCCGGACGGCTGGCGCGATTTGACGCGCCGGCGAGCGGCACGCGGTGCTCGCCCGGGTGGCCATGGAACTGCGCACGCAGCCGCGGCGACCTGATCGGCGCGGCCGCCGCCGGACACCGGCAAGGTCGTTCACCGAGGCCGACGTGGAGGTCTCCGAGGCCATCGACTTCGCCGAGTTCTACCCGCACGCGGTGCGCGAGTACGACCGCAGGCCCAACCTCGAGGTGCGCGGCCGGGGCGTGGTGCTGGTCATCTCGCCCTGGAACTTCCCCATCGCCATCCCCTGCGGCGGCATTGTCGCTGCCCTGGCCGCCGGCAACACCGTCATGTTCAAGCCCGCCTCGGACGCGGTGCTCACCGCCTGGGTGCTCTGCCAGTGTTTCTGGCGGGCCGGGGTGACTCGCAGACAGCCCTGCAGTTCGTGCCCTGCTCCGGTGCCGAGGTGGGCCCGGTGCTCACCGCCAGCCCGCTGGTGGACTGCATCATCCTCACCGGCGGCACCGACACCGGCCTGCGCATCCTCCAGCAGTCGCCCTCGGTCTACCTGGCGGCGGAGACCGGCGGCAAGAACGCCACCATCGTCACCGACATGGCCGACCGCGACCAGGCGATCAAGCACGTCCTCCACTCGGCCTTCAGCCACGGCGGCCAGAAATGCAGCGCCACCTCGCTGCTCATCCTCGAGCAGACGGTCTACGACGACCCGCACTTCCGCCAGCAGCTGGTGGACGCCGCGGCCAGCATCCGGGTCGGCTCGGCCTGGGATCTCGGCAACCGCGATCGGCCCGCTGATCCGGCCGCCCGCGGGCGACCTGGAGCAGGCCCTGACCACGCTCGAGCCCGGCGAGGAGTGGGCCCTCGTGCCGCGCCATGGCTGGACGACAACCCGCACCTCTGGTCGCCGGGCATCAAGTACGGGGTCAAGCCGGGCAGCTACACCCACCTGACCGAGTTCTTCGGCCCGGTGCTCGGCGTGATGCGCGTCCGACAGCCTGGACGACGCCATCGACCTGGTCAACCAGACCGGCTACGGCCTGACCAGCGGCCTGGAGAGCCTCGACGACCGCGAGCAGGACCAGCTGGACCGAGCGGATCTTTGCCGGCAACCTCTACATCAACCGCGGCACCACCGGCGCCATCGTCCTGCGCCAGCCCTTCGGCGGCATGGGCAAGTCGGCCTTCGGCCCGGGACTCAAGGCCGGCGGCCCGGACTACGTGAGCCAGTTCATGACCATCACTGAAACCGCGCCGCCGCCCGTCCCGGCCATCGGGGGCGACCACCGGCTGCTGCAGATCGCTCAGGAGTGGCGCCGGCTCATCCAGTGGGGCAAGCTGGGCGAGTACCGCGCCGACCTGGAGCGGGCCATCCCGGCCATCCACAGCTGCTTGGCCGAACAGGAGCAGTGCTTCGGCCGGGTGCAGGACTTCTTCCACCTGCGCGGCCAGGACAACCTGCTCCGCTGGCGGCCGATCAAGCAGGTGATGGTCCGCCTGCACGCGGACGACAGCCTGTTCGAGACCCTCACCCGGGTGGGTGCGGCCCTGATCGCCGGCTGCGCGGTGCAGCTGAGTGTGCCCCCCGGCCTGGCCAACGGCGTCACCGCCTTCCTCGATGGCCGCTACGGCCGCGAGTTCCTCCGGGACGTGACCCTGCTCCGCCAGACGGACGAGCAGGTGGCCGCGGTGATCACCGGCAGCCGGCGCCTGCGCTACGCGGCCGCCGAGCGCGTGCCGGCCGTGGTCGCCACCGCGGCGGCGAAAACCGGCGCCTACATCGCGCGCACACCGGTGTGCATGGACGGCCGCGTCGAGCTGCTCCAGTACGCGCAGCAGCAGTCGATCTGCGACAACTACCACCGCTACGGCAATCTGGGCGAACGCGCCCTCGACTGAAGCCCCGCCCGACCCGGGCCCGACCGCCAGCCCCCCGTTCGGGGGGCTTTTTTTTCGGAGGCTGCCATGCACCGGCAACGCCAGGCCGTCCTGCTCACCCTGCTGGTCGTCCTCTTCTGGGGCACGGCCGCCTCGGCCTTCAAGATCGCCCTGCGCCAGGTCTCGCCCTACACCCTGCTCGTCTGTGCGGCGGCGGTGTCCACCTGCGCGCTGCTGCTCATCCTCCTCGGCCGCGGCCAGCTCGGCCAGCTGCGCACCCTGCCGCGACCGGTGCTGCTGCGCGCCGCCCTGCTCGGCCTGCTCAACCCCTTCCTCTACTATCTAGTGCTGTTCACGGCCTACAGCCTGCTGCCCGGGCAGATCGCCATGGCCCTCAACTACGGCTGGCCGCTGGTGCTCACCCTGCTGAGCGTGCCCCTGCTCGGCCAGTCGCTCCGCCGCAGCCAGCTGGCGGCGGTGGGGGTGAGCTTTGTCGGTGCGGTGCTGATCGCCACCCGCGGCCAGCTCACCCATTTCGGTGGGCTGAGCGGCACGGGGTTGCTGCTCGCCGCCGGCTCCACCCTCGTCTGGGCCCTGTTCTGGCTGGGCAACGCCCGCATCGGCGCCGACCCGGTGGTCAAGCTGTTTGTCGGCTTCTGTACGGGGCTCATCGTCGCCGTG
>CAVWHP010000026.1:0-183447 GCA_963754825.1 uncultured delta proteobacterium | reverse complement strand
TCAACAACGCAACAGCCAATGCGGCCAACGTGAGCACCCTGCAGTCCATCAACACGCTGGACATCACCTCGGTGGACGGCTCTTCCAAGGCCATCGAGGCCGTGGACGGCGCGCTGATGCAGATCGACAACATGCGCGGTGACCTCGGTGCGGTGCAGAACCGGTTCGAGTCGACCATCGCCAACCTGCAGAACATCGCTGAGAACATCTCGGCCGCCCGGTCGCGCATCCTCGATGCGGACATCGCCCAGGAAACCTGGCAAGATGACCTCGCAGAACATCCTGCAGCAGGCCGGTGTCTCCATCCTGGCCCAGGCCAACCAGGCGCCGCAGCTGGCCCTGAGCCTGCTCCAGTAAGCCTCTCTTCCCGGGGGGACCGGTCCCCGGTCCCCCCGGCCCCGCCTTTTTCCCCAGCACAGGGAGGAGATTACCATGCAGATCGAGGCCATCGGTACGGCGGTCGCCAGTCCGCCCCGGATCGAATGAACCGGCCCGGCAGGTGGAGCGCGGCCGGGCTGAGCGCCAGGAGGCGCAGACGATCAGCCAAAAGCGCGAACACGCAGCCGGAAGAGCTGCTCAACCAGATCAAAACCATCACCGAGGACGGGCTCTATTCGGTCCGCTTCGAACGCGACACCGGTTCGAACACGCTGGTCGTCAAGATCGTCGACCAGCGAAACCGACGAAGTGATCCGGCAGATCCCCCAGGAGGAGCTGCTCGAACTGAGCCGAACACCTCGAAGAACTGAACGGCAACCTCGTCGACACTGTCAGCTGAACGAGCGGAGACGCGAATCATGACCATTCAATTCGGCGGCCTGGCCACCGGGCTGGACACCAGCAGCATCATCGACCAGCTGATGAACATCGAGCGCCAGCCGCTCACCCGGCTGGAGGCGGACAAGACCTGGCTGAACAACCGGCTCAAGGCCTTCACCGAGCTGGACACGCGGCTCAAATCGTTTGCCGACTCGATCAAGGATCTGAACTACCGCGACACCCTGCTCAAGCGCTCGACCACGCTCGGCTCCGACGAGTTCTTCACCGCCTCGGCCTCGCGCGACGCCGGTGCCCGGCGCCAGCTACGAGGTCGAGGTGGTGTCGCTCGCCCGGGTGCAGAAATCGGTGAGCAACGGGGTGGCCAGCAGCAGCGAACGCCCTGTTCGGCACCGGCACCCTCAGCCTGAGCGTGGGCGAGGAAACGCACACCATCGACATCGGCGAGGGCGAGAACTCCCTCACCGGCATCATGGCGGCGATCAACAAGGCGGACCTGGGGGTGCGCGCGGCGATTATCAACGACGGCACGGTCAACCCCGACGGCAGCACCACGCCCTTTCGCATGGTGCTCACCGGTGAGACCGTGGCCAAAGAGTTTTCCCTGGACGTCAGCGGCCTGACCGGCGGCGCCGCCAGTCTCGACCTGGGCGTGCCCATCCAGCAGGCCGCCCGGGCGCACGTGCGGGTGGACACCATCGACATCTACAGCGACTCGAACACGCTCACCGAGGCGATCCCGGGCATGACCCTGGACCTGCGCAAGGCCGAGGTCGGCGCCACCACCAACCTGGCGGTGAACGTGGACAAGGCGGCGATCAAGGAGGCCATCGAGGGGTTTGCCACCGGCTACAACAAGGTGATCAGCTTCATCACCAGCCAGTCGGTGATCAACGGCGAGGGCGGCGGCGTGCTTGGCGGTGACGCCGGCATCAACGCCATCAAGCGCCGGTTGCAGACCATGCTCACCCAGCCGGCGGAGAACTCCGGCACGCTGCGGGCCCTGAGCCAGCTCGGGTTCGAGACCCAGAAGGACGGCACCCTGAAGGTGAACGAAAAAACCCTGGGTGCGGCCATCGACGAAAACCTGGACAGCGTGGTCAGCCTGCTGGCCGGCGAGGACGGGGTCGAGGGCGTGGCCACCCGGTTCAAGAACTACCTGTTCGAGATGACCAGCTCCGGCAGCGGCCTGCTGCAGGGACGCAAAGAAAGCATCACCAACAACCTGAAACGGATCGACACCAAGGTCGATGCCGTGCAGGCGCGCCTGGAACAGCGCCAGAAAACCCTGGAAGCGCAGTTCAGCGCCATGGAAACCCTGATAAGCGGTCTCAACGCCCAATCCAGCTACCTGAGCCAGCAGATGACGGCGATCACCAATATGATGAGCGGGAGTAAACGATGAACGGATATACCAACCAGTACCTGGCCAACACGGTCCTCTCCGCTTCGCCGGAGCAGCTCATGCTCATGCTCTACGATGGCGCCGGCCGCTTCCTCGCCCAGGCCATCCAGGCCATCGAGGGCGGCCAGACCGACAAACGGGCCTATTTCATCAACAAGGCCTCGGCCATTGTCTCGGAATTCGCCGCCACCCTGGACCGCACCCAGGCCCCGGTGCTGGCCGACGACCTGACCGCGCTCTACGGCGTACATGCTGCGGCGGATGATGCAGGCCAACCTGAAGAACGACGTGGAGCCGCTGGTCGAGGTCAAGGGGCTGCTCGCCGACCTGCGCGCCACCTGGGCCCAGGCCATCGAGATCAGCCAGGAAGAGAAACGGCAGGCAACCGGTGTGCCCGCGGCCGCGCCCAAGGCAACGACCGGGACCGCGCCGATGGAGCGGGGCGACCACGCCCCTGGCCAGCGCCGCGGCGGCCATGGCCGCCTACAAACCCCTGGCCATGGCGATGTAAGATGGGCACCGCACTGCTTGACCGGACCATCGACCAGTACCGGGAACTGGCGCGGCTGAACGCCGAGATCGAACAGGCCGTGTACCGTAACGACCACGAACGCATCGACCAGCTCTGCCTGAGCGTGGGCGAACTGCAGGAGGCGGTACGGGCGGACGACAGCGCCGTGCTCGCCCTGCTGCGCCGGCAAGGCGACGGCCAGGACGGCCGGGTGCTGGAGCTGCTCTCGCTCATGCAGGAGATCCAGGAGCGCAACCAGCGGCTGTTGCCGCACCTCAACGCAGCTCTCGCCGTGCAGCAGAACGAACTGCGCACCCTGCGCCGGGGGGGCGTGGTCCTCCACGGCTACAAGCAGACGGTGGTGCAGACCGGCAGGCGCATCAGCTCGGCCAACTGATAGCCCGTCCCGGGCCGCTCCCTGCGCCGCCCGCCCCGTCCCGGCCGTCAAAAAAATCTTTCCATCCCGGTGCGCTTATGGCAAGGTAGCGAGCATCTCCCAGCCACCCTCCAGCAGCAGGTAACACCTTGCCATCACAGAACAGTTGTGCACTCGAACTGAAACCCCAAACCGCACTGCGGGCCGACGTGCCGCTGACCGGCGCGGTCGAGCGGGAACGGCTCCCCTGCTTCTCCGGCCAGGCCGAGCCCCCGGCCCTGGTGCTCCACTTTCCCCCGGCCACCCTGGCCCCGGAACGGATCGACACCAGCCGCACCTGCCTGGTGACCGTGGACCTGGGCGAGCGGACCGCGGTGCTCACCACCCGCCTGGTCGCTGTCCGTGACGAACAGACGCTTGACTGCGTGATCGAGCAGATCGACTGGCACAGCCAGGCGCGCGGCTATTTTCGGGTGGCGGCGAACACCCGGGTGGCGGCCAGTTCGGTGATCCCCGAGGAACTGGCCCGGGAAGGCGAAACCTGGCGGCTGCTCGGCGACACCATCGACCTGAGCGGCAGCGGCCTGTTGTGCACCTTTTCCTCGCCCCTTGAAGAGGGCCGCCGGGTGCGCATCGAGCTGACCCTGCCGGCCGGGCCCATGGACCTGATCACCGCCTATGGCCACGTGGTCCGCTGTCAACAGGTGGGCGCGGAAACCTTCCACGTGGCCCTGCACTTCGACGTCATCGACCCGGAGAGCCAGGACAAGATCATGGCCTGCTGCTTCGAACTGCAGCGCCGCCAGTTGCGCATGCGCGTGCTGGTCAGCAACCCGGACAGTCCCCCGACCGGGGGCTGAGCGATCGTGTCCCGGATCGACGAACTGCTCGACAGGATCGGCACCAATGTCCCGGCAGTGGTCGACATCCCCGGCCAGAGCGGCGAGGTGTTCCGCAACAATGCCCTGGTCACCCGCACCGAATCGCCCGCCCTGGAGCTGCTCTTCCCGCCCGACGCCTGGCAGGCCGACGATCTGCGCCTGGACGGCAACTGCAGCATCGCGGTGGAGCATCACGGCGAGAAGATCGTGCTCATCGCCCGGCTGGAGCAGGTCATCGACGCCCGGCGGCTGCGCTTCATCGCCCGCGAGCCGATCACCCCGGAATCCCTGCGCGACTACTTCCGGGTGCCCATCAACACCCCGGTCAAGGCGAGCTACACCGCCGAGCAGAGCGACTCGCGGGTGGAGTCCTGGCGGATGACCGGCACCACCCTCGACCTGAGCGGCAGCGGCCTGCTCGCCCTGTTCAGTGAAAAGCCGGCCAGCAGCCAGCGCATCCTGCTCGAGATCACCCCGCCCGAGGACCCGGACCCCATCTTTTGCCTGGCAAATGTGATCCGCGCCTACCGGCTCCGTCGAAACCGCTTTCAAGTTGCCTTTCATTTTATTGAAGTAACGCCGAAAACAAGGGATCAGCTCATCTCCTGCTGTCTGAAGGAACAACGACGGCAGCTGCGCGAGAACGTGCACCCGCTCTGACCGCCCGCTCGCCGGGCCACAGCCACCAGCCAGGTCATGGATCCGACAAGCGCCGCCCTCCCCATCCTCCGCATCCAGCAGCTGCCCGCCTACCAGTCCGGCGGTCAGCAGCAGGCGCCCTTCAGCCCAGGGCCAGCTGCTCCAGGGGGTGATCAGCGCGCGCACCGGAACCGGCCAGTTCGCCATCGACATCGGCGGCCGCCAGGTGCTGGCCGAATCGAACACGCCGCTGCAGGTGGGCGCGCGCCTCGACCTGCAGGTGACCGCGCTCGTGCCGCGGGTGGAGCTGCAGATCCTGCCGAACCCGGTGCACCGGATGATCGGCACCACCATCCACCTGATCGGCCAGCAGGGCGCCACCCTGCCCGCCTTGACCGGTCTGGCCGACCAGTCCGCCCACCTGCCCGGGTTGAGCGGGACCAGCCGGGAGACCCTGCAGTACTTCGCCGCCCTTGCCGGCCGGACGACCCCGGCCGACGGGTCGGCGCCTCCGCTCAGCCAGTTGCTCGGACGCACCGCGGCGCTGCTCACCAGCGCGCCGGGCAGTGAGCGCACCGCGCTCTTCGCCGAGATCGGCTCGCAGCTGGGGCAACTGGCCCAGGGCGGCACCCTCGCCCCGGAGCCCGCGGCCCGGGCCGCAACGCTGGCCACCCTGTTCACCAATCTGGCCGCCCGGCCGGCTGCGGGTCAGGCGCTCCTGCCCGCCGGGGTCGACCCGGCGCCGCTCGCCACTCTGCTGGCAACGGGCCAGGGTCAGCCCGCCCAACTGCTCCACACCGCCCTGCTCCCCCTGCTGGCGAACGCCGGCACAGCCGCTGGCGCGCCGCTCGCGCAGTTGGTCACCCTGCTGGCCGAGCTGGAGTCCGCCGGTACCACCACCGCCCGGCGATCGCTCCCGGACGGGAACCAGCTGCACGAGGTGATCGACCGGCTGGGGGTGAACATGGAGCGGCTGCTCGCCGAGGGGCGGCAGGAGGAGGCGGTGCGCACCCTCAAGTTCGCCCTGCTCGAACTCGGCCAGCAGCTGCCGGCGGGCGAGCGCGGGGCGACCCAGGCCGACCAGCTGGTCCGTTCCATCGAACTCTTTCAGCTCCTGCAGATCCGCCTGGCCGGGGAGTCGCTCTTTTTTCTGCCCCTGCCCTTCTCCTTTCTCGACCAGGGCTACCTGCTGGTCGACGCGGACCAGGGCCGGGACCCGGACCAGGAGGGGGAGGCACCGCCACCCCAGCGCTACGAGCTGCACCTGCGGCTGGAGGGGCTCGGCAACCTGCAGATCAGCATCCAGCAGGTGGAAGGCAAGCTGGCCCTGCGCTTTCTCTCCGAGGATGTCGAACGAGCCCGCTTCCTCGCCGATCACCGGGGCGAACTCGAACAGCATGTAAGCGGCGCCGAGCTGGCCTCGGTGCAGTTCCTGGTCGGCGCGCGCGAGCCGGTCAGCGCCCTGCTCGAACGGATCGTCCACGGGGTCACCGGCATGGTGGACACGCGGGCGTGAACGGAGACCGGAACCATGGCTCAGGATACACCGAAAGCGAAGAAGGCCGTTGCCCTGCTCTACGACCGCACCACCGGCGCAGCGCCCAAGGTGGTGGCCAGCGGCACCAACCTGACCGCGGAGCGGATCCTGGCCGCGGCCCGCGAGGCGGGGGTGCACATCAGCGAAGACCCGGACCTGGTCGAACTGCTCGCCCGGGTGCCGGTGGGCGCGCCCATTCCGGCCGAACTCTACCAGACGGTGGCCCAATTGCTCGCCTTCGTCTATGCGGTGAACGCCCGGTTCAAGGAAAAGCTCGGCCCCATGGGCAACCGCTAGGCCGGGCAAAAAAACATGGTCCGGGAAAAACCGCTTCATCTCCACCCCGTTCTCGCGTATAGTCGCGATATCAGAAATGTAGTCGGTCCATCGGGCCTCGCGGCCCGCCTTGCTGCAGCGCTTTTCCAGCCAGGATCCGGAGGCAACGACACCGCCTCCCCGGCCGCAGGTCTGAGACCGCGGCCGTCTCTTCGTCACCAACATCTTCCCGAGTCTGCGAGGTAGCTTTATGAACTATGGGGTTGTCAGCCAGGAACAACTTGAAAAAATAGATGAAATCCTGACGGAAAAGCTCATCAAGATCGGCGTCGACTGCGTCATCATCATCGACATGGCCGGCAACATCATCACCGCCAAGGACAACGGCACCTCCAAGTACGACGTCTACTCCTTCGCCGCCCTGGCCGCCGGCAACTTTGCCACGGTCGACGCCATGGCCAAGCTGGTGGGCGAGCAGGAATTCTCCCTGCTCTTCCACAAGGGCATGGAATGCAACATCCATTTCTCCAAGATCGACGACGAACTGCTGCTCATCACCATGTTCGGCAAGGCCATTTCGCTCGGCTTCCTGCGGCTCAACGTCGTCGAGACCATCGAGCGCATCAAGAAGATCTGGAACCGCAAGTGAGCCGGGACCGTTGCCCCGGGCCGCTGCCGCACGGTTCACCGCAGGTTTGCGCCCCCCCGGGCGGCAGGAGAGCGATTGTGAGCTTCATCAATCTCAGGGAAAAAATCGTCCAGGTGAAGATTGTCTACTACGGCCCCGGCCGCGGCGGCAAGACCACCAACCTCGAGTACATCAACCGCAAGTTCTCCCGGCAGATCCAGTCCGAGATGATCAGCCTGAAGACGCACGGCGACCGCACCCTGTTCTTCGACTTCCTCCCCTTCAACATGGGGCAGATCAAGGGCTACGACCTGAAGATCCAGCTGTACACGGTGCCCGGCCAGGTGAAGTACAACGCCACCCGCAAGCTGGTGCTCAAGGGCGTGGACGGCATCGTCTTCGTCGCCGACGCCCAGGAGCAGATGCGCGAGAAGAACATCCGCTCGCTCAACCAACTGCACGAGAACCTGCAGGACTACAAGGAGTCGATCTTCCGCCTGCCACTGGTACTGCAGTACAACAAGGTCGACCTGCGCAACCAGGGCATCCCGGTCCTGCCGACCTCGGTGCTCGACAAGGACCTGAACAGCAAGCTCAAGGTGCCGACCTTTGAGGCAAGCGCCCTCACCGGATACAACGTTCCGGAAACATTAAAAAAAATTATATCCTCCACGGTCATCTCGATCCAGAAGAAGTTGATGTGACCGCTGGTTCCGGACAGTCCCCACGAGAGGCGGGATATGAAGAAAACGAAACGCGTCCAAATTGACAGTATCGACGAATTCGAGGACCTGACCCTGTTCGCCAACGAGTCCTTCGACACCGGGGATGTCGACCTGTTCGAATTCTCCAGCGAGGAATCGTCGGCGCTCACCCGGCTCAAATCGACCATTCTGTCCTTGGACTGGGAGATCACCGACGAGATCCTCCAGGAACTGGCCGACGAGGTGGCCAACCTGGAGTCGGTCTACGCAGGCGACAAGGTGGCCGAGGTCTACCTCCAGGGGTTGGACAAGATCGGCAGCTACATCCGCAGCAAGGGGGCCTACGCCCACCCCAACTCCATCAAGCTGCTGCTCACCTTTTTCTACGATTTCGAAAAGGCGGTGAGTTCGCCGAACATCTCCGGCGAGGAGATCACCCGCATCCTCAAGGCGGATATCCGCAAGTTCAAGATCCTCCAGTACCAGATCGCCCTGGGCGAGAAAGACCAGACCAAGGACCCGGTCCTGGAGATCAGAGCCGCCGTGCCCGCGCCGGTGGACAGCGGCGGCGACCATCGCAAGCTGCTCAAGGCGGCCATTCTCAGTCTCGACTGGGAGGTGACCGAGGAAAGCCTCGCCCAGTACACCGCCAGCCTGGTCGGATTCCGCGCCCAGGTGGCCGACAACCGGCTGGCCCTGGTGCTCGTGCAGGGGCTGCAGGTACTCGGCGAGTACATCGGCGAACAGCGGGCCGGGGCCCACCCCGAGGCCTTCGCCCTGCTCCACTCCTTTGCCGAGGCCCTAGAGCAGGTGGCCGACCGTGCCGAGAGCGGTCTGGACGACGCCCAGGCCCGGAAGATCATCACCGCCCAGATCAACCGCCTCGACCACCTCAAGCTGCTCATCGCCGCCCCGGGCCAGGTCCCCATCGACGAGGCCCGGATCGACGAGGTGGTGGGGGAGATCAGCACACCGGCCGCCGCCGCCGACATCGCTTCGGAGCCGTTCGCCGGCCTGGACGAGGCGACCACGGACCACGGTGCGGCGCTGGCCCAGGCCTTTCCCATCGAACTGGACACGGACCACGGCGCGGACGAGCAGGCCGGCATGGATCTGGCCACGGAACTCGACAGCCTGTTCGCCGAGACGAGCAAACCGGCGATGGAATCCGCCGATGTCCAGTACCCCGACGAGGTTCTGCCGCCCGAGGCCATCCACCCGCTGGACGACGAACTGGCCGACGGTCACATCGAGGCGAGCCTGCATGACCGGCGGGGACTGGCGCCGGCCCTGTCCGGGGCCGAGGAGAGCGAGCGGACGTCACCGGAACGGGATCTGCCGGCCGAGGACGACCTGGCCGAGCAGCTCGACGTGTTCTTTGCGAAGACGGAGGGCGAGAGCGACGAGTCGCCGGCGGACGCTGCCCTGGATCTGGACTTCTCCGTTGATGCCGGCCCGACCGCGGCCCTGGCCGATGCCGAAGAGCCGGCCGACCACATCGACCTGGGGCTGGAGACGACCCCGGCCGGGCTCGATCTCGAGGCCAGCCTGGACAGCTTCTTCACCGAGCCGGCGGCCGATTCCGCAGCCACGCCGGCCGAGTACGAGCCCCTGTCGCTCGACCTGGAACCGGCCGGCGAGGAGGAGCCTCCCCCGGTCGGGCCAACGGCGGATCTGGGGCAATTCGACCTGGAGGCGGACCTTCCGCCCGAGAACTTCGATCTCGAGGGCACCCTGGACAATCTCTTCGCCGAGCCGGTCACCGACGACGAGGGCGCCGAGGCTCTGCCGGAAATCGGGGCGGACGCCAGTGCAGACACCCGGCCCGCTGCGAGCGAGCCGGAGATCGCGCTGAGCGAGGTCGACGAGCCCAATTTCGTTGATGCTCTCGGCCTGGAGGAAATGACGGAGGAGCGGGGTCTGGAGGACATCGAGAGCCGGCTGGACAGCTTCTTCGCCGACCCGGGCAACGAGCCGGAACAGCCGGCCACAGCCAGTCCCTCAGTGGAGGAGATCGAGCAGTCGCTCTTCTTCGCCGATGACCACCAGCTGCCCGCGGCCCTGGCCGATGCCGAGGAGGAACGCGGCTTCTCCGAGGAGGAGGAGAAGGCCGGGCTGTCCTTCTCGCCGCTCGCGGACATCGACGAGAAACTCGACCTGTTCTTCGGTGAGGCGGAGCAGGCTGCGGCCGAGCCGGCGGACGGGGAAGCGGCGGACGAGGCACGGGTGGTGGAGGAAACACCGCTGGCCACCCTGCTCGCCGACCTGCCGGTCGACCCGGCCGGTGCCGACGAGACCCTCGGGCTGGACAGTGCCGGCGGGGAGAGTGCGGAACCTGACCTGGAGCCCCAGTTCGACTTCTTTGGCGAGGCGAGTGATGACGACGAGGAGGAACTGCACACCGCGGCCGAGGACGACCTCACCCGAGCGCTCGAGGCGACCATCGCCGCCGAGCAGCCCACCGCGCCAGCCGCCGGCCTGGGCCTGGCCACCGCCGTTGCCCCGTCCGCGGCGGAACGCGAACCGGTGCTCACCAGCCTCGGTGCGTTGCTGCCCGGGGTGGTCCGCAGCCCGACGCGCGAGCAGGTGCACGCGGCCCTGGAGCAGACCGCAATCCTGCGCGACCTGACCGACGATGCGGGCCAGCGCGCCCTGGTGCAGCTGGTCGGCGCGGTGGTCACCCTGCTCGGTCGCACCGCCGGTCAGGACAACACCGACACCGGCGCGCTGGTCAATTACCTCTACACCGCCCTGCTGCACGGCGACGGCGGTCCGGCCACCCTGGCAACGGCGGTCAGCCGCTACGCCAGCTGGCAGGAGGACGTGTGTGCGCGCATGCCGCTCATCCCGGCCCGGCGTGAGGGGGACGCGGGCGAGCCGCAGCTCGAGTACACGGCCCGGGACCTGTATTTTGAACTCTCGGAGCTGCGCGCCGGGTTCCGCGACGAACTCGCCCAGTTGCGCCACGAGATGCAGCACCTGCAGCAGCACCGCCACTGAAGCGACGCGACCGCAGTCTGGAGCGAACACGGGGGAACCGGCCATGCCGGTTCCCCCGTTTTATTTGCGGGGATCGAAGGCCTCGCGCAGGGCTTCGCCAATGAAGATGAGCAGCACCAGGGTGCCGACCAGAACGATGAAGGTGGAGAGCGACAACCACCAGGCCTCGATGTTGGCCTTGCCCTGGGCGAGCAGTTCCCCCAGGCTGGGGGTTGAGGGCGGCACGCCCAGGCCGAGAAAATCGAGGCTGGTCAGGGCGAGGATGGCCCCGGACATGCGGAAGGGCAGGAAGGTGATCACCGGCGTCATACTGTTGGGCAGCAGATGGCGGGCCATGATGGTGGCGTTGCCCACGCCGAGCGCCCGGGCCGCCTTGACGTACTCCATGTTCCGGCCCTTGAGAAACTCGGCGCGGACATAATCGGACAGCCCCATCCAGCCGAACAGGGAAAGCAGCACGAGCAGCAGCAGCATGCTCGGCTTGAAGATGGAGGCGAAGATGATGAGCAGGTAGAGCTCGGGCATGGAGCCCCAGAGTTCGATGAAGCGCTGGAAGATGAGGTCGAAGCGGCCGCCGAAATAGCCCTGCAGGGCGCCGGCAAGGATGCCGAGCAGGGTGCCGACCGCGGTCAGGGCCAGGCCGAAGAGCACACTGATGCGGAACCCGTAGATGAGCCGGGCGAACACGTCCCGGCCGCGGTCGTCCGTGCCGAGCAGGTTCTCGCGGGTGGGCGGCGAAGGCACCGGCCGGTCCAGATCCAGGTTGATGGAGTTGAAGTTGTGGGGGTTGGGCGCAAACAGCACCCAGTTGTCGCCCGCGCTCAGCCTTTCGCGGATGTAGGGGTCCTGGTAATCGGTTTCCGTGTCGAAGTCGCCGCCAAAGGTGGTTTCCGGGTACATCCGCCAGAGCGGAAAATGGAGCTGACCCTCGTAGCGGACCATGAGCGGCCGGTCGTTGCTCAGCACCTCGGCGAACAGGCTCAGGCCGAAGAGGATGAGGAACAGCACCAGGGACCAGTAGCCGCGGCGGTTGGCGCGGAAGATCGCCCACCGTCGCCGCCAGAGGCTGCTGCCGCGCCCGCGTCCGGCCGTCATGTCAGCCCCGCGCCTCGAAGCTGATGCGCGGGTCGACCAGCACATAGGAGAGGTCGGAGAGCAGCCGCGACACCAGGCCGATGATGGTGAAGAAATAGAGTGTGCCGAGCACCACCGGGTAGTCGCGGTTCATCACCGACTCATAGGCGAGCAATCCCATGCCGTCGAGCGAGAAGATGGTCTCGATGAGCAGGCTGCCGGTGAAGAAGGCGGTGATGAAACTGCCCGGGAAGCCGGTGATGATCGGGATGATGGCGTTGCGGAACACATGCCGGTAGAGCACCTGCCCCTCCTCCAGCCCCTTGGCCCGGGCGGTGACCACGTACTGCTTGCGGATCTCTTCGAGGAAGGAATTCTTGGTGAGCAGGGTCATGACCGCCAGGCTGCCCACGGTGGAGGCGGTGACGGGCAGGACCATGTGCCAGAGGTAGTCGAGAACCTTGCCCGCCCAACCGAGCTGGTGCCAGTTGTCCGAAACCAGGCCGCGCAGCGGGAACACGCTCCAGAAACTGCCGCCGCCGAACAGGACGATGAGGACGATGCCGAGCACAAAGCCCGGGATGGCGTAGCCCACGAGGATGACCGTACTGGTGGCCACGTCGAAGGCCGAGCCGTCACGCACCGCCTTGGCGATGCCGAGCGGAATGCACACCGAGTAGACGATGAGAAAGGTCCACAGGCCAAGCGACATGGACACCGGCAGCTTGGAGACGACCAGCTGGGCGACGCTCATGTGGTGGTAGTAGGAGTGGCCGAAATCGAACACCAGGTACTGGCGCATCATGGCGAGGAAGCGGGTGAGCGGCGGCTTGTCGAAACCGTAGAGCTTCTTCAGCTGCTCGACCCGTTCCTGGTCCAGCCCCTTGTTGCCCTGGTAGAGACCGCCGCTGGTGGTGTCGCCGCCCGCGCCGTAGCCGCTCAGCTGCGCCACCAGCCGCTCCACCGGCCCGCCGGGCACGAACTGGGTGATGGCAAAGGTGATGAGCATGACGCCGAACAGGGTCGGTATCATGAGCAAGAGCCGTTTGAGGATATAGCCGCCCATGCGTCCTCAGTCGAGTCCTGTGCAGGAACAGCGTGGCCGGATCCGGGCCGGGTCAGGAGATGCGGATGTCATCGAAGAAATCCGGTTCGCGCCGCTCCCGGCCGCCCTGCCGCTGTTGCTCCAGACCGCGCAGGGGCGGGAGTTCGTCTTCGTCGTCCATCTCCATCGCACTGACCGGCTGGCGGAAGGCGGGAGGTGTCGGCCGCGGCCGCTCACGCAGGAACGGCGTGACCATGAGCGGCGCCTCCTCGACCTCCTCGTCCGGCTCGGCCATCGCCTCGTCGACCGGCTCGGCCACCGCGGCCGCCCGCACCGCCGGCCCGACCGCCACGGTGTCCGCACCGACGGGCCGTTTGAGGATGGCCAGCAGGCCGTCCTGCAGCAGGGTCACATTCACCAGTTCCCAGCCGAGCGCGCCCATCTCGTTGAGGGTCTTCTCCATCTCCTCGTCGTCGACGTAGCGGTCGCCGAGCAGGCCGTCCTTGGTCAATTCAAACAAAATGGTCCGGTACTTCCACAACATCTTCTGCTCCCTGTGGGGTTGAACTGATCCGGAAACGGTCCGGTCCGGCCGGTCGATGCTCACTGTGTCAACCGGTCGTTGGCAAACAGGCCCTGCACGGTGCGGCCGCCCGGGTAGGTGATCCGGCCCTTGCCGTTGCGCCGTCCGCCTTTGAAGCTGCCCTTGTAGACACTGCCGTCCGCTGCGGTGAGCGTCCCCTGCCCGTCGGGCAGGTCATCCTTGAACGAGCCGACGTACTTGTTGCCGTCCGCGTAGCTGAGCACGCCCCGGCCCGCGAACAGGCCAGCGCGGAACTCGCCCTCGTAGCGGCTGCCGTCGGCGAACAGGTAGACCCCCTGGCCGTGGAACAGGTCGTCCTTGAAGACGCCCGTGTAGCGCGACCCGTCCGGGTAAGTGTAGGTGCCCGGGCCGTGTTTGCGGCCGTCCTTGAAGGAACCGTCGTAGCGGCGGCCGTCCTGGTAGGTGTACACGCCCCGGCCGTGCAGCTCACCCTTGCGGAACGTGCCGATGTAGCGGTCGCCGCTGGTCAGCTGCAGATCGCCCCGGCCGTGCATCAGCCCCTTGGTGTAACTGCCCTTGTAGGTGGAGCCGTCTTCCAGGGTGTTGAGGGCCTTGCCGGTGAACGGTGTGCTCGCCGCGGCATCGCTGTAGAGCACACCTCCGCGGCTGTACAGCTCGGTGCCGCCGCCCTGTTGAGCGGGCTGGGCCGCGGGCTCGGCGGCGGCGTTCGTGGTCGCGTCCCCGGCCACGGTTTCGTCGTCGACCGCTTTCGTTGCTTGTGCCGGCGCGGCCTGCGGTTCTGGCCTGGTCGCGGTGACCTGGGGCGCGGGGTCCGGTGGTTCCGGCGCAGGTTCAGGTGCGGGCTCGGTCACCACTGGTTCCGGTTCAGGCGCCGGCCCGGCCGAGGGGGGCAGGGAATCCTCCACCACCGGTGCGGCCGCGGCGGCGACCTCTGCCGGTGGTTCGGGCGCAGGGACCGGTTTCGCGGGCGGCGGCTCCACCGGGTTGTCACCGGCAAAGGCGCCGGAGAAGACCGTGCCGTCTCCCCTCTTCCACCGGCCCTTGCCCTCGCGCCGGTCGGCAACGAACTCGCCGTCGTAGCGGCCGCCGTCGGCGTAGGTCATGCGGCCCTTGCCCTCGCGCTTGCCCGCCACCCAGGTGCCCTCGTAGACCGAACCGTCGGCGTAGCGCATGGTCCCCTTGCCTTGGGGTTGGCCACCTGCGAATCCCCCGGCGTAGCGCGCGCCGTCGGCCCGGGTCAGGGTGCCCTCACCGGTGAGCAGCCCGGCCTTGAAGGTGCCGGTGGAGACCGTGCCGTCCGCGCTGGTCAGAGTGCCCGGGCCGTTGTACAGGTCGGCCGCGAAACCGCCCTCGTAGCGGCTGCCGTCCGCATGCTCGAGTGTGCCCTGCCCTTCGCGCCGGTCGCCGACAAAGCGGCCGGTGTAGCGCGAGCCGTCCAGGTAGCGACGCACCCCTTCGCCCATGGGCCGACCGTTGACGAAATCACCCTCAAAGGTGGAACCGTCCGCGTAGGTGAGTTTGCCCTTGCCCTCGACCACGTTACTGCGGAAGTCGCCGGCGTACTCGCGGCCGTCCGGATAGAACAGGGTGCCCTTGCCGCTGAACCGGCCCAGTTCAAACTCACCGGTGTAGTCCAGGCCGTCCGGGGTGATCAGCCGGCCGCGGCCATGGATCACCCCGTCACGGAACCCGCCGGTGTAGCGCCGGCCGTTCTTGCCGATGAGCACACCTTCGCCGTGGAAACGGCCGTTGACAAACTGGCCCTTGTAGACCGTGCCGTCCGGCGAGGTGAGCGTGCCCGTGCCCCAGAGGTAGCCGTTGCGGAACTGCCCCTCGTAGACGCGGCCGTCACTGCCCGTCAGCCGCCCCGTGCCGTTTTTGCAGTCGCCCGACTCGCAGGCCGCGTGCCCGGTGGACTGGAGGAGCAACAGGGCTAGCAGGACTGCACCGATTCGTCGCATGTTTTCTCCTCAGTGCTCTGGTTGTGGGAATATCCGCCGGATTTCGTCGGCGATGAGGGCGATGCCCCGGCGCACCTCGGCCTCGTCCTGGGAATAGGTGAGACGCAGACACTCGTCGGTATGGGACCAACCGGCGGCCAGGCCGGGGAAGAACCAGTCGCCGGAGACCACCAGCACGCCGCGGGCCTTGAGCCGCTCGTAGAGCGCGCGGCTCGTTATCGGCAGCCCCGGAAACCACAGCCACAGGAAAAAGGCGCCCTCGGGCACGTGCACCCGGTACGGTAGGCCGGCAAAAGACTCGGCCACCGCGGTGAGCGCCAGGTCGCGCTTGCGCTGGTAGCAGGGGCGGATGACCTCGCGGCCCAGGCGGAGGATCTCGCCGGTGCGCACCAGGTCCGCAGTCAGCCTGGCCCCAAACGAGGAAGGCGCCAGGTTGACCACCGCGTTCATGCCGGCCAGGGCGCGGATCAGCTCAGGCTTGGCGATGACGATGCCGGTGCGGCAGGCCGGCAGACCGAACTTGGAGAGCGACAGGCAGAGCACCAGGTGTTCGTTCCACGTGGGCTGCGCCGCGGTGTAGACCATGCCCGGAAAAGGCAGGCCGTAGGCGCCGTCGACGATCAGCGGAATATCGTGCGCCGCGGCGAGTGCGGCCAGGCCGGCCACCTCGTCGTCGGTGAGCACGTTGCCGGTGGGGTTGGTCGGCCGGCTCACACAGATGGCGCCGATTTCCTCATTGATTTCGAGGCGGTCGAAATCCACCCGGTACTTGAAGAAGGGCTCGTCCAGGATCTCGATGCGCGGCTGCACGGCCACGAACAGGTCGGGCTCGATACCCAGATCGGCGTAGCCGATGTACTCGGGCGCCAGCGGCAGGAGGATCTTCCGCCGGGCGCCAGCGGTCGTCCGGCCGGCAAGGAGGTTGAACAGGAGGAAGAAGGCCCCCTGGCTGCCGTTGGTCAGGCAGATGTTGTCCTCACCGAGGTCCCAACCGTACTCCTGTCGCAGGAGCGCGGCCAGGGCGCGGCGGAAGTCGCGGTCGCCGCGGGGCGGGTCGTAGATGCCGATCAGCCTGCGCAGGGCCTGTTCGTCGTCGATGATTGCCTGCAGGCGGGCGCGCACCACCTCCTGGATGGCCGGGATGTGGCCGGGGTTGCCGCCGCCCATCATGATCAGATCGCCATCGGCCATGGCCTTGCCGAGGTCGTCCATCAGGCTGAGGATGCCCGCGCCTGACGAGAGTTTTTCACCGAATGCCGAGAGTTGCATCGCGTCTAGGGTCCGCTCTGTTGTCTGCCCGCAGCCAGGCCGGCCGGGGCTCGGCGCGTGCCGGGCCGTGGGGTGTGCACGGTGTGCGCGTGAATGGGGAATAGTAGCAGTTTCCGAAGAAAAATCCAGCCCGATGTGCGCGGCCGAAACCTAGCGGGCGGCAAACAGCAGGCAGGGGCGGCCGGACAGGCGCCGCACCGCCTGCGCGGGCAGTTCGCGGCACTTGAAGCCGTAGGCCCGGCAGCCGCGGGGCCGCTTCGGCTCGTGGGTGATGAAGAAGTGGCGGCAGCGCCGGCAGTCGGGCCCCGCGGACAGCGGGTCAGGCGACATTCTTGGGAAAATCGACGAAGAGCAGCTGGCCCTGGCCCGGCAGTAGCTCCTGCCAGGACCGGGTGTGGAACTCCAGGGCGACGATGCCGCCGGTCGGCAGGTTGCCGAGATCCAGGTCGCCGAGCAGGTTGGCGAAGGCCGTGCATTCCGGGTTGTGGCCGACGAGCAGGACCCGGCCGAGGTGCGCTTCCAGGCCCCGCACCAGGGCGAGCAGGGAGGCGGCAGTGGCGGTGTACAGGGTCGGGTTCACCTGGATGCGGTCCTGCGGGTAGCCGAGCCGGTCGGCGTAGGCCTCGGCCGTGGTCCAGGCCCGGGTCGCGTGGCTGGCGAGGATCAGGTCCGGCAGCAGGCCGCGCTCCGCCAGCCGCCGCCCCATCTCCGGGGCGTCGCGGCGACCGCGTTTGTTCAGGGGCCGTTCCACGTCGCTCATGGCGGCGTCGTCCCAGCTCGATTTGGCGTGGCGGCAGATGAGCAGCTGTTTGCGGTCAGGCGGCAACACGGTCGAGTATTTCATGCCAGAGGCTCTCGTAGGCTTTGGCGGCGGCCGACCCGGGCAGGGCCGCGCCCAGCGGCTGGCGGAACACGCCCATGCGCTCGACGTCCGCCGAATAGGGGATGACCGTGGCAAGCAGGCCCGGCCTGCCGGTCAGGGCCTGCATGGTCTCCAGGTGCATCTTCTTCCGCTTCTCGGCCATGGAGAAGAAGATGAGCAGCTTGGTGCGGCCCAGACCGGTCGAGTCGAGAAAATCGAACAACTGCCGCAGGGAGAGCACGGACAGGGTGGTGGGGATCACCGGCACAAGGATGTGGTCCGCGGCGTGGAAGATGTTCTCGGACAACAGGGTGATGTTCGGCGGGCAGTCGAGGAAGATGCGCTCGTAGTCGTCCTCGAGCGGGCGCAGCACCTTGGCCAGCCGGTGGTGCGACTTCTTGCAGTCGTCCAGGGCGATGTCGATGTTGCGGTAGGAGAAGTCCGCGGGCAGCATGTCGAGGTTCTCGTAATCCGTGCCCCTGATGTTCTTCTCGATGTGCCGGCCACCCTTGAGCAGCTTCTTGCCGCTGAAGGTGTCCGCCGGCCGGATGCGGAAGTAGTACGAGGCCGAGCCCTGCGGGTCCATGTCGCAGAGCAGCGTGCGCCCGCCCTGGAGGGACGAAAGGTAGGCGAGGTTGACCGAGGCGGCGGTCTTGCCCACGCCGCCCTTGATGTTGTAGACCGCGAAAATACTCATGCCGGCTCCTCCCGGGGACGAAACAGGGTGCGGTAGAGGTCGGTGGTCTCCGGGTCGGCGAACCGGGCAAAGGCCTCGCTGAAGTGGTCGCGCAGCGCCTGCTGCTCCTGGTAGAGGCTCTGCATCAGTCCGCCCAGGGCCGCGGCCAGGCCGAGGTCCACGCGCGCCCCCTTGCGCAGGCCGGCCAGGGTGGCGGCGAGCAGCTGCTGCTGCACGGACAGGTCGTTGAAGTCGCCGAGAATGTCCTGCAGCCGCTTGAGCTGGCGCACGAGCAGCGCCATATCGTCCTCCGGGTAGAGTGAGCCGAAGAATTCGAGGGCGTAGCGCAGCTTCTTGCACTGGATGCGCAGCCGGTGCACCTCCGCGTCCGGGGTGGCGCTGTGCAGGGCGCGGCCGTCGCGCAGCACCCGTTTAGAGCGGCGATGGATGATCCGCCCGGCCAGGTCGATCACCGGGACCTCGGCCCTGGGCGCAGGCTGGGGTGTTTTCGCGTTCAGCTGCCGCTTCCAGGCCGCGAGGATGGCCCGGGTCTTTTTGCCGCGCAGGCCGCGGGCCAGGCGCTGCTGCTCGGTGCGTCGGCGCACGGCGAGGTCGGCGAAAAAGCCGTTCAGCCCGGGCCGGAGCACCTCGGGCAACCGCTCCAGGTAGGACTCGCGCTGCTCCAGGTACACGTCCAGGTCGCGGGTGGGGCCGGTGATGGCGCCGAGCGTGGCAAAGTCGCGCCGGGCGGTGTCGACCACCTCCGCCGGCAGCACCTCCTTGACCAGGCTCAGGCCGGAGCGGGTGCGGCGGATGGCCACGCGCAGGTCGTGGAGGAACTCGGGGTCGAGGTCGTCGATGGTCCCCGGCAGGTTGCGGCTGATGGTCACGAGCAGTTGCCGGTAAATGTGCACCATGGCCTCGCGGGCGGTGCAGTCGGCATCCAGACGGACAGCGAACTTGGAGGTGTAGTCGAGCGGCATGTGGCCGGCGACCCGGCACCCCTCCTCGAAGCCGGCCAGCGGCGAGGCCGGAGCGGTGACGCCGTTTTCCCGGAGCAGCCGGCGCACCGCGGCCAGTTCCTCGTCGTAGCCGCGCAGGCCGAACAGCCGCACCAGGCTGAAGGTCTGCGGGGACGCGGCCGGCCGCTGCCGTTCGAACACCAGCCGGGCCACGGTTTTCTCGTCCTGGTTGAGCAGCCGCACCTGGCGGCCGACCAGATGCACCCGCGCCATGGGCAGCAGGGCGCGGACGCCGAGCAGGGGGGTGAGCAGATCGCGCAGCGGCCCGGGCGGGAAATCGCGGGCAAAGCAGCGCACGCCCAGCTCCGGACCGTCCTGCTGCACGGTCACCTCGCCAGCGTCGCCGTGGTACAGGGTCCAGCCGCGGTCGTGGCAGTGGATGAGGTGGCCGCGCTGAAAGAGGCGCCAGTCAAAGGAATCGGCGTAGACCACCTCGGCGGCGTACTCCGGAAAGGTGTGGAAACCGAACGAGCCGGCCAGGGCGGCCAGCAGCCGATCCGGCCGCAGCCCCTCGGGAAGGATCCAGGTGTCCGTGCCGTCGGGCGCCATGGGTCCTCCGTCAGCTCCGGTAGTCGGCGTTGATCTTCACGTAATCGTAGGAGAAGTCGCAGGTGTACACCTCCGCCTCGGCGCTGCCCTCGTGCACATCCACGGTCACGGTGAATTCCCGCTGTTTGAGCACCGCGGTGGCCGCGGCCTCGCGCTCGGCGCCGAGGTAGAGGCCATCCTCGACCAGGCGGACCGCGTCGAAGCTGATCGCCACCCGCTCCGGCGAGAAGCTGCAGCCGGAACGACCCAGGGCGGCGATGATGCGGCCCCAGTTGGCGTCCTCGCCGAAGAAGGCGGTCTTGACCAGGGCCGAGTTGGCGATGGTCTGGGCCGCGCTCAAGGCCTCGTCCTCGTCGCGCGCGCCGACCACGCGGATGGTTACCAGCTTGGTGGCGCCCTCGCCGTCGCGGACAATCTTCAGGGCCAGGTCCTTGAAGACGCTGTCCAGGGCCTCGCCGAACAGCCGCGCCGCCCTGGGGTTGTCCTCGTCGATCCAGGGGTTGCCGGCCGCGCCGTTGGCCATGACCAGCACCATGTCGTTGGTGGAGGTGTCGCCGTCCACGGTGATGCGGTTGAAGGTGCGCTCCACCCCGCTGCGCACCAGCTGCCGGAGCACCGGGAAGACGATCTGCGCGTCCGTGACCACGAACGAGAGCATGGTGGCCATGTCCGGCATGATCATGCCCGAGCCCTTGGCCACGCCGAGCAGGGACACCTCGACGCCGTCGATGACCACCGTGGCCGAGGCCATCTTGGGGACCGTGTCGGTGGTCATCATGGCCTGGGCGAGCGTCTCGAAGCCGTCCGCGGAGCGTTGCGCCGCCAGTTCGGGCATGGCCCGGGCAAAGGGTTCGATGGCCAGGCGCTGGCCGATGACGCCGGTCGAGGCGACCTGGACGAGCGACTCGTCGATGGCGAGCGCCCCGGCGGCGAGGGCGCTCACCGCACGGGCCGCGGCCATGCCCTCCTGGCCGGTGCAGGCGTTGGCGTTGCCGCTGTTGACCACCACCGCCTGGGCCAGCCCGGAGCGCAGCCGCTCCATGTCGAGCTGCAGCGGCGCCGCCTTGACCCGGTTGGTGGTGAACATGCCGGCGGTGACCGCCGGTACCTCGGAGTAGATCAAGCCCAAGTCAAGCCGGTCGGCGTAGCGGATGCCGGCCTTGACCGCGGCGGCGGAAAAACCTTTCACCTGCATGGAAATATCCTGTCGTGATTCAAAGTTACGGAAAAAAGCGACTATGCGGCCACTCTACCAGAAAGCGCACAAAAGGAAAGGGCGAAGCAGCCGGAATCCGGCAATTTCCCTTGACCGGGGCCGGGTTTTCGGGCAACTGTAGCCAGACTGCGGCTGCCGCCGCCCTGGCGGTCCGAGCCGCTTCGCCCCCACCTGCAGGCCCATGGATCGATTCACCTGGATTGTCACCACCTCTCTCTATCTCGCCGACCTGACCATTCGCTTCAGCTTTTCGCTGCGGGTGATCATGCGCAAGCGCAGCCCGAGCGTCAGCTTCGCCTGGCTGGCGGTGATTCTGCTCATCCCGTTCGGCGGGGCCATCCTCTACCTGCTGTTCGGAGAGAACCGGGTGGGCGACCGGCGGGCCAACCGGCTGATCAAGAACCGGCCGTTCATCCGTGAGTGGTCCGAGGCCCTGCAGAACACGCCGGCGATCGAATGGAGCCGGATCAACCCGGAGTGCGTGCCGCTCGACCGGCAGATCCGCACCGCCACCGGCATCCCGACCATGCCGGGCAACCGGCTCGAACTCATCGACCGGGCCGAGCCGTTCTTCGAGCGGCTGATCGACGACATCCGCACCGCCCGGTCGAGTTGTTTCCTCGAGTTCTACATCCTCAGCGCGGGCGGCCTGGTCGACCGGCTGATCACGGCCCTGATCGAGGCGGCGGGCCGCGGGGTGACCTGCCGGGTGCTGCTCGACTCCATCGGCTCCAAGGAGTTCCTGCGCGGCCCGCTGGCGGCACGGCTGCGGGCGGCCGGGGTGCAGCTGCTCGAGGCCCTGCCCGCGGGCCTCATCCGCGCCCTGTTTGTGCGCATCGACCTGCGCAACCACCGCAAGATCGTGGTCATCGACGGCGAGATCGCCTACACCGGCAGCCAGAACCTGGTCGACCCGCGTTTCTTCAAGCAGGAGGAGGGCGTGGGCGAGTGGGTGGACGCCATGGTGCGGGTGACCGGACCGGTGGTCGAACTGTTCGCCGCCACCTTCATGAACGACTGGCTCCTGGAGACCGACTGCCGCCTGGCCGACTACACCGGCCGCACCGACATCCACCCGGTCATGCCGACCGGCGAGGCCCTGGTGCAGCTGGCGCCCTCGGGTCCGGGCTACGGCGAGGACACCATCCACAACCTGCTGCTCACCACCCTCTACGCCGCCCGCCATGAACTGATCCTCACCACCCCCTATTTCGTGCCGGACAACGCCATTCTGGCGGCGCTCAAGTCGGCGGCGCAGCGGGGCGTCTCGGTGACGGTGATCGTGCCGGAAAAGAACGATTCGCGCCTGGTCCACTATGCCAGCCGGGGCCGCTACGAGACCCTGACCCGGGCCGGGGTGCACATCGCCACCTTTGCCGGCGGCCTCCTGCACACCAAGACCATCACCGTGGATGGCGACTTCTGCCTGTTCGGCTCGGTCAATCTGGACATGCGCAGCTTCTGGCTCAACTTCGAGATGACCCTGTTCGTCTACGACCGCGAGTTCACCGGCCGGGTGCGCGAACTGCAGCAGAGCTACCTGAAGCACTGCACGCCGCGTGACCTGGAAAGCTTCGAGAACCGGCCCTTTCGTGAACGGCTCATGGAAAACATCGCCCTGCTGGTCGGGCCGCTCCTGTGAAGCGGCCGTGCGGACCGGCGCAGCCCCTTGTGTGACTATGAAAATACTGCTGATCAGCGACATCCACGGCAACTATCCGGCGCTTGCGGCCATCGAGAACGAGGTGCGGCCGCTCGGCTGCGCCCACATCCTCAACTGCGGCGACACCACCGTCTACGCCCCCTTTGCCAACGAGACCATTGACTGGCTGCGGCAGCACAAGGCCTATTCCATCCGCGGCAACACCGACGACAAGGTGATCAAGCTGCTCAAGGGCAAGGATTTCAAAAAACCGGCCAAGGCAGACAAGCGGATCATGTACACCAGCACCGCGGCCGCGCTCACCGAGGAAAACAGGCGCTTTCTCCTGGGGCTCAAGAAAAAAAAGCTGCTCCGCCTGGGCAAGACGGCCATCGGCCTGTTCCACGGCAGCCCGGCCGACCACGACGAACAGCTGTTCGCCGACACCCCGGACAAGCGTCTTCGTCAACTGGCCGCGGACACCGCCTGCGAGGTGGTGGTGGTCGGCCATTCGCACTCGCCCTTCCACCGCTGTGTAGAGGGCGTGCATTTCATCAACCCGGGCTCGGTGGGTCGCATGTTCGACGGCAACCCGGCGGCCAGTTACGCCCTGCTCGACCTCGACCGGAACCGCATCGAGGTCAGCCTGCACCGCTGTGTCTACGATGTCGAGGCGGTGGTCAAGGCGCTGGCGCAGCACCAGCTGCCGGCCGTCTACGCCGAGATGTTCCGCACCGGCACCAAGCTCAACTAATCCCGGTGCGGCCTCAGCCGTCGGCCGGCCGGCAGGCTTCGACGATGCGCTCGCCCACGTAGGCGAGCAGCTCGGGAGTGCTGGTCTCCAGGTCGAAACAGAGGGCGTCGTCGCCGAGCAGGCCACCCGGGACAAAGGCCCCCTGCCCGGCCGGGTCGCTGACCAGGTCCGCGTAGAAGCAGACCGACAGCCAGCGGGGCTCATCCTCGATGACGTCGACCATAACCCGCAGCGGCCGGCTGCGGGCCGGGTCCGTGCCGCGCAGGGAATAGGTCACTCCCGGCCGGGCGACCCATTCGAGCTGCACCCCCGGCTGCGCGGCCAGCGTCCGCCGGAGTTGGACAAACCCCTCCCGGTTTCCTGCCGGATCTTCTGTCCACGAATCGAGAAACGCGGTGACAGCCTCGTCCATCTGCATGGTGTACCTCCTGTAAAACATCGTTTGCCGCCGGCCACACGGCCGGCGAAGCGAGCGGCAATCCCGCCGCCCGCGCTCTTTTCACTCACAAAGAGCGGCCATCTGCTCTATACTGCAAACGCTGACTTTCACCAGAAAAACCGGGCCGCCCACAGCTGCCGAAAACTGCGCACAGGGAGAAAACGCATGGCTGAAAAGAACAAAAAGCAGGACGAGACGGAAGCGCCGGACGAGACCGGGGCCGTGGACTGCAAACTGCAGGAAGGCACGGCGGTCCGCCACAAGGACGAGAAAAAGGGTAAGGACAAGGTCGCGGTGTGGGTGAGCCGCAAGACGCTCGAGTACGAGATCGAGCTGAAGAAGCTGCAGGTGGAGCTGATGAAGCTGCAGCAGGACATGAAGAAGACCGGCCTGCGGGTGCTGGCCATCTTCGAGGGGCGTGATGCGGCCGGCAAGGGCGGCACCATCAAGCGCATCACCACCTTCCTCAACCCGCGCAACACCCGGGTGGTGGCTCTGACCGCGCCCAGCGACAAAGAAGTGACCCAGTGGTACTTCCAGCGCTACGTGCCCCACCTGCCCGCGGCCGGTGAACTGGTGCTGTTCGACCGCTCCTGGTACAACCGGGCCATGGTCGAGCCGGTGATGGGCTTCTGCACCGATGAGCAGCACAAGCGGTTTTTGAAAGACGTGCCGCTGTTCGAGGAGATGCTCGTCAAGGACGGCATCCGCCTGTTCAAGTTCTACTTCTCGGTGTCCAAGGAGGAACAGGCCAAGCGGTTCGAGTCCCGCAAGACCGACATCCTCAAGCAGTACAAGCTCTCACCGGTGGACAACCTGGCCCAGACCTACTGGGACCAGTACACGGTGAAGAAGTTCCAGATGCTCAACGAGTCCAACCGCACCATCGCCCCCTGGACAATCATCCGCTCCGACGACAAGAAGCGGGCCCGGCTCAACTGCATCCGCCACATCCTCGCCAGCCTGGACTACGCGGACAAGCTGCCCGAGGAGGAACTGCGGCCCGACGCCAAGGTGGTCATCTCCGGCATCGACGAGATCAAGCACATGGAGCGCAACCTGTTCAAGCCCGAGCAGTTGCGCGGCTGAAGCCGCGACTCGTCGCTCAGGCGGTCTGGCCGCAGCACTTCTTGTATTTCTTGCCCGAACCGCAGGGACACAGGGCGTTGCGGCCGACCTTATCCTCGGCGCGCTGCACCGGCCGCCGCTCCGCCTCCGTCTCGTCAGCCTTGGCCGCGCCGGCCAGCAGTCGGGCCTGTTCCAATTCGCGCTCGCGCTCCTGCCGCCGCTCCGCCTCCATGCGCGCCAGTTCGTCGTCCTGGACGAGCTGGATGCGCATCAGGTTGGAGATGGTGTGCTGCTTGACCGCACCGACCATGCGCATGAACAGGTTGTAGCCCTCACGCTTGTACTCGTTGAGCGGGTTCTTCTGGCCGTAGCCGCGCAGACCGATGCCCTCCTTGAGGTGGTCCATGTGGAGCAGGTGCTCCTTCCACAGGGCATCGACGATCTGCAACAGCACCATCCGCTCGAGCTGGCGGGTCTGCTCCACGCCGTTGCGCTCCTCCTGGCGGGCGTAGGCCTGGTCCACCGCCTCGCGCAGCTTTTCGGTCAGGGTGTCGCGGTCCAGGTCCTGCCGCTCCTCCGCCGTCCAGTCGAGCTGCAGGTTGAACACCTGGCCGAGCCGCTCCTCGAGTGCCGGCCAGTCCCACTCCTCGGACGGCACCTTGCCCTGGGCGAACTCGGCCGCCGCCTCCGCAACCAGGTCATCGATCATGTCGTCGATGATCGGCCGGACACTCTCACCGGCAAGGACTTCGCGACGCTGGGAGTAAATCACCTCGCGCTGCTTGTTCATCACGTCGTCGTACTCGAGCAGGTGCTTGCGGATGTCGAAGTTATGGCCCTCGACCTTGCGCTGGGCGTTCTCGATGGCCCGCGAGACCATGCCGTGCTCGATGGGCTCGTCCTCCTCCATGCCCAGCCGGTCCATGATCGACTGAGCCGGTCGGAGCCGAAGATGCGCATCAGGTCGTCCTCGAGCGACAGGTAGAAGCGGGAACTGCCCGGGTCGCCCTGGCGGCCGGAGCGGCCGCGCAGCTGGTTGTCGATGCGGCGGCTCTCGTGGCGCTCGGTGCCGAGGATGTGCAGGCCGCCCAGTTCGCGCACGCCCTCGCCCAGCTTGATGTCCGTGCCGCGGCCGGCCATGTTGGTGGCGATGGTCACCCGTCCCTTCTGGCCGGCGCCGGCGACGATCTCGGCCTCGTGCTCGTGCTGCTTGGCGTTGAGCACGTCGTGCGGCACGCCCTCCTTGGTCAGCATGGCGGCGATCTTCTCGGAGATGTCGATGGAGATCGTGCCCACCAGCACCGGCTGCCCCTTCTCGTGCAGTTCCTTGATCTCGCGGACGATGTTGCGGTACTTGGCCGCCTGGTTCTTGTAGATGACGTCGGCATAGTCGATGCGGATCATGGTCTGGTGGGTGGGGATGACCACCACGTCCAGGTTGTAGATCTTCTTGAACTCCGGCGCCTCGGTGTCGGCCGTGCCGGTCATGCCCGCCAGCTTCTTGTACATGCGGAAATAATTCTGGAAGGTGATCGAGGCGAGCGTCTGGTTCTCCTTCTCGATCTTGACCCCTTCCTTGGCCTCCAGGGCCTGGTGCAGCCCGTCGGAGTAGCGGCGGCCCTCCATGGTGCGGCCGGTGAACTCGTCGACGATGACCACCTCGCCGTTCTTGACGATGTAGTCCACGTCCCGCTGGAACACGTAGTGGGCCTTGAGGGCCTGGTTGATGTGGTGCAGCTGGTTGATGTTGCGCGGGTCATAGAGGTTGTCCACCTCGAGCAGCTCCTCGGCCAGGGCCACGCCGTCGTCGGTGAGCATGATCTGGCGGGACTTCTCGTCCTTGGTGTAGTGCTCTTCGGGCTTGAAATGGCGCATGATCCGGTCGACCTTGAGATACAGGTCGGTGGTCTGCTCGGCCGGGCCGGAGATGATCAGCGGTGTGCGCGCCTCGTCGATGAGGATCGAGTCGACCTCGTCGACGATGGCGTAGTGGAAGGCCCGCTGGCAGAAGTCGTCCAGGGAAAACTTCATGTTGTCGCGCAGGTAGTCGAAGCCGAACTCGTTGTTGGTGCCGTAGGTGACGTCTGCGGCGTAGGCCTCGCGACGCTCGGCGTCGTTCATCTCGTGGAGGATGCAGCCGGTGCTCAGGCCGAGGAAACGGTAGACCTCGCCCATCCACTCGACGTCGCGGCGGGCCAGGTAATCGTTGACCGTGACCACGTGCACACCCTTGCCGACGAGCGCGTTCAGGTAGACGGGCAGGGTCGAGGTCAGGGTCTTGCCTTCACCGGTCTTCATCTCGGCGATCCGGCCCTCGTGCAGGACCATGCCGCCGATCAGCTGGACGTCGTAGTGGCGCTCGCCGAGTACCCGGCGGGCCGCCTCGCGGACCACGGCAAAGGCCTCGGGCAGCAGTTCGTCGACCGTGGC
Source organism: uncultured delta proteobacterium (assembly GCA_963754825.1). Lineage (GTDB taxonomy): Bacteria > Desulfobacterota > Desulfobulbia > Desulfobulbales > Desulfobulbaceae > Desulfobulbus. The sequence continues at coordinate 156,141 of CAVWHP010000026.1, read as the reverse complement.
GCCCTGGGCGAGGCGCTCGCGGAACTCGACCGTCTTGGCGGCCAGCTCGCTGTCGGAGAGGGGCTCGATGGTCGCCTCGAATTCGTTGATCGCCCGTACCGCGCGGCGGTACTGCTTGATCATCCTGTCGTTCTTGCTGCCGAAAATCTTTGCCAGGATCCTTCCTATCATCATGCGTCTCCGGCCCGGGGCGTTCGACCCCGGGGATGGAAGAGGAAAAAAGAGGTGCGGGGCGGGCCGGGCGTCAGCCGCCGGCCTGCGGCCCGGTGCGGATGAGGGCGTCCTCGTCGCAGTCCGGGAATTTGGGACAGTGGAGACAGTCGCTCCAGATCTTGTGGGGCAGGTTCTGCTTGTCCGTGTCCAGAAAGCCCATCTTGCGGAAAAAGCCCGCCTGGTAGGTGAGCACAAACACCTTGTTGATCTCCAGGCTCTCCGCCTCGTCCAGGCAGGACTCGACCAGTTGAGCGCCGATGCCGCATCGCTGGTGCGACTCGGTCACCGCCAGCGAGCGGATCTCGGCCAGGTCGTCCCAGCAGATATGCAGGGCGCAGATGCCGTGAATCTCGCCGTCCTCCTCGTAGACGACGAAGTCGCGCAGGTGGTCGTAGAGGCTGCTGATCGAGCGGGACAGCATCAGCCCCTTGGCGGCAAACGAGGCGAGCAGGGCGTGAATGGGCCGGACATCGCTCATCCGGGCCGGACGGATCCTGCCGGCACAGGTTTTTTTGGGTGCGTCCATGGGTGTTCCCTTGTTGAAAGACCGGGGACCTGCCCGGGGAGCGGCCGCCCCGGAGCGGGAACCGTTGTGGTTTTAGCCGGCCGACACCTTACCGGGGCCGGTGAGCCAGCGGTACAGGGACCAGTTGAGAGCGCCCGCGGCCAGGCAGCAGAGGAGAAGGGCCAGATCGCCCGGCCAGTTGCCCGGCTGCAGCAGCAGAAACATGCCGCAGGCGATGGCCGCGCCGTACCCGGCCGCCGGCAGCAGGGTAACGGCCGTTCGCGGCACTGCCGGCTGTCGCCTTGCAAGCAGGCCGTCGAGCGGCCGCGCCGCCAGGAAAAAGGCGAGATACGACAGGGCGAGAAACGGCAGGAACCCGAACACCGCCCAGGTGAGCAGGGTGCGGCAGGCCAGCCCGATGCCCTCGCTGCCGCCGCCTCCGGTCAGGGCCAGGACCGGCAGGCTGAGCACATGGGCAACGAAGAGAAAGAGCAGCGGCGCACCCGCCGGCACGTACAGCCGCGGATGCCGGCGCACATGCTGCAGGAGCCAGCGGAGCAGGGCCTGCGGCCGGAACAGTCCGGTCCGCCTGGTGGCTCCCCGGTTTCGTTTGCTTGTCACCCGTTGCATTGGTCGGCAGTCTGCCCTGGTTATCCTTTTTCCCCCGGCACCACCACCTGCGGTGGCGGCAGGGTGCGCTGCACCGGCTGCCCGGCGGGCGCTGTTGTCCCGGTGGGCAGCAGGATCGTCTGCCCGGCCCAGATGCCGAGGAGGAACATCCACAGCAGCAGGCAGAAGCTGACGACCACGAGACCGCACATGCCGCCCCACCCGATCTCGAAGCGGAAGGCTTTGCCGCCCTGCGGACGGGCGGGAGATTGTTTCGTCGGAGAGCCGGCAACGGTCTCCCGGTCGGGACGGGCGCGCATCACCACCCACCCCGGGCGGCGTCGCAGCGGGCCGCCACACCGTTAAAATTGCTACTGTGTAAACATTGCCTACCGAAAAGCAAGGACCGAAGCATTGCCGAATCGAAAAAACAGCGATCAATTCACATACTTTCCGGCGCGGTCAGGCCGACCAGGTGCAGGCCGTTGCGGAACACCCGCTTCAGCCCCCCGCACAGGCAGAGCCGGGCCAGGGTCAGTTCCCGGTCGTCGGTGAGCACCTTGTGGCGGTTGTAGAACCCGTGGAACTGGGCCGCCAACTCCATCAGGGCGAAGATCACCCGGTGCGGCGCCAGGTCGACCGCGGCGCCGGCCACCAGCTGCGGGTAGGCGGCCAGGCTTTTGAGCAGGGCGAACTCCTCGGGTTCGACCAAAAGGCCCAGGTCCGCCCCCTCCGGGCCGGCGAGCGTCACGCCCTGTTCACGGGCCGTGCGCTCGATGCTGCACAGGCGGGCGTGGGCGTACTGGACATAGTACACCGGGTTCTCCTGGCTCTGCTTGGTGGCCAGGTCGAGGTCGAACTCGATCAGGCTGTCGGGCTTGCGCATGAGCAGGAAGAAGCGGAAGGCGTCCGCACCGACCTCGTCCACCAGTTCGTCGACCGTGACAAAGGTGGCCTTGCGGGTGGACATCTTCACCTGCTTGCCGTCGCGCAGCAGGGTGACGAACTGGTAGAGGACCACGGTGACGCGGTCCGGGTCGTGGCCCAGGGCCCGCAGCCCGGCGAGCACGTCGGGCACGGTGGCGATGTGGTCCGAGCCGAACACGTCGATCATCCAGTCGTAGCCGCGCTGGAACTTGTCGCAGTGGTAGGCGATGTCCGGCAGCCGGTAGGTGGGCTCGCCGCTGCTCTTGATGATCACCCGGTCCTGCGCCTGGCCGAACTCGGTGGTCCTGAACCAGGTGGCGCCCTCCTTCTCGTAGACCAGGCCGCGGCTGCGCAACGCCTCGACCACGCCGTCCACCCGGCCGTCAGCGTAGAGGGTGTGCTCGTTGAAGTAGGTGTCAAAGGAGATGCCGATGCGCTTGAGGGTGGCGTCGATGTCGGCGAAGATCGCCTGCTGGGCCCGCTCCTTGAACACGCTCAGGTCGGCGTCACGGAAGCGGTCGCCGCCCTCATCGACCAGGGTCCGGGCGATATCGCGGATGTAGTCACCCTGGTAGCCGTCCTCGGGGAACTCGAACGGCAGGCCGAGCAGTTCCAGGTAGCGCGCCCGGGTCGACTCGCCAAGCACCCGCATCTGCCGGCCGGCGTCGTTGAAGTAGTATTCGCGCTGCACCTGGTAGCCGCTGGCCACGAGCAGGCGGGCGATGGCGTCGCCGAGCACCGCGTTGCGGCCGTGGCCCACGCTCAAGGGGCCGGTGGGGTTGGCGCTGACGAACTCGACCAGCACCCGCTGGCCGGCACCCAGCTGGGAACGGCCGAACTGCTCGTCTTCGGCCCAGATCGGGGCCAGCACCGTGGCCCAGATGTCCCGGGCGAGGAACAGGTTGATGAAGCCGAGCCCGGCGATCTCCACCCGGGCGAAGATCGGGTCGGCGGCGAGCAGGTCGGCAAAAGGCGCGGCCAGGTCACGGGGGTTGCGCCGGTCGGCTTTGGCCGCGACCATGGCAAAGTTGGTGGAGAAGTCGCCCTGTTCCTCGCGCTTGGGCACCTCCACGGTGTAGCGGCCCTCGGCCTGACGGCTCCACAGCCCCTGCTCCGCGCCTTCGGCGAAGCAGCGGTCGATTGTCTGTTTAACGCGTGTTTTGATCATGAATTCGTGACGTGGCAGAAAAAGAGCGGCATCCCGCAGGGTCGCCGCCAGGCGGCGGTCGGAGTCTTCAGTCGACCAGCACCCGGTGGTTGAGATTGCCGAACAGGCAGAGCACCTCGTAACTGATGGTCTCCATCCACCCGGCAAGCTCGTCGGCGGTGATCTCCTCCTCGCCCTGGCGGCCGAGCAGCACCGCCTCGTCGCCGACCCGCACCCCGTCGATGTTGGTCGCATCGACGAGCGTCAGGTTCATGGAGATGCGGCCGATCACCGGGGCACGCCGACCGTGGAGGAGCACCTCCGCCCGGTTGGAGAGGACACGCAGGTAGCCGTCCTCATAGCCCACCGGCAGCACGGCCACAGTGGTCGGTCGGGTGGTGGTGGACAGGTGGTTGTAGCCGAGTCCGGCGCCGGCGGGCAGCTGCCGCACCTGGATGACGCTGGTGGTGCAGCCCATCACCGGCCGCAGGAGCGGTCCCGCCGCAGCCTCGCGACCGGCGGCGCCGTCCGGATAGTAGCCGTACAGACCGATGCCGAGCCGGACCATGTCCAGCCGGGCGCCGGCAACATAGAACAATCCGCCGGAGTTGGCAAGATGCAGGCAGCACCTGTTGCCCACCAGGCCGGCGATCCCGGCCGCGGCCCGGCGGAAGGTGGCGAGCACCTCGGCCGAGTTGGCGGAGGCGCGCTCCTCGGACATGGGGAAGTGGGCCATCACCCCCTCGACCCGCAACCCGGGCAGGGACTGTGCGGTGCGGGCCAGGTCGGTGAAGGCGGCCGGCAGGGTGCCCTGGCGACCCATGCCCGCGTCCACCTTGAGATGGATGGGCAACTCCACCCCCTGGGCGACGGCCGCGTGCGAGAGTTCCGGCAGGATGGCCGCATCGACCACCACCGGGGTGAGCCGGTGTTCGACGATTCCGGCCGCAGTCTGCGGGACCACGCCGGCCAGTACGAAGATAGGCAGGTCACAGCCGGCCCGGCGCAGGGTCGCGCCCTCCACCGCCTCGGCCACGCCGAAGGCAACGGCGCCGCGGGCGGCGAACAGACGGGCGCATTCGATCATGCCGTGGCCGTAGCCGTCGGCCTTGACCATGGCCATGACCCCGGCCGAACCGGCCTGCCCCCGGCAGAGATCGAAGTTGTGCGCCAGGGCGGAACGGCTGATTGTCACACGGTTAAGCGATTCCATTGTTTCTCGAAAGGGTACGCCAGTGCCGCCAGCCGACCCGGCTGGACAGGCAGAGACTCCAGCCCACGGCCAGATAGAGGGTGCCGAGGAGCGGCCCGGGCAGGGGCGAGCGGCGCAGCAAAGCGCCGGCGGCGATCATGAGCCAGCACGAGCAGCCAGGTCCGCCAGGAATAGACCGCGCCCAGGCAGGTGCGGTCGCCGAAGCGGGCGATCCGTGCCCACGGCCCGCGCCGCCACCCGGTCGAGCACGAGCAGCGACTTGAGCGTGCCGGCGAACAGGGCGGCCAGCACGAGCAGGCGGCCACGGCCCGGGTCGAGCCAGTCCCAGCCGCGCACCATGAGCAGGCAGCCGACGACGGTCCACAAGAACGGTGCCGCGAACAGGTGCACCGACCGGGAGACCCCGGGTTTGAACGGTGGCTTCACCGACTGTCTGCCTGGGAGCGGAACCGGCCGCCGTGGCCGTTTCCGGCCCCAGAAACACAATAAGCCCATCCCCGCAGAGGGATGGGCTTATGGCGCGACCGGAAGATCAGCTTAGATCACATCTCGGTAACGGTGATGGCGCCTTCCGGGCAGACTTCGACACAGGTCTCGCAACCCAGGCACTCGTCGGCGTTCACCGGCTCGCTCTTGCCGTCCTGCAGCTCGAAGACCTGAGCGGGGCAGGCGTTCACACACTCTTCGCAACCGGAACACTTGTCTTTGTCAACAACGATCTCGTACATGGCACAACCTCCAAAATGAATGAATTGTCAGCTAAAACAGGGTGTTTTTCAACCTTGAAACAAGGGAAAACTCGGCAAAAGAACCGCTCCTTCATAAAGGACGGTCCGAATTTTGTCAAGCTAAAAGATGGCGCGCCGCACCCCGGCCCCCAGGCCCCCGACCGGTCATTTTTCGCTTTGATCCGCGGGCCAATCAGGGGTATGTAGGAGACGGTCCGCATAACACAACCCGAGGGAGAATCCGCATGTCCCGACACGCAGCCAAAAAAGACAAAACAACCAGCAACCCCGAGAAAGGCGAACAGGCGATGATCGAGGGGATCCTCGAAGGCAGCCCGGAGGCCGTCGGCGTGGCCGTGATCCGTCTCGACTGCGGCTGCCGGAAAATGGCGGCGGTGGACCGCCACGGCGACCCGGCGAGCAAGATCATCATGTACCGCGACAACGCCGAGTCCATCTGCGACCAGTGCAAGGCCGACAACGGTGATTTCTTCCGCGTGGTCAAGCAGTTCATCAGCTGGAAGTCGCCCGAGCCGGATGTCCACACCCAGGAGCTGATCGTCGGCAAGGTCCTGGGACCGCAGCATTGATTGCCCGCAGGCCTTGCCCGCCCGCGCCCCATCCGGAGCCCGCCATGCGCACCCGTCCGCTCATCCTTCTGCTCGTCCTTGCCCTGCTCGCCGTGGCCGCGGCCGCCCCGGCCGGTGAGATCCGGTTCGCCGCCCTGGCCCGGCCGGGAACCGCCCAGTACACTCTGGCCTGGAAATTCAAGGAACTGGTCGAGGCCCGGTCCGCGGGCCGCTACACCGTGACCATCGACCCGGCCGGCACACCCGCCCGGGAGAGCGAGGTTCTCGAACAGCTCCGCAGCGGCGGGCTCCACGTCGCCGTCATCGCTGCGGCCGCCCTGGAGAACCTGCTGCCCACCACCCGGGTGCTCTCCTTCCCGTTTCTGTTCGCCACCGGCGAACAGGCCGATCAGGTGCTCGACGGGCCACTCGGCGCGGCCATCCTGCGCGATGCCGAAACCATCGGCTGCAGGGGGCTGGGCTTCACCGAAGGCGGTTTCCGCCACCTGACCAACAGCATCCGTCCGGTGCGCACCGCTGACGACGTCCGCGGGCTGAAGATCCGGGTGACCGCCGCGCCGGTGCAGACCGCCTTCTGGTCCGCCCTGGGCGCCAAGCCGACCCCGGGCCCCTGGCCGATCTACGCCGACCTGGAGGCCGGTGTGCTCGAAGGCCAGGACAACCCGCTGCGCATTGTCGAGGCCTACGGCTTCGACGAGGTACAGCCGTACCTGAGCCTGACCCGGCACGCCTACATCGCCTACCTCAACCTCGCCGCCCTCTCCTGGTGGAGCACCCTCAGCCCCGAGGACCAGCAGCTGCTCCAGACGGCCATGCTCGAGGCGGCCCGGTTTCAGCGGCAGGACCAGCGGGTCCGCGACGCGGCCCGCGTGCCCGTGCTCATGGGCCGGGGCATGCAGGTCGAAGAGAGTCCGGACCGCGCCTCGTTCCAGGCAAGGAGCGTGGGCCTGCGGGACCTGCTCTACTTCCGCGACCCCCGCGTCCAGACCCTGCTCGCCCGGATGCAGGAAGCGGCGCAGACCCCGGCGCCCCCGGCAGCGACGGAACCGGCCGGGCCGGCCGCTGTCGCCCCGCCGGCAGACGAGGTGTCACCCGAGGTAAATACGGCCGCCCCGCCGATGGCGTCCGAACCGGCCGCCGAGGATGCGCCGGTGACCGCGCCCGCGGTCGAACCGGCCCCGCCAGCCCCGGACACGCTGCCCGCGGACACGCCCCCCGCGCTCGATCCCCTGCCGGTCGAGCCGGCCCCAGCGGCCGCTGCCCCGTCCCGGCCAACGGCACCCGCACCGGAGTCGCCGGTGGTTGTCGCCCCCGATCCGCCCGCAGCCGTGGCCCCGCCGCAGCCGCCCGCCCCGCCCACGGTGCCGGAACGCATCGTCCACCCGGGCCGGGACAGCGAAGGTGGAGCGGCGCCGATCATCGAGGAACGCATTCCGCCGTCGCCCGCGCCCGCCCCGCCGCCAGCCTTGACGCCACCCCCCGGTGACCCGGTCGCCCTGCCGGAACCACCGCCGGAACCGGCCGTCCCTGATACCACGGGCGCGGGAGGCCCGCTCCAGCAGCCATGACCACCCCGGACTTCGAACCGCCCTGCGCCGCCGGCCGCGCCCACGCCGACATCCGCCGACCGGACGCGGCGGTGGACTACCGCGAGCGACTGAACCGACTGCTGCCGCCCTACCCCGACACCCGCCCGCCGGACCCGGAACTGCGACCGGCCCTGCACCCGCTCTGCCAGCAGCTGAACGCCGGCATCTCCGAGTTCACCTTTGCCAACCTCTTCCTGTTCCGCCACGCCCACAACTACGCCCTCTCCCGGCTCGACGACGACACCCCGGTGATCCTCGGCCGGGACGGCGACACCCCCTTTTTCATGCTGCCCTTCGGCCTGCCCGGGCAGGCCCTGCTCGACCGGCTGTTCCACGACCACGGGATGCTCAAGGCCGCCTCCAGCGAGCAGGCCGAACAGCTGCGGAGCCTCGGCTTTGATGTCCGCGAGGACCGGGACCACTTCGACTACCTCTACCGCCGCGAGGACCTGGCCCAACTGAGCGGCCGCACCTACAGCAAGAAGCGCAACCTGATCAAGGCCTTTCTCCGGGAACACGAGTACGAGGCGCGGCCGTTGCGGGAGGAATACCTGGGGGATGCGCTGCAGGTGCTGGAGGCGTGGCGGGCCGGTGTCGGCCAGGACGGCGACTACCGGGCGGCCCGGGAAGGGCTCGAACGGATGGATGAGCTGCAGCTCTGCGGCGGGGTCTACTACGTGGCCGACCAGCCCGTGGCCTATGTGCTCGGCGAAGAACTGGCCGGGGCGGCCAGTTTTCTCATTCACTTCGAAAAGGCGGTGGCCGGCTACAAGGGCCTCTACCAGTTCATCAACCAGTCGTTCGCCGCCATCCTGCCCGCGGACTACGCGACCATCAACCGCGAGCAGGACCTGGGCGACCCCGGTCTGCGCCAGGCCAAGCTCAGCTACCGGCCCTCCGGTTTCGTGGAAAAGTTCCGCGTCTTCCCCGCCTGACCACCCGCTGCCCGCCGCCCGGTCCGTTGTCAGACGCCCGGTGGCGGGGCGGCGGTTCCGCCCTTCCTGCCCTTTTCCGGGTAGAGTGCCGCAAAGTTCTTCTCCGATTCGGCGGTGCCGATCATCACCATCTCGTCATCCGCGCCAAAGGATTCGCCAGGCTCCGGGTTGATGCGCAGCCTGCCCTCGCGGAACAGGGCGATGACGCTGCAGCCGGTGTTCTCGCGGATGCCGCTCTCCAGGAGGGTCTTGCCCACCAGGTCGGAGGGCACCGGGCAGCGGAAGATGTTCAGCCCCTCGGTGAGCATGAGCACCCGGTCCGGGGTGAGGATGTTAATGATGGTGTTGGCCGCCATGGAGGCGTGCGACATCACCAGGTCGGCGCCGGCGGCGTGGAGGATGTTGATGTTGCGGTCCAGGGTGGCCCGGCTGATAATCTGGATGTCCGGCCGCAGGCGGCGGCAGTAGATGGTCAGGTAGATGTTGACGTCGTCGTTGTGGGTGGTGATGAACACCGACGGCGCCACCTCGATGCCGGCCTTGATCAGGGTCGCGTGGTCGGCGGCGCTGCCGAGGATGCAGTTTTCGGCATCGCCGCTCAGCCGCGCGTTCTTCTCGACGATGCGGTAGGGCACCCCCTGCTCGCGCAGGGTGGCCGCCGCGGCCTGGCCCACCCGGCCGCCGCCGAGGATGAGCACCGGTGCCGAACTGCGGTCCCCGGTCTCGCCGATCCAGTCGCTGTACGAGGCCAGCTGCGCCTCCGAGCCGGCGAGCACGAGCACGGTGCTCGACTCGACCTCGGTGTCCGGGTTGGGCAGGCTGAACCCGCCCCGGTTCCACAGGCCGACGATGTTGATACCCGTGGCCTGGCGCAGGCCGACGTGCCGGATCGACTTGCCCACCAGGGGGGTGCGCATGGCCGGCGCCTCGGCGATGACCAGGTCCTCGAAGCGGCCGATGACGTTGGAGCGGGTGTGCGCGCCCAGGGTGCGCCGGGCGAGCGAGTGGCCGAGCATGTTCATGAACTGGAACACGTGGCTGCACCCGGCCAGACGGAGGATGTCCACCGAATCCTCCAGGTCGGCGTTGGCGACGATGGGCACCTGCGGGGCGATCTCGCGCACCGTGTAGACGATGCTGGTGTTCTTCATGTCATCGTTCAGGGCCACCACCAGGGCCGCCTGGTCGACGTGGGCGCGTTCGTAGGTGGTGGCGTCGTCCAGTTCGCCGACCAGCACCCGGAACCCCTGGTCCACCAGGTCGAGCGCCTGCTGCACCTCCGGGACGAGGATGACGTAGGCGTGGCCGTACTGGCGCAGCCGGCCCACCAGGGCGATGGCGATCGGGTCCCAGCAGGTGATGAGCACGTGGCGGGTCACCTCGGGCGGCAGGGTGCGCGGCACCCGCGACTTGTTCTGGGCCTCGAGCCAGGGCGCGTAGAAGAACTGGATGAAGGTGAACGGCAGCATGACCAGCAGGAAGAGGATGCCGCTCACCAGCACGATGATGGAGAACAGCCGCCCCAGGTCGCTGTTGAAGGTGATGTCGCCGAACCCCAGGGTGGACATCACCGTGAGCGTCCAGTAGACACCCGTGACCGCGGAGAAGTCGCGGCCCTCGTGGGCCATGATCACGTGGAAGAGGAAGCTGAAGACCGCCACCAGCACCGTCAGAAACAGGGTGAACTCGGCCAGGGCGCGGATGTTGCGGCGCGCCCGCCGGTCCTGGAGCAGGTAGAGCAGCTGCGAGGGCAGAAATTTCATTGCTGTCCTCCGACCGGCGCCGGGGGCGTGAGAGCCGACTGCGGGCGGGCTGCGGCCGGCGTTGGCAGGCGGCCGTTCATCGCAGGAACAGGTCGTGGTCGAGCACGAGCGCACTGAGCGTGACCATACCCACCAGTTCGCCGTTCTCCTCCACCGGCGCCCGGCGCATGCCCACCCGGTGGAGCAGGCGGGCGATGTAGCGGATGTCCATGTCCGCGGGCACGGTCAGGGCCGGCTTGGTCATGATCTCGTAGACATTGACCTCCTCGGCCCGCTTGCCCGGAATGAGCACGCCGTCGATGATGTCCTGCACCGAGAGGATGCCCCAGGCATCCTCGGGATAGCGCTTGTTGACCAGCAGGCTGTGCACCCGCTCCTCCCGCATCCTGGCCGCGGCCTCGCGGGCGGTGGCCATGCCGTCGATGGAAACGATGCGGGTACTCATCACATCCCGCCCGCGGACAATGGGTTCTGCGCGTCGTGTCATGGTTGCTGCCCCCAATGAAGCATACGATGGTGTCGCCCGACCCGCTGGCCGAACGTGCCTGAAATACCCTAGAAGTACTGCTCGCGCACCTCTTCTTTGAACCGTTCGAGCTGACTTTCCAGCCCGACCACGGATTCCACCGGCAGGACAAAGGCAATCCCCGTGCCCGGCTTGTCGAACCTGCCGGCGGCATAGATGGCGGCCAGCACCTGGCGGACGATGTGTTCCTCGAGCACGAACATGACGATGTCCGTGGGCGCCTCCAGGCTTAGGCCGAAGAAGGTCTTGGCCTCCTTCATGCCCGTGCCCCGGGCCGGGATGATGGTCGCGCCGGTGGCGCCGGCGGTCTTGGCCGCGTCGACCACGGTGTCGGTGATGTCGGTTTTCACCGAGGCGAAAATCACTTTAAATTTCATGGTGTTTCTCCTTGATTTGCCGGCGCGCCCGGTGGTTCATCCACTGGGCGTACTGACCGTAGCCGAGCACGGTGATGATCGGGAAGAGGCTGGCGAAGGCGATCAGGCCAAAGCCGTCGATGGCCGGGTTGCGGCCCGGCACCGCCGCGGCCAACCCCAGGCCGAGGGCGGCGACAATCGGCACGGTGACCGTGGAGGTGGTCACGCCGCCGGAATCGTAGGCAATGGCCATGATCGTCCGCGGCGCGAAACAGGTCTGCACCAGCACTATCAGGTACCCGGCCAGGATATAGAGGTGGAGCGGCGTGCCGGTGACGATGCGAAAGGTGCCCAGGCCCAGCCCCAGGGCCACGCCCACGGCCACGGTCACCCGGAGCCCCAACGGATTAATGCTGCCGCCCGAGACCTCGCGGGCCTTGAAGGCGACGGCGATGAGCGAGGGCTCGGCGATGGTGGTGGCAAAACCGATGAGCGCGGCGAACAGGTAGACCCAGCCAAACCGGGCCCAGGCGGTCGGGTCGAAGGCGCTGCCCCGGGGCAGGCTCAGCTCGACCAGTTGGCCGGCCATCAGTTTGCCCAATGGAAACAAGGCCTTTTCCAGGCCAAGCAGGAACAGGGTCAGGCCGATGATCACGTACACCGTGCCGACCAGGATGGCGCCCAGGTTGGCCACCCTCTGCCTGAGCACGACCAGCTGAAAGAACCCGAACAGGAGGACGATGGGCAGGATATCCCGGCAGGTGAGGAGGAAATCCCGGGCGAGTTCATGCAGCCAGTCCATACGGTTCCGCCCGATCAGAAGAGGATGAGCCCGTAACCCATGACAAAGAGCATGGGCAGGAGCGAGGCGAAGGCGATCATGCCGAACCCGTCGGTGAGCGGGTTGCGGCCGCGGATGACCGTGGCCAGGCCCACGCCGAGCGCGGTGACCAGCGGCACGGTGATGGTCGAGGTGGTGACCCCGCCGGAGTCGTAGGCGATGCCGATGATCTCCCGGGGCGCGAACAGGGTCATGAGCATGACCGCCGCGTAGCCGGCGATGATGAGCACGTGCAGCGGCCAGTTGCGGAGGATGCGCAGCACCCCGAGGAGGATGGAACAGCCCACCGAACAGGCCACGGTCAGCCGCAGCCCCAGGGCGTAGGCGCCGCGCGAGCGGGCGTCCGGATCGATCAGGCCGCCGTCGGCGGCGATGTCGGCCGCCTCGCCGGCCACGGCGATCAGCGCCGGTTCGGCCACGGTGGTGGAAAAGCCGAGGGCGAAGCTGAACACCAAAAGCCAGAACAGGCTGCCCTTGCGGCTGAGTGCGTGCGCCATGCCCTCGCCGAGCGGGAACAGGGCCCGCTCCAGCCCCTCGATGAACATGCTCAAGCCGAGCACCACGAGCACAGTGCCCAGGAGGATATCGCCCAGCTCCGGCAGGGGCTTCTGGATGACGACCAGTTGAAAGAAGGCGATGACCAGGACGATGGGCGCCAGGTCCATGCAGGCGGCGCGAATCCTGCCACTCGTGTAGAGGGCGTGGGCCACAACAAGATCGACTGGTTTCATCGCCTCGACAAGGGGTGGCGGCAAGGGATCGGCAACGGCCCGGAGCAAACCCCGAAAGCCGGAAAATGATGCTCATTCTACCCGCCGGCGGACCATTTGCAAACACTTCGCATGCACCGGCAAGACAGTGACCTTGCAGCCGATCCCTGACAGGGACGGATCCCTCCGGGCCGGCCGTGGAGGCGGTCGGCGGACGGTCCGCCGCACCGCCCCGGGCCGGCCGGATCCCACCGGCCGACCCGGAAAATGATTGCCTCCGCGACCGATCGCTGCTTTATTCCCCCCTACAGGCCGCCCGCCCCCACTGCGGCGCCCACGGAGGTCCATGGTTTCCATCAACACTGTCCTGTTTCTCACCGCTATCCTGCTGCTGCTCGGCATCGGCTCGAGCAAGTTCTCGGCGCGCATCGGCATGCCCATGCTGGTGCTGTTCCTCGGCGTCGGCATGCTGGCCGGCAGCGAGGGGCTGGGCCGCATCGCCTTCGAGAACTACCATTTGGCCAACAGCATCGGCAGCGTCGCCCTGGCGCTCATCCTGTTCGACGGCGGCCTGCGCACCTCGATGCATTCGGTGCGTGCGGTCTGGCGGCCGGCCTTGAGCCTGGCCACCCTGGGCGTGGCCCTGACCTCGGGCCTGACCGGCCTGGCCGCCGCCCTGGTGCTCGACATCCCGCTGCTGCACGGCCTGCTGCTGGGCGCCATCGTCGGCTCCACCGACGCCGCGGCGGTGTTCTCCATCCTGCGCACCAGCGGCCTGCGGCTGCCCCGGCGGCTCTCCGACACCCTGGAGGTGGAGAGCGGCTCCAACGATCCCATGGCCATCTTCCTCACCGTGGGGCTCATCGGCCTGATCACCGGCACGGCCGATTCCCCGGCCGGGCTGGCCATGCTCTTCCTGCTCCAATTCGGGGTGGGCTCCGTGGTCGGCGTCGCCGTCGGCCTGGTCGCCACCTGGGTGGTGAACCGCATCAACCTGGACTACGCCGGCCTGTACCCGGTGCTGGTGCTCGCCTTCGGCCTGCTCACCTTCGGCCTGGCGGCGGTGCTCGGCGGCAGCGGCTTCCTCGCGGTGTACATCGCCGGCATCGTGCTTGGCAGCAGATCACTGGTCTACCGCAACGGCATCTTCCAGTTCCACGACGCGGCCGCCTGGCTGGGCCAGATCGCGCTGTTCGTCATGCTCGGCATGCTCAGCTTCCCCAGCCGGCTGGCCGGGGTGGCGGTGGACGGCCTGCTCGTCGCCCTGGCCCTGACTTTCTTCGCCCGGCCCCTGGCCGTGGCCCTCTCCACCCTGCCGTTTGGCTTCAACCTGCGCGAGACGATTTTCCTCTCCTGGGTCGGGCTCAAGGGGGCGGTGCCCATTACCCTGGCCACCTTCCCGCTGCTGGCCGGGGTCGAGCACGGCACGCTCATCTTCAACGTGGTCTTCTTCGTTGTCCTCGTCTCGGCGGTCACCCAGGGCTGGAGCCTGCCGCTGGTGGCGCGCTGGCTGCGCCTGGGCACCCGCTCCGTCTCGACCGCGCCGGTGAGCGTGGAGATCAACGCCCTGCGCCACGTGGACGGCGAGATCGTCGAATACCTGGTGGCGCCGGACGCCAACGTGGCCGAGCGGACCCTGCGTGAACTCGCCCTGCCCTACGAGGTGACCGTGACCCTGGTGGTGCGCGGCAACGAGGTGATCATGCCGCGCGGCCGGACCGTGCTCGCCCCCGGCGACCGGGTGTTCGTGGCCATGCGCCGGCGGATCAAACCGCTCATGGACTGCCTGTTCGACGCCTGCGCCGACCCGGTGCTGCTCGCCCCGGGCCAGGAGATCGTCTTCCGCGCCGACCACACCGCCGGCCAACTCTGCGGCTTCTTTTCGCTCGCCTGCCCGCGCGACCGGCAGCAGACGCTCGGCGAGCTGCTGGCGGAGACGGCCGGCCAGCCGGTCCGGCTCGGCCCCTTCCTGGTCACCCCCGGCGAGGACGACGGTCTGGCGACCCTTGTCTTTGCCCCGGAAACCCCGACCCCGGCCTCGTTCCCGGCCGGCCGCGCATCGGTATCGGGCGACTAACCCCACGGATCCCCCTGTCCGCCGCCCCAGGGGCGGCCTGTATTCCACCAAGGAGCACCCCATGCACAGCTTCCGCAACATCCTCTACGCCAGCACCGGCATCGGTGACGACATCGAAGGCCTCAAGCAGGCCCTCAGCCTGGCCCGCGCCAACCAGGCGGCCCTCAAGTGTCTGCTCGTCTTCCCCGATCTGCCCAGAAGCCACGAAATGTACCAGGAAAAGTACCGGGAGTTCATGCTCGAGCAGATGGACACCGCTGTCCGCCAGGCCCGCACCAGCCTGCACCTGCGCGGCAGCGAGCCGCCGGTGGCGATCGAGCTGGACGCCGGCAACGACCCGCCGGCGGTGCGCATGATCCGCCATGCCCTGCGCGAGGTGCACGACCTGGTCATCAAGGAGGCCGAGCCCATGGAGGGCGGGGTCGGCTTCACCTCCCTGGACATGACCCTGTTGCGCAAGTGCCCCTGCCCGGTGTGGCTGGCCCGGCCGATCAGCCGGCCGAAGAGCGAGATCCGCGTGGCCGTGGCCATCAGCGCCGACAACCAGGAACCGTCGGAGCGCGACCTGGCCCTGCGGCTGCTCACCCTGGGCCGCTCGCTGGCCGACACCTGCGACGGCGACCTGGCCATCGTCTCCTGCTGGGACTTCGCCTTCGAGCGGTTTTTGCGCGGCAACACCCGCGTCGAAATCCCGGCCGACACCATCCAGAACACCATGCAGAACGCCCAGAGCGCCCATCAGGTGGAACTCGGCCGGCTGATCGAGGAATCGGCCATCGGCGGCCGCTTTCACGTGCACCGCATGAAGGGTCAGCCCGAGAAGATGATCCCGCTGTTCGCACGCAGCCGCAAGATCGACATCCTCGTCATGGGCACGGTGGCGCGCACCGGCATCTTCGGCTACCTCATGGGCAACACCGCGGAAAACATCATGCACGAACTGGACTGCGCCCTGCTGGCGATCAAGCCGGGCGGCTTTGTCTCACCGGTCAAGGCGTACTGAGGGGGGGTGATTCGGCGGGCACAGGCCCGACCGGGGAAGGCGGCACCGGGACGGGCCGGGTCGGGGCAGGACGAGGCGCTCCCGGAGGAAGGCGGCAGTCGGGCGGAAACCGATTACAGCGGCAGGAGGTGGAAGAGGCGGGCGAGGCTGTAGAGGGCGGCGGCGATGGCCATGCAGATCGGGATGGTGAGCACCCAGGCCATGACGATGTTGCCGACGATGCCCCACTTGAGCGCATGGGCCCCACGGGTGCTGCCCACGCCCATGATCGCGGTGGAGATGATGTGGGTGGTGCTCACCGGGATGCCGAAGTGGGAGGCGGTGAGAATGACGGCCGCGGCCGAGGTCTCGGCGGCGAAGCCGTGCACCGGCTTGAGCTTGATCATCTTGCTGCCCATGGTGCGGATGATCCGCCAGCCGCCGGCCATGGTGCCCAGGCCCATGGTCACGGCGCAGCTGAGAATGACCCAGGCGGGCACCACGAAGGTGTCCAGGGCGTGATAGCTGACCAGGGCCATGGTGATGATACCCATGGTCTTCTGGGCGTCGTTGCTGCCGTGGCTGAGCGCCATCACCCCGGCCGAGAACAGCTGCAGCTTCTTGAAATACCGGTTCACCGTGTTCGGCTTGGCCCGGCGGCAGATCCAGAGGATCAGCACCATGCAGGCAAAACCGAAGACGAAGCCGATCAGTGGCGAGGTGATCATGGGCAGGAGCACCTTTTTGGTAACGCCTTCGAAGTGCACCACCTCGTAGCCGGCCTTGGACAGGGCCGCGCCGATGAGCCCGCCGATGAGGGCGTGCGAACTGCTCGAGGGGATGCCGTAGTACCAGGTGATCAGGTTCCAGATGATTGCCGACAAGAGGGCGCAGAGGATCACCCCCTGGGTGACGTTGCTCGTGTCGACGATGCCCTGACCGATGGTGCTGGCCACGTGGGTGCCCATGAAGGCGCCGACGATGTTGAGCACGCCGGCATAGAGAATGGCCTGGCGGGCGGTGAGCACCTTGGTCGAGACCACCGTGGCGATGGCGTTGGCCGAGTCGTGGAAGCCGTTTATGTACTCGAAAATCAGCGCGATGACGATGACGGCAATGAGCAGGGACAGGAGCATGGAACCTCTTCCTTTCTTCCGTGATGCGGCCGGCGGCGCGGCCGCGCCCCCCCGGGCCCCTGGCGGGGCCGGCGGTCAGCTGTGCTTGAGAACGATGTTGACGATCACGTCGGAGATGATCGAACTCATGTCCAGCGCGTTCTCGATCCCCTTGTAGATGTCCCGCAGCTTGAGCACGTGGAGCGCGTCGAATTTGCCGGAAAACAGCTCCTCGGTGGCGTCGAAGAGGATCTCGTCGCCGCGGTTCTCGATGTCCTTGATGCGCGAACAGCAGGCGGTCACCTCGGCCAGCGGCGAGCCCTTTTTGAGCATGCCGATGATCGTGCGCAGCTCCTCCGCCGACTTCATGAGAATCTCCGCCTGCTTCTTGACGATGTCGTTGTACGAATCGATCTGGTAGATGCGCAGGTTGACGCAGGCCTTGAGCACCACCTTGGTGCTCTTGTACAGGTAGGTGGAGATGAGCTGGATGTCCTCCCGGTCGATGGGGGTGACAAACGAGGCGTTGAGCAGGGCCAGGCTCCCCTCCAGGGCCTCCACTGCCCGCCGCTTGTAGGTCTTGGCGTGGATGAGGTAGACCTCCCGCTCCTTCAGGTCGGAATGGACGATCTGGTAGAACAGTTGGGACGACAGTTCGCAGACTTCCGCACCGTTTTCGAAAAAGTTGTAAAACTTGTTCTCCGGTGGCGGCAGAATTTTTGCCAGGAAACCCATTCGCATAGGTGCTCTCCGTGTGCGGTTGCCCGCGTCATCGGCCGTTGCGGTCGAATAAAAAAGTCAGTGAAGACATGCCGTTTCCCGTCAACGGCGCCAGCCTGCGGCCGTTTTCCGGCGAACCGGAAAACCACCGCCACAGGCGATCACGAATCTACCGTCCTCAAACAAATCTAACACCAAAAAAACACAATCCTCACATTTTTCCGACGAGGGTGCGCCTCTGCCGGTTTTAAAGAAAAAAAATGGAATAACAATATATTACGAGAAAGACGAACCGTAGCCAAGGTTGTGACGGGCTCAGGCCAGGGCACCGAGGGATCGGCGGAAGCGGGCAAGGGCAAGGAGAGAGAGGAGCACGCCGATCACCGTCAGCAGCAGGAACTGCGGCCAGACGGTGGCCAGGCCGGCGCCCCGGTAGAGAATGGCCTGGCCGGCGGCGACAAAGTGGGTGGTCGGGGCGAGGTGCATCACCAGCTGGACGAACTCGGGCATGCTTTCCCGCGGCGTGGTACCGCCGGAGAGCATCTGCAGGGGCAGCAGCACGAGCACGATGAGCAGGCCGAACTGGGGCATGGAGCGCGCCAGGGTGGCGAGGAAGATGCCCAGCGAGGTGGTGGCGAACAGGTGGAGCACGGTGCCAACGAGAAACAGCAGCACCGACCCCTCGATGGGCACGCGCAGCGCCCCCTGGAGCACGAAGAAGAGCGAAAAGGCGGTGGCCGTCAGCACCACCAGCCCCATGGACCAGACCTTGGCGAGCATGATCTCGGCCGGGGTGACCGGCATGACCAGCAGGTGCTCGATGGTGCCGTGCTCGCGCTCGCGGATCAGCGCCGCGCCGGTGAGGATGATGGAGAGCATGGTGACCATGCTGATCAGCTCCATCAGTGAACCGAACCAGGCCTGGGTGAGGTTGGGGTTGAACCGGGCGCGCAGCACCAGGTCCACCGGCGGCGCATCGCTGCCCCGCACGCCCCGAACGAATTCGTCCACCTCGGCCAGCGCGATCTGCTGGATGGAGCCGCTGCCGCTGAAGGCCTGGCTCATGCGGGTGGCGTCGACGTTCAGCTGCAGGGCCGGGGCGCGGCCGGCGAGCACGTCGCGCTGGAACCCCGGCGGGATGTCGAGCACGAAGGTGTAGCGGCCGCTGTCCATGCCCGGGTCGACCTCGTCCAGGCCGATCATCACCGGGCGCAGGAAATGGGGCGGGTAAAAGGCGGCGGCGATGCGGGTGGACAGCGGCGAGTCGTCCTCGTCGACAATGGCGATCGCCGCCCGGCTGACCGTGTCGGGCACGGCCGTGCCGGCCATGTAGATCGCCAGGGTGAAGGCGTAGACGATCAGCACGAGCATGATCGGGTCGCGCCACAGGCTCCACAGCTCCTTGACGCCCAGGCGGTAGATGGTCGCGGGGCTGACCATGCTCAGCGCTCCTGCTTGTCGAGCAGGAGGACGGCGAGCACGAAGATCACCGGCACCGCCGCCAGCAGCGGCCGGAACTGGACGCCGCAGGTCGGCGAAGCCGAGCGCCTTGCTGAACACGCCGCGGCTGATGATGAGCATGTGCGTGGCCGGGTAGACCTCGCCGATCAGCCGCCCTGCGCCCGGCCAGCGAGCGAGACCGGGTTGATCAGGCCGGCGAACTGGATCGCGGGCATCATGGTGCCGATCATGGTGACGAACATGGCCGCGATCTGGCTGCGGGTGAAGGTCGAGGCGAACAGGCCGAAGCCGGTGGCGAACAGGGCGTAGAGCAGCGTCGCCAGCGACAGCGCGGCGAAGCTGCCCGTGATCGGCACGCCGAACACGGTCACCGCGAGCGCGGTCAAGCAGGCAGAAAGTTGACCATGGCCAGCACGACGTAGGGCAGCTGCTTGCCGAGCAGGAACTCGCTGCGCGTGACCGGGCGTGACGTAGAGGTTGATGATCGAGCCCAGCTCCTTCTCGCGCACCACGCGACAGCGCGGTGAGCATGGCCGGGATCATCAGCAGCAGCAGCGGGATCACCGCCGGCACCATGGCCGGCAGGCTCTTCACGTCCGGGTTGTAGCGGAAGCGCGTCTCGACCGTGGCCGCGGCCGCCTGGCAGTCCTGGCCGAGGCGGCTCCGCGCCTGTCCAGCAGCCAGTGCTGGTGCATGCCCTGCACGTAGCCGCGCACGGTCTCGGCGCGCTGCGGCATGGCGCCGTCGATCCAGGCGCCGATCTGCCACCGGCCGGCCGCGTGCCAGGTCGCGCGCGAAGCCGGGCGGGATCTCGATCGCCAGCGACAGCTCGCCGCTGCGCATGCGCCGGTCGAGCTCGGCGTAGTCGGTGATCGGCGGCCGCTCGACGAAGTAGCGCGAGCCGGCGAGGCTCAAGGTGTAGTTCCGGCTCAGCGCGGTCTGGTCGCGGTCGAGCACGGCGTAGCGCAGGTCCTCCACGTCCATGCTGATGCCGTAGCCCATGACGAACATCAGGATGCACGGCTGCCGAGCAGGGCCAGGGTGAGCGCGCACCGGGTCGCGCCGCAGCTCCAGCGCCTCGCGCAGGCGTGTAGCTGCAGGCGCGGCGCGAGGCTGAACCGGCGGGCCGGCGCGGACGCGGCGGACGAGCGGCATGCGGCCGTCCGCGCGGCCGGAGGGCGGCTCCTGGACGCGTCGGCGGCCGTGCCTCGCCTGCCGCGCCGGCGTCTTCCAGATAGCCGATGAAGGCCTCCTCCAGGGTCGCCGCGCCGCGCTGCCGCATGCAGCGCGGCCGGCGTGTCGCTGACCAGCACCCGGCCGGCGTGCATCAGCGAGATGCGGTCGCAGCGCTCGGCCTCGTTCATGAAGTGGGTGGAGATGAAGATGGTCACCTTGTCGCGGCGCGACAGGTCGATCATCAGCTGCCAGAAGGCGTCGCGCGCGATCGGGTCGACGCCCGAGGTCGGCTCGTCGAGGATCAGCAGCTCCGGCCGGTGCACCATCGCCACGGCCAGCGACAGGCGCTGGCGCATGCCCAGCGGCAGGTTGTCGGGCAGGCGTCGAGCGCGCCGGCCAGGCCGAAGCGCTCGACCATCTCCGTCGACCCGCGCCGGGATCTCCGCTTCCGGCACGCTGGAACAGGCGGGCGTGCAGCACCAGGTTCTGCGCGCACGGTCAGCTCGGCGTAGAGCGAGAAGCGCCTGCGACATGTAGCCGACGCGCCGGCGCGTGGCGATGTCGTGCGGGTCCACCGCGCTGGCCGAACAGCCAGGCCTCGCCCTCGCTGGCCGGCAGCAGGCCGGTGAGCATCTTCATGGTGGTGGTCTTGCCGCAGCCGTTGGAGCCGAGGAAGCCGAAGATCTCGCCGCGGCGGATGCGGAAGCTCACGTGGTCGACGGCGGTGAAGTCGCCGAAGCGCATGGTCAGGTCCTGCGGCCTCGATGGCGATCTCGCCGTCCGCCGTCCGGCAGCCAGCGGCGGGATCGTCACGGCTCGGTGGCCGCGCCGCTGCTCCTCGGGCAGCAGGGCGATGAAGGCCGCCTCCAGCGTGTCGGTCGCCGGTGCGTGCGCGCAGTTCCGCGGGCGTGCCGGTGGCCAGCACCGTGCCGGCGTCCATCGCCACCAGCCAGTCGAAGCGCTCGGCCTCCTCCATGTAGGCGGTGGCGACGATCACGCTCATGCCCGGGCGCTCCGCGCGGATGCGGTCGATCAGCTCCCAGAACTGGCGGCGCGAGAGCGGATCGACGCCGGTGGTCGGCTCGTCGAGGATCAGCAGGTCCGGGTCGTGGATCAGCGCGCAGCACAGGCCGAGCTTCTGCTTCATGCCGCCGGAGAGCTTGCCGGCCGGGCGGTCGAGGAAGGGCGCAAGCCCGGTGGCTGCGGTCAGCTCGTCGATGCGCCGGCGCGCGCTCGGCCGCGTCGTGGCCGAACAGGCGGCCGAAGAACTGCAGGTTCTCCTCCACCGACAGGGTCGGGTAGAGGTTCTTGCCCAGCCCCTGCGGCATGTAGGCGATGCGCGGGCAGACCGCGTCGCGGTGGCGCGGCGTGGCCATGTCGCCGCCCAGCACCTCGACCCGGCCCTGCCTGGACCGCGCGCGCCCGGCGATCAGCGCGAGCAGGCTGGACTTGCCGACGCCGTCCGGGCCGATCAGGCCGACCATGCGGCCGGCCGGGCATGTCCAGGGTCGACGCCGTCCAGCGCCAGGGTCTTGCCGTAGCGCAGGCTGACGCCGGCCAGGCGGACGACCGGCGCTGCGCGCTGGTCGCTGCCGGTCCACGGCGCATCCCTTGCGGCAGCCGGACCTGCAGTTCGGCCGGCCACTCGGCCTGGGCGTCCAGCTCGCACCTAGGCCATGCCGGGCAGGCCGGTCTTGACCTGCTCGCAGGTGCTTGCGAGCAGCTCCGGGTCGATCTGCGCCTTGACCCGGAACATCAGCTTCTGCCGCTCGCTGGCGGTCTCCACCGTCTTGGGCGTGAACTGGGCGACGTCGGCGACGAACGACACGCTGCGCCGGAATCACGTACTGCGGGCGCGGCGTCGAGCACGAGGCGCACCTCGCTGCCCAGCGCGACGCTTGCCGGCCACGGTCTCGGGCAGGAAGAAGGTCATGTAGACGTCGCTCAGATCGACCAGGTTGAGCACCTTGCCGCCGCCGCCGAGCACCTCGCCGGGCTGGGCGACGCGGTACTGCACGCGGCCGTCGCGGGGGCGCGGAGCACGCTGTCGTCGATGTCCGCCTGGATCCGTTCGATGGTCGCCGGCCACGGCCTCGACTGCGCGAATCGGCCTCGAGCACTTCGGAACGGGCGGTGGTGATGGCCGCCTCGGCCGCCGCCACCTGGGCCTGGGCCGCGCTGATGGCCGCCTGGTCGCCGAGGAAGGCGGCGCGGTGGTCGTCCAGATCCTGCGCCGAGGTGGCGCCCTTGCGGGAGAGCACCTCGTAGCGGTTGAGCCGCTTGCGCGCCGCCTCCAGCTCGGCCTGGCGCTGGGTCACCACCGCGGCCGCGGCCTCCCGTTCGCTCTGCCGCTGCACCACCCGGCTGCGGCCGGTTGCCACGGCGACGCGCGCCTGCTCGAGCTGGGCCCGGGCCTCGCGCAGCCGGGCCTCCAGCTGCTGCGTGTCCAGGCGGGCAAGTTCCTGGCCGGCGGTGACAAAATCGCCTTCGTTCACCAGGATCTCGCGGATGCGGCCACCCTCCCTGGCGGCGATGTCGACCTCCACCGCCTCGATGCGGCCGTTGCCCCCGGCCAGCCCCGCGGCCAGGCCGGCCGGCCGCAGCTGCTGCCAGGCCAGCCAGGTGACCACGGCCAGCACGGCCAGGCCGATCAGCCAGGCCGCACGCCGCAGCCATACACGGGTCGCGGGCTGCACAGTGCGCCCCGGTCCGCTCAGGAACACCCGGCGAACAGCCGGACGCAAAATCGCCTTCGTTCACCAAGATCTCGCGGATACGGCGACCCTCCCTGGCGGCGATGTTGACCTCCACCGCCTCGATGCGGCCGTTGCCCCCGGCCAGCCCCGCGGCCAGGCCGGCCGGCCGCAGCTGCTGCCAGGCCAGCCAGGTGACCACGGCCAGCACGGCCAGGCCGATCAGCCAGGCCGCACGCCGCAGCCATACACGGGTCGCGGGCTGCACAGTGCGCCCCGGTCCGCTCAGGAACGCCCGGCGAACAGCCGGACGAACCAGAGCCGGAACATGCACCAGCGGCACAGCTTGCCCGCCGGCGAAAGATAGACTTTTCCCACGTGGATCAAGGTGCCGCAGCGGTCGCAGGCGACCGTGTCCGGACAGTGTTCCTCGGGAAAGGTGGTTGTCTCTGCCATGGTGCTCCCTCCATATAGGTCACCGGCGGCCGCAACGGTCCGCCCGGGACGAAATCTACCATTCACTGAACAGGGCAGCGCCCCGGCCGGTTCGGCCCCAGAGCCACTGCCAGTCGAGCGACAGGGTGAGCCTGCCCTCCGGGCCGCAACCGATCACCCCCTCGATTCGCCCCGAGGCGAGCGAGAGCGTGGCCGAGAGACAGTGGAACACCGCCTCGATGCGGTCCGCGGCGATGAACCTGCCGAGCAGGCTGCCCTCGACAAACGCCTCACCGTACAACGCGCCAACGAGCACGCCGTCGATCCGGTGATAGGAAAAAGCGATGAGCGAGGGCTGCGGGCTGACCGGCTGGTCGGTGCGCACCGTCTGGACAACAAGGGCGAAGCGGCGGTTGTCGAGGTTGTAGCGGCGCACAAAGGGTTCCATGCTCCTCCGGTCGGCGGGTCCCGGTCGGGCGGCCGGCAGGTCCGGTCGCGGCCAGGGGGGTGGTCTGCAGATCTGTGTCTGCGAGAACCGTGCCAGCCCGCCCTTCGCCCCGTTTCAGGGGGATAGGCAGGTAGCCCCGTCCCTTTTTCCATATATGGCAAAACAATCTTCCCAAATATGGAAATATTGGCTAAAGTTTCGCTATTTGGAAAATCTTCACAGGACCGGGGACCATGGGCAAAGGGGACGACTTCTTCCGCGAGACCACCCTGCGTATCCCGTCGAGCCTGCAGATCGACACCGCCGCGGCCAGCCTGTACGCCTACTACCGCACCGTCTTCCCCATCGTCGGCCTCAGCCTGAGCGTGCGCGACGAAGAACTGGGCGCGATCCGCCGCCTGGCCCTGGCCGCGGACCACGAGGCGGACTTCCCGGCGGCCATCGTTCCCCTGCCCGTTGACCTGTGGATGCAGGTCCGCTCCATGGCCCGGCGTGAACCGCAGGTGATCACCGCCGGCGGAGAACGAACTGTTCCGCCGGCTGGGCGACCTGTTCCAGCTCGGCGACCGCGCGGACCTGGTGCTGCCACTGTGGCTGGACGACACCCTGCGCGGCGCCCTCTCTCTGCACGGCGCGGTCGGGGCCCGCTTCACCCGCCACCACCTCGACCT
The DNA here is from genome assembly GCA_963754825.1 of uncultured delta proteobacterium. GTDB lineage: Bacteria > Desulfobacterota > Desulfobulbia > Desulfobulbales > Desulfobulbaceae > Desulfobulbus. Next base: position 131,711 of record CAVWHP010000026.1, on the reverse strand, counting down.
CGTGGCCACGGTGGCCCGGCCGCTGTGCCTGGCCCTGGCCGGGGCCCTGGCCCGCGAACGGGTCGAGCGCTACGGCGAGCTGCTGCTCGAGGATCGCCATCTCAGCCCCGATGACCCGGCCAGCCTGGCCGAGGCGGAGATCATCGGCCGCGACGGCGGTCTGGCCAACGTGCTCACCCTGGTCCGCCAGGTGGCGCCGCTGGCCAACACCGTGCTCCTGCTCGGCGAGACCGGCACCGGCAAGGAACTGGTGGCCAACGCCATCCACTTCTCCTCCACCTACCGGGACGGGCCGTTCGTCAAGGTGAACTGCGGCGCCATCCCCGAGCACCTGATCGACTCGGAGCTGTTCGGCCACGAGCGCGGCGCCTTCACCGGTGCGGTGGGCGAGAAGCGCGGCCGCTTCGAGCGGGCCAACCGGGGCACCATCTTTCTCGACGAGATCGGCGAACTGCCGCCCCAGGCGCAGATCCGCCTGCTGCGCGTGCTCCAGAACCGGGAGATCGAGCGGGTCGGCGGCAGCCGGGCGGTGCCGGTGGACATCCGCGTGATCGCCGCCACCCACCGCAACCTGGAGTCCATGGTGCGCGACGGCCGCTTCCGCGAGGACCTGTGGTTCCGCCTGAACGTCTTTCCGATCATGATCCCGCCGCTGCGCCAGCGCACCGAGGACATCCCCGCCCTGACCCTGCACTTCATCGCCCGCAAGGCCCGCGAGATCGGCATCAAGGATCGGCCCGCCATCGCCCCGGGCGCCCTGGCGCGGCTGCGGAACTACCACTGGCCGGGCAACGTGCGCGAACTGGAAAACCTGGTGGAGCGCGAACTGATCCTGCACCGGGACGGGGTGCTGACCTTTGCCAGCCTGATGCCGGCCGGCGGCCGCAGCGTGACCCCGACCGAGGAACTTACCGGCTCGCTGCGCCTGGACGAACGGGTCGCCGCCCACATCACCCGGGTACTGGCGCTGACGGGCGGGCGGATCAACGGCCCGGGCGGGGCCGCGGAGCTGCTCGACATCAAGCCGAACACCCTGCGGGCGCGCATGGACCGGCTCGGGGTCAGCTACGGTCGCCGCCGCACCCGCCCGGCCGCGGGCGACCGCTCCGGGGAGCACTGAAGGAAAAATCCGCCGTCCTCGGCCCGCAGCCACCCCCCGGGGCACGAATTCTGTTGTTTCGGCCGGTGCTTTCCACTACCCTGACAGGCCGGCAACCGCTGCGTCCGACACCGCGCCGCGCCACCACTCCCGAGTCTCTCTGCCCGCCCGGTCCTGTCACAATGTGTCCCCTGAACCCCATGCCCGCCACCTGCCGCCACTGGCTGTTCGCTCTGCTTTCCCTGCTGCTGGGCGGGTGCGCGCCGGTCGGCCCGGACTACCAGCCGCCCGCGCTGGAGTTGCCCGCGGGCTGGAGCCGCAGCCCGGATCACAGCCAAACAGCGGATGTCACCGCGCTTGCCCGCTGGTGGACCCTGTTCAACGACCCCACCCTGGACACCCTTATCACCAGGGCCGCCGCCAACAGCCCGGACCTGCGCATCGCCGCGGCCCGGGTCCGCGAGGCCCGCGGCCAGCGGCGCCTGGTCGCTGCCGGCACCCTGCCGGCGGTGGACGCGACCGGCGGCTACACCACCAGCCGGCGCAGCGACAACACCGGCGGCTCGGGCGGCAGCGAGGACCTGTTCTCGGCCGGGTTCGACGCGGCCTGGGAACTCGACCTGTTCGGCCGCCTCCAGCGTAGGGTGGAGTCAGCGGACGCCACCCTCCAGGCGAGCATCGAAGAGCACCGCGCCGCGCTCGTCACCCTCTCTGCCGAGGTGGCGCGCACATACCTGGAGCTGCGCACCGCCGAGCACCGGCTGGCCATCGCCCGCGACACCATCCGCCTGCAGGAGCAGACCAGCGAACTGGTGCACGGCAAGTTCGCCCTTGGCCTGGCCGGCCGGCTCGAGATCCACCAGACCGACAGCCTGCTCGCCCTCAGCCGCGCCGAGGTGCCCACCCTGGAGACCGCCGCGGCCCAGGCCACGCACCGGCTGGCCCTGCTCCTGGGCGAGCAGCCCGCCAACCTGGGACGGGTGACCGGTCGGGTCGGCCAGATCCCGCAGGTGCCCGCGCATCTGCCCCTGGCCCTGCCCTCGGACCTGCTCCGCCAGCGGCCCGACATTCGCGCCGCCGAACGCCAACTGGCCGCGGCCACGGCCACCGTGGGCGCGACCGTGGCCGAACTCTTCCCCCGCTTCTCGCTCGGTGCCCTGCTCGGCCTGCAGGCGAGTTCGCTCGGCGACCTGCTCAGCCGCTCGAGCCGCTTCTGGACCGATGGGTCCGGCGGTGCGCTGGCCGCTGTTCGACGGCGGCGCCATCCGGGCCGGGATCGAGATCAGCGAGGCGCGGCGCGACCAGGCCCGGGCCGGGTACGAAAAGACCCTGCTCACCGCCCTTGCCGAAACCGAGGACGCGCTCGTCGCCCTGGACCGCGAACGGGTGAAGCAGCAGCAAGCTCGCCACGGCGGTGACCGCCGCCGACCAGGCCCTGACCGCGGCCCGCGGCCTGTACACCGCCGGCCTGACCCCCTTTCTCAACGTCCTGCAGAGCCAGGCCACCCTGTTCCAGGCCCGGGACCGGCTGGCCGAAAGCGACCAGCGCCTGGCCCTGGCCCTGATCGCCCTGTACAAGGCCCTGGGCGGCGGCTGGCAGACCGCGGCCGCCGAACCCCACCCCACCCCGCCGCCAACCTGAACCGCCAACGCCCATGACCCGTCCCTGCCCTGCCCCCTACCCGCCGCACCGGCAGTTTTTTCGGTGGTGCCGCCTGTTCCCCGCTGCTCGCCTGCCTGCTGACCCTCCCCCTCGCCGGCTGCCCGGGCGACCGGGATGACCGGCCCAAAGAGCGTAAGCGCCCGACCGTGCCGGTGACCATTGCCCAGAGCCGCACCACCACCGTGCCGGTGGAACTCGCCGCCACCGCCCACATCGAGTCCCCGGCCGCGGTGGCGGTGCGCAGCCGGGTGACCGGCACGCTCGACAAAGATCCACTTCACCGAGGGACAGGAGGTCGAGGCGGGCGCGCTGCTCTTCACCATCGACCCGCGCCCCTTTGCCGCGGTCCTTGCCCGGGCCGAGGCCGAGCTGGCCCGGGACCGGGCCGAACTGGAGAACAGCCGTCGCGAACTGGCCCGCTACACCACGGCCGCGGCCAAGGGGTTCGTGTCGGCGGAACAGGCCGACCAGGCCGCCACCCGGGTGGCCACCTTCAGCGCCGCGGTCAAGGCCGGCCAGGCCGCGGTGGACGCGGCCCGCCTGGAACTGGGCTTTGCCACCATCCGCTCGCCCCTCACCGGCCGCACCGGCGAGGTCCGTGTGGATGCCGGCAACCTGGTGCGCGCCAACGACGAGACCGAGCTGGTCACCATCCACCAGATGGCGCCGGTCCACGCCGCCTGCACCCTGCCCGGCCGCCACCTGCCGCTCATCCGCCTTCACCAGGCCGAGGCGCCGCTGGTTGCCCGCATCACAGACCCGACCGGCGGGTCCGCGCCGCTTACCGGCACGCTCAGCTTCATCGACAACACCGTGGACCCGGCCACCGGCGCGATCCGCCTGATCGCCACCTTTGCCAACAATGACCGCGCCCTCTGGCCCGGGCAGATGGTGGACCTGCGCCTCCTGGTCACCGAGCGGCCGGACTGCGTGGTCGTGCCCGCCCGGGCGGTGCAGACCGGCCAGCAGGGGCCCTATGTGTACGTGGTCAAGGCGGACACGACCGTGGCCGTCCGGCCGGTGACCCCGGGCCTGGCGTTTGGCGAGGAGCTGGTCATCGACCAGGGGCTTGCGGCCGGGGAGCGGGTGGTCACCGACGGCCAGCTGCTTCTTGCCGACGGGGTCAGCGTGCAGGAGCGCAGCCCCGGCCGGCGCACCGGCCAGGCCGGCCGCGAACGCTGCACAACCCGCCGGAAACACACCATGAACAGCGGCCTCTCCGACCTGTTCATCCGCCGGCCGGTGATGACCGTGCTGGTGATGGCCAGCATCCTCCTCTTCGGCCTCATCGGCTACCGCCTGCTGCCCGTGAGCGACCTGCCCAACGTCGATTTCCCGACCATCGTCGTGGGCGCCAACCTGCCCGGGGCCAGCCCCGATGACCATGGCCTCGGCCGTGGCCACGGTGCTCGAGAAGGAGTGCTCCACCATCGCCGGCCTGGACTCGATGAGCTCCGGCAGCAGTTCCGGCGCCAGACCCGCATCACCCTGCAGTTCTCGCTCGACCGCGACATCGACGCCGCCGCCCAGGATGTGCAGGCGGCCATCTCGCCGCGCGCCAGCCGCAGCTGCCCGACAACATGACCTCGCCGCCCTTCTATCCGCGCTCCAACCCGGCCGGCCACCCGATCTCTGAACATCGCCCTGAACAGCCCCACCGTGCCGCTGGCCAGCCTGGACCAGTACGGCCAGACCATGAGCCAGCGCATCTCCATGGTCAACGGCGTGGCCGAGGTGCACGTGCGCGGCACGCAGAAATACGCGGTGCGCATCCAGCTGGACCCGCGGCCATGAAGGCCTGCGGCATCGCCGTGGACGATGTGGCCAAGGCCGTGAGCGATCAGAACGTGAACCAGCCGCTGGGCTGCCCTGACCGGCTCCGACCGCTCCATGACGCTGATGGCCGACGGCCAGCTTTCCGAGGCCGGCAAGTACCGGGCGGTCATCGTGGCCGTGCGCAACGGCCGGCCGGTGCGCCTGGCGGATGTGGCCAAGGTCATCGACAGCGTGGAGAACACCAGGATACGGCCTGGTTCTTCACCTCCAAGACCGCGCGCCCAGTCCATCTTCCTGTCGGTGATGAAGCAGCCGGGCCAGAACACGGTGCGAGGTGGCCGACGCGGTCAAGGCCGTGCTGCCCGCCATGCAGGCGAAGCTGCCCGCCGCCGTCCACCTGCAAGTCCTGACGGACTCCAGCGCTCCCATCCAGGCCTCGTTCACCGACGTCAAGTTCACGCTGCTGCTGACCCTGGTGCTGGTGGTCCTGGTGATCTTCCTGTTCATCCGCAACCTCTCGGCCACGGTCATCCCCAGCCTGGCCCTGCCCATGTCGCTGATCGGCACCTTCGCGGTCATGTACCTGCTCGGCTACAGCCTCGACAACATGTCCCTGATGGCCCTGACCCTCTCGGTGGGCTTCGTGGTCGACGACGCCATCGTCATGCTGGAGAACATCATCCGGCACCTGGAGATGGGCAAGAGCCGCATGCAGGCCGCCCTGGACGGGGCCCGGGAGGTCGGCTTCACGATCCTCTCCATGACCCTCTCGCTGGCGGCCGTCTTCATCCCGCTGCTGTTCCTCGGCGGCATCATGGGGCGGCTGTTCCGCGAGTTCTCGGTGACCATCGGCGTGGCCGTGCTGGTCAGCGGCGTCATCAGCCTGACGCTGACGCCCATGCTGGGCAGCCGCTTCCTGCGCGAGCACGCGCCTGCCAGCATCACGGCCACGCCTACCAGGTCAGCGAGAACGAGTACCAGTGGCTGGTGCGGCACTACGACCGGAGCCTCCTGTTCGCCCTGCGCCACAAGCGGATCGCGTCCTGGCCTTCTCCATCGGCATCCTGGTCGCCACCGGTGGTCCTCTTCATCAGGTGGTGCCGAAGGGGTTCATCCCCTCCGAGGACCGCGACCTGATCAACGTCAACACCGAGACTGGCCCAGGACCTCGCCTACCCCTCCCGGCTGGTCGACATGATGGAGCTGGCCAAGATCGCCCAGCAGGACCCCAACGTCGACCGCTTCATGGTCAACGTCAGCGACAGCGGGCAGATGCGCCTCATGCTCAAGCCCCGGGCGGAGCGCGAGTCTCACCGCCGATCAGGTGATCGCCGAACTGCGCCCCAAGCTCAACCGCGTCCCCGGCATCCGCGCCATGCTGGTCAACCCGCCGCCGATCAATGTGGGCGGTCGCCGCTCGCGCAGCCAGTACCAGCTGAGCCTCCAGGGCGCGGACACCCCGGCGATCTACGCCGCGGCCGACCAGCTGGAGCGGATGATGCGGGACAACCCGGAGCTACCGACGTGAGTTCCGACATGGAGCTCGAAAACCCGGAACTGCGCCTGGAGATCGACCGCGACCAGGCGCTGCTGCTCGGCGTCTCGCCCGAGCGCATCGAGGACACGCTCTACAGCGCCTACGGCGAGCGCGAGGTGTCCACCATCTTTGGCGCCAACGACCAGTACAACGTGATGCTGGAATACCTGCCCGAGTTCCGCGCGGATGCGGGCGCGCTCGACCGGCTGCACCTGCGCAGCGACACCGGCCGGCTGGTGCCGCTTGGCGCCGTGACCCGGTGCGCGAGGGGCTCGGGCCGCTGTCGGTCAACCACTCGGGCCAGCTGCCGACCGTCACCATCTCGTTCAACCTCCGCCAGGGCGTGGCCCTGGGCCAGGCCCTGGACGATCTGCAGGCCGTGGCCGACGCCACCCTGCCCGCCGGGGTGCTGGCCTCGTTTCAGGGCAACGCCCAGCAGTTCCAGGACGCCCAGGCGTGCATGGGCTGGCTGCTCGTGCTGGCCATCGTGGTCATCTACATCGTGCTCGGCATCCTCTACGAGAGCTACATCCACCCGCTGACCATCCTCACCGCCCTGCCGTTCGCCGGCTTCGGCGCGCTCGTCACCCTCCTGCTGTTCAACGTTGAGCTGTCTATCTACGCCTTTGTCGGCATCATCATGCTCATCGGCCTGGTGAAGAAGAACGGCATCATGATGATCGACTTCGCCATCGATGCCCGGGCCGAGGGCAAGAACCCGCACGACGCCATCCACCAGGCCTGCGTCATCCGCTTCCGGCCGATCATGATGACCACGGTGGCCGCGCTGATGGCGGCGGTGCCCATCGCGCTCGGCTACGGCGCCGGCGGCGAGTCGCGCCGGCCGCTCGGCCTGGCCGTGGTCGGCGGCCTGCTCTTCTCGCAGACCCTGACCCTCTACGTCACCCCGGTCTTCTACCTCTACATGGAAGACTTGCAGGCGTGGCTGCGGCGGCGGAAAAGCGCCTAGGACAACATCTGCGGCAATACCAATCGCGGGCATGGCCCGCTCCTACCCCGCGAACACAGCTGGGGACTGTAGAAACGGGCCGTGCCCGCGATAGAAATCCGTTGATCGTTCCCACGCTCCTGCGTGGGAACGCTGCCCCGGACGCTCCAGCGTCCCGATTCCTTCGCCTCGCTGATCGCTTTTCGATTCTCCCCGGTGGTCCGGGCGTGCGAGCGATCATACGCTCAATAATTTTTCTATCCATTCTGTAGTCGATTTTCCTTCCTTGTTTCCTTCCCGTCCCGGGGGCATAGTACGCGCGCAGGCGAAAGACGCGGTGCGCGGCCCAGACACTGAGATTGCCGCATTTTCCCCGTGCCGCGCCCCTGCACCGCCCCAGCCGGATGTCCCGGCCGGTGTCCCGCGTCCGGGCGCCGTGCCGGTTTCAGGTACGAGGTGAGAGGACCCGGTCCGTAACCCGAATCACCGGTGCGCTCACCCCTCATTCATTCCCAGGGAGGAATCATGAAACTGACCGTGAAGTGCGTGCTGGATGTGAGCCGGATCAAGGATGACCCGGAGGTCGAGAAGGAACTGCTGAACGAGGAAAAGCCGCTCATGGCGGCCATGGTACGCAACCAGACGGTACTGGCCGCGGTGGAGATCGACCTCAGGAGGCAGGAAAGCTTGGACAAGATCGCGGTGACACTCACCGCTGACTACCCCTGCGAGCAGGTGCCGGGCGTGTACCTGTTCGTCGGCCGGACCCTGGCGGAGGAGGCTTTTCTCGCCGCTGAGCCGTTCCGGCAGTGGATCGGTCCGGAACGGTTCAAAAATGGTGCGGTTGACCTCGGCCGGGAGCGGATCACCCTGCCCTTGCATCTGTTCCGGCGGTGGCTGCTCCTCTGCCGGACCTACACCATCACCGGCCGGGTGGTCAAACGGGTGTGGCGGTGGGATGGCATCGAGCAGATGTTCGTGCCCTGTGACGAACCGGTTCCCGGCGCCACGGTCCAGGCCTACGACGTGGACTGCTGGTGGTTCTGGTGGCGGCGGGACCTGGTTGACACCGCCATCACCAACCCGGACGGCACCTTCGAGATGACCTTCCGCTGGTGCTGCCTGCGGTGGCTGCCCCGGCGCAAGCCCAAATGGATCCTCGATCCGGACCTGCTCCATCAGGTGGTGACCGCGGTCCGGCCGCAGATCGGTCCCATCCCGCCCGAGGCCCTCGACTCGCCGACAGCGTTCGAGACCTTCCTCGGCCTGACGCAACCGACGGAAGTGGCCAACCGGCCAGAACAGACCATGGCCATCGGGGACAAGACCACCCGGCCCTGCGGCCGGGGCGTCACAGCCTCCAGCGGGGCCGTCGTCCGGCCCGACCTTATCCGGCTGCAGACCCGGCCCGACCTGCGCGCCGAGGACGTGCTCGCCCGCCTGCGCCCCGTCCTGCCCCACCTGCCCTGCTGGCCGTTCCGGGCAAAAGACTGCGCCCCGGATATCGTCCTGCGGGTCGAGCAGGAATGCGCGGGCGAGGTGCGGGTGGTGTACGACGAGCGTCCCTTCCAAACCAGGTGGAACATCCCCACCCATCTGAACGTCACCCTCCTGGCCAATGACCAGGCCTGCTCCATCCCGGTCTGCAGCGAACCGCCGGCCGGCAACTGCCTCAAGTTCTCGGCCGTCAACTGTGTCGATGCAAGCCTCGTGGGCACCTCCGCGGGCCCGCCCGACCTGCGTGGCTACGCCAGCCCGGGCTCCGGCGACAACCCCTTTGCCGGCGACATCACCATCAAGGGCCAGTTCGGCGCGGGCTCGGCGGTGGACTACTTCCTGGTCGAGTACGCCTTTGCGGGCGGACCGTTCATCCCCCTGCCCGAGACCAACCTGCAGGGTTTCAGCCGCAATTACTGGGCGCCGCCGCCCGGCTCGCTCCCGGGAACGCCGGCGGTGTTCAACTGGGTCACCTTCAAACCCGAACCGGTGGACGGACGGATCGTCTACAAGACCCTGCGCCGGGCGGAGCAGGAGCACCCCCTGCCGGCCGGCTGGCTCTGGGGCTACCTGTGGAACGACGTCCACACGCTGTTCCGGTGGAACTCAGTTGGGCTGGATGGAGACGGCTTCTACACCCTGCGGCTGGTCGGCTACCGCTGGGACGCGGCCACCGGCAAACTGGTGGACGCGCAGGTGATGCACACCTGTGAGACCCAGCAGGCCGCGGAGGAACGGGTGATGGTGCGCATCGACAACCGCCTGGCCGACGACCCGGTCTACCGGGTCAACGAGGAGCGGCCCTGCGGCGGCGGCACGGTCCATCTCTGCACCTACGAACCGGACTGCGATTTCCGGCGGGTGGTGCTGGTCCGGCGCGACGCGGCCGGCAATCCCCTCGGCCTGCCCCACGAGATCGACCCCTGCGACATCGTCGAGCTGAACGATCAGGATGACATCATCATCCATTTCAAGGCCTCGGTCCCCCGGAACAGCCGCGACGGTCACCTGCTCGCCTACAACCTGCACGCCCAGTGGGGTGAGGACCAGTGGATCAACCTGCTCGCCAGCGGCACCCTGGCCGCGGACCCGGACCCGCTGGTCGGCCCGACCTATGCCGACACCTTGGCCGGCGCGCAGCTCGCCCATCGCACCGCCCTGGCCGCAGCCGATCCGGAACGCGACCGGCCCTGCTGGTTCGGCGGCAACTTCAAACTCACCCTCAAGGGCAGCGTGTTCACCACCTCCTGCGCCTACACACTGTCACTCAGGGTGTGGAAGCGGACCATCGAGGGCTGTACCGACCCGGTCTACGTCCACGTGAACTGGTGCGCCTACAGCTTCACCATCCAGAAACCCTGAAAAAAAAGCGGCGGACGCCGGTTGACCGGCGTCCGCCGCCCGTGCGGCACGAGGTGGCCCGGCCGTGGCCGAGCGGCGGAATTTGATCGTTCCCACGCTCCAGCGTGGGAACGCCGCCCCGGACGCTCCTGCGTCCCGTTTCGTTCAACACCGTGGGCCGCTTCCGATTTTCCCCGGTTGGCCGCGATACGTCCCCCCGCCTGCAGTCCCATTCTCCGTCAACCTGGTGACGCGAAAGCGTCACGACCCCGTTCCCACGCTGGAGCGTGGGAACGATCGCTTTCAGAATCCCAGCTGCGAAGAGGAGCACTGGCCCCGCCAGGAGGACGGTTCGGGACAAGACGGATCTCCGGGGAAGAAAAACAGCCCTTTGGCGCTGAGCCGGGCGGCGGGGTGCGGAACCGGGAAAAAGGGGCAAACTGTTTGAGCGCAGCGAGTTTTCCCCGCCGGTTCCGCAGCCCGTCAACCGGTGTCGTCTCAGCGGCAGGGCTGCCCTTTCTTTTGGTTCTTTTCTTTGGGCAGGCAAAGAAAAGAACGCCTCCCGGCGAGGGGTGCTGCCGGTTTGGTGACGCTGGAGCGTCCGGGTGGGCGTTCCCACGCTGGAGCGTGGGAACGATCAAGGTCGTGCTGTTGGCCGGTATTCCGGACATGCCGGGGAGCCTGCCAGATGCATGATCGCGGGCATGGTCCGCTCCTACTACCCTACCGGGCCGGGGGTGAAGGGTGGGAGGGGGCCATGCCCGCGAGAGACTGCGGAGCAAACAAAGAGGCCCGGCCAGCCGACACGCGCTGGCCCGGGCCGCTTTACGCCTACGCGGCGCAGATGCCGAAGCCGGGCAGCAGGTCGTAGATCACCGAGAAGCGGTGGGCCTGGAGGGCGTCGTGGAAGTATTTCCAGTCGCTCGTCAGGAAGGCCACATCCCAGCGGTAGCGCACCTTGTCCGCCGCGCTGCCCAGGGCCTGGGCCTTCCACGAGCCCGGCCCCTTGACCGTGTAGCTGATCTGCTCCGAGCCGAAGCTGAACGGCTCCTGTTCGATGGCCGTGATCCACATCGCATGCCGCCGCTCGCCGTCCTTGTCGGTCAGCCGGGTGAACAGGTCCTGGATGCGGTTCATGTCCGCGCTCGGGATGCCGGGCACGTCGGCAAAGGGGTCGCGGCACAGGTAGCGGCGCATGGCCCGGCACATCCACTCCGCCGCCTGGCAGAACTGGTCGGTGTTGTTGCGCTCCACCGTCTCCCTGCGGCCGTTGCGGTACTTCCAGCTCAAAAAGGGCATATCCGGCAGGATGGTGGCGCGGCCGTGGCCGAGTGGCGGGATGGCGCCGTCGAGGATGTCGTTCAGGAACGAACTGATGCCCTTGGCGAACACCCCGGAGGTGCCGGTTTCCTTGGCGTTCTCGACCTCGTTGACCTTGTGGAGCACGCCGGCGAACCCCTGGTGGGCCCAGGTATCGGCATAGACGTGCAGGACCACGCCCAGGCGGTGCAGGCCGTAGGGCCGGTCCTGGTCGATGATCGCCTGACGCACCATCTTGCGGGCCACAGGGCTATCCGGCCGGCAGACGAGTTTGTCGATGAAGCTGCCGATGGGGTTGAGCCCCTCGGCCAGGCCGTCGTTGCCCGGCAGGAAATGGAACGGAAGCCAGACCAGGTGGTTGGCCAGGGCGTCGGCGTTTTTCGGGGTCGACCATCTTGTGCGCCGCGGAGATGCGGCTGTACAGGGCGCCGTTGTCGAAACGGAGCATGCCGGAGCAGGTGGCATCGTCCACGTACTGGCTGGCGTGAGCCACGATGGCGGCCTGGGTTTGCGGAAAACCGGCCAGGCGGGCGACCACGTAGGTGGTGGCGTGGTGAAAATCGATCTGCATGCTGGGCCTCCTTGGCTGCAGGGAAAGGGGGAAGAAGGTTCAGGCCGGGACGAGGGTGCAGCCGGCGAACGGACGTCGGCATGCTTCCCGGGTCGCCTGGTCCATGGGATGCTGCGGCAGGTCCGGGTGCACATCCCGGCCGACCCGGCCCGCCTTGTCGAGGCCGTAAGGGTGGTAGGGCAACAGCGACACCCGCTGCACGCCCAGGTCCCGCAGGTGCGCGGCAATCCCGCCGAGGTTGGCCGCGTCCGCGGTCCAGCCGGGGATGAGCGGCACGCGCACGACCACGTCCTGCGGCCGCAGGGCCACCAGGCGGGCCAGGTTGGCGAGGATCACCTCGTTGCCCGCCCCGACCGCCTGCTGGTGCCGGAGCGGATCGATTATTTTGAGGTCGAACAGCACCAGGTCGAGGTGCGGCAGGCAATGCGCGGCGAACGAATCCCAGACAAACAGGCCGTTCGTCTCCAGGGCGGTGTGAACACTCGCGCGCTTGAGCCGCGCCAGCAGTTCACCGCAGAAGGCCAACTGCAGGGTGGGCTCACCGCCGGAAAGCGTCACCCCGCCGCCCGAGACCTCGTAGAAGCGCCGGTCGCGCAGGAGCAGTTCGACCAGATCTGACGGGGTGCATTCCCGCCCCACCAGTTCCAGCGCCCTGGTCGGACAGACCTGGGCGCAGCGGCCGCAGCAGGTGCAGCGGCCCCGGTCGAGGCGTACCCGTCCCTCCTCCACGGTCAGCGCCCCCTCCGGACAACAATCGACGCAGTCGCCGCAGCCGATGCAACGCTCACCCCGCAGGGCCAACTCCACCCGGGGATCGATGAACTCCGGGTTGTGGCACCAGGGGCAGTGCAGCGGGCAGCCCTTGCAGAACACCGTGGTGCGGATGCCCGGGCCGTCGTGCAGGGCGTAGCGGCCGATGTCGCCGATCAGCCCACGGGTCACGGCCGGGGCAGCATGAGCTGCAGCTGTTTGGCCATGTAAGCGAACTTGTTCAGGTAGTTCAGGTTGCCGCGCGTCACCACATCGTGGCGGAGCATGGCGCCGAGTATGTCCTGGCGGGGGGTGATGAGGAAGTTGATCAGGGTCCGGCCATCGCGGAAGGTGATGGTGATGTGCGGGTTGGCGATGCGCCGCTCGAGCACCTCCATCCGTCCCTCCCGGAACACCGCCGCCATGGTCAGCCGGCCATCCTTGCTGAGGAACTGGTAGCGACCGGTGAACCCCTTGATGTTGCGCCGGTAGTCGCGGTTGACCACAAACACGATACTCATCAGGGTGAGCAGGGTCTTGAGAAACTCCTCGGCCAGCTCGCCGCTCAGGCAGCGGGCCAACCGCTGCCCCAGCTCGAACTGGGCCCGCTCGGTGAACAACAGGTCGGGCATGGCGTCCTCCTCAGCCCAGCGGCGGACAGGGAACCATCTGCCCGTCGGTGAGATCGTACGTGGCGCGGGTGATCAGCTCGTCCTGCATGAGGCTGTTCAGGTCCTTGAAGTAGGCCGAGTAGCCGGACACCCGCACCATCAGTTCCGGGTAGTTTTCCGGATGCTTCTTGGCGTCGATGAGCATCGCGTAGTCCATGATGTTGAACTGCACCTGCTGGCCGCCGGCGCGGAAATAGGCCTCGATCACCTGGGCGAAGCGCTCGCTCATGGCCGCGGCGTCGTCCTCGGGCCGGTACTTGATGTTCAGCGCCCAGCAGCCCGGCACCTCCTCGCCACCCAGTTCGGCCACCGCGTTCAGGCAGGCGGTCAGTTCGGGCGCGGCCCCGGAGACCGGGGTGATGCCGCTGGCGAACAGCTCGCCGGAGCGCCGGCCATTGGGCAGGGCGCCGGTGATGCCGCCCAGGCCGGCATGGTTGGTCATGGTCCAATAGGCCGGCCGGTACGGGCCGCCGCGGTAGTTGGTGTGCGCCTGGTAGACCTCAAAGAGGTGGCGGACCAGGCGGCGGGCGTTGGCCCGGGCCACCGGGTGCTCGGTGCCGTACTTGGGCGCCCGGTTTTTGAGGTAAAGCCGCATACTCTCCTCGCCGGGCCCGGTGAAGTTGCTGCGCACCGCTGCGACGATCTGGGCAAGGGTGTATTTTTGGTCGATGAACACGGTTTGCTGGATGGCATTGAGTGAATCGACCACGTCGGCAAAGCCGATGTGGGTGGCGCCGGAGGAGTTGTACACCGAGCCGCCGCGCACCAGGTCACGCCCCTTGTCCATGGGCCCCTCGAACAGGGCGGAGAGCAGCGGCGAGGGCATCATCTCCTGGTGCACCGCGCCCATGTGCTCGTTGAGTTCGATGGCCTGGCCGATGAGCCAGTCGAGCTGGGTGGTGAACACCTGGACAAACTGCTCGTAGCTGGTCAGCCCGGCCGGGTCCGGGGTGACCGGGCCGACCTGCTCGTCGCCGGTGATCGGCCGCTTGCCCCGGAACAGGGCCATCTCCATGGGTGCGGCCAGGTTGAGCATGATCGAACTCGAGGCCGGGTAGTCGCGGCCGCTGCTCGCCAGTTCGACGCAGCCGACCACAGCGTAGTCGCGGGCGTGCTCGATGGCCTCGCCCTGGCCGACCAGGGCGCGGATGTTGGTCCGGTCGTTGAACAGGGCCGGCACCGCCCGGGTGCTGAGCACCACCTCGGCCACCCGGCGGCAGTAGGCGCGGCTGTTCACCTCGTAGTCGTAGCGGGCGTTGACGTTGGGGTCGCGGATGCGCAGCAGCTCGGTGACCCGCAGCATCAGGCAGGTCAGATCGTTGACCGCGTCCCGGCCGGCCGCGTCCACCCCGCCCAGGGTGATGGCCGGCACCGTGCCGGCGCCGCCGAACATTTGCTCCGAGGCCTCGGGCACCATGGTGACGTTGTCGGCGATCTTCAGCCACAAACAGCCGATCAGCTCCATGGCCCGGCCGAGGTCGAGCCGCCCCGCGGCCATGTCGCGCTCGTAATAGGGCGCGAGCACCTGGTCGAGCCGGCCCGGGCTCATGGCCATGTTGATGTTCTCGGCGTGGATGCCCACCTGGCAGAGCCAGATGGCGTTGATGGCCTCGCGGAAGGTGGTGGCCGGCCGGGCAGGTACTTGCCGACAGACCGCGGCCAAGTCGAGGAACTCCTGGCGCAGAACCGGGTCAGGGGCTGCACCCGCACGGCGCTGGGCCTCGGCGGCCAGGTGGTCGGCATAGGTGATCACGCCATCGAGGGCGATCTGCACCGCCCGGTAGAAATCGGCCTGGCCACGGCTGACCGCATCGCCCCTAGCGCGGGCGGCCTTCTCCCGTTCGGCCGCGCGCTCGATCAGCCCGTTCAGGCCGAGTTCGAGCATGGGCCGGTATGAGGGCACGCAGTGGGAGATGCAGCCGGCCTTGCTGGCGATGAAGAACACCAGGCTCTCGAACAGGTTGAGGCAGGTGGCGTCGCCGATGCGCTGTCGGGTGCGTTCGAGCACGGTGCGCTCCAGCCAGTAGGGGAAAATCTCCAGGTTGAGTTCCCGCGCCTCGGCCGCGGTGAGCCGCTGCGGGTTCTGGGCGCGATCGCTGACCGTGTCCAGCTCGGGCCACAGGTAGAGGGCGAAGAACTCCGGGAACAGGGGCGCGCCCAGGGGTTTGCTGGTGGTGGAGCCGGCGATGAGGTTGCGGTCGTGGAACACCGGTTGCCGCTCTGCCAAGTAGTGCCGCACCTTTTTCGCCTGGCGCACCTCGGGTGCATCGGCCGGGTCATCCAGGTCGCGCAGGTAGCGGGTTATGGAGCGGGCCCGCTCGATGCAGATCTCCGGCGTGCGGGCAAAAGAGAGTGCGCGCAGTTCTTTCAGCCGCGGCAGGGTGTCCAGGGTATGGTCCTTGAGGCCGATGTCGTTCAGGGTGAGCATTGCTGTCTCCTTATGGAAGGGTCGGGGTCCCCTCACCGTTGCCAGACATCCAGGCCGATGGCCTGGCGGTGGTGCTCCCAGGCGTCGTCCAGGAGCAGGAAGTAGCCGAACAGCTGGTAGTTGTAGGCCGCCGGGGCGAGCGCGGAGTGGAACACCACATCCAGGGCGGTGGCGTAGATGAGCTGGCCGAGGAACAGGCCGTCGGCGATCTCCACCAGTTCGTCCAGGCAGAGGCCGATGGGCGCCGGCCCGCCGATGAGCGGGAAGCGATAGTGGAACTGGAACACGGTTTTCCTGCGGTCGTTGACCGTGTTGATCGGCAGCACCGACTGCTGGCCGGCCAGGCCGAGAAAACTGTACCCCTGGCGGACAAAGGGCGACGGCCCGGCCGCGGACAGGGCCTGCAGTGCCGGGTCCGGCACCCGGTAGTTCAGGTCGATGGCCCGCATGAGCGCGTCCATGGCGAGGATGCGCTCGTCCTGGATGTTGTTGCCGTCCACCCAGCGGGTGGCGGCCTGCTCCTCCCAGAAGGCCCGGTCGGCCGCGCTCATGCCCTTGTCCCAGGGACCGGCGGCGAGGTGGGCGGCAAAGGCGCCCGGGGGCGTGTCGCCGCGGGCCGCGCGCTGCACCAGGCGGTAATGCGGCCGGCTCGCCAGGCGGGTGCGCAGATCGCTCACCCGCCCCGGGTAGCGCTCGGCCAGGTCCGGGCTCTCGTCCAGGAGCATGCTCAGCTTGCGGCCGCTGATCCGCTCGAACGACTTGCCCGCCCAGGGAAAGAGGTAGCGGCCGATGGCCCGCCAGACGAGGTCGAGCCGGTTCAGGTCCGGGAGGGCGGTGTCGGTGAGCAGGGTGGCCAGGGCACCCGGGTAGAAGAGCCCTTCCTCGACCCCGCCGGCTGCGCGCAATCCGTCAGCCAGGCCGCCGTGCAGCACCAGGGTGGCGCCGTGGTAGAAATCGAAAGCCCGGGCCTGCTCTGCCCGACCGTACCAGGGACGCGGTTCACTGCCGTCGACCCGGCAGTTGTAGCCCGGCCGGCCGTGGCCCTGGAACGAGCCGTCCACCACCTGCGGGGCGATGCCGTGGCGGAACAGCCGGTGCAGGGGCGCCAGCTGCTCCAGTCGGTCATCGCCGGCCGTGGCCGTGCTGACCGCACCACTGATCCGCTGGAGCATCTGCAGGATGGATTCGTCCGCGCGCCTGAGCGCAGACGGGTCACCCTCCCCTGCCCCGGTCGCCCCGTCGGTGAGGAAGGTGGTGAACTTGTCGCGCAGGGTCGCATCCGCCTGCCAGCCACTGACCCAGCCGCTGATCTGCGGCCAACGGGTGGGGGTTGCGGGACGCGGGGCGGTGCGCCGGGTCGGGGCGGGGCGGCTGCCGAAATCCTCGCAGCCGCTCTCCCCGGGGCGTGGCCGCAGCTGCGGGAAGGCGTCGTCGGCAAAGACCTGCTTGCTGTCCACTGGGTCGAGCATGAGGAAGAAGCCGTTGTTCTGGTAGCCGTAGTCGATCCCCGGGGCCGGGGAGAAATCGGCGAACAGGCCGCCGGCCGTGCTGTCCGCGGCGCCGGCCGCCAGCGGCAGGTCCAGCCGGCCGAGACTGTAGTGGCGGGTGGCGAACACCAGCTGGCCCAGGTAGATGCCCTCGCCGATCTGCACGAGTTCGTCGATCAAACGGGTCATGGGGTAGGCCGGTTCGAGCCGCGGCCAGCGGTAGTTGAGCTGATAGACCGGCTTGCCGCGCATCTCCGGCACCACCGAAGCGCCCGGGCCGGCGAGGAAGACGCCGCCGGTCATGGTGTAGGGGATGGCCCGCTCGCGTTCGAGATGCGCGGCCAGGAGCCGGCCGCCGAACAACTCCGCATCGGTGGTCAACGGCCTGGGTTTGAGATGCCACAGGCGGGTGAGCACCGGCAGGCCAAGCGCCTGGATGGGGTTCGGATCCGCGACCGGGCGGAAGAAGTTGCGGCCGATGCGCGTGGTTGTTTCGTCGTACCCGGCAAGGGTTGTCGGGTCGTTAGCGGTGCGCTCGGCCACCACCATACGGCTGACCGGCTCGAAGGTCTTGCCCATCCACAGGCCGGTGTCGGCAAAGGTCAGGTTCCAGGCCGTGGCCATCCACTCCACCGCGGCCGCGCGCGACCGCTCCCGGCCGAGCAGGCGGGCTGTCTCGCGGAAATAGTCGCTGTCCCGGATGGACAGGGAAACCCCGATCATCGGCCCGTCCACAACGGCCGTGCGGCCGCAGCGGAACAGGGTCTCCAGTTTGCGGTGCACCTCCGGCCATTGGCGGCGCTTGCGGTTGTCGGCGAGCACCCGCTGCCAGCCCGCAGAGCATGGCGTAGAGGTTGCCGTGATAGTCCGCGGCAAGCAGGTGTGCCAAGTCCGTGGCCAGTTGCGCGGCCTCGGCCGGGGATGGATTGGGGAAGTGGTCGCTGTGCAGGTACGGGGTCGTCATCGTGTGCTCCCTGGGCAGAGGGCGGAGAACGGCGCCGTGTGGCCGCTCCGCTGTAGATGCACTATGAAACGGCGACCCGCAAAAGACAATGCAGTAAAAGGGAGATTAATTGGATAGGTTATTTATTCGGCAAGGTGAAGAAGGGGGCGTTGGTGCGTGTCTGGTCAGTGGCTGGGGATGGCTCTTCGGGTTTCGCGATTTCTTGAACCTGTGACGCTGGAGCGTCCAGGTCGGCGTTCCCACGCTGGAGCGTGGGAACGATCGCCCTCATACTCCCCCGCCGCGAAGAGGAACGCTGGCCCCGCCAGGAGGACAGTTCGGGGCATGGTAGGTTTCCGGGGAAGAAAAACAGCCCTTTGGCGCTGAGCCGGGCGGCGGGGTGCGGAACCGGGAAAAAGGGGCAAGCTGTTTGAGCGCAGCGAGTTCTTGCCCCGCCGGTTCCGCAGCCCGTCGACCGGGGTCGTCTCAGCGGCAGGGCTGCCCTTTCTTTTGGTTCTTTTCTTTGGGCAGGCAAAGAAAAGAACGCCTACCGGCGAGGGGGCGATGCCATTCCTGGTGACGCTGGAGCGTCACGACCCCGTTCCCACGCTGGAGCGTGGGAACGATCGCCCTCAGAATGCCCCGCCACGAGGCGGAACGCTGGCCCCGCCGGGAAGACGGTTCGAGTATGACGGGTTTCCGGGGAAGAACAACAGCCCTTTGGCGCTGAGCCGGCCGGCGGGGTGCGGAACCGGGAACAAGGGGCAAGCTGTCTGAGCGCAGCGAGTTCTTGCCCCGCCGGTTCCGCAGCCCGTCGAACCAGGGTCGTCTCAGCGACAGGGCTGCCCTTTCTTTTGGTTCTTTTCTTTGGGCAGGCAAAGAAAAGAACGCCTCCCGGCGAGGGGGCGATGCCATCCTGGTGACGCTGGAGCGTCCTGGCCGGCGTTCCCACGCTGGAGCGTGGGAACGATCGCCCTCAGAATGCCCCGCCACGAGGCGGAACGCTGGCCCCGCCAGGAGGACGGTTCGAGTCATGACGGGTTTCCGGGGAAGAAAAACAGCCCTTTGGCGCTGAGCCGGGCGGCGGGGTGCGGAACCGGGAACAAGGGGCAAGCTGTCTGAGCGCAGCGAGTTCTTGCCCCGCCGGTTCCGCAGCCCGTCGACCGGGGTCGTCTCAGCGGCAGGGCTGCCCTTTCTTTTGGTTCTTTTCTTTGGGCAGACAAAGAAAAGAACGCCTCCCGGCGAGGGGGCGATGCCATCCGGTGACGCTGGAGCGTCCGGTGCCCACGCTGGAGCGTGGGAACGATCAGCGCTGAGGCAAGGTCGCTGCAACATCATCGCGGGCATGGCCCGCTCCTACTACACTACCGGCCGGCCCGCTGGTAAAGGGTGCGAGCGAGCCATGCCCGCGATTCGCGTGGGAACGATCACGCGGTCGGAGGTCGAGCAAAGAATGGGGGGTGACTACTGTATGGTGGCCGGATCGGCAGCGGGCGCCACCGGGCTGATGAGGATCTTGTCGACGCGGGTGTTGTCCATGTCGACCACCTCGAAACGGAAGCCCTGCTCCTCGAAATGGTCGGCCTCCTCGGGGATGCGGCCGAGCACGTGGATGACGAAGCCGCCCAGGGTGTGGTAGGCGCGCGCCCGCTCGCCGGGCAGTTCCCGGCGCAGGGCGAGCAGCAGCCGGACCCGCTCGATGGCCACGCCGCCGCCGACCAGCCAGGAGCCATCCTCCCGGCGGACGATGCCCAGGTCGTCGTTCCCCCGGGAACTGGGCACCTCGCCGACAATGGCGGTGAGCACGTCGGTCAGGGTCACAAACCCCTGGATGTCGCCGTATTCGTCGACGATCAGGGCGCACTGCAGCTGGGCCTTGCGGAAGTTCTCGAGCAGTTGGGTGGTGGTCACGTACTCGGGCAGGTAGAGGGGCGGGCGCAGATGGCGGGTGATGTCCAGCGGCGCGCCGGAGAGCGCGGCGGGCAGGAGGTCCGCGGTGCGCAAGCAGGCCGGCCACCTCCTCAAGACCGCCGCGGCAGGCGATGATGCGCGAATAGGGGCAGTTGCCCAGCGTCTCGCGAACTTCCTCCTCCGGCTGGTTCAGGTCGAGGGTGGCGATGTCGGTGCGGTGGGTCATGATGGCCACCACCGGCTGCTCGTCGAGGCGCAGCACATTGGCGACCAGCACCTGCTCGCTGCGGTGGAACACGCCGGCCTCCGCGCCCTGGGCCATGAGCAGGCTGATCTCCTCGTTGGAAACGCCTGTCTCGGGTCGGCGGCGCGCGCCGATGAGCCGCAGCAGCAGGCCGGACGAGGCGCTCAGGAACCAGACCAGCGGCCGGCCGAAACGGGCCAGGACAAGCATCGGCCGGGCGATCAGGGCGGCGGCCCGCTCCGGTTGGAGCAGGCCGAGGTGCTTGGGCACCAGTTCGCCGACCACCACCGACACGTAGGTCAGCGTGGCAACCACCCCGGCCAGGGCAAGCAGTTCGGCGTGCGGCGCCAGCACGGGAAAGGTGGCCAGCCACTGGCTGAACGGCACGACCAGGGCGGTCTCGCCGATGGCGCCGCTGAGGATGCCCACCATGGTGATGCCGATCTGGATGGTGGAGAGAAAGACGGTCGGGTTCCGTTTCAGGCCGAGCGCCGAGCCTGCGCCGGGTCGCCCCTGATCGGCCAGGGCGCGCAACCGGGCCTCGCGCGCCGAGAGCACGGCGATCTCCGACAGGGCGAACACGCCGTTGAGCAGGATGAGCAGGGGGAGCAGGAGCAGTTCCATACGGACTCCGCGGCCGGTCGCCGGGATCACCCCGGGGACCGGACCGACCGTTTATTCTTCGCTGGGCTCCGGCGCGTCGCCGAGCGTGGCCGCCCGGGCGATGATGCCCTTGCACAGGTCGGCGAACACGAAATGGTGGAACGGCAGCACCGCGTACCAGTAGAGCCGGCCGAACAGCCCGTGGGGGATGAAATGGGCGGTCTGGGTGAGGGTCTCGCCCTGCAGATCGAACTCCAGCCAGGCCTTGCCGGGCAGCTTCATCTGGGCAAGCAGCAGGAGGCGCTTGTCAGGCACGATGTCGGCCACCTTCCAGAAATCCAGGGCATCGCCGACACGCAGGGTGTTGCCCACCCGCCGGCCGCGGTTCAGGCCGTAGCCGCCCACCAGCTTGTCCATAAGGCCGCGCACCCGCCAGAGGAAGTTGTGCGCGAACCAGCCGTTCTCGCCGCCCAGGCTGACCATGGCCGCGAACACCCGCGCCGCCGGCAGGCCGGCGAACGACATCTGCCGCTCGTCACGGAAGATGGTGCGGCCCGGCTCGGACTGTTCCGGGATGTCGCAGGCGATGCCCGCGCTCGAGTCGCACCAGCGGCTGATCACCAGGTCGTTCTCGAGTTCGTCCATGGCCTTACGCACGCTCTCGGCAAAGGGCGTTGGGGTGATCTGCGGGAAGTACTGGCGGGCATGGTCGTTCTGCACCAGGGTCTCGGACTTGAGCCCCTCCACCAGGGCCGCGCCCACCTTGTAGGGCACCGGCGTCATCAGGGTGAGCCAGTAGGAGCTGAGCCGCGGGCTGAGCAGCGGCACCGGCACGATGAGCCGCCGCAAACCGAGCACACGCGCGGTCTCGCGCAGCATTGCCAGGAAGCTCATGGCCGGCGCGCCGATATCGATCACCAGGTCTTCGGGCGGCTCCAGGCTGAGCGCCGCGGCCAGGTAGGCGACCACGTCGTCGATGCCGATGGGCTGGGTGAGGGTCTTCACCCAGCGGGGGGTGATCATCACCGGCAGTTTCTCCACCAGGTGGCGGACCATCTCGAAGCTGGTGCTGCCCGCACCAATGATCACCCCGGCGCGGAACCAGAGGGTGCGGATCCGGTCGGGCCGACCGGAGAGGATCTCGCCGGTTTCGATGCGGCTGGCCAGGTGCTTGGAGGCCGACTCGCGCAGCCCCAGTCCACCGAGATAAATGATTTTTTTGACGCCCTGGGCGATGGCGGCGTTACGGAAGTTCTCCGCGCTCACCCGGTCGAGCCGGCTGAAATCGCTGCCCGTGCCCATGGAGTGGATGAGGTAGTAGGCGGTGTCCACGCCCTCCAGCGCCTGGTTGAGCGCCTCGTGGTTGAAGGTGTCGCCTTCGACCACCTCGGCGCAGCTGCGGGTTTTGGCGGTGAGCTTGCGGGCGTTGCGCACCAGCAGGCGGAGCTGCACGTCCGGCTGTTCACGCAGGACCTTTTCCAGGCGCCGGCCGATATAGCCGGTGGCTCCGGTCAAGAGGACGATGGGCATGTGCTGTCTCCTTCCGGTTGAATGTGGGGAATTGTTGTTCCACTATAGACGCTCGGGCCGATTCCACAAGATCAAAGCCGGGGACGCATTGCTCCGCCTGGCGATTGGGGCTGGCAGGTGCGGCCGGGATGCTTTATCGTCAGTGGTACTCATTTCTGGCGGACCCGCGTCCGGCCGGCGAATCGGCCGGGCCCACAGCGGCACGCCGCCCCACCGGAGAATTGCATGGACCGTCGCCGCCTGCATGTCGCCAACGAGGACCTCAACCCCGCAGGTCCGGTGCTCTACTGGATGCACCGCGAGTTCCGGGCCCGGGACAACTGGGCCCTGATCCACGCCCGCGCCGAGGCCCTGCGCCGGGGCGTGCCCATGGCCGTGGTCTTCTGCCTGCGGCCCGACTTTCTCGATGCCACCCTGCGGTCGTACGACTTTCTCCTCGGCGGGCTGGAGGCCACCTTCGCGGCCCTGCGCGCGGACAACATCCCGGTGCTGGTCCGCTGCGGCGACCCGGAGGTGGAAATCGCTCGGGTCTGTACCGCGCTCCGCCCCGGGCTGGTGGTCACCGACTTCGACCCCCTGCGGATCAAGCGGCAGTGGCTGCGCGCCCTGGTCACGGCGCGGCTCGCGCCGGTGCACGAGGTGGACGCGCGCAACGTCGTGCCCTGCCGCATCGCCTCGGACCACCGCGAGTTCTCGGCGCGTACCCTGCGGCCGAAGATCCACCGGCTGCTCGAAGGGTTCCTCACCCCCTTCCCGACCCTGCCGCCCCACCCCCACCCCTGGCCGGAGCCGGTGGACGCGCCCGATTTTGCCGCGCTGCGCGCCACCCTGCGGGTCGATGCCCGCGTTCGGCCCGGTGGACTGGCTCACGCCCGGCGAAGCCGCGGCCCGGGCCACCCTGGAGCGGTTCCTTGCCGAGCGGCTCGTGGCCTACGGTGAGCGCAACGACCCGAACACCCGAGTCTCTTCGGATCTCTCGCCCTATCTCCATTTCGGCATGATCAGCGCCCAGCGGGTGCTGCTGCGCCTGCGCGAGGGCGACCACCGGGGCGAACAGGCGGAGGCCTTCGCCGAGGAGTTGGTGGTGCGCCGCGAATTGGCCGACAACTTCGTGTTGCACACCGAGGCCTACGATCAGGTGGCCGGTTTCCCCTCCTGGGCCCGGCAGACCCTGGCCCAGCACGCCCGCGACCCGCGGCCGCACCTGTACGACGAGGAGGTGCTCGAGGCGGCCGCCACCAAGGATGCGCTGTGGAACGCGGGCCAGCAGCAGATGGTGCGCACCGGCAAGATGCACAGCTACATGCGCATGTACTGGGCCAAGAAGATCCTCGAGTGGTCGCCGGATGCGGCCACGGCGCTGCGCGTCGCCATCCGTCAGAACGACCGCTACTCGCTCGACGGCCGCGACAGCAACGGCTACACCGGTATCGCCTGGTCCATCGGCGGGGTGCACGACCGGGGCTGGACGGAACGGCCGGTGTTCGGCAAGATCCGCTACATGAACGACCGCGGCGCGGCTCGCAAGTTCGACGTCAAACAGTACATCCGCACCTGGGCGCCGGCGCAGGGGGAACTCTTTCCCGCCGCCGGGGACAGGCCCGCTCACACCAAAGGAAAAGACCATGGAAGTCATTGATCGCACCAGCCGCCTGACGGTTGAATTCACCCTCTCCTGGTCCAGCGGGACCATGACCCACCTGGAACGATACTACGCCGACCCGGTGAGTACCTGGCGGGACGTGCTTGACGACGGCCTGGCGGCCGGGCTGCTCGGCCGGGGCGCGGGCGCGTGCGCCGAGGTGGCCATTGGTGCGGGTCGGTTCCACGCCCCCCGGGACGAACGGAGGGTGGTGCGGGTGCGGCCGGCCCAGTTCCAGGGTCTGGATGGTGCGGGCAAGCCGCTCGTGCCGCGGGTGGGACGGTACTACCCCGAGGGACTGCTCCACGGGGTGGGCGGGGTGTATCAGCAGAGCACCAGCCCCTGCCGATTCCTCGGCCGGGAGGGCGACAATCTGGTGTTCGACCTCAACCACCCGCTTGCCGGCCGGGATCTGCGCCTGCAGGCCGAGGTGCTGCAGGTGCATCCGCCGCAGAAGGAACGCGGCGGCCGTTGCGAGGACTGGCTCGACCGGGTGACCAGTGACGGCCCGGGCATGCAGGCCCCGCCCGCGGGCGGGGTGGTTGATTTTTTCGATCCTGAGGGTTTCAGGCGCGACGACGACCGGCCGGACCATTTGTTCTACGAGCAGCCGCGACTGGTGCAGCACCTGGACAGTACCTGCCGGGCGGAGATCGAACGCCAGTACGGCCGGCTGATCGCACCCGGCGCCGAGGTGCTCGACCTCATGGGCAGTTGGACCTCGCACCTGCCCGCGGAACTTTCCCTGGCCAGCCTGACTGTCCTCGGCCTGAACGGGGAGGAACTGCGCGCCAACCCGCGGGCCACGGCCACCGTGGTCCACGACCTGAACCGGGAGCCGGTGCTGCCCTTTGCGGACGGGAGTTTCGACGCGGTCATCTGCACCGCCTCGGTGGAGTACCTGCTTGACCCGCGGCGGGCGGCACGGGAGATCGGCCGGGTGCTCCGTCCGGGCGGAGTGGCGGCCTTGAGTTTCTCCAACCGCTGGTTCCCGCCCAAGGCGGTACGGTTGTGGACGGACCTGCACGAATTCGAGCGGCTCGGCCTGGCTGCGGCCCTGCTTGCCGGGGCCGGCTGCTTTGACGGCATCACCACCCTGAGTCGGAGGGGCGCACCCCGGCCGCCGGACGACCCGCACTGGCAGCTGCCGTTCAGCGACCCGCTCTACATGATCCGGGCACGGAAAATCGGCGCGAACAGGTAACCCGCCGGGATCGGCTGTGCGCACCGGGCGGCAGTCGACCCGCTTTCAACCCGCCATCAGGCGGAAGGCATGGAGGAGATTATGGAACTGAAAGGTAAGAAGGCGATCGTCCTGATCGAGGACATGTACAACGATTACGAGTTCATCTACCCCTACTACCGACTGCTCGAGGCCGGCGCCGAGGTCCTCGTGGTCGGGCCCGAGGCGGACCGGGTGTATCACGGCAAGGCCGGCACCACGGCCCGGAGCACAGCCTCGGCCCTGGAAGTGCAGCCCGCGGATTTTGCCGGGCTGGTCATCCCGGGCGGCTACGCGCCGGACATGATGCGCCGCCACGAGGCCATGGTGAACCTGGTCCGGGAGATGGACAACCAGGGCAAGGTGGTGGCCGCCATCTGTCACGCCGGCTGGATGCTGGCCTCGGCAAAGATCCTAAAGGGCCGCACGGTCACCTCGTTCTTTGCCATCAAGGACGACCTGGTCCACGCCGGCGCCACCTGGGTCGACCAGGAGGTGGTGGAGGACGGCCGGCTGATCACCAGCCGCACCCCGGACGACCTGCCCGTGTTCATGCGCGCCGTGGTCCGGGCCATGCAGGGTGTTTGACTCGGGTTCCAAGGGCCGACCGCCGTGAACAGAGGGGCAGTCTGATACAGGGTGCGTAAAAATACGGATAAGCGCTCCCTCTAAAGCAGCGGTCGTTTTTTTTCCCTTGTGCCTCTGCCGAACTGTCCTCCAGTTATAGCACGTTCCCGCTGAACAGATTGCGGCATCAATGAAACTCAACCCGAGGGTCTGAGTAGGGTTTGTCTTTCGGAAATCCGACGTTGGAATACCCCCGATATCCGCTTTCTTCCCGCCAACTGTAGAGTACATACTGTTTAGGTTTGGCTTCTACCTGGCGCACCTTCCTTGCCGTTTGTTCTTCCAGGTGGTGCTTGACGGCCTGGGTTCGTTTGGGGCGTATCGGTGTCGGTTTGGGTGTCACTTGGACCGCGACAGTTTTTTCCTGCTCCGGTTCATTTTTTCGCATCATGGCTGTTACGGTCTTTTGCCACTGTGATAATCCTTCGATTGGTCCCACATTTTTGAAGAATCTAAAATAGCCGATCAGCAGAAGATCGATAACTGCGCAGCACACGAGGGCTCTCCAGACAATACCCCACAACGCATAATCAGATTTCCGCAATTGTCGCTTAATTTCTTTTTCTTCTGTAATGATAACATTATCATGGTCAATGGGAATCGATCTGGATAATTCTCTGAATTTTTTTTCTTTTTCTCCAAAAGAATTTTCTTCAACACTTTTCCCTTCCAAATCAATCGATGGTTCTTGTTGATTATCAAAATCCTCCAGTCTAAATTCCATTTTTCTGGATGTACTTTTTAAAGAAATTTTTCTTGATATTGTGATACTTTAAACGTCTGTTTACATATTGGGAAATTCTGGCACCCCCAAAAACGTTCATCGACATTTTTCTTTGAAGACCTGAGATACATTTTCTTATTACAACTTGGACAAGTTGGATACACAAAATTATTCATTTCTAAAAATTTTTTGAAATAATCTTGCACTGCTTTTGGCGCTCTTGTGATTAGATGAACAATTTTCTCTCCGTCAAATATTTGTATCTTATTTTTTTCTGCAAATTCTACAGCATCTTCTGTATACTCTCCAGTAATAAAATAGAACCCCTTTTCAATTCCGTTAGCTGACATCGCTCCATAAAACTCTCTAATATTTTTAACACCAACTTTAACTGTTGCCCATGCTTTACATTGTGCAATTGCTTCTGGATTTTCAAAGTCCCCGTCCTTATATGCGAAAATATCTATTCCTTGATCTTTTCCTATAGGAGTTTGAAACGCCTGAAATTTCCCAGCTCTCATCAATTCAACACAAAAAGATTCAAATGTTTTCCATTCGATAGCTTTTAGAAGATCCTGACTCCATTCGCAGTTAATTTTAATATATTCCATTTCTATCCTAACTGTTTGTTGGTTCCCTGTTTTGATCAGTGTCAGGCTACTTTGGGAAATAGGCAATTCGCCGTAGCTTCGGACAGTTTGCCCATCTCTTCCCTCAATAGCTTAAAATCGAGAAAGGGGGTATCCACTTCGCTCCAGTTATTTTTCATGACCGCGTCGATGGCTTGGCGGCCCTGGTCACAATGCCCCGATATGTGGTCGGCTTTATTTGCACAGCCTGCTCAACAAGTCGGTGAAAAAGAAGCCCTCGGGCTTTGGCAGAGCGGCGGTTGAATCGAAAGGTGTATTCGTCCAGATAGTAGTCGAGATGTTCGTCCCTCACTGCCCCTTGATGCGTCCCGATCAGCCATCGTTTCAGCAGTGAGGCGATACGGTGAGGGCCAGGAAGAACAACATGCGCAGGATCATCGCTACCAGACTGAACACGCCGCTTATGCTGATATCCGAGCGCAGACAAGCCATTGTAACCGCTCCAGCCATCGGTCGATACTATCGCTCCTGCACTCACGACATCCTTGATGAAGCCAATCAATGTCGGTCCTGTGACATCGGGGATTTGCCGGAGCCGTATGCGGCCAAACCCTTTGGGCGAGTGAACTTCAATCGCTATGATAACTATGGACTTGGTCACAGTCTTACGGCCACGAACCCCCTCTTCTGCTCCACCAATGTATGTTTCGTCAACCTCAACATGTCCACTGAGCATGTCCCGGCCTGGTCGTACCATGGCGAGACGCATCTTGTGCAACCAGGTCCAGGCAGTCTGATAACTCCCCAACCCGAGTACTCGTTTCAACCCAAGAGCGCTTACACCGAGTTTCTGATTAGTCAGGTACCATATGGCCTGGAACCAAACGCGCAGCGGCTTTCTTGTGCCCTCGAACACTGTGCCCGCTGTCACTGAGGTTTGACGATGACATTGCTTACAGTGCAGCAGGTTCCGAGCTGTCAACCACGACGTTTGCGAACCACAACCAGGACAGGAGAACCCCTGTGGCCAACGCAGGCGCATGAGATAGTTGGCACATTTATCCTCTGTTGCAAACCAATCATCAAACTCTTGCAAAGTTCTCGGATAGTCAACGCCGCCAGCGGGGTGAGGTCTCTGCTCGTCCATGGTGAGAACGATACATCAACTTGAGCGAAGTGGATACCCCGTATCGAGAAAATGGTTCTCAATCTGCTCTTCAAGCAAATTCAAATTTTCCAATTCGGAAACTTGCTTCGCCCACACTATGAGCTCACCCAGGAAAGCAGGCCTGCCTTTCTCGCTGATCCGCTTCGGTGCAATCTTCCCCGGAAGAGCCTTCCCATTCTGGCCTTTGACCAAAACACCGACGTCCAATTTTTTCAACCTGCCTCAGACAAAAAAAAACGGGTAGCTGGATTTCTCCAACTACCCGTCTATACTGGCGGGGCCGACGAGACTCGAACTCGCGACCTCCGGCGTGACAGGCCGGCGTTCTAACCAACTGAACTACGACCCCAGTATATTTGTGGTGGGCGAAACAGGGATCGAACCTGTGACCCTCGGCTTGTAAGGCCGATGCTCTCCCAGCTGAGCTATTCGCCCCGTGCAATGCGGTGTGTATTTATCAGGTCGGCCGGTCATCGTCAAGCAAAAAACAGAAGCCCGACAAAGTATTACCCGGGTTCAACCACCCTTCCCGTCGACCCGGCGGTTACTGCGCCGGGGTGTTGTGCGAGGAGATCGGAAAGTCGCTGTACAGCGGCTCCAGGGGCAGATCCTTGAACAGCGTCTCGCCCTCGCGAACGATCAGCGCCCGCTGCAGCACCTCGTCGACATTGTCCACCAGTTCAATGTTCAGGCTGTCGCGGATATTTTGCGGCACCTCACGCAGATTGCGCTCGTTGTCGCGCGGCATGAGTACGTTGGTGATGTTGCCGCGCCGGGCCGCGAGCAGCTTCTCGGTCAGACCGCCGATGGGCAGCACCCGCCCGCGCAGGGTGATCTCGCCGGTCATGGCCAGGCTCGCGGTCCACCGGCAGCCTGAGGATGGCCGAGGCGATGGCGGTGGCGATGGTGATGCCGGCCGACGGCCCGTCCTTGGGAATGGCCCCCTCGGGCACGTGCACATGGATGTCGATCTTCTGGTAGAAGTCAGTGTCCAGCCCCAGGCGCAGGGCGCGCGAGCGCACGTAGGACAGGGCCGCCCGGGCCGATTCCTGCATCACGTCGCCGAGTTTGCCGGTGATGGTCAGCTTGCCCGAGCCGGGCATGACCGTGGCCTCGATCTGCAGCAGCTCACCGCCCACCTCGGTCCAGGCCATGCCGGTGGTCAGGCCGATCTCGTCGCGCTCCTCGGCCAGGCCGAAACGGTACTTGGGCACGCCCAGATAGCCCTCGATGTCCTCCGGCGAGACGCGGTACTTCTTGCGCGGCTCGTCGTTTTTCAATCGATCGCGGGCGACCTTGCGGCACACGCTGGCAATGGTCCGCTCCAGGCTGCGCACCCCGGCCTCACGGGTGTAGCGGCGGATGATCTCGAGGATGGCCGGCTCGCCAATGGTGATCTCACCCGACTTGAAGCCGTTGGCCTCGAGTTGCTTGAGCAGAAGGAAGCCGGTGGCGATGTGCAGCTTCTCCTCCTCGGTGTAGCCGTTCAGCTGGATGATCTCCATGCGGTCCTGCAGGGGCACCGGGATGCCGTGCAGGTTGTTGGCGGTGGTGATGAAGAACACCTCGGAGAGGTCGTAATCCAGGTCGAGGTAGTGGTCGTTGAAGGCGAAGTTCTGTTCCGGGTCGAGCACCTCGAGCAGGGCTGCAGAGGGATCGCCGCGGAAATCAATGCTCATCTTGTCGACCTCGTCCAGGCAGAACACCGGGTTGATCACCCCGGCCTTCTGCATGGACAGGATGATCTTGCCGGGCATGGCGCCGATGTAGGTGCGCCGGTGACCGCGAATCTCCGCCTCGTCGCGCACCCCGCCAAGCGACAGGCGGATGAACTGCCGCCCCATGGCGCGGGCGATGGACCGGCACACCGAGGTCTTGCCCACGCCGGGCGGGCCGACCAGGCAGAGGATCGGTCCCTTGATCTTCTTCACCTGGGCCTGCACGGCCAGATATTCGAGGATGCGCTCCTTGGGTTTTTCCAGGCCGTAGTGGTCCTCATTGAGCACGGTTTCGGCCCGTTCGATGTCGATCCTGGCGCGGGATTTCTTCCGCCAGGGCAGGCTGAGGATGGCGTCGATGTAGTTGCGCACCACCGTGGTTTCGGCCGACATGGCCGGCATCTGGCGGAGTTTCTTGAACTCCTTGACCACCTTTTCGCGCGCCGTCTTGGGCAGGTTCTTGCGGTCGATGGCCTGCTGCAGTTCGCCCAGATCGTCGCCGCCCTCGCCCTGCCCCATCTCCTCCTGGATGGCGCGCATCTTCTCGGCCAGGTAGTAGTTGCGCTGGGTGGAGCCCATCTTCTTCTTCACCCGGGCGTGGATGTCCCGCTCCATCTCGGCGAGTTCCATCTCCCGGTAGAGGATCTCCAGCACCTTGGCAATGCGCTGCGGCAGGGAGACGATTTCCAGAATCTTCTGCTTCTCCTCGGTGGGCAGCGGGATGTGCGAGGCGATCAGGTCCACCATGCGGGAAGGGTCTTCCAGGGAGGTGATCGACTTGAGCACCTCGCGCGGCAGTTTCTTGTTGCTGACCGCGAACTGCTCGAAGGTCTTGGCCAGTTCACGCACGTAAGCCGCCACATCCGCCCGGTCCACGTCTGCGTCCGGGGCCTCCACCAGACGGACCGAGTAGAACGCATCCTCCGTCTCGCCGCCCTCGAAGCCGCCGACCACCAGGGCGCGGCACTTGCCCTCGACCAGGGCCTTGATGGTCCCGTCGGGCAGTCGCAGCAACTGCATCACCGAGGCCAGGGTGCCCAGGGTGTACAGGTGGCGGTGGTCGGGATCGTCGACCCGGGCGTCCTTCTGGGTGACCAGAAAGACCGGCGAGCGGTCCGCCATGGCCGCCTCCAGGGCGGCGATGGATTTTTTCCGGCCGACCACCAGCGGGGCGACCATGCCCGGGAACAGGACAATGTCCCGCAGGGGCATGAGGGGGTAGGTTTCAGCGGTCAAGGCAGTCATCGATGAGTAGTGTTCGCCGGTTGTCGGGAATCAGGCGAGCTTTTTTTTCTCGGCATTGTCGTAGAGGATCACCGGATACTCGCCGCTGGTGATCACCTGCTCGTTGATCACGCATTCGGTGGCGTGCTCGTCCGAGGGCAACTCGTACATCACGTCGAGCATGCACTCCTCCATCACCGAGCGCAGCCCGCGCGCCCCGGATTTGCGGGCGATGGCCTTCTGGGCGATGGCCTTGTAGGCCCCCTCGGTGAAACGCAGGGTGATGCCCTCGTAGGCGAACAGCTTCTGGTACTGCTTGCTCAGCGCGTTCTTCGGCTCCTTGAGGATGCGGATCAGGTCTTCCTCGACCAGTTCCTCCATGGTGGCGATCACCGGCAGACGGCCGACCAGTTCCGGGATCAGGCCGAACTTGAGCAGATCCTCGGGCTGGATGGAGGCCAGCACCTCGCCGAAGGAGCGCTCGGTCTGGCTGACCACCTTGGCGCCGAAGCCGATGGCCTGGGTGCCGGTGCGTCGCTTGATCACGTTGTCCAGACCGACAAAGGCGCCGCCGACGATGAACAGGATGTTGGTGGTGTCGATGCGGGTCAGTTCCTGCTGCGGGTGCTTGCGGCCGCCCTTGGGCGGCACCGAGGCCATGGTGCCCTCGATGATCTTGAGCAGGGCCTGCTGCACGCCCTCGCCGGACACGTCCCGGGTGATCGAGGCGGAGTCGGACTTGCGCGCGATCTTGTCGATCTCGTCGATGTAGACGATGCCCCGCTGGGCCTTGTCGATGTCGTAATCGGCCGCCTGCAGCAGGCTGACCAGGATGTTCTCCACGTCCTCGCCCACGTAACCGGCCTCGGTGAGGGTGGTGGCGTCGGCGATGGCGAACGGCACGTTGAGCATCCGGGCCAGGGTCTGGGCCAGCAGCGTCTTGCCGCTGCCGGTGGGGCCGATCAGGATGATGTTGGACTTCTGCAGCTCGACCTCGTCACCGCCCGTGACCGGCGGGGCGGTGATGCGCTTGTAGTGGTTGTGCACCGCCACCGACAGGATCCGCTTGGCGTGTTCCTGGCCGATGACGTACTCGTCGAGGTAGGCCTTGATCTCCTTGGGCTTGAGCAGCTGCGGGCTGAGTTCGGCAACACCGTCCCCATCTTCCGGGTTCTCGGCCATGATCTCGTTGCACAGTTCGATGCACTCGTCGCAGATGTAGCCACTCTGGCCGGCGATCAGCTTGTTCACCTCGGCCTGGGTCTTGCCGCAGAACGAGCAGGAACAGGTGAGGCCGTGGTCGTCGTTGAATTCGTTCTTCACGCTTACTTCTCCCCGCCCAGTTCCTCGCGGCTGGACAGCACCTTGTCGATAAGGCCGTATTTGCAGGCCTCGGCCGCGCTCATAAAGTTGTCGCGCTCGGTGTCGGTCTGCACCTTCTTGATGGATTTGCCGGTGTGTTTGGCCAGGATGGTGTTCAGGTCGTGGCGCATGCGCAGGATCTCCCGGGCATGGATGTCGATGTCCGTGGCCTGTCCCTGGTACCCGCCCATGGGCTGATGGATCATGATGCGCGAGTTGGGCAGGGCAAAGCGCTTGCCCGCCGCGCCGGCGGCCAGCAGCAGCGCCCCCATGGTGGCGGCCTGGCCCATGCACAGGGTGGCCACGTCACTGCGGATGTACTGCATGGTGTCGTAGATGGCCATGCCCGCGGTCACCGAGCCGCCGGGT
The DNA here is from genome assembly GCA_963754825.1 of uncultured delta proteobacterium. Lineage (GTDB taxonomy): Bacteria > Desulfobacterota > Desulfobulbia > Desulfobulbales > Desulfobulbaceae > Desulfobulbus. Next base: position 98,745 of record CAVWHP010000026.1, on the reverse strand, counting down.
GAGTTGATGTAGAAGGTGATGTCCTTGTCCGGGTCATCGGCCTCGAGGAACAGCAACTGGGCGATGACAAGACTGGCGACGTCGTCGTTCACCTGGCTGCCGAGAAAGATGATGCGCTCCTTGAGCAGGCGCGAATAAATATCGAAGGCCCGCTCGCCGCGCGGACTCTGCTCGATGACCATGGGAACCAGATTCATGCGTATCTCTCCGTCAAACTGAGCCTGCAGCGGCCGGGCCGCTGCAGGCGTGTTCTGTTCTGTCAACTGGTGCACCGGTGGACTCAGGCCGCCTCTTCGCCGGCCTCGGCCGCGGCCGGCGCCACTTCGGTGAAACGGGCCTGCTCGCGGAGGAAGTTGAGCACCTTCTCGTTGTGCAGCTCGTTCATGAAGGGCAGGATCTCCTCACGCCGCTGGAAGTACTTCTTCACCTCGTCGATCGTCATCCGGTACTGGTCGGCGATGCGCTGATAGCCGCGCTGGATGTCCTCGTCGGCGATCTTGATCTCCTCGACCTCGGCGATCTTCTTCAGGAGAAAATCACCCTTGACCCGCTTGGCGGCCACATCCCGGTTCTTTTCGACCAGTTCTTCCAAGTTAATGCCGGCCGACTCGAAAGACAATCCACTGCGTTTGAGATTCTCCTCGGTCTGCTTGAGCATCTCCTGAATCTCGTAGTTGACCAGGCGCTGCGGCACCTCGAACGGGTTGAGTTCGATCAGCTTGTGCATGATCTTGTCGTCCAGGTCACCCTGCAGGGCGTCGTCCTTGGCCTTCTGCAGGCGGGCGCGGATGTCGTCGCGCAGGGCCTCGAGGCTGGTCAGCTCGGGCTTGATGTCCTTGGCGAACTCGTCGTCCAACTCCGGCCTGACGCGCACCTTGACGTCCTTGACATCCACCTTGAACTCGACCTTCTTGCCGGCGAGCATCGGGTTGGGGTAGTCGGCCGGGAAATCCACCTCGTACAGGGCCTTGTCACCCTTCTTCATACCGATGAGCTTCTCCTCGAAGTCCTTGCCCAGCCGGTTCATGCCGATGTCAACGCTGTAGTTCTCGTTGCGCACCTCTTTCATGGCCTTGCCATCGTGGAAGCCCTGGAAGTCGACCACGGCCACGTCGTCCATGGCGATCACGTGGCCTTCCTCGGCGGTCTGCAGGGCCGCCTGGTGCCGCTGCAGCAGGGTGATCTCCTTGTCGATCTCCTCCTCGGCCACCACCAGCACCGGTTTCTCGACCTCCAGCCCCTTGTACTCCTTGAGGTCGATCTGCGGCTTGATGTCGACCATGGCCACGTAGACGAAGGTGCCGTCCTCGGGGAAGCGGTGCTCGGCGATCTCGGGATGCACCACCGGCTCCAGACCCTCCTTCTCGACCGCGTCGAAATAGGTCTCCTGGACCAGTTTCTCACCGACCTCGGCCTGGATCTGGTCGCGGAAATTCTTCTCCAGGACACTCTGCGGGATTTTGCCGCGGCGGAACCCTTTCAGCCTGACCTCTTTGTTGATCTTGGCGAAGGCCTTGTCAAGCGCCGGGCCCACGGTTTCCTTGGGGAGGGTGATGGTCAGCTTTCTTGTCAGTTCGGAGAGATTTTCGACAACGATTTCCATGGACTGCGGTTCCTTTTGTTCAGTGGTGGGCGGATATGACCCCGGCAGCGTTCTGCTGTGTGGTGCGCCATCCCTGTGCCGGGGGGCGCGTGGCCTGATCGGTGTGGTGCGGCTGGTGCGAGAGGGGGGAGTCGAACCCCCATGAGCGAGGCCCGCTGGATCCTAAATCCAGTGCGTCTACCAGTTTCGCCACTCTCGCGTACAATAAACGGTGACTAATAACCAAGATAACGGCCGGCGTCAAGTCATCCCTCACCAAAAAAAGATGGAATTCCAACAAATTTAGGGGATTAGGATGAGATCGGCGAGGTCCCGCCGGCGGGCCGGTGTTCACCCGCCCGCTCCCCTGCCCTGATCAGCACGGCCGAGACGAGCGGCAGGACGAGTACCGCCGCGGCGGTCAGGTGGAAGGCATGGCGCATACCCCAGGAATCCATGCTCAGGCCGGCGAGCATGGCGCCGGTGAACACGCCCGCGCTCATGGCCAGGTTGAACACGCCCATCATGGTGCCGTGGCCGAAATGGGTGCGCCCCTCCTCCGCGGCCCAGGCGCCGAGCACCGGCCAGAGCACCGCCTCGCCGAAGCCGAGGAACAGGTAGGCGGCCAGCATGGTGGTGAAACCGGTCATCTCCGGGACAATCCAGATGGCGACACTCATGGCGACGCAGCCGGCGACCATGAGCCGCACCTTGTCGTACCGGTCCGCCAGCCTGCCGAAGGGCACCTGGAGCACGGCGTTCATCACCGTCCGGCCGGCGATGACCACGCCGGCCTGCAGGCTGCTGCTTCCCGGCCAGTCGGCCATCATCAGCGGCAGGAAGGCCATGGTCGGCACCATCATGAGTACGGTGGAGAAACGGGCGAGCAGGATACCCACGGTTCGCCGGCGCCGCAGCATGCGGCCGACGCTCCGCAGCAGGCCGTCCTGCGAGGGGCGGTCGAGGGGGCTGCAGGCCGGCAGGTTGCGGACCACGAGCAGGAAGGCGACGAAGCAGAGTCCGGCCATCACGTAGAACACCGAGGCCAGCCCGAAGGCGTCGGCGAACAGGCCGCCGAGCACCGGGCCGGCGCCGATGCCGCAGAAGATGGCGATGTTGATGGTGCTCATGGAGCGGCCCTCTTCCCCGGGCGGGGCGAACATGCTCGCGTAGGCCATGGCCACGGGCACCACCATGGCCGCGCCGACGCCCTGAAAGAGGCGGATGAGGACCAGTTGGAGGACACTGGTGGCGTGGGGCACGAGCAGGCCGACCAGGCCGTAGATGAACAGCCCGGCGATGAGGAAGCCCTTGCGTCCCCAGCGGTCGGAGAGGTTGCCGACCACGGGCTGGCACAGGCCCCGGCTCAGCGAGAAGACCGCGGTGATCACCCCGAGGGTGAAGCCGTTGGCGCCCAGTTCGGTGGCCCAGAGCGGCAGCACCGGGATGATGATGCCGATGCCCAACAGGGCGATGAAGACCGCCAGGACGACGGTGACGAGAATCCGATTGTGCATGGTGCGTCAGGGGTTGCGGAATCACAGGAGTGCGAGCGGGGCGGACAGGAGGTCCGTGGTGCGGCCCTGTCTTGTACCATCCGGCGGTGGAAAAGCAAACCACCGCGTGGCCGGCGGGCCGGTGCGCCCTGCCCCGGCCGGCGGCAGCCGTGCGTGACGGTTGACACCGCTTTGCCCGGCAGTGTAAGGATTGCACATCGGATCGCCTGTCGATCCTTCCCCTACGCAACCAAGAGGTGGAGCATGAACGTGAAGGAAGAGTTTGACAACCTGGTGGAGAAACTGAAGACCGAGCGGGATGAAATCAAGGTGAAGATGCATCTCGCCTCCATGGAGGCCAAGGAGGAGTTCTCCGAGGCGGAGGTGAAATGGCAGCAGGTCAAGGTCAAGATGGCCGAGATCGCCGATGACGCCGTCGACACCTCGGAGGAGTACATCGCCAAGGCCAAGATCGTCGGCGACGAACTGAAGGACACCTACAGCCGGATCATCAAGCGCTTTTCCGAATGAGCGGCCCGCACCGGCGCGGCAGACGGCAGGACCGGGCGGGGGCCCGCAGGTCGTCGCGGCGAACGGCCGCAGCCGCGCTCACTGGAAGCGCAGCGGCTTGTCGCCGAGCGCGGCCGGTGTGGCCCGCCGGGGCGCGGTCGGTCCCAGCCGGCCGTCGGTCCGCGCTTGCGGCGCCGCCTCCCGCCGCTCCTGCCCCTGCTCGCCGAGCAGGGCGATGATCCGGTCCATTTTTCGGTTGAGACCGGCCACCTCGTTCATGATCCGGAACACGAAAAACGGCAGGAGGATGGACATCACCCCCACCGTGACCACGGTCACCAGACCAGCCAGCACCAGCAGGTAGCCGGCGCTGTCCGCCAGCAGTTTCTCGAGCATCGTTTCGTCCCGTCACAGCGGGGCGGCGGCACCGTGCCGCCGCCCCGTTTCTTTTTCAGAACCGGTCGCTGACCACCACCTCGGCCAGGGGCAGGCGGCCGGCACGCGGCGGCGCCGCCTCCACGCCCCGGCCGATGGCCACGGCCATGACCAGCACATGGTCCGCGGGCAGGTTGATCAGCGCACCCACCCTGGCAAAATCAAAGCCGGTCATGGGGCAGGAATCATAGCCCATGCTCTGCGCTGCCAGCATCAGGGTCTGGGCGGCCAGGGCGCAGGAGCGCATGGCCTCGTCCCGCTGCACCTGCGGCCGGTCGCGGTAGTAACCGTCCAGGGCGGCGAGCACGGCCCGACGGGTCTCGGCCGGCACCTCCGGCCAATACCGTTCGGGCTGCCTGTTCCAGGCCTGCAGGTCCGCGCAGAGAACGACGAACAGTGAGGCCTCGGTCACCTGCGGCTGATTCCAGGCGGCCTCCCGGATCTGCCGCCGCAGTTCCGGGTCGCGGACCACCACGAACCGCCAGTTCTGCACGTTGAAGGCGGTGGGCGAAAGCAGGGTCAGGGTGAGCAGGCGGTCGACCTCCTCCCCGCTCAGGCGGTGGTCCGGATCGAACCGTTTCATTGCCCGACGAATGGTGATGGCGTCAAAGGTTTCCACAGGTTGCTCCTCTCCACTTACACGTAGTTCTGGTAGACCGGTTCGTACATGAGCGAGGTGATGTGGGCGCGCAGGTCGTCCGGCCGCGGCTGACCGGCCAGGCCGCGCCGGTAGGCCACCTCGGCCACGGCCTCGGCCACGGCCAGCGCCACCTCGCGGATGCGCGGCAGGGGCGGGTAGAGACGGCCCTCGTTCAGATCCGCCTCGGTCACCTCGCCGGCCACCACCCGCGCCGCCACCAGGAACATCTCGTCGGTTACCCGGGCCGCGCCGCTGGCCATCACGCCCATGCCCACGCCGGGGAAGATGTAGACGTTGTTGCCCTGGCCCGGGAACATCTTGCGGCCGTTGTAGACCACCGGCGGGAACGGGCTGCCGCTGGCGAAGATGGCCCGCCCCTGGGTCCAGATGTAGGCCTCCTCGGCGGTGCACTCGGCCTTGGAGGTCGGGTTGGAGAGGGAAAAGACGATCGGCCGCTCGTTGATGCGGGCCATGGCTTCGAGCACCTCGGGCGAGAACCGCTTGGCCTGGCCGGACACGCCGATGATGCCGTGCGGCCGCAGGGCTTCGATGGCCCCGAGGAAATTGTCCACCTGCGGGTGATCGTGGGCGTACTGGCGCTTGTGGCCGACCAGGTCGAGCCGGCTCTGCACCACCAGCCCCTTGGAGTCGAAGTACCAGCAGCAGCGACGCGCCTCCTCCACACTGAGCCCCTCCTCCATCAGGGCGGTGACGAGCAGTTCGCCGGCGCCCATGCCGGCCTCGCCGGCGCCGAGGAAGAGGAAGCGCTGGTCGCGCAGGGTGCCGCCGGTGATGCGCAGGGCCGACAGGATGCCGGAGACGGTCACCGCGGCGGTGCCCTGGATGTCGTCGTTGAAGCAGCAGACCTGGTCGCGGTACTCCTGCAGCAGGTGGAAGGCGTTGCGGTTGGCAAAGTCCTCGAACTGGATGAGCGCGCCGGGGTACACCTGCTGCACCGCCAGCACGAACTCCTCGAGCAGGTCGTCGTACACCTGGCCGCGCAGCCGCGGGTGGCGCAGACCGGTGTAGAGCGGGTCGTTGAGCAGACGGGCGTTGTCCGTGCCCAGGTCCAGAGTCACCGGCAGACTGAGATTCGGGTCGATGCCGGCACAGGCGGTGTACAGGGAGAGTTTGCCCACCGGGATGCCCATGCCGTCGGCGCCCAGGTCGCCCAGACCGAGGATGCGTTCGCCGTCGGTGACGACGATGATGCGGATGTCCGTGAACGGCCAGTTGCCGAGCAGTTCCGCCACCCGGCCGCGGTCGTTGGCGGTGATATAGATGCCGCGCGGCCGCCGGAAGATATGGCCGAACTCCATGCAGGCCTGACCCACGGTGGGGGTGTAGACGATGGGCATCAGTTCGTCGATGTTCTCGAGCAGCACCCGGTAGAACAGGGTCTTGTTGCGGTCCTGGAGGGCGATGAGCGAGACATAGCGATCCAGGTCGGAGGAGTGCTTGCGCAGGTTCTCGAGCACCCGCTGCACCTGTTCCTCCATGGTGTGCACCCGCGGCGGCAGCAGGCCGCTCAAACCCAGGGCCTCGCGCTCCGCCTCGGTAAAGGCCGAGCCCTTGTTCAGGGTCGGGTCGCGGAGCAGGGTCACGCCGGTGGGGAAGCCGGCCAGGCGGTTGCGGGCGCGGAGCAGGGCCGCCGTGTTGGAGGTGGTGCTCTTCTTCATCATGGACTGCAGATTGATGTGGTTAAGGAACCGGGTCAGGGTTTCCCCGTCCACCAGATCCTTTTCGAAGCGGATGTTCACCTCATCGTTTTCATGCGTGATTCGATACATACATTCTCCTTGCCGGCCCGTGCGGCCGGGTGTCCCGCGTGACTCGCCGCCATCCCCCAGAATCCGCCGGGCAACCACGCCCGGTGACGGCAGAACAGTTGGTGCAGCATTACAAGCCGGCCACTGCCCTGTCAAGCCCCTCCGCGGTACAGGCTGTCGACGGCGGACCGGGTCGGAATGCCCCGGGAAAAAGAGCGGTCCGGGTCAAAACGACCCGTAATGCTGTTTTCCTTGCCGTCCCTCTGTGCTATCATGGCCGGCCGTTGCGCCCTGCCGACAACCGGGGAGCACGCCAGGCGGGTCATTTGGACCCGGTTGGCAGCGCTTCCCCCCCTTTTTGCGAGCCCCCGCCGCCGGTCGGGCACGTCCCGTGCATTCTTTTTTTCAGGAAATCCCCGGCGGCGCCCCGCCGCCCCATCCCCCTTCACCCGGGAGCCGTTCCATGGACATCACCAAATTCGCCATCCCCGAGATCATCTTCGGCCGGGGCAGCCTCGACCACGCCGGTCAGTGCGCCCTGCGCCTGGGCGCACGCAAGGTCTTCCTGGTCAGCGACGAGGGCATCGAGCAGGCCGGCTGGCTGCAGCGCCTGCGGGAGATCCTCGAGCGCGAAGGCATCCGCTGGGTCTACTACCCCGGGGTGACTCCCAACCCGCGCGACTTCCAGATCGAGCAGGGCGCCGAATTCTACCTGAAAAACAACACCGACGTGATCATCGCCATCGGCGGCGGCAGCGTGCTCGACACGGCCAAGGGCATTGCCATCATCGCCAGCAACGGCGGCCGCATCCGCGACTACGAGGGCGCCAACCGGGTGCAGCGGCCCCTGCCGCCGATGATGCTCATCACCACCACCGCGGGCAGCGGCTCGGACATCAGCCAGTTCTGCATCATCACCGACATGAAGCGCGGGGTCAAAATGTCCATCATCACCCGCACGCTGGTGCCCAACATCTCCATCGTCGACCCGCTCATCCTGCGCACCAAGACCGAATCGCTCATCATCCAGTCCGCGGTCGATGCCCTGGCCCATGCCATCGAGGCCTACATGTCGCGCATCGCCTCGCCCTTCACCGAGATGCACAGCCTCAAGGCCGTGGACCTGATCCTCGCCAACCTGCAGGAAGCGGTGGCCACGCGGTCGCTGGAGTCGCTCGAACAGCTCAGCATCGCCGCGGTGTCCGCCTCCATGGCCTTCAGCAACGCCGGCCTGGGCGCGGAGCACGCGCTCGCCCACTCGCTCGGCGGCCATTTCGACATGCGCCACGGCGTGCTCCACCCCATCCTGCTCACCAGCGTGATGCGCTTCAACGCCGCCTGCAACCCGAAGAAGATGGCCGAGATCGGCCGGGTGATCCTCGACCGGCGGCTGGGCTCGGACGAGGCCACGGCGCTCGGCGGTATCGAGCGGCTCGACGAGTTCTTCTCCAATTTCGACGTGGCCCGCCGCCTCGGCCAGATCATCGACCCGGGCGAGCGCCACCAGCTGGAGCCGATCTGCCGCATGGCGGTGCACGACGCCTGCAACCTGACCAACCCCCAGCCCGCCACCTGGGAGGATTACCTGCGCATCTGCGAGGAGGTGTGGTGATGCCGCACACCACCACGCTGGCGGACCTGGTCGGCATCGAGCACTGCAAGCTCGGTTTCTACCAGGAACTGCAGCAGAAGGTCGAGCAGCTGAAAAGCTCGAACCTGGAACTGGAAAAAAAGCGCAAGGAAATCCAGGCGCTGCTCGACGGCATCACCGACCTGATGGTGGTCCTGTCCGAGGATATGCGCATCCAGCGGGTCAACCACGTGTTCGCCGAGTGGTACCCCGGTGTCGACCCGGTGGGACGGCGCTGTTACGAGGTCTTCCGCAACACGACCACCACCTGTGTCGACTGCCCGGCCCTGCGCGCCCTGGACCGGGACGAGATCGTCAAAGACCTGTGCATCTACAAACTCAGCGGGCGGTTCCGCCAGTTCGATATCATCGCCTCACCGCTCAGGACCGGTCCCACCGGCGAGCGCCAGGTGCTGTTGTTCAAGCGCGACGTGACCCTGGAAAAGGAGTTTCAGGCCCAGTTCTACCAGGCCGAGAAGATGGCCACCCTGGGCACCCTGACCGCCGGCGTGGCCCACGAGATCAACAACCCGCTCACCGCCATCAACGGCTTCGCCCAGGGGCTGAAGCGGCGCATCGGCCGGTTGCAGGGACAGGTCGACGCTGACCTGTACGAGGACTTCAGCGAGTACACCGACACCATCATCAAGGAATGTCTGCGCTGCCGGGACATCGTCCGCACCCTGCTCACCTTCAGCCGGCCGACCAGCAACAGCCTCGCCCAGGTGGACCTCAACCGGTCCGTCACCGACACCCTGTTCGTGCTCAAGCACCTGCTCAAGGAACATCCCGGCGTGACCGTGCGCATCGACCTCGAGCACGAACTGCCGGCCATCCACGGAGACGAGTCGCAGCTCAAGCAGGTGATCATCAACCTGCTCACCAACGCCATCGACGCCACCGCCGGCAACGGCACCATCCACATCCATACCGCCACGGTCGAGGGCGGCCGGGTCGAGCTGGTCATCGAGGACAGCGGCTGCGGCATCCCGCACGAACTGCAGCACCGGCTGTTCGAGCCCTTTTTCACCACCAAGCCGGTGGGCAAGGGGGTCGGCATCGGGCTGTCCACCTGCTATGCCATCGTCAAGAGCCATAACGGCGAGATCAGTGTGACCAGCGCGGCCGGCCAGGGGTCGGCGTTCCGGGTCGCCCTGCCGGGAGTGCACGCATGAACAAGGACAGGTACGCCATCCTGGTGGTCGACGACGAGGAGTCGATCCGCCGCCTGCTGCAGAAGGAGCTGGCCGCGCCCGGCCGCGAGATCCACGTGGCCGCGGACGGCGCCGAGGCCCTGGCGCAGCTGCGCAGCCACTGGTTCGACGTGGTCATCATGGACCTGTGGCTGCCGGACGTGAGCGACCTGAGCCTGCTCATCCGCACCCGCGAATCCATCCCCAACGTGGAGGTGATCATGATCACCGGCCACGGCGACGTGGACATCGCCGTGGAGGCCATGAAGCTCGGGGCCTACGACTTCATCCGCAAGCCGTTCAACCTCGACCGTCTCGACCTGATGGTGGAAAAGGCGCACCAGCGGGCGGCGCTCGCCCGGGAGAACGCCATGCTCCGCCGCACCGCCGGCGGCGAACGGCAGGGGGTGCGGTTCATCGGCAACTCCAAGGCGGTGCGCGACATCCAGTTCCTCATCGACAAGGTGGCGCCGGCGCGCATCCCGGTGCTCATCACCGGCGAGTCAGGCACGGGCAAGGACGTGGTCGCCCGGCTCATCCACGAGCGCTCGCCGCTGGCCGGCAACCAGATGGTCATCAAGAACTGCGCCTCGCTGCAGAAGGAGCTGGCCCGCAGCGAGCTGTTCGGCCATGTCAAGGGCTCGTTCACCGGGGCCAACGAGTCCCGCGAGGGACTCTTGTCCTTCGCCCACGACTCCACCCTGTTTCTCGACGAGATCGGCGAGCTGCCGCTCGAGGTGCAGGCCTCGCTCTTGCGCGTGCTCGAGACCGGCACCTACCGGCGGGTGGGCGAGAAGGAGGAGCGCACGGTGACCATCCGTTTCCTGTTCGCCACCAACCGCCACCTGGCCGAGGAGGTGGAGCGGGGCCAGTTCAACGAGGCCTTCTTTCACCGCATCAACGCCTTCAGCATCCAGATCCCCTCCCTCAAGGAGCGCAAGGAGGACCTGCCGCTCCTGGTCGACTACTTCCTCACCACCCTCAGCCCGGACGGCTCAGGCGGCTATCGCCTCGTCGACAACGCCATGGCCTGCATCCTCCGCTACGGCTGGCCGGGCAACATCCGCGAACTGCGCAACGTCATCGAGCGCTCCATCATCCTCGCCGAGAACGGCATCATCACGGAGCGCTGCCTGCCGCGCGAACTGGTCGAGTCGGCGGAGAGTGGCGACGGCGCGGCCCTGTCGCTCGCCTCGGTGGAGCGCCAGCACATCCTCAAGATGCTCGAATTCCACGGCGGCAACCGCCAGCAGACCGCGGACACCCTGGGCATCAGCCGCAAGACCCTCTACCGCAAGCTGACCGAGTACGCCATCGACTGAACACCTCGCTGGCGTGCCCGGCCACCGTCCCCCGCCGCCAGGCAGCGGGTGCTATCCAGCAATCAGATGTTGTAGAACGGGTTGATGTGGTCCGGCCGGGCACAGAGTTTGCCGCCGAACTGGATCTCCCGCACGCCCTCCACCCCCTTGATCATCTCCTCGATCTTGCCCCTGAGCACACTATCGGAGCGGAGCACCTCGCCCAGGTTGCACAGACTGACCACGCCCTCCTCGACCCGCACCTCCACCATCAGCGAGGCGTTGACGAGCATGGCGTGGATGCGCGCGCACAGGAGTTGGTCGTTCAGGGTCCGCTGCGAGGCCTCCGTGGTCTGAAAGGCCGGTTTGTTCACCGCGGCAAAGATCAGCTCGACCGCGTCGTCCACGGTCAGCTGGTCGATGAGCAGGACCATGTCGTAGAGGCGGCTGTCCCAGGTGTCGATGCCGTAGAGCTTCATGGCCCAGCGGCGCCGCTCCTCGTCGTCCTTGCGCAGGATGTGCTCGGCCTCGCGCTGCCCCACCCCGTCGCGCTGCATCACCTCGTTCAGCCGGTCCTCCGGACTGGCGAGGATGCGCACCTTGACCACGTGCGAGATGTGGCGAGGAAAAACTGCCCGGCCAGGCCGTGATAGACCACGTTGTCCTTCTGCACGTACTTGAGCAGGGCGTACTGGTAGAAGCTGATGTAGCGCTCGCGGCCGTGGCGGATACGCTCCAGCACCGAGGGCGAATCGTGGATGGCGCGCACCAGGCTGATCTCCGGGATGTTGAACTCCTCCGAGGCCTCGAGCAGGATTTCCCGGGACACGCAGTCGTACTGCAATTTTTTCGCGAGCTTTTCGGCGACTTCCCGGCCGTCGTCGTCCGTTCCATCCGGCCGGACCCGCCCCGCACCCGCACGGCCGCCTCCCGGTGGGGCCTCTGCGTTGTTTTTCAGCGCACAAACAGGTATTCTGACCCCGTCTGCGTGCGGTCCTGCCGGACCGCAGCGTGGCCCACCCAAAGGCATCCGCAAGGAGGTTCCCATGCACCGACGCCAGTTCATCCGCGACGTTCTGCTCTGGTCGGCCGGGGTCGGCCTGGCCCTGCCCCGTTTCACCATCTCCCCCACGGCCATGGCCGCCGAGCGACCGGCGCCGCTGGTCAGCGTGGCCCGCTCCGCTGATTACCCCGCCCTGGTGGCGCAGGTGCTGGAGCCGCTCGGCGGCATGGCCGCCTTTGTCCGCCCGGGCGACCGGGTGGTGGTCAAGCCGAACATCGGCTGGGACCGCAGCCCGGAACAGGCGGCCAACACCCACCCGCAGGTGGTGCGCACGGTGGTCGACGGCTGCCTCGACGCCGGGGCGAAGCGGGTGCTGGTCTTCGACCGCACCTGCAACGAGCCGCGACGCTGCTACGCCAAAGCGGCATCCAGGCCGCCGTCGGGCCATCGGCGACCGCCGGGCCGGTGATCGTTCACGGACCCGCGCAAGTTCGTGCCCGTGGAGATCAGCCGCGGCAAGGCCCTCACCAGTTGGGCCATCTACAAGCGAGGCGCTCGACTGCGACTGCTACATCAACGTGCCGATGGCCAAGCACCACGGTCTCGTCCAGCCTGACGCTCGGCCTGAAGAACGTCATGGGCGTCATCGGCGGCAACCGCGGCGACATCCACAAGGACCTGGGCCAGCGCATCGCCGACCTGACCCCGGTGGTGCGGCCCAAGCTCACCATCATCGACGCCACCCGCATCCTGCTGCGCAACGGTCCCCAGGGCGGAGACGCTGGAAGACGTGAAGGTGCTCGACACGCTGATCGCCTCGGCCGACACGGTGGCTGCCGACGCCTACGCCACCACCCTCTTCGGCCTGAAGCCCGAGGACATCGCCTCCACCGTGGCCGCCGACCGCATGGGCCTGGGCGAGATGGACCTGGCCCGCATGCGGGTGGTGGGCGGCCTGATGGCCCCCCGCAGGTGGCTGCCCGGCCCGGTGGCTGGCGACGGCTGGCACAACTGGGGCTTTTTCGTTCTCTTCCTGGTGCTGTTCGTCAAGACCGATTACAGCGGCGTGGACGAACTGCACGGCGCGGTCAACCTGCTCTTCCGCATCGATCCGCTGCTGGCGCTCACCGCCATGCTCGCCGCCAGGACCGTGGTGGTGCTCATGCTGCCGGCGCTGGTCACCGTGGCGCTCACCCTCGTCTTCGGCCGGGCGTTCTGCGGCTGGGTCTGTCCCCTGGGCACGCTCATCGACGCCAGCCGGCATGCTGTTCGGCCGACCCGGCGGCGACCCGGAGACGTGCGGCCGGTGGCTGAAATACGCGCTGCTCCTGTTCCTGCTCGCCGGCGCCCTGTTCGGCCTGCCCCTGGCCGGCTACGTCGACCCCTTCTCGATCCTCGTGCGCGCGCTCGCCCTGGCCGTGCACCCGGCGCTGACCACGCCCTCACCACCCTGTTCACCTGGACCTACCAGCACGCTCCCATCTGGGTGAACCAGTTCACCGAACCGGTCTACGCCCTCCTGCGCGCCCACGTGCTGCCCTTTGCGGCCAAGGTCTACGCCCTGTCCGTGCCCTCGCTCGTTCTGCTGCTCGTGGTCCTCGGCCTGAGCCGGGTGCAGAGCCGCTACTTCTGCCGCACCCTCTGCCCGCTCGGCGGCCTGCTCGCCCTGGGCAGCCGTCGCCCGCTGGTGCGGCTGGTCGGCGGTGACGACGACTGCGGCACCTGCCGCCTGTGCCGCACCATCTGCCGCACCGGGGCCATTGACCTGAACCGGCGCATCGACCCGGCCGAGTGCGTGCTCTGCCTCGACTGTGTGGACAAATGCCCGCGCGACCGCATCCACTTCGCACCGGCCCACGCGGCCCCGGCCGCACCGCCCATCAACCTGGGCCGGCGGACCGTGCTGGCTTCGCTCGCCGCCGGCGCCCTGGCGCCGCTCGCCCTGCCCGCCCGACCGCACGCCCGCCAGCCCGAGCCACTCCTCATCCGCCCGCCCGGGGCGCTCGCCGAGGAGGACTTCCTCGACCGCTGCGTGCGCTGCGGCGAGTGCATGAAGGTCTGCATCGGCAACGGCCTGCACGCCAGCGGCTTCGAGGCCGGCCTGGAGGGCCTGTTGACGCCGCGGCTGATCGCCCGCATCGGCTACTGCGAGTACAACTGCACCCTCTGCGGCCAGGTCTGCCCGACCGGCGCCATCCGCCGCCTGGACCGGACGAGCAGAAGCAGCACGACCGTCATCGGCCTGGCCGACTTCGACCGCAACCGCTGCCTGCCCTATGCCGAGCGGACGCCCTGCATCGTCTGCGAGGAGCACTGCCCGACCCCGGACAAGGCGATCAAGTTCCGGGAAGTGGAGGTGGTCAACAGCCGGGGGGAACGGGTGACCGTGCAGCCAGCCCTACGTGGTTGACGAGCCTGTGCATCGGCTGCGGCATCTGTGAGACCAAGTGCCCGCTGGAGGGCGCAGCGGCGGTGCTGGTCACCGCGCGCCGGCGAGAGCCGCCACGCCGGCCGGATGGACTGGGGCGGGTATTGAAAGGGCGACGGCCGCCGGGCGCAACCGGCGGCCGCCGCAGGACGCTCAGGTGTCCAGCCGCTTGATCAGCTGGTTGGCCGCCACCAGGAGCGGATCCCAGGTGGGGCCGAAGGGCGGCGCATAGGCGAGATCGCTCTGGCTGAACTCGTCGACGCGCATCCCGGCCAAGAGCGCCACGGCCGCGGCATTGACCCGGTGGGCCACCTGGTCCGTGCCGGTCAGCTGGGCGCCGAGCAGGCGGCCACTCTTCCGGTCGCCAACCATGGCCACGTACAGCGGCTGGGCGCCGGGATAGATGCCGGCCCGCGACCGCGAGCGGATCTGCACCTCCACCGGGTCAAAGCCCGCCTCCTGCGCCTCGTCCGGGGTGAGCCCGGTGCGCGCCACCTGCATATCGAACACCTTGAACACGGCCGTGCCGGCCACCCCGGGCAACTCCACCCGGCCGCCGCAGACGTTGTCGGCCACAGCCCAGCCGGCCCGGTTGGCGCGCAGAGCGAGCGGAATCCAGGTCTTGGCGCCGGTGACCAGGTGATAGCTGTCGGCACAGTCACCGGCGGCGAAAATCTCGGGGTCATTGGTGCGCAGCGTGCGGTCGGTGGCTATGGAGCCGCCGACGCTCAACTCCAGGCCTGCCTGCTCGGCAAGGCTTGCACAGGGGGTGACGCCGATGGCCGCGATCACCAAGTCCGCAGTAAGCGCCAGGTCACCGGCCTGTACCCGCAGCCGGTCGCCGTCCGCGCTGATGCGGTCCACCCGGTGCCCGTCATACAGGCCCACCCCGCGCTGCTCGAGCAGTTCGCGCACCGGTCGGGCCAATTCCCGGTGCAGCCAGGGCAGCAGCCCGGCCCGCGGCTTGACCAGGTCCACCGCCAGCCCCAGGTCGACCAGGGCCTCGGTCATCTCCAGGGCGATGTAGCCCATGCCCAGGATCACCGCCCGCTCCGCCTTGCGCTGGCGCAGAAACGCCTTGATGCGGCGACCGTCCTCCAGGTTCTTGACCGTGAACACGCCGGGCAGGTCCATGCCCTCGATCGCCGGCCGGATCGAGGTGGCGCCGGTGGCGATGAGCAGCCGGTCCCAGTCCACGGCAAAGGCGGTCCCGTCGCTGCGGCGGCCGTGCACCGTGCTCGCGTCCCGGTCGATCCGCTCCACCCGGTGGCCGGTGCGCAGGTCGATGCCCTGCTTGTCGCGGAAGGCGGCGGCGCTGCGCACCACCAGGTCGTCCAGCTCGCGGGCCGGGTCGGCGATGTTGTAGGGGATGTTGCAGGCGCTGTAGGACACGTCCGTGCCCTGTTCGAGCACCGTGACTTCGAGTTCCGGGTCGTTGCGGCGGGCGCGGCTGGCCGCGCTCATGCCGGCGGCGTCACCGCCGATGATGACAAATCGCATGGTTTGACCTCCTCTTTTGGGGGACGGTGCGGCCGTCAGGGCCGCGAACTGAGAGTACGCGCGAGCCCGGGGAAAGTCAACGGCTTCGGAACCGGGCCAGGGCAGCGGAAAAATCCACCCGCCCGGGCGGATTGTCTTTCTCCACACGCGTCGCTGGCGTATGATGGCCGCAATGCCTTCGGCGACCCGGGCCCCCTGTTGCGCCCGCCGGTCAGTCTCCGCCAACTCCAACTGCCTGTGAACCGATGAACGCACCCTGTCTCGCCCTGGCCCTGCTCCTGACCCTGCCCTTTGCCGCCTGCACGGACGCGGCCGCACCCCCGCCGGTCAAGACCTCGGCCATCAACGCCGACACGCCCGAGCCAACCCGGTTCGTAGTTCGCGGCCGCACCCTGGTCGACCTGCAGCAGCCCGACAAGCCGCTCTTTTTTCGCGGCATGGGCTACTCGCCCTTCCTGCCCGGAGAAACGCCCATGTACGGCGTGCCGCCGGCCAACGACAACCGCTACGCGGGCCAGGTCAAGCTCATGCAGGACCTCGGCACCACCTACATCCATGTGTTCCCGCGGCTCATGCCGGCCAACTTCTTTGCCGCCCTGGACAAGACCGACATGGTCTATGGCCAGGACACCTTTGTCTGGCCGTACGAGCCCGATTTCCTCGACCCGGCCTACCAGGAGCGGACCCTCAAGGACATCAAGGAGATCATCGACCATACTTACAAGGTCGGCCGGCCCGACCGGCTGGTGCTGTTCTCCATCGGCGACGAGCTGCAGGCCGCCAACATCGCCTCGACCAACGCCCGTCACCCGGGCCGCCACGATTTCACCGGCAAGCACCTGCGCCTCACCGGCCGCACCGCCGCCGAGGTGGCCATGGCCCAACTGGTGGACGGCGCCATGGACTACGAACTGCGCACCTACGGCCGGCGGCACCTCTACTGTCACACCAGCTGGACCCACGTGGGCCCGGTGGCGGACCGGCCGGACCTGGAAGTGAGCGCGGACAACGTCTTCCTGCCCGACATGGGCGACCTGGTCTGCCTGAACATCTACACGTACGCCAACGGCGTGCGCACCTCGCCGCCCGGCTCGACCACCGGAACCACCTACCAGGGCTACCTGGAGCAGCTGGCCGCGGAGATGACCCAGCCGATCCTGGTCACCCAGGTGGGGCTGTCCACCTCGCCCATCGCGCCCAAGCCGCACGTGCCCGGGTTCGGCGGCCACAAGGTGGCGGACGTGCCCAAGACCTTCGAGTCGGTCTGGCGGGACATTCGCACCGCCAAGGGTAAGGAACATTTCGCCGGCTTGGTCTTCTTCGAACTGCAGGACGAGTGGTGGAAGAGCGGCGAGGATCCTGACGATACCACCCGCCACGAACCCGAGGACCCGGAGGAGTGGTTCGGCATCTACGAGGTGGACAAGGAGCACCGGCTCACGCCCAAGGGGGAGATTCCGGCGACGGTAAAGCGGCTGTTTGCCGAGCCGTAATTTAGGCTGTAGGGGTTTAGGCTGTTAGGCTGTAGGCTGTAGGCTGTAGGCTGTAGGCTGTAGGCTGTAGGCTGTAGGCTAAACAGCTAAACAGCTAAACAGCTAAACAGCTAAACAGCTAAACAGCTAAACAGCTAAACAGCTAAACAGCTAAACAGCTAAACAGCTAAACAGCTAAACAGCTAAACAGCTAAACAGCTAAACAGCTAAAAAAGGTGACCGGACACGATGTCCGGTCACCTTTTTTATTGGAGAAACTCGAGGATATACTTGAGGGCGGTGCCCACGAGGATGGTCACCAGCATCCACTTGATCGCCTTGGCGGGCACGAATTTCTGACAGCGCGCGCCCAGGTACATGCCGGCCATGCCGCCCAGGCCGAAGAGCAGGCCCAGCAGCCAGTCCGGGGCCACCGACAGGTGGGGGTAGAACGGCGCCAGGGCCGAGTAGAAGGCCACCCCGGCCACCGAGGTGACAAAGGTGCCCATGAGCGCGGCGCCGGCCACGGTGTACACCGGCAGGCCGAAGAAGGTCACCAGGAAGGGGGCGACGATGGCCCCGCCGCCGATGCCGTAGACCCCGCCGACAATGCCGACGATGAAGCAGAGGAGAAAAATGCCGCTCACCGACACGCTGTAGGTCTCGCCCTGGAAGGTGAAGCCGATGCGCCGCAGGGTGCTCTCGGTGATGCGCACCGTGGCCGCCGGGTTGCCGTAGCTCGCGGCCAGCGGTCCGCTCGGCGCAGCCTTGCCGGTGGCGGCCGCGGCCGCCTGCTGCTTGAGCATGTCGCGGACCATCTTGATGCCGATGTAGAGCAGCACCGCGGCGGCGAACAGCTTGAAGTGGCGCGGGTCGCGCAACCCGGTCACCCGGATGATCGCGCCGATGAGCACCCCCGGCAGGGTGCCGGCCACCACCGCCCAGACGAGCGGCCAGATCATCCGCCCCTCGCGCCAGTAGCGGTACACGCCCGAGGGGATGGCGACGATGTTGTACAGCTGGTTGGTGGCGCTCACCGAAGGACTGGTGTAGCCGAGCACGGACATCTGGAACGGCAGGAGGAGAAAGGCGCCGGACACCCCGCCCATGGAGGTGAGGAAACTGACGGCAAAGGCGACCAGCGGGGGAATCCAGGGATCGACAGTGACACCGGAGAGCGGAAAGAACATGGGAACCTCCTGCGGGGCGGGCCGGGTTGACAAACACGATCACGTTTTCTTTCGTGTCACTATAGCCGAGCCGCCGGTCCGCGTCAAGACCGGAGCGCCCTTCCCCCCAGTGGCAGGATGCGGTACTATGAGTTTGTTAGTTTTCCCTGCCCCCAACCCCAGCCAGGCTTATGCACCCCGACACTCCCGAGTCCCCGTCCGGCCCGCCCCGGAACCCCAACACCCCCGGTCCGGGCGCCCTTGTCGCCGCCCCGGACGACGGCTCCTGCCTGGACGCGGTCCAACTCGACCAGTTGGAGCAGTCCTTCCGCCAGTGGGCCGCCGCGTCCAGCCGACCCGACGTGGCCCTGTCCCGCCGCCGCATCCTGTTCATCTTCCTGCTCATCCGCAGCACCGGCGCCAAGCTGCACGAGATCCTCGGTCTCGATCCCGGCACCGCCATCGACCCCGATGGCCGCCGCCTGACCCTGGGCGAGGGCGAAAACCGCCGCGAGGTGCCCCTGCCCGAGTCCCTGGTGCGCGAACTGGCGGCCGCCCTGGCCGAGCCTCCGTTCCGCGCCCTGCTGGCCCGCGGTTTTGCCGTGGACCCGGCCTTTGTCCGCCGCAAGTTCTACGAGCGGGCCGAGAGCTGCGGCTTCCCCCGACGGCTGGCCGGGCCCGAGTGCATCCGCCGGGCCCGGGCGGTGGAGCTGATGCAGACGAGCATGCCCCTGCCGGCGGTGCAGCGGCTGCTCGGCCACGCCAGCCCCAAGCCAACCTCAGCCTACGTCTCCTTTGCTCCGGACGAACTGGAGCGGGTCACCGACTATTTCCTCGCCCGCGAGGCCGAGCGGAAAACAAGCGCGCGCAACCGGTTCTTCGGCAAGGTGACCACGATCGAGCGCGGCGACATCCAATCCTTGGTGCGCCTCGTCACCCCGGCCGGACACGCACTCACCGCGGTGATCACCAACGACAGCGTCGACCGGCTCGGGCTCACCGCCGGCCGGCTGCTCACCGCCGAGGTCAAGGCGCCCTGGGTGGTACTGACACGGACCGACGGCCCGCCGGCGAGCAGTGCCGAAAACCAGTTCCACGGCGCCATCACCGGCATCCGCCGGGGCCGGGTGAGCAGCGAGATCGCGGTGCGCATCGACGAGGGCACGGAACTCTGCGCCATCGTCTCCACCGCGGGCTGGCGTCAGCTCGGACTACGCGAGCACGACCAGGTGCGGGTGCTGTTCAACTGCTTCGCGGTGATCCTTCACGCCGACTGAGCCGGGTCCCGATCGTCCACGAAAAAAGCCCTGCCGAACGAATCGGCAGGGCTTTTGGTGTTTCGGGCCGCGGGCGGCCACGCGCGCATCCTCCGCCGCCTCACAAAACAAACGATCGCGCGATCACCCTTCTTGCCGCGGCACCCCTGCAGCCTCAACCCCTCCAACCTAAAAAACCTCTTTTTGACTCCGTGACGTTCTAGCGTTATAATGTCCCCCCAGGAGGTGCCACCATGGAAAACACCCAGAAACGAACGACCATCTACCTCGAGCCCGCGCTGCACAAGGCGCTGCAACTCAAATCCATCGAAACCTCGAAATCCATTTCCGCCCTGGTCAACCAGGCGGTCAAGGATGCCCTCACGGAGGATGCGCAAGACATTGCCGCCTACGAGGAGCGGACCGGCGAACCGGTCGTCAGCTATGCCGAGATGGTCAAAAAGCTGAGGAACGATGGCAGGATATGAGATCCTGTTCAAGGATTCGGTGTTTAAGGATCTGCAGGCGATCCCCAAAACCGATCTGAGGAAAATCCTGTCGAGAATCGAACGTTGGCCGACGATCCGCGCCCTGCCGGCTTCCAGAAGCTGACCGGCGCCGATTTGTATCGGGTGCGGCAAGGAGTCTGCCGGATTGTCTACTCGATCCACGACCGCACCATGGTGATCCACGTGGTCAAGGTCGGTCACAGGAAAGAGGTCTACCGGTAAACCGTGCCCACCGGTCAGGAAGCCGAAAAAACGGGGACTGTCCCCTATTCGCTCCCTTCTGTAGCAACAGGCTATGCGTTTTCATTTTTTCGCAGGGCCTTTGAGTCGAGAATAAATTTCTGCTGCGCGTCGTTTTAGCACTGCAGCCTCATAGTCTCGATTTTGGGCTTTGTAGAGTTCAGCGAGGTTGTTCAGGCCTGTCCCGACATTGGGGTGATCGGGGCCAAGTTTTTCTTCCAAGATCGCTAGCGAGCGCTTGTAGAGCGGCTCTGCCTTGGCGAATTCTCTTTGGTTTCTGTAGAACTCAGCCAAGTTGTTTAGGCTTGTCGCTACGTCAGGATGATTGGATCCAAGTTTTTCTTCCCTTATCGCTAACGAACGCATGTATATTGGCTCTGCCTTGGAGTACTCACCCTTGGAGTTGTATAGCGTCGCCAAGTTGTTTAGGCTTGTCGCCACGTCAGGATGAGTGGGCCCGAGTGTTTTTTCCCATATCACCAGTGAACGCTTGTAGAGCGGCTCTGCCTTGGCGAAGTCTCTTTGGTTTCTGTAGAGCTCAGCCAAATTGTTTAGGTTTGTCGCCACGCTGGGATGATTGGGGCCAAATTCTTCTTCCCATATCGCTAGCGAACGCTTGTATAGTGGCTCCGCCTTGGAGTACTCACCCTGTGCTTCATAGAGGACGGCCAAGTTGTTCAGGTTTGTCGCTATTTCGGGATGGTTTGGGCCGAAGGCTTTCTCCGAAATTATTAAAGAGCGCTTGTAGAACGACTCTGCCGTGGTGAAGTCATTTTGGATTCTGTAGAGTTCAGCTAGGTTGTTTAGGCCGGCCGCCACATTGGGATGGTCGGGACCGAGTTTTTCTTCCCATATCGCCAGTGCACGCTTGTAGAGCATTTCTGCCTTGGAATATTCGCCTTGGATGTCGTAGAGGAGGCCTAGGTTATTCAAGCTTTCCGCCACATCCGGATGGTTCGGCCCTACATTCTCCTCTGCAACCCGTAAGGCTTTCTTTGCAGTCAATACGGCTCGGTCATAATTGCCGACCCTTTGTAACTCAATGGCTTCCGAATTGAGTTTCTTCCACTCATTTCCGGCACCTCGTGTATGCACCGTCCCGGGCAGTACGCATAAAAAGGCAAAGGCGAGAATGGAGAGGTTGATGTATCGCATTTAGATATATCCTGTTTTCAGGTCACAGCAATAGTTTCAAAAATTGAATTTAATACCTGCCATTAAAAACCGCTTTCTTGTATTCTTCGACGTACCTTCTCACCGGTTCCCAAATTTCCACCACACCGTTCTTGACTTCAAATACTTTGGCGTGATTTTTCGGTGAAATTATTTTCATTTGATTGTAATTTCTTGAAAATTCGCCATAATCTCCGTATTTTTTGGTTAGCAAATCTTCTGTAACTCTCTCGGTCCCGCTATTTTTAAGTTCTATAAATAAATTGAGAATTTTTGAGTTGATCTGTTGCTGGTTCCGTGCCCACCTTGGCAGCTTCCGTTCAACCTTTCGTATTTCTTCCGCCTCCTCGGCGACGATGTTGCTAGGATACTGTGCTGTCCGGATATCTTTACTCGAAGCTGCTTCCATATTTGATTCAATCGCCTCCGATGTTAAAATTCGCTCTAATTCAGCTACTTCAAGCAGCAAGTCGATAGATTTCTTGTGAAGTTCATCTTTGCCCTCATCCTGACCAATGGCCAAAATCAAGTTTTTGGTTGCGGTCTTTAACTTATCCAAATACTCAAAAACATTGGTTGATAAGGTTTTCATAACTGCCTCCAGGATGGCTAACGAGAAAAGAAGTGGTCCGATGAGCAAAAAGTATCTCGTTAGACTCGCGCTGTCAATTAGTATTTTTGAGAACTTAAAAGTTTTTAATTGGCCACATAGCGCATGTGAAAACGAACCAGTGTGCAATTACGCCCATAAAAAAGCCCTGCCGATCTGCTCGGCAGGGCCTTTTTCGTGGGAATCGCGCGAGCTTCGCTCTCAGGCGAGCATCCCCCAGACCATGCGGGTGGCCACGATGTAGAGGAACACGGCGAAGATCCGCTTGAGTTTGTCTACCGGCAGGGCATGGGCCAGGCGGGCGCCGAACGGGGCGGTGAGCACGCTGCCGCAGACGATGAACAACAGCGCCGGCAGGTAGACGCCGCCCAGGCTCCACTCCGGCAGGCCGGCGGTGTGCAGGTTGTTGATCACGTAGCCGAGCGCGCCGGCCACGGCGATGGGGAAGCCGATGGCCGCCGAGGTGCCCACGGCGCGGTGGGCAGGCACGTTGCTCCAGATCATGAACGGCACGGACAGCGAGCCGCCGCCGATGCCCACCAGGGCCGAAACCACGCCGATGACGCTGCCCACCCCGAACATGCCGCCGGTGCCCGGCAGTTCGCGCGAGGGTTTGGGTTTTTTGTTCAGGAGCATCTGGGTGGCGATGACGTAGAGGAACACGCAGAAGAAGACGCGCAGGAAACCGGTGGACAGCCGCGAGGCGACAAAGGTGCCGAGAAAGGTGCCAAGGAGGATGCCCGGGGTGATCCGCCGGACGATCTCCCAGAGCACCGCACCGCGACGGTGGTGGGCGAGGCAGCTGGAGATGGAGGTGAACATGATGCTCGCCAGCGAGGTGCCCAGCGCCAGGTGCATCATCACCTCGGGCTGCACACCCTGGCGGACGAAGCAGAACACCAGCATGGGCACGATGACGATGCCGCCGCCCACGCCGAGCAGTCCGGCCAGGACCCCGGCGATCAGCCCCACCAGTGCGTACATCACCATGATGTCAATGGTCATTGTCCTTCCCTCCCTCTCGGCCTCCGGTCGTGCCGGGCGGCGCCGTGTGTTGGTGTTGTCGATCGCCGGCGCCGAGTAGGTGCGTGCCGATCTCGTTGATATGACGTTCCATGGCGGCCCGCGCCGCGTTCGCGTCCCCGGCCTCGAGGGCGTCGAGGAGGCGTAGGTGACCCTCCATGGAGGCGCTCCGCCGGCCGCTGGTCCGCAGCCCGGCGGCGCGGGTCTCGTCCACGGTGGCGCGCAGGGCGGCCATCACCCGCACGAGCACCCGGTTGCCGGCGAACTCGGCGAGCAACCGGTGGAACTCGGCGTCCAGGGCCGCGTCCTCCCGGCCGGCGAGCAGGGCCCGCTGCTGGTCGCAGACCACCACCTTGAGCCGGTCGATGCCGGCCGCATCGATGCGCCGGGCCGCCAGGGCGGCGATCTGCGGTTCGAGCAGACGGCGGAACTCGAGGATGTCGCCGAGCACGCCGCGCTCGCGGTTGAGCACATCGAGGATGGCGTCACCCGGGAAGGAGGCGGTGAGTTCGTCGGCGACATAGGTGCCGTCGCCCTGGCGGCTCTCGACCACGCCCCGCTCGGCCAGGGCCTGCAGGGCCTGGCGGACGCTGGTGCGCGACACCGCCAGCTCCCGGGCCAGCTGCCGTTCCGGCGGCAGCCGGTCGCCCGGGAGGAGTGCGCCGGTGCGGATCTGCTCGCACATCCGTTCGACCACCACGGTATAGGCGTAGCGTTTCTCAGTTCCGGGCGCGGCCATGGTTCCTCCTGTCGAAAATATTGGTCCAACCAATAGCTCTTTTTTCATCCGACGGTCAAGACAATTATACGGTTTACAAGAGAAAAAATGGACCGGACAGTGTCCGCCAAGACAACCGTGCGTCCTGCGGCCGGGAACCTGCTGCACGCCGGCCGCACGGCTGGTATAGTGCGACGCCTCGCGGCGCCGCCCGAACCGGCCCGCCGATCGCCCGCAACCCTTGCACCGCACCTGTTATGGGAATCACCACCGACATCATCCTGCTCGTCCTCGCCGCCTTTTTCTGCGGCCTGCTCATGCAGCGGCTGCGCCAGCCGCTCATCCTCGGCTACATCCTCGCCGGCGTCATCCTCGGACCGCACACCGGCGGTCTGACCATCACCGAGGTGCACGACATCGAGCGGCTCGCCGAGATCGGCGTGGCCCTCTTGCTGTTCGCCCTGGGGCTCGAGTTCTCGCACAAGGATCTCAAGCCGGTCAAGTACATCGCCCTGATCGGCACGCCCGTGCAGATGGGCCTGACCATCGGCCTCGGCCTGGGCATCGGCAAACTCATGGGCTGGGACCTGAAGACCTCGGTCTGGTTCGGGGCCATGATCAGCCTCTCGAGCACCATGGTGCTGCTCAAGACGCTCATGAACCAGGGCTGGCTGGGCACCCTGTCGAGCAAGGTGATGATCGGCATGCTCATCGTCCAGGACCTGGCCATCGTGCCCATGGTCATCGTCCTGCCGCTCATGAACGACCCTTCGGCCGGGCTGGCCCAACTCGGCCAGGCCGGTCTCAAGGCGACCGTCTTCCTCGCCGGCATGTTCCTGCTCGGCGCCAAGCTGCTGCCCTGGCTGATGCGCCACATCGCCCGGCTCGGCAGCCGCGAGCTGTTCCTGCTGGCGATCATCGCCATCGGCCTGGGCGTCGGCTATGCCACCTACCTGGTCGGGCTGTCGTTCGCCTTCGGCGCCTTCATCGCCGGCATGGTGCTCAACGAGTCGGACTACGGCCACCAGGCGCTCAGCGACATCATTCCCCTGCGCGACATCTTCGGCCTGCTCTTCTTCGCCTCGGTGGGCATGCTGCTCGACCCGCGCTTCCTGCTCCACCACTTCGGCACCATCCTGCTGCTGGTGCTGCTCGTCGGCGTGGGCAAGGGGCTCATCTTCGCCGCGCTCGCCTGGGTGTTCCGCTACGGCAACGTCATCCCCATCGCGGTCGGCCTGGGGCTGTTCCAGATCGGCGAGTTCTCTTTTGTCCTTGCCCAGATCGGCATGTCCACCAAGTCCATCGACAGTGAACTCTACAACCTGATCCTCACCACCGCGGTGCTCACCATGATCCTCACGCCGGTGGTCTCGGCCCAGACGAGCCGCCTCTACGCCCTCAAGAAGCGCTGGTTCCAGAAGGAGCCGCTCGAATCGATGAACTTCCCGGACAAGGGGCTTCACCGGCCACGTGGTCATCGCCGGCGGCGGCCGGGTGGGCACCCAGATCGCCACCACCCTGCACCGCCTGGCCATCCCGTTTGTCATCATCGAACTCGACCAGCGACGGGTGGAACAGGCCCAGCAGGCCGGCTTTGCCGTGGTCTACGGCGACGCCAGCCACGAGATCGTGCTCGAGGCGGCCTCGGTGGCCACGGCCAGCATGCTCGTGGTCACCCTGCCGGGCATCGTCGAGAGCCGCACCATCATCGCCGCGCGCCCAGAAGGGGAACGGCGCCATCGCCGTGGTCGCCCGCCTGTCGGACCCGGACTTTTTCCACCTGTTCAGCGAGCTGCAGGTGACCGACCTGGTCTACCCGGAACTCGAGGCCGGCCTGGAGATGACCCGCCAGGTGCTGCTCGGCCTGCGCATCCCGGCCACCGAGATCCAGCGCCAGACCGAGAGCCTGCGCCAGGAGTACTTCAGCGCCGGCATGAGCCAGAGCAAGCCGTACCGCACCCTTTCCCAGTTCCGCTCGGCCGAGCACCAGTTCGACCTGCAGTGGGTGAGCATCGCCGACGACTCGCCGCTCCTGAACCAGACCATCGGCGAGGCCGAGATCCGCAAGAGCACCGGCGTGTCGGTGGTGGGCGTGCTCCGCAACGACCAGTTGGAGCCCAACCCGGGCCCGGACTACCGCTTCCGGGCCAAGGACCTGGTGGCGGTGATCGGCTCGGGCGCTGCCCGCGACGCCTTCAAGGCACGCTTTCTGGCGGAGGGCCAGCCGATCTATGACCTGGCCGCGTAAGCGGACGCCGCACCGGGGGAAGCCGTTGCATCCAGCCACTCTCTGTGGTACAAAACAAGGCTTTCCCGCCCCGGCCCCGGCGGCGCCCCGGCACACCACCCGCCCATCCCCAACCCGCACCCGGCACAAGCCATGAAGGCAGTCAACCACCGAGAAATCCCGTATAATTTCACCTCCGCCGACGACCGGCTGATCATCAACCACCTGTTCGGCCCGGCCGTCTGGGAAGACCTGGAGGAGCTGCGCAGC
This sequence comes from uncultured delta proteobacterium, assembly GCA_963754825.1. GTDB lineage: Bacteria > Desulfobacterota > Desulfobulbia > Desulfobulbales > Desulfobulbaceae > Desulfobulbus. The sequence continues at coordinate 72,591 of CAVWHP010000026.1, read as the reverse complement.
CAGCGGGTCACCGGCCGCTCGGCCCGGCTGGTGATGCGCTGCATGGGTGACCTGTTCATCCTCCACCGCAACCCCTTTCTCTACCAGGAGCTGATCGACTCGCCCCGGCGGCGGTACAGCTTCTTCCGCACCATGGGCAAGGACCTGGACATCATCGAGTCCACGGCCCACCGCGTGCGCGTGGTCCCGGAACGCAGCGACAAGGTGCTCAACCTGGTGCGGCTGTGCCGCGAGCGGATGCGCGAGCTGCAGCGCCAGATCGGCGATGCTGCGGCCCGACGGCGCACGATCCGCAAGCGGCTGGGTGCGGAGATCGGCGCCGGCAACGTCCTCTTCGACCCGTTCACGCTGGTCAGCCACGCCACCGACGCCACCGACTGGCGCCTCCACCTGCCCGCTGGCCGTGGTCCGACCGGCCGCCGAGCGAGCAGGTGGCGCCGCTGCTGGCCGCCATCGAGCAGCTGGGCCTCAGGCCATCCCGCGCGGCGCCGGCACCGGGCTCACCGGCGGCGCCGTGCCGCTGCGCGCCGACTGCGTGATGGTCAACACCGAGAAGCTCAACCGCATCCGCGGCATCGACGACGCGCGAGTTCACCGGCGACGACGGCGCAGGTGCGCCAGACGCCCGTGCTCGAGCTGGAGGCCGGGCGTCATCACCGAGGAGGCCATGGAGTACGCCGAGCGCACGCGGCCTGGTCTTCGCCACCGATCCGACCAGCGCCTGGGCCTCGCACCATCGGCGGCAACATCGCCGAGAACGCCGGCGGCAAGACGGCGGTGCTCTGGGGCACCTGCCATCGACAACCTGCTCTCCTGGCGCATGGCCATGCCCGGCGGCACGCTGCTCGACCGTGCGCCGCGCCGACCACCCGCTGCGCAAGATCCTGCCCGACGACCGCGTGCAGCTTCGAGGTCTGCGACGAGGCCGGCGCGCTGCGTGCGCACCATCGACCTGGCCGGCAGCGAGATCCGCAAGCACGGGCTCTGGAAGGACATCACCAACAAGGCCCTGGGCGGCCTGCCCGGCCTGCAGAAGGAGGGCACCGACGGGGTCATCACCTCGGCCGAGTTCATCCTCTACCCGGCCTACGAGGCGCAGCGCACCCTCTGCCTGGAGTTCTTCGGCCCCGACATGGACGAGGCCAGCCGGGTGATCCTGGAGCTCTCCCGAGCCGTTCCCGAACCAGGGCGAGGAGGCGCTGCATGGCGCTGGAGCACTTCGACGACGAGTACGTGCGGGCCATCGACTACAAGGTCAAGGCGCCGCGCGGCCGAGACCGCCCAAGGCGGTGCTGCTCATCGACGTGGTCGGCGCACACCGCCGACGCAGGTCGCCGCGCGGCGTGGCGCGCATCCGGCGCCATCCTCGCGCCCCACCCCAACACCGTGCTCTTCGAGGCCCGCGACGCGGCCGAGGCCAAGCGCTTCTGGGCCGACCGCAAGAAGCTGGGCGCCATCGCCCGGCGCACCAACGCCTTCAAGCTGAACGAGGACATCGTCCTGCCGCTCGCGGCGCTGGCCGAGTTCGCCCGCTTCGTCGACGCGCTGCAACGTCGACGAGGAGCGCGTACAGCCAGCGCGAGCTTCGTGGCGCGCGGCCGAGGCCTACCTGCGCGACGGCCGCGCCCAGCGAGGACGCGCGACTGGCTCGCGGCCAAGCTCGCCGGCCGCGCTCGACCGCTGCGACCAGGCGCGCGAGGCCGCTCGCGCGGCCGCCGAGCCGAGCGACCGCTGCGCACGGCGGCGCCACCTGACGCGGCTCCGGCAGCGACCTGCTCGAGCTGCTCCGCGGCTACCCGAAGCTCGGCGGCGACGCTCGAGCGCGCATCTACGCCGAGGTGCGCGACCGGCCGCATCGTGCTCGCCACCCACATGCACGCCGGCGACGGCAACGTGCACGTCAACATCCCGGTCCTCTCCAACGACCGGGCCATGATGCAGCGCGGCCGACGCGGCGGTCGACACGGTGATGGACCGGGTCGGTGGCGCTGGGCGGCGTGGTCTCGCGGCGAGCACGGCATCGGCGTCACCAAGCTCAAGTACCTCGAGCCGCGAGCGGCGTCGAGGAGCTGAGCGCCTACCGCCGCGAGGTCGACCCGCGCGGGCTGATGAACCCGGGCAAGCTCGAGGACCTCGACGTGCTCGACCGGGTCTTCACGCCCTCCTTCAACCTGCTGGAGCTGGAGGCGCGCATCCTCCAGCACGGCCAGCTCGAGGAGCTGGCCGCGGCGCATCGCCCACTGCGTCCGCTGCGGCAAGTGCAAGCCCGACTGCTGCGTCTTCCACCCGGCGCGCGGGCTGTTCTTCCACCCGCGCAACAAGAACCTGGCCATCGGCGCGCTCATCGAGGCGCTGCTCTACGACGCCCAGCGCGAGCGCTCCGCCGCGCTTCGAGCTGCTGCGCTACCTGGAGGAGGTGGCCGACCACTGCACCATCTGCCACAAGTGCCTGAAGCCCTGCCCGGTCGACATCGACACCGGCGAGGTCTCCGTGCTCGAGCGGGAGATCCTGGCGGCCCGCGGCTTCAAGCGGACCGCCGCTGCGCCACCCGGCTGACGCTGCGCTACCTCGACAGCCGCTCGCCGCGTCTGCAACCGGCTCTTCCGCGCCGGCCGTGGTCGGCATGGGCGGCGCGGCTGCAGCGGGCCGGGCGCGAGCCTGGCCGCGCCGCTCCAGACCGGCCGACCGCGACGCGTCCCGGCTCCTGCGCCACTGCTCCGCTCGCCGGTCCCGCCGGGCCGCCGAGAGCACGCTGCGCGACGTCCTGCCCGCGCTGCGGCGCCGACCAGGCGCTGGTGCTTCGAGCCGGAGGGCGAGGCCGCGCAGCACGGTCTTCTACTTCCCGGGCTGCGGCTCGGAGCGGCTCTACTGCCGCGATCTCCATGGCCGCGCTCCACGTGCTGCTCGAGACCGGCACGCGGGTGGTGCTGCCGCCGCCCTTCCTCTGCTGCGGCTTCCCGGCCCACGCCAACGCCAAGCGCGACGCAGCACGGCGCGCATGGTGCTGCGCGACACCATCCTCTTCAGCCAGATCCGCGAGATGTTCGCCTACCTGCAGTTCGACGCCTGCGTCGTCACCTGCGGCACCTGCCGCGAGGGGCTGCGACGGGCATGGAGCGTCGAGGAGATCTTCGGCGCGCCGGCTGGCGGATGTGGCCGGCTTCGCGCTCGAGCGCGGGCCTCAGCGGTCGCCGGGCAGGCCGGCGGCTGCCTCTACCACGCCCCCTGCCACGACTCCCTCGACGGCGAGGGCGCGCCACGCTGGTCGGCGACTGGGCGGCTTCGAGGTCGCCGAGCGTGCCCCACTGCTGCTCCGAGGCCGGCACGCTGGCCCTCTCCCGGCCGGACATCACCGACGCCATGCTCCACCGCAAGCGGGAGGCGCTGTCGCCGTCACCGGCGGCGACCTGAACGACCGGGTGATCCTCACCAACTGCCCCTCCTGCCTGCCGGGGCTGGGCCGCAACCGCACCCTGGGTGTGCGCCCGGCGCATCTGGCCGTGCTCCTGGCCGAATCCCTGGGCGGCGAGCGCTGGCAGCGGGAGATGGTCAGCCTCGCCGGCAAGGCCGAGGTGGTGGCGTTTTAAGACCGGCCGGGCCCGGGATGCAACTGCGCCAACTCATACGGGAAAACCCAAGAACTATTTGACAGCGCGCGGCTTCGCCGGTACAACCAGCCCGTGCCGTCGCCAGCACTCCGTTCATCCGCGCGACCAGGTCGCGTACGCACCAAGGAGCCACCAGCCATGCAACGTTTCATTCTCTGTCTGCTCGTTCTCATCCTCACCGCCGCCCCGGTGTGGGCGGCCCGCAACCCGATCCAGCCCATCAACAAATCGCCCTACGTGTCCGCCCTGGTGATCGACGCCGACACCGGCAACGTCCTCTTTGAGGACAATGCCGACGCCCGCGTCTACCCGGCGAGCGTGCTCAAGCTGATGGACCTGTACGTGATCCTCGACCGCATCGAACAGGGCGCGCTCAAGCTCGACGAGATGGTGCCGGTGACCACGGAGGCCTACAAGACCGGCGGCTCCCAGGTCTACCTGGACCCCAAGGAGCAGTTCACCGTGGAGGAGCTGCTCTACGCGCTCATGGTCCAGTCGGCCAACGACGCGGCCGTGGCCCTGGCCACACACATCGCCGGATCCAAGGAAGGGTTCGTCGCCCTGATGAACCAGAAGGCCGAGGCGCTCGGCATGAAGAACTCCCGCTTCCACTCGGTCCACGGCCTGCCGCCGTCCGAGGGTCAGGAGCCGGACGTGACCACCGCCCGCGACCTGGCCATCCTCTGCCGGGAACTGGCCAAACGGCCCGACACCTTCAAATACACGGGCACGAAGAGCCGGGGCTTCCGCAACGACACCTTCATGATGCACAACCACAACAAGCTGCTCACCCAGGTGCCCGGCAGCGACGGCTTCAAGACCGGCTACTACCAGGCGGCCGGCTTCTCCATTGCCGCCACCGCCAAGAAGGGCGGGGTGCGCATCATCAGCCTGGTCATGGGCAGCGCCGACCGCAAGGTGCGTGACGCCAAGGCCATGGAACTGCTCGGCAAGGGCTTCACCATGGTGCCGCCGCGGCCCGAGGCGATCACCGCCGCCACTCCGGTCGCGACCCCGGCCGCCCCTGCGGCGACCACGCCCCCGACCGCAACCCAGCCCGCGGGCGGGCCGACCTTTGCCACCGACGCACCGGTGCCGGCCGACCAGCCTGCAGCTGAGGCAGGCGCAGAGTCGGAGCCCGCCGCCGCCCCCGCGCCACAGGGCGGCAAGGGCAAGAGCCTGGGTTCCTTCTTCATCGGTCTGGGGGTCGGCTTTGTCCTCTTCCTCGCCTTCTTTGTCGTGGCCGGTATCCTCATGAAAAAACGGAGCAAGGGCGGCGGCAAGTTCAACCGTTCCGCCTGACCCGGACCCGCCGGCGGCATTGCCCCGGCAGCCCGCGGCCACAAGGCCCCGCGACCCGACCGGTCGCGGGGCCTTTTTTGTGCCCGCGCATTTGCCCGCAGCCCGCGCCGGTTGCTGGCGCAGCGATTGGGGTTGACAAAAACGAACAAATGTTCCAAACATCAGTTCGACGCAATTCAGAGGAGACCGCCATGGCAGACACCGAAACCAGGGAAGAGAACACCAAGACGCGCCTGATCCGGGCTGCGGGTGAGGTGTTCGCCCGGGACGGCTTCCGCTCGGCCACGGTGCGCGAGATCTGCCGCCGCGCCGGTGCCCACCTCGGCGCCATCAACTACCACTTCCGCGACAAGGAAGGGCTGTACGCCGCGGTGATCGACTACTCGCACCGTTCGGCCGTGGCCACCTACCCGGCCGATGCGGGGTTGCCCGACAACGCCAGCCCGGAGGAACGGCTGCGCTGCTTCATCCGCGCCTTTCTCAGCCGCCTGCTCGACGAGGGCATTCCCGCCTGGCACGGTCAGCTCATGGCCCGGGAGATCGCCGCACCCACCGGGGCGCTGGGCCAGTTGGCCCAGGGCTCGATCAGAAACCAGTATATCGTGCTGGTCAACATCCTCGGCGACCTGCTCGGCGAGACGCGGGTGGCACCCGGCGAGGAGAGCGAGCGGCTGTTTCTCGCGGCCATGAGCATCGTCGGCCAGTGCCTGCACCATTTCACCGCCCGACGGGTGATCGCCGCACTCCGGCCGCATTGCTTCGACCCGACCGACATCGAACAGATCGCCGCCCACATCACCCGCTTCTCTCTGGCCGGCCTGCGCGCCTGCAGGGACGAGGCCTGATCGACCATCACGGCCGCCGGCCGCGCCCGGCTCCTGCCGCCGCGCCGCCGCCCGGCCCCTTCACACAGGAGAACGCATGCACACAGCCACGGCCAAGAAACTGGAAATGTACCGCGCCATGCTCCTCACCCGCCGCTTCGAGGAGGCGCTCAGCGAACTCTGCAAGATCGAGGGCACGATCCACGGCATGATGATCCTCTGCACCGGCCAGGAGGGGGTTGCGGCCGGGGTCTGCGCCGCGCTCGAACCGGCGGACGCGATCATCACCAACCACCGCAGCCACGGCCACCTGCTCGCCAAGGGCGCGGACGCGAACACGCTCATGGCCGAGATCTTCGGCCGGGCCACGGGCTGCAACCGGGGCAAGAGCGGCACCCTGCACCTGGCCGTACCCGAGATCAACGCCCCCTGCACCTCCACCGTGGTCGGCGCCGGGCCGCCCATTGCCGTCGGCCGGGCCTTTGCCCAGCAGTACCGGGACGAGCAGGCAGTGACGGTCTGCTTCATCGGCGACGGCGCGGCCGACGAGGGCTCGTTCCACGAGGCCCTCAACCTGGCCGCCCTGTGGCAGCTGCCGGTGCTGTTCGTCTGCGAGAACAACCAGTACGCCGGGGCCCAGCGGTTCGAGGAGCACACCCGGGCGGCCCACATCGCCGACCGGGCCGCGGGCTACGGCATGGTCGGGGTGGTGGTGGACGGCAACGACGCCGAGGCGGTGTACGCGGTCACGGTGGAGGCCAGGGCGCGCGCCCTGGCCGGCAACGGCCCGACCCTGATCGAATGCAAGACCTACCGCTGGCGCGGTCACGGCGAGGCCGACCATCAGCTCTACCAGCCGCGCGAGGAGATTCTCGCCTGGCAGCGCCGCTGTCCGCTCGCCCTCCTGCAGGAGCGGCTCCTGGCCGCCGGCCTGCTCGACCAGGCCACGGTCGCGGCCCTGGAGGCGGAGGTGGCGGCCACCGTGCAGGCGGCCATCCGTTTCGCCGAAGACAGCCCCTACCCCGAGCCGCCCGAGGCGCTCGAAGATGTGTTCGCGTGAACAGCCAATGACCACGACAAGGAGCGACAACATGCAGCAGCTGGGAATGGGACAGGCCATCAATCAGGCCCTGCGCGAGGAGATGGAACGGGATGCGGCGGTGTTTCTCGCCGGCGAGGGGGTGGGCGTGGGCATCCACGCCAGCCCCATGCTGCCCACGGCCGGGCTGCTCGACACCTTCGGCCCGAAACGGGTGCGGGACACGCCGGTGTCCGAGGCGGCCATCGCCGGCCTGGCGGTGGGTGCGGCCGAGGCGGGCCTCAAACCGGTGGTGGAGATCATGTTCACCCCCTTCCTCACCCTGGCCTCGGACATGATCGTCAACCACGCCGCCAAGCTGCGCTACCTCTCCGGCGGCAAGTCGAGCTTCCCGCTGGTGGTACGGATGAAGGCGGGCGCGGGGTTCGGCGCCGGCTGCCAGCACTCGCACAACCTGGAGGCCTGGCTGGCCCACTGCCCCGGGCTGAAGGTGGTCATGCCGTCCACCCCGGCGGACGCCAAGGGGCTACTCAAGAGCGCCATCCGCGACCCCAACCCGGTAGTGATCCTCGAGGACATGCTCCTCTACTTCCAGCCCGGGCCGGTTCCCGAGGGCGAATACCTCACCCCCATCGGCCAGGCCGAGATCAAGCGGCCGGGACGGGATGTGACCGTGGTCACCTGGTCGAAGATGGTGGGCGTGGCCCTGCGCGCCGCCGACCAACTGGCCGCGGACGGCATCGAGGTCGAGGTGGTCGACCTGCGCACCCTGGCGCCGCTCGACACCGCCACCCTGCTCGCGTCCGTGCGCCGCACCGGCCGGCTGGTGGTGCTGCACGAGGCCAACCGCACCGGCGGTTTTGCCGGCGAAATCGCCGCAGTGGTCATGGAGGAGGCGCTGGACAGCCTCAAAGCGCCGCTGCGGCGGGTGTGCGGCCCGGATATCCCGGTGCCGGCCAGCCCGCCGCTCGAGCGCTGGTACATCCCCAACGAGGAGCGGCTCATGGCCGCGGTCCGGGACATTGTCTGAATGCTGAACACGCCCCTGTCCTGCTGCCGACCGGCCGGGCTCATCGCCCTGCTGTGCGCGGCCCTTGTCAGCGGCTGCGCCGCCGTGGGTCCGGACTATGCCGAGCCGCAGCTGCCCGTGCCCGCCGGCTGGACCGCCGCGGCCGACCAGCACCCCGCGGACGCAGCCGTGCTCGCCACCTGGTGGCGCCAGTTCGACGACCCGGTGCTCGACCGCCTCATCGCCGATGCCCTGGCCGCCAACCCCGGCCTGGCCGAGGCCCGCGCCCGGCTGCGCGAGGCCCGTGCCCGCCGCGGCGCAGCCGGTGCCCAGCTGGCGCCGTCCGTGGACGCGTCGTTGTCCGGCTCGACCTCCACCGGCAGCAGTCAGACCGGCTCGGGCGCGACCCGGGAACTCTACCGCGCCGGCTTCGACGCCAGCTGGGAGCTGGACGTGTTCGGCGGGTTGCGTCGCGGCGTGGAGGCGGCCCAGGCCGAGATGGAGGCAAGCGTCGAGTCGCTGCGGGACACGCGCGTGTCGCTCGCGGCCGAGGTGGCGCTCAACTACATCGACCTGCGCACCGCCGAAGAGCGGCTGGCCATTGCCGAAGCCAGCATCGCCGCCCGCAGTGAGAACCACGAGATCATCCACTGGCGGCAGCAGGCCGGGCTGGTGTCGGAACTCGACCTGGCCCAGGCCACCACCGACCTGGCCAGCACCCGGGCTGCCCTGCCCCTCCTGCGCGCCGCCGCGGTCGAGGCGAAGAACCGGCTGGCCGTGCTGCTCGGCCGCAACCCGGGTGAGTTGGAGGACCGGCTGGCCGCGGGCGACCGGGTGGTGCTCCTCGGCCGCGCGGCCGCAGTCGGCATCCCGGCCGACACCCTGCGCCAGCGGCCGGACGTGCGCGCCGCCGAACGGCGCCTGGCCGCCGAGACCGCCCGGCTGGGCGAGGCCGAGGCGGCCCGCTACCCGAGCTTCCGGCTGTCCGGCTCGCTCGGCCTGGAGGCGCTCGAACTGGACGCGCTCACCGACAGCGGCGCCGACACCCGCTCGCTCGTGGGCGGGATCACCGCGCCGATCTTCAACGCCGGCCGCATTGCCGCCAACATCGACATCCAGGACGCCCGGCTCGAACAGGCGCGCCAGGCCTACCGCGCCACCGTGCTCACCGCCCTGGAGGAGGTCGAGAACGCGCTCACCGCAGTGGCCGAAACCCGCGCCCGCCGGGCCCGGCTGACCGAGGCCGCGACCGCGGCGCAGACCACCCTGCAGATCGCCCAGCACCGCTACCAAAGCGGCCTGGCCGACTTCCTCAGCGTGCTCGACGCACAGCGCACCCTGCTCAGCCTGGACGAACAACTGGCGGGCAGCAGTGGCGAGTTGGCCCGCGCCCGGATCCGTCTCTACAAGGCCCTGGGCGGCGGCTGGTCGCCCGCGGCCGATCTTCTCTCCGCCAAGGAACCGCAATGAACCCGACCCAACCCACCACCAACGACCAGAACGCCAAGCTCGCCCAGCTCATCGCCGGCGGCGGCCGGCGCCCCTTCTGGCGGCGCTGGCTCATTCCCGCCCTGGTCGTGCTGCTGGTCGCCGGCATCACCCTTGCCCTGCTCGCCCGCCGCAGCGAGGCACCGGCCTTCCGCTACCGCACCCAGGCGGCGACCACCGGCAACCTGGTGGTCAAGGTCTCGGCCACCGGCAACCTGCAGCCGACCAACCAGGTGGAGGTGGGCAGCGAACTCTCCGGCATCATCGACACGGTCTTTGTGGACGACAACGACCGGGTGAGCAAGGGCCAGGTGCTGGCCCGGCTCGACCTGTCCAAGCTCGAGGACGCGGTGGCCAGGTCCCGCGCCAACCTGGCCGCGGCCGAGGCCAAGGTGGTCGCAGGCCCAGGCCACGGTGGCCGAGGCGCGCGCCAACCTGGCCCGCTTCCGCCAGGTGGCCGAGCTGTCCGGCGGCAAGGTGCCGTCCGCGAGCGAGATGGACACGGCCGAGGCCACCCTGAAGCGGGCCGAGGCCAACGAGGCCAGCGCCCGCGCCTCGGTCACCCAGGCCGGGCCATCGCTCAAATCCGACGAGACCAACCTCGACAAGGCCAGCCTCCGCTCGCCCATCGACGGCGTGGTGCTGAGCCGCAAGGTGGAGCCGGGCCAGACCGTGGCCGCCTCCTTCCAGGCGCCGGTGCTGTTCACCCTCGCCGAGGACCTGGCCAAGATGGAGCTGCAGGTGGACGTGGACGAGGCCGATGTCGGCCAGGTGCGGTGGGCCAGAAGGCCACGTTCAGCGTCGATGCCTGGCCGGGCCGCCGCTACAACGCGGCCATCACCCGCGTCGGCTACGGCTCCCACGACAAGGACGGGGTCATCTCCTACCCGGCCGTGCTCGCGGTGGACAACGACGACCTCAGCCTGCGCCCGGGCATGACCGGCACCGCCGAGATCACCACCCTCACCCGCGAGAACGTCCTGCTCGTGCCCAACGCCGCCCTGCGCTTCACCCCGCCCGACCCGGAGGCGGACGTGAAAAAACCGGCCAGCAACCGCGGCGCCATGAGCGTGCTCCTCCCCCGGATGCCAGCCTCCGCCCGCCGGACGCCACAGGCGCAGACGCCCACCGGGGGCGAGCAGCGGGTCTGGGTGCTGCAGGCCGGTGCAGCCGGTGGCGGTCCCGGTCCAGACCGGCGCCACCAACGGCCGGTTCACCGAAATCACCGGCGGCGAGCTGCGCGCCGGCATGGAGGTGATCACCGAGGCCCAGGCAGCCCGGCCATGACCGAACAGCCCCTCATCGCCTTGAGCGGCATCACCAAGACCTACGGCCAGGGCCAGGCCGCCTTCCAGGCCCTCGCAGGAGATCGACCTGGCCATCGACGCGGGCGAGTTCGTCGCCATCATGGGGCCGAGCGGCTCGGGCAAGTCCACCGCCATGAACATCCTCGGCTGCCTCGACACGCCCACCAGCGGCAGCTACCGAGTTCCAGGGACTTGCGGTCGAACAGCTGACGCGCAACCAGCGCGCGCTGCTGCGGCGCCACTACCTCGGCTTCGTCTTCCAGGGCTTCAACCTGCTGGCGCGCACCACCGCGCTCGAGAACGTCGAACTGCCGCTGATCTACCGGGGCGAACCGGCCGCCGAGCGCCACGCCGCGGCGCGCGCGGCCCTGGCCCAGGTGGGCCTTGCAGGGCTGGGAGCACCACACCCCGGCCGAACTCTCCGGCGGCCAGCAGCAGCGCGTCGCCATCGCCCGCGCCATCGTCACCCGACCCGCGGTGCTGCTCGCCGACGAGCCCACCGGCAACCTCGACACGCGCACCAGCCAGGAGATCATGGAACTGATCAGCGGCCTCAACCGCGACCAGGGCATCACCGTGCTCATGGTCACCCACGAGCCGGACATGGCCGCCTACGCCCGGCGGGTCGTCCGCTTCGTCGACGGCCGGGTGGACAGCGACACGGGCAACGGGGGGAACCACTGATGCTCTGGAACACGCTCCTCCTCGCCCTGCGGGCCATCCGGCGCAACCTGATGCGCTCCTTTCTCACCATCCTCGGCATCGTCATCGGCGTGGCCGCCGTGATCACCATGGTCACCCTCGGCAACGGCGCCACCCAGTTCGGTGTCCGACCAGATCTCCAGCATGGGCAGCAACCTGCTGATGGTCCGGCCGGGCCAGCGCTTCGGCCCGGGTGCGGACGGGGCGCCCAACTTCAAGCTCGCCGACGTCGAGGCGATCCGCGCGCAGATCACCGCCATCGACGCGGTGGCGCCGGTGGTGAGCCTGTCCGTGACCGCGGTCTACCAGGCGCGCAACTGGTCCACCATGGTCACCGGCAGCACCAACGACTACTTCCGCGCCGGCAACTGGGAGATCGCCGCCGGTCGCGACTTCAGCGAGACCGAGGAGCGGGCCGGCCGGGCGGTGTGCGTCATCGGCGAGACGGTGCGCGACAAGCTGTTCGGCGCGCCAGAACCCGGTGGGCAGCGAGATCCGCATCAAGCAGTTCTCCTGCGAGGTGATCGGCCTGCTCAAGGCCAAGGGCCAGTCGGCCATGGGCAGCGACCAGGACGACACCGTGGTCATGCCGCTGCGCACCGTGCAGCGCCGCCTCACCGGCAGCCAGGACGTGAGCCGGCTGACCGTGTCTCGGTGCGCGAGGGCGCCTCCATCGACGCGGTCAAGGAGCAGCTCGTGCTGCTCATGCGCGAGCGGCGCAACATCGCCGAGAACGAGGACGACAACTTCCGCGTCATGGACACCCGGCAGATCGCCGAGACCCTCACCGGCACCACCCGCATCCTCACCATGCTGCTCGGCGCGGTGGCCGCGGTGAGCCTGCTGGTGGGCGGCATCGGCATCATGAACATCATGCTCGTGTCGGTGACCGAGCGCACCCGCGAGATCGGCATCCGCCTCGCCATCGGCGCGCTCGAACGCGAGGTGCTGCTCCAGTTCCTGATCGAGGCGGTGGTGCTGTCCAGCCTCGGCGGGCTGATCGGGCTCGCGCTGGCCAGCCGGGGCCTCGATCGACCTTGCCCGGATGATGGGCATCCCCTACCTGTTCGACCCGCGCATCAACATCCTCTCCTTCCTCTTCTCCGCCGCCATCGGGGTGATCTTCGGCTACTTCCCGGCCCGGCGCGCGGCCCAGCTGGACCCCATCGACGCCCTGCGCCACGAGTAGCGCCGGCCGGAGTTGATCCTCTGCCCGGCACCGCCATAAAAAAGGGGCCCCGGCCGTACCGCCGGAGCCCCTTTTTTTCGTGATGAGGATGGGTGTTACAGGCTGAAGCGCACCGCCGCGCCGAGGAAGAGCGTGTCCGTGTCGATGTTGCGGTCGTCGTCGTCCAGGTCGGCCTCGTCGTTGAACCGGTAGTTCACCGACAGGTCCGCGTACAGGCTGGGCAGCAGCTCCAAATTCAGACCGGCGCGCAGGGCGAAGAACGGCTCGTCGGCAAAATCGCCGTCCGAGTTGACGATGCCGATGCCCGCGCCGGCGTACAGGGTCTTGCCCAAGAGGAACCAGGCGGCCGGAGCCACCGCGTCCTCGTCGAACCGGTCGGGCAGCAGTTCCACGTCGAGTTCCACGCCCACCCAGTCCATCATGTACTGGTAGCTGAACAGGTAGGAAAAGCCGTCCTCATCCACGTCGTCTTCATCCAGATCCTCGAGCGCCACCCAGTAGTTGACCCCGCCGCCGAGCCGGTGCTCGCCGGACCACGCCAGCGTTGCCGGCAGGAGCAGCAGCGCCGCCGCCCAGACTATCAGAATTTTTTGCATCGTTTGTTCCTCCGTTGTTCCTGGTTTGTTCAAGACACACGGTTGTCGCCCCGGCTCCCTCCAAACCACGGACTCCGCGCACATTCAAGGCCGGGATCGTACCCGCGGGCCGTTGCCCTGTCAACCGGTAGCGGCCGCGGGCAGCCTCAACCGCGCTTCTTCGGCTTGTCCAGGTAGTCCACGTTCTCGGCCCGCAGCCGTTCGAGCCGCTCCTCGATGCGCTCGCACAGGGTGGTGAGCACCTTGATGCGGGCGAAGTTCTTGTCGTTGGCCTCGACCAGGGTCCAGGGCGCGATCTCGGTGCTGGTGCGGTCGAGCATGTCGCAGACCGCGTGCTCGTAGTCGGCCCACTTCTCCCGGTTGCGCCAGTCCTCCTCGGTGATCTTGAAGCGCTTGAAGGCGATCTTCTGCCGCTCCTCGAAGCGGCGCAGCTGCTCCTCCTTGGCTGATGGCCAGCCAGAACTTGACCAGGATCCAGCGTGCTGGCGGTCCATCTGCTCCTCGAAGTCGTTGATCTCGCCGTAGGCGCGCATCCAGTCGGCCTCGGAGCAGAAGCCCTCGACCCGCTCCACCAGCACCCGGCCGTACCAGGAGCGGTCGAAGATGGTCACCCGCCCCTTGCGCGGCAGGTGCCGCCAGAAGCGCCAGAGGTAGGGCTGGGCCCGCTCCTCCTCGGTGGGCGCGGCGATGGGGATGACCTGGTACCAGCGGGCGTCGAGCGCGCCTGGTGATCCGGCGGATGCTGCCGCCCTTGCCGGCGGCGTCGTTGCCCTCGAACACCGCGATCACCGACATGTTTCTTGAACTTGGGGTCGCGGGTGAGCAGGCTGAGCCGGCCCTGGTACCTTTTCCAGTTTCTCCTTGTACTTGCTCTTGTCGATGGCCTGGGTCATGTCCAGGGTCTTCAGCAGATGCAGGTCGTCCACCGGCGGCATGCGGCGGGGCGCGGCCACCGGCCGGCGGCGGCGCCGGATCCTGGTCCAGCCGGTCGCGCAGGGCCTTCGAGGATCACCTTGCCCACGGTGAGCTGCGGTAGCGTGGCGTCCGCGCCCTCGACCATCGATCCAGGGCGCCTCGGCGGTGCTGGTGTAGCGGAGGGCCCGCTCGTGCACCGCCTGGAACGTGTCGTAGTGCTTGAACTGCTTCCAGTCCCGCTCGGTGACCCGCCAGCGGGTCTGCGGGTTCTTCTCCAGGCTTCTTGAGCCGCTTCTTCTGCTTCTCCTTGGACAGGTGCATCCAGAACTTGAGGATCAGGGCGCCCTCGTCGATCAGCATCTGTCTCGAACTGCTGGCCCGCTCCAGGCTCTGGTCCAGGTCGGCCGTCTTGGTGACGCCGCTCACCCGGTCGAGGATGGGCCAGGTGTACCAGGTGCCGAGAAAGATGCCGATCTTGCCCCTGGGGCGGCAGGACGCGCCAGAAGCGCCACATCAGCGGCCGCTCCAGTTCCTCGTCCGAGGGCTCGCCCATGCCGTGGGTCTGGATGTGGCGCGGGTCCATCCACTCGTTGAGCAGGTTGACGGTGGCGCCCCTGCCGGCGCCGTCCACCCCGCCGATGAGGATGATCACCGCGAACCGGGCCGATTGCGCCAGCTCGAACTGGGCCTCGAGCAGGGCCGCGCGCAGGGCCGGAACCTCTTTCTCGTACACGGACTTCTTGACCTTGTGCCCCAGCTCCGCACTCTCGAACATACCCGGCCTCCCCTGGCGATGGTTTTTGAAGCCGTCCCTGGCCGGCGACGGCGCAATCTCTTGCAGACTGAAGCACACCCGCAGCGGTCAGGCAACCGGAAAGGCAGGAAAAGCGGGTCGGCTCCGGCCTGCCCCATGGTCTTGTTCGCGCAGACCGGCTGGTTGTTCAACTCAGAGAATCCATCGCTTCCTGATGTTCCACAAACTCCCCAGGAACAGGGTGACGCAGAACAGCGCCAGCACGCCCAGGTCGAGCCAGTAGGGCAGATGGTGGCTGCCGCGCACGGCGCCGTGCAGGGCATCGGCCCCGTAGGTGAGCGGCAGGGCGTAGGCAACCGGCTGGAGCAGCACCGGCAGCCGGTCGATGGGGAAAAACAGGCCGCAGAGAAAGATCATCGGAAAGCGGAAAAAGTTGGAAAAGGTCTGGGCCTCGAACACCTCGCTCACGGCCACGGCGATGAACAGGCCGAGAAAGGTCGAGGCCAGGGCGATCCCCAGCACCGCGGGCACGAACACCAGCCAGTTGGTGTGGCCGAGGTCGACCAGAAACGAGGCCATGATCACCGGCACAAAGGCGTTGACCGCGCCGAACAGGATGGCGCCGCTCGTTTTGGCGAGCATGAGCAGCTCGAGCGGGATGGGCGCCAGCAGCAGCCGCTCGAAGCTGCGGTTTTTCTTCTCGAAGGTGATGGTCACGGCCAGCATGGAGGTGGTGCCGAACAGCACCGACACCGCCACCACCCCGGGCAGCACCTCGGGGATGGCGCCCAGGCCGGAGCCGGAGCGGATGAAGAACATGGACCGTCCAGGCGAGCGGAAAGATGAGGCCCCAGCTGATGTTCGGCCCCTTCAGGTAGTAGGTGCGCAAATCCTTGTCGAGGATGCTCCAGAAGGCGATCCACCGCTTCATTGCCTGCCTCCGCCCTTTTCTTTTTCCCGGCGCATGGCGTCGACGTCGATGCCGGTGATCTGCACGAACACCTCCTCCAGGCTCGGCTGCATCCTGCGGGCCTCGAACACCTCGATGCCCGTGTCCTCCAGCGCCCGCACCAGCGGCCCGACCCGCACCGGCCCGTCGGCCTCCACCCGCAGCAGGTTCGGCTGCGGGCTCTGGAACTGCAGGTCCGGGAACAGACCGGCGATCCTGGCCACCATCCCGGCCAGGTCGCTGCCGCAGGCGATGTGCATCACGTGCCGGTCGCGGATCGGCTGCACCAGGTTGGCCACCGTGTCGATGCGGGCGATGTGGCCGTCCTTGAGAAAGGCCACCCGGTCGCAGAGCCGCTCCGCCTCCTCGATGTAGTGGGTGGTGAGGAACACGGTGGTGCCCTGGCGGTTCAACTCGGCGATGAGCTGGCGCAGGTGGCGGGCGCTGGCCACGTCGATGCCCGTGGTCGGTTCGTCGAGAAAGAGGATGCGCGGGCGGTGGATGATGCCGGCGGCAATGGTCAGCTTGCGCTTCATGCCCTTGGAATAGCCGCCGAACTTGCGGTGCGCGGCCTTGTCCAGGTCGAACAGGGCGAGCAGTTCCCGTGCCCGCTGCTCCCGCTCGGCCCGGCCCATGCCGTACAGGCCGGCGCAGAAGCTGAGGTTGGCGAAGCCGCTCAGCTCCGGATAGAGGTTGCTCTCGTCCGGGACCACGCCGATGCGGTCCTGGGCGGCACGCGGGTCGCGGGTGCAGTCGACCCCGTCGATCTTTACCGTGCCCGCGTCCGGCCGCGCCAGGCCGATGAGCATGTTGATGGTGGTGGTCTTGCCGGCGCCGTTCGGACCGAGAAAGCCAAACAGCTCGCCGCTGTGCACGTCGAAATCCAATCCCTTGACCGCCTGCACCTCGCCGAACCGCTTGCTCAGGCCGCGCACGCTGATGGCGAGCCCGTTGTCCGTGTGTGCCGTCATCCGCCCTCCCCTGTTTGTCCGTGCCGGTTGCCGCCCTTTCCTGCCGCGGCGGCTGTTCCGTGGTACCTGTGCCCGCCCGTCTGTGTACCACATTTTCTCGATTCGGTGAGGCGAAATCGGAAAAAAGCGTGCGGACGCCGGGTGTCCGCCCGACCCGATCAGGCGGCGACGGCACGCAAGCGGTCCCGCGACCGGCAAAATCGGAATTTTCAGCGGAGAGCGAACTCTCATGACGAACAAAACGAACAGGAGAACAGAAAAAACAGAACAAAAGAAGAAAAAAATGGCCACTGTGCAGATCGTTCCAACTGCGCGAGTCTCAGGCGAAACCGGGACCTGTGCCGCCCCTGGCAAGCGGGTCAGGGAGCGGTGGTGGGGTTGACATAACAGCTTGTCTTCGTTACATGTTACCAGGTTGACAGGTAAATGGTCAATTTAGCGATAATTTATTGTAACACTCCTGTTTTCTTCGTTTTTTTCAGCCGATTCACACTCTTTTCCGCAGCTGTTCCTGCCTGTCGCGTGTCGCCTGTTCCGGCACCGTCCCCGGTGTGGGCCGACCCGTCCGCTCCATGGCTGCGCCAACTATCAGGTAAAAGTATGTCATTGATATCCATCAGAAATCTGTCGAAAGTCTTCGGTCCCAATGCGAAGCGGGCCCTGCCCCTGATCGAACAGGGCCTGTCCAAGAGCGAAATCCTCGCCAAAACCGGCTGCACCGTGGCCATCAACGGCGCCAGCTTCGACATCGAAAAGCGCGAGACCTTCGTGGTCATGGGCCTGTCCGGCAGCGGCAAGTCCACCATGATCCGCTGCCTGAACCGGCTCATCGAGCCCACGGCCGGCGAGATTCTGTTCGACGGCGAAGACATCACCAAGCTCGACCGGGAGGCCCTTCGCAACCTGCGCCGGTACAAGATGTCCATGGTCTTCCAGCACTTCGGCCTGCTGCCGCAGCGCAGCGTGCTCGACAACGTCGAGTTCGGGCTGGAAATCAGCGGCATGGACAAGGCCACGCGCACGGAAAAGGCCATGAACGCCATCGAACTGGTCGGCCTGAAAGGGTTCGAGCAGAGCCAACCCGTCCGAGCTTTCCGGCGGCATGCAGCAGCGCGTGGGCCTGGCCCGGGCCCTGGCCAACGATCCGGAGGTGCTGCTCATGGACGAGGCCTTCAGCGCCCTGGACCCGCTCATCCGCACCCAGATGCAGGACGAACTCATCGACCTGCAGGCCCGCATGCACCGGACCATCGTGTTCATCACCCACGACCTGGACGAGGCGCTCAAGCTGGGCGACCGCATCGCCATCCTCGGCCCCGAGGGCCGGGTGCAGCAGATCGGCACGCCCGAGGAGATCCTCTGCGAACCGGCCGACGACTACGTGCGCGCCTTTATCCAGAACGTGGACCGCACCCGGGTGCTCACCGCCGCCACGATCATGCAGAAACACCCCACCGTGACCCATCCCAAGGACGGCCCGGGCACGGCCACCCGGCTGATGGAGAAGAAACGCACGGACCTGGTCTATGTGACCGACACGGACCGCAAACTCATGGGCATCGTCACCATCGACGACGCGGCCCGGCTGGCCCGCAAGCACCAGCGCGACCTGACCCCGGTGATCAGCGACCGGGTGTACACCACCAGCCCGGACACGGCCCTGTCCGACCTGCTGGACACGGCCGTCACCTCCCGCTACCCCATTGCCGTGATCGACGAGGACCGGGTGCTGCTGGGCGTGGTCGACCGCGGCGCGGTGCTCGCCGAGGTGCGCGAGAACGTGGACGACGAGGCCGCGCCGGTGCGGCTGAGCGACATCGAGGACAACGCCGCCGCACCGGACGAATCCTCGCCCGAGACGGACAGTGACCAGGAGTCCGACGCAGAGAACAGGTACGAACAGACCGAGGAGGCTGTCCAATAAATGGAACAGATTCGAAACTATATCGATATCGGTGGCGCCTTCGAGGCGGTCATCAACTGGCTCATGGCCAACATGAGCCCGGTGTTCGACGCCATCAGCACGGGCGTGCGGGCGGTGCTCGACGCGTTCAACGCGGTGCTCTCCTTCCCGCCGCCGCTGGTGATGACCGCCCTGTTCGCCCTCATCGCCTGGCGCATGGCCGGCCGCTGGGTGGCCGGCTTCACCCTGTTCGGCTTCCTGCTCATCGAGGTGATGGGCCTGTGGGCCGCGACCATGGCCACCCTGGGGCTGGTGCTCACCTCGGTGATCATCTCCATGGGCATCGGCATCCCGCTGGGCATCTGGGCGAGCAAGAGCGACCTGGTCGAGCAGGTGGTGCGGCCCATCCTCGACTTCATGCAGACCCTGCCGGCTTTTGTCTATCTCATCCCGGCGGTGCTCTTTTTCCGCCTCGGCCCGGTGCCGGGCGTGGTGGCCACGCTCATCTTCTCGCTGCCGCCGGCGGTGCGCCTGACCAACCTGGGCATCCGCCAGGTGCCGCGCGAGATCAAGGAGGCGGCCCGCTCCTTCGGGGCCACGCCCCGACAGATGCTGTTCAAGGCGGAGCTGCCGGTGGCCATGCCCACGATCATGGCCGGTGTCAACCAGACGATCATGCTCGCCCTGTCCATGGTGGTCATCGCCGGCATGATCGGCGCGGGCGGACTGGGCAACGAGGTACTCAAGGGCATCACCCAGCTGAAGATCGATTTGGGCTTCGAGAGCGGCATCGCCATCGTCATTCTCGCCATCTTCCTCGACCGGGTCACCCAGGCCCTGGGCAAAAGGATGTGAGCGCGCCCGCCGAACACCCGCCCCGTCCACGACAGAAACGCTTTTTCGACAACAGCCCGGGCCCCGCGCCCGCGGCCGAGATGAACCCACACAGGAGGAACATGATGACAGAAAACAAACGAACCGGAACAGGCTTTCGCCTGCTGCTGGCCGGCCTGGCCGCCGTCCTGACCGTGCTGCCGGCGTGGACCCACACCGCCCGGGCCGCGGACGCGAAAACCGCGGACCTGGTCTACGCCAACTGGGAGGAAGGCATCGCCTACACCCACCTGGCCCAGGCCGTGCTGGAGGACAAGATGGGCTACAAGGTGACCATCACCGCGGCCGACGTGGCCCCGGCCTATGCAGCCGTGGCCCAGGGCGACAAGGACGCCTTCATGGAGACCTGGCTGCCGGTACTGCACAAGGACTACATGGAGCGCTACAAGAACAACGTGATCGACCTCGGCCACGTGTTCGAGGGCACGGAGAGCGGCCTGGTGGTGCCCCGCTACATGGTGGAGGCCGGCGTCCGCACCATCTCCGACCTGCTCAAGCCCGAGGCGAAGAAGCGGCTCAGGCAGACCATCACCGGCATCGATGCCGGCGCGGGCGTCATGGTCACCACGGAAAACGAGGTCATGCCCGCCTACGGTCTGACCGCTGCCGGCTACACCCTCCTGCCCTCCTCGGGCCCGGCCATGATGGCCGCGCTCAAGCAGGCCATCGCCAAGAAGGAGTGGATCGTGGTCACCGGCTGGAAGCCGCACTCCATGTTCGGCTACTGGGACCTGGCCTTCCTCGAGCAGGACAAGGACAAGGTCTGGGGCGTGGGCAACATCCACATCATGGGCCGCAAGACCCTGCGTGAGGACAAGCCCGAGTTGGCGAAGTTCCTTGAGAAGATGCAGCTGACCAACAGCGAGCTGGGCTCGCTCATGGTGGCCATCAACGAATCGAAAAAAGACACCCTGGACGCGGCCCGCGACTGGATGAACGAGAACGAGACGGTGGTCGCCCGCTGGCTGCCGTAACACCTCCCGCGGCGGACCCTGTTCCGCAAGGGTTGCAGCAAAAAACCCGTCATGCCCGGCATGACGGGGTTTTTTTTGTGGGCAGGCCGCCTTCTTTCCTGAAAGGCTGACCTTCACTGTCGCCAGCTCACCGATCTTCCGTGCAAAGATCATCCATGGCTAAAAAAGATATCCAAAAAATATAAACTTTTTATTCATTGTTGTTCGCCCTGTACCGCGCTTGTATACGTCTGGCCAGGGCTCGGCCCGGGCCGTGCCGCTGGCGGCAGTCCCCATGGTCGGGCCAGGCGGATGCCGACCGACTCACCCACATCCTGGAAGGAGGGAGTATGAGCGCATCGATGTTTCCTGCTGCGGCCCGCACCGGCCCAGCCATCCTGCTCGCTGTCGGTCTGGTGATCGGCCTCTGGGCCGCACCGGTAACCGCCATCGGCAAAGACTGCACAACCGAGAAGGACACCGGCAGGAAGATGCAGTGCCGGGCGGAAAACCTCAACGAGGCGGTGGACGGGCTGGTCACCACCGTGGTCGATGACCAGGGCGGTCATTTCAGCACCAGCCAGAAGACCCAGCTGAAAAACGTCAAGGCCCGGGCACAGAACGAAACCGGGCGGCTCGAGTCGGAAGACTTCAAAAGCATCGCCAAGAAGCGCAAGGAAGAGTGCCCGGTGCAGGAGATCCTCGGCGACCCGGCCTCGCGCTGCCGCGGACCTGAACAAGAACGGCGAATGCGATGGCGAGGAGACCTGCCTGGGCGATGAGAACGGCATCTGCAACGGCAAGGAAATGGCTGACGGCGGCTGCGCCGAGGTACTCAAGGACGGCATCGGCGATGACGACGGCATCTGCGAGGACAAAGGGAAGTTCAAGGAGGCCTGTGTGCAGCGGTGCGAAACAGACGCCATCATGGCCGAGGGATCCGAGACGAATGTGGATGCGGACCGGGCAGCCGAAATGGACGCGGCCCTGACCAGCGCCACCGGCCTGGTGGAGGGCGCCGACACCAAGGTCAAGGCCTTCCTGGCCGTGCGCAGCGGCGAGGTCATGCTCGCGGCCGCCTGTGACCCGGTCGCCATGGCCCCCTGCGCGTACCTCAAGTGTCTGCTTGCCGAGAACCGGACCACGGCCGCGGACACCATCGACGACCTGGTGTTCAGCGCGGTCGTCCTCCAGGGCATTGCCGACGCCTTCCGCGACCTGAGCGACACCACCATCCCCATCCCCTTCACCGGCGGCTCCATGGACGCCCGCGGCGCGGCCATTCCGCTGGGATTGGCGGCCAACGCGGTGAACACCATCGCCTCCCTGGTCGAGGCCATCGACGACTCGGAAACCGCGGCCCGCATGGACGCCACCGCCCGCTGCGCCATGGACAACAGTGACCAGCTCACGGTCATCGACGAACTCGCCACGACCGCGAACCTCCTGCTGCGCACCCCCCTGGGTCAGCGGGATGGTTTTCCCATTCAAAAAGCCCAAGCCGCGGCCCGGAGACGTCCGCAGCCAATGAACCTCTGCCGGAGACTGCCATGAACGCACCAGCTATGAAGAGATTGTCCGCCGGTCTGCGCCTGCTCGTTCTGCTGGCCGCGGCCTGCCTGACCCTGATCCTGCCCGCTGTCGCCGCCGACGAGGTCACCGCGCCCCCTGGCGACACCGGCGAGCAGCTCAAGAGCAAGACGGAACAAATGAACGACTCGTTTTCCTCCCTGGTCGACACCATCGCCGCCGACGACAGCGACACCTTCTCGCCCGCGCAGAAGAAGCACCTGCAGGGGTTGCGCGACCAGGCCAAAAACGAAACGGCCCGCACCCCGCCGCAGGAGTTCAAGCACCAGAGCCGCAACCGGCGGGTGGACTGCGTCATCCGCGAGCGACTCGGCGATGTTGATGACAATCGGAAAACCATCGGCAACGAGGACGGCCTGTGCGACAAGGAGGAAATGGCCGCCGGCGGCTGCGCCGAGGTGCTCGACGACGGCATCGGCGACGATGACGGCATCTGCGAGAGCAAGGGCAAGTTCGACGAGGCCTGCGTGGAAGACTGCGATGTGGACCTGACCATGGCCACCAACAAGGAAGACAACGTCCACCAGGGGAAGAGAGCGGACCTGGAGCAGTCGCTGGATGACATGACCGGGGTGCTCGACGAGGCCAACGGCCGGCTCAAGACCCACCTGGCTGCCAGCAAAAAGGTGATGGCCATGGCCGCGGCCTGCGACCAGACCGGCATGAGCGCCTGTGACTACCTGCAGTGCATCATGGCCGATGCACGGCCCAACAGTGCGGATGTGATCGAGGGGCTGATCGGCGGGGCGGCCGGGGCCAAGACCATCGCCGACGGCTGCCGGGACATGGCCAACTGGGACCTGTTCACCACCCGCAGCTGGATCTGCATCGTGCCCGGGCTCATTGCCAATGGCCTGGAGGCGGCCGCCGTGTTCATGGAGACCAGGGACGACTCCCGCTCGGCGACCCGGCTGGATGCCACCGCCGCCTGTGTGAGCGAGTCCGGCGACCAGCTGCAGACCATCACCACCTCGCTTGAAGGGGTGGTCAATCTGCTCCGCCAGCCGCCCGGCCAGCGGCAGGATTACCCGTTCAAATAGGGGACGGGAGCGTCCGCGCAGGTCAAAAACAACCGTTCAGAAAATCGAGCGACTGCTGCTGACACCCGGACAGTTGAAAAAGGTCATTTATCCACCGTCCCCTGTCAGTAACGGGTTTCAGCCCGTTCCACAGCCCCTGCCACCGACTGGCTGGCAGGGGCTTTTTGTATGCCCACCGGCCGGCGACCGGTTCTGCCCGCCAGCAGCAGCACGGCTGACCCCGTGCCGCAGAAGAGCAGCACGAGCGTGATCCAGCCCACCGGCTGGCTCCAGTACCCGGGTTTGACCAGCAAAAGGGAGTGATACACCAGCACCAGGTAGACCACGGCCAGCCATCTATGGGTGTGCCGGAACAGGCGGGAGGCAACCGGTTTGACCAGGGCCAGCACGATCAGCACGACGGCAGCGTAAAAGGCCCACTCACCGAGCGATTCCGCCGGTCCGCGCTGACTGCGCAGCCACTGCTCGAACCAGGACAGCGTCGCTTCGGAAGGCGGCCTGCGTGCGGGCCGGCTCAACCAGCCCCAGCCGACCATCCACTTGGTGCCCTGGGCCCACCACCAGTGCAGGAGGGCGAAGACCAGCCCGCCGATCCCCAGCCACCTGTGCAGGCGGTACAGCCCGGCTGGCCCGGCCAGCGACCGTTCCAGCCATTTCGGCCGTACGCACAGGAACATGGCCAGGCTCATCAACCCTATGCCGATCACCCCGGTATACTGGACAAAGGCGGCGCGGAACGAAAAATAACTGAGCGGTTGAGGCAGCAAGGTGTCCGCCAGCAGCCAGCAGACGCTGAGTGCCAGCAGAAACGACCAAAAGGCGAAAGAAATCCTGTGCATGGTGTTCTCCTCTGCGGACCTGTTGCCGTCACTCCTGGCGACAAGCCCGGGTTGTGGTCAAGGCGGGGAAAACGCTTGCGTCCAGGCCGGTACATCGGCTCGACCGGACGACCTCGGCCGGCTTCGGGAAACGAACGAAAAAGCCCCGACGGCAGGGAGGGGCTGCCGCCGGGGCGGGGAACGGCGGGCCAGGACAGCCCGCCGGGATGGTTACCTGAGATCAGCGGCCGTGATGGCGGTGCGGTCCTTTGCCGTCGCCGGGGCCCATACCGTCGGCCATGCCGCAGCCCATGCCGCCCATGCCCATGCCTTTTCCCATGCCCATGCCCATGCCCATGCCGAGCATCGGGTAGGGCAGGCCGGCGGCCTGGGCCTTGGCGCGCAGCTGTTCGCGCAGCTCGAACAGTTCGCCCGCCACCTTGCCGGCCTGGGCGGTGTCCGGGGTGTCCGCGGCCATGATGGCCCGCTGGACAGCCTGCTTCTCGGCCATCTGCTTGCGCAGTTCGACCGTGGAGGCCAGGAAAGCGTTGTGCTTCTCGACCATCTGCGGGTCGACCTGGCGGTAGCCCGGCTTCTTGACCGGGGCGGTGGTGTCGGCCGGGCTTTGGGCGATGGCGGCGGTGCCGGCAAAGGCAAGACCGGAGGTGAGCACTGTGGCGAGGGCGATGTTTTTGCTGGTTCTGGTCAGTTTCATGATGTCACTCCTTGAAGTGGAAGGAAGGAAAGAGGCGCAGTGGCCGTGTTGCTTCCTTCAATGCGAAGGCCGTGCCAGAAACAGAAAATGATCATAACGACCTGACTTCAAAGATTATTTTTTTCTAACCACCACTTTCCCGCCGTTTTTTCCGCCCCTGATCCGGCCGAACTGTTCCCCTTCTACCCAGGCCAGCCGGTGGGTTGGGGAAAAACTACCCAGGCCCGGCTGATCCCGCCCCGAATCCCGCTCCCCTGCCACCGGCGCTCCCCTGCCCGTGCAACAACCGGGGCCTTGCCGGAGCCGGCTCGCGCACCGGTTAAAAACCGATATTCTGTTGAATCTTTTGGAAATCTGCTCTACGACTACGAGGCGCACCGACCCGGCGACGGCGCCGCCCGGGTCAGCCAACGGTTGCCGCGAACAGCGGCTGCAGGAACAAGGAGCCCAGCCATGCACCACGTCACCCACACCGGCATCGTCAATTTCATCTGGTGCATCGCCGACGACGTGCTGCGCGATGTCTACGTGCGCGGCAAGTACCGCGACGTGATCCTGCCGATGACGGTCATCCGCCGTCTCGACGCCCTGCTGGAGCCGACCAAGGAAGCCGTGCTCGGCATGAAGAAGCAGCTCGATCGCGGCCGGCATCGCCAACCAGCACGCCGCGCTCTGCCAGGCCGCCGGTCAG
The DNA here is from genome assembly GCA_963754825.1 of uncultured delta proteobacterium. Classification (GTDB taxonomy): domain Bacteria; phylum Desulfobacterota; class Desulfobulbia; order Desulfobulbales; family Desulfobulbaceae; genus Desulfobulbus. The sequence goes on along the minus strand of CAVWHP010000026.1, from coordinate 47,333 downwards.
GCCTTTTACAACGTCTCGCCCTTCACCCTGCGCGACCTGAAGAACCGCGCCAAGCAGCAGCAGCTCAAGGCCGATTTCGAGGCCTACCTGGACGGCTTTTCCCCGAACGTCCAGGAGATCCTCGACAAGTTCAAGTTCCGCAACCAGATTCCCACCCTGATCGAGGCGGACATCCTCGGCCACCTGATCGAGAAGTTCCTCGACGCCCGCATCAATCTCAGCCCCAAGCCGGTCGCAGGACGCGGACGGCAACGAGCTGCTGCCAGCGCTCGACAACCACGCCATGGGCACCATCTTCGAGGAGCTGATCCGCCGCTTCAACGAGGAGAACAACGAAGAGGCGGGCGAGCACTTCACGCCCCGCGACGTGGTCAAGCTCATGGCCGACCTGATCTTCCTGCCCGTGGCCGACCAGATCGAATCCGGCACCTATCTGGTCTATGACGGCGCCTGCGGCACCGGCGGCATGCTGACCGTGGCGGAAGAACGTCTGGCCGAGCTGGCCGCGAGCCACGGCAAGGAGGTCTCCATCCACCTGTTCGGCCAGGAGGTGCAGCCGGAAACCTACGCCATCGCCAAGGCCGACCTGCTGCTCAAAGGCGAAGGGGCCGAGGCCGAGAACATGAAGTACGGCTCCACGCTCTCCAGCGACGCCTTCCCGTCGCAGGAATTCGACTTCATGCTCTCCAACCCGCCCTACGGCAAGAGCTGGAAGACCGACCTGGAGCGCCTGGGCGGCAAGGGCGACATCAAGGACCCGCGCTTTGTCACCCAGCACGACGGCGACCCGGAATACAACATGATCACCCGCTCCAGCGACGGCCAGCTCATGTTCCTGGTCAACAAGCTCGCCAAGATGAAGCACACCACCCGCCTGGGCAGCCGCATCGCCGAGGTGCACAACGGCTCGTCGCTGTTCACCGGCGACGCCGGTCAGGGCGAGAGCAACATCCGCCGCTGGATCATCGAAAACGACTGGCTGGAGGCCATCATCGCCCTGCCGGAGAACATGTTCTACAACACCGGCATCGCCACCTACATCTGGGTGCTGACCAACCGCAAGAGCCGAGGAGCGCCGGGGCAAGGTCCAGCTCATCGACGCCACCGAATGGTTCGTGCCGCTGCGCCGCAACCTCGGCAAGAAGAACTGCGAGTTCTCCGAGGAGCACATCCGCGCACATCTGCGACCTGGTGGTGCATCCGGTCGAAACCGAGAAGTCCAAGATCTTTCCCAACGAGGCCTTCGGCTACTGGAAGGTGACGGTGGACCGGCCGCTGCGCCTTGCCATTGACCTGAGCCCGGACCGGCTGGAACGGTTCGAGCAGACCTGCGCCAAGGCCAAGGAAGAACCGCTGGCCAACCTGGTCCGCCGCGTGGCCGAAGCCCTCGGAGCCGGGCCGCACCTGGATTTCAACGCCTTCATGGATGCCTGCGAAGCCGATGCCGACAAGCACGGCGTCAAGCTCACCGCCAAGCGCAAGAAGCTGCTGCAGAGCGAACTCTGCGACACCCGCGAGGACGCCGCGCCGGTGCTCAAGAAGATTCACAAGCCGGGCAAGGCCACGCCCGACCCCATCCACGGCCTGTTCGAGGCCGAGGTGAATGGCAAGCCCTGCGTGGTCGAGTACGAACCGGACACCGCCCTGCGCGACAGCGAGCAGGTGCCGCTGCTGGAAGAAGGCGGCATCGAGGCCTTCTTCCGGCGCGAGGTGCTGCCCTACACCCCGGACGCCTGGATCGACCCGGACAAGACCCAGATCGGCTACGAGATCTCCTTCACCCGCCATTTCTACAAGCCCGCGCCCATGCGCACCCTGGAGGAGATCAAGGCCGACATCTACGCCCTGGAACAGGAGACCGACGGGCTCTTGGAACAGATTGTCGGGGAGGCCGAGTGATGAAGAAGACGGCAGTGCCACCAACGGCAAGCACAGACCGGGTTGCTTCCACCGATGCCCTTGTCGGCGATATCCGGGCGTTGATCGAAGAGACCCGGTCGGCTGTCGCGACCGCAGTCAATGCCGGGCTGACCCTGCTCTATCGGCAAATCGGCAAACGCATCCAGGAAGCTGTCTTGGGACATGAACGGGCTGGCTACGGCGATGCGATTGTCGCGACCCTGTCGCGACAATTGACGGTGGATTATGGCCGCGGTTTTTCAGAAAAAAGCCTGCGCCACATGATTCGCTTTGCAGAAGCTTTCCCGGATGAGCGAATTGTCTCGGCAGTGATGAGACAATTGAGCTGGACCCACCTTCTGGCGGTCATCTATCTGCCCGACCCTCTGCAGCGGGATTTTTACATTGAAATGTGCAGGGTTGAGAAATGGAGCACCCGCACACTGCAAAGAAAGATCGGCTCCATGCTCTACGAGCGCACCGCTCTGTCCCGCAAGCCCGAGGAACTGGCCCGGATCGAGTTGGCATCCCTGCGGGAAGAAGATCGCTTGAGCCCGGACTTGGTCTTCCGCGACCCCTACTTCCTGGATTTTCTCGGGTTCAGGGATTCGTCCCTGGAAAAAGACCTCGAAGCCGCGATCCTGCGGGAGGCGGAATGATGCGCGAGCCAAGCGTGCCGCCCACCGGCGGCGAGGTTCTCGTCTACCGGACCGAGGATGGAACAATCCGGCTGGATGTGCGGCTGGAGGACGAAACCGTCTGGCTGACCCAGCAGATGATGGCCGAGCTGTTTCAGACCACCAAGCAGAACATCAGCCTGCACATTCAGGCCATTTACGAGGAAGGCGAACTTGACGCCGGAGGCAACTGTCAAGAAATACTTGACAGTTCGCCGGGAGGGCAATCGGGATGTCCGGCGCGAACTCGATTACTACAACCTCGACATGATCATCTCCGTCGGCTACCGGGTGAAAAGCCTGATCGCCACCCGCTTCCGCATCTGGGCCACCCAGCGGCTGAAGGAGTATATCGTCAAGGGCTTCACCATGGACGACGAGCGGCTGAAAAACCCGCCGGTCAAGGATGCCGCCGTCCCCGACTACTTTGACGAGATGCTGGCGCGCATCCGCGACATCCGCGCCAGCGAACGGCGCATGTATCTGCGGGTGCGGGAGATCTTCGCCATGGCGGCGGATTACGAACCGACCTGGAGCGAAACCACCAGGTTCTTCAGCATCATCCAGAACAAGCTGCACTTTGCCGCCACCGGCATGACCGCCGCCGAACTGATCCAGAGCCGCGCCGACCACCTGCTGCCCAACATGGGCCTGACCAGTTGGCACGGCGGCGAAGTCCGCAAGACGGATGTCACCACGGCCAAGAACTATCTGCGGGCCGAGGAAATCGACGAGCTGAACCGCATCGTGGTCATGTGGCTGGACTTTGCCGAAGACCAGGCCCGGCGGCGCAAGCGGATTTTCATGCAGGACTGGCAACAGAAGCTCGACGACTTTCTCCGTTTCAACGAACGCCGGGTGCTGCCGGGCGCCGGCACGGTCAGCAGGAAGGGAGCCGAGGACCATGCCAGGGCCGAGTACGAGCAGTTCGAGACCCGCCGGAGGGAGGACAGGGAAGCCCTTGGCGCGGCGGACTACGTCAAGCAGTTGGAGGAAGCGGCCAGACGATTGCCTGCCAAAAACAACGGGGAGGCGGAATGATGCAGCTGATCCCGTATCCGGCGTACAAGGATTCCGGGCAGCCGTTTATCGGGAAAATTCCGACCCACTGGAATCTGTTCAGGAACGGCCGCCTTTTCTCCCAACGCAACGAGACCGGGTTCGGTGAGCTACCCATCCTGGAGGTGTCGTTGAAAACCGGGGTCCGCGTGCGCGACATGGACAACCTGAAGCGCAAACAGGTGATGTCTGACCGGGAAAAATACAAGCGCGCGGCCAAGGGGGATATTGCCTACAACATGATGCGCATGTGGCAGGGGGCGGTTGGCGTCGCGCCGGTCGATGGTCTGGTCAGCCCGGCCTATGTCGTCGTGCGCCCCTTCCCCGAGGTGGACTGCCGTTACTTCAGCTACCTGTTCCGCACCACCGCCTACATGAACGAGGTAGACGCCTATTCCCGGGGCATCGTCAAAGACCGCAACCGGCTGTACTGGCAGGACTTCAAGCGCATGCCGTCGCCCGTTCCGCCGGTTGAAGACCAGCGGCATATTGCCCGATTTCTCGATGCGGTCGGCGGCAAGGCCCGACGGTTCATCCGCAACAAGCGGCGGCTCATCGACCTGCTCAAGGAGCAGAAGCAGAACATCATCAACCAGGCCGTGACCCGGGGGCTCGATCCCAACGCCAAGCTCAAGCCCAGCGGCGTGGAATGGATCGGAGCTATTCCGGAGCATTGGGAGGTCAGAAGGCTCAAGTTTCTGGCCACCAAATTCGGAAGCGGAGTAACACCGCGAGGTGGAGCTACAGTCTATGAAAAACATGGAATCCCTTTTCTCAGAAGTCAAAATGTTCACTTCGACGGGCTCAAATTAGAAGATGTCGCTTACATCTCAAAAGAAATCCATGCTGAAATGCGCGGCACGCATGTACTTCCTCGAGATGTACTGCTAAACATAACAGGAGCTTCCATCGGTAGAACTTGCTCTGTTCCAGAAATATTTGGGGAAGCAAATGTAAACCAGCATGTGTGCATCATCCGTCCAAAGATAAATAAAATAACTTCTGGCTACCTATCCAAGTTTCTTTCTGTTCCAATAGTACAACAAGAAATTTTATTTGAGCAAAATGGAGCCTCTCGTGAAGGTTTGACGCTGGATGCAATAAAGAGCATTTGGATTGTGATCCCACCTTTTACAGAGCAACAGGACATCATCCAACACCTTCAAGAAAAATCTACTGAGATCGACCAGGCCATCACCCGAGCCCAACGCGAGATCGAACTCATGCGCGAATACCGCACCCGGCTGATTGCCGATGTGGTCACCGGCCAGGTGGATGTGCGCGGTATCGAAGTATTGGAGGTTGCCGAGGAATCAGAGGCGGATGCGTCTTCGCCCCTGCACGATGAAGACACCGCCGAAGCCGATGACCTGCTCGATGCTGACGGGGAGGTGGAGGCCGAGGAATGAGCAGTCCACCTGTGATTGCCGCCAAGGCGCACAGGCACGTCACAGAACTCGCACCACCGGTGCGAGAACTTCTCCAACCACCGGCTGGAGTAATCAAGGGTGCTACCGCCGGTTGCACAAGGCAATCGGGGCAAAGCACGTCGAGGCGCTGAGATGACAACAGACACAACGGAAAAGGGCCTGGAATCGATCATCGTCGCCTCCCTCGTCAAGGAGGCCGGCTACGTCCAGGGCGACCCGCAGGACTACGACCGGGAACACGCTGTTGACCTGGCGCAGGCTGCTGCAGTTCCTGGTCGCCACCCAGCCCGACACCTGCGAGGCTCTCGGCATTGGCGAGGAAGGCCCCAAGCGCACCCAGTTCCTGCACCGGCTGCAGGGCGAGATCGCCAAGCGCGGCGTGGTGGACGTGCTGCGCTACGGCATCAAGCACGGCCCGGCCCATGTGGACCTGTTCTACGGCACACCGACCCCGGGCAATGTGAAGGCGGCCGAACGGTTCGCGGCCAACATCTTCAGCGTCACCCGCCAGCTCCGCTACAGCCGCATCGAGACCGCGCTCGCCCTCGACCTGGCCGTGTTCATCAACGGCCTGCCCATCGCCACCTTTGAACTCAAGAACAAGCTCACCAAGCAGACGGTGCACGATGCCGTGCAGCAGTACCAGCGCGACCGCGACCCCAAGGAGCTGCTGTTCCAGTTCGGCCGCTGCGTCGTCCACTTTGCCGTGGACGACCACGAGGTGCGGATGTGCACCCATCTCAAGGGCAAGCACTCGTGGTTCCTGCCCTTCAACAAGGGCTGGAACGACGGCGCGGGCAATCCGCCCAACCCGCACGGGCTGGCCACCGACTACCTGTGGAAGGAGATCCTCACCAAGGCAGGGGTTGACCGACATCCTGGAAAACTACGCCCAGGTGGTGGAGGAAAAGGACGAAAAGACCGGCAGAAAGAAGTACAAGCAGATCTTTCCCCGCTACCACCAGCTGGAGGTGGTGCGCATGCTGCTGGCCGATGCCGCCGAGAGCGGTGTCGGCAGGCGCTACCTGATCCAGCACTCGGCGGGCAGCGGCAAGAGCAACTCCATCGCCTGGCTGGCGCACCAGCTGGTCGGGCTGGAGGCGAGAGCAAGTGCCCTGTTCGATTCGGTCATCGTGGTCACCGACCGGCGGGTGCTGGACAAGCAGATCCGCGACACCATCAAGCAGTTTGCCCAGGTCTCGGCCACGGTCGGCCATGCCGAGCACTCCGGCGACCTGCGCCACTTCCTCAAGGCCGGGAAGAAAATCATCATCACCACGGTGCAGAAGTTCCCGTTCATCCTCGATGAGATCGGCGACGAACACCGCAGGAGCAAGTTCGCCATCATCATCGACGAGGCCCATTCCAGCCAGGGCGGCCAGGCCACCGCCGCCAAGATGAACATGGCCCTGGCGGAAAATCCGGGCGAATACGAGCGGAAGGGAGGAACGGATACCGAGGACAAGATCAACAGGATCATGGAAGGCCGGAAGATGCTGGCCAACGCCAGCTACTTCGCCTTCACCGCCACGCCCAAGAACAAGACCCTGGAGATCTTCGGCGAGCCGGACCCGCAGCCCGACGGCACGGTGCAGCACCGCCCGTTCCACAGCTACACCATGAAGCAGGCCATCCAGGAGGGTTTCATCCTCGATGTGCTGAAGAACTACACCCCGGTGGAGAGCTACTACCGCCTGGCCAAGACCGTGGAAGACGACCCGCACTTCGACGCCAACAAGGCGCAGAAAAAGCTGCGCCGCTACGTGGAATCCCACGAGCACGCCATCCGCGAGAAGGCCGAGATCATGGTGGACCACTTCCACGAGCAGGTGATCGGCCAGCGCAAGATCGGCGGCCAGGCCCGGGCCATGGTCATCACCAGCGGCATCGAGCGGGCCATCCAGTATTTCCATGCCTTCACCGACTATCTCAAGGAGCGCAAGAGCCCGTATGCAGCCCATCGTGGCCTTTTCCGGCGAGCACGAGTACGGCGGCAAGAAGGTCACCGAAGCGACCCTGAACGGTTTCCCCAGCAGCCAGATCCCGGACAAGATTCAGCAGGACCCGTACCGCTTCCTGATCGTGGCCGACAAGTTCCAGACCGGCTACGACGAACCGCTGCTGCACACCATGTACGTGGACAAGACGCTCTCCGGCATCAAGGCGGTGCAGACCCTGTCGCGGCTCAACCGCGCCCACCCGCAGAAGCACGACACCTTTGTGCTCGATTTCTACAACGACTCGGAAACCATCCGGAAGTCGTTCGAGCCCTATTACCGCACCACCATTCTCAGCGACGAGACCGACCCGAACAAGCTGCACGACCTCAAGGCGGACCTGGACGGCTACCAGGTCTATGCGCAGGCAGCAAATCGACGACCTGGTGCGGCTCTATCTGGGCGGCGCGGACCGCGACAAGCTCGACCCGATCCTGGATGCCTGCGTGGCCATCTACAACGCCGATCTTGGACGAAGACGGCCAGGTGGACTTCAAGGGCAAGGCCAAGGCCTTTGTGCGCACCTACGGCTTTCTGGCCTCGATCCTGCCGTACTCGAATGCCGAGTGGGAAAAGCTGTCGATCTTCCTGAACTTCCTGATCCCCAAGCTGCCCGCGCCCAAGGAGGAAGACCTGTCCAGGGGCATCCTGGAGGCCATCGACATGGACAGCTACCGGGTCGAGGTGCAGACCAGCCTGGAGATCGGTCTTGCGGATCAGGATGGCGAGATCGAGCCGGTGCCGACCAGCGGCGGTGGCCGCAAGCCGGAACCGGAACTGGACCACCTGAGCAACATCATCAAGGCGTTCAACGACCAGTTCGGCAACATCGAATGGAAGGACGGCGACAAGATCCGCAAGGTCATCGCCGAGGAAATCCCGGCCAAGGTGGCGGCGGACACGGCCTACCAGAACGCCATGAAGAACTCCGACAAGAAGAACGCCCGCATCGAGCACGACACGGCCCTGCAGCGGGTCATGATCGACCTGCTGTCCGACCACACCGAGCTGTTCAAGCAGTTCAGCGACAACCCGTCGTTCAAGAAATGGCTGGGCGACACCATCTTCGGCGTGACGTACCGGCAGTCGGCCGATCAGTCCGGGCAAGGGCAAGCCATGGACGTTAAAACGGCCGCTATTCAGGTGCTGCAGCAGGCCGGAACGGCGCTGCACGCCAGGGACATCGCCGAGCGGATCAGGGCTGCCGGCCTCTGGCAGTCCAAAGGAAAAACCCCGGGTGCCACTGTCAGCGCCCGGCTCTACTCTGATATCAAGCACAAGGGCGACAGGTCGCCCTTTACAAAGGTCGGCCCCCAGACCTTCGCCCTTCGGGATTCCACTGGAATATCGAGCGGCGCGGGACCGGTTCCTGCGACCGTCGAAGAACCGCCGAAACCTTCTGCCGCAAGCGCGGGTTTCTCCTTCACCGATTGCGCTCGGAAGGTGCTCGAGGCGTTCGGCGGCAGGAAACCAATGCACTACAGGGAAATCACCGAGAAGGCCCTGCAAAAAGGTTGGCTGGTGACAGCTGGCAAAACACCAGAAGCCACCATGTACGCCCAGGTGATCACCGAGATCAAACGCCAGCAGAAACGCGGTGAGCGCCCTCGGTTTGTCCAGCACGGTCGCGGCTATGTGGGCCTGAGTCAATGGATGGGACGCGGACTGGCATTCCAGATCGAGCAGCACAACCAGCAGGTTCGCAAGGCCCTCGGCGAACGCCTGCGGGCCATGAAGCCCGGCGAGTTCGAGGAACTCATCTCGCAGTTGCTGGCGGAAATGGGCTTCGAGATGGTCGAGGTGACCAGGCATAGCGGCGACGGTGGCATTGATGTCCGGGGAACCCTTGTGGTTGGTGACGTGATCCGCATCAAGATGGCCGTCCAGGTCAAAAAATGGAAACTCAAGAACAACATCCAGGCTCCGGTGGTGCAGCAGGTGCGCGGCAGCCTGGGGGCGCACGAGCAGGGCCTGATCATCACCACCAGTGATTTCAGCGCCGGAGCCATCAAGGAAGCGGCCCAGGCCGACAAAACACCCATCGCCCTGATGAACGGGGAACAGCTGGTGATGCTGCTGATGGAGCATGGTATCGGCGTCCATCGCTCCACACCGGATCTGTTCGAGATCGATGAGGAATTTTAGAAGGAGGGAGAAAATTGATGAAAGAGAAGGGACAAGTTCATGCCTCGATCGCAAAGCACCTGAATGAGGTTGCGATACAACTTGCAGCTTATCTCGAAAGAGTTCTGCCTCCCCTGTTTGACGACTGGTGGAACAAAGCCGTCGTAAACACCCTGTCGTTTCAGCAAAAGAGACGATTGGAGCAACGCAACATCACGTCACTGGGTGGCCTTGACCTCGCTGGACTTCTTCGAGTTCTGGACCAGAACTGGTATCAGATTTCCAACAGCCTGGACCTGACATCCGAAGCCCGTCACTTCGTCAAGGAAATGCAAACGGTCCGTAATCACTGGGCGCACGCGGACACAGAGGGCTTCCCCGTTGACGACATATACCGGGATCTGGACACCCTCCAGCGTTTTGCGGTTGTTATCGGCGCGGATGACAAGTTGATTCAAGATTTACGGAAGACAAAGGCGGCTCTTCTCGCGGCGGAGACCCAGCCGCAACCTGACGGAGGCGCAGAGACGCCCTCCGCGCCTCCGGAAAAGAAAAACGATGCGGCCGAATTCGAACCTGGGCAAATCGTCTTCGTCAAATCAAACCCATCAAGCCGTGGCGCTGTGGTTGCCGTGCTGCCCGGTAAGCCTGAGAACCGATTCAAGGTCTTCATAGACGGGACAACCCAAACGTTTTACGCGTCGCAATTGCAGGCCGAAGACCAGCGTGAGGAAAAGGAAGACGCCTTACCCTGCGACCAATTCCATGCCTATCTCACCGCGCTACAGATAAAGTATCCGGGGCTATCCACCCTCTACTCACTCAACGCCGCCCGTGTCGACTTCATCCCGTATCAATTCAGACCGGTGTTGCGGTTTATCCGGTCGGATCGTCCACGCTTGCTCATTGCCGACGGCGTTGGTGTAGGTAAGACCATTGAAGCTGGCCTCATCCTGCGCGAGCTCCAGGCGCGGCGTGAGATACGTTCCGTGCTCATTGTCTGCCCGCGCCCGCTGGTTACCGAGAAAAAGTGGCAGAACGAGATGAAACGCTTCGAAGAGCGTTTTACCCATCTTGATGGTGCCACCTTGCGGTATTGCATCAACGAGATGGATCTGGATGGTGTCTGGCCGGAGCAACACCAGAAAAGCATCGTCCCGTACTCCCTGTTCGATGAAACACTCCTGTATGGCTCGGCTCCCGAAGGAAAGCGGAAGCGGAAAAAAGGCCTCCTGGACCTTGATCCGCCACCCCGCTTCGATCTGGTTATTGTCGATGAGGCTCACCACATCCGAAATCAGGATACATTCAGCCACAAGGCCGTGAAGTTTTTCTGCGATCACGCAGAAGCGGTAGTTTTCTTGACGGCCACCCCGATCCAGCTCGGCAGCAACGATCTCTTTGTTCTTCTGAATACGCTCCGCCCCGATCTCATCATCGACCAGGAGAGCTTCTCGCACATGGCTGAGCCGAACCCGTTTATCAATCAGGCGGTGTCGGCGATGCGGTCTCAAGACGCCGGAATGGCAAAACCTGGCGATTGAAGCTCTCGATCAGGCGGCGTCCACGCCCTGGGGCCAGGCCATACTCAGGCACAATCCGGATTTTGGTCGGGTCCGCTCCGAGCTCTTGGGGGGCGGGGTTACACACGAGGAACGCATAAGGATGATCTCCGACACGGAGGGGATGCACACCTTCGCCGGTATCATCAACAGAACCCGCCGCCGCGACATTGGGAATTTCACGGTCAGGAAGCCCGAGACGGTCGTCGTGCCATTCACTCCGGCTCAGCAGCATTTGCACGACGAACTGTTGAGAATTCAGGCTGAAATATTCAGCCAGATTCACAATGGGGTTAACGTGAAGTTCATGATGACCACCATCAGGCGACAGGCGGCCAGTTGCCTCTTTGGTCTTGCCCCCTTTCTTGAGGAGATCCTCAATCGCCATCTGGATGAACTGTCCTGGGAAGAAGCGGATGACACCGGCGTCCCCGAGGACGAGGCCATCATTCCCATCCAAAGCCAAATCCAGAATCTGCTGAAGGCGGCTCGTTCCCTTGGAGGCGAGCGACCCCAAACTCGAAGCTTTACGCAACATCATCCGCGACAAGCAAAGCCTCCCGAACAACAAGGTCATGCTGTTCAGCAGCTTCCGGCATACCCTGAGCTACCTCTTCGACCATCTCAGCAAGGACGGTTTTCGCGTCGGGTTGGTCCATGGGGGGACGCCGGATGAGGACCGTGTGACCCTTCGCGCCCGCTTTGAGAAGCCGAAGGAGGACGAGGACTGTCTGGACCTGTTGCTGTTTTCCGAAATCGGCTGCGAAGGTCTCGATTACCAGTTCTGCGACTGCATCGTGAACTACGATCTTCCCTGGAATCCCATGCGGGTAGAACAGCGCATCGGCCGTATCGACAGAAACGGGCAGAAGAGCGAGAGCGTCGCCATCGTCAACTTGATCACGCCGGGAACCGTGGATGCGGATATCTACGAGCGGTGCCTGGTGCGCATCGGTGTCTTCAATAACGCCCTCGGAGGGAGCGAGGAAATACTCGGGGAAATCACTCGTGAGATCAAAAACATCGCGGAAAACTACGAGCTGAGTGAGGAGGAGCGCAAAGGGAAGCTCCAGCAACTATCCGACAACAAAATCCGGCTCATCCAGGAGCAGGAAGACCTGGAGCAGAAGCAGGCGGAGCTGTTTGGCATTCGCCTTCCGCAAGAGCAGATGAACCGCGAAATTGCCGACGCGGCGAGTTTCTGGCTATCACCGGCTTCACTCCGCAGAGTGGTGACCCTTTATCTGCAGCGCGTGTGCGGCAAAGACCAGGAGTTTATTCTGGGCGAAAAGCCGCTCAAGACCCTCCGGCTGGCCCAGGAATCCCGTGGCCACCTTTTAAGGGATTTTCAGCAACTCCCCAGGCAGAACACTTCCGCTTACCGCGAATGGGAAAATTGGCTCAAGGGCGGGAGCCAGCATTTGGCCATCACCTTCGAGTCTGATTGCGCCATGCAGCACCCCGAGGCCGCCTTCATCATGCCCCTCCATCCATTGGTCAAACAGGCTGCCCTGTCATTTGATACCAAACAACGGGTCATAACCAATCTGGAGGTAGTGTCGAACGAGATACCTATTGGGCGCTACGAATTCGCCATTTACCAGTGGCGCTTTCACGGCATCAGGGAGGACTTGGTGCTTAAGCCTATCGCCTCGAACGCCATGGTGACCGAGCATCTTGGTCGCCTTTTGGAGAGTGCGGCGGATTGTCCTGGCGCTATGCCAGACGGCCTTGACGCTTCAGTTTGGGACGACTTGGACGCCCAGCACTACAGCTTGTGGAACGACGCGAGAAGCAGACACCGGCAAAAGACCCAGGAACAGGCTGAATACCGGCGGGAGAGCCTATCCACCAGTCACCGAGCGCGGATCGCTCTTCTGGAAGAACAGCTCAGCCAAGCGACCAACGAGAAGATACAAAAAATGCGTCGGTCTCAAATTGCCGCCGCAGAGGCGGACTACGCAAGACGAATCCAAGAGCTGGACATCGCTTTGGAGAGAGCGGACATCGTCGCCGGTCCGGTTGCATATGGTGTGATTCATGTTTCCGGGGAGGCTTTATAATGTCACACACAATCGAGTCTCTCGCAGAGAAACGTCAACGGTGGATTGATGTCAATAGAGAGAATAACTTTGAAGAAGGGATAAAACGGCTTCTAACAGAACTATATCCAGATAACGCTCATTTTATTTATGAGCTTTTACAAAATGCTGAAGATCAGTGTGCCAGTGTAGTACGTTTCACTCTGTCTAATGAAGAAATTGAGTTTGAACATAACTCAGAACGACTATTTAACTTAAACGATGTAGAGTCGATCACCAGTATTGGCGCAAGTACTAAGCGTGATGATCCGACAAGCATCGGTAAATTCGGCGTTGGGTTTAAGGCAGTATTCGCCTATACAAGTACACCAGAAGTTCACTCGGGAGATTTCCATTTCCGCATTCAAGATCTCGTTGTTCCTGTAATAAATGGCATAAAAAACATATCCTTTTGCGAAACAGAGACACGCTTCATCTTTCCATTTGATCATCCAACAAAGCGATATCTCCAGGCTGTAGAAGAGATTAAACTCGGCCTGCAAACCTTAGGCGACAACACACTGTTGTTCCTTAACCACATTCGCCTCATCGAATACCTGCTTCCGGATGGATCTTTAGGGTCTCTGGAGCGGATTGAACACAAAAAGGGGTATATAGAAATTCACGCGTTTCATCCGGGTGGCGAAAAAACAGTTTCTCATTGGCTGCGATATCAGAAAGACGTAGATGTAGTAGATGAAGACGGTAAGACCAAAACCTGTCGAATTGCCATTGCCTATAGTCTCCAGCAGGAAGACAAGAAGAAAAATCACCCTAACTGGAAGATTGTCCCTCTGGACCACGGTCAGGTATCAATCTATTTCCCGGCCGAGAAAGAAACTTCCAGCCTGAGATTCCATATTCATGCACCGTTCGCCTCGACCGTGGCTCGCGACAGCGTCCGAGACTGTGAAGCAAACCGTCAACTTCGTAATTATATAGCCGGACTCGTAGTAGATTCGCTCACCGATATCCGCGACAGGGGCATGCTGACCATGGGGTTCCTTGCTGTATTGCCTAATCAGGCAGATAGCCTCTCACCGTTTTATGAACCGATTCGAGCGGCGGTTGTGTGCGCATTCAAAGAGGAACCATTCACGCCAACACGTAGCGGGACGCACGCCCCGGCGGCTTGGCTCTATAGAGGCCCAGCAAAAATCGCCGAAGTCCTGAACGATGAAGATTTGTCACTGTTAACGAATTTCGCGCCACCGCTGTGGTCGGCTAATCCGCCTCAGCAGAACCAACGAGAGGACCGCTTTCTAGATAGCCTTAAGATCGACAACTGGGGGTGGTCGGAACTTTCCAGCACACTTAGCCACGTTGGTGATGATGAGCGCGAGACCATCGAGGCGTGGGTCGCTCAGAAAGACGATGCTTGGGTCATGCGTTTTTATGCTCTGCTGGGTGAGGCATTTGAAGTGCACTACAAACCTGTGTACGCAGAAGACTTGCGTATCGTCAGAATCGAGGTGGACCAATCGAACGAACATGTGTCGCCTCAGGAAGCGTTTTTCCCACCTGAACAGGAAACCGCCCCACCTCGGGATTTTCGTTTCGTGAAGCCGACCGTCTACAGCACTGGGCGTTCTGAAGCACAAAAGAAATACGCAATTGCTTTTCTTGAACACATTGGAGTACGTCTATTTGATACAAAGACAGTTATCGAGTTGAGTCTGGACTACTATGACAACCCGCCCGACCATGTTGTCGATGACTACTATAAAGACATTTCGCAATTTATAACCTACTGGAAAGAAACTACAAAAACAGAACTTTTTAAGAATCATAGTTTCTTGCTCGGCGAGTCGTCCAATGGCGAACTGTATTGGCAGAATCCAGAACAGCTTTGCATGGATTTACCATTTGAGAATACAGGTCTTAAGGAGTTGACGACCATTCATAAAAAGGACATCTTGTGGGCTGGTTATAAAGAAAAGTTGAATGAATCGCAATTTGCAGACTTCACCAGATTCTTGCGAGCTGTTGGAGTTATGTACAGAGTCTATGTCTCTCGTGCATCTGTATCGAATAACCCTCATCGCCAAGAACTTATGAAAGGTCTAGGTGGCACCAGAGAAACAAATACCAGTATTAGGGAGGACTACTCGATTAACGCCCTTGATAGTTACATCATGATCCAATCCGTCTCAGCAAGTCGATTAGTCTGGCAAGCATTGATTGGAGCAGATTCACGGATGTCCAAGGCACGGTACAGACCCAACCAGCAGTATCGAACGCGAGAGACAGATTCACAACTAGTTTACTATTTGAAGACTTACACGTGGATTCCTGATAAGTCCGGCGTATTCCATAAGGCTCAGGATACGACAAGAGATGACTTGCCTACAGATTTTCCTTATGACGATCGAAATGGATTATTGACTGCGATTGGTTTTGGAGAACGCGCAAAAAAACTTACTGAAGAATATGTATCACAAAACCATGAAGCACAAAAAATGGGTTTTGAATCTGCAGATGAAGCACAAAAGATGGCTCAATTAGCACAACTGATACGAGAAAGCGGGCAATCACCAGATAGATTGCTTGAACAGTTCCAACCGGCTTTAAAGCAAAAACAACCATCATTTCCCTCAAGCCCTGTCGCCAATCCTGAACGACGTCAAGAGCGCCTTGGCGAGCGACTAACCGACGCACCCGATAAGGAATACAAGAAACGCGAAAGAAGTGTTCGAGCCACCAACGGTGCCATTGACCCGACCACATGGCTCCGGAACCAATACACGAACGATACCGGCCAAATGGTCTGCCAAATATGCAAGGAAGAAATGCCCTTTCGGAAACGCAACAATAAGCACTACTTCGAAAAAAAAGAGGTGCTCTCCCGTAAGTACCTACCAAAGGAACATGACGCCCAGTATCTGGCACTTTGTCCTCTGTGCGCCGCCAAATACGAGGAATTTGTAAAAACCGAGGATGTTGTGATGGCCAAGTTAAAAGAAACTATTCTCAGCTCGGAGGATTGCAAGATTCCAATATCACTCGGTGACGAGAAAACCAACATCCGTTTCGTAGAGACCCATTACCATGATCTCAAAATGATCATCGAGGATGGTGAACGAGACCGTCGTGATCCAGAACCATGAGATTCGATTTGCCACCGTTGATATGGGAGCAACCGCCAGGGAAATCCGAGAACAGCTTCTGCGGTGAGGCACAGGACAGTTTGGTTGCGATTCAGGCTCCGGAAGCCTATTAGGAAATCCGCCTCGTCCGCAGAATCTGTGGGTAGCTCTTTGAAAAATAGCCCCAGAACCTGAGCCCCACCGGAGGTGACGGGGTGGCACCTGCCGCCCCGTCACCCTTGCCGGTCTCCGGTCAAGCATGGAGGCGCGACTCTGTCAAGGCTGTGCGCGCAGCGCACACCCGCAGGGCTCGGCCTTGACAGAGTCGGGGCTCCATGCTAGCGCCATTGTTCTGTTGCGTGGTTTGCAAAAAAAGGCATCCTGCCTTACCTTGCCGGGGAAAGTTTCTTCCAAAAAACTCCTCAGCTTAGGCCAGACAGGATGCACGTTAAGACTATCTTGAACCGTCTCGAAAAACAACCGGGTTTTATCTACGACTCGTGCCGATGGCGAGAATCCGGACCGCCGGCGCTGGTGATCACGTTGCGGCCCCAAGCCGGCAGCAAGCCCATCTGTTCCAAGTGCGGCCAGCGGCGCCCCGGGTACGACACCCTGCGGGCCAGAAAATTTGCCTTTGTCCCCCTGTGGGGCCTGCCGGTTTTTTTCCTCTACGCGCCACGGCGGGTGCAGTGCCCAACCTGCAAGGTGAAAGTCGAAAGACTGCCGTGGGCCGTGGGGAAAAGTCATCTCACAATCACCTACGCCTGGTTCCTGGCCGCCTGGTGTAAACGGTTGAGTTGGAAGGAAGTGGCCCAAGCCTTTACAACCAGTTGGGACACGGTCTTCCGCGCGGTGAAAATGGCGGTCGCCTGGGGACTCGAACATCGTGATCTCAGTGGCATCACCGCCATCGGCACCGACGAAATCTGCTGGCGGAAGCGCAAGGACAAGTTCGTCACCCTGGTCTATCAGCTGGACCAGGGAAAAAGGCGCCTGCTGTGGATCGGCCCCGACCGGACCGCCAAGACCTTCCAGGGCTTTTTCGACTGGCTCGGCCCGGAACGGTGCGGACAGCTGCGGTTTATCTGCAGCGACATGTGGAAACCGTATCTGGCCGTTATTGCCAAAAAGGCCGCGGGTGCAGTCAACGTCCTCGATCGGTTTCATATCATGAGTCACCTGAGCAAGGCCATCGACGAGGTCAGGGCGGGCGAGGTCAAGGAATTGAAAAACAAGGGAAAAGAACCTCTCTTGACGAAAAGCCGCTGGTGCCTGTTGAAGCGACCTGAAAACCTGACCGAAAAGCAGGTGGACCGGCTGACGGACCTGCTCGCATGCAACCTCAGAACCGTCCGGGCCTACCTGCTCAAGGAGGATTTTCAACGATTCTGGACCTACAGTTCGCCGGCCTGGGCCGGCAAATTCCTCGATGCCTGGTGCACACGAACCATGCGCTCCAAGATCAAACCGATGAAGAAGGTCGCGAAAATGTTGCGGGCTCACCGCGCCCTCTTGCTCAACTGGTTTCGGGCAAAAGGGGCGATCGCCCTGGGCTGCGTGGAAGGTTTCAACAACAAGGCCAAGGTGGTCACCAAGCGATCCTATGGGTTTCGAACCTATGATGGACTAAAAATAGCCTTGTATCATGGGCTTGGCGACCTGCCTACACCCAAGGCTACCCACAGATTCTGCTGAGGAACCGGAAATCCGCTTGATCTTTCCTTTTCGACTCTTTATTTTAGGATAACCGTAAAAGATAAAATAAAGAAGAATTCTTATTTTAGGTTCGAGGCAGGCAGGATGAAGCGAAAACTCCAAGGCAGATACGTGACCATATCGACGGTGGGTGAGAAGGCCCAGGCCTTCGTGCCCGCACCGCTGCCGCCGCGTCCGCCCATCGACTGGACACCGGAACTGCGCAGCAAGTTCGACCAGGCGCTGCTGGCGCTCGGGCGGCTGGACAGCGTCTCGACCCTGCTGCCGGACACCTCGCTGTTCCTCTACATGTACGTCCGCAAGGAAGCGGTGCTCTCCTCCATGATCGAGGGGACCCAGTCGTCGCTTTCCGACCTGCTGCTGTTCGAGCTGGATCAGGAGCCGGGCGTGCCGCTGGATGACGTGCGCGAGGTCAGCAACTATGTCGCGGCCCTCGACCATGGCCTGCGTCTGCTTGCAGGAAGGGCTGCCGCTGTCGCTGCGGCTGTTCCGGGAGATCCATGGCGTGCTGCTGGCCAAGGGCCGGGGCAGCAACCAGACTCCGGGCGAATTCCGGCGCAGCCAGAACTGGATCGGCGGCACCCGGCCCGGCAATGCGGCCTTTGTTCCGCCTCCGGCCGAAGAGGTGCTGGAGTGCATGGGCAAGCTCGAACTGTTCCTGCACGACCAGCCGGAGCCGACCCCGGTGCTGCTCAAGGCGGCGCTGGCCCATGTGCAGTTCGAGACGATCCACCCGTTTCTGGACGGCAACGGCCGTCTGGGACGTCTGCTGATCACGCTGCTCTTGTGCGAACAGAAGGTGCTGCGGGAGCCGATGCTCTACCTCAGCCTCTACTTCAAGACGCATCGTCAGTATTACTACGAACTGCTGAGCAACGTGCGCCTGACCGGCGACTGGGAAGCCTGGCTCGATTTCTTTGCCGAGGCGGTCATCGTCACCGCCACCCAGGCGGTGGAAACCGCGCAACAGCTTCTCGACCTGTCGAACCGGGACCGCGACAAGATCAGCGGCCTCGGCCGGGCGGCGGCATCCACCCTGCAGGTCCACCGGGCGCTGATGGAGCATCCCATCGCCACCTCGGGCTCGCTGGTGGAGAAGACCGGCATCACCCCGGCCACGGTCAACAAGGCGCTCGGCCATCTGGAGCAGCTCGGCATCGTCAGGGAGCTGACCGCCCAGAAACGCAACCGCCTGTTCAGCTACGCGGGCTATATCGAGATCATGAGTCGCGGCACGGAACTGCCGGCCAGGTAGGGCCGTTTGATTCCGATTTAGATAACCGAACCGTTGGACCAGCTGACTCCCGACCTGGAGGTCTGAATGCAACCGACTGATAAGACAACAAAAAACAGCCTCGACCACCCCCCGGACTACCCGCTGCTGCTCGCCGAGGTCAAGGAGCGCATCCGCTCCGCCCAGTATGAAGCCCTGAAGGCGGTCAACAAGGAACTGGTCGGCCTGTACTGGGACATCGGCCGGCTGATCGTGGAGCGGCAGGATGCCCAAGGCTGGGGCAAGGCGGTGGTGGAGCGGTTATCCGCCGATCTGCGGCAGGAATTTCCCGGCGTGGGTGGGTTTTCGGTGCAGAACCTCTGGTACATGCGACAATTTTACTCGGAATATCAGGGCAATGAAAAACTCCAATCACTGGTTGGAGAAATTGCCTGGACGCACAACCTTGCCATCATGAGCAAGTGCAAGGATCCCCTGGAACGCGAGTTCTACATCCGCATGACCCGCAAGTTCGGCTGGTCCAAGAACGTGCTCATCCACCAGATCGACAACCAGAGCTACGAAAAGATCCCTGCTGGGCCAGACCAACTTCGACCAGGCGCTGACGCCGGAGTTGCGCGCCCAGGCCAAGCTGGCGGTGCAAGGACGAATACACCTTCGACTTTCTGGAGCTGGGCGAGGAACACAGCGAGCGGGAACTGGAACGGGCGCTCATTGCCCGGATCGAGGATTTCCTGCGGGCCATGGGCGGCATGTTCGCCTTCATGGGCAGCCAGTACCGGCTGGAGGTGGACGGCAGAGAGTTCTTCATCGACCTTGCTGCTCTTCCATCGCCGCCTGCGCTGCCTCGTGGCCATCGAACTGAAAATCGGCGAATTCATGCCGGAGTTTGTCGGCAAGATGCAGTTCTACCTGGCCGCGCTGGACCGGCAGGTCCGCCAGGAGGATGAAAACCCCTCCATCGGCATCATCCTGTGCAAGGAAAAGAGCCGCACGATCGTGGAATACGCCCTGCACGACGCCAGAAAGCCCATCGGCGTGGCCACCTACGAAATCACCCGGACCCTGCCCAAGGCCCTGCAGGGACACCTGCCGTCACCGGCGGACATAGCCCTATTGCTGGAGGATTTGTGAAACGGACGAACACGAAACGTTCGCGAAGCAAAACAGATTTGCACAGTTGAAAAATTTCCTGTTCCCTGAGTTACTGGTTGAACAATCCAGCCCCTTTCCCCACCCCCCGGAACACCCTACGGAGGCGCCCACATGCAGATCAGAGACAACCTGGCCAAGGACTATGCAGACATCTACACCCCGGAGGTGCTGGCGGCCTTGACCTTCATGGCCGGGTTCAACGACGAGCAGCAGCGCTTGATGGCCGAGCGGATCGAGCGGAGGAACGCGCGCATCAGGGAGCGGAGGCCCATCGGTTTTCTTGACCCGAACGCCCGCATCCCGGGCACGGACATCCGCGTGCAGGATGCCCGCGACGGCAAATTCATCGGCGCGGAGATCCCGCCCGACCTGCAGCGCCAGTGGATCCAGGGCACCGGCCCGGCGGCCAAGCCCGATGCGCCCGTCCGCTCCAGCCTGCGCAACGTGGCCTACGCCCTGCTCTCCGGCGCGGACGGCTGGATGTTCGACGGCGAGGACGCGCTCGGCCAGATCGCCACCATGTCGCTGGACAACCAGCGCAGCCTCAAGCTGGCCATTGCCCGCGATCCGCTCTTCCTGGAGGTGGCCGAGCAGGTGGCCGGCGAGATGAACACCTGGTCGCGCGGCTTCCTCGGCCGGGAGATCGTCGCCGACTGGCGCGCCCAGCTCGACTTCACCACCACCATCTTCCGCTGCCGCGGCCTGCACCTCGACGACCGCCACATCCGCGTCCGGGGCAGGTCGCTTGTCCGCGGCCATCGTCGACCTGACCCTGTACGTGGTCAACAACTACCAATCGCTCGCCGCGGCCGGGGCCTCCATCGTCCTCTACCTGCCCAAGATCCAGACCGCCGACGAGGCCGGCGTTCTGGAACCGGCTGCTCACCGCCCTGGAAGGCCATCTCGGCCTGGCCGAGGGCACGATCAAGGCCTACGTGCTCATCGAGCAGCTGGAGGCCACCTTCCAGCTGATGGAGATCCGCGCCGCGCTCGGGCTGCACTTCGTCGGCTTCAACACCGGCCGCTGGGACTACATCAACAGCGTCTCGGACGCCAACTGCTGGGATCCCGCCTTCATCAATCCCAACATCGAGTCCGTCACTCATGACCTACGGCTACATGCGCCACTACGAGGACCGGGTGCGCCGGGCCGTGAACACCCCGGACGCGCGCGGCCAACTTCGCCCTCTGGCAGGGCGGCATGGAGCCGAACATCCCGGTGGGCTCGGAGGCGGGCGTGGCCAGCAGCATGGACAAGGCCCGCGCCGGGGCGGAGCGCGAGCAGCGCGAGGGCGCCAGCGGCAAGTGGGTGGCCCACTGGAAGATGGTGCACATCATCCGCCCGGTCTGGGAGCAGGCGGGAGCGCCAACCAGCTGGGCCGGCCCTTCCCGCCGCTGGGCTACACCGCTGCGGACGCGGCCGACCTGACCCTGCTCGAACCCGGCCCGCGCACCATCCGCGGCGCGCGCGACCTGCTCAGCGTGGCCCTGCAGTACGGCAACGCCTTCGGCCAGGGCCTGCAGGCCGCGGCCCTGAAGCCGGCCGACTTCTTCGGCAACGACGACATCCTCTACCTGATGGAGGACATGGCCACCGGCGAGATCCGCCTGAGCATCCTCTGGGAGTGGCTGCACAAGGGCGCCACCCTGACCGAGGACGACCCGGACACCGGCCTGCAAGCGGGCGCGGTGTTCACGCCGCGGTCTTCGCCCGGCTGCTCGACGAGGAGTACGCCAAGCTGCTCGCCGCCGACCATCGCGACGTGCACGAGGGCTCCAAGACCACCACCCTGCCCATTGCCCGGGCCATTGTCGAGGCCTACGTGACCGACCCGGTCAAGTACCCCTGGTACATCGACCTGCTCAACCTCAACCTCAACAACCACGATCTGGACCTGGCCAAGGCGCGCATCGCCCGCTACATGGACGAGTTCAAGACGAGCGGCACGCGCATCACCGAAAACCTGGACACTGCGCCCGAACGCTGAGCCGGGCCGACCACAGCCAGACCGGGCGGCGGGTCGCCCCGCCCGGTCTCCTCCCCTTGCCTGTTTCCCCCGCCCGCCTTGCTGCTGTCCGATTCTTTCACCCGGGCGAGCCGGCATTTCCGCCTGTATAAAAAAGGGAGAAGCGCACCGCGCCCCTGGTTCAAAAGGAACCAGGGGGTGCAGGTTGCAATTCGGCTCTTTCAGTGCAACAGATTGGAATACGTAGA
Source organism: uncultured delta proteobacterium (assembly GCA_963754825.1). Lineage (GTDB taxonomy): Bacteria > Desulfobacterota > Desulfobulbia > Desulfobulbales > Desulfobulbaceae > Desulfobulbus. Next base: position 25,098 of record CAVWHP010000026.1, on the reverse strand, counting down.
CAAACCGGGGAAATCGGCCGAGCCGGCCGCATGGAACAGGTTTTGCTTCTGTTCATGTGATGTGAATCGGCCCGACCCGGGCGCGACAGGGGATGGGCCGCCGCGACCGGATGGCAGTGGCGGCCGGCCCGGAAACGAAAATCTGGGAACATTAGGGAAAAAGCGTAGGGGAAGGCCATGCCGATGCGCACAAAAAAGGGGCCGGGACATGCATCCCAACCCCTCTATATTGTGGCGCGCCTGGAGGGATTCGAACCCCCGACCCTCGGATTCGAAGTCCGATGCTCTATCCAGCTGAGCTACAGGCGCGGAATGGACCGCGGACGTCAAGCCCGCGGTGCCCGGTCTGTTTACCCAAGTTTGCGGCCGCGTTCAAGCGCTATCGGCCGACCGGGATGAAATCGGTCCGCACGGGGCCGCACCGTGCGCTGCGGCGGTCGTGACATCGGCCCAAAGCGGAGTATAGTGGGGAGTACGGCGCTGTCGCCATTTGCCGTCAGATTCACCCCACAGGAAGGAGCCATGCGGACTCACGAGGAAATGACCTTCATCTACCAGGCCCTGCGCATTGCCGAACACGCCCACCGCACCCGGCGGCGGGGCGTGCAGTACCGCAAGGCCCCGGCCGGCACGGACCGGCCGGCCTATTTCGTCCACCTGACCGAGGTGGCCATGCACCTGATGAACTGCGGCAGGGACGCGGAAGTGGTGGCTGCCGGCTTTCTGCACGACACCATCGAGGACACGGACCTGACCGCGGAGACGCTGCTCGCGGCGATTGGCAGCAAACGGGTGGTGGCTCTGGTGCAGGCGGTCACCGAACTGGACAAGGGACAGAGCTGGGAGCGGCGCAACCGCGACTATCTCGACCGGCTGCGCACTGCCGGGCCGGACGTGTTGGCGCTCAGCTGCGCGGACAAGCTCTGCAACATCACCGATATGTGCATGTACCTGGCACGCGGCCACGACATGCGCGACTTCACCTCGCGCGGCCTGGGCGCCCAACTGGCCAAGTACGAGGCCCTGGCCGAGGTGTACAGCAAGGGCGCGCCGCCTGCCCTGTTCGAGCCGTTTTTTGGCTGGCTCGAACGCATGCGCGACTTCGCCCGGCGCTGAGCACCGCTCACGCCCCGCTGGCAGGCCGCTCCAGGTGGGCCAGCAGTTCGGCCGGGGTGCAGTCATTGTTGTCGATGCGGGTCGCGCCCAGCCAGGCGCAGGCGATATGGACAAGGCAGGCCTCGATCCGCTCCGAACGGACCGGGTCGCTGCCCATGTAGCGGTCGAAATGATCCACGGTACCGCGGCCGCGCCGGTCGGCCAGGCGCTGGACACGCACCGCGTGGTCGATGTCGAGCACCACCACCCGGACACCGGTGGCCCGCATCGCCCCCAGGGCGCGGATTGTTAACCGGGGCAGCCTGATCGCCTCGGGCCGATCCACCAAATGGCCGCAGGCAATGGCCAGCAGGCGGACAGCGGTATGGCTGACGACGCAGGTAAGACCCGCGGCCGGCCGCCGGAACAGGCGCACATCAACGAGCAGCAGAAGGCCGGTGAGCGCGGGCAGCAGCCGGCAATGCAGCGGCAGGGTGGCCAGAAACAGCCGCTCCAGCCAGAGCCGGGACCACGACTTGCCCTCGGAGGTGCGCTCCTGGTCCGGCCGGGCGCACAGCCAGCCGCGCCGCCGTTCCACCTGCACATCGGCGGCCGTGGCCGCATCGCTGACCACGTTGGCAAAATGATCCTTGCCGGCCAGGTCGGTGCCGAGGATGAGCAGGGTTTCTCGAACGTTGAGTGGCATCGTGTCGGTCGGGTGTGCGGGAGGTTGGCCGGGAAAGAAAACGGCCGGCATCTTACCGTGGTCCGACCGTGACGACAACAGCTGTCCCCCTGTCGCACGAACACGACAGGGTGTTGGAACCCTGCCCCGTCCGCGGGACAGGGAGAACATTGACACACACTTCGTTGCCCGTCGCCGAAAAGCGACATCAACATCCCTGACCGGGCGTCATCGCCCAACTAGGAGTACCAGCCATGCGCAATCTACTGACCCTGTGCAGTCTTGTCCTGTTCGTCCTCGGCGCACTGCCGGCCGGCGCAGGCGCACGCACCGCCGACCCGCAGGACCCGGTCCTGGTCGGCCGCATCGCCCACATCGAAGGCAACCTGCTCCGCTACATCGAGGAGGACAAGGACTGGGTGCGCACCGTGCGTGACGCGCCCTTCGGCCTGGAGGACAGCCTCTATGTGGAGGAAGATTCCCGCGCCGAGTTCATCATGCCCAACGGCACCTGGATCCGCGCCGGCGAGGACAGCCAGCTGCAGCTCATCGCCCTGCATCCGGACGCCACCACCGTGGACGTGGGCTCGGGCCTGACACGCCTCTACAACAAGAACCCGGACAGTATCGTCAAGGTGACCACGCCCTTTGGCGCGGTGGTGGCGACGGGTGACACGGTGTTCGACGTCTACGTGGGCGACGAGAGCGTGGAAGTGATCGCCATCCGCGGCACCGTGGATTTCCTCCACGAGGCCACGGACCGCAAGTACGAGGTGCAGGAGGGCTTTGCCTCGATCATCGCCGACAGCCGCAGCACCGAACCGGGCAACGGCACCGTCGACGCCGACTGGGACGACTGGAACACCCTGCGCGACGACTACTGGGCCAAGCGGGTCGACACCACCAGTCGCTCCGCCTACTACCTGCCCGCGCCCATCCGCGAGGAGGCGGCCACTCTCGAGGAATACGGCCGCTGGGAGCGGGTGAGCTACGAAGGCGCCTACCACGAACTGTGGCGGCCGACCCGGATCGAGCCGGACTGGCGGCCCTACACCGCCGGCCGCTGGATCGTCTACTACGGCGACCACTGCTGGGTGCCGGACGAACCGTTCGGTTACGTGACCCACCACTACGGTTCGTGGGTGTACGTTGAATCGGCCCGTTCCTGGTACTGGGCGCCACCAGCGGTGCGCGCGGTGAGCCGAACCCCGTCCCTGTTCCTCAGCTTTGCCTGGTACCCGGGCCGGGTGGGCTGGCTGTACGATGACCGCTCCATCGGCTGGGTGCCGCTCGCCCCGGACGAGCCCTATTACGGCTACCGGTCGTGGGGCCGGCACACGAACGTGATCGTCCGCGACCGCGACTACCGGCTCGACCTCAACCGCTACCGCTACCTCGATTCGGCGGTCGTTGTCACCCGGGACCACTTCTACCGCGTGCCCCGCTACACGCCGTATGTCGAGCGCACCGTCAACCGCACGGTGATCGTCAACAACTACCGGCCGACCACGATCATCAACAACACGGTCATCCAGAACTTCAATGAAGACCGGGGCCGCTTCTCCGCGTACGTCGGACGGGTCGAGCGCAAGCCGCACGTCTCTACCCTGAAGCGCATTCAGGACAACCAGCGCTTCAGCCGCGAACAGGAGCGGTTCAACCGCAGGGGGATCGAGCGCGACCTGAAACGGATGACCAGCGCCACCCTGCCGGCGGCACCGAAAACCGAGGTGCGACGGCAGCGACTCTCCACCCGAATGGTGGAGGCGAGCAAGGTGGATCGGCCGATGAGGGAGATGTCCCTGCCGCAGCGGGAGATCAAGCCGCGCGAGCGGGAACGGCAGATCCGTCGCGACGAGCGGAAGCCGGCCGGTTCGGGTCGCGAGCCCGAACAGCGGGTCAGATCGCCGCGGGAAGAGTTCATGGAACGCGAGGCACGGCCCGCCGAGCCGAACCGGCGGATTGCGCCCGACCGGGACCGGCGCGAACCGCCTGCGCCGGAGGTGTTCGACCGGGAATCCGCAGACAGGGGCCGCGAGGCCGAAGGGCGGATCAGGTCACCGCGGGAAGAGCGGGACAACGGACAGCGCTGGGACCGGCGCCCCGAAGCCCCGCAGGACCGGCAACAACGGGAGGGCATGGACCGCCAGAACCAGGCCGACGAACAACGCAACCAGCAGGAGATCCAGCGGCAGCGCCGGGACAGCGACGAGCGCAAGCAGCAGGAGGTTCAGCAGGGGCGTCGGGACAGCGACCAGCGTAAACAGCAGGAGGTCCAGCAGAGGCGTCAGGCTGATGACCAGCGCAGCCAGCAGGAAATCCAGCGGCAGCGTCGGGACAGTGACCAGCGTAAACAGCAGGAGGTCCAGCAGAGGCGTCAGGCTGATGAACAGCGCAACCAGCAGGAAGTCCAGCGGCAGCGTCGGGACAGCGACCAGCGTAAACAGGAGGAGGTTCAGCAGAGGCGTCAGGCTGATGAACAGCGCAAGCCAGCAGGAGATCCAGCGCCAGCGTCGGGACAGCGACCAGCGTAAACAGCAGGAGGTTCAGCAGAGGCGGCAGGCTGATGAACAGCGCAACCAGCAGGAGATCCAGCGCCAGCGTCGGGACAGCGACCAGCGTAAACAGCAGGAGGTCCAGCAGAAGCGTCAGGCCGACGAGCAGCGCAAGCAGCAGGAGATCCAGCGGCAGCGCCGGGACAGCGACCAGCGTAAACAGCAGGAGGTCCAGCAAAGGCGTCAGGCTGATGAACAGCGCAAACAGCAGGAGGTCCAGCAGCAGCGCCAAGCCAACGAGCAACGCAAGCAGCAGGAAGTCCAGCGCCAGCGCCAGGCCAACGAGCAGCGCAAGCAGCAGGAAGTTCAGCAGCAGCGCCAGGCCAACGAACAGCGCAAGCAGCAGGAAGTCCAGCGCCAGCGCCAGGCCAACGAGCAGCGCAAGCAGCAGGAAGTCCAGCGCCAGCGCCAGGCCAACGAACAGCGCAAACAGCAGGACGTTCAGCGCCAGCGCCAGGCCAACGAACAGCGCAAACAGCAGGAAGTCCAGCAACAACGCCAGGCTAACGAGCAGCGCAAACAGCAAGACGTTCAGCGCCAGCGTCAGGCCGACGACCAGCGCAAGCAGCAGCCCAAACAGCAGGGAGCGAAGAAGAGCAAGGAACAAATAGAACAGGAAAAACAGGAACAACAAGCCCGAGGGGGACAGGGCAAGGGCCGGCCCTGACCTTCCCCCCACCCCAAACAGCAACAGGCCGCCGGTCCCATCGGACCGGCGGCCTGTTGCATTTTTCCACCCACACTCCCGGTTGCGCGGCCGGGTCGGGCACGATCAGCGGATGAAGTTCATGTACACCTTCTTCTCCATGGCCGGCGGCTCCACCACGCCACGGCCGTTCTCGACCAGTTTCATCATCCAGGCCATGTTGCGGCCGAGCACCCGCATGATCTGCTGGCCTTCCTCGTCCTTGACCACCTCGCCCGGCCGGGTGCCGTGGATCACGTTCCAGTAGTTGGAACTCGGCACGAGCATCTCCGCATAGTTGAGGAAGGTGTTCAGCTGGTTGAAGGTGGGGATGCCGCCGGAACGCCGCACCGCCACCACCGCCGCGCCCACCTTGTGGCGGAGCATGCCGCCGTTGACGCCGGTCACGTAGAAGGCCCGGTCCAGAAACGACTTCATGGTGCCGCCGATGGCCGAGAAATGGACCGGCGAACCGATGAGGATACCATCGGCCGCTTTCATCTTCTGGATCCACTCGTTGACCTCGTCGTCCTGGATACAGCGCTCGTTGCGGTGCTTGATGCACTGGCCGCAGGCCAGGCAGCCGCGGATGGCCTTGTTGCCCACGTGGACCATTTCGGTCTCGATGCCCTCCTGGGCGAGCACGTCGAGCACCATCTGCAGGGCGTGGAAGGTGTTGCCGTTCTTGTTCGGGCTGCCGTTGAATGCGACTGTTTTCATTGCGTCATCCTCGTGAAAATGGAAAAGTTCAACTCGCTCGTTATCTTACAGGCACCACTCTACTGAATACCGCGGGCCCGCGTCAACCACAGCGTCGTCCTGCCAAGCCGCGCCATCGGTGCGGACGCACGGCCCACACCACAACCACGGAGGAATCACCATGGACAAACGGCAGATCAGAGACGGTATTTTCTGGATGGGCGCGGTGGACTGGGACCGGCGGCTGTTCGACTCGCTCGTGCCCCTGCCAGACGGCACCACCTACAACGCCTACCTGATCGAAGGCAGCGAGAAAACCGCCCTGCTCGACGCGGTCGACCCGGCCATGGCCGAGGTACTGTTCCACCAGCTGCGCGACACCAAGCGGATCGACTACATCGTCAGCCAGCATACCGAGCAGGACCACTCCGGCACCATCCCCCTGCTGCTCGAGCGCTACCCCGAGGCGCAGGTCCTGGCCACGGCCAAGGGCAAGGCCCTGCTGGTGGACCACCTGCAGCTGCCCGAGGACCGAGTGCGGGCCGTGGCCGACGGCGAGACCCTGTCCCTTGGCGACAGGACCCTGCGTTTCATCCACACCCCCTGGGTCCACTGGCCGGAGACCATGTGCAGCTACCTGGAAGAGGAGCGCATCCTCTTCAGCTGCGACTTCTTCGGCGCGCACATCGCCGCCAGCGACCTGTTCGTGACCGACCAGTGCCGGGTGTACGAGGCGGCCAAACGCTACTTCGGTGAGATCATGCTGCCCTTCCGGGCCATTATCGCCAAGAACCTGGAGAAGCTGGCAGGTCTGGAGATCGACCTGATCGCCCCCAGCCACGGCCAGGTGTACGACCAGCCGGCCTGGATCCTCGAGGCCTACACCGACTGGGCCCTGCACCCGCCGCAGAACCTGGTGGTGCTGCCCTTTGTGACCATGCACGGCAGCACCGCGCTCATGGTCGATTATCTGACCGAGGGACTGGTGGCCCGCGGTGTGCGGGTGGAACGGTTCAACCTGGCGGTCACCGACATCGGCAAGCTGGCCATGACCCTGGTGGATGCGGCCACCATCGTGGTCGCCACGCCCACCGTACTCGCCGGACCGCACCCGCTGGCCGCCTATGCCACCTTCCTGGCCAACGCCCTGCGACCCAAGGCCATGTTCCTGTCCATCATCGGTTCCTACGGCTGGGGCGGCAAGACGGTGGAGACGCTCGCCGGCATGGTCGGCAACCTCAAGGCCGAGGTGCTGGAGCCGGTGCTCTGCAAGGGCATGCCCACCGAAGCGGTGTACGCGGCCCTGGACCGGCTGGCTGATACCATCGCCGCCAAACACAAGGAAAACGGGTTGCGGTGAACGGTGGCGATCCCCTGACAGCACCGGGCGCCACCCTGCGCATCGGCCTCAAGCGGGTCTATGACCCGGCCGACCCGGAGGACGGCAGTCGCGTGCTCGTCGACCGGGTCTGGCCGCGGGGCGTCTCCCGGGAGGCGCTCGCGGCCGAGTTGTGGCTGCGCGAGGCGGCCCCGAGCACCAAACTGCGGCGCTGGTTCAACCACGACCCTGAGCGCTGGGCCGAGTTTGCGCGCCGCTACCGGGCCGAACTGGACGACCGGCCGGAAACCGTGCGCCAACTGCTCGCCCTGGCCGCGGACCGGGGCTTGACCCTGCTCTACAGCGCCCGCGACCGCGAGCACAACCAGGCGGCAGCCCTGCGCGACTACCTGCTGACCTGCATCCCCCCCAGCAAAGGAGAAGACCATGGGAGCGATTGACGAACTGAACGCCGAACACCAGGCCATCGAGCAGATGCTCCGGGTGCTGCGCGTCCTCGGCCACCGGCTGCGCCTGGGCGCGGCCGTACCTCCGGCCCATGTCGACAGCATGATGGAATTTCTCGACGTGTTCGTCGACCGCTGCCACCACGCCAAGGAGGAGGAACACCTGTTCCCCGCCCTGGCGGCGGTGGGCGTGCGCGACCGGGGCGGGCCGCTCGAGGCGCTCTGCAACGAGCACCAACGGGGCCGGGAACTGGTCGGGCAGCTGCGTACGGGACTGGCCAAGCGGGCGACCGACCCGCTGGGCGGCGGTCTCGCCTTCGCGGCGGCGGCCGAAGAGTACCAGGGGCTCATGCTGCTGCACATGGACAAGGAAACCGGCATGCTCTTCGCCGCGGCTGACATCCGCCTGGGCAAGGAGACGGACCGGGAACTCTCCGCGGCGTTTGCGCGGCTCGAGCACGAGCGCATCGGCGACGGCGTCCATCAGCGACTGCACGCGGCCTTTGACCAGATGTGCACCCTCTACCTGAGTTGAGGCGGGGCGGGATGCGGCACGTCCTGCACACCGGCCAGACCCGCTGCTGGGATGCGCTCCGGCCGGGAGATCCCCTGCCGCGGCACCGGCCAGGACGGCGAATGGCAGCGCGGCGCGCCCTGGCCGGCAGAGCGGTTTGTCGTGCGCGGAGAGGTCGTCACCGACGGGCTCACCGGGCTCCACTGGTGCCGGGACGCCACGGTCTCCACCTTTCCCTGCACCTGGGCCGAGGCCTTTGCCCTCATCGACGGGCTGAACCGGGAGCGCTACGGCGGTCGGGACGACTGGCGCCTGCCCAACCGCAACGAACTGCGCAGCCTGATGAGCTACCAGGCGCGCAAGCCGGCCCTGGTCGAGGGTCACCCGTTCGTCAACGTCTTTCTTGGCTGGTACTGGACCTCGACCACCGCGGCCATCAGTCCGGCCTATGCCTGGGCCGTGCACCTGGAAGGGGCGCGCATGTTTTACGGCCGCAAGGATCAGGAATATTTGTGCTGGCCGGTGGCGGGAACGGGCAACGGTCTGCTGCCGCGCACCGGCCAGGAGCGCTGCGTCGATGCCGGAGGTGTGGTGGTGGATTGTCCCGGCCTGGGCCAGGACGGAGAACTGCGCATGGGCGCGCCCTGGCCCGAGCCGCGCTTCACGGTGCATGGCGAGGTGGTCCGCGACCAACTCACCGGCCTTGCCTGGGCCCGGCAGGCCGACCTGGGCGGCGGCCCGGTCAGTTGGCAGGAGGCGCTCGACCTGGTCAGGGCCTGGAACGCGGCGCACGCCTCCCGGGAGCTGGTGTGGCACCTGCCGACCATCAACGAACTGGCCTCGCTGGTGGACTGCGACGCCCACTCGCCGGCCCTGCCCGCCGGCCACCCGTTCATCGGCCTGCAGGACGGCTACTGGTCCGCGACCACCAGCTTTTTCGAATGCGACTGGGCCTGGGTGCTCTACCTCGACAAGGGGGCCTGCGGGGTCGGCCACAAGCCGGGCCGCACCTTTTTCCTCTGGCCGGTGGGGGTACCGGTCAGCGGCTGAGCCGCCCTGCCCCTGCCGCCGGGCTCAGCGCCGGTACTCTTCGTGGTAGCCGTCCCGGCTCGGGTCGTAGCGGCGGCGCCAGTCGTCACGGTCGCGGTAGCGGTCACGATACACGCTCGCGGTCCCGGTCCCCGTCGCGGTGGACGCGGGTGTCCCGATACTGCCGGTGCTGGCGCTGGTCGCTGGAGTAATGGCCCTCCCGGGGCGGGGTCGGTCCGCAGCCACCATACCAGCAGCAGCCGCCCAGTGCGGTCAGCAGGGTCAGCAGCACGATGGCCTGCATGATGATCTTTCGCATTTTTTTCTCCTGTGATGTTCCTGTTGTCGCTGTCAGGCCGCCGCGGTCGCGGTGGCTGTCCACTAAAAACCCCTCCCCTGAAAAAGAGCGGGCCGCCCCATCGGGACGGCCCCTGTGCCGCACTGGCCGCCATCCGCCGGCCGGCGGTGCGGGTGGCCTCAGTCGCCGGTCCCCTCCTCCACCGCAGAACCGCGCACAGGCAGGAGCACGGTGAAGGTCGCCCCCTGCCCCGGCCGGCTGTGCACCTGGATCTCACCGCCGTGGCTGCGGACGATGCCGTGGCTGACCGGCAAGCCTAAGCCGGTGCCCTTGACCGCCGGCTTGGTGGTGTAGAACGGCTGGAAGATCTGCGCCTGCTCGGCCTCGTCCATGCCCACGCCGGTGTCGGTGAAGGCCACGCTCACCCGGTCGCCCCGCCGCCGGGTGGTCACGGTGAGGGTGCCGCCCCGCCCCTGGCAGGCCTCGATGGCGTTGACCACGAGACTCTCGAACACCAGGACGATGCGGTCCGTGTCAGCGAGGATGCGCGGCAGGTCGGTGCTGTCGTCGCGCCGCACGGCGATACCGGCCCGTTCCAGGTCCGGCGCGAGCATCAAGAGGAGGCCGTCGAGAGTGGCCTGCACATCCATGACCACCTGGCGTCCGGCCGAGGGTCGGGCAAACTCCTGCAGGCTGCGCAGCAGCTGGCGCATGCGGCGGCCCTCGCCCAGGGCCGCCTCGAGCAGCTGCCGGTCCTCGTCGCTCAGCTCCGCCCGGCGCTGCAGGCCGCCGAGCACAGTGAGCATGCCCTGCAGCGGGTTGTTCAGCTCGTGCGCCACCGAGGCGGAAAACCGGCTCAGGGTCCTGAGCTTCTCGGCCTGCAGGGTGTGCCGGTGCATCTCCTGCAATTCATAGGTGCGGTGTTCGACCCGCCGTTCCAGGTCGTCGGACGGTGGGTTGCCGGTCTGCTGCCGTGGTCGTCGTTTCGGTTTGTCCAGGTGCGATCCATCGCTTCCCTCCTGTGCGTTCGGCCCGCCCTGGGCGGCCCGCTTCGCCATCGACCTGCGGGTCGATCGATACGTAAATCTTCCGCAGAGTCACAGGCAAAGACAAGAAAGGATTCGGTAAGGTTCCTGGCCGAGGGGCGCGCCCGCTCAGGGCACGCCGGTGAACGGCCGCATCTCGGTGTCGCAGACCCCGCCCACCCGGGCGGTCCGCACCGTGCCGGCCCCCTGGCACTGCTCGCCCCGGTCCTTGATCCGGCACTGTACCTCCAGCGGCCGGCCGGTGTTCACCCAGGAAGGGGTCTTCCGGTAGCGGCCGATCTCGCTGAAGCGGCAGCCGGCCGGAAGGCCGTAGGGGGCGCAGCGGCCGGCGGGCTGGAGGGTGACCCGCCGCTTGTCGACCACGAAGCCGCGGTAATTGTCGACGATGCGGGTCACATCGCGGACCGGCCCGTCCTGGACGCGGAAACTGCGGAAGCGGTAGCCCTCCCCCACCCGGTCGTCCACGTGGATGCGGGTGTCGGCGAGCAGGGCGAAGTTGTTGCCCTTGCGGGCCACCGCGCCGGACATGTACTCGACCCGCGGCTCTTCGGGGAAGCATTTGCCCATGGCCGGGGCGTGGTAGTAGTGCTTGAGCGCCTTCAGGTCAGCGAGACTGTTGCCCGGGAAGATCGCCCGCAGGTCGCGGTCACTGCCGAACAGGATGCGCTCCACGTCCGCCCGGTTCTGGGCGTACAACTGCTGCAGCCGGTGGTAGTTGCGGCCGGCCGCGTCGGTGGCGCCGCTCAGGTCGTCGCGCAGGAAGCACGAGGTCAGGCCCGAGACCTGGGTGAGGTACTCGTCCCAGATGTTGTACTGGGAGACCGCGGTGGCCACGCTTTCGAAGTCACCGGTGGCGGCGCAGCCCTGGCGGCGGACGCAGGATTCGAGCGCCCGGTTGCGGATCGACAGGGCGATGATGTTGCGCTCGCAGGTGCCGTAGGCGTTGCAGCCGCGCTCCAGGTGGCCCTCGAAGATGGCCGTGCGCATGGTGATGTCCAGGTGGCGGGCGCGCTTCACTAAGGCGGCCGACCACTTACCGCGATGATCGCGGCTGAACCGGTCCCAGGCGGTCTGCAGGGCGGCGCGGCGGTCGGTCAGCCGCCGGTTGGCCGTGTCGCAGGCGGACGAGTTGTGGAAGGCGCGCACGATCCGGTCCAGTTCACCGGCGGCCGGTCGGGCGGCGCGCACGGGCGCGGCCGGACGCTGCGGGTCAAAGGCGGGCGCCTTGCTCATGGCGTAGAGGTTGCGCACATCGAGCACGTGGCGCACATCGGCCGGGCAGTGGTGGTTGTTCACGGTCTGCGCCTGGCGGGCGGTGCGCACCGCCTGGAAGCGGGCCGCCGAGGCGGGCGTGGCGGAGCGGGCGTCCACCACCACCTGAAAGCCCACGTAGGGCACGCCCTTGCGGTCGGTGAGCGGTTCGCCGTCCGTGACCACCAGGCAGGGCACGAGCGAGCTGCCCTGGGCCAGGGTGCCGGCCGGGGTCGACGGGCCGGAGCGGCGGAACTGGTCGACATCGTAATAAGGGATGTTCAGCGAGCCGTTGAACCGGTACAGGGTCATCACCGGCGTGGCCGGGATCTCCGCCCGGGCCGCCTGGGCACACAGCACGATCAGCAAAAGACACAGAAAACGCATGGGACAAGCCTGGTTGGAGTGGGGTTGTTTGTCCGGGATCAGGACGCGGTGGAACGGGGCGGGAGTCTCTCCGGAGGCGGCCGATGGGCCTCACATCCGCTCGAGAACGTCCCGGTAGATGGCCCACAGCACCTGCTGTTTGTCGCTGCCCGGCTTGATATCGAGGAAGGTGGCCGCGCTCTGCAGCACCCGGTCGCCCTTGCGGATGACCACCACGCCCACCTCGCCCTCCACCACGCTCATCAGCCCCTCGTCACCGAGGTCGATGATCGGCTCGAGCGTGGTCGTGGCAGACAACTGCGGGTGGAAATACTGGCGCAGCGGCTGGGTACTCTCAAGCACGCCGATGTGCAGGTAGGCCATGGTGCCCGGTTCCCGGCTCCAGTAGCAGCCGTTCTCCTGGGACTTGGGGTAGAGCGGTTTGCGGTGCAGGGCGGCCAGCTGCTCGCTGCTGACCAGGCTGCAGATGTCCAACGCCTCCGCCGCGAACCCCGGCCGGGCCAGGCCGGCGATCAGGAGCAGGGCGGCGAGGACGACAACGGTGACACTACGGTTGGCTCGTGCGCACATGGGTTTCTCCTTGTTTGCTGACCGGCGCGGTCCGCCGGTCGGTTCAAGCATTCGTCAACGGTTCAGGACCCTACGGGCCACCACCTTCTTTTCCAGCTCCACCAGCAAGAACACGGCCGCGCCGATGCCCACGGGGATCAGCCACAGCCAGGGCGCCAGCGGCGCCGAGCCGAACAGGCTGTGCATGAACGGCGCGTACACGTAGGTGATCTGCAGCCACAGCAGGACCACCGCCGCGCCCCAGGCCACCCGGTTGGCGAGCAGGGTGTCCCGCCGCAGGCTGGAGGTGCGCAGGTGGCGGCTGTTGAACAGGTAGAACAGCTGGCCGAACACCAGGGTGTTCACCGCCAGGGTGCGGGCCAGCTCGAGCGACAGGCCGTTCTCCTTGCCGACCAGGAAGACGGCGATGGTCGCCCCGCCGATGAGCACGGAAACGAAGAAGATCCGCCACAGGAAGTAGCCGTCAAGGATGGGGGCGTCCGAGCGGCGCGGCGGCCGGGCCATCACGTCCGCCTCGGCCGGCTCAAAGGCCAGGGCCACGGCCAGGGTCACGGCGGTGACCATGTTCACCCACAGGATCTGCACCGGGGTGAGCGGCAGGACGAGGCCGAAGGTGACCGCGGCGAGCATGACCAGTCCCTCGGCGCCGTTGGTGGGCAGGATGAAGAGGATGGCCTTGCGCAGGTTGTCGTAGATGGTCCGCCCTTCCTCCACCGCCCGCTCGATGGACTGGAAGTTGTCGTCGGCGAGCACGATCTCGGCCGCCTCCTTGGTGGCCTCGGTGCCCTTGATGCCCATGGCCACGCCCACGTCGGCGCGCTTCAGGGCCGGTGCGTCGTTGACGCCGTCGCCGGTCATGGCCACCACCTCGCCGTTGGCCTGCAGGGCCTGGACCAGGCGCAGCTTGTGCTCCGGGCTGGTGCGGGCGAACACCACCGTGCTCCTTGACGAGTTCCTGCAGCTGCTCGTCGGTGGCGGCCTCCAGCTCGGCGCCGGTGACCGCCCGGCCGTCGTCGCTGATGCCCATCTCCCGGGCGATGGCGCTGGCCGTGCCGGCATGGTCGCCGGTGATCATCACCACCCGGATGCCGGCCTGCCGACAGCTGCGGATCGCCTCGATCGCCTCGGGCCGGGGCGGGTCGATGATGCCCACCAGGCCGAGGAAGACCATGTCCGCCTGCACGTCCTCCACGGCCAGGGTGTCTGTCTCCTCGTCCGCCTCGCGCCGGGCCGCGGCGAGCACGCGCAGCCCTTCCGCGCCCAGGGCCTCGATCCGCTCCTCCCAGACTGCGCGGTCGAGCGGGACGATGGTGCCGTCCGCCTCCAGCTGGTGCGTGCTGCGGTCGAGCAGCCGGTCCGGCGCACCCTTGAGCAGGATCCGCCGGCCGCTACCCGGCAGCCGGTTGAGGGTGGCCATGAACTTGTTGTCCGACTCGAAGGGCACCACCGCCAGGCGATCGTAGCTGGTTTCGTCAAAAACGGTCTTGTGCGCCAGGGTGCGCAGGGCGCCCTCGGTGGGCTCGCCGAGCACGGACCAGACGCCCTCCTCGCCGCGCAGCTCGGCGTCGTTGCACACGGCCATCACCTCGACCAGGGCCTGCAGCGAGCCGTGGTCCTCCAGGCGTGGCCTCCCGCCCGTCCAGGCTGATGCTGCCCTCGGGCGCGTAGCCGGTGCCCTCCACGTCGAAGCGGCCGGCGCGGGTGAGAACGTGGCGTGCGGTCATCTCGTTGCGGGTCAGGGTCCCGGTCTTGTCCGAGCAGATCACGGTCACCGAGCCGAGCGTCTCCACCGCGTTGAGCTTGCGGGTGATGGCGTTGCGCCGGGCCATGCGCTGCACGCCGAGCGCCAGGGTGATGGTGAGGATGGCCGGCAGCCCCTCGGGGATGGCGGCCACGGCAAAGCCGATGGCGGCCAGGAACAGCTCGCTGATGCCGTAGCCGTGCAGCAGTCGGCCGATCACCACCATGACCAGGGCCAGGGTGAGGATGGCGATGGACAGCACCGTGCCGAACCGGCGCATCTCGCGGGTGAGCGGCGTTTCCAGCCGCTGCACCTCACTGATCATGGTGCTGATCCGGCCCAGCTCGGTGTTCGGGCCGGTGGCCGTGACCACGCCGACCGCCTGCCCGGCGGTGACCATGGTGCCGGAATAGGCCAGGCAGTGGCGGTCGCCGATGCCGGCATCCTCGTCCGCCGGGTCGATCCTCTTGGACGACGGCACCGACTCGCCGGTCAGGGCGGATTCCTCGATGCGCAGGTTGGCGGCTTCGAGCAGGCGCAGGTCGGCGGGTACACGGTCGCCGCTGCGCAGGCGGACGATGTCGCCGGGCACGAGCGTGCCGGCATCGATCTCCCCCCACTGGCCGTCACGACGGACATGGGCCTTGACCGAGAGCATCTTGCGGATCCCCTGCAGGGCCTCCTCGGCCTTGCCCTCCTGGAGAAAACCGATGATGGCGTTGATGCACACCACCCCGAGAATGACGCCGGTGTCCACCCAGTGGCCGAGCACGGCGGTAACGAACCCGGCGGCGAGCAGGATGTAGATGAGCAGGTCGTGGAAATGTTTGAAGAACCGCTTGAGGAGACTTTCCCTGGGCGGCGGCGGCAGGCGGTTCGGGCCGACATCTTTCAGTCGGCGTTTGGCCTCGTCTCGGGCCAGTCCGGCGGTCGAGGTGGCCAACTCGGCGAGGATGGTCTCGGCCGGCAGGCTGTGGAGCGGAGTGCGGGCCAAGCGGGCGGCTGTTTCCTTGTCCATGAACAGAGGCGCTCCTTGTCGCAGGGTGGGGTTGTTTGTCGCGGAACCGTTGCCGGCGGTGCGGCGGACCCGATGCCGCGGGCGGCGGCGAACCGGCCGGTCCGCTCAGAGGAAGTTGTACCGGTCCTGCATCTCCCGGTAGACGAGCGTGGAGAAATCGCGGATGACATTGCCGCCGGACACCATCCAGTGCTTGAAATCCTTGGGTTTGGAGGGGCGCTGGACAATGCCGACGATGATATAGGGGGCCTGCCGTTTGCCCGGCGGCACGATGATGCCCATGTCGCCGCACAGGTGCGCGGTGGTGCCGGTCTTGTTGTACACCCGCGTGCCCTTGGGCAGCTGCGTGCCCCAGTAGATGCGGTCCCGTCCGGGCAGGGCCATGACCCGCAGCATCTCCTCGGAATGCGGCAGCTGGTGTTGCCACAGGGCCTTCAGGTAGGCGATGTAGTCGGTCGGCTGGGCGCTGTTCCTGTAGGTCTTGCCGCCCGGCGGGATGTATTCGCAGATGTTCACCCGGCGGACCAGCGGCCCGTAGGCCTGTTTGAGCAGGGCCTGGCAGCGGGCCGGGCCGCCGACCTGGCGCATGAACCAGTTGGTGGCCTCGTTGTCGCTGTGCTGGATCATCCGCACCATCATCTGGCGATGCTGGGCGGTGTACTTCAGTTTGCCCTTGTCGACCTGGTGGAAGAAGGCCAGGGCGACGAACGGCTTGATCATGCTGGCCGCCTGGAAGGAGCGCTGGGCGTTGTGGCTGGCCAGGTAGGTGTTGCTGGTCAGGTCATAGGCCACCAGCGCGGTGCTGTCGTTTCTGGCCAGCCGGCCCTTGGCCTGCTGGTTGCGCAGGAAGGATTGCAGGTCGCCGTTCAGCCCGGCCGTGGTTGCGGGGACCACGGTGGCCTCCTGGACAACGGGCAGTTCTTTCTCCCCCTGGTCGGCGACACCGGGCCGCGGCACCACCGGCGACTTGACCTTGGACATGGACGTGGACGGCGACGGTGTCGCCGTCACGGTCGAAACCGCGCGTTGCCGTTTGTCCGCGGGTGGACTGGCAACGGCCACCGAACCGGCGGTGTCGCTCACCGTCGGCCGTACCGCCGCGGCCACCACGGTCGGTATCAGCTTTTTGTCGCGCAGCAGGGTCCGGTGCTTGCCGGCCAGTTGCTGGGTCGCGGTCTTGCCGGTCCACGAGCGGTAAACGATGGCGTGGGTGCGCGCGTCGATCCGTTCGATGACCAGCCGGCCGGCCGCCTGTTTGCCCAGTTTGGTCGCAATGCGGGCGCGGTCCCGGGCCAGCTGCTGCAGGTTCGTTCCCCGGCCGTAGTGGACATGGTAGAGACTGTGGTAACCGTTCGCGGCCACCGCCTGCGCCGACTTGAGCCCGGCCCGGCGCAGGACGGGGTTCTGCCGGGCGGCGATTTTCTTCGCCTGGGCAAGCGTGGTCCGAGCCGGGTAGACCAACCCGAACTCCCGCCCCCGCCCGACGATCTGCACCTGGCCGCTCTTCGGCAACCCGGCCGTGCGGGTGAGTTTGCCCTGGTAGGCGAGCACGCGCTGTACGCTCGTCTCCCAGGTGTAGACGAGATCGTAGCGCTTCGCCGGGGCCGCGACAGCGATGGCGGCGGCAAACAGGGAAAGCAGCAGGACAAGGGAGAGCAGGCGGATCGGTTTCACTGCACCACGGGAGGTTCGGGTTGATCTCTGGCGTCACCGGCGCAACCGGCGGCCGTTGCCCGCCTCCGGTTGGCCCAATCCTGGCCGGCGTGCGACGCCGGGCCTTGGGACACGGGCTTTTTTCTACTGCATCGTGTGCGTGTCGTCAACGATACCCGGTGGCCGCGATGGCTTGGCAGCGGCCGAAAGGCGCGCCGTCAGCCCCCCTGCCCTCTCCCGTCAGGACAGGTGCCAGGGATGGAACACCCCGCTTTTGCGCCTTGAAGAACGGCTGCGGGAGTGATATCCATGATCAACAGGCCTCTCGTATCCACCTCAAACCGATTGCGGAGAAAACGACCCCATGAAAATGCTACCCGCTGTTCTCGCCCTGCTGCTGCTCGCCGGCTGCAGCGCCACCGGCCCGGTCCTCTACCCCAACACCCACCTGCAGCAGGTCGGCGAACCGCAGGCGCAGAAAGACATCGCCGAGTGTGAGACCCTGGCCGAGCAGTACGTCAAGTCCGATGCCGGCAAAGAGGCGGCGAAAAGCACGGCCATCGGCGGCGCCGGCGGCGCGGTGATCGGCGGTGCGGCCGGGGCCGCGGCCGGCAGCTTCGGCCGGGGCATCGGCATCGGCGCCGCGGCCGGGGCGGCCAGCGGCCTGGTGCACGGCATCATCAAGGCCAGTGAGCCGACCCCGGTGTTCAAGAACTTCATGATCCAGTGCCTGCAGGACCGGGGCTACCAACCCATCGGTTGGGAATGAGCGATCGCCCGGGCGACGCCCGACCCTGATCGCCGCCGGCCCCGCCCGGTCGAACCCGGCGCGGAGCGGGCGGCGTCTTTTTTTCCCTCAGCGCGGAGCAGCCATGGCCGAACAACCCGAACCCACCCCCACCCCGCCGGCGGACGAAGCGGAGACGACGGCAAGCCGACCGGCCTGCAACCTGAACGCCCTGTTCGACGGCATTCTCGACAACCCCACCGCGGACGACGACGAGGACTGACCCGTCCCCCTCCCTCCCCCGGTCTGCCCCGGACCGGTACTCAGGCCTTCCCGCCCATCACCCCCAGCACCAGGTAGGCCGTATAGCCCAGGTAAACGGCGAGCATGGCCCCGCCCTCGAAGCGGTTGATGCGCCCCTTGCCCGGGCCGCGGAAGCCGTACCCGGCCACGAACAGGAAAAGCGTCAGCCCGGTCATCACGGCCAGATCCCGACTGAGCACCTCCGGCGCCACCGCCATGGGGTGGATGGTGCCGGCGATGCCGACCACGGCCAGGGTGTTGAACAGGTTGGAGCCGAGCACGTTGCCCAGGGCGATGTCGTGCTCCTTGCGGCGGATGGCGATGATCGACGAGGCCAGCTCGGGCAGCGAGGTGCCCACGGCCACCACGGTCAGGCCGATGATCAGGTCGTCCACACCCAACTGGCGGGCAATGTCCACCGCCCCCCAGACGAGCAGGCGCGAGCTGACGATGAGCAGCACCAGCCCGACCAGCAGCCAGACCACCGCCCGATTGAGCGACATGGCGTGCACGGCCAGTTCGTCCTCCATCTCCGCGCCCAGGGCATCGGACCGCTGGCGGATACCCTGGACGATGGACCAGGCCATCAGGCCGGCAAACACAGTGAGCAGCACCACCGCGTCGGCGAGCGACAGGTCCCCGTCCCAGGCCTGATACACCGCCAGCGCGCTCACCAGGGTGAGGATCGGCAGCTCCTGGCGCAGCACCCGCGAGTGCACTGCCACCGGGCTGATCACGGCGGTGAGGCCGAGGATCAGGGCGATGTTGGTGATGTTCGAGCCGTAGGCGTTGCCCAGGGCGATGCCCGGGTTGCCCTGGGACGAGGCCAGGGCGCTGACGAACATCTCCGGCGCCGAGGTGCCGAAACCGACGATGAGCATGCCGATGAGCAGCGGCGGCATGCCGAAGTGACGGGCGAGCGAGGCCGACCCCTCGATGAACCGGTCGGCGCTCCACACGAGCAGCACCAGGCCGACAACAATGGCCAAAGCGGGAACGAGCATGGGGATATCTCTTTTTTTGGGGGTTGAGGCGGTCCGCCGCGGGAGCGGGCGGTACCGACCGCGGACCGGGGGGCCGGGGCGCCCCCACCATAGACACCCACCCGGTCGGATGCAAGCAGGAACACCGGCATCGTCCCCGCGAAACACGCTCATCCGCGGCACAAACCACTCGGGCGCAACGGCTCCGCGCTCTCACCGGCAACCGGCCCAGGCCGGAAAAAGACGCGCCACTCCGGATTTCCATACCCCGCGCCGGGGCGATGCTGGTACGATCTGCGGGTCGTTCCGCCCCGGCTCAAGTTGCGTCGGGTGCGGCACGCAACCAGCAGCAATGAACAGGTGGAGCGCAGCCGCGCCCGCCAGACCCGCACCAAAGGAAAAGAAAGGAGAGACACCGTGGAACAGCAGAGAAAGATCATGCCCTGCCTGGATATGCGTGACGGCCGGGTCGTCAAGGGCGTTCATTTCGTCGACATCCGCGACGCCGGCGACCCGGTGGCCTGCGCCCGCGCCTACTGCGCCGCCGGCGCGGACGAACTGGCCCTGCTCGACATCACCGCCACGGTCGAGGGTCGGGCCACCATGCTCGACGTGGTTCGGCGGGTGGCCGCGGTCACCACCGTGCCCTTCACCGTGGGCGGCGGCATCGCCGATTTGAAGACCGCCGAGGCCGTGCTCGCCGCCGGCGCGGACAAGATCTCCACCAGCAGCGCCGCCTTCCGCAAGCCGGAGATCATCGCCGAGATGGTCAGGGAACTGGGCGCAGACCGGGTGACCGTGGCCATCGACGTGGACCGCAACCCGGCCCTGCCCTCGGGCTACGAGGTGTACATCGACGGCGGCCGCACCGCCACCGGCACGGATGCGATCGAGTGGGCCAGGCGGGTCGACGGCTTCGGCGTGCCGGTGATCCTGCCCACCAGCAAGGCCGGCGACGGCGTGCAGACCGGCTACGACCTGCCGGTGATCCGGGCCATCAAGGCGGCGGTCTCGGCCCAGGTGGTGGCCTCTGGCGGGGCGGGCAAGCTGGAGCATTTCCTCGAGGCCTCCCGGGCCGGGGCGAGCGTGCTGCTCGCCGCCTCGGTGTTCCATTTCGGGATCATCAGCATCGGCGAGTTGAAGGAGTACCTGCGCGCGCAGGGTGTGGCGGTCCGCTGACAGACTGTGTGCCAACTCCCGGATGCAGCAGCAGTCTTTGCCTGCATCCGGGAAAATTTTTTCAAGGATAGCCATGTTCGAACAAGCATTCAAAAATATCGACGACGTTCTCTGGAAGGAAGCCGGCTGCACCACCGAGCTTGATTACACCGAGCAGACCTCCTGGCTCCTCTTTTTGAAGTACCTCGACAACCTGGAAGAGGACAAGGCCATGGAGGCCGCGCTCGAGGGCAGGCCCTACACCTATATCCTCGACGAACCCTTTCGCTGGGAACGCTGGGCCGCGCCCAAGGACAGCAACGGCAGCCTCGATCACAACACCGCCCTGACCGGGGACGACCTCCGCGACTTCGTCAACCTGAAGCTGTTCCCCTACCTGCACGGGTTCAAGCAGCGGGCCAGCGGCCCCAACACCATCGAGTACAAGATCGGCGAGATCTTCGGCGAGATCAAAAACAAGATCTCCAGCGGCTACAACCTGCGGGAGATCATCGACCATATCGACGAACTCCGTTTCCGCTCACAGACCGAGAAACACGAACTCTCGCACCTCTACGAAGCAAAGATCAAGAACATGGGCAACGCCGGGCGCAATGGCGGCGAGTACTACACCCCGCGCCCGCTCATCCGGGCGATCGTCCAGGTGGTCCAGCCCAGGATCGGCGAGCGGATATATGACGGCGCGGTCGGGTCCGCCGGCTTCTTGTGCGAGGCCTTCGAGTACCTGAAAACGCGGGGCAACCTGACCACCAAAGACCGCACCACGCTCCAGACCACCACCTTTTACGGCAAGGAGAAGAAGTCGCTGGCCTATGTGATTGCGATCATGAACATGATCCTGCACGGCATCGAGGCGCCGAACATCCAGCACACCAACACCCTTTCAGAAAACCTGGCCGATGTGCAGGAGCGGGACCGCTTCGACGTGATCCTGGCCAATCCCCCCTTCGGCGGCAAGGAGCGCAAGGAGGTGCAGCAGAATTTCCCGATCCGCACCGGCGAGACGGCCTTCCTCTTCCTCCAGCACTTCGTCAAGATGCTCCGGGCCGGCGGCCGGGCGGGCGTGGTCATCAAGAACACCTTTCTCTCCAACACGGACAACGCCTCGGTGAGCCTGCGCAAACTCCTCTTGGAAAGCTGCAACCTGCACACCGTGCTCGACTGTCCCGGCGGCACCTTCCAGGGCGCCGGGGTGAAGACGGTGGTGCTGTTCTTCGAGAAAGGCGCGCCGACCCGAACGATCTGGTACTACCAGTTGGACCCGGGCCGGAACCTGGGCAAGACCAACCCCTTGAACGATGACGACCTGGCCGAGTTCGTCGAGTTGCAAAAGACCTTCGCCGACTCGCCCAAGAGTTGGAGCGTGGATGTTGCCGGGATTGACCCGGCGACCTTCGACCTGTCGGTGAAGAACCCGGACGGCGGCGAGGTGGTGGTACATCGCAGCCCGCAGGAGATCATGGATGAGATTGCGGCGCTGGATGCGGAGAGCGCGGAGGTGCTGGCGAATATCCGGGCGTTGCTATGAAAGCGGGATGGCAAACAAAGCCGTTTGATGAGTGCATCGAAAAGGTAACCTATACCTCTAAGATTCAGCGAAAGGATTTCTTGGTCGATGGGGCGTATCCGATCATTTCGCAAGAGGACGCGTTTATGCAACGGCTATTGGGACCATGAGCCGACCTCTTTAAAATTACGACGCCCGTCGTTGTGTTTGGTGACCACACCAAAGTCCTGAAATACGTCGATTTTGACTTCGTGCTCGGCGCTGACGGCGTGAAAATTTTGCAGCCAAAGAGTTTTCTCCTCCCTAAATTCTTCTACTACCAGCTTCAGACGGCGAATCTTCATTCTCTGGGCTATGCACGGCACTACAAGCTACTGAAAGAACTTATAATTACCTATCCTTCTCTCCCCGAACAGCAGCGCATCGTCAACATTCTCGACGAAGCCTTTGACGGCATCGCCACCGCCAAAGCCAACGCCGAAAAGAACCTGCAGAACGCTCGCGCCCTGTTCGAAAGCCACCTGCAATCCGTCTTCACCCAGCGGGGCGATGGGTGGACCAGGAAGAAGCTAGGCGATGTATTCAAAACTTCTACAGGATCAACACCGCCAAAGAACAACTCAGAGTTCTACGGTAGATTTATGCCTCTAGTTAAGCCACCCGAATTGTGTGGTGAGGCTTTTGATTCAGCGACCGATGGCCTTTCGGAGGCAGGTGCAGCAGTTGCCAGGACGATTCCAGCAAAGTCAGTCTTAGTTTCGTGTATCGGCAATTTGGGTAAAATTGGTTTCAATACTGTACCCGTTGCGTTTAACCAACAGATTAACGCCATCCTGCCGGACGAAAGCCAAGCAATTCCAGAGTTCATGTTTTTTCAGTCACTCTCCTTTTTTTTCAAATCACAGTTGGAAACTTTTGCTTCGGGAACGACAATTCCAATCGTTAATAAATCCAAATTCAATAGCGTAAACGTGGTATTGCCGCCACTAAGAATTCAGAAGCTGGTGGTCCCGCAACTTTCCTCCCTCCGCGAGGAAACCCACCACCTCGAATCCATCTACCAGCAGAAACTCACCGCCCTCGACGAACTGAAAAAATCCCTCCTCCATCAAGCCTTCAGCGGTCAACTCTAGGAGTCAGCCATGAACGAAGCCGAAACCCGCCTGCTGCACATCGACCCGGCCCTCAAGGCCGCCGGTTGGGGCATGGTGGAGGGCAGCCGCATCCGGCCGGAATACCCGATCACGCTCGGTCGCCTCGAAGGGCACGGCAAGCGGGGCAAGCCGCTCACCGCCGATTATGTGCTCGAATACCGCAACACCAAGCTGGCCGTGGTCGAGGCCAAGGCCTGGGACAGGCCACTGACCGAAGGGGTCGGCCAGGCCAAGGATTACGCCGAAAAGCTCGCGATCCGCTTCACCTACGCCACCAACGGCCAGGGCGTGTACGGCATCGACCGGGAAACCGGCACAGAGGGCGAACTGGCCCACTACCCTACCCCGCTGGATCTCTGGAACCGGACCTTTGCCACCGAGAACGCCTGGCGGGACCGGTTCGCCGCGGTGCCGTTCGAGGATCGGGGCGGCTATTTTCAGGGCCGCTACTACCAGGACATTGCCGTGGAGCGGGTGCTGGCCGCGCTCGCCGAGGGGCAGGCGCGCATCCTCCTGACCCTGGCCACCGGCACGGGCAAGACCTTCATCGCCTTTCAGATCGCCTGGAAGCTCTTCCACAGCCGCTGGAACCTGACGGATTGGAAGACCGAAGGCGAGCCGACCCGGCGACCGCGCATCCTCTTTCTCGCTGACCGCAACATCCTGGCCGATCAGGCCTACAACGCCTTTTCCGCCTTCCCCGAAGACGCGCTGGTGCGCATCGCCCCGGATGAGATCAAGAAGAAAGGCAAGGTGCCGAAAAACGGCAGCCTCTTTTTCACCATCTTTCAGACCTTCATGAGCGGACCGCCGAAGAACGGCCGGCCGAGCCCTTATTTCGGCGAGTATCCGCCGGATTTCTTCGATGTGATCATCATTGACGAATGCCATCGCGGCGGCGCCAACGACGAAAGCAACTGGCGCGAGATCCTCGACTACTTTGCCCCGGCCGTGCAGTTGGGCCTGACCGCCACGCCCAAGCGCAAGGACAACGTCGATACCTACGCCTATTTCGGCGAACCGGTGTTTGTCTACTCGCTCAAGGACGGCATCAACGACGGCTACCTGACCCCGTTTCGGGTGAAACAGATCGCCACCACCCTGGACGAGTACGTGTACACCGCCGATGACACCCTGGTCGAGGGCGAGATCGAGGCCGGAAAAATCTACCAGGAAGAGGATTTCAACAAGAAGATCGAGATCATGGCCAGGGAGAAGAAGCGGGTGGAAATCTTCCTGGGCCTGATCGATCAGCGGGAAAAGACCCTGGTTTTCTGCGCCACCCAGACCCATGCCCTGGCGGTGCGCGATCTGGTCAATCAGCTGACAAGCAGCACGGACCCGAACTACTGCCACCGGGTCACGGCCGACGACGGCGGTCTGGGCGAGCAGCACCTGCGGGATTTTCAGGACAACGAAAAAACCATTCCCACCATCCTGACCACCTCGCAGAAGCTGTCCACCGGGGTTGATGCGCGCAACATCCGCAACATTGTGCTCATGCGGCCGATCAACTCCATGATCGAGTTCAAGCAGATCATCGGCCGCGGCACCCGCCTGTATGAGGGCAAGGACTATTTCACCATCTACGACTTCGTCAAGGCGCATCACCATTTCAGCGATCCGGAATGGGACGGCGAGCCGATGGAGCCCGACGCCTGTCCAAAGTGCGGCTGTTACCCGTGCACCTGCGAGAAGCCATCACCGCAGCCCTGCAGGGTTTGCGGCCAGCGGCCCTGTGTCTGCGAGAAGGATCCCTGCCCGAAATGCGGGCAGCGACCGTGCACCTGTATCAAGAAGGCCAAGGTCAAGCTGGCGGACGGCAAGGAGCGGACCATCGAGTTCATGACCGCCACCAGTTTCTGGCACCCGGATGACACTCCGATGTCGGCGCACCAGTTCATGGAGGCCCTGTTCGGCAATCTCCCCGCCTTTTTCAAGGACGAGGACGAGTTGCGTGCCCTGTGGAGCGTGCCGGACACGCGCAGAAAATTGCTGGAGGGGTTGGCCGAGAAAGGTTTCGCCAATGAGCAGCTTGCCGAGATGCAGCGGATCATCGCCGCGGAAAAGAGCGACCTGTTCGACGTGCTCGCCTATGTGGCCTTCACCTCACCGCCGCTGACCCGGGAGGAGCGGGCCACCAGGGCACGGCTGGCGATTGGTCATCGGTTTTCCGACAAGCAGCAGGCATTCATCGATTTTGTGCTGGCGCGTGTCTTCGTGCACATGGAGCA
>CAVWHP010000025.1:0-59968 GCA_963754825.1 uncultured delta proteobacterium | reverse complement strand
CAGAAAACCAAGAGACTTGCGGACCCACTCAATACTGGGTGACCAAGTCCCGGAGGACATGCAAAATGGGTTGCCCTCGCCAAAGTCCCAGGTCATAGGAATAGCCTGCCGTGCAAATGTGTTTCTGAGCTGAAGCTTAGAAGGACTTGAATCCCAAGTCGCGATTGATGTATGCCGATCAACAACCCTGTCCACCGCAAACGATAAATAGGTCGACAGCGCATCAGCATAGGCTATTGCGTCCGTGCCACCATCAGTTAAGGATTTTCCATCTTCAATCATGCCCGCCTGGATGGCATCGCGCTGCACCAGCTCCCGGGCTTCCTGCACCAGGTCGGAGAAGGTGGTCAGGGCCACGAGTTGGCGGGGTGTGAAAAGGTCGGCAAAGGTGATCAGGCCGTAATTTGGTGTCTTGAAATCGCGCGGGTTGACGGGGAGAGACGTTTCCGGCCGCCACGATGGCTGCGCGAATCGGGCAACCGTTTCCATCTCCGACGTTGGCGAGAGGTAGACACGCCCTCGTGACCCCTCGGCAACGATAGCCATCAGTCGCGCACCCATCCGGCCGGCCTTTCCTTCTTCACGGATGTGGTCATAGGTCACTGGAACGCCGGACATTAGGCACCGGAAGGCGGCCCGCTTGCCGGCAGTCGTCCCCAATTTTGCCCCAGCGGCATCCTTCGGTTTCTCCACCTTCACGTTGAATTGATACCCGTCCCCCTCGATCACCGGTTCCACATAGGCCTCCTTGCCGGCTTTGGTGGAAAGCAGGAAGGTTGAGGCCAGCGGCACCGCCACCCGGGCAAAGGCCGGGTTCGGACTCTGCACCGTCCGTGCCCAGATCCAGGCGATCACAGTCAGTGACTGGCCCAGGTAGGGCTCGAGGTCCGGCCTCTCCGCCACCATCTCGGCGGTGATCTGCACCTTGGGATACAGGTGGCCGATGCGGCGCTCGGCCTCGTCCCGCATCCACTTGCCGTAGTAGCGCACATCCTCGGCCAGCCCCTGGGCGCCTCGCCACTTGCGCAGGGACCGCTCCGCCGGGGACTTGGCCTGCCACTCCGGGTTGACCGGCTCCCGGCCGGCAAACTTCGGCGGGATTTCGATCATCGCCTTGTTGATGAGCACCGCCACCGGGTTGAGGTCCGAGGCGTAGCTTTCCAGGCCGAGCCGCTGCGCCTCCAGCGGCAGCGCTCCGCCCCCGGCAAAAGGGTCGTGAAAGGCGGGCAAGGTATTGCGGTCGAACAGTTCGCCCGCTCGGGGATGGTCGGCGTGTTCGGCGCAGGCCCGCCGCCAGCTCCGCCAGATCTCGTCGCGGGCGCGCTGCAGCACCTCCTCGTTGGTGGTGTTTGCCCACAGCACCAGATCCTCGATGATCCTGAATAGCCGCTGCCGCTCCTTTTCCTGGGCCTTTTCCGTCGGGAAAAGATCCGGGTAGCTGGACGGGTCGTCCACCATCTGGGCGAACAGGACCGCCCGCGCCGCCGCCAGCGGCCGCCTGGCCCACCACAAGTGAAGCGTACTCGGATGCCCGTGGCGGATGGATTTTTCCCGGGCGCAGGCCGTGTTGATGGCATCCAGCGGCAGGGCGACTTCAATCAGTTTCTTCTTCATGGGAACGCAACAGGAGAATCGTTGTCAGGCCATCAGGAAGCCGGCGGCAGACACCACGGTCAACCAAATGTTCCGGTGGTTCATATTGTAGAGGTCCATCAGGTCAATGGCCTGGGGCGCATCGTGCACCCACACCAGACCGGTCGTTTCGAGGCAGATGAGGGGGAAACCATTTTTGCGGATGAACCAGAAACGATAGGCGGGGTCCATCCGTTCCTGGTCGATCCGTATCCTGAGCCGTTCCTGCGCCAGGGGGAAGTGGGCAAAATCCTGGACGACACCTCCACCGTAGCCGGAGGTGTCACACATACCATTGCGACATTGCCACTCGTGGATTCCCAGCGTAGCGTGGGTCAAAAAGGTGGCAATGAAACGATACACGAGGGTGGTTGGGGTACTGGGCGGCAGTTTGTTCACGCTTGGCAGGCGAAGTTTGTCACATACGTGGTCCAGCGTTGATTGTGGATCATCGACTACACGGTCCCATTGCAAAGACTCTGACTGGCCGTCTTTCCAGACATGCATATTTCCTGAAATGTTGAAATCGGCAACATGATGGAATGTTTTCTCTTCGTAAAGGGACAGACAGTCATACTGCCCACTGCATGGGTGTGTTTCAATGACCCGAAATGCTCCGGGGTGACGCCTGTATAGTTCACTGATAATTCGCCACCTGGCGATTTCACTCATCTGCCCGTTCAAGGAAGTCCCCTCGCCGAATGGCGTGCTGGAAGTTGGGTGACGAAGAATCCGTCTGTCGCATCGACCAGAATGGCCACTGCAACGTCTGCCTTTTGGGCGGATCGACCTGCCCGTCCAAAAAAAGGGGGCCTGGTGTACACCACCCTGGCCCCCCAAAAGTAACCCACCCGGGTGCGCGTGCCAGGCGGCAGCCTGCAGAGGCGTGGCGGGTGTTGTTCGATCGGAATACCATTCTATAGAGGAGTACGCCCTGCGTGTAACGGTCAAACCATCCGCCAGCACGGTCGACCGCCCCGGCGAAGTCGTGACGTCGACTGACACCATAGGCCTCCGGCCTGTGCCGGACCAGGACCCGGCTCGCGCTACCCTCCTTCTGAGCACACCTCATTTCGGTGAGAGCGGAAAGAACCACCGGCCATTCTTCAGAAAGGGCTTCGCCGACACCCGGTATTGCCCCATGTAGACAGAGTTCTTGAACAGGTAGATGGGTGTGTTCTGGTTGGTGAAGGCGTCGTACAGCTTTTTGTTGCCGTAGATCAGTTTCTGCTCGCCCTTGCCCGTATTCTGGCCCTGAAAGAGGATGGTGTTGCCCAATTCCACGTCCTGGTAGCTAGACTGGCGATCATTGCTGAACAGGACGATCTCTCCTGCCGCGGACGACTTGATGCCGGCCCGACCCTTGTAATCGAAATCGAACATCCTCTCGAGTTTCTTGTCCGAGTACTTCTGGCCGAGCCGCAAGGGCCTGTTGTTGAATGACAGCTGCGGTGCCGGGGGCTGCTCCTGCACGGTCTGGGCCAGTGCGGCCTGGGTGGACACCTCCCGAGGCTGCACAGCCGGTGGAGGCGTGGATGGGGCCGCCGCATATCGTGAGGACTGGTCCTGGACCGCTGCTGTAGTCTCGGTGGGCAGCCGGGGTTGCGATACGACAGCCTGGCGGGCCGGGGTGTCCCGGTGCGGTGCCGGACTCTGCCGCTCCACTCGGGCAACGGGCCTGTCCGCCCCTTCGCGGACAATGGTGTCCGGCTTCGAGAAAAAGAAGTGGAACCCTGCCCAAGCAGCGAGAACAACAGTGCCGAGTTGGACCATCACCAGCGGGCCACCGAGCATGGTCAGCGTCCAGCCCACTGCCAGGATAATGGCAATGATGAACACGATCTTGCCGCCAAAATACGCCCCAACAAGAACTATGGCGGCGATGGCAATCTGGAAGGCGATCACGGGTGGACTAAACATGGGCAATCATCCTCCTGCTGAAATAAGGGCGCTGCGCCGGTTGGCCGATCCGCCAAGCCCCGTCCCGCTCATGACGGCACCCCAGCTCTGGCGATCAGCCCGGCGAAATCGTAGTTGACACTGGTGACATCAAAATCCGGTTCCCGCTGGAACGGCCGGCGCAGGTAATGGACCCGGTGTTCCTGCTCATCCAGGAACTCGACCACGGCCAGGATAAAGTCGTCCGGCTTGTTCAGGGAGGTGAGGATCTCGTTGCGGGTCACGGTGATGGACTGGGCACCGGTGATGCGGCCCTTGACTTCGATGAAGCGCAACCGGCCGGTCCCTGGAATGCGGCTTTCGATATCATAGCCCAGCTTTTCCGTTTCGCGGTCCACAGGGTCATACCCGAGCCTGCGCTCGATGTCCATGATGATACCCCGGGCGCGGGCTGCCGCGACCATGGTGTCCACCGGGTGCGTGCCCGACTGTTCCTTCCCGATCATGGTTGGGATGAGGCCGGCAGGAACGATGAGCGCGCCGCCGATCACCACCGGCGGCAAGGGTGAAATCTGTGCCTCGAGACGGAGATCCCCCAGTCGTTTCTGCAGCCTGGCCTGCAGCCCGTCCGCCCGCTTGCGTGCCTCGCCGGAGTTGAGCCGGGCGTTGGGCTTGCCGGCCTGCTCCTGCAGCTTCAGTTCCTCGGCGCGGTGGTCCCAATAGGTGATCTCCTTGGTCAGCCGATCCTTGACCGCGGCCATGGTGCGGGCGTTCAGCTCCAGCCGCCCCTTGCGGACCTCGGCCAGGTGTTCCGGCACCACCCGGGCGATGGCATGGCCCAGGGCCTGCTGTTCCATCTCCCGCGTGATCCAGGCGCATTCCGGCCGGTCCAGGATCTCCGTGGCGCCGGGTTCGCTTTCCTTGAGGGGACGGTAGTCCAGGTAGGGCGCGTACTGGACGTGCCGGGCCTGGCCGTCCGCATCCAGTTCGACGTAGAGCAGCCGCCGGGAGATGGCCCGCCGCTCGCCGGAGCGGGTCAGGGAGGCGTCCTGGATGGTGTGCTCCAGTGTGAAGAGAACGCGTGGCCTGGTCCCGGGGTCGCGGTCGTCAACGAGCACCGCACCGCGCTTGAGCAGGTCCCGGTTGCGTTCCAGGGTCAGGTCGATGACCGCATCGAGCAGCGGGTGGCCGGGACAGACAAAGGCGGCCAGCGGCTGGCCCGGCGGGTTGATCAGGTCCTTGGCAAAGGTGATCCGCTCATAGCGGGGCAGTACCGGTTCGCCTGTGCCGATCAGCCGATCCCGGTTGCGGACAGGTGCCGGCACATGGGTGACCTGGTAGCGCCCGGGTTCCCGCTTCCGCTCGGTGCCGCCCAGACGGCGGAAGGCCTCGCGGAAAAAGGATTCGATGTAGTGCGGCTGCAGACGCCTGGCTTCGGCGCGCTCCATCTCCTCGCGAATGCGGCGGATGCGGCCGGTATCCATGACGTCCCGGGCTAGGGCGTGATCGTCGAGCAGGTCGCGCAACTGCTCCCGGTCGAGGGCCTGGTCGAGCACCGTGGTCAGGTAGGCCTGAACCTCGGGCCGCTCGCCGTAGCGGATGGCCTGGATGAGCAGCTCGCGCAGCGGTTTGCCCTCGAACTGCAGCTTGCCGAGCACGTCGAACACCTGCCCGCCCAGGGCCTGGCGCGCCTGTTCGAGCTTCTCGAGCAGCTTGCGGTAGACATCGCCCTCCCGCGTTTCCTCGGCCACCAGGTTCCACAGGTGACAGACCTCGGTCTGGCCGATGCGGTGGATACGACCGAATCGCTGCTCCAGCCGGTTCGGGTTCCAGGGCAGGTCGTAGTTGACCATCAGGTGGGCGCGCTGCAGGTTGATGCCCTCGCCGGCCGCATCCGTGGCGAGCAGGACCTGCACCTCGGGGTCGTGCTTGAAGGCCTCCTGGGTCTTCATCCGCTCTTCGCGGCCAATGCCGCCGTGGATGACGACCACCGCGGATTTGCGCCCGAGCAGGGTGGTGATCCGGGACTCCAGGTAGTTGAGCGTGTCCCGGTGCTCGGTGAACAGGACCAGTTTCTGGTGGGCCGACGGCTTGGGCGGCGGGATCGGCCCGGCGCCGTAGGGAATGTCGGGCTCGCCTGTGCCGAGGGGACCGGCAGCGGTAAAAATGGTGTGGAGCAGGCCGGCCAGTTCCTGCCACTTGGTATCGGTGCCCTGGCTCCGCACCTGTTGCGCCAACCGTTCGAGCCGGCCGAGGGTATCGATTTCCGCCTTGAGTTCCACCAGGGTGCGCGCAGCGGTCGCCTGGTCGAGGAATTGCTCCTCGGCGGCTTCGATTTCTGTCTCCGGCGCGTCCTCCAGGTCTTCCACGTCCTCCTGGTCGAGGACAGGCAACAGGGCGGCCGGCAGGACGTTGGCCGCGCCGCCACGCTGGAGCACCTCCATCTCCCGCAGGCGGCTCTCCAGTCGTTCCCGCCGACGATGCAGGGACTGGTAGATGGCCTCGGGAGAAGAGGCCAGCCGGCGCTGGAGGATGGTCAGGGCGAAGCCGACCGTGCCGGACCGCTTGTCGTTCTCCAAGGCCTCGGCCCGGTTGAACTCTTCACGGACGTATTCGGTCACCGCCTTGTAGAGTGCGGCCTCGTCATCCGAAAGCCGGTACGGCACGGTGTAGGCAATGCGCTCGGGGAAAAGCGGGGTGCCGTCGAACTTGAGCAGGTTCTCCTTGACCATGCGCCGCATCAGGTCGGACACGTCCGATGAGTGGACCCCGTCGCGGAACCTGCCCTCGAAGCGGTCGCCGTCGAGCAGGGCCATGAACAGCTGGAAATCCTCCTCCTTGCCGTTATGCGGCGTGGCAGTCATGAGCAGGAAATGGCGGGTGAGGGTGGAGAGCAGTTGGCCCAGGCGGTAGCGCTTGGTGTACTTGACCTCGCCGCCGAAGATGGTGGCCGACATCTTGTGCGCTTCGTCGCAGACCACCAGGTCCCAGCGGCAGTCCGGCGCCTGCAGTTTCTGCTGCAGATCCTCGTTGCGGGACAGCTTGTCCAGCCGGGCGATGATCAGGTCGCTGCTCCATGAACCAGTTGCCGGTGCGGGCGGCCTCGAGTTTGTCGTTGGTGAGGATCTCGAATGGCAGCTGCGAACCGCCGGTACAGTTCGTCCTGCCACTGCTCCGCCAGGCTGCCCGGGCAGACGATCAGGCACCGCTGCAGGTCGCCGCGGGCGATCAGTTCCTTGATGAGCAGGCCGGCCATGATGGTCTTGCCGGCGCCGGGGTCGTCCGCCAGCAGGAAACGGAGCGGCTGCCGCGGGCAGCATGGCCTCGTAGACCGCGGTGATCTGGTGCGGCAGGGGATCGACCAGGGAGGTGTGGACCGCCAGCAACGGGTCGAACAGGTGGGCCAGGCGGATGCGGTGGGCCTCGGAGACCAGGCGGAACTGGCCGCCGTCACCATCGAAGCTCCAGGGGCGACCCTGCTCGACCAGGTCCAACCGGGGCTCGTCGCTGCGGTAGAGCAGTTCGTTGGCCACCTTGCCGCCGGGTGTCTTGTAGGTCAGTTCAAGGGCTTCAGAGCCAAACCATTGAACGCTGACAACGGTCACCAGGCTGTCCGGCAGGAGTCCCCGGATGGCGGCGTTCGGTTTGAGATCTTCGAGGACTATCATTGGCTCTCCCTATATTGGTTGGCCACAGTATGCCACGGCCGGTGGGACAAATAGCGACCTACCACGAAGAAAATCGACAGGCCGGGGTCCGTAGCCATCAGTTGCCCCTTGCTCAGGATCGGTACTCCTCCCGGTAAGCAATGTCCATCCCAGTGAATAGCAAGAATGGCCTCGCCATCTCTGACGGAAATGGCCTTGATTGACCTGGAGAAACAAGGGGAAAATATGAGCACGGAGGGGAGAGCATTACACAACGGGATCTGGAATGGGCAGGGTTATGCACGCATGCCTCCCTATTTCAAAATTGACACCCGATTTGTCTACCTCATCGAAAACTGGAAAGCAACCCCGGTAGATGTACTCATTCGGGGTCGACAACCACCTCAACCATACGATTCGCCTGGGTTTGGCAGTCCACCTCGGTTCGCCACCTATGGCCGCTGATTTCCTCAACTCCTGTGAACGCCCGTCGAGGAGGGCAGGTCCCCAGGTAAAATTCTGGTAGCGGCAAGGCAAGGTTTTGAAAAACAACTGGTTGGAAGACGACACCGGGCGGAACTTTTTGCACCCTCTTGCCCGACCTTGTATTCTCCTTGTTGATTCTGGCCGGTTGTTTCGTCTGGCGATCGACCTGCCCGCCGTTCAAGCATCTTGGTGCACCCATGACCAGTCACACAGGCACTGATGGCACGGCAGACAAAGACCGAATCCAATCGGCCGATCGAGCGGTATGAGCATACGGACAAGAAGCGGTGAAGCAAGCCGCCGGTGACGCCGGTGACGTCGAAGACCGGCCTCAGCCTAGAAGCGAACATCGACGAGGGGTTGATTGAGGGTGCCATGATGAAAGCGAGAATTGCACTCCCGGAAGCAGCGCTCCAGGAATTCTGCCGCCGGTGGCGGATAACGGAACTGGCGTTGTTCGGTTCGGTTTTGCGGGACGATTTTGGGCCGGAGAGCGATATCGACCTGCTCGTCCGCTTCGCCCCGAGTGCCCGGTACACCTTGTTTGACATGGTCAGCATGCAGGACGAACTGACCCGCATCTTCGGGCGCCAGGTGGACCTGGTCAGTCGCCGGGGCATCGAAGCGAGCCGTAATCCCCTCCGACGTCGGGCTATCCTGGAGTCGGCGGAGGTCATCTATGCAGCGTGACGCCGCCTACCTTCGCGACATACAGGAGTCGGCGCGGCTTGCCCTAGCCTATCTGGAAGGCGTTGACATGGAAGCCTTCGCCGGCAACACTCAGTTGCAGGACGCGGTGATTCGTCGCGTGGAGATCATCGGCGAGGCGGCCCGGCGCGTTTCCGCAGCAACCCGCGCCCTGTACCCTGCGCTACCATGGCGACAGATGATCGGCATGCGCAACCAGGTGATCCACATGTACGACGGCGTTGACGTTGCCGTCGTCTATGACACGGTTTGTGAAGACCTGCCCCCGTTACTGGAGGCACTGGCCGGGATCGTGGACAGGGAGGCATGCTGATGCCAAGGACGACCATCGACCTCCTGATCATCCATTCGCCCTGCGCAGAACCGGCGCGGTACCGGCGTTAGACCGAACGCCGCAGATCGCCATTTGCCAGGTCAAGGGATGGCTCCATTACGGCGATCCGCAAATGGTTCCATGGTGGCAATCAGTAAAAGCCAGGCGGCCATAGAAGCGGCCATCTCGAACGGCGGATGCTCTTCCCGCCAGCCATGCGTCCAAGACTGAACCCGGTCCGCCGCACTCCCACGTTTCAACAAAAAAAGTGGTTGCCGGGACAAAACAAAGGTTCTTTGCCTGATTGGCCGGGCACCGACCGCGTGAAGTGAGGTGGAGGAGTGAGGGCGGAAATGCCCTACCCATGGGCACCCGGCTGGGCTGGTAACCACCTAGGTGTTTTTGCTTACAACGTGCTTGCAAGTTGGCCGGACAAAGAAAAAGGGAGTCACGACCTAAGTCGTAACTCCCTTGATTTTCTGGCGCGCCTGGAGAGATTCGAACTCCCGACCTACGGATTCGTAGTCCGACGCTCTATCCAGCTGAGCTACAGGCGCAAACGCTAGGGCGATTATGTAGCCTGAAATTCCCTTTTAGACAAGCAGAATTTTCCCTTTGGCCGTCCTGGGCGCCGTGTACGCAG
Organism: uncultured delta proteobacterium; assembly: GCA_963754825.1. GTDB lineage: Bacteria > Desulfobacterota > Desulfobulbia > Desulfobulbales > Desulfobulbaceae > Desulfobulbus. The sequence goes on along the minus strand of CAVWHP010000025.1, from coordinate 50,640 downwards.
GGGGAAACCACGGTTCAGTCGCGCCGGCCGAACCGCTCCCGGCTCACCTGGGCGAACGGCAGCGACTCGCGCGGGTGGCCGGCCTTGGCGTCCGCCGGGTGACCGATGCCGACGATGGCCAGCACCATCATCCCCGGCGGCAGGCCGAGCATTTCGGCCACGTAGTCCTGGGCGCTGGTGGCGGCGTCGTGCTCACGCAGGCGGATCTGCACCCAGCAGCTGCCCAGGCCGAGATCCGCGGCCTGCAGGTGGAGGATGGCCGCACCGATGGCCGCGTCCTCCACCCAGACATCGGACTTGGCCGGGTCGGCGCAGACCGCGATGGCCAGCGGCGCTTGCCGCAGGAAGGCCGAGCCGTGCGTCTTGGCCGCGGCCAGTCCCTCGATGGTGGCGCGGTCCTGGACGACCACGAACTCCCAGGGGTTGTTGCCCTTGGATGAAAACGAGCGCACGGCCGCCTCGACGAGCAGGTCGAGCTGTTCCCGGGCGACCGGCTGGTCGGTGAACCGGCGGATGCTTCGGCGACTGCGCAGTAGATCGATGAGCATGATGGGCCTCCTTGTACGATGGTGTTAGTCGGTGAGGTTGTCGATGAGGATGCGGCGGATCTCCTCGATGGCCGCCGGGTGTTCCTGGCTGGAGTGCGACGAGTGGACCACCAGTTCCGAGGCCACGCCCGGGATGTGGGCGCTCGCGTAGCTGACCACGCCGTCGTCCCATCGCTCCCTGGGAGCCTCGGGATTGTCCACGGCGATGATCGAATGGGCTGTGACCGACGGTGCCAGCGGCAGCGCACCCAGGGTGCGGATGAAGGTGGCGTTCGGGCTCATGTTGTCCGTGCTCCGCGGGATTTGCTCCTTCATGCCGGCCACCCTGAGCGCGCTCGGGTCCTGGTCGAAGATCTCCTCGAGCGGGCTGAGCAGGGCGAACGGCAGGGTGATCACCCGCTGCAGCAGGTTGCTCAGCCAGGTGCTGATCAGGAAACTGCCGCCGTGCGGGGTGGAGAGGAACACCACCCGGCGGACAAAGGGCAGCGGCTTGAAGAAGAGGCTGCGTTCCAGGGCCGCGCGGGCCTCGGGCGAGACGCGCAGCCGGTCCGGGGGCACGGTGAACAGACTGTCCCAGAAGACCGTGCCGCTGTCCACGGCAGTGAGCTTGGTGAGCAGGCCGCCCTGGCTGTGGCCGATGATGACCATCCGGCGCAGGGCCGGGTCGCGCCCTTCCGGGTCGAGTTGGTGGACGATGTTGCGCAGCCCCCGGGCGAGCAGCCCGCCGGAATAGAAGATGGGGTTGCCGGTGTTGTAGGTGAACAGCCAGATCTGGTAGCGCTGCCGCAGCACCGGGTCGTTGAGGATTTCGTTGAGCACCTCGGCCCAGCGGGCCGGGCTCGAGGCCGTGCCGTGGACGAGCACCAGCGGGATGCGACCGGGACGGAAGGGCGCCATGAGGAAGACGTTGTCCTTGAACCGGGCCGACTGCTTGAACAGGTGCAGGTCGCCGGAGAGCAGCCCCTTGAGTTCCAGGTCGTACACCTGCGAGCCCTCGAGCGTCGAGGCGAGCGCGGTGGTCGGCCGGAAATCGAGCGGCACGCGCTGGCCGTTGACCCTGGCCTCGGGCTCCTCCTGGGGGGTGGTCAGGGTCATCTCGCCGCGCAGCCGGCCCGAGGCGAGTGTCTCCTCGATGTTGTCGATGCGCAGGAAGGCGGTGACCGGCACCTTGAGCACCGACGGCACCAGGGTGTATTCGGACACCTCGGCCCCGGGGATGTGCTTGAGCGAGGCGACCATGGCCGCTCCCAGGCCGGCCCAGCGGTAGTCGTTGCGCAGGCCGCGCACCTCGAGGCCGGCCGCGGGGGTAAAACGGACCAGGGTGAACGGCCCCCAGCGGAATTCCTCCGGGTCGAGGCGGAGGCTGAGTTCACCGAAGGGCAGGGGCAGGGTGGCGGCGCCGGTGGGCAGTTCCACCGAGTTCGGCGCAGCACCGGCCAGGCCGTAGGCCAGCCCCTGGTTGTAGAGCAGCACCGCGGTGGTCAGGCGCGGGTCAAAGGGCGAGGGCAGGCCGGCGTCCGTGCCGGGAAAGAGGTAGGCGTAAGCGTAGAGGGCGGCCGCCAGGTAATGCGGCCGGCCGCCGCCCTGGCCGGCGTGGAGAAAGCTCAGCTCGGCCAGGGCGAACAGGCGGTCGGCGGTGCCGGCCAGGGGCACGCCGGCGCGCAGGGCTTTGATGGCCGCAGCCGGGTCCTGGCGCTGCAGTTCGGTGAGGCCGGCCCGGTTGAGCAGCTGCTGGGTGGGCGCGCTCAGGCTTTCGTTGGCCAGGACGTTTTCGGTGAGCCGCCGGTTGGTGTCGGCGCGGTCCAGGGAGCGCACACCCACCGGGGTGGCGCAGCCGGTGAGCAGCAGGACGACCGCTGCGAGCAGCCAGAGGGCGAACAGCGTCCGGAAGGGCGGCGCGGGGCGAGGATCCATGGGGCGACGGCGGCAGGGCTAACGGCCGAGTGCCGCCGCGATCTCCTCCTGGATGGCGGCGATGCGGGCACCCGGGTCAACGGCGTCGCGGATGGGCCGGCCGATCACCAGATAGTCGGCGCCGTCGGCGATGGCCCGGCCGGGCGTGGCGATGCGCTGCTGGTCGCCCGGGTCGCTGCCGGCCGGGCGGATGCCCGGGGTGACCATGGCGAAGTCGCGGCCCAGCAGGCTGCGCAAGAGTTGCGCCTCGCCGGCGGAGCAGACCACGCCGTGGGCGCCGAGGCGGAGTGCGCCCTCGGCCCGCTGCAGCACCAGGTCTTCCACCGGACCGGCACAGCCCAGTTCAGCCGCCTGGCCCGGGCCGAAGCTGGTAAGCACGGTCACCGCCAGGATGCCCACGCCGGTGTCCGCGGCCAGGGCCGCCTCGACCACCGGCGGATAGCCGTGCACGGTGGCAAAGGTGATGCCGCGGCCGGCGAATTGTTGCACCGCCAGCCGCACCGTGGCCGGGATGTCGTGCAGCTTGAGGTCGAGCATCACCTTGCAGCCGCGGCCGACGATGTGGTCCACCACCGGCCAGCCGCCGGCAAAGAACAGCTGCAGGCCGACCTTGAAGAAGCGGATCCGTTCGGACAGCCGGTCGACCAGGGCCAGGGCCGCGGCCGGGTCGGCCAGGTCGAGGGCGAAGATGATGCGCTCCTCCAGGGGGATGGGCAATCGGTTCATGCCTGGATCCTCTCCTCGGCGAGCATGCGGTCGGCGAAATCGAACACGAACTGGCGCTGCGCCGGGGTGGCCCGGGCGATGCAGGAGCAGTGCATGTTGCTGGCGCTGCGCACGAGCAGCTCGAAACGCACGGAATCCTTTTCGAGCACGACCGTGCAGTAGAACGGGCCGCAGTCCTCGTGGCCCTGCTGCTCCGGGCCGAGCAGGTCGTCCGGCACGGCCAGGAAGAAGACGCCCTCCAGGCCGCTGGGCTTGAGGGTGCGCTTCAGGTAGCTGTCCAGGGTGTCGCGTTCGAGAAAGGAGAGCTCGTCGATCATGTACTGCCGCATGGGATATCCTCGTCTGCCGGCCGGGGCCGGGTTCACAGGTATTCGGCCGCCAGCGAGGCCAGGTGGCTGCGCTCCGAGCGGATCAGGGTGATGTGGCCGCAGGCCTCCTGGCCCTTGAGCCGCTCCACCGTGTAGCTCAGGCCGTTGCTGCTGGCGTCCAGGTAGGGGTTGTCGATCTGGTACGGGTCGCCGGTGAGCACCATCTTGGTGCCTTCGCCGGCGCGGCTGATGATGGTCTTGACCTCGTGCGGGGTCAGGTTCTGGGCCTCGTCGATGATCACGTACTGGCGGGAGATGGAACGGCCGCGGATGTAGGTGAGCGCCTCCAGTTCGATGCGTTCCTCGCGCAACAGCCGCCGCACGCCCTGCTCGGCGGCCTCGTCCTGGTGGCCGCCGTTGTGCAGGCCCATCAGGTAGCTGAGGTTGTCGAAGATCGGCTGCATCCAGCGGTGCATCTTTTCGTCCTTGGTGCCGGGCAGGTAGCCGATGTCGCGGCCGAGCGGGATCACCGGCCGGGTGACGAGCAGCTTCTCGTAGCGGCTTGACCGCTGGGTCGAGGCCAGCCCGGCGGCCAGCGCCAGCAGGGTCTTGCCGGTGCCGGCCTGGCCGATGAGCGAGACCAGCGGGATCTCCGGGTCGAGCAGCAGCTCCAGGGCGACGCGCTGCTCCAGGCTGCGCGGGTGCAGGTTGTAGGCGCTCTCGTAGGCGGGGTTGAGGGTGTGCAGTTCGCTTGCGGCCACGGCCCGACCGACCGCGGTGTGGCGTTCGTTGGCCGTGTCCACCAGCAGGACGAACTCGTTGGGCTGCAGGCCGCCCGTGTCCAGGTGCAGGGTCTTGTCGTGGTGGAACCGGTCGATGGTGGCCCCGTCCACCGGCAACCGGCGCAGACCGGTGTACAGCTCGTCGAAATCGGCCTTCTCGCGCTCGAAGTCCTGCACCTCGATGCCCAGGGCGTCCGCCTTGAGGCGGGCGTTGATGTCCTTGGAGACGAAGATCACCCGCTTGCCCTCGCCGAGCAGGCGGAAGGCGGTGGCAATGATGCGGTTGTCCGGGATGTCCAGGTCGATGCAGGTGCCGCCGCTCTCCTCCCTCTCCATGGTGATGAGCACCGTGCCGCCGTCCGCGGTGGGCACGCCCCGGCCCAGGCTGCCCTGGCCGCGCAGACCGTCCAGGCTGCGGATCACCCGGCGGGCGTTGCGGCCGAGTTCGTCGTTGTTCTTCTTGAACTTGTCCAGCTCCTCGATCACCGTCATCGGCAGGACCACGGTGTTGTCGGCGAAGCAGGTGATGGCGTCGCTGTTGTGCAGGAGCACGTTGGTGTCGAGGACGAAGAATTTGCTGGACATGGTCCTCCTCGCAGTCGGCGGTCCGGGCGGGGTTAGAGGTCGAGGCCGGTGGTGTCGTGGTTGAGGAGTTCGCAGCCGTCCTCGCCCACCACCACCATGTTTTCCAGGCGGATGCCGCCCCAGTCGGGCAGGTAGATGCCCGGCTCGACCGTGACCACCATGCCGGCGCGCAGCTTCTTGCGGTTGGCGCGGGACAGGCGCGGCGCCTCGTGCACCGCCAGGCCGACCCCGTGGCCGAGGCTGTGGCCGAAGCAGTCGCCGTAGCCGGCGTCGGCGATCACCTGCCGGGCGGCGCGGTCGACCGCGGCCCCGGTGACCCCGGCGCGGATGGCGCCGATGCCGGCGAGCATGGCGGCGCGCACCACCCGGTGGCGGTCGATGTAGGTCGGGTCGGGCCGACCGGCGACAAAGGTGCGGGACAGGTCCGAGCAGTAGCCGCGCAACACCAGGCCCATGTCGATGAGCACCAGGTCGCCGGCCTGCAGCTCGCGGTCCGTGGGCACGGCGTGCGGCCGGGCCGCATTGGTGCCGAAGGCGACGATGGTGGGGAAGCTCGGGCCCTCGGCGCCCATCTCGCGCATGGTCAGCTCCAGGGCCAGGGCGATCTCGCGCTCGGTCATGCCCGGTTCGATGGTGGCGTACACCGACTGGAAGACCTTCTCGTTCAGGCGGGTCGAGGCGCGCAGCAGCTCGAGTTCGTCCGCGCTCTTGACCTCGCGCATGGCCTCGATCAGGCCGCTCTGGGCGGCAAGTTTCAGGCCGCGCTTGCCGGCCATCCCGGCCAGGTGCTGGAAGGTCGAGTAGAGCAGGTAGTCGCTTTCAAAGGCGAGACTCGTCAGGCCGAGTCGGTCGACCAGCCGTTCGAGCAGGGGCAGCAGGCCGCGGGTGTACACTTCGATCTGGAAGAGCGGCGCCTCGGCCTCGGCCTGGAGGGTGAAGCGGGCGTCGGTGAGCAGGAAGGGGCGGCCTTTGGCGGGGATGAGCAGGAGGCCGGCGCTCTCCTGGATGCCGTGGTCGGGTGCGGTGTAGCCGCTCAGGTAGCGGCGGTTGTCCGGCTGGCTGACGAGCAGTCCGTCGACCCGCCGGCGGCGCAGGCTGGCCTGCAGTCGGGTGATCCGTTCAAACTGCGCGTCCATTTCAGACCCCGGTCCAGGCCCGGAGCTGGGCCTTGAACTGTTCCAGGGCCTGGCCGTACTGGCCGTCCAGGTCGGCCTCGAGGCGTGCCCACTGGTCCTTGAACTGCGGCTCCATGGTCGGGTCGATGCGGGAGGTGTCGGCCTTCATGCCCTTGCGGGCGAGCAGCTGCTCGATCTGCAGGCGCATCTGCTCCTTGAGCTGGTCGTACAGCTGGGTCCGGTGCTGGCCGTACTGGCTGGCGATGGTCTGCATCTCCTGACAGAGCGAGGCGATGTCGCCCGAGTCCGGGTTGAGCTCGACGATGCCCTGCAGGGCCCGGCCGATGCGCGCGCGGCCGTCCTCCTCGCGGGGCAGAAAGACGTTGCGCAGGAGCGATTCGAGCATACCCTGACGGACGGGCTCACGGCGGGCCCCGTCCTGCTCGGCGAGCACGGCGGCGAGGCTGGCCTGCTGGCCGTTCAGGTAGGCGGCGGTCAGCTGCATGCCGGCCTTGAGGTCTTCTTCGCGGCGCATCTCGTCCGGAGTGGCGATGCCCATACGGGCGGCCCGCTCCATGACCAGATCCATGGTCGATTTTATTCCAGCCATTGGCGGATTCTCCTGGGGGATGATTGAGGGGCGAACAATTGCACGCCGACTATAAACATTGTCCGGGTAAACGACAAGCGGGGCGATGGCGCAGGCGGGCGGCGAAGAAGCCGTCCAGGCCGTCGGCCGGGGTGGGGCGGAAGAAGCCGTCCGCGTCGACCAGGCGACCGGCCGCCTCGGGCAGCAGGGGACCGGCGGGGTCGATGGTGAAGTCGGGGTGGCGTTCACGGAAGCGGGCCACGGTCTGCTCGTTTTCCTCGGGTTCGAGCGAGCAGGTGGCGTAGACGAGCACCCCGCCCGGCTTGAGCAGGCGGGCGGCGATGGCGAGCAGCTGCAGCTGGTCGCGCTGGTAGGTTTCCAGGTCTTCGGGCTGACGGTTCCAGCGGATATCCGGCTGGCGGCGGATGACGCCGGTGCCCGAGCAGGGCGCGTCGATGAGGATGGCGTCGAACGGTGTGGGCCGGGTGGCGGCGAACTGGGCCAGGTCGGTGCGCAGGGCGTCGACCGACCCGCCCAGACCGAGACGGGCGAGGTTCTCGCGCAGCAGGCCGTAGCGCCGCCGGTCGGGCTCGACCGCGACGAGCGTGCCGCCGGCCGGCAGCAGTTCGGCCAGGTGGGAGGTCTTGCCGCCCAGACCGGCACAGCCGTCGAGCACCCGGCAGCGGGCCGGCAGGGGGGGGATGAGCAGGCTGGCCAGCTGGGCCGCCTCGTCCTGCACCTGGAACTGCCCTTCCACGTAGCCGGGCAGGGCGGCGACCGCGCCGGGGAAGGCGGGCACGACCAGCGCGGCCGGGCTGTAGCGGCCGTTCTCGACGACAATGCCGCTCTGCTCGAACCGGGCGCGCAGCAGGGCGCGGCCCGTGCGCCGGGTGTTGGTCCGCAGGGTCAGCGGCGGCTCGGTGTTGTTGCGGCGGCAGATCTCCCGGGTGAGCGGGTCGCCGAAGCGGGCCTGCCAGCGTTGCACCAGCCAGTCCGGATGGTTGAGCAGGGGCGGTTCGGCCGCGGCCAGCGCCTCCGGGGTGGGCAGGGTGGCGCGTTCGCGGACCACGGCGCGCAACAGGCCGTTGACGAAGCCCACCAGCCAGCCCGGCTGACCGGCCGCCTTGAGGGTGTTGACCGTGGCGTTGACCGCCGCCGACTCGGGGATGCGTGATAAGAGGAGCAGCTGGAAGACGCCGAGGCGCAGGGTCATCAGGGTGCGCACCTTCATCTTGCGCAAGGGGTGGCGGGAGAAGCGGCGGATGATGTGGTCGAGGTACTGCTTGTGGCGCAGCACCCCGTAGACCAGGGTCTTGACCAGGCCCCGGTCGATCTCGGCCAACCGGGGGGCGGTCGTCTGGTAGAGATGGTCCACCGGGTTGTGGGTGGTGGCCCACAGGCAGAGGATCTCCACGGCGGCGGTGCGTGGCGCCACCGGCGAGGCGGCCGGTTGTCGGGGGGCGTTCGGACTCATGGGGTGTGCTCGTCGGCGGTGCCGGTGGGGAGCGAACCGGGGTGACGGTCCGGCTGAAAAAGAAACGGCGCGTCCGCTCCTGTGAGCGAACGCGCCGTGTATATCTGGCGTCCCCAACCGGATTTGAACCGGTGTTGCCGGCGTGAAAGGCCGGTGTCCTGGACCTGACTAGACGATAGGGACAATGCAGGGTTGTTATCTGTGGTGGGTCGTGCGCGACTCGAACGCGCGACTCTCTGCTTAAAAGGCAGATACTCTACCGACTGAGTTAACGACCCTTGAAAACGAGAGCCTCTCTCTACCCGTTCAGGGGTGGGGTGTCAACGAAAAAGAGAACGTTGGAATGGGGAAATTCTCCGGACCGGCTCCGGCCCTGGGGGGCGGCCGCACATTTCCCGCTGGTCTGGGAACCGGTTTGCTGGTAGTATGCCCAAATTTTCGTATTCCCCTGACCGCTGCGAACAGCGGCCGGTTTTCAGACCACGGGTGGTTATGGCATTGCTCACAGGTTCGGCCTCGTTCACACGCTTCACCGTGGCCGGGGAACTCCCCGGCTCCTTTTGGGATTTCGTCGCCGAGCGGGTGGCGGCGCACAGTTTCAAGGACATCGACGACACCATGGACGAGTATTCCATCGGCTGGGTGTCGGTGGCCGACATGTTCGACGCCGGCTTCGCCTACAGTTCCTACGCTGCCGGCGACTACGTGGCCCTGACCATGCGCATCGACGAGCGCAAGGTCACGCCGGCGGTGCTCAAGAAGTTCATCATGAAGGAGGAGGAACGGTTCAAGCGGGAGCGGCAGATCCCCCGCCTGAGCCGGTCCGTCCGCCTGGAGATCAAGGACCGGGTGCGGGCCGAGTTGGTGCGCCGCGCGCCGGCGGTCCCCTCGACCTATGACCTCGCCTGGAACCTCGCCGACAACACCCTGGTGTTTTTCTCCACCAGCAGGAAGGCCATGGCCCTGCTCGAGGATCTGTTCAAGGAAACCTTCGGCCTGTCCCTGGTCCTGCAGATCCCGTGGACCCTCGGTCTGCGCATGGCCGAGGGCGAGGCGCGTGAGCGGTACGAGGAGATGCGCCCGGCCGTACTCCTGTAATCCCTGTTAGGCACCGGTGCTGACCGCGCCCTGGAGGAACGATGAACCGACCGACCCTGCTGGTCCTTGCCGCGGCGGCCCTGCTGGGCCTGCTCCTGCTCCTCAGGCGCCGGTCCGGGCGTCGCCCTCCGGAGGAACGCGAGCCGGTCCAGCCGCCTGCGCTGCCGGAGGCGCCGGCGACGGTCGAATCGCCCCGGGCTGCCGAGGAAACCGCTGTCACGACCGAAGCGGCGCCCGAGGAGGAACCCGTCCAGGCTCCGGCCGTCACCGCGACAGCGGCCGCCCCGGTCGCGGCCGAACCCGCCGTGGCCCCGGAAGCACCGCCTCCGCAGGCCGAACCCGCCGCCCCGGACCGCAGGCAGGAACCGGCTCCTGCAGAAATCATGGGGCCGGTCGCGCCGGCCGTGACCGCTCCGGCGGCGGCGGCCGAACTACCCGTTGCACCGGAACCGGTCGCGCCGGTTGCGCCACCCGAGTCGGGTCCTGCGGCCTGCGCCACCCGGCTGCACCGGCTCGAGGAGCGGCTGCGCGCCCGTCTGGATGGGGCCATCGCCGACGGGGACGACCCGCAGCGCGACCGGCTGCAACGTGCCCTCGTCCTGCTCAACGACCGGCTTGTCCACCTGGCCGACAGCTGTGCCGAGGAAGCCGACGGCCGGATCCAGGCGCTGGCCCTGCTCGACGAACTGGCCGGGGATGGGGCGGACAACACTGCGGCCGCGGCCGCACGCGCCCTGCGGGCCGACGACCCCGGCCCGGCTGAGGAACTGCTCAGCACGTTGAGTGAGGGCTCCGACGCGATGGCCGGCCGGGCTGCCTACCTCGGCGGCCGGCTGGCCGACTGCCGGGTGGACCTGGATCGGGCCCTGGCCCTGTACCGGCGGGCCGTGGAACTGGAGCCGGACAACCCGGCCGTTCTCCTCGCCGCCGGCCGGACGGCGCGCAGCCTCTACCAGTACCGGGAGGCGACGGGCTGGCTGGAACACCGTGTCCACCTGTGCGCCGGGCACGGTGCGGACGACCCGGTGGCCCTGGCCCTGGCGCAGCGCGAACTGGCCTACACCTTTGTGCTCGGCGGCCGGCAGCGCCAGGCCGGTCCGCTCTACAAGGAATCGATGACCGCGCTCGCCCGCCATCTCGGCCAGGACCATGTGGAGATGGCCGTCAGCTGGCAGCAGATCGCCGAGCTGCAGGAGATGCAGGGCGAATACGACAAGGCGGCGTCGCTTTACCGCAAGGCCCTGGCCATTCTCGAGCGGCAGCGCGGCCCGGAGGACCCCTCCCTGCTGCCCCTGCTCGACCGGTTGGCCGCCCTGTGCGTGGAGCTGGAAATGGAAGAGGAGGCGGTGACCCTCTATGAACAGCTGGTCCGCATCCGCGAGCGCATCCTGCGGCCCGATCACCCGCAGCTGGCCCTCTGCCTGAACAACCTGGCCGAGGCCTGCCGTCTGCTCGGCCGCTATGCCGAGGCCGAAGCCAGTTACCGTCGATCGCTCGCCGTCAACGAGGCGGTCCATGGCCCGGACCATCCGGCCGTGGCCGCTGTGCTCCAGGAACTGGCCAAACTCTCTGCCAGCCAGGGCCGCAGCGAGGAAGCCGAGCGTCTGCGCGAGCGGGCCGACACCATCTTCCGCCGGAGCGTCGAGGCGGCGGAACGACACACCGGGCAGGAATCCCTGACCCTGGACCTTTGAACCGCCCGAACCCGGCGCGGTGAGCGTATATACTTATGGATCTGATCGATCTCATTCAGGAAAAACGGTTTCTTGGTCAGGAGTTCCTCGCCTGGCTGTGGTTCAAGTCGGAGGAGCGCGGCGGCAGCGTCGAGGTGCCCGGCCGCGGTGACGTGCTGGTCGTGTTCGAGAAGCACATGCTGCTCGAGTACGGCGAGGGTGAGGCCAACGAAAAGGTCATCTGCCGCGGCCTGCAGACCGAGCTGAAGGAGGCCCGCGCCGGTCTCGGCCTGGCCAAGAAGCCCGAGCAGGCCCGCATCCGCCTCGGCTGGGGTGACCACGAGTTCGGCGTGACCCTGGCCGCCGCCACCCTGGAGTTCCGCAACGTCCGCCTGCCGAAAACGGTGGACAGCAGTGACGAGGGCAGGGATGCCGAGAGCCTGGAGGGCCGCCTCCTTGAACGTATCGGCCTGTTCGAACTGCTCGCCCGGCTGGTCGACGACCTGTTCGCCCTGTTCATCAACATCCGCGCCTCGCACCTCTGGAACGACGAGTTGGTGCGGCTCCGCGCCTGGACCAATGCCGGCGCCCACCAGGCCCAACCCTAACCGCCACGGCTGCACCCATGGAATTCGAAACCGTGATCGGGCTGGAAATCCACGCCCAGATGAAAACCCTGAGTAAGATCTTCTGCGGCTGCTCCACCGCGTTCGGCGCCCCGCCCAACACCCACACCTGCCCGGTCTGCCTGGGCATGCCCGGTTCCCTGCCGGTACTCAACCGCCAGGTGGTGGAGTCGGCCATCAAGCTGGGGCTGGCCACCGGATCGACCCTGAACCGGGAAAACCGCTTCGCCCGCAAGAACTATTTCTACCCGGACCTGCCCAAGGGCTACCAGATCTCCCAGTTCGAGCTGCCCATCTGCGAGCACGGCCGGGTGGAGATCGAGGTGGACGGCCGCAGCCGGACCATCGGCATCACCCGCATCCACATGGAGGAGGACGCCGGCAAGCTGGTGCACGACGAGCGCGAACCGGTGAGCTACGTGGACCTCAACCGCACCGGTACGCCGCTCTTGGAGATCGTCAGCGAACCGGACCTGCGCTCGCCCACGGAGGCGGCCGCCTACCTGCGGAAACTGCACGCCATTGTCCGCTATCTCGACATCTGCGACGGCAACATGCAGGAGGGCAGCTTCCGCTGCGACGCCAACATCAGCCTGCGGCCCAAGGGGCAGGACAAGCTCGGCACCCGCACCGAGCTGAAGAACATGAACTCGTTCCGCAACGTGCAGCTGGCGCTGGAGTACGAGGAGCGGCGGCAGCGCGACCTCCTCCTCGACGGCGGCGAGGTGGTGCAGCAGACCCTGCTCTGGGACCCGGACCGGGGCCGCACCGAGCCCATGCGCGGCAAGGAGGAGGCCCACGACTATCGGTATTTCCCGGACCCGGACCTGGTGCCGGTGGTCATCGACGAGGCCTGGATCGAGCGGGTGCGCGCCGGCCTGCCGGAGCTGCCGGACGCCCGCCGGCAGCGGTTTGCCGCCGGGTTCGACCTGCCCGCCGAGGCCGCCGACCTGCTCACCGGGTCGCGCGAACTGGCCGACTACTTCGAGGCGGCGCTGGCCAGCTTCGCCAACGCGCGCAAGCTCGCCAACTTCATCGGCACCGAACTGCTCCGCGACTACGGGCCGGAGCGCATCGGCGCCTGCCCGGTGCGGCCGGGCCAGCTCGCCGACCTGCTGCAGATGACCGAGGACGGCCGCATCTCCGGCAAGATCGCCAAGACCGTGTTCGCCGAGATGCTCACCACCGGCCACGACCCGGCCCAGATCGTCAAGGAGCGGGGGCTCGTGCAGATGAGCGACGAGGGCGAGCTGGCCGCCCTGGTCGCCGAGATCGTCGCCGCCAACCCGGCCCAGGCGCAGCAGTTCCGCGAGGGCAAGACCAAGGTGCTCGGCTTCTTTGTCGGCCAGCTCATGCAAAAGACGCGCGGCCAGGCCAACCCGCAGCTCGCCAACCAGCTGTTCACCCGGGAGCTGACCGGGCAGGGCTGAGATGGAGCGGGATGAGTGGCAGCGCCGTGGCGAGGGCCATCGCCAGCGGCTGCGCGACAAGTTCCTCGCCCAGGGGATCGAGGCCTTCACCGACGCCGAGATCATCGAGCTGCTGCTCACCTTCGGCACGCCCCGCTCGGACTGCAAGGAGGCGGCCCGGGCCCTGCTCGCCCAGTTCGGCAGCCTGCCGGCGGTGCTCGACGCGGCGCCGGTGCAGCTGCAGCAGGTCAAGGGGGTCGGCCCGAAGAACACCTTCGCCCTGCATTTCATCCAGGGGGTGGCCCGCCGCTACCTCCACCAGCGGGTGGTGGGCAAGGAGTACGTCCGCTCCTCCCGCGAGGTGGCCGACTACCTCATCCACTCGATGCGCGGCCTGCAGCACGAGGTGCTCACCGTGGTCTTCCTCGACGCGGCCCACGCGGTCCTTGACGCCACCGTGGTGGCCGAGGGCACGGTCACGGTGAACACCATCTACCCGCGCGAACTGGTCAAGGCGGCGCTCGCCCGCAACGCCAGCGCCCTTGTCATCGCCCACAACCACCCCTCGGGCAGCCTCACCCCCTCCCGCCAGGACAGCGAACTGACCCGTTCGCTCTATCTCGTCTGCTCGTTCATGCACCTCGACCTGCTCGACCACCTGATCATCGGCGCCGGCGACCAGGTGTACTCCTTCGCCGACCAGGGGCTGATGGCGACCATCCGCGAGGACTGCCGCCGCCTGCTCGGCCGCAGCGGCTGATGGATCTCAGCCGCCGGGCCGGCATCTACCTGCACGTCCCCTTCTGCCGGCGCAAATGCCCCTACTGCAGCTTCGCCTCGGTGGTGCCCGGGCCGGGCCAGGTCGGCCGCTACCTGACGGCGGTGCGCGCCCACCTGCGTGCCCTGGCACGAGAGCCGCAGGTGCGGAAACTGGTTTGCACCACCGTCTTTTTCGGCGGCGGCACCCCGTCGCTGCTCGACCCGGCCGACCTGGCGACCTTGCTTGCCGACTGCCGCACGCTCTTTGCCTTTGCCGACGACGAGCCCGAGGTGAGCGTGGAGGTCAATCCGGGCACCATCGACCCTGCCGGGCTCGAGCGGCTGCGCCGGGCCGGGTGCAACCGGCTGTCCATCGGTGTCCAGTCCCTCGATGACCGTGAGCTGGCCGTGCTCGGCCGGATCCACTCGGCCGGGGAGGCCCGGGGCTCGGTGCGGGCGGCCCGGGATGCCGGATTCGAGAACCTGAGCCTGGACCTGATGTACGGCCTGCCCGGGCAGAGTGCGGCCGACTGGCGAGCGACCCTGGAACAGGCCCTGGCGCTTGGCCCGGACCACCTCTCGCTCTACGAACTGACCCCGGAGGAGGGCACGCCGCTCTCTGCCGACCTGCGCGCCGGACGCCTCACCCTGCCGTCCGAGGAGGAGGTGCTGGCCATGATGGCGGTCATCGACGCCCTGGTGGCCGCGAGCCCGCTCCGTCGCTACGAGATCAGCAACTACGCCGCGGTCGGCCGTGAGTGCCGTCACAATCTCACCTACTGGCAGAACGGCTGCTACCTCGGTCTGGGGCCGGGCGCCACCGCCTTCTACGGCGGCGTGCGGCGCACCGCGGTGGCTGACCCGGACGAGTACTGCCGGCGGCTCGGCCAGGGGCGGTCGGTCTGGCAGGTGGAGGAGCGCCTCGACCGTGAGGCGGCCTTCCGCGAAACCGTGGTCATGGGGCTGCGCCTGACCGCCGGCGTCGACGAGGCCGCCCTGCGCCGGCGCTTCGGCCTCGATCCGGCCAGCTATTACGGCCCGCTGCTCGAACAGCTCGTCGCCCAGGGGCTGCTCGTCCGCCGGGACGGCCGCCTGCGGCTCACCGCGGCCGGGCTGCCGCTCGCCAACCGGGTGATGGCCGAGCTGGTCTAATCGCCTCCACTTCGCCCGGAAAACACTGCATTTCCCCAATCTTCCGCTCTTGCCTTTGTCCGCCCGAAGGGGTAAAAAGAATGGCTGAACATCGCGGGTGCCCCTCCCTGAACAGTGGGGCGGTCAGTGCCCGCGTGGCGATCGGGTGTTTCTTTGACCAATGGCCGGCCGTGCGCGGTCGTCCCCACGGGTTGTCGCTCATTCAAACAAGGAGAATCACTATGGCAGGTTTTGTGTATCAGGATCCCTTCCCGCTCGGCAAGGATGCGACCAAATTCCGGTTGCTGGAAGGCTCCGCCAAGTATGTGTCCACCGAGACCTTCAACGGCCAGGAAATGCTCAAGGTCGATCCGCAGGGGCTGCAGGTGCTGGCCAACCAGGCCATGCGCGAGGTCTCCTTCCGCCTGCGCCCGGCCCACAACGAGCAGGTGGCCAAGATCTTTGCCGATCCCGAATCTTCGGGCAACGACAAGGAAGTGGCCTTTGCCATGCTGCGCAACGCCGAGGTGGCCGCGGACTACGTGCTGCCGGTCTGCCAGGACACCGGCACGGCCTGCGTGGTCGCCAAGAAGGGCCAGAACGTGTGGACCGGCTGCGACGACGCCGAGATGCTTTCGGCCGGCGTCTACACCACCTACACCGAGGAGAACCTGCGCTACTCCCAGAACGCGCCGCTGAACATGTACGAGGAGGTCAACACCAAGACCAACCTGCCGGCGCAGATCGACATCTACGCCACCCCGGGCAATGAGTACAAGTTCCTCTTCCTGGCCAAGGGCGGCGGCTCGGCCAACAAGACCTATCTCTACCAGGAGACCAAGGCCCTCCTGAATCCCGGCACCCTGAAGAAATTCCTGGTGGAAAAAATGAAGACGCTCGGCACGGCCGCCTGTCCGCCCTATCACATCGCCTTCTGTATCGGCGGCACCAGCGCCGAGTCCTGCCTGAAGACGGTCAAGCTGGCCTCGGCCAAGTACCTCGACGGTCTGCCCACCAGCGGCAACGAACTCGGCCGTGCCTTCCGCGATGTGGAACTGGAGCAGGAACTGCTGGTCGAGGCGCAGAAGCTCGGCCTCGGCGCCCAGTTCGGCGGCAAGTACTTTGCCCACGACATCCGCGTCATCCGCCTGAGCCGCCACGGCGCCTCCTGCCCGGTGGGCATGGGCGTTTCCTGCTCGGCCGACCGCAACATCAAGGCCAAGATCAACAAGGACGGCCTGTGGATCGAGCAGATGGACGACAACCCCGGTCGCCTCATCCCGGCCGAGTACCGTGACCGCAAGGGCGGCCAGCAGGTCAAGATCGACCTCAACCAGCCGATCAGGAACGTGCTCGCCGAACTGACCAAGCATCCGGTGTCCACACCGTTGCTGCTCACCGGCACGATCATCGTCGGCCGCGACATCGCCCACGCCAAGTTGAAGGAACTGCTCGACGCCGGCAAGCCGCTGCCCGACTACCTGAAGAACCATCCGGTCTACTACGCCGGCCCGGCCAAGACCCCGGCGGGCAAGCCGTCCGGCTCCTTCGGCCCGACCACGGCCGGCCGCATGGACAGCTATGTGGACCTGTTCCAGACCAACGGCGGCTCCCTGGTGATGATCGCCAAGGGCAACCGCTCGCAGCAGGTCACCGACGCCTGCAAGAAGCACGGCGGCTTCTACCTGGGTTCCATCGGTGGGCCGGCGGCGCTCCTGGCCGAGGAGAACATCAAGAAGGTCGAGTGCATCGACTATCCGGAACTGGGCATGGAAGCGGTCTGGAAGATCGAAGTGGTCGACTTCCCGGCCTTCATCCTGGTGGATGACAAGGGCAACGACTTCTTCAAGGGCCTGCTGTAACAGGGAACGCGGCCGGCCCTGACGGCGGCCGTTTCGTCAACTCGCACTGGCGGGGAGGGATCGAACCTCCCCGCCTTTTTTACTGACACCCATGGACGACCTGAAAACTTCCGAGGCCTGGCGGATTTTCCGCATCCAGGCCGAACTGATCGACGGCATCGAAACCCTCAGCGACCTGGGCCCGGCGGTGTCCGTGTTCGGCGGGGCGCGTTTCACCGAGGACTCGCCCTACTACGACGCCGCCCGGCAGACCGCCGGCCTGCTCTGTGCCCAGGGGCTGGCGGTGATCACCGGCGGCGGCCCCGGCATCATGGAGGCGGCCAGCCGCGGCTGTTTCGAGGCGGGCGGCACCTCGGTGGGCCTGAACATCACCCTGCCGCGCGAGCAGCATCCCAACCGCTTTCAGAACCGCAGCCTCAATTTCCGCTATTTCTTCATTCGCAAGCTGATGTTCGTCCGCTACGCCATGGCCTACGTGATCTTCCCGGGCGGCTTCGGCACCATGGACGAGTTTTTCGAGTCCCTGACGCTCATCCAGACCACCAAGATCCGCCGTTTCCCGGTGGTGCTCTACAGCAGCGCCTACTGGCAGGGGCTGATCGACTGGCTGCGCGCGGAGATGCTCACCCACGGCTGCATCGCCGCCGAGGACCTGGACCTGTTCCAACTGGTCGACACACCGGCGGCCGCGGCCGCGGCCATCGCCTGCTACGTGGAGGAGTGCCGCCAGTTTCCGGGCGACCAGCGGCGGACCTCCATCTGAGCGGCCGTGCCGTCGGGCCGCTGCCCACCTCAACCCCAAGGAGGATGACCATGACCACACCTGCCCAGGCCGCTGTGCTTGTTTCGCTGGCCGCCGATGCGCTCTCCCTCGGCGCCCACTGGTTCTATGACACGGCCGAGATCGATCGCCGTTTCGGTCGGGTGGAGGGGCTGTTGGCCCCGCCGCCGGACTCCTTCCATGCCGGCAAGGAGCGGGGTGCCTTCACCCACTACGGTGACCAGGCGCTGGTGCTGCTCGAATCCGTGGCCGCCTGCAAGGGCTTTGCCGCGGACGACTTTGCCCGCCGCTGGCAGGAGTTGTTCACCGCCGATTACCGCGGCTACGTGGACAAGGCCACCAGCGCCACCCTGGAAAACCTGCAGCGCGGCCTGCCGTCGGAGCAGTGCGGCTCCACCTCCGCCGACCTGGGCGGTGCGGCCCGCATCGCCCCGCTTCTCTGGTGGTACCGGCAGGACCGGGACCAACTGCTCGAGGCGGTGCGTCTCCAGACCGCCATGACCCACAACAACCCGGCCGTGCTCGCCGGCGCGTCGTTCATCGCCCGCACGGCCTGGCTGGTGCTCGAAGGCGCTGCGCCGCAGGCCGCCATGGAGGAGGCGCTGGAGGAGGGCGTGGCCGACATCGACCTGGACATCCGCCTGCGCACCGCGCTGGAGTCCGCCGGCAAGGACACGCGCACGGTGATCGGCCGCTTCGGGCAGATGTGCGGTATCGCCTCGGCCCTGCCGGGCGCGGTCCACCTCATCAGCGCCTATGCGGACGACCCGAAAACAGCGCTCATCGAGAATGTCATGGCCGGCGGCGACTCAGCCGCCCGCGGCCTGGTCACCGGCCTGGTGCTCGGCGCCCGCCATGGGGTTGACGCCGTCGACCGCGCCTGGCTCACCGGCATGCGCCACTACGACCGCCTGCTCGAATTGCTCGAGGCTTGAGCGGAGGGGGCGAACGGTCCTGCCGGCGTTCCCGACGGAAACCACAATGTACCACCTGGGGGACCAGCGAAACTCGTTGACGCCGGGGCGGATTGGCTTTACAAAGAAGGCGTGTTCCGAACTAATAACAAGTATCAATTTCCGCGCCCCATGGACAGCCGCCCCTCCCAGACCGCATTCCGCCGGTTCGAACAGATCTGCAAGGCCGCGGGCCTCAAGGTCACCCAGCAGCGCCTGGAGATCTACCAGCAACTGCTCAGGGCCAAGGACCATCCTGCCGCCGAGGCCCTGCACTCCCGCCTGGTCAAGCGGCTGCCCACCCTCTCGCTGGACACGGTCTATCGTACGCTGGCCACCTTCGAACGGCTCGGCCTTGTGCATCGCCTGGAGACCACCGGTTCCCAGGCCCGCTACGAGGCCCTCACCACCCCGCACCATCACTTTCTTTGCGACCGCTGCGGCCAGGTGATCGATTTCTACTGGCAGGACTTCGACGCGCTCCAGCTGCCCCCGCCGCCGGACGGCGCCGGCCTGGTCGCGCGCACCAGCGTGATCATGCACGGCCAGTGTGCCGCCTGTCTCCAGGCTGAAGCCGAGGCGAGGCAGGACTGAGCGGACCTTCCTCCTGTTTTTTGCCCGGCATCCCCACTTTACAGGCCGCGGAGAATGATTACTTTCTCCGGCAACATTCCGCCCGATGCACGCCCGTCCGCGGCGTGTCGCCCCCCAATCGGCGGCGCCGGCAGCGGCCCGCCACTCACGAACACTAAGGAGACGCAGCATGGCCCAGATCACCCTGAAAGGTACCGCAATCGAAACCATCGGCAACCTGCCCGCCAAAGGCGCCGCCGCCCCGGCCTTCACCCTGGTCAAGAGCGACCTGTCCGAGGCCAGCCTGGCCGGCTACAAGGGCAAGAAGGTCGTGCTCAACATCTTCCCGAGCATCGACACCGCGGTCTGCGCTGCCTCGGTGCGCCAGTTCAACAAGGCCGCCGGCGAGAACGCGAATACCGTGGTCCTCTGCATCTCCGCGGACCTGCCGTTCGCCGCCGGCCGCTTCTGCGAGACCGAGGGGCTGAAGAACGTGGAGACCCTGAGTGTGTTCCGCGCGCCGGCCTTTGGCAAGGACTACGGCGTCACCATCACCACCGGCCCGCTCGCCGGTCTGCTTGCCCGGGCCATTGTCGTCATCGACGACGCCGGAAAGGTGGTCTACACCGAGTTGGTGCCTGAGATCGTCCAGGAACCGGACTACGCTGGCGCACTCGCCGCCCTGAAGTAAATCCCGCCCGTGTCCGCCGCTCCGGCCCCCTGCGGCCGGAGCGGTTCTTTTTTTTGTCTCCGTTTTCCTCCGCTCAGCAGACCGCCGCCACCGGCTGAGGCTCCCGCTGCGCACCCGGTCCGTTCTCCTCCCCACCGATCATGAGCGTGTTGGCCGCGCCCGGCGGCACCATGGGCGCCACCTCCGCGTCGATATCGATCGGCACGTTCACGAGACAGGGGCCCGGTTCCCGCAGGGCCCACGCCAGTACCTCGTCCGTTGTTTGCTCGGCGCCGCTCAGGTCATGGGCGCGCAGGCCGAAGCCACGGGCAATGGCCGCGAAATCCACGGCCAGCGGGTAGGCGGAGGCGAAGCACCGCGCCCCGTAGAACAGTCGCTGCTGCTGGCGCACCAGGCCAAGCGATTGGTTGTTGAGCAGCACGATGGTCAGGTCGAGCTGCTGCTCCACCGCGGTGGCCAGTTCCTGGATGTTCATCTGCAGGCTGCCGTCGCCGCTGAAGCAGACCACCCGCCTTCCCGGGCAGGCCAGGGCCGCACCGATGGCCGCGGGCAGGCCGAACCCCATGGTGCCCAGGCCGCCCGAGGTGAGCAGCTGGCCCGGCCGGCTGAACGGGTAGGCCTGGGCGACCCACATCTGGTGCTTGCCCACGTCGGTGGTGATCAGGGCCTCTGGACCGACCAGTTCGGCCACCCGGCGGATAAGGCGGGCCGGTCGTTCCGGGACAGCCCCATCCGTCCGGCACGGGCCGTGCGCCGCTTCGAGCTGGCGGATGCGCTCCCGCCAGGCCGGCCGGCGCTGCGGGCGGACACGCTCCGCGAGCTTATCGAGCACCCGGCGGGCGTCCCCGACCAGGGCCACCTCCACCCCGCGCAGCCGGCCCATCTCCCGGGGATCGATGTCGATGTGCAGAACCCGCGCCAGCGGGCAGAAGGCGCTCGCCAGGCCGGTGGCGCGGTCGTCGAAACGGGCGCCGACGGCGATGAGCAGGTCGCACTCGGCCATGGCCAGGTTGGTGGCGCGGGCCCCGTGCATGCCGAGCAACCCCAGCGACAGCGGGTGGTCGGCGGGCAGCGTGCCCAGGCCCATGAGGGTCATGACCGCGGGGATGGTGCCCCGCTCAGCCAGGCGACGGGCCGCAGGGGCACCACCGGCGCGCACCACCCCGCCGCCCAGGTAGAGCATCGGCCGTTCGGCCCGGTCGATCAGGTCGACCGCGGCCTGCAGCGCGTCTTCGCGCAGCGGTTCTTGTGCCATGGTGAACGATACTTCCGGCCAGTCGGCAACCGAGATCCGCTCCAGCTGCACGTCCTTGGGCACGTCGACGAGTACCGGCCCGGGCCGACCGGAGCCGGCCAGGTGCAGCGCCTCGGCGACCGTGGCGGCCAGTTCGCCGGCCTCGTGCACGGCGAACACCGCCTTGACCGCCGGCCGGGCCATGGCGCAGATGTCCACCTCCTGAAAGGCGCTGGTGCCGAGCAGCGGCCGCGCCACCTGGCCGGTGATGCAGACCACGGGCACCGAGTCCATGGTCGCGTCGGCCAGGGCGGTGAGCACGTTGGTGGCCCCGGGGCCGGAGGTGGCGAAGCAGACCGCCGGCCGGCCGGCGGCCCGGGCCATGCCCTGGGCGATGAAGCCGGCGCCCTGCTCATGACGGGCGAGCACGTGGCGGATGGTGGTGCTGGCAGCGAGCGCGTCGTACAGGGGCAGGTTGGCCCCTCCGGGGATACCGGCGATCACGGTGATGCCGTGGCGTTCCAGCTGGCGGATGATGATTTCGGCGCCGTTCATAATGGGCATGGGCTGTTCCTCCTGGGTGGATGTGGGCAAAAAAAAATCTGATTACCACCGAACCTCAGCCAACTTGAGCAACCGCTGCGGGATGGGCTGAGTGCGCAAGCCGGCGTGCAGCAACTGATCAACCATCTTGTCCAACTGGAAGCGGTGGTTGAAACGGTAACAGAATTCAGCCAAGTAACGCGGCACATGCCGGCTGCTGATGGCATGGTAGGTGCCGTGCATGGCGTTCTTCACATTACCGATCACGGTGTTGAGCCACTGGAACACCATCTTGTCGTCGTACCGGCCATTCTTGTGGGTGATGATCGGTTCGTGCCGGCATTGGTTGTCGGTGACGGCGGGGAAGCAGCTCAAGCCGTCGGAGACCACATGGCTCCCGGGCTCGATAAATCTGGCGCTCCAGGCGGCGATCTCGTCCCTGGTGAAGCCGCTGAGATGGCTCAATTTCAGGTACAAGGGGTGCCCTTCGCGGGTGAGTGACAGGGCGGCGACCAAGGGGTTCTTGCCGGTGGCGGCCCGCCCTCTTTTGCCGTCGCGCCTCTTGCCGCCCCAGTAGGCATCGTCGATGAGCAGCAGGCCCCGCAGGACCAATTGGTCATCCTGGTTTTTCATGACCTGCTGCAGTTTGTGCTTGAGTCGCAGGGCGGCTTTGGCCGAAACCCCGATGGTCCTGGCCAGATTGAGCGAGGAGATGCCGTCCTTGGACTGGGTGACCAAGTACAGTGCCAGCATCCAGGTGGGCAACGGCAGCTTGGTCGAGGCAAAGATGGTGCCCTGAGTCAGCGAGGCCTGAAAACGGCAGTGCTGACATTGGTACAGCTTGCGACTCTGCAGGGCATAGCAGTGCCTGTGGCCGCATTTCGGGCACTGGAAGCCCCGGGGCCAGCGCATTTTAAACAAGGCCTGCCGGCATTGTTCTTCTGTGCCGTAGGTTGCGAGGAATCGTGGCAAGCTGAGCCCTTCCTGAAACTGGATTTTGTTTTTCGCCATGGCGAGCTCCGATGTTGATGGATGTTTGGCGCATTATGCCATAGCTGGTCGGACAAATAGCGTCCTACCGTGAGAAAAATCACCTTGCTGAGCTTGGGGGGTAATCAGAAAAAAAAAACCCCTGCCGGCGGGCGCCGGCAGGGGTGGAATCTCTTTGTGCAGAAACTACCCGCTACGGCGCCCCGATGGGCTGGCGGACCACGACCAGCACGCTGACAAGCGCAAGCACGACAACAGAGTACACCGCGGGGAAGGCTGCGGCGGTCTCGGTCAGAATGGTGCGGGAGGGATTCGTTGGCTTCTGCATGGCCTCTGGATAGCAAAAGCGCCTGTCGGCGTCAAGCGCTTTGTCAGGCTAGCGGTCGAGCTGCCGGAGCAGGCTGGCCAGGTCGGGCTGGTCGAGCCGGTTGAGGCCGAGCGAGCGGGCACAGGCCAGGGCCTGGCGGTATTCCGCACCGCTCACCCCGCGGCAGAGTTCCGGATACCGCTCGGCCTCGCCGCAGGGGTGGTACTGGGCCATGAGGTTGACGTAGGTGCGGGGCGAGATCTCGGTGGCCAGGAAGCGGAAGATGGCCGCGGTTTCGGCGCCCAGGCCGGGCATGAGCAGGTGACGGACGAGCAGGCCGCGCCGGGCCAGGCCGTCCGGGCCGATGTCCAGGTCGCCCACCTGGCGGTGCATGCGTTGGATGGCCCGGCGGGCGCAGTCCGGGTAATCGGGGGCCCCGGCGTAGCGGGCCGCGGTCTCCGGCAGCCAGAATTTGCAGTCCGGCAGGTAGATGTCCACCGCGCCGGCGAGCAGGTCGAGGGCGGGGGCGCTGTCGTAGCCGCTCGAGTTGTAGACCAGCGGGATGCGCAACCCGCCTTCCACCGCCCGCACCAGGGCGGCAAGGATCTGCGGGACCACGTGGCTGGGCGTCACCAGGTTGATGTTGCTGCAGCCCAGGGCCTGCAGTTCGAGCATGATGGCGGCGAATTCGCCATCATCCACCTCCTGGCCCGGTTCGTCGCCCCGGCTGATGGCGAAGTTCTGACAGAAACAGCAGCCCAGGCTGCAGCCGGTGAGAAAGATGGTGCCCGAGCCGCCGCGGCCGACGAGTACCGCCTCCTCACCGAAATGCGGGCCGTAGCCGGCGATGCGGGCGCGACCACCGATGCCGCAGCGGCCGATTTCGCCGGCGATCCGGTCGACCCGGCAGCGCCGCGGGCACAGGGTGCAGCGGCGGAGCAGGCGGCGGCCGATCTCGGCCCGGCGCTCGAGCTGACCGCTGGCGTACAGGCTGGCGGCAAGGGGCATGGGGATTCTCCTTCGGGACTGGGGGACAGGGGATTCAGGGAAAGGCCAACCGCCGGCAGGGGTCCTGTCCACCGGCGGACCCGGGGCCTGCGGGCCGCAGAAAGCACTCGCCGCAACCGCCACGGTGCGGTATCGTGATCCCCTCATCCGTCCGCCCTGGTGTGTTTGGCCAGGGAGGCAGGGAGGACACCACACCTACCGGAGCCGTCATGCGCGAGAGCGATTTCACCCCGCCCCCTGCCGGCGGACTGCAGCATATCCCCATCTTTTCCGGGCAACCGGCCGGGCCACCGGCGGCCGAGGCGCCCTGCTGAGGCCCCAAAGCCGAGCCCCGGGCCGGGGCTCATGAACGGCCGGGCTATCGCCTCGAACCCTACGTCAGCGGCTTTGTCGACACCCCGACCGGTCCGGTCGCGCAGGTTGCGACCACGGCCGGCTGGCCGGACCGGCTGGGCACTGCCGGCGCCCGTCTCGGCGTGATCCGCCGCCGCTACCGGGTCGCGCCCGGACTGTACGCGGTGGGCTCGCCCGGGCCGGATTCGCCGGTGCTGGTCACCGCCAATTACAAGCTCTCCTTCGACAGCCTGCGCTTCAGCGTAAGCGGGATCGACGCCTGGCTCCTGGTGGCGGACACGCGCGGCATCAATGTCTGGTGCGCGGCCGGCAAGGGTACCTTTTCCGCCGGCGAGGTGAGCGACCTGGTCCGCCGCAGCCGGCTGGCCGAGGTGGTCAGCCACCGCCGGCTGGTGCTGCCGCAGCTGGCCGCGCCCGGGGTCACGGCCCGGGAGGTCACCCGCGACTGCGGCTTCAGCGTTCGCTTCGGCCCGGTCCGGGCCACCGACCTGCCGGCCTGGCTCGAGCGGGACGGGCAGGGCGACGAGGCCATGCGCGAGGTCACCTTCACCCTGGCCGAGCGGGCCGTGCTCATCCCGGTGGAACTCTACCTGCTGGCCCGGCCCCTGCTCGGGCTGGTGGTGCTCGCGCTCTGCCTCTCGGGCCTCGGGCCGGGGGTGTTTTCGCCCGCCGCGGCGGTGCAGCGGGGCGTGCTCCTGCTGGGCGCCACCGGCCTGGGCATCCTCGCCGGGGCGGTGCTCGTGCCCCTGCTCCTGCCCTGGCTGCCCGCCCGCCAGTTCTGGCTGAAGGGGGTGTACACCGGGCTGGCGGTCGCGGCCCTGGCCCGACCGCTGGTCGCCACCGGCGTTAGCGGCGTCGAACAGGCGGCCCTGACCCTGTGGGCCGTGGCGGTCAGCTCGTACCTGGCCATGAATTTCACCGGCTCCACCCCGTTTACCTCGCTGAGCGGGGTGGAGCGGGAGATGCGTCGCGGCCTGCCGGTGCAGCTGCTCGCCGTGGGCGCGGCGGCGGTGCTGTGGGTGGTTGCCCCGTTTCTCGTCTGAGGAGGAAGGTGATGCGCGGCTACCGCTACCTGGAGCATACCGCCACCCTGCGGGTCGACCCGCAGCGCTGCGTGGGCTGCGGCCTGTGCGTGAGTGTCTGTCCGCACCGCCTGTTTGCGCTCGAGGGGCGCGCGCTGCGCGTCCTCGACCCGGACCTGTGCATGGAATGCGGCGCCTGCGCCCGCAACTGCCCCTCCGGCGCGATCACCGTCACCCCCGGGGTGGGCTGCGCCGCGGCCATCCTCGCCGGCTGGGTGCGCCGGCTGCTTGGTCGGAAGGCGCCCACCCGCTGCTGCTGACCCCGTCCCGATTTCCCTGGAGGAGACCCATGCACGACCCCTTTCCCGCGCCACGGCTGCTGGTCAGCCGCTGCCTCGGCTTTGCCGCCTGCCGCTACGACGGGCAGATCCTCAAAAACGCGTTGGTCGAGCAACTGCAGCCCTTTGTCGAGATGGTGCCGGTCTGCCCGGAGGCCGACTGCGGCCTGGGCATCCCGCGGGCGCCGATCCGCCTGTGCGAGTCCGATGGCGGTCTCGTGGTCCACCAGCCGGCCACCGGTCGCGATGTCACCGCCCAGCTGCAGGCGACCATCAGCTCGATCCTCGCCGCCCACCCGGTGATCGACGGCGCCATCCTCAAGTCCAAGTCGCCGAGCTGCGGCCTGTCTGACACCAAGGTCTACCGGGGCGTCGACAACCCGATGTTCCTGCGCAAGGGGTCCGGCCTGTTCGGCCAGGCGGTACTGGAGGCACACCCCGACCGGGCGGTGGAGGACGAGATGCGGCTGACCAACCTGTGCCTGCGCGAGCATTTCCTGGTCAAGCTGTTCACCCTGGCCCGTTTCCGGGCGATCGCCAAACAGCCGGAGATGGGCCGGCTGGTCGCCTTCCACGCCGGCCACAAGCTGCTTCTGCTCGCCTACAACCAGAGCCGCTTCCGCCTGGCCGGGCGGATCGCGGCCAACCACGAACGGCTGCCGGCGGCCGAGGTGTTCGCGCGCTACGGCGAGGAGCTGGGCCGCATCCTGCAGGCGCCGCTGCGCATCCCGGCGGTGATCAACACCCTGCACCACGCCTTCGGGTGGATTTCCGAGCACCTCGGCCCGGAGGAAAAGCGCTACCTGCTCGACACCATCGAGGAGTACCGGGACGAACGGCTGCCGCTGCAGGCGGTCACCCGGCTGCTCGAGGCGCACGCCATCCGCTTCGGCCAGACCTACCTGCAGGGCCAGGTGTTCCTCCGGCCGTACCCGCGCGCCCTGGCCGGCCTGCACGATTCCGGCCGCGGCCGCGAGGTGCGCTGA
This sequence comes from uncultured delta proteobacterium, assembly GCA_963754825.1. Taxonomy (GTDB): domain Bacteria; phylum Desulfobacterota; class Desulfobulbia; order Desulfobulbales; family Desulfobulbaceae; genus Desulfobulbus. The sequence goes on along the minus strand of CAVWHP010000025.1, from coordinate 24,261 downwards.
CCCGGGCCGCTACTGGCCGCGGGCCGTGCCCAGGCCGCGCAGCAGGGCCTGCAGGCCGATGGCCTGGACCACGGTCAGGCACTCGTCGTGGTGGAAGAAGCCGGCCATGACCGCGGCGAACTGGCTGGCGAGGAAGACCAGGTCGGTGTCGGTCTCGCTGTTCAGCACCCGCCGGCAGGCGGCGATGTCGTCGTCCTCCACCGCGGCGATGAGTTCGTTGAGCCAGTCCAGGTGGCGCTCCTCGAAGTGGAACTCCACCATGGCCTGGGCGTACATGCTGACGATGGCGGCGCGGTGGTCGTAGACCGTGTCCAGGTCGTCCGCCTCGGCCGCGTCAAGCACCGCCTCGATCTGGGCGAAGATTTCCTCCATTTCCCTGTCTGCTTCCGACATGGTGTTCTCCCTGCGATTGATGAAGCGGCCGCCGCTGCGGCGGCCGCGGTGCGCCCGGTATGGGTCAGGCGGATGGGGGTGGCCCGGCCTGGGCCTGGATGGCGGTGATGGCCACGGTGTTGACGATGTCCGCCACCGTGCAGCCCCGGCTGAGGTCGTTCACCGGCTTGTTCAGCCCCTGCAGCACCGGGCCGATGGCCACCGCGCCGCTGGAGCGCTGCACCGCCTTGTAGGTGTTGTTGCCGGTGTTCAGGTCCGGGAAGATGAACACCGTGGCCCGGCCGGCCACCGCGCTGCCGGGCATCTTCTGCCGGCCGACCGCGGCGTCGATGGCGGCGTCGTACTGGAGCGGGCCGTCGATGGTCAGCTCCGGCCGCCGCTCCCGGGCGAGCCGCACGGCCGCGCGCACCCGGTCCACGTCCTCGCCCGAGCCCGAGGCGCCGCTGGAGTAGGAGAGCATGGCCACCACCGGGTCGATGCCGAACATGGCTGCGGTCCCGGCCGAGCTGATGGCGATCTCGGCCAGTTCGGCGCTGGTCGGGTTGGGGTTGACGGCGCAGTCGCCGTAGACCAGCACCCGCGTCTCCAGGCACATGAAGAACACGCTCGACACCACCTCCACCCCGGGCCGGGTGCGGATGATCTGGAAGGCCGGGCGGATGGTGTGCTGGGTGGTGTGCACCGCACCCGAGACCATGCCGTGGGCTCGGTCGGTGTGCACCATCATGGTGCCGAAGTAGCTGACATCGTTGATGGCGTCGCTGGCCCAGTCGCGGGTGATGCCCTTGTTGCGGCGCAGCTGGAACAGGGTGTCGATGAACTCCTCGCGCAGCGGCGAGGTGCGCGGGTCGATCACGGCCACGTCCGCCAGTTTGAGGCCGAGCGCCGCGGCGTGGTTGCGGATGGTCTGCTCGTCGCCGAGCAGGGTCAGGTCGGCCACCTCGCGGGCGCGGAGGATCTCGGCGGCCCGCAGGATGCGCTCCTCGTCGCCCTCGGGCAGGACGATGTGTTTGCGCTCGGCCCGGGCCCGCTGGAAGAGCGAATATTCGAACATGAGCGGCGACAGGGTGGTGGTCCGGGTCTCGACGAGCCGCTCCTCGAGGGCGTCGATATCCACGTGGTTCTCGAAATGGCCGAGCGCCCGGGCGACCTTCCGGGCGTTCTGCGGCCGCAGTACGCCCTTGATGGTGCTGGCGCGCATGGTGGTGGTGAAGGTGTCGCCGGGCACCAGGTAGACGGGCAGGGCGAGGTTGTCGATGCCCGCGAGCAGGTGGACGAGCGACGGACCCGGGGCCATGCCGCCGGCCAGGACCATGCCCACCGGCGAGGGGAAGTGGCGGGAGGCGATCGCCGCCACGGTGGCGAAGATGATGTCCGGCCGGTCGCCCGGGGTGATCACCAGGTCGTCCTCCTCGAGGAAATCGATGTAGTTGGCCGCGCTCATGGCCGCCACCCTGATGGCGTTGACGTCCCGCTGCAGGCCCGAGGTCGGCCCGCTGAGGTGGCGGGCGTCGAGCCCGGCGACGATCTCTTCCATGGTCGGCATGCCCAGACCCGGCTCCTCGGGGAGCAGGTCGAGCAGGTAGGGCGGCTCCGGTCGGGCGGCGTGCAGGGCCGCCTCGGCCTCGGCGAGCAGGGCCGGGTCGACGCGGTTGACCAGCATGGCCAGGAGCGGACACTGGTGCTGGGCGTAGAGCCGTTCAGCCACGGCAATGTTCTTGCGCAGCGCATCCACCGACAGGCCGCGGGCGTTGGCCACGTGCAGGGTGGGCGTGCCCAGCTCGCGGGCAATGCGGATGCTGATGTCCGTGTCAAAGGCCTCGGAAAGGTTGAAGATGGTCGGTCCCTCGCACAGGAGAAAATCGCATTTGCGCCGCACCTCGTTGTACTTGCGGACGATCTCGCGGAACAGGCGCAGCTCCTCGCCGGCGGCGATGAGCGCCCGGGCCTGGTCGTGGCTCACCCCGGTCATCTCCTCGTCGGCAAGGGGGATGGCGTAGCGGGAGCGGATCAGCTTGAGATCGTCGTCCCGCTCGTCGCCGGGGGTGATCGGCCGGAAGAAGCCCACCCGGCCGATCCGTCGGCTGAGCAGTTCCAGGAGGCCGAGGCTGACGAGCAGCTTGCCGCTGTCTTTTTCCAGGTTGGCGATGTAGAGGCTGTCGGCCATGGGCGTCTCCGGGTGGCGGGCAGGGCACAGGATTTCTTTGCGGCAGGATAGCGGAGCACAACCAACAACGCAAGCACGCAGGCCGGCCGCGGTCGTCCGCCGGCGCGCGCAGGAGGATGCCGGAATGGCAAAGGAAAACACCAGCGGCCGACCGGCCGGGGGCGCAGGGCGGGGCAAGGGCATCAGGTGGGGACTGTGCTGCCTGTTCGTCAACGAGCCGATCCGTTTCGGCGTGCGCACGGCGGCGCACCTGAAAAAGTTCGACCGCGCGCGCCAGCTGGCGCTGCTCGCCGAGAGCGTACTCGCCAACGGCCGCGCCCTGGTGCAGGCGATCGAGTTCTGCCATACCGCCGGCATCGGCGCCTTCCGGGTGAACAGCCGCATCTTTCCGCTCAAGACCCACCCGGAGGTCGGCTACCGGCTCGTGGACCTGCCCGGGCACGCGGAGATCGAGGCGGTCTACCGCCTGGCCGGGGAGACCGCGGTCCGGCTCGATATCCGCCTGAGCCTGCACCCGGACCAGTTCACCCTGCTCAGTTCGCCGGACGAGGGGGTGACGGCCCGGTCGGTCGCGGAGCTGGTTTACCAGGCCGGGGTGGCGGAGCGGATCGGCGCGGACGCGATCACCCTGCACGGCGGTGGCGCCTACGGCGACCGGCGGGCGGCCCTGGCGCGGCTGGAGGCGAACCTGGAACGGCTGCCGGAGACGGTGCGCAGCAGGCTGGTGCTGGAGAACGACGACCGCATCTACACCCCGGCGGACCTGCTGCCGCTCTGCGCCCGCACCGGCCTGCCCTTTGTCTACGATGTCCATCACCACCGCTGCCACCCGGACGGACAGAGCATCGAGGCGGTCACCGAACAGGCGCTGGCCACCTGGCTGCGGGAGCCGCTCTTCCACCTGTCCAGTCCCCGGGACGGCTGGCAGGGGGCCAATCCCAGGCCCCACCACGACTACATCGACCCGGGCGACCTGCCCGCCTGCTGGGCGGGCCGCCAGCTGACCGTGGAGGTGGAGGCCAAGGCCAAGGAACTTGCCCTGCAGCGGCTCATTGCCGCACAGGCCCCGAGGGCCGCCACCCCCTGAGCGGGGGCCTGTTTTTTCGGAAGGCCCGTTTATTTTTTCCCCGTCCGGAGGGAACCGGAGAACGGCCACGGGCACGCGCGCTGCCATCGATAAGGCAAGGTAGAGCGGACGGTTAAGACTGAATGGTCCTTCATTGTTCGGTCGCCCTAATGAAAAAATGGAATGAATTCATGCGAAAAAGGCCACCAAGGCCCTGTTTTTGGCCATTGACAGCCTTTTTTTACTCCTTTATAGTCCGCCCGTAGCTTACACCGGAGTCGAGTCGCTGTATCAGTGGCTAATACAATGATATCAAAATGAAAACGAAGGAGGTGAAACGAACGGGAGCCTGGAAGTCTTGAATGCCTAACGCAGTTCAACGAAACTTCAAAAAAGGGGGAGTGCCTACATGTCTCAAACACAAACTACGTTTCCACGCTGGATTCCATTGCTTGGAGGTCTTTTAGGCAGTACGGCCTGCGGTTTATTGTTGTATGCGTTTAGTGTGTTCATCAGACCCCTCATGGCCCAGTTCGGTTGGACCGTTCCCCAGGTCGCCATGGCCTACTCGATCATCTGCCTGGTCTTCGGTCTCATGACCTTCCCCGCCGGCCGCTTGAGCGACAAGTACGGCCCGCGCAACGTCGTCCTCATCGGCGGCATCATCATGGCCTTCGGCTTCTACATGGTGTCCACCATCAAGCCGCCGGACCCCGCGGTCATCGCCGCCGGCGGTGAGGCCGCCAAGGCGGCCGGCCGCAGCCAGCTCTGGCTGCTCTACCTCTATTACGGCGTCATCGCCGGTTTCGGCGGCGGCTGCGTCTACCTGCCGCCCATCGCCACCGCCCCCAAGTGGTGGCCTGACCGGCGCGCCCTGGCCACCGGCTTCACCGTCGTTGGTCTCGGTCTCGGTTCCTTCATCATGGCGCCGATGGCTACCGGCCTGATCAACCACTATGGCAGCGCCCTGCCGGTGTTCAGGATCGTTGGTATCGCCATGCTGATCATCGTCGTTATCGCCGCCCTCTGCCTCAAAGTCCCGCCCGCAGGCTACAAGCCGGCCGGTTGGAATCCGCCGGCCGCCGCTACCGGTGCCGGAGCGCCCAAGGCCACCCGTGACTTCACCTACGAGGAGTCCAAGGCTACGCCCCAGTTCTGGCTGCTGTGGGTTGCCTACTTCTGTGGTTCCTTTGCCGGCCTGATGTGTATTGGCCTGATCGCCAAGCACGGTATCGACGCCATGAGCCTCAAGTTCATCGCGGACAAGGGACTGGCGACCATCAAGGACATCCCGCCGGCCGATGCCAAGTCGATCGCCATGGCCGCGGCCCTGGCCCCCAGCACCCTGGCCATTTTCAACGCCGCGGTGCGCATCATGGTTGGCCCGTTGATTGACAAGATCGGCAGCAAGCAGATCTTCGTCGTCCTCTTCTCCCTCCAGATCGTCGCCATGCTGCTGCTCTTCCCGGCAGGCAAGACCGCTGCCATGCTGGCCGCCGTCGCCGGTCTGATCGGTTGGAACTACGGCGCCATGTTCACCCTGTTCCCGGCCACGACCCTGCAGTACTTCGGGCCGACCGCACAGGGCTCCAACTACGGTCTGCTGTTCACCGCCTGGGGTGTTGCCGGTTTCTGCGGTCCCTGGGTTGGCGGCAAGCTGCAGGCCATGACGGGTTCGTTCTTCGTGCCGTTCGTGGTTTCCGCGGTGGTCCTGGCCGTTGCGGTGGTCATCCTTCTTTCCCTGAAGCCACCGGAGAAGAAGCACGCCTGAGCAGTTCACCAATCAGCACCAACAAAAAAGGACATCCCGGTTCGCCGGGATGTCCTTTTTTGTTGAGCCGGTCCGCCCCTCCCGCCCGGCCTTTCAGGCCGAAATGCCTTCCCCCCGTCCGGTCAGCTGCACCAGCACCACGGTGACGTTGTCGCGGCCGCCCGCCTCGTTGGCCGCCGCGACCAGTTGTTCCGCCGTCCGTCCGGGGTCGTCCGTGTTGGCCTGGAGGATGGCGCTGATCGCCGTGTCGGCGAGCATGGCGTTGAGCCCGTCGGTGCAGAGCAGCAGCAGGTCACCGGTGGTCACGGTGACGCTGGCCACCGTGGGCCGGACCTCGGCCGCCGCCCCGAGGGCACGGGTGATGACGTGGCGCTGGCGCGAGTGTTCGGCCTGGCTCGCGGTCATCGCCCCCTGGTCGCAGAGTTCGTTGATCAGGGAGTGGTCGCGCGTGAGGCAACGGAGTTCGCCCCCGCGCCAGTGATAGACCCGGCTGTCGCCCACGTGGGCTACGGCCGCCGTAGACCCGCACAGCTGGACCATGGCCAGGGTGGTGGCCATGTTGCGGGCCAGGGCGATTTTCTGCCGAAAGGTGCACAGGTTGACGGTGTGGATCACCTCGGCGAGCGGCGGCTGCCCGGGCGGAGTTGCTGCCGCCGGGAAAAAAACAGGGCAGCAGGCGGCCCCCTGCGGGGTCCGGTACAGGGCGGCCAGGCTCTGCAGGGCTGTCCTGCTGGCAATATCACCAGCGTCCAGGCCGCCCAGGCCGTCGGCCACGGCAAAGACGCCGGCCGCGGGCAGAAGCAGCAGGCTGTCCTCGTTGGTCCGGCGCACCAGGCCCGGATGGGACAGACCGGCACAGGCGGTGGGCTGCCCTTCCGGGCATTCGCTGTCGGCTGTTGCGGCGGCGAGGCTCCTGGCAGGTGTGTCCGTGTTCATCGCACCGTGAACGGACGTTGGGTGGTTCGGGTCAGGCCGCGGGCGCTGATTTCCTGCAGCACCGCGTAGCGCCCCGGTGTGGCCGAGTCGGGCACGGCAAAGGTCAGGGTGTTTTCCCAGGTCCCGTTCTCCCGGGTAGCGGTTTCCGTGTTCAGCACGGTCAGCCGCTTTCCTTCCTTGAGCAGGCTGCGTTTGACCTCGACCCGGCTGCCGTCCGCCGGCCCGCCGCTGAGGGCGTACTGCAGGGTCACGGTGACGGTCGCCCCCTTGCCCACCGTCGCCGGGGTCAGGGTGGTCTTGCGGACGCGCAGGGTGAAGGCGGCTGTGCGCCCGGAAACCGAGGTTCTCCTGGCCGGCCGGTCACCCGAGAGGCGCCGGGTGGTCTGCTTGACCGAGCGGCTGAGATCCTGGAAGAACCGGTCCACCTTGCGGCGGGATCGGTCATCGGTCATCACGTAGCCGGTGCCGACGCCGGCGGCGATGATCACCGGTGCGGCGCAGCCGGTGAGCCATGGCCCGCAGGCAAGGAGGAGGACGAGCAGCAATCGGACCAGCATCTCAGCAGCTATTCCCTTTTATTGAAGTTTCCGCGACTGGCTGTCCAGCACCCGCCACTCCTGCGGCGATCCCTGGATCCGTTCGACCGGCCCGGCAGGGTCGCTGGCCGGGCCCGTGGGCTGGCGGGCGCTTTCCACCGCCTGCAGGGCGGTCATGTTCCGATCCGGCACGGTTCCGGCATCGGCCGGCGCCCGGGTGGTCGGCGCGGGCGTGACCGTCTCGGCGGCGACCGGGGCCACGGCCTTCGGGTCCGGTGGCGGCGCGGTCGGCTGGCCAAGCCAGCGGAGGAGCAGACCCAGCACCACGAGCAGCACCAGCGCTCCGGCCAGGGCCAGCCCGAGGCGCCTGCGGTTCGGGCGGGGCGGGCGCGGCGGCGCCGCCGGGTCGAGCAGGGTCTGCGGCTCGCCAGCCTCGGCGCGAAGCCCGGGGCCGGCGGCGAGCAGGGTGGCGTCCCCATCGGCAGGCGGCGCAGCGGCCAGTTCCCGGGCGACGACCTCCAGGGCGGCGAGAAAGGCGTCGGCATCCGGGTAGCGGTCACTGCTTCGCTTGGCCAGGGCCCTGTCCAACAAGGTTATTAGTCCCGGCGGCAGTCCCGGCGGCAGCAGGCCCGGGTCCGGCGGCTGCATCAGGTGGCCGGTGAAGATTTCGGTCATCGCGCCCCGGAAGGGCGGCCGGCCGGCCAGCAGTTCGAAGAGGATGATGCCCGCCGCGTACAGGTCGGTGGCCGCGCTGATGGGACCGAAGGTCTGCGGGTCGATCCGTTCCGGGGCCATGTAGGCCGGTGTGCCCGGGCCTCGGGTGTCGAGGCTGGTCAGCCGGGTCAGGGTCGAGTCCTCATCCTCCGGCCGGGCGATGCCGAAATCGGTGAGCTTGGCCAGCAGCCGACCGTCGGCCTGGGACTGCAGGAGGATATTGGCCGTCTTGATGTCACGGTGGACGATATCGTGGCGGTGGATGACGGCGAGCGCGCCGAGCAGCTGGCGTATGATGTCCAGGCTCTGGCCGAGGGTCGGTGGGGCACCGCGGCTGAGCCGCTGGGCAAGGGTTTCGCCGGGGCAGTATTCGAGCACCAGGTAGAGCCGGTCGTTCTCCTCCACCGTGTCCCGCAGGGCGACGATGTTCGGATGGGCGGCCACGCTGGCATGCAGGCTCCGCTCGCGGCGGATGCGGGCGCGGACCTCGGCGTTGTCGGCCAGTTCCGGGCGGATGGTCTTGATCGCTGCCTGCCGGCCGTCGCGCAGGTCGTCGGCCAGGTAGACGGCGCCCATGCCACCCTCGCCCAGGGGGCGGAGGATGCGGTAGCGACCGCCGATCAGACCGGCCTCATCGACAACGGGGGGCGGTGCAGGGTCGACTGTGTCTGTGGCGAGGAGCGTTTCCGGGCCGTTCAGCGGGCATCCTGCCGTTTGAGGAACCATGCACAGAGGAGAAGCCAGAGGAGGGATTGGACAAAGAGGGTGCAGGCGCCACTATAATAAACGGCCCTGCCGAAGTCAAAACCAATCACCCCGCGGACAAAGCCCGGGACCCAGTGGACGCCCACGCCGTCCAGGTCGGCGAACAGGGCGGTGCAGACCATCTCCAGTCCATGACGGGCTGGCAGGAGGTCGGCGAGCAGGCGGACCGCGGGTCGCATGCCCGCGTAGAAGTCCGGACCGAGGCCGCCGGACAGGATCAGCTGGGGCAGCACGGCAGCGATGGCGAGCAGCACCGAGAAGCGCCCGTCGGCCGGGTCGGCGGCGCTCAGACAGAGGCCGATGGTCACGGAACTCCAGGCCATGGCCACCATGGTCAACCAGACCGGCAGGAGGGGGATCTGCCGCAGGACCGGGTTGGTCCAGCAGAGCAGGAGAAAGAGCAGGCACTGCACACCGGTCATGGCCAGGCAGAAGGGCAGCTTGGCGGCCAGGTAGGGCGCGATGGTGAGGTGCGAGAGTCGCTCCCGCCGGTAGATGGAGCGCTCACCGGAGATCTCCAGGCAACTGATGAGGGTGCCGGAAAAGACCGCGGTCATCACGATCATGAGGAGCACGGAAAGCGGCACGGGCAGGTGCGCCGGTCCCTCGTGGCGCAGGGCGTAGAGCAGCTCGGCCGCGGAGCGCGGGTCATAGCTGCCGGCCGGCGAGAGCAGGGTTTTCAGCTGGCTCTCGAGCGCCGGGCCGCCGCGGATGACTTTTGCGCGCAGCTCCTCCTGCACGGCCCGGACCGTGGCTTCGGCCGGCGGGCCGTTGATCGGCTGGCTCAGGGTGACCAGGGCGAGCACCGCCGGGATGAGCAGGAAGAGGAGCAGCCGTTTCGGCGCGCGCGAGCGGATCAGCAGGTGGCGACCGGAGAGCACCAGCCAGGCGCGCAACCCTTCGACCAGACGACCGGGAGCGGGAAGGGCTCGGCGCAGCACCCCGGCGCGGGCGAGCAGGCCGGTTCGCGGGGCAATGGTCAGGGTCGGGGCACCGTCGGCGGGTTCGGTCAGCCGGCGGGCCTCGATCGACAGGCGGGCGTCCACCTGGCTTGCGGCCAGCGGTGAGCGCCGGTAGTGCGCGGCGTGGCGGGCTGCGCGCTCTTCGGTCGCATCGCAGGGCGAAAGGTCCGCTTCCGCCGGCGGGTGTTCCTCATCACCGAGCAGGTCGAAGATGCGGGTCATGGAGGGGCAGGCGAAGAAGGCCGGGGCCTCGGCCGGGGGGCCGAAGTAGACCAGCCGGCCGCGGGCCAGGATGGCCACCTTGTCGAGCAGGTCCAGGCTGGCGAGCAGGTGGGTGGTGAGCACCACGGTGGTGCCGTGGTCGGCCATGGAACGGAAATGGCGCATGAGCCGCTCCTCCACCCCCGGGTCGAGCCCGGCGGTGGGCTCGTCGAGGAAGAGCACCCCCGGCCGGACGAGCAGTTCGGCACCGATGGACACCCGCTTGCGCTGGCCGCCGCTCAGCTGGTGGATGGGCCGGTCGCGCACACGCTCCAGGCCCAGGGTTGCGATGGTGGTGTCCACCAGGGCGGCCCGCCGTTCGTCGCCCAGGTCACGGGGCAGGCGGAGCAGGGCGGTGCAGGCCAGGCTGCGGGCCACGGTCAGCTCCGGGTGGAGGATGTCGTCCTGGGGCACGTAGCCGATATCGTTGCGCAGCATGGCGCGGGCCGTGGCCAGCGGCGCGCCGTTGACGAGCACCGCGCCCCGGTCCGGCCGGGTGACGCCGACGAGCGCCTCCAGCAGGGTGGTCTTGCCGGCGCCGCTCGGGCCGAGGATACCGACAAACTCGCCGGCCTCGATGGCCAGGGTGATGTCGGTGCAAAGCGGCTGACCGTGTGCGCCGTCCCGGCCCAGGCCCACGCAGTCCAGGCCCACGCCCTGGCCGTCGCCGGGCCGGAAGACCCGCAGGGAGCCGTCCTCGTCCAGGGCGAAGCGGAAGCGGCCGGGGCCCACGGCCACGGTGTCCGCCGGGGTGAGCGGGCACGTGCGGATGGCCCGGCCGTTGACCCAGGTGCCGTTCAGGCTGGCGTTGTCGGTGAGGCGGAGCACACCCCGCTGCACCTGCAGGATTGCGTGCCGGCTGCTCACGGTCGGCTCGAACGGCAGGGGGATGTCGCAGTCGCCGGCCCGCCCGATCACCCACTGCGGCTGCGGCGGCAGCAGGACGACGCCGGCCGGCCCGCCGTGTTCCTGGAAGCGCAGGTGGCCGGTGTCAATGCCCAGACCGATGAGGTCGCCGTCCTCCAGGGGGTGGGCGCCGTCGATCCGCCGGCCGTTGACGAACACGCCGTTGGTGGAGCCCAGATCCTCGATGCACCAGCGGTCGGCGCCGTGGGCCCGGACCCGGGCATGGCGGCGGGAAACGGTCGCGCCCGAGGCGACCACATCGCACGGGCCGCCGTCCCGGCCGATGGAGAGACCGGTCGGCTGAAGCCGGTAGGTCCGGTAGGCGAAGCCGGCGGTGAGCGCGACCAGCCGGGCGGTGGGCCGGTCTGTGGCGGAGGGTGTGGCGTCCATAACCGTGGCGGGTGGTCGGGGAAAACCATTCAGCCCCGCACCGGTCGGGGACCGGTGGCGAGGCTGGACAGGTGCGGCAGAGCGGGACGTGCGGCCGGTGGGCCGCTCCCCCATTACTTGCCGACCGGCGGTGCGGCTGCGCCGGGCGCGTACGGGTTCTTCAGGTGGAGTTCGTCCTCGCGGATGGCCGGGATCGCCTTGTCGATCTTCTGCTGGGCCTCGAGCACCCGCGGGAAGGTCGGCGGCTCGATCGCCTCGAAGGTCGAGCTGTCGTAGTACATGATGCCGCTGCCGGTGGGGTACTCGACCCCGATCTTGACGTTGTGCCGGCCGCCGTCCACCGGAATGTAGGAGCGGAAGGTGAGCACGTAGTCGTTTTGCATGATCGTCTGGATCTCCTCGATGTTCCGGGTAATCGTGTCGTAGCCGGCGGTGATGCGGTAGTGCTTGCCGAACGAGTTCTTGGCCAGGGCCTGCAGGTTGCGCTGGTCCCGGTCCTCGCTGCCGGCGAAACTGAGGGTGTAGATCGGCACCGGGATCTTCAGGTTGGAGATGCGGGTCATCAGGTCGGAGCGGCTGATGGCGCTGTCGTCGTCCCGGCCGTTGGCCAGGACCACGATGGAGGTGGACACGGTGTAGTCCACATCGCTCGACGAACTGCCGCCGCCGACTGCGCCGGCCGCCATCTGCATGGCTGCGGCCACGCCGTCGTAGAGGCGGCTCATGTCGGCGCGCGGCTGCAGGTCGGCCAGGCGACGGCCCAGGGTGGCGGGTTCGCGCTCGAAGTTGGAGAGCAGCGAGTAGCCCTCGGCGCTGTTGTCCAGGGCGAGCAGGGCCACCTGGTCCTGGGGCCGCTTGGCGTCGATGAAGCGCGCCGCGGCCCGCACCATGGCCTCGAAGTCGGCGCTTTTCATCGCCTTGGCGGTGTCGAGCACGAGTACCGAGCGGGTCGCCTCCTCCCGGTTGAGGATCGGCTGGATCATATACTGCTTCTTCCTCGGGTCGTAGGCCCGCCCTTCCACCATCACGCCGATGTTGAGCACGTTCAGGTTGACCAGCGGCTGCATGTCCTGGTCAAAGGTGCGCAGGTAGACGTGGACAAACGGGTAGAGGGCCGATTCGACCCGGAAGATCTTCAGGCCGTAGCCCTGGTCGCCGCAGCGGCGGCCGCGGCGGGCGGGGGCGAGACGCTCAGGGTGAGCAGGGCGACCAGGGCGAACAGGCCCGCCCGGACCAGGCGGCGGGGGAGGGTGCGGATCGGGGACAACCGGTTCATGACAGACTCCTTGGTGGTGAGAATGACGCCGCAGTGTTTCACGGCATCCGGGCAAACGGCTTGCCCAGGTTGTTGACGCTCTTGCCGCCCGGCCCCCGGGCCGAGCTGTAGACGGCCTTGGTGATACCGGTGGACGTGTCGAGCACAAAGGCGCCGTAGGCCCCGCCTGCGGCCCAGGTGGCGAGCTGATACCTGCCGCCGCCGGAAAGCGCAATCATGTCCTTGTTGCCCGCGTCGATCACCGCCACCGGCAGGGAGGGCGGGTGCTGGCCCGGACCTTCGTTGCGGACCATGCCCATGAGCAGGAGCACCAACAGGGTGGCGAGCACGCCGGCGAGGAAGGCAGCGTGGGATTTACTCGGCCGTACGTCGTTCATTGATGATCGCCTCCGCGGAAAAGTTGGTGCCTCCCAGGATGAGCGGCCGGCGCGTGACCTGGGCGAGGTCCTCCGGCGGCTGCTCCGGCCGGGGGGCGGGTGGGGGAGCCGTTTGGGTCACGGCCGGGCGGTCGGCAGCACCGGCGGCTGGCCGCTTGGCCACCTCGATCGGGCCGGCCGGAGCGGGTTTCTTCGCCGGGGCGGCCTTGGCAGCGGGCGCGGCGGCCGCTTTGCGTTTGGCCACCTTGCCGTCGCCGGCCTTGACCTTGGCTTTGGCCGGGGCCGGGACCGCGGCCACGCGTTCCACCGGGCTGTCGGCGGCGAGGTGGCGGGCGAGCAGCTCGCGGCGGTGCGCGGTCTGCTCCAGGTTGTCGGCCAGCGAACTCCACAGGGCCACGTAGAGTTCCGGGTCGTGCACGCCGCGGGACGGATCCCAGTCGGGCTTGAAGCTGGACAGGGCCTCGCGGGTGGGGGCATCCATGCGGCCGTTCACCGAAATGTTGTGCCCCTTCAGATACAGGCAGGTCTGGATCTCGGCGATCTTGTCCTGATCGCTCAGGGCGCGGTAGTCCTGACGGATGCGGTCGATGACCACCGGGTCGGGCTGCATGCCCGGCACCAGCTTCCAGTAGGGCAGGTAGAGGTACTTGCCGACGATCTGCAGCACGCTCGTCTGCACCAAGAGGCGAATGGCCGCGTGCCGTCCCTGCACCTTCTTCACCGTGCCCTTGAGGCCGAAGCTCGGCCCGAAGATGGTGAAGCCCAGTTCCTTTTCGGCCAGCGCCTTGTAGACGTTGATCGAGTTGACCGTCTGCATCCGCGCCACCCCGGACATGGTCCGGAAGTCGAGCAGGTTGAAGTCCAGGGTGATGCGGGCGAGGCTGTCCTTGTCGCCGTAACCCCAGTCCACCGAGATGGTGTCGCCGGGCACCCAGGACTCGTCGACGTTGAACGGCCGGGTAGTGACGCCGAAGTCGGTGTTGCTGCTGTGCGTCTTCAGGCCGCGGTCGAACTCGGTGATGCCGCCGGAGAGGACGATGTCCGGGATGAGCTTGCCCTGGAAATTGGAGTACCCGGTCACCACCTGGTTGTTGATGAACACCGGGTTGTAGGGGATGTAGACCACGTTGCCGCCGATGGCGTTGAGCGCGCTCTTGGTCATCTCGGTGATGTCGCGCGGGATCTCGCCGAAACCGTACTGCGACAGCCCGGTCAGGTCGGTGATGTCCTTGCCCTGGATGAAGGCGCGCTTGCCGTACACCCGGGTCATCTCGCCGAGGTCGGCCAGCGGTTTGTCGAAGCTCGTTTCCTTGATCTCCGGCATGTCCGTGGGCAGGTCCACGTCCACCTGGCGGGGGTCGATCTTGGCGCAGGAGGCCAGGCTGAGGGCGACCAGCGGGATCAGCAGGAGGAGCGCCCGGGATCTCCGGCGCAGGAATTGTTTGTTCGCACACATGGGGCTCGTTCTCCGCTGTGTCGGTTATTCGGTGACGATGGTCTTGTCGCCCTTGGAATCGTCGATGATGATGATGTCGCCGTTCAACTCCGCCCCGGCCTCGACGATGACGCTGTTCAGGGCGCCGTCGCGGGCGACGATGGCGTCGTCCACCCCCGAGGCGGCCCGGCTGCGGGCGCGCTGGGACAGGTAGGAGAAGTTCAGATCGGCGTGGTTGCCGATCTCGGAGTACTGCAGGATGTTGTCATCCACCGGGATGCCGTCGTCCAGGTCGTCGGCGCGGCCGGGCGCGGCCAGGAGGACGAGGACGAGGGCAAGGGCCGGGGCGGCCAGGCAGGGTTTCATGTCCGGCTCCTCCCGCTCACTCGATCACCACCGAGTCCACGGCGATGTCGGTGTTGTCGCCGCCGATGGACACGGACACGTCATTCAGGTCGGTCTTGGTGGTCACCTCGCCGCGGTGGGCGTCGTTCATCTGCACCGAGCCGATGTTCAGGCGGTTGTCGTTGCCGCGGATCACGCCTTCGAGGCGGCCGCCGCTGACCTGCGAGTCCACCGAACCGGCGGTGGCGTTCTGCATCAGGACCGAGCCGATGTTGGAGACGTTGTCGTTGCCGTGCACCGCGTTGGTGATGGTGTCGACCTCGACCCGGTTGCTCACCTTCTCGGCCGAACTGTTCTCGAGCATCACCGAGGCGCTGTTGACCGTGTTGTTGTCGCCGGTGGCCGAGGCGGAGACGCTGCCGCCGGCCTCGACGCGGTTGCTCACCTCGCGGGCAGTGCCGCCGTTGATGCGGATGGAGGCGGCGTTGGCGACGTTGCCGCTGCCCTTGGTGCGGGCGCTGTAGTCGCCGCCCTCCACCCGGTTGGCCGCACGAATGCCGAGCAGGTCGGCCTGGCCGGCGACCGGGGTGAAGAGGAGCGCCGCGACAGTGACGATGGACAGTGTTTTCATGAGCATGCTCCGCAGTCAGTAGCCTTGTAGTTGGCGGGGCGGTCCCCGCTGCGGCCGGTGGCGGCCGCAGCGGCGGATCCGGCCGGTTTAGTTGAGGGAGACCGAGGCGGCGTTGGCCTGGTTGTTGTCGCCATCCTCGATCATGGAGGTGATGTCGCCGGTCTTCTCGACGTCGTTGATCACCTGGCCGTCGACCACCGCGCCGTTGACGGCGATGGAGGCGGCGTTGGCCTGGTTGCCGTCGCCGTCCTTGATCATGGCGGTGATGTCGCCGGTCTGGTCCACCCGGTTGGTGATCGAGCCCTTGATGTCCGCCTGGCCGTTGACGGCGATGGAGGCGGCATTGGCCTGGTTGTCGTCGCCGCCGCTGATGGTGCTGGTGATGTCGCCGGTCTTCTTGATCTCGTTGGTGATGTTGGCCTTGACCAGCGAGCCCTGGGCCTGGGCGCCGGGCCTGCCGTCGTCGTTGCCCGGACCGGGCCGGCCGCTGGTGGTCTGCTGGGTCTGCTGGGTGATGGTGGTGTTGTGGTGGTTGGCGCCCTTGCTCCTGGTGTTGTTGAACGATCCCATGACGCTGGTGGAATCGGCCTGGGCCATGCCGGCCAGGGCGTAGACGATGGCAGTGGCCATCACAGCTCTTTTCAACATAGTGTACCTCCGTTTTTTGTAGTGATGGGGATAATGGCATGCAGTGACTGCTGCCCCTGTAGAGCAAGGACAATGCCAGATGGCGGCGGGAGGGCGGCGGGTTTCCGGGAAAGTGACGGAAGGACAGGCTGTTGCCCTGGGGCGGCGGGTGGTTGCGGCGGTTGCCGGGCGGGCCGGCAGGGCCGGGCGCAGCGGCCGGAGGGCGGGGCGATTGTCCGGATATCGGACAGGGGCAGGGCGGGATGTGGGCTATCTCGCTGAAATGAGTAAGATCTTTATGGTTCGTGGCTCTGTCCCGAATCCGGACAGGGCGGCTGCGGTTCTGTCCGGATTTGCGACCAATGGCTGGGGCAATGTTTTATCAGGACGAAATATCGTATTTCTTCATCTTCTGGTAGAAGGTCGAGCGGGCGATCCCGGCGAGCAGGGCGGCGTCGGAAATGTTGCCCTCGGCCCGTTCCAGCGCGGCCCGCAGGTGCTGTCGCTCCATCTCCTCCAGGGTGGGGAAGAGCGCCACCCGGGCCGGCTCCGGGCCGCCCGGGCCGTCGGCGGCGGCGAGCACATCGCGCTCGCTGATCAGCCGGCCCTGGGCCTGCACTGCCAGGCGGAGGAGGACGTTGCGCAGCTGGCGGACATTGCCCGGCCACTGGAACCGAGCCGAGCGCCTGCAGCGCACTGTCCGCCACCCGCGGCTCGGGCCAGTTGTACTCGCGGGCGAACCGGCCGAGGAAGTAGCGGGTGAGCGGCTCGATGTCCTCGGGCCGCTCGCGCAGCGGCGGCACCCGCAGGGTGAAGCAGGAGAGCCGCTGGAACAGGTCGTCGCGAAACTGGTTGGCGGCGATGAGCGCGGCCACGTCGCGGTTGGTGGCGGTGACCACGCGCACGTCGAGCTTTTTCGCGCGGGTGTCGCCGAGCCGGGTGACCTCCCCGTTTTCCAGGAAGCGGAGCAGCTTGGGCTGGAGGGTGAGGGCCATGTCCGCCACCTCGTCGAGGAAGAGCGTGCCGCCCGTGGCCAGCTCGAGCTTGCCCGGTTTGTCCGTGGCCTCGTGAAAGGCGCCCCGGCGCGAGCCGAACAGCTCGCTCTCGAACAGGGTCTCCGGGATGGCGGCGCAGTTGAGCGGGATATAGGCCCCCTTGCGGCCGGAAAAGGCGTGCAGGGCCGAGGCGACCAGCTCCTTGCCGCTGCCTGCCTCGCCGCTGATGAACACCGGCACACCGATGGGCGCGATGGTGCGGATGTCCTCGTAGAGCTTGACCATCTTGTCGCTGCGGATGATGGTCTCGTCCCGGGCGGCCAGCCGGCCCTTGAGCGACTCGCGCTCGCGGTGCAGCCGCCGCCGGCCGCTCTGGTTGTCGCGCAAGACCGCACCGTGCAGGGCGAGCAGTTCCAGCGTGGTCAGGTCGTCGGCGGTGAACCGGTCGCGGCCGCGGCCGTCCAGGTAGACACAGCCGAGCACCCGGCCGCCGCTGGTGAGCGGCGCGCACACGAGCGAGCCGCCGCCGGCCGCACCGTCCTCGCGCACGCTCCGGCCGCTGTCCATCACCTGCTGGACCAGGTCCTGGCGGATCTCGTTGCGCTGCTGGCGCGGGTTGAAGCTCCGCGTCAGGGCGTAGACCAATTCGTTCTTGTCGTTGACCAGGGCGAGGAAGCCGCGCTCCGCCCGCAGGAGGTCCATGGCCGCGTCGAGCAGCCCCTCCTCGAGGGCGGCCTCCTCGTCCAGGGCGTGCAGGTCCCGGCACAGGTGGCTGAGTCGGCGGAGCGTCTCCGCCACCTCGCGAGGCGGCGGCTGGGCCGTCTCCGCAGCCTGGGCCGCCTGTTCCGGGGTGAACAGGACCGTGGCCGGGTCGGCCGCGGCATCCGCCTCGTCCCCGTCGGCAAAGACCGGCGTGGGCCGCTGGTCGGCCTGGTCGTCGACAAAGGTGAGGGCGTACTCGACGATGCGGAAGGTCGTGCCGTGGCCCAGGCGCAGGGCATTGACCTTGCACCCGTCCACCCACACGGCATTGGTGCTGCCGTGGTCGAAGAGCAGGTAATCGCCGTTCTCCTGCCGGCCGATGGAGGCGTGGTGGCGGGAGACCTGGGGCGAGGCGAGGACGATGTCGTTGTCCGGTTCGCGGCCGATGGTCACCGCGGCGGTGAAGGCCACCACCCGGTACTCCTGGCCATTCTGGCTGACGATCAGTCGGGGCATGGGGTCGCTGTGTGCTGGTGAGGGGTTGCCGATGGGGGATACGGGCCGGGTGACGGCGGCCGGCCGAGGGGCCAGTATAGCATCGGCGGCGCGTTTCGGCGATTTTTTCTCCGGGCCACGGACGGCGGCCCGCTGCTTTGCGTGCGGGCAAAAGCGCGGGCTATCGGGTATACTGGCGCGCAAAACGACGCGGCCGCAGGCACGCAGCGCACATCGCAGAGGGGGACACCATGGAAACCATCAGCACCCTGCTGGGCGAGTTGACCGATGAGGACCTGGACCAGTGGGCCGGCACCAGGGTGCACAAGCGCGGCCAGGGCTACATCGACCGGGTGGAGGGGCTGCGGCGGACCGAGGACAACGAACTGGTCGCCTGGGTGCGCGGCACGAGGAAATACGCCACCCTGGTCCATCTCGACGAGGACGGCAAGCACGAGTGGCTGTGCACCTGCCCGAACGAGTGGGGCGCCTGCAAGCATGCGGTGGCGGTGGTGCTGGCGGCGGCGCAGACCGTCAACAACGGCGTGGAACTCCCCCTGCTCGCCCGCGAGGACCATCTCGCCCGCACCCTGTTCGACGGTGCGCCCGAACCGGCGGACGGTGCGCCGGACGGTGCGGACGCGGATGCCCGGCCGGATGAGGCGGAGCTGCGGAGGTTGCTCGCGGACAAGAGCCGGGAGGAACTGCTGGCCCTGCTCCTCAGCCTGGCCGCCGCCTCGCCCCGGGTGGCCCAGGCCGTGGTCGAGGCCGAGCAGTTGAAGAGCGGCCGGATCGAGCCGCTGGTCCGCGCCCTGGGCGCGGAGATCGATCGGCTCACCGAGGAGCCGGTCTCGTCCGGCCGCGGGTCGGGGGGCGGTCAGGGTCCGGATTACACCCACCTGCGCCACCAGTTCCGGCAACTGCTCGACGCCGGCCATGGTGAGGTGCTCCTCGACCTGGGTGACCGGCTGTGGCGTCAGGGCGCCGAGCAGGTGGAGGAGGCGGAGGACGAGGGCGAGACCGGTGCGGCCATCGGAGCCTGCCTGGCCATTGTCCTCGAGGCGCTCGAACACTCGTCCCTGGCCGGGCCGGAGCGGCTCGGCTGGCTGCTCGACCGGCTGCCCGAGGACGAGTTCGGCCTGCTGCACGGCGGCGAACAGCTGCTCGACAGTCCCACGTTCACTGCCGACGACTGGCGCGAGGCGGTCTCCCTCCTGGAAGCACGGCTTTCGGTCAAAGGGCGGCCGGCGGCCGGCGACGTTCAGCGGCGTCAGGAACTGGTGGATCGGCTGGTGCAGGCCTACCGCCGCAGCGGCCAGGAGGAGCGGATCGTGCCGCTGCTCGAACAGGAGGTGGAGCAGCTGGGCAACTACCGCCAGCTGGTGGACGTGCTGCTCGCGGCGGGCAACCACGAACGCGCGCGCCATTGGTGCCTGGCGGGTTTTGCCGCCACCGTGCAGCGGCTGCCGGCCACGGCCGACGGCCTGCAGGAACGGCTGCGGCTCATCGCCGCGGCCGAGGAGCGCCCTGACCTGGTCGCCGCCCATCGCGGCCTGGAGTTCTTCCGCCACCCCGGCCTGGAGCGGTACAAGGAGCTGCGCAAGGCCGCCGAGAAGCAGGACGGCTGGGCAGAGGTGCGCGCCGCCGTGCTCGACTACCTGCACACCGGGCGCCGGCCGGACCTCGCCGCCAAGGGGGCCGCCCCCTGGCCCCTGCCCGCACCCGAGGTCCGCTACCCGCAGGAGCGGGCGCGGGCCGGCCAGCGCGAACTGTTCCCGGACCGCAAGACCCTGATCGACATCGCCCTCTTCGAAAAGCGCTTCGACGACGCCATCGCCCTCTATGGCGAGATGGGCAAGGAGCGCATCGCCGCCCTCGGTCTCGGCCGGGTGGTGGCCCGGGCCGTGGCCAAGACCCACCCCGAGGTGGCGCTCGCCATCTGGCGAGGGATCGTCGACCGGCTCATCGCCGAAACCACCCCCCGGGCCTACACCGAGGCCGGCACCTTCCTCGGGCAGATGCGCAAGGTCTACGAGGCCTGCGGCCGCGAGGCCGACTGGCAGGCGCTCCTCACCGAACTGCGACGCACGCACCGGGCCAAGCGGCGGCTGCAGGTCGTGCTCGACGGTCTTGCCGGCACGGGTCGCAAACTCGTCGGCTGAGCCGGCGGCGCAGCCTTCTTTCCCCTGTGCAGGCCCGGATTTTATGCTACACTGCAACCGACCCAGCCCCAGTTCTTCGACCAGGAGAAACGACATGCAGCGATCCAGCAGACAGGCAGCGGCCAGCGTGACAGCGGTGATGACCATGGCGGCACTCGTCCTGCTCACCCCGCCTCCGGCGCGGGCGATGGGGCCGGGCAGCACGGAGGGGAGCGGTACCCTTGCCCTCGGCGGGCATCAGCTGGAGGTTTCCGGCCGCCTCGGGGTCGGCTGGCTGAGCGGCGAGAGCTAGAGGAAAAAAAGAGAGGGCACAGAGAACTGAAATGGGCGATATGAATCCAAGCCTTTCTCTGTGTTCTCCTTTCTCCTCTGCGCCCTCTGCGGTTCAGCTTTCCAGTGGTGTGGGTCCGATCCTGAACGAGCCCGCCAACATCCATCTTGTGGCCGAAGCCGCCGCCCAGTGCGCGGCACCGATCTCGAAACCACCACCGCCCTCGCCTACCGGAACTCGGAACGGATTTTTGGAGGTCTGCTCCCATGAGATGGTTCGCCCGCACGGAGCAGTTGCTGGGCGCCGAAGCCTACGCGATCCTGGCCCGGCCCGGGTGGCCATCTACGGCCTGGGAGGCGTGGGTTCCTTCGCCTGCGAGGCCCTGGCCCGGGCGGGCGTGGGCTACCTGCGCGTGGTGGATCACGACGTGGTGAACCCCACCAACCTCAACCGCCAGCTCCTCGGCCTGCACTCCACCCTGGGCCAGCCCAAGGTGGAGGTGGCCGCCGCCCGGGTGAAGGACATCAACCCGGCCTGCGAGGTCGATGCCCGCCGGGCCTTCATCAACAACGATTCCGTGGCGGAGCTGCTGCTGCCCCAAGTGGATCTGGTCATCGACGCCATCGACTCCGTCAACGCCAAGTGCGCCCTGCTGCAGGCCGCCTTCGAGGCGGGCCTGCCCATCGTCTCCAGCATGGGCGCCGGGGGCCGCCTGGATGGCGGCCAGATCCTGGCGGGCGACCTCGCCGAGACTCGCCACTGCCCCCTGGCCACCATGATCCGCCAGCGCCTGCGCCGCCGGGGCATCAGCAAGGGCATCCGCTGCATCTATTCCCTGGAGCCCTGCCACAACGACCTGCCCCCCAACCCCCTGGACGTCGACGCCCACGTCGGTCCCGGCCGCGCACGCACCCCCCTGGGAACCATCTCCTACATGCCCGCGCTCTTCGGGCTGCGGGTGGCCCAGGAGGCCATCCGGATGCTGCTGAGGGTCGAACCGACTGAGCCTGAACAGGCGTATTCCCGTCATGCTTGGGAGCGGCCATGTTCGAGCCTCTGATTCCCACCCGCCGAAACCTTGCCGGAGAGGATACGATCTTTGCGCCCTGAACGCCGAGGCCCAGGGCCGCCGGGCGGCCGGCGAAGCCGGTCCTCAACGCCACCGTGGGTGCCCTGCTGGATGATTCGGGCCAGCTGGTGGTGCTGGATTCCGTCATGGACCTCTGGCGGGAACTGACCGCTCGGAGGTGGCGCCCTACGCGCCCATCGCCGGGGACCCTGCCTTCCTGAAGGCCCTGGTCCAGCGGCACTGGCCCATGCTGGACTCCGCTGGCGCCGCCTGCGCCACGCCGGGCGGCAGCGGCGCCCTGGCCCTGTCCCTGCGCAACTTCCTGGAGCCGGGCAGACGGTGCTCACCACGGCGCCCTACTGGGGTCCCTACGCCCCGCTGGCGGCCGAGAACGGCAGCCGGGTGGCCACGGCGCCCTGCCCGGTGGGCGCCAGCCCCTGGATCGGAGGCCTGGGAGGCCGCGCCGAGGCTCTGATGGAAGACCAGGGCCGCGTGCTGCTCTGGCTCAACGATCCCTGCCACAACCCCACGGGGCGCAGCCTGTGCCGGGCGGACGGGCGGTGCTGCTGGCGCTGCTGCGCGAGGTCGGCCGAGCCGGTCCCGTGACCCTGCTGCTGGATTTCGCCTACCTGGACTACACCCGGGAGCCCGGCCGTGCCGGCGCCCTGGACGACTACGCGGCCCTCGGCGCGGAGGGCCGGGTGCTGGTGGGCGCCTCCCTGTCCCTGTCGAAAGTCCATGACGCTCTACGGCGCCCGGGGCGGGGCCCTGGCCTTCCCCTGGTGCCCGGATCCGGCCCTGCAGCCGCCCTCGGCTCTCGCATGCCGGGGCCCTGGTCCAACTGCGCCAAGGCCCCCAGTCCCTGCTGCTGCGGCTGGCGAAGGACGGCAAGGCCCAGGCCTGGCTGGCGGCGGAACATCGCCACTGGTCCGAGGTGCTGAGGCCCGGGCCTGGCCCTGGATGCGGCGCTCCGGGCCGAAGGCATGGGCGGTGCCTGGCAGGGCGGGTTTCTTCGTCTACGCTTGCGCCGAGGCCCCGGCAGCCGTGGCCGACCGCCTGCGGGCCGAGGGCGTCTTCACGGTGCCGCTGCCCGAGGGGCTGCGGGTGGGCCTCTGCGGCATGCGGGCCGCCGAGGCCCCGCGCTTCGCCCAGGCCCTCCGGAACGCGGTCTAGACAATTCCGCCGAAGCTGGTATTCTGATCGGCCGTGGGCGTATAACTCAGCGGTAGAGTGCTACCTTCACACGGTAGAAGTCCCTGGTTCGAACCCTGGTACGCCCACCAAACCCGCCGATGGGGCCTGCATCGTGCGGGGCCTCTTCACGGCGGGTTCAAACCTTGCAGTCTCGACGGAGTCTCCCATGCCCTACATCCTCGCCACCCAGGTCCGCGTCGGCATGATCATCAACTTCGAGAACGAGCTCTGCCGCGTCATCAGCGTCGAGCACCAGACGCCCGGCAACCTGCCCGCCCGCATCGCAGACGAAGATGAAGCGCCTCAAGGACGGCATCAACCGGGAGAACCGC
Source organism: uncultured delta proteobacterium (assembly GCA_963754825.1). Taxonomy (GTDB): domain Bacteria; phylum Desulfobacterota; class Desulfobulbia; order Desulfobulbales; family Desulfobulbaceae; genus Desulfobulbus. The sequence continues at coordinate 1,483 of CAVWHP010000025.1, read as the reverse complement.
TTCGGCTCCTCCGACAAGATCGACAAGGCCAGCCTCGAACAGCATCAAGATGGAATACCTCTACGAGGACGGCGACCACCTGGTCTTCATGAACAACGAGACCTACGAGCAGATCGAAGCTGGCCAAGGAGATCCTGGGCGACGACCTGGTCTTCCTCGCAGCCCAACATGGAAGTGGAAATCGAGTTCTACGACGGCACAGCCCCTGTCCGTCACCCTGCCCCCCAGCGTGGTGCTGGAGATCCTGGAGACCGAACCCGTCATGAAGAACGCCAACGCCACCGGCTCCTACAAGCCCGCCAAGCTGGAGAACGGCATCACCGTGAACGTGCCCCCCTACATCGAGAGCGGCGAGAAGATCCGCGTGAACACCGTCGACCGCTCCTACATGGAGCGGGTCAAGTAGGACTTCTCCGCCTGACCCTGTTGAAAACGCCCCGACACCTTCGGGGCGTTTTCATGTCAGCCAAGTCGCTTGCATCTGTTCGGAGTTTCGAGTCCGGGTCCCCGCACCATCCAGGTTCAAATTGTCGGCGCTTCCATCCCGTAGGCCGCCCAGCCCTCCTTGGAGGGGCCGTAGATGCTCGGAATCTCCAGGCCTGCCTGGCGCATGAGCACCGTCATCTGGCCGCGGTGGTGGGTCTGGTGGGTGATCAGGACGAAGAGCGTCTGCCCGCGCATCCAGCGCTCGCCGTACATCTCGTCCTCCGTCTCCAGATCCTCATCCTTCCAGGCCGCGAGTGCTGCCTGGAGGGAATCGCTGGCTCGGAGGTACGTCTTGCGCACCTCGCGCATGGTGTCCGGGGCCTTTCCGATGAACATGCCCTGGATGAGGTGAGCGCCTTCGATGGCCATGCCGCAGTGTCCCGGCATCTCGATCAGGGATTCCACGATATGCCAGGCCATGCGCCGCAGATCCCGATGCTCGGGGGCCACGGCCGTGCTCATGGCGGCATCGGGGATGGCGTCCATGATCGCGAGGGTCTTGGCGGCCTCCTCCTTCCAGCATTCCCTGAAGTCAGCGATGCGTCGGAACATGGTTCCTCCTTTGCAGGTGGGGCAAGGCTTCACCCCTCGGTCTTCAGGCTCTTGGCCAGCAGCTGGGTGCGGATGAAGTCGTCCAGGTCGCCGTCCAGGACCTTCTGGGTCTGGCTGGTCTCGCAGCTGGTGCGGTGGTCCTTCACCATCTGGTAGGGCTGCAGCACGTAGCTGCGGATCTGGCTGCCCCAGGCCACGTCGGCCTTGTCGCCGCTGGCGGCGGCCACCTTCTCCTCGAACTTCCGCCGCTCCAGCTCGTAGAGCCGGGCCTTGCAGCACCTTCAGGGCCGTCGCGCGGTTCTTGATCTGGCTGCGCTCGTTCTGGCAGCTGACCACGATGCCCGTGGGCAGGTGGGTGAAGCGCACGGCGGACTCGGTGCGGTTCACGTGCTGGCCGCCGGCGCCGCTGGCGCGGAAGACATCGATCTTCAGATCCTTGTCCGGG
>CAVWHP010000024.1:0-75311 GCA_963754825.1 uncultured delta proteobacterium | reverse complement strand
AAAGAAAAGGGCGCCACGAGCAACCCCCCTGGCACCCCCACCCCTCAACAGCGAACAGTCTCAACAGCTACCAGACTCCCGCCAGGCGGCGTAGCGCAGGGCCTGAAGGACATCCTCCCGTTCCAGGTACGGGTAGTCGGTCAGCACCTCCTCGATACTGCGTCCGGCACCAATCTGACCGACGAGCATACCCACCGTGACCCGCATGCCGCGAACGCAGGCCTTGCCGCCCATCACGCCGGGTTGCCGGGTTATACGGTTGAACGTTTCCATTTCTTCCTCCATCCCGGGTATGGCACCGGGCCGATCCTTAATCGGGTTCACCGTTGTGCCCGCCGCAAAGCCCCCGGGCATCCCCCTGGAACCGCTCAACAGCGAACAGTCTCAACAGCTCAACAACTCAATACTACCCCCGCATGCCCGCGAACCTCGCGGTCCAGGCGCTCGCCGAGTTCATCGGCCGCCACATCCAGGTCGTAGTCCGCCTGCAAACCCAACCAAAATTGGGGGGTCGTATCAAAGAAACGGGCCAGGCGCAGGGCCGTCTCCGCGGTCACACGACGCTTGCCGAGGACGATCTCGTTGATGCGCCGTGGCGGCACACCGATGTTCAGGGCGAGTCGGTTCTGGCTCAAACCGAACGGCTTGAGGAACTCTCTCGAACAACACCTCTCCGGGATGCACCGGGGCCAGCTTGTCGGTGGTCATGGCAGGTCTCCTTGTTAGTGGTAATCGACGATGGTAACGTCGCGGGCGTTGCCGTTGTCCCAGACGAAACACAGCCGGTATTGGTCGTTGATGCGGATGCTGTGCTGGCCCTCCCGATTACCCGACAACTTCTCAAGCCGATTGGCGGGAGGACTCCGCAGGTCGTTTAGGGCGTTGGCATTGTTGATCATGCGCAGTTTCCGCAGGGCCACACTCTGGATGTCAGCGGGCAGCTTCCTGGAGAACTGCCGGTGAAACACCTTTTCGGTCTCGGCATCCGCGAACGACTTGATCATGTTGAAAGAGTATAACGCGCCGCGTTACGCGTCAAGCGTTATGGACCGCCTCAGCAAAAGCAAACGGCTCCTTACCCCGCTTGCGGCGGATCCAGTTGAGGGTGCGCTGCACCTTGGGGCCGCGCACCAGGCGCTGGAGCAGGCCCCGCTTGCCGGGGAAGTCCATGACGCTGACGCCGATGAGCACCGTGAGCAGTCCCTGGCCGGGCAGGAAGAGCATGGCCAGGCCGGCCGCGACGAGCAGCAGGCCGAGCCCGTTGCGGGCCAGGAACACGGTCAGGGCCAGCGCCGGGTGGCGGCGGTGGCGGGCCTGGACCGTCTGCCAGTGGGTGAGGAAGTAGTCGGCGCGCATGCGGCCGATGAGCCAGGGCACGGCGATGAGGCTGCCGACAAAGGTGACCACGGACAACAGCCCGAGCAGGGCGAGCAGGTCGGCGGGCGTCATGGCCGGGATGGCGGCGCGAGAAGGATGTCGGTGAGCCGCCGCTTGGGCACGTGGTGGACGCCGTCCGCGTCGTGCCAGTAACGGATGTCGCCGTCGGTCCCGACCGTCTCCACCACCACGGTCTCGGCCGGCTCGCCCAGTGCCACCACCAACAGCGGCTGGTAGCGCTCATCCAACTGCAGCAGCGTGCGCACCTTTTCCGCATGGAAGGCGCCGATGCGGCAGCCGAGCACGCCGCGTTCGGCCGCGCCGAGCAGCAGGTTCTGGGTGCTGATGCCCAGGTCGAAATGGGCCTCGGTCTCGGGCCCGCGCTGGCGCTCGCGATCGAGCACACAGACGATGTAGGCCGCGGGCCGCTCGCCCGCTGCCGGGCCGGGCCAGTCGGGCAGGTAACCGGCCCAGGCGAGCAGCGGAAACAGGGCCGCGCGCAGGTCCGGGTCAATGACCGGCAGGTAGCACAGGGCCTGGGCGTTGCGGGCCGAGCCGCCCAGCCGGGCCAGGTCCACCAGTTGCTCGAGGAAGGCGGGGTCCAGGGGGACCTCCTCCTTGAATCGTCGCACCGTGCGCGTCCGCGCCACCAGTTCAGCGAGTGCCATCCTGCCCTCCCGGCCGCAGTCGGCCGTCTTTGCCATAATTTTCCTGTGCAAGCCGGGGCGGCCATGCTACATATTTTCAGGTTCCCGATCACCCCCAGCCCGCCGCGACCCGCATGCTCGAAGCCATCAGCGCCATGCGCCCGCAGGACGTCATCGACATCCTGCTGGTCTCCTACATCATCTACCGGATCATGCTGCTGTTGCGCGGTACCCGCGCCGTGCAGATGCTGGCCGGAATCGCGGTCATTATTATCATCTATTTTCTCTCGGGCAAGCTGGAACTGCAGACCCTGCACTGGCTGTTCAAGACCTTCCTCAGCTCCATCCTGCTGGTCATCGTCATCCTCTTCCAGGCCGACATCCGCCGCGCCCTCACGCAGATGGGCCGCACCCCCTTCCACAAGGCGGACGACGTGGCCGCCGCCGACCTGGAAGAGATCATCCGCGCCACCACCTTCATGGCCCGGCGGCGCATCGGCGCGCTCATCGTGCTCGAACGCAACACCGGCCTGCGCGACTACATCGACACCGGCCACCGGCTTGACGCCCGCCTGCGCGCCGAACTGCTCGTGGCCATCTTCCAGCCCACCTCGCCCATGCACGACGGCGGCGTGATCATCCACCAGGGTCGCATCCACTCCTCCGGCTGCCTGCTGCCGCTCTCGCAGAACACCCGCATCGACAAACGCTACGGCACCCGCCACCGGGCCGCGCTCGGGCTGTCCGAGGAGACCGACGCGGTGATCATCGTGGTCAGCGAGGAAACCCAGGAGATCTCGGTGGTCCGCCAGGGCACCATCACCCCCTATCACGACGAGCAGGGACTGCGAGAGGCGCTCACCGCTGTCTGCATCCAGCGGCGGCAGACCTCGCGCTGGCAGACCCTGCTCAAGAACCTGCGTCCGGACTATGCGCGCAAAGCCTGATTTCTCCCGCCTCACCCGGCACTGGCTGCTCAAGCTGCTGTCGCTCGTCATCGGCGCCAGCCTCTGGTACTTCGTGGTCGGCGAGGACCAGGTGGAGATGGCCGTGACCATCCCCATCGAACTGCACAACCTCCCCGCCGACCTGGTGATCGCCAACCAGTACAAAAAAGACATCGATGTGAGTGTGCGCGGTCCGCGCCGGCTCATCCAGGAGATGCGCCAGCAGAACATCAGCCGGCCGGTGGACCTGAGCAAGGCCCAGCCCGGCTCCCTGGTCATCCAGAACGACAGCGATTCCATCCGCTTTCCCCAGGGTATCGCCGTGCAGCGGGTGCAGCCGGCCAACATCACCCTGCTGGTCGACCGGCTGGTGCAGAAGGAGTTCGCCATCACCCCGGTCACCCGCGGCAAACCCGCGGCCGGCTACGTGTTCGAGGAGGTGGTGCTCAACCCGGCGAAGATCACGGTCACCGGGCCGCAGGCCTACCTGGGCGGGGAAGCCGCCCTCAAGACCCACCAGATCAACCTCGACGGCCTGCACCAGTCGAGCCAGTTCCAGGTGCACCTCAACCTGAGCGACGCCCTGATCAAACTGATCGGCGAGACCGTGGTCCAGGCCAACGTGGTCATCCGCGAGGCCATGGTCCACCGCACGGTGTCGGGCATCCCCATCAACGCCCGCGGCTACGGCCAGGAGGGCATGCGCATCGTCCCGCCCACCCTGACCGTGCAGGCGGACATCCCGGAACTGCTGGTCCAGCAGACGCCGGAGCTGGCCATGCTCTTTCGCGCCGTGCTCAGCGGCGAACTCGACCTGGAGACCGGCGAGCTGGCGGTGATGGTCAACGGCATCAGCCTGCCCGGCCACGCGCCCATCGTCATCCGCAGTTTTACGCCGCAGAAGGTGCGCATCGTCCGCTAGAGGCCGAACCCGCCACCTGTCCCGCAAGCCAACCGTTCACCCCAACCAGCGATCAAAAATTATGAAACAACTCTTCGGCACCGACGGTGTCCGCGGCGTCGCCAACGTCTACCCCATGACCACCGAGATCGCCATGCAGCTCGGCCGGGCCATCGCCTTCATCGTCAAGAACCGCGTGCGCGGCAACACGCATCGTCATCGGCAAGGACACCCGCCTGTCCGGCTACATGCTCGAGAACGCGCTGGCCGCGGGCATCTGCTCCATGGGCGTCAACGTCCTGCTGGTCGGGCCGCTGCCCACCCCGGGCATCGCCTTCATCACCACCTCCATGCGCGCCGACGCCGGCGTGGTCATCTCCGCCTCGCACAACCCCTTCCAGGACAACGGCATCAAGATCTTCTCGGCCGACGGCTTCAAGCTGCCCGACGAGGTGGAGGCGGACATCGAGGATCTCGATCTTCTCGCAGAAGATGGCGGCGCTCCGGCCCGTGGCCGAGGAGGTGGGCAGGGCCTCGCGCATCGAGGACGCGGCCGGCCGCTACATCGTCGCCCTGAAGAACACCTTTCCCAAGAACTACGTGCTCGACGACTTCCACATCGTCCTCGACTGCGCCCACGGCGCCACCTACAAGGTCGCGCCGCACGTGTTCGCCGAACTGGGCGCACGGGTCACCTGCATCGGCTGCGAGCCGGACGGCACCAACATCAACGCGAGCTGCGGGGCGCTGCACCCGGAGGTGATGGCCGCCCGGGTGCAGCAGCTGGGCGCGGACATCGGCCTGGCCCTGGACGGCGACGGCGACCGGCTGATCGTCTGCGACGAGCACGGCCGGATCGTCGACGGCGACCACATCATGGCCATCTGCGCGAGCGAACTCATGCACCGCCGCAAGCTCAAGAAAAAGACCCTGGTGGCCACGGTGATGAGCAACATGGGGCTGGAGCAGGCCATGACCGCCCTCGGCGGGCAGATGGTGCGCACCCAGGTGGGCGACCGCTACGTGGTCGAGACCATGCGCGCCCGCGGCTACAACTTCGGCGGCGAGCAGAGCGGCCACCTGGTGTTCCTCGACTACAACACCACCGGCGACGGCACCTTGGCCGCCCTGCAGCTCCTGGCGATCATGATCCGCAAACGCAAGCCGCTGTCCGAGCTGGCCGCGATCATGACCACCTTCCCGCAGATCCTCGAGAACGTGCGCATGGCCGTGCGCATCGCCCCGGAGCAGATCCCCGGCTTTCCCGAGGCCCTGCGGGCGTGCGAGCAGCGGCTCGGCAGCCGCGGCCGCATCCTCGTGCGGCCCTCGGGCACCGAACCGGTGATCCGGGTGATGACCGAGGGCGAGGACGAGGCGGAGATCGCCGCCATCGCCCACGAACTCTGCGACGTCATCCGCCGGGCCGACCGCATCTGAGCCCACCGCGCGCCGCACACGCAAAAAAGGCCGTCCCCCACCCGGGAGACGGCCTTTTTTTTGTGGCGCTGCGAACTGAGCGGCTACTTGCGGGCCTTGGCCATGGCGCGTTTGAAACCCTCGGCCGAGCCGGCGATCACCCGCTCGTCCACGCAGAAGGCCAGCCGGATGTAGCCGGGCATGCCGAAGCCGCGGCCGGGCACGGCCAGGATCTTCTCCTCGACCAAGAGGCGGCAGAACTCGACATCGTCGTCAATGGGCGCCTGCGGGAACAGGTAGAAGGCGCCCTTGGGCCGCACGTAGCTGATGCCCGCGCCGTCAAGCACGGTGCAGAAGGCCTCGAGCCGACGGGCGTAGATGGAACTGTCCGCGCTCACGTCCTGCAGCCGGGCCACGGCCCGCTGCATCAGGGCCGGCGCGTTGACAAAGCCGAGGATGCGGGTGGCGAGCGTCATCGCCCCGACCACCTGGGCCTTGTCCGCCATCTGCGGGTGCACCGCCAGGTAGCCGATGCGCTCGCCAGGCAGGCTCAGCTCCTTGGAGTAGGACGAGGCGATGATGGCGTTGGTGGTGGCGGTCATCAGCGGCGGCACCACGTGGTTGTCAAAGACGATGTTGCGGTACGGCTCGTCCGAGACCAGGTAGATGGTGGTGCCGAAGCGCTTGCCGGCCTCGTCGAGCAGACGGCCCAGGGCCTGCAGGTCGGATGCCGGGTAGATCTGGCCGGTGGGGTTGTTCGGCGAGTTGATGAGCACGATCTTGGTCTTCGCGGAAAGCGCCGCCTCGATGCCCTTCAGGTCGAGGTTGAAATCCGCGTCCGTGGCCACCACCTTGACCTCGCCGCCGTGGTTGTCCACGTAGAAGCGGTACTCGACAAAGTACGGGGCGAACACCATGACCTCGTCACCCGGGTCGAGCAGGGCCTTGAACAGCACGTTCAGGCCGCCGGCCGCGCCGCAGGTCATGAGCAGGTCGTTCGCGGTGAAGCTCACCTGCTGCTCGGCGGAGAGCCGTTTGGCGATGGCCTCGCGGACCAGGGGGAAGCCGGCGTTGGCCATGTAGCCGTGCACGCCCGGTTCCTCCTGCTCGACCAGTTCGCGCAGCACGGTGGAGAACTTGGCCGGCGGCGGCACGTCGGGGTTGCCGATACTGAAGTCGAACACCTTGTCGGCGCCGAACTCGGCCTTCATCCGTGCCCCCTCCTCGAACATCTTCCGGATCCAGGAGGAACTCTCCGCAAACGTCTGCATCTTTTTGGCCACACCGGTCATTGTGTACTCCCTCGTTGGTTGATGAAAAAAGGTTGTTAGGTTTTTAGGCTATAGGCTTTTAGGCTGGGCTGTGAGCTGTTGAGCGTGAAGCTGTTGAGCTATTTAGCTTAAAGCTTCTCAGCCCTTCGGGCTGACACATTAAAACCTAAACGCCTAAACAGCTAAACCGCTCAAAAGCTTTTCAGCAGGAAGCTGTTGAGCTTTTCAGCTTAAAACTTCTCAGCCCTGCGGGCTGACACATTAAAACCTAAACAGCTAAACGCCTAAACAGCTAAACAGCTATCTCCCAGAAAACTTCTTCTCGAAATACCCGTACGCCACATTGATCTCCTTCATCTTCTCCTCGGCGACGTTCTTGAACTCCTCGCCCAGGTGGCCGACCTTGTCCGGGTGGTACTGCATGCTCAGCTTGCGGTAGGCCTTCTTGATCTCGACAAAGTCGGCGCCCTGCTGCAGGCCGAGGACCGCGTAGTAATGCTCCTCCTGGCTGGCGGCGGTGGCGGCCTCCTGCCGCTGGCGGTACATGAACTTGGCCTCGATCGTGCGCTGATCGTAGGTCGAGATCTGCAGGCGGTTGGCAATCTCCCGCGCCAGGCGCAGTTCGTTCTCCGGCGGCGGTTGCTTGAGGTGAACGATCTGGTAGATGAGTTCCAGCAGGATGAGCCGCGGTTCGTAGGCGAAATTGGCGCGGAACTCGTCGACCAACTGGTTCAGGTCGTTCTGGGCGTCGCGCGCCTCCTTGACCATCTGCTTCACCCAGTACATCTGGTCCTGGTTGTAGCGCAGGTTGTACTGGAAGAAGTTGAGGATGGCGTTCAGCTCCGCCCGGGTGAAGTGGCCGTCCGCCTGGGCGATCTTCACCAGGATGTTCACCAGCAGGAAAACGAACCGGTTGTGCGTCTCGGTCTGCGAGGCCTCGTAAGTGGAGACCCGCCGCTGCACGTAGTAGGAGAAGGCGAAGAAGCCGCCGACCAGGAGCAGGACAAAGGCCAGGCCGGTGGTGAGGAAAAAGCCGAGCAGTTTGATCAGGGCGGGCAGGCCGCCGGTGACCAGGGCCAGCAGGGCCGCCAGCAGCAGGCAGCCGCCGCATCCCGGCTGGTTGTGGTATCGATATTCCATGGATCAGGAGCAGCAGGTTTGGGGTGGAGGGTCCGGGGAGAAGGGATGGCAGGGGACGGCCGGGAAGGCGGTGGGGCGCAACGGCCCGGCCGGTCAGCGGGCCGCGGCTGCCCCCCCTGCCTGGCCGGCGAACAGGGCGTCGACAAACTCGCGCGCATCGAAATCGCGCAGGTCGTCGAGCTGTTCGCCGATGCCGATGAAACGGACCGGGATCTTGATCTCCCGGCAGACATTGGCCACGATGCCGCCCTTGGCGGTGCCGTCGAGCTTGGTCAGGGTCAGGCCGGTGACGCCCACCGCCTCGTGGAACATCTTGGCCTGGGCAATGCCGTTCTGGCCGGTGGTGGCGTCGAGCACGAGCATGACTTCATGCGGCGCGCCGGGCATCTTCTTGCCGATCACCCGGTGGATCTTCTTCAGTTCGGCCATCAGGTTGACGCTGGTGTGCAGCCGGCCGGCGGTGTCAATGATGATCACGTCCATGTCGTGGGCCACGCCGTAGTCCAGCCCGTCGAAGACAACCGACGAGGGATCGGCGTTCGGTTTCTGGGCGATCACCCCGACCCCGACCCGTTCACCCCAGATACGCAGCTGGTCGATGGCGGCGGCGCGGAAGGTGTCGGCAGCGACGAGCAGCACCGACTGGCCGGCCCGGGCAAACTTGGCGGCGATCTTGCCGATGGTGGTGGTCTTGCCCACGCCGTTGACCCCGACCACCATGATGACGAACGGCCCCGTCTCCGGGAGCACCAGTTCGGCCGGCTGGTCCGAGGCCTCGATGTAGGCGAGGATCTGGTCGCGGATGATGCCCTTCAGCGCCTGCGGGTCACTCAGCTGGTCGCGCTTGACCTTTTTGCGGGCCACGTCGATCAGCTCCAGGGTGGTGGCCACGCCCAGGTCGGCGGTGATGAGGATCTCCTCCAACTGCTCGAACAGGTCCTGGTCGATCTCCTTCTTGCCGAGAAAGAGGCGGTCCAGCCGGTAGATGAGGGCGTCGCGGGTCTTGCCGAGCCGCTCCTGCAGCCGCTGGAACATGGAGCGGCTGGCGGGTTTCTCCTGGGTGCGGGCGCTGATCGGCGGGGCCGGGATGATCTCCTCGCTTGCTTCGCCGGGTTCTTCAGGTTCTTCGGGTTCTGCGGGCAACTCCGCTGACGGTGGTGCGGGCGCATCCGCAGCCGCGGGTTCCGGCGGTACCGGCGCAGGGGATTCGGCTGCGGGCTCCGGGGTGATCTCCGGCTCCACAGCTTCCACCGGCTCCGGCTCGGGCGCAGGGGCGACCTCCGGTTCCTCTACGGTCTCGAGTTCCGGCGCAACGTCCTGTTCGCCAACAGCCGCCTGTTCGGGGACGACCTCCGCAACTGGCAGCATCTCCTGCTCCGGCGGGGTCTCCGGTTCCGGCGGGGTCTCCGGTTCGGGACTGAGGTCCGTTGCGGCCTGTGCCGGCTCCTCCTGTTCGGGCTCAGCAGCTGCGGCTTCCGGCGGCTCAACCGCCACCACATCAGCCGCCGGTGCAGGCGTCTGGACCGCGGCCGGCTCCGGTGGCGCATCGGCCGCTTCGGGCGGAGGCTCGACCACGGGCGGTTCAGGCGCGGGCTCTTCCTGGACAACAGCAATTTCTTCCACCGGCGGTACGGGTTCCGCTGCCGCTGCTTCGACCGGCGCCTCGGTCTCGGCCGCAGCTGCCGGTGCCTCGACAACAACGACCTCAGCCGCAGCCCCTTCGGCCGGTGGTGGCGTCTCGCCGGCAATCTCCTCGGGGGTCAGTTCAACCGGCACCGCTTCCGCGGCGACCGGCTCGTCCTTTTTCTTGCCGAAGGTACGTTTGAACCAGCCGAGCATCAGGAATTCGCCCCGGTCGTATCCATGACGATGGCCAGGGCCTCGCGGATGGTGTGGGGATAGTGGAAGATCACGCCCGCCCGGATATCCTCGGGGATCTCGAGCACGTCCTTTTCGTTGAGCGGCGGCAGGACCAGTTCACGGATGCCGGCCCGCAGGGCGGCCAGCACCTTCTCGCCGATGCCGCCCACCGGCAGCACGTCGCCGCGCAGGGTGATCTCGCCGGTCATGGCCACGTCCTGGCGGACCGGCCGCCCCAGGATCATCGAGGCCAGCGAGGAGACCATGGCCACGCCCGCGCTCGGCCCGTCCTTGGGGATGGCGCCCTCGGGCACATGCACGTGCAGATCGATGGCTGGCGAACAGTTCCTCGTCGATGTCCAGTTCCCGGGCGTGGGACTTGATGTAGGTCAGGGCCGCGGTGGCCGACTCCTTCATCACCTCGCCGAGCTTGCCGGTGAGCATCAGCCCGCCCTTGCCCTTCATGCTCGAGGTCTCGATGAACAGGATCTGGCCGCCCACCGGCGTCCAGGCAAGCCCGGTGGCCAATCCCGGCCCCCAGCTGCGCGCCTTGGTCTCCGGGAAGAACCGCTGCGGGCCGAGGAAGTCGTAGAGTTTGTCCGGCGTGACCACGGTCTTGCCGGTCTCGCCGCGGGCGATGCGCGCGGCCGTGCCGCGGCAGAGGGCGGCGATTTCCCGCTCCAGGTTGCGCACCCCGGCCTCGCGGGTGTAGCTGCTGATCAGGGCCTCGATGGTCGCCTCCGGGATCTCCAGGTCGTCCGCGGTGAGCGCGTGCGCCTCCAGCTGCTTGGCGATCAGGTGGCGGCTGGCGATGGCCACCTTCTCCTGCTGGGTGTAGCTGGAGAGTTCGACCACCTCCATGCGGTCGCGCAGCGGCCCGGGGATGGTGTCGAGCACGTTGGCCGTGGCGATGAACATCACCTTGGAGAGGTCGAACTCGATGTCCAGGTAATGGTCGGTGAAGGTGGCGTTCTGCTCCGGGTCGAGCACCTCGAGCAGGGCCGAGCTGGGATCGCCGCGGAAGTCGTTGCCGAGCTTGTCGATCTCGTCGAGCAGGAACACCGGGTTGTTGGTCCCGGCCCGTTTCAGACTCTCGATGATCCGCCCGGGCAGGGCGCCGATGTAGGTCCGCCGGTGACCGCGGATTTCCGCCTCGTCCCGCACGCCGCCGAGCGCGATGCGCACGAACTTGCGGTTCATGGTGCGGGCGATGCTCTGGCCGAGCGAGGTCTTGCCCACGCCGGGCGGGCCGACGAAGCAGAGGATCGGGCCGTGGATGTCCTCCTTGAGCTTGCGCACCGCCAGGAACTCGAGGATCCGTTTCTTGATCTTGGCCAGACCGTAGTGGTCCTGGTCGAGGTCGCGCTCCGCCTGCACCAGATCAAGGGTGTCGGTGGTCGACTCCAGCCAGGGCAGGTCGAGGATCCAGTCGATGTAGTTGCGCGCCACCGTGTATTCCGGCGACGACGGCGGGATGCGCTCCAGCCGGCCGAGTTCCTTGTCCACCGTGGCCCGGGCCTGCGGGCTGAGCCGTTTTTCGGCGACCCGCTCGCGCAGTTCCTTGAGTTCGACCTTGTCGTCGTCGCCCTCGCCCAGCTCCTTGCGGATGGCCTGCAGCTGCTGGCGGAGGAAGAACTCGCGCTGCCGCTCGTCCATGTCCTTCTTCATGGTGGCCTGCAGCTGGTTGCTCATCTCCACCGTCTCCAGCCGCTTGGCCAGTTCCCTGGCCACCCGGTGGAGCAGGTCGTGCAGGGGCACGAGTTCGAGGATCTCCTGCTCGGCCTCGATCTTCAGGTTGAGCTGCGAGCTGACCAGGTAGGCGACGTAGAACGGGTTGGTCAGGCCGTTGACCGTGGCCACCAGTTCTGCCGGCAGTTCGGTGGAATTGACCAGCTTCTGGAACTGGCTGCGCAGGGTGAAGAGCAGGGCCTCGATCTTCTGGTCCTCGACGAGCTCCATCGGGATTTCCCGCACCCGCGCCGTGAGGTAGGGCTCGGAGCCGGTGAAGCCGGTGATCTCGAACTTCTTGGTGCCGCTCATGAGCACCTGGTAGAACCCCTCGTTCGCCTTGTTGAGCTTGTGCAGGTAGCCGACCACGCCCACCGAGTAGAGGTCCTCCTGGGCGAGCACCTCGTCGTCCTTGACCTGCTCGCGCCGGCTCGGCACCAGGCCGATCATACGGTCACCGAGCAGGACGTCGTCGATGAGCTGCTTGGAGGAGTCGCTCGACACCTGCAGGGGAAAGCCCATGCCGGGGTAGAAGACAAAGCCGTGCAGCGGCAGGATGGGCAGGGTTTCCGGGAGATCCAGCCGCGTGGGGTCGATCTTCTTCTGCGGCGCTTGCTCCGCGTGTTCGGCGTTCTGTTCGTTTTCCATATCTTTCAGGCTCCAGGCTTTATGCAGATTGTCACTCTGCCCTTTCGGGCCCGCTTGGGCAGGGTCACCGCCAGTATGCCGCTGCTGTAGGCCGACTGGACCCGGTCGACATCGACCACCGCGGGCAGGGTGACGGTCCGTTGGAAGGCACCGAGTTCCATCTCGAGCTGGTGGACGCAGGCGATGGCTTCGGGCGTGGGCAGTTCGCGCACGCCGCTCACCTGCAGCTGCTGGTCGGTGACCGTGACCCGCAGGCTGTCGGCATCCACGCCGGCCAGGTCGGCATAGACGAAGATGCGGTCCTCGCCCTCGTAGATGTCCATGGCCGGCTGCCAGCCCCCGGACTCCAGCGGCATCATCCGGGTCAGCGACATGGAGCGCAGAATGCGCCCGGTCTGCTGCTGCATCTGCTCCAGTTCCTCCAACAGTTTCTTGCTGAACGGATCCATCGATTCCTCCCAACCCGCGCGTCTTTTGCGCTCGTATTCAGGTTGCCGCGTGCCCGACGCCGGCGCCGAAGCGCCGTGACAGGGCCGCCGCTGTGACGCACAGCCCGACCGGCGATGCGGTACAGGTAACCACTATACCGGTCTTGACAATGACAACGCAACAAAAAGGCCGGATCTGCGAGGTGCCGAAACGGCCGACCAGGGGATGTTTTTTTCATTGCTTTTCAAAGGACCGTCGTTAGTGTATACGACCAATTCGCGCTCCGGCCGTCCTTTTTCGGGACCGGCCCGCGGCGGCCCGCGCCGCGGTGTTTGGCCGTGCCGGGAGCGGGGCACACGTTCATCATCGATGCATCACGCATTGTTCTCTTCTCTTTCCTGTCGGAGGTATTTATGAGCAGTTCATGCGGCGGTTCCTGCGGAAGCGACCAGCAAGGCAGTTGCGAGTCCGGCGACGCCCGACTCGCCCAGCAGGACCTTGCCATCAACAGATCCCTGGGGCGAATCAAGCACAAGATCCTCGTCATGAGCGGCAAGGGCGGCGTCGGCAAGTCCACCGTGGCCGTCAACCTGGCGCTCTGCCTGGCCAAGAAGGGCCACAAGGTCGGCCTGATGGACGTGGACCTGCACGGTCCGGACGTGTGTCGGATGCTCAACCTCACCGGTTCGCTCATCGCGCCGGAGAATCCCGACGACCTGATTCCGCCCCTGAAGTACAATGACAACCTCAAGGTCGTCAGCCTGGAGTACATGATGAAGAACCGGGACGACGCCATCATCTGGCGCGGACCGCTGAAGATCCAGGCCATCCGCCAGTTCGTCGCCGACATGGACTGGGGCGAACTCGACTACCTGATCGTCGATGCCCCGCCCGGCACCGGCGACGAGCCGCTGAGCGTGGCCCAGACCATGCCCGGCGTGCAGGCGGTGGTGGTGACCACGCCGCAGGCGGTGGCGCTGGCCGACGTGCGCAAGTCGATCAACTTCTGCAAGGCGGTGGAAATGCCCATCGTCGGCGTGATCGAGAACATGTCCGGCTTCATCTGCCCGCATTGCGGCGAGACCGTGGACATCTTCAGCAAGGGCGGCGGCGAGCAGACGGCCCGCGACTTCGACCTGCCCTTCCTCGGCCGGGTCCCCATGGACCCGCGCGTGGTCATGGCCGGCGACTCGGGCGTCCCGTATCTGAGCGCCGACGAGGACACCCCGGCGGTCAAGGCCTTTGACACAGTGGTCAGCGCGGTCGAGCAGCGTCTGCCGCCCGGCCCGGTGACCGTCAACCCGTTCGCTGCCGGCGGTTGCGGCTGCGCCTCGGGCGGCTGCTGCACCTCGTTCAAATAATCCTCCCCAGTCATCCCCCGCGGGCCGGCTCCGGTCGCCCGCGGGGACAACCAAGGAAAGCGATCCATGCTAGTCAAACAGCTCACCGTGGGCATGATGGGCGTCTGCTGCTACATCGTCACCTGCGAGACCACCCGCAAGGCCGCGGTCATCGACCCGGGCGGCGACGAGGATCGCATCCTCGACTACTGCCGTGAAAAACAGCTGCAGGTGGAGTACATCATCAACACCCACGGCCACCCGGACCACGTCTGCGGCAACGCACGCATCCAGGAGGCCACCGGCGCGAAGATCGTCATGCATGCCGACGACGTCGCCTACTTCGGTGACCCGCGCGTCCAGGGCTACTTCTCCGGCCTCGGCCTGCCCGCCTCACCGCCGGTGGACGTGGTCGTCAAGGACGGCGACGTCATCCGCGTCGGCGAGGAAGAGCTGCAGGTGATCCACACCCCGGGCCACACCCCGGGCGGCATCTGCCTGTACAGCCCGCCGCACTGCTTCACCGGCGACACCGTGTTCGTCGGCGCGGTGGGCCGCACCGATTTTCCCGGCGGTTCCATGGAGCAGATGATCGGCGCCATCAAGTCGCGCCTGCTCACCCTGCCGCCGGACACCATCGTCTGGCCGGGCCACGGCTACGGCGGCCTGCAGTCCACCATCGGCCGGGAAGAACGGACCAACCCCTATTTCGACATGTAAAACCGGAGCCGCGCCTCTCGGCGCGGTCTCCGCCCTCCCCCGGACCCCTGCATGCGTGAAATCATCCTCGGCACCGCCGGACACGTCGACCATGGCAAGACCAGCCTGATCCGGGCCCTGACCGGCATCGACACCGACCGGCTCAAGGAGGAGAAGGAGCGCGGCATCACCATCGAGCTGGGCTTCGCCTACCTCGACCTCCCCTGCGGCCACCGCATCGGCATCGTCGATGTGCCCGGCCACGAGAAATTCATCCGCAACATGGTGGCCGGCACCGCCGGCATGGACCTGGTGGCCTTTGTCATCGCCGCCGACGAAGGCATCATGCCGCAGACCGTGGAGCATTTCGAGATCTGCCGGCTGCTCGGCGTGCGCGACGGCCTGGTGGTGCTCACCAAAAAGGATCTGGTCGAGCCGGACTGGCTGGACATGGTCATCGAGGAGGTGGGCGAGTTCTTCCGCGGCAGCTTCCTCGAGGGCGCGCCGATTGTGGCCGTGGACTCGCCGAGCCGCGCCGGCATCCCCGAGATCGTCCGCCTGCTCGACGAGCGGGTGGCGGCCATGGATTTCCACGAGGAATTCGGCCCGTTCCGCCTGGCCGTGGACCGGGTGTTCTCCATGAAGGGCTTCGGCACGGTGATCACCGGCACCTCGTTCTCCGGCCGGGTTTCGGTGGGCGAGGAGATCACCTTCTACCCCGGCGGCCTGACCGCCCGCGTCCGCGGCATCCAGGTGCACGGCCGGGACGTGGACATGGTCGAGGCCGGCCACCGCACGGCCATCAACCTGCAGGGCATCGAAAAGGAACAGATCAACCGCGGCGACATGGCCGCCACCCCGGGCAGCATGGTCGCCACCACCCTCCTGGACGCCAGCTTTCTCCTCCTGCAGTCCGCCGGCCGCGACCTGAAGAACCGCACCCAGGTGCGCGTCCACCTGGGCACCCGCGAGATCCCCGGCCGCATCGCCCTGCTCGAGTCCGAGACCCTGGCCCCGGGCGCTGAAACCCACATCCAGCTCATCCTCCACGAGCCGGTCGCCGCCTGGCCGGGCGACCGCTACGTGATCCGCAGCGCCTCGCCGGTGACCACCATCGGCGGCGGCACCATCCTCGACAGCCGGCCGAAGAAACGGCGGCGCGCCCTGGAGCGGGACCGCGAACAGAACCGCGCCTACTTCGCCAGGCTGACCGGGGCCGACCCGGAAGAGCGGCTCCGTCTGCTCATCGAGGAGAGCGGCGCCCGCGGCCTCACCGCCGACCAGTTGGCCGCCCGCACCGGTACCTTCAGCAAGCGGCTGAAAAAGCTGCTCCAGCACCCGATCTCCACCGGCGCCCTGTTGGTCATCGATTCAGACACACAGCGGCTGGTGGCCGCACCGGTGGCCGAGTCCCTGGCCCGCCAGATCACCACCTTCCTGACCGCCTACCATGGCGACAACCCGCTCAAAGCAGGTATCGCCCGCGAGGAGCTGCGCTCGCGCCTGCGGCCGGCGGTGGACCAGAAACTGCTGCACGCCCTGCTCGCCTCCCTGGAGCGCAAGGGTGTTGTCGAGCAGGCCGGCGCCGAGGTGCGCCTGGCCGGTCACACCGTCACCCTGGAGGTGAACGAACAGGAGATGGAGGAGCGCATCGGCGCGCGCTACCGCGAGGCCGGTCTCACCCCGCCCCTGCTCAAGGACGTGCTCGCCGCGTTCCCGGAATTCCCTGAGAAGCGCATCCGCCAGGTGATCGACCTGCTGCTCGGCCGGGGAGAGTTGGTGCGCATCAACGAGACCCTTATCTTCCCGGCCTCGTCCCTGGCGCAGCTGCAGGACGACATGGTGGCCTACATCCGCCGCGAGGGCGAGATCGACGCCCAGCGCTTCAAGGACCTCACCGGCCTGACCCGCAAGTTCTCCATTCCCCTGCTCGAGTACTTCGACCGCATCAAGCTGACCATCCGCATCGACGACCGTCGCGTCCTGCGCAAGGGCTAAAGCCCGTCGTCCGTCCCGAACCGTCCCGAACCAAGAAAGCGCACCGCCAGGTCCTGTACCCGTCGGTTGCGCATGATGAAGGCGTGGCCGCAGTCGACCACCCGGAAATCCGCCATGCCCTCCAACTGCGCCCGGGCCACCGCCACCTTGCCGTCGTTGGCCCCGGCAAAACAGCGGGCAAGCGGCCAGTGTGCCCCCCGGTCGCCGATGAGGATGCCCAGCGGAAAATCGGCCGGACCCAGTTGGCGGGGGAGACTGTGGGCAGCGGTGTCCAGTTGGCAGGCCGCCGGCCCGAACAGCCGGCGGAACCAGCGAAAGCGGCCGAGCCAGTCGATGAGTTCGCTGCCCTGGTTGGGCGGGGCGAGCATCACCACCCGGCCCAGTTCGGGCAGGGGTTCGGCGGCCAGCCAGGCGCGCACGAGGATGCCGCCCATGGAATGGGTGACGAAGTGAATGGTGGTCGCGCCCTGAGCGCGCAGGTGGGTCACGGCCGGCGGGATGGCCAGGCGGGCCAGGGTTTCGACCGGATAGCGGCGGGAGGGGTAGCCGGGGTTGATCACCAGGTAGCCGGCCCGCTGCAGCGGGCCGATCAGGGACCGCATGGACAGCCGGGTGCGGGCCAGCCCGTGCAGCAGGACAACGCCGGCGGGGGCGACCGCCGGCGGAGTGGTCCGGACCGGTGCGGTCCGGGCGGAGAAGAGGCGCATGGTCGGTGCCGGGGTCCCGGTCCGGCCGCCAGCCTCAGAAGGAAACGAAGCGGTCGCTGTCGACAATCAACCGGTACAGATCGGTCTGTTTCGCCCGCTGGTGATACCCTGCCTCCACCCCGTGGAGGTCGAGGAGCTTGCCTCAGGCGAGCAGCACCCCCTCGCTCAGGGTGAACACCCGGGCCAGCTCGCCCAGGGGATAGGTGGGGCTGGCCAGGGCGGCGTAGCGCACCGCCGGGCCGTTCAGAAAGATGGTGACGTCGTCCATCTGTTCGAGCATCAGGTTGCCCAGGCGGAAGCCGTTCCACACCACCTGCGGATCGCCGCTGACGATCATCAAGGCTGTTTTCATGGTCACTCTCCGGCGCATCGGGTGCGTCCGGTCCCGCCGGTTGGCCGCCGGCCGGCATCGGCCTGCCTGCGGCCCCGGCTCCGTCCTACTTGAGAAAGCGCAACCCCGCGATTTTCAGCGCGCCGCGGTGGTAGCCGTCCGGGAACAGGGCCTCGAAGCTGTCCAGGTCGAGGTCACAGTTCTCGCAGGTCTCGTAGATATTGGGGATGCGATGCTCCACCTGGTAGACGTCGCGCAGGTAGTAGATGATCCGCCAGTGGTCGTCGGTGAGCTTGCCCAGGGGGATGCGCATCTCCAGGGCGCGGTGCACGGCGAAATTCTCGTCCCAGCACTCCGGGTCGACGAGAAAGCCGCGGGCGTCGGTGCAGTACACCTTGTCCGCGGACAGGGCGCGCATGTCGGCGACACTCTCCTTGATGTGGGCGCCGTAGGGCATGTGGCTTACCCGGTAGTGTACCCCGGCGATGCGGCAGGCGCCGCCGTGGTAGCCGGTGGGGAAGAGTTTCTTCATGTCCGGGAGGAGCAGGCCGACCGCCTTGCAGGTGGCGAACACCGTCGGGCAGACATGGGATTTTTCGTAGACGCTGCGAATGAAACGGATCACGTCCCAATGCTCGTTGGAGAGCACCGGAATCTCGCATTCCCGGGCCATGCCCTCGGCGAAGTTCTTGTCCCAGGCCTCCGGGTCGAGCAGACACCCCTGCTTGTCCACAGCGTAGGTGGTGCCCATATAGGTCAATTCACTCATGGCTTCTTCCTCTGGTTTAGGGGAACTCCGGCGCGCCGGTCTCTCCCGGCCGGCGGCCGAACGCATCCGGAAACAACCGCAATTTTTCGAAAATAGCACGTCCCGGCCCTTGCTGCAAGGCTCGGGAGATGAACAGCATCAGCGGACATCGGTACGGGGCAGTCAGCCCTGGCAGTGGCCGAGCCCGGAGGCGACGAGGCGCATGTGCTCCCTTTCCGCCTCGGCGATGCTGTTGAACACCTCGCCGAGCAGCCGCCCCTGAAAGCGGTGCGCCATCACCCGGGACAGGTCGTAGGCGGCGTATTCGATGGCCAGGGCGGTCTCGAGTACGGCCCGGCAGGGCGTGAGCGGGTGGCGTTCGAGCATGGCCAGCAGATCGGCCACCGGACGGCCGCCCTCGACCACCTCCCCGGCCAGGCCCGCGTAGACGGTCTCGAAGGGGGGCGGGTCGGTCTCGCCCTCGGCCCAGAACCGGTAGATCATGCGGGCGTGCATCTCTTCCGCCCCGGCCAGGGTGGCCAGGCCGGCTGTCCAGGGGACGGCGTTGTAGCGCTCCCGCAGGCCGGTGTAGAACCGCTCGGCCCCGCGCTCCAGATCCATGGCCCGCAGGAGCAGGTCCTGCTCGGGCGCGTCGAGGTCAAAGGTCTGCAGGTTCGGCATCTCTTCGAGCACCTGGCCGTTCCAGGCGAGCATGCCGCCGGTCAGGTTGTAGATGGTCCCGGCGTTGCGCGGCCGGGAACCGGCGAAAATCGCCGCGCCGCGTGAGCGCATGCCCGAGCGGCAGTAGAAAAGGATGTCCCGGTCAGGGGGCAACTCGCCCAGGCGGGATGGCAGCTCACCCAGCGGGATGAGCACCGCGCCCGGGATGTGCTCCCGGGCGTACTCGTCGGGCTGACGCACGTCCACCAGCAGATAGTTCTTTTCCCGGCCGCGGGCCATGTAGGCGCGCGCCTCATCCACGCCGATCTCGCGATACTCCTCGCTCATTGCTGTCCTCCCGCCTCGGTTGTCGTCTGCTCGTACGCAGCATGTTTTTTGTCTTATAGGGGATCAGGGGGTGCTTTTCAAGCCGGCGGCCAGCGGTTTTGCCTGCATCAGCCGCTTATTTTGCTTGGACCGGCAGGACTCAGGGCGGGTTCAGCCGGCCGCGCCAGGGCCCCTGCCCCTGCGGATAGGCAAAGCGGAGCGCATCGCGTCCGACCGAGACCCGCAGGCCGCGGCTCAGGTGCAGTTCGCTACCGGTGCACCCCTCCCGGGCCGCCTGCACCACCGCGAGGATGTGCGCGTAGCGGGCCGTCGCGTCCATCCGCCAGAGCAGCCGCTCGACCAGCCGTCGCTGCAGGGCCGGATGGAGCCCCCGGAAGGGAGCGCGCCTGAGCAGAACCACCGGCCGTTCCGCAACCGCGGTTTCCTGCCACTCGACCGTTTCCAGCCAGTGTGCCTCCACCAGGGAGGCGAGCAGGTCCTCGTCCGCGCTCAGATTGGCGGCGGTCTTGGCCAGGGCCTCGCGCACCCCCGCATCGTAGTCCGTTTCCAGCAGGGGCAGCAGATGATGGCGGATGCGGTTGCGCAGGAAACGGCGATCGGCGTTGCTCGAATCCGTGCAGAAACCGAGCCCCTTGTCCGCCAGGTAGGCGAGCAGCTCCGCCTTGCGCACACCGAGCAGGGGCCGGATCACCCGGCCCGAGCGCGGTTGCATGCCGGCCAGTCCCTTGCGGCCGGCGCCGCGCAGCAGGCGCAGCAGCACCTCCTCGACCTGGTCATCGGCGGTGTGCCCCACGGCGAGCCAGTCGCATCCCAGCCGGCCACCGATGTCCTCCAGGGCCCGGTAGCGCAGTTCGCGGGCCGCGTGCTCAAGCGAAATCCGTTGTGCCCGTGCATACCCGGCCACATCGATCGAGCCCGTCTCGCAGCCGATACCCAAACGGTCCGCCGCGGCCTGCACGCAGGCCCGCTCCGCCGGGGTTTCCTCCGGCCGCAGACCGTGGTCCACGTAGGCGGCCACAAGGGTCAGGCGCCACTCCTCCCCGAGGGCGGCAAGCAGGTGAACAAGAGCCATGCTGTCGGCCCCGCCGGACACCCCGACCAGCACCCGGCTGCCCGGGGTGAACAGGGACTGTGCGGCCAGCGTCCGTTGCAGGGTCCGTTCGAGGGGGTGGTTGTGGCCGGCCGCTGCTTGCATCGCCTCCGCACCTGTTCTATGCTGGGGAAAATCGAGTCGTCACCAACCCGAACCGGGTGAGCAACCATGGACCGAGACGCCTACCTGCAGGTCATCCGCCAGCACCTGCAACACGCCTATCTGTTGAACGAGGAGAAGACCGCGGAGATGATCCCGGTGTTCATCACCAGCCTGCGCGGCCAGGTCGAGCGGTTGCAGGGCCTGGTCGGTGCCGGCGACCGGGAGGAACTCGGCCGGGCCGGCCACACCATCAAGGGCGCCCTGCTCAACATGGGGTTGAGCGATCTGGCCGAACTCGCCCACCGCTTGGAGCGACAGTGCCGCGACCCGGAACACGAGGGCCCGATCGACCGGACGCTCATCACCGACCTGGAACGGGCCGTCGGTCTGCTCGCCGACTTCTGAGGTCGTCCGGCCGGGGCGGTTCGACTCAGTCCGCCTGGCCGAGCCGGGCGAGCAGCCGTTCGTGGATATTGTCGAAACCGCCGTTGGAGAGGATGGCGACCACATCACCGCTCCGGCAGGAGTTGGCGAGCGCGTCGAGGATGGCGTCGGTGTCGGCATAGCTCTTTGCGTCCAGCCCCCGGGCACGCAGGTCCTCGGCCAGCCGACGGGAGGAGAACTGCTCCTCCGCCGGGACGGTGTCGAGCGGCACGTGCTCGCGGATGAGTGTCCGGTCGGCGTCGCCGAACACCCCCGCATAGTCGTCCTGGAACACCGCCCGTCGGCTGGAATTGGTGCGCGGCTCGAACACCACCACCAGGCGGCTGTCCGGCCAGGCCAGGCGCAGGGCCTGCAGGGTTTCCCGCACCGCGGTCGGGTGGTGGGCGAAGTCGTCGACCACGGTCACGCCGCCGGCCACGCCGCGCACCTGCTGCCGCCGCTTGACGCCCTCGAACGAGCCCAGACCGGCGGCAATGGAGGCGAACGGAAAACCGAGCCGGGTGAGCAGGGCGATCACCGCCAGCGCGTTCAGGGCATTGTGCCGGCCCGGCATGGGCAGGCGGCAGCGTCCCTGCAGCTGGCCGCGGCGGAACACCGAGAACTCGCTGGCCAGGCCGCGCGGTTCGAAGTCGTCGTAACGCCATTCGTAACCGTCGGCCAGGCCGTAGCCGATCACCGGGCAGCGGGCCTCCCGGGCCAGTTCCGCCACCACCGGGTCGTCCAGGTGGGCGACCAGGGCGCCCCGGACCGGGATGCGGCCGATGAACTCGGCAAACGACCGCTTGATGGCGGCGAGATCGGCGAAGATGTCGGCGTGGTCGAACTCGATGGAGGTGAGGATGGCCGAGTTCGGCCGGTAGTGCTGGAACTTGGACACCTTGTTGAAGAAGGCGGTGTCGTACTCGTCGCCCTCGACGACAAAGTACGGGCCGTCGCTCACATGGAAATTGCTGCCAAAGGCCTCGACCAGGCCGCCGATCATGAAGCCCGGGGTGGCGCCCATGCGGTGCAGGGTGGTGGCGAGCAGGGAGGCGGTGGTGGTCTTGCCGTGGGTGCCGGCCACCACCAGCGAGGTCTTGTCCGCCAGAAAGAAATGGCCGAGCGCCTGGGGCATGGACAGGTAGGGCAGGCCGAGGCGGGCCAGTTCCACGGCCTCCGGATTGGCGGCGCGCACCACGTTGCCGACGATCACCAGGTCGGGCCGGCCGGCCAGGTTGGCGGCCGCATAGCCGGCCTGCACCGGGATGGCGAGGCCGGCGAGGAAGTCGGACATGGGCGGGTAGACGTTCTCGTCCGAACCGCTGACCGTGTATCCCCGGGCCTGGAGCATGCCGGCCAGGGCGGCCATGCCGGTGCCGCAGATGCCGATCAGGTGGATGCGGCGGGGATCGGCCGGGGCGACGTTCAGCGCCGGATCGAGGCTGGCGGTGCTCATTTGCCGCGTACCGTGCGCTCGACCGCCCGGTAGACCCGCTCGAAGTCCTCTTCGAAGGAGGCAGGCGTCAGCCGGCCAACCTCGATGAACTTGACCACGATCTCTTTGGCCACCTTGAACAGGGCCTCGTCACTGATCGCCCGCTCCACCGGCGGTCGGCCGGCTGCGCCATCGTCCGTTTTCTTCTCCATACCCTTCCGTTTGGCCATAAAAAACCCCTGTTACAGGAAGAAGGCCAATTCTTTACCAGTTGTAACAGGGGCAACCATTCATGCGCGGGAAAAACCTCGTCGGCACTCCCCGACAGTCCATGGTTTTTTCGGTCGGCGGGCTGTGCGCTGCCCGCCTGCCACCGGCTTCCGGCGGTTGTTCAGTTCTGCTCCAGCACCCGGTAGTCCATGGCCTCGCCATAGGCGAGCAGGTCCTCGCGGGCGACCTGCCGTCCCTTGATGGTGATGACGAAGCGCGAGGCGACAACAATGTAGAGTTCGCCGCTCTTCTTGCCCGAGTCGAACTTGAGCACCGAGCGGTGGCCCTTGACCGTTTCCAGCCGACCGCCGCCGGCACCGGCGAACACCGGGTTGTTGAGCATCATCAGCACCGACTGGAGCACCGGCGAGTCGGAGACGATCTCCACGCTGATGAAGGACGAGCCGCGGGTGTAGTCACGACTGACGGTGACGCCGCCGCCGAGCACCGCCGCGCCCAGGGCCTGGGCGCTGGCCTCCTTGCCTTCCCAGCCGGACAACGGCTCGGGCAGGAGTTCCTTCATCTTCTCGCTCTTCTTCTGGCGGATGAGCTGGGAGGCGTAGTCGAGATTGGAGGCCGAGCCGCTGTAGTCGCCGGCCTGGTACTGCCGGGTCGCCTCCTTGATGGTGCTCAGCACCGTGTCTTCGGCTGCGTGCAGCGACGGGGAAAAGGCGAAAAGGGCCAGGGCGAAAAGGAGCCGCGGCGCGATTTTTTTGAACATGGGCATACCTGCAGAGGTGCTGAACATTGGGTTGAACCTTTGATACCAGCAGGTGGTGGAGGTGTCAAGAAAATGAACGGCCAGGGGCTGGCGACCTCACACAACCTGTTGTTTTCACAGAACTTGAATAAGAGCGACAGTCGTCTGCGGACCGCTCCGGAAAAGCGGAAAGCCGCGCCCCGCCGGCCACCTGTTGCCGGCACTCGGCAAACCGGCTACGCTGTGCACGCACGGCGCGTCACGGACGGACGGATCGGTCGGCCGCCCGGGACGGGCCACCTTCAGGAGCACACCATGGGCCGGGAAATCGAACGGAAATTCCTGCTGGCCGGCGACGGCTGGCGCAGCCTCGCCGAGGGCGTCCCCTACCGCCAGGGGTATCTCTGCAGCAGCCGCGAGCGCACCGTGCGGGTGCGGATTGCCGGCAGCCGCGGCCTGCTCACCGTCAAGGGGCCGACCCGGGGCGCGACCCGAAGCGAATTCGAGTACGAGATCCCCCTGGCCGACGCCCGCGAGATGCTCGACACCCTCTGTCCGCAGCCGCAGATCGACAAGCGCCGCTACACCATCCCCTATGCGGAAATGGTCTGGGAGGTGGACGAATTTTTCGGCGTCAACCAGGGGTTGATCGTCGCCGAGATCGAACTGGAACACGAGGACCAGGACTTTGTCCGGCCCGAGTGGATCGGCGCGGAGGTAACCGACGACCCGCGCTACGCCAACGCCGCCCTGTGCGCGGCGCCCTACACCACCTGGAAGTAGCCGTCCGCGCCGGCGAGCCGCCCTACTTCCTGCGGCCGCTGCGCTCGCGGAAAAACAGCCGGACCGGCACCCGGTCCAGGCCGAGGCCGTCGCGGAAGGCGTTGGTCAGATAGCGCTCATAGGAGAAATGGATACCCTTGGGGTCGTTGGTGACCACCGCGAACCGGGGTGGAGCCGTGGCCAGTTGGGCGGTGTAGTAGAACTTGAGGCGTCGGCCATGGACGTACGGCGGCTCGTGGTGGGCCACCGCCTCAGCGAGCAAGCGGTTGAGGGCGGCCGTGGGGAAGCGTTGGTAAAACTGGCGGTGCACCTTGCCGATCTCCGGAAAGAGCCGCTTGATGCCCCGGCCGGTGAGCGCCGAGACCTTGAGCACCGGCGCAAAGGGGATGAAGTTGAGCGCCTGGCGGATCTCCTCGAGCAGTTGCGTCTGCCGCGTGGGGTCGTCCTCGATCAGGTCCCACTTGTTGATGAGCACAATCAAGGCCCGCCCCTGCTCCTGGGTGTAGCCGATCACCTTGGTATCCTGCTCGGTGATGCCCTCGCCGGCGTCGATCACCACCAGGGCGATGTCGCACCGGCCGATGGCCTTGAGGGCCTTGAGCACCGAGAACTTCTCCAGTTTTTCGGTGGTCTTGCCCTTGCGGCGGATGCCGGCGGTGTCGATGAGCAGGTAGGTGTACGGGTCACGCGTGAGCAGGGTGTCCACCGAGTCGCGGGTGGTGCCGGCCACTTCCGAGACCACCATCCGCTCCTGGCCGATGATGGTGTTGACCAGGGAGGACTTGCCCACGTTGGGCCGGCCGAGAAAGGCGACACGCATGGTGTTCGGCGGCAGATCGGCGTCACTGCCGTCCTTTCCCAGGTGCGGCAGCACGGCCTCCATCAGGGTGGTCAGGCCATAGCCGTGATCGCCGGACAGCGGCCACAGCCGGTCCACGCCCAGTTCCCAGAAGGGGGCGAGGAGGTCGTCCTCGATCTCCGGGGTGTCGATCTTGTTGACGATGAAGAACACCTGCTTGTCGGTGCGGCGCAAGAGATCGACAATCTCGATGTCGCTCGGGGTGAGCCCCTCGCGACCATCCATGAGGAAGAAGATCACCTCCGCCTCCTCGACGGCAATGAACGCCTGCTGGCGGATGTGTCCGGTCATCGAGTCGCTCTCCTCCTCGATGCCGCCGGTGTCCACGAGCAGGAAGGGGTGTTCGTCCCAGCTGACCCGGGCGTAGTGCCGGTCGCGGGTGACGCCCGGGGTCGGGTCGACCAGGGCATCGCGACGCCGGGCGAGGCGGTTGAACAGGGTGGATTTGCCCACGTTGGGGCGGCCGATGAGGGCCACCAGGGTGGCGGTTTCGTTGGTCATAATCGTCGGTCGAACTCCAGACAACATTGGTCGGTGAGGGTACGCAGAGCCGTGAACCCGGCGGCGCCGGGCGAGGCGAGGAGCGCCGCGAGCGAGACCAGGGCCGGCCGCAGGTAGCGGGCGAAAAAGGGTTTGCCGCGCACCTGGCTGAGAAAGGCGAAGGCCCCGAGGATCTGCAGGTTGCGCTGCAGGGCGAGCAGGAGATATTCCCGCCGGAACTGCTCGGGATCGTACGGGATCTCCCGGTTCAGTTCGTCCAGGTAGACGGTGGCGAGATGGTCCTGCAGGGTGGCCGGCAGGGCCGCGTACGGATCGAGCAGGAGCGAGGCCAGGTCATAGGCCAGCGGTCCGAGACGGCCGCCCTGGAAATCGATGAACCCCACCCGTCCCGCCCGGACCATGAGGTTGCGGCACTGGCAGTCGCGGTGCAGGAAGAAGTCGGCCGGCGCCGCCGCGGCCGCCTCGCTGAGCGCGACGCACTCCGCCTCCACCGCGGCCCGGTCGAACGGCAGACCAAAGAGGTCCGTGCAGCAGGCCCGCAGGAAATAGCCGGACTCGCGCTCCTGCATAAGCCGGCGGTCGTAGCGGGGGGTATCCCAGCACCAGGCCGGGTCAAAGCCACGGGCCGCGCGCACCTGCATCCGCGCGAGAACCCGCACCGCCTGCTCGTACAGGGGCAGGCAGGCGGCCGCGCCCTGCTCCGCCACCTCCTCGAACAACCGTCGGTCGCCCAGGTCCTCGCAGAGGGTGAGCCCGCTCGCCGAATCGGCACCGAGGATCGCCGGGACCGGCGCGCCGCAGGCCTGCAGGTGGCGGCCGATCCGCTGGAAGGCGCGCGCCTCGGCCAGGCCGTTCGGGTCGTCCGCCGGCGGCAGCACGGCGAGCAGGGACATCCCGTCCGGGCCGCGCAGACGGAAGAAGCGGCGGGAGGAGCCGTCCGGCACCAGCGCCGCCACCGTCACCGTGGCCGGGTTCCAGTGGCGATCGTCCCGGTCGAGCAGTTGGCCGGCCCGGGTGATCAGTTCGGCTTCGTTCATCCGTCCGTTCCCCGCTGCCCCAGGCCGGTGTCCACGGCCGGGTCGCCGGTGAGAATCCTCCCCGTGCAGACCGTGTGGTCCGCCACCGCGGCGGAGTCCCAGACCACAGAGTCGCAGAGCTGCACGCCCGCGCCCACCCGCGCCCCGGCGCCGATGCAGCCCCAGCCATCGAGCACCGTATCCGCGGCCACCCGCGCCGTGGAATCGATCAGCCAGCCGCGTTCGGCGAGCAACTCCCGGTGCAGGTCGAGGTAGTCGGCCGGGGTGCCGATGTCCCGCCACAGGTTGCCATCCACCCGGCAGCAGCCGATCCGTCCAGCCGCCGCCAACTCCCGGTAGAGGTCGATGATGTGAAAGAAGCCCTGGCGCGGAATCCGCTCGATGGCGTCCGGGTCGATCACGTGAATGCCGGTGAAGGCCAGCCGCTCGCCGTCGCCCTCGTCAAAGCCCAGCACCCGACCGTCCGCGACCCGCACGGTGTTGAACCGGGGGCAGTCGTGCAGGGCCATGGTCACATCGAACCCGGAGCGCAGGTGGTGGTGGTAGACCCGTTCGAGGTCGATATCGTGAAACAGATCGCCATTTATAACGAGCACCGGGTCGTTGTCCAGGCGGTCGATGGCCAGGCGCAGGCTGCCGCCGGTGCCGAGGATCTCCGCCTCGCGCTGCACCAGTACTTCCGGCCGGTCGCCGAGCGCCGCCTCGATCTGGTCGGCCAGGTGATGACAGTTGACCAGCACCGGCGCAGCAAAGGCGGCGTGCAGCTGGTCGAGCAGCCGGTCGAGCAGCGGCCGGTTGGCCACCGGGAACAGCGGCTTGGGGCGGATATGGGTATAGGGCCGGAGACGGGTGCCGTAACCGGCGGCGAGAAGGATGGCCTGCATGGGGAAATCCGCGGGAGATTGATCTTGACGGGGGCCGGAAACTGCTCTAATTAGCGCCTTTCCGGCGGATGGGGCCAGCCCCGGTCCGCCTGCGGCGCAAGGTCGGCGAACCTGACCTTGTACCGGTTCTCTCCCCTCCCCGCAAGCACCAGGACGGAAAAAACCATGATCACCCTCCTCGATTACGGCGCGGGCAACGTCCGCTCGGTCATCAACGCCATCGAACGGCTCGGCGAAACCGTGACGGTGGTGCACAGCGGTGCGGACATCGACCGCGCCGAGCGCCTCGTCTTCCCCGGGGTCGGCAACTTCGGCGCGCTCATGCGCACCCTGCGGGAACGGCACCTGCGTGATCCGCTCATCCGCTACCTGCACTCGGGCAAGCCGTTCTTCGGCATCTGCGTCGCCCTCCAGGCCCTGTTCGCGGCCAGCGAGGAGGCCCCGGAAGAGCCGGGGCTCGGCATCCTGCCGGGCACGGTGCGCCGCTTCCGCTGTGACCTGGCCGTGCCGCACATCGGCTGGAACGGGATCAAGGGTCGCCAGACCTCGCCGCTCTTCCACGGGCTGCGCGGGGACGAAAAATTCTATTTCGTCCACTCCTACCATGCCGAGCCCGAGAGCGAGGCCGACGTGCTCACCGCCACCGATTACGGCTACGAGTTCACCAGCGCGGTCCAGCGCGGCCAGCTGGTGGCCACCCAGTTCCATCCGGAAAAGAGCGGCCCGGCCGGTCTGCGCATCCTGGAGAACTTCCTCGCCGGCAGCCGGGAGAGCGTGCGCCTCACCGATTGCCCGGAGACCACGGTGCTCGCCAAGCGGCTCATCGCCTGCCTGGACGTGCGCGCCAACGACCGCGGCGACCTGGTGGTC
Source organism: uncultured delta proteobacterium (assembly GCA_963754825.1). GTDB lineage: Bacteria > Desulfobacterota > Desulfobulbia > Desulfobulbales > Desulfobulbaceae > Desulfobulbus. The sequence goes on along the minus strand of CAVWHP010000024.1, from coordinate 47,159 downwards.
ACCAAGGGCGACCAGTACGACGTGCGTGAGGGGGGCGCGGTGCGCAACCTGGGTGACCCGGTGGCGATGGCCGGCGACTACTACGAACAGGGGGCGGACGAGATCACCTTCCTCAACATCACCGGCTTCCGTGATTTTCCGCTGGAGGACCTGCCGCTTTTGCAGGTCCTCGAGGAGACCTCGAAGAACGTCTTCGTTCCCCTCACCATCGGCGGCGGTATCCGCGATTTCACCGACCGCGACGGCCGCTTCCACAGCGCCCTGGACGTGGCCGCCCGCTACTTCCGCGCCGGCGCCGACAAGGTGTCCATCGGTTCGGACGCGGTGCTCATCGTCGAGGAGGTACTTGCGAACGGCCGGGCCAGCGGGCTGTCGTCCATCGAGCAGATCGCCCGGGTGTACGGCAACCAGGCCGTGGTCCTGTCCGTGGACCCGCGCCGGGTGTACGTCAACGACCCGGACACGGTGGACCACGAGGTGATCGAAACCGCTGTGCCCGGGCCGGACGGCGAGCGCTACTGCTGGTACCAGTGCACCATTCGCGGCGGCCGCGAGGGTCGCCCGGTGGACGCGGTGACCCTTGCCCGGGTGTGCGAACAACTCGGTGCCGGCGAGATCCTGCTCAACTGTATCGACCGTGACGGCACCGGTGCGGGCTTTGACCTGGAACTCATCAACGCCGTCCGTTCAGCGGTCACCGTCCCGGTGATCGCCTCGAGCGGCGCCGGCTGCCGGGAACACTACCTGGAGGTGTTCACCCGCACCCGCGCCGAGGCCGCCCTTGCCGCCGGCATCCTTCACCGGCGGGAGGTGACCATCGGCGCGGTCAAGGAATTTCTCCGCGACCGGGTGGCCATCCGCACGACCTGACAACGGTCCCAGACCGGTTCTAGTTGCGCCAGGGACGGCCGTCGTAGTAGCGCTCCTCGTAGCGATCGTACCGATCAAAGTTTCGGTCGTCGTATTGGTCGCGATAACGGCGGTCCTCGAACATCTCCCGACTGTCCCCGCGCAGGCAGCGGTTGAACTCCCGGCTCCCCGCCCGATAGCGGTCCTCGCAGTAGCGGTAGCGAGGGTCGTGCGCGCCGAACTCCCGGCGGTTCTCGTACCGCTCGCCGCGCCGATCCCTGTCCCGCTGGGAGCGGGCAGGCGGCGGTTGCACGGCCTGTTGCCGGCGCTGCTCCTCCGCCAGCATCTGCTGCTTCTTCTTGATCGCCAACCGCTGCTCGTACGGCATGTTGCGGGTGGCATCAGGAATGTGGCCGCTCTCGTACTGGCGCTGCAGCTGTTCCCTGAACTGGCGGGAAAGTTCCGCCCGGACCGGGGAACAGGCGCCGTCCACCGCCACCCAGGCGAACATGACCAGGAGAAATACCAGTACCGACGATTGCCTGCGCTGTCGCTGTTCCATTTTCCAAGCCCCTTGCGGTTGAAGTGAAAAACCGTCGCACATGATTTCAGCGCGTAAACTGTAGCGCAAAGCCGACCGGACGCAAGGGCGAAAGTGTGGACCGTCGGCCGTTGACCGCCTCGTTCGGACCCCTTTCTTCGACCTCGGCCGAACCCGGGCGACCATCGGGCCTTGCGGCAGCCTGCCTGCGGGTCGATGCCGCGGTTTTTCCGCCCTGCTGCCGGACCGTGCCGGGTGTCCCGTAAAGAATCGGTAAGCAGGCGGCGGGCCGCCGGATTTGGGCTCGACCTGACCAGCGGCAGCCGGTAGGATAGAAATGTTTTTCCGACCACAGAGACGCTCCGCTCTCCGCTTCCGGCCGCCTGGCGCAAACGGCGGCGCGGAACCGGCGGACCGGCCGTCCCATCACGGACAATCCTTTTTGCAGGAGGTGTATACCATGGCCAATTTCACCGATCTTCTCGGCACCCTGATCAAGGCCGGCATGTCCCCGTCCAGCGTTGATCGGACAACCAGCGCCCTGGGCGGCAGGGACGGCCTCGGCGCCCTGACCGACCTGCTCGGCCAGGTGATGGGCGGCTCCAGACAGAGTGGCGCGGCCGCGGGCGGCGGCCTCGGCGACCTGCTCGGCAGCGTCCTCGGGGGTGGTGCCGGTGCACGGGGCGGCGCGGGCAGCGGCCTGGGCGGCGTGCTCGGCAGCGTGCTCGGCTCACTTGCCAACAACCGCTCGGCCGCGGGCGGGCTCGGTGCCCTGGCCGGGGCCATTCTCGGCGGCGGCCGCGGCGCCACCCGGGGCGCTGTCGGCGGCGGCGGACTGGCCCTGCTCGCCTCCCTGGCCTTTGCCGCCCTGCAGAAGGCCGGTCGGCAGCCCCAGATGCCCACGGCCCTGATGGAGGAGGAAACGCCCGAGCAGCAGCAGCAGTTGGAGGCCCAGGCCCAAATCATCGTCCGCGCCATGATCAACGCGGCCAAGGCGGACGGGCAGATCGACGAGGCCGAAGTCCAGAAGATCATCGGCAGGCTCGACGATAACGGCCTCACCGAGGAAGAAAAGAACTTCTTCCTCGTCGAAGCGAGAAAGCCCATGGACCTGCAAGGGATCATTGCCGAGGCGGCAGTCTCCCAGGAACTGGCGGCCGAGGTCTACGCCGCCTCGCTGCTGGCCATCGAGGTCGACACCCCGGCCGAGCAGCAGTACCTGCAGCAGTTGGCCGAGGGCCTTGGACTGCCCGCGGAGGCGGTCGCCCACATCCACGCCACCCTGGGCGTACAGGCGGCCTGACCCCCCTCACCACTGCCGAAAACGCGAATGCGGACAACCGGCCGGCACCAGCCGGTCAGTTGTCCGCATCCTTTTCCTCTGCTGGCCCGTCAGTGACCCCATCCTGCGGATCCTGCTGATAGTCGGGGTCCTCCGTGGTGCTGCCCTCCCGCTGCAGCTTCCGCTCCTTCTTGGCCTCTTTCTTTTTGATCTTTTCGAGTTCCTTCGCCCTTTTTTCGTGCTTGTAGTTTGTCCTTCGTGCCAATCTGTCCTCCCATTGACAGCGGTGTACCGCCCTGCCGCAGGCCGCGGACCCCACCCGAAGGCAGGGTCCGTGGCCGCGGGCACGGCAATTAGCGACGCTTCACGACATTGGCAGCCGACGGGCCTTTGGCGCCGTCAACAACATCGAAACTGACGCGCTCTCCCTCCTGGAGGGACTTGAACCCGTCCGACTGGATGGCGGAATGATGGACGAAAACGTCCTTGCCACCCTCCTGCTCGATGAAGCCGAATCCTTTTGCATCATTGAACCATTTAACCGTTCCTTCTACCATCTGTCCTGCTCCTTGTGAAAAGTGCGGCTCTACACCGCACGGGTATAACCGGCCCCGGCAGGGGCCAGTGATGCCGGAAGGCCGCTGTGGCGCTCCGGCGTTGTCTTGTTACGCTCGTGTCTGCGGGCTCATCGGCCCTTGCGGCTGCCCAGGCCAAAAACGCCGGCCCTGGCGGGGCGGCCGTCACGGCGGGTGGCGGCGTGCGGGTTTGGCGGCTGCGGGTTTACCCGCGGCCGGCCCCTGACGCCGCTGCCCGGTACGGGGCGCGGCCGGCTCCTGCCTGGCTGCCGGTTCCTGCCGGGTTGCCGGCGCCAGGGTGACCTCACGTCGGTCCATCCGGCAGGAGAGCGAGCGCTCGATCGTCATGAGCATGCGCCGATCCTCGGAGGTGGCGAAGTTCAGTGCCTCTCCCGTGCAACTGGCCCGACCGGTGCGGCCGGTGCGGTGGATGTAGGCCTCGGCGGTGTCCGGCATGTCATAGTTGACCACATGCGAGATGCCGGCCACATCGATACCGCGGGCGGCAATGTCCGTGGCCACGAGAACCGTGAAGGTACCGTCCTTGAATCCGTCCAGCGCCTGCTGGCGGCGGTTCTGTGACAGGTTGCCCTGCAGCGAGGTGGCCCGAAAACCGGCCTGCGCCAGCTTCTGCGCCACCCCTTTGGCCTTGTGCTTGGTGCGGGCGAACACGAGGGTCGAGGTCATCGAATCGCTCTCCAACAGGTGCAGCAGCAGATCGGTCTTTCGGCTCTGCTCGACGCTGATCACCCGGTGGGTGATGGCGTCCACCGAGCGGGTGGGATTGATCTGCACGGTCAACGGATCGGTGAGGATATCCTCGGCGAGATGACGGATCTCGTCGGGCATGGTGGCCGAGAAGACGAGCGTCTGCCGCTTCTTCGGCACCTGCCGCAGGATCCGGCGGATATCGGGCAGGAAGCCCTTGTCGAACATGTGGTCCGCCTCGTCCAGGATCAGGGTGTCGATCCCGCCCAAGTCCACCACGCGGTCGTTGAGCAGGTCGAGCAGGCGGCCGGGGCAGGCGACGATCAGGTCGACGCCGCGCCGGATGCGCTCGACCTGGCCCGGCTTGCCGACGCCGCCGTAGACCGACAGGCTGCGCAGCGGTGTACCGGCGATGACCGTGCGCACGAACTCGTTGATCTGCTCGGCCAGTTCCCGGGTCGGGGCAATGATCAGGGCCCGCGGCCGGCCGGCTGCGCTCGCAGCCTTGGACTCCATAAGGTGCTGGATGGTCGGCAGGGCGAAGGCGGCAGTCTTGCCGGTTCCGGTCTGCGCCAGGCCGAGCATATCACGTCGGGCGAGAACCGCGCCGAGCGCCTGCTGCTGGATGGGGGTGGGGATGGTGAAACCGCACCGCTTGATCGCGCCGGCGATGTGGTCGTTGAAAGCAAAATCGTTAAAACTCATGCATACTCCTGCAATCGGCGCACTGCTTCACCCGCGCGGGCGGCGGCCCCTGGTGCCGCTGCCGACCGATGGGGTCGAAGCATCGCTGATCGCTTGAAAGGGATAATCGTCCGTCACCGTGGCAACGAACGGAAAAAACGCGAAAAGCGGTGAATGTCTGCCTGCCGCTCGAGGCGGAGGCACATTCCAAGGCCCGCGGGCCGCGCATAGATAGTGTACCTGGGGGAAGAAAACAGGGGGACCGTACCTTACCGTCGCCGTGCGCCCTTGCGGACCGGCGGTTTCGCCTCGTTGCAGATGAGGGTGCGGTGGTTGTACTGCTGACCGTTCAACCCTTCCATGACCTTGTGCCCTTCCGAGCGGGTGGCCATCTCGACGAATCCGAACCCTTTGGGCTGGCCGGAAAACTGGTCGAGGATCAACTTGGTGCTGACCACCGTGCCGTATTGGCTGCAGAGTTCGGTCAGTTCCGTTTCAGTGACGGTGTAGGGCAGACTGCCTATGAACAATTTCATGCTTCGATCCGGGTGATGAGGGTGACAAGCAAGAGTTTTCCGGTATCGAAGGAGGAAGGGTGAGGACCGCGCAAGATAGCAGAAAAAGAAAATGCTCAAGGAAGTTTCGCCATACCATAACCAGCGGACCCCGGTCTGGCAAGACAATAATTTGCGGGCGAACCACCGGAACCGGACCGGCCGTTCGCCCACCGCCCGTTGCCACGGCCGTCCTTCTCTGGTTGCATCTCGGCGCGGACCTGCTATATTGTCTCCTTTCCGACGGCCCTGCCGGCTCCGCAGCAGCCACCCCATCCCCAGCCACGTACAGCCATCATGAGCGACAAACCGAGCATCCCCCAGGTGCGCCAGCGCATCGACCAGATTGACGACACCATCCTTGAACTGCTCAAGGAGCGGCTCGACTGCGCCAGGACCATCGGCCTGCTCAAGGACGAGACCAGCCGGGCCAAGTGGGACCCGCAGCGCGAGTTGGAGATCTACGAGCGGCTGAAGGCGAACAACAACGACGTGTTCCCCTACAAGGCGCTGCGCTCGATCTTCCACGAGATCATCACCACCTGCCGGCTGTCGCAGCGCAAGGCCATCGTCGCCTACCTGGGGCCGGAGGCCACCTTCTCCCACCTGGCGGCGGTCAAGTATTTCGGCCAGAGCGCGGACTACCGGGCCATGGAGTCCATTGCCGAGGTCTTCGAGGAGGTGGAGAAGGAGCGGGTGCAGTACGGCATCGTGCCGGTGGAGAATTCCATCGAAGGCGCGGTCACCTATTCGCTGGACGCCTTCCTCAAGTACAAGGTGCAGATCTGCGGCGAGATCCAGTTGGCCATCACCCACAACCTGGTCTGCCGCTCGGGCAACATCGAGGACATCCAGACCGTGGCCTCCCACTCCCAACCGCTCGCCCAGTGCCGCGACTGGCTGCGCAAGAACCTGCCCAAGATCCCCACCCTGGACGTGTTCTCCACCGGCACCGCCGCCCAGATGGCGGCCAACAACCCGAACATCGGCGCCATCGCCAGTTCGCTGGCGATCAGCACCTACGGCCTGCAGGTGGTGGTGCGGGGCATCGAGGACTACCAGGGCAACACCACCCGCTTCCTGGTCATCGGCCGCAAGTCGCCCAAGAAGAGCGGCTGCGACAAGACCTCGATCCTCATCGGCCTGATCAACCGCCCCGGCGCGCTCAACGAGATCCTCACCATCCTCTCCGCGAAAAACATCGACCTGGCCAAGATCGAGAGCCGGCCGACCAAGGACAAGCAGTGGAAGTACATGTTCTTCCTGGACATGATCGGCCACATCGAGGATCCCGCGATCCACGAGGCGTGCAACATCCTCCGCCAGATCTGCGCCTATTACGAAGTGCTCGGCTCCTACCCGCGGGCCGACGACATCAGCCTCAACGGCGGCATCGCGTAAAGCGTCGCCGCACGGCAAACGGTATGTGCGCTCTGCTCAGCGGCCAGGGAATGGCCAAGGCCTTTGGCGCCCAGACCCTGTTCACCGGCGTCAACCTGAGCGTTGACCGCGGCGACCGGGTCGGGCTGATCGGGCCGAACGGCTCGGGCAAGTCGACCCTGTTGCGTATCCTCTGCGGGCTGGAGGCCGCCGACAGCGGCACGGTCTCCCTGCAGAAGCTGGCGCGCACCGCCTACGTCGCCCAGGAGGACCTGTTCGACGAGGCCGCCAACTGCGCCGACAACCTGCTTGCCGCGACAACAGGCCTTGACCTCGACGAGGCCGAGCGTTACAGCCGGGTGCTCGCAGTGCTCAGCCGCGCCCATTTCGACGACCCGCAGCAGCCGGTGCGGGAGCTGTCCGGCGGCTGGCGCAAACGGCTGGCCGTGTGCCGGGCCCTGGTCGCTCGCCCGGACGTGCTCATCATGGACGAGCCGACCAACCACCTGGATATCGAGGGCATCCTCTGGCTGGAGAACCTGCTGCTGGCCCCGTCGGCCGACGGGCCGGCCGCTCTGCTCATGGTCAGCCATGACCGCCGCTTCCTCGAGAACACCGTCAACCGGGTGATCGAACTGGCGCCGGTCTACCCCGACGGCTCCTTCCAGGTGCGCGGCAGTTACGCCGATTTCCTGGAAAAAAAGACGGATTTCCTGCTCCAGCGGCAGAACCTGGAGGAACGGCTGGCCAACCGGCTGCGGCGGGAGACCGAATGGCTGCGCCGCGGCCCCAAGGCCCGCGCCACCAAGGCCCGCTACCGGATCGAGGAGGCCGGGCGGCTGCAGGAGGCCTTCACCGGGGTACGCGAACGCAACCGTTCCGCCGGCCAGGTGGGCATCAGCTTCGACGGCACCGGCCGGAAAACGAAAAAACTGCTCACCGCCACCGGCCTGGCCAAGGGCTACGGCGGCGCACCGCTGTTCGCCGATCTGGACCTGACCCTGGGTCCGGGCACCCGGCTCGGCCTGCTCGGCCGCAACGGCAGCGGCAAGTCCACCCTGATGCGGCTCCTCGCCGCGGCCGGCGACCCGGAAGAATGTGCGCCCGACCGGGGGACCATCGAGCTTGCCGACAAGGTGCGCATCGTCAGCTTCGACCAGCGCCGCGAACAGCTGGACACCACCGTGACCCTGCGGCGCGCCCTGGCCCCGGAGGGCGACAGCGTCCTCTACCAGGGCCAGAGCGTGCACGTGGTCAGCTGGGCGAAACGGTTCCTCTTTCGTCCGGACCAATTGGAAACGCCGGTGGAGCGTCTCTCCGGCGGCGAGCAGGCGCGCATCCTGCTGGCCCGGCTGATGCTCCGGCCGGCCGACATCCTGCTCCTGGACGAGCCCACCAACGACCTCGACATCCCCTCCCTGGACGTGCTCGAAGAGAGCCTGACCGAGTTCCCGGGTGCGCTCGTGCTCGTCACCCACGACCGCTTCCTGCTCGACCGGGTCTGCACCGCTGTGCTCGGGTTCGACGGCCAGGGCGGCTGCGACTATTTCGCCGATTTCGAACAGTGGCTGGAGGCCCTGCAGGAGCGGGAGCAGGCCGCGCAGAAAAGGGACAAGGCACGCTCCGCCCCGGCCGACGGCAAAGGCGCGGCCGCCTCCCGGCCCGGCCGGCTCTCCTACCTGGACCAGCGCGAGTACGACCGCATGGAAGAACGCATCCTCGCCGCCGAGGCCCGGCTGGGGGAGCTGGAGGCGCTCATGGCCTCGCCCAGGGTGATGGCCGATCCGGCCCAATTGCACCGCTACTGGGAGGAACAACAGGAGTTGCAGACCAAGGCCGAACAGCTCTACGACCGCTGGGACGAACTCGAACAGCGCCGCCAGGGCTGAGCGAACCCGGCACCGCCGCCGCCTCCCTGCCCCGCCCGGTGAATCCATTGACACCCTAGGGGTTTTTCACTATACAAGCGGCCGTACAGGCAAATCGCTCCCGCCGCTGGCCACCGTCGATCCGGCGCGAGCGGCCATCCCGGCTCGTTCCCCACACCCAAGGAGAGAACATGAAACGCTCCCTACTGCTGCTCCTCGTCACAGGGCTGCTGCTGGTCACCGCCCAGGCCCAGGCCGCCGGCAAACTGATCAACGGCATCGACGCCAACTTCCCGCCGTTCGCCTTCATCGACAAGACCGGCCAGCCCAGCGGCTTCGACGTCGAGGTCATGGACTGGATCGCCAGGGACCTCGGCATGGAGGTCAGCCACCAGGCCATCGAGTGGGACGGGATCATCACCAGCCTGCTCACCAAAAAGATCGACATCATCGCCTCGGGCATGAGCATCAACGAAGACCGGCTCAAGCAGGTCAACTTCACCATTCCCTACTGGGTGATCAAGCAGGTGTTCGTCACCAAAAAAGGCTCGCCGCTCACCGTGGAAGACATGCTCACCGGCAAGAAGAAGCTGGGCGTACAGCAGGGCACCACCGAGGCCAAGTGGCTCAAGGAGCAGGCCGCGGCCAAGGGTTGGAATTTCGAGCTGAAGTCCTACGCCTCCTCGCCGCTGGCGATCGAGGACGTGCTCAACGGCCGCATCGACGCCGCCGCCATGGATGACGCCCCGGCCCGCGACGCCGCCGCCAAGAAGGAGGTCCAGATTCTCGGCACCTTCGGCATGGAGGAAGAGGACTTCGGCTACGCCATCCGCAAGGAGGACACCGAACTGCTCGCCAAGGTCAACGCCAGCCTGAAGAAGCTGATGGTCTCGCCCGAGTGGGAGGCGCTGCAGAAGAAGTACGATCTCCATTGATGCACGCGTGCGGGCCACGGCCGGGAGGTGCGGGATCGCGCCCCCCGGCCTGTCCCCGCGCCGGCCGCCCTCTGCGCGCCGCCGGCGTCCGTTTTTCCGTGCCGACACCTTGTCCACGCAAGCGCTGTCCCGCGTTCCCTAAGAATCACCGCCCGTCATGCCGCCGAGCCTGAACGTCGTCCTCGACAGTCTGCCTTTTCTCCTCCAGGGCACGCTCAACACTGCGGCCATCGTCCTTGGCGCCATGCTGCTCGGCCTGGTGCTGGGTGTGGTCATGGCCGTGGGGCTGGTGTACGGCAACCGGTTGGTGCGGTGGCTGCTCGAACTGTACGTCTGGTTTTTCCGCGGCGTGCCGGTCATCGTCCTGCTCTTTCTCTTCTACTACGGCCTGTTCACCTGGATGGGCCTGCACATCAGCGCCGTCCTGTCCATGGCCCTGATCCTCGGCCTGACCACCGGCGCCTACCAGGCGAACATCTTCCGCGGGGCCATCCTCAGCCTGCCCCCGGGGCAGTTCCGCGCCGCCAGCGCGCTCGGCATGAGTGATGTGCAGGCCATCCGCGCCATCGTCCTGCCGCAGATCCTGCGTCTTTCCATTCCCGCCTGGTCGAACGAATACTCGATCATCCTCAAGGACTCGGCGCTGGCCTTTGTCATCGGCGCGCCGGAAATCATGGCCCGCACCCAGTTCGTCGCCTCGCGCACCTACCAGCACCTGCCGCTCTACCTCACCGCCGGCCTGCTCTACTACCTGCTCACCTGGCTCGGCGTGGCTGCCCTGCGCCGGCTGGAGCACAGGGTGCGCATTCCCGGCTACACCCACCAGGGCATGCAATGACCGCTGCAACGACCCCCATCCTCCGGGTGGAGAACCTGACCAAGTGCTACGGCACAACCTGCATCCTCAAGGGCGCCAGCCTGACGCTTGGCAAGGGCGAGATCAAGGTGCTCATCGGCCCCTCCGGCGGCGGCAAGTCCACCCTGCTGCAGTGCCTCAACTGCCTGGTCCAGCCCGACTCCGGCGAGATCTGGCTGGACGGGGTGCGGATCGACCTGCACAGCAAGCCCGACCTGTACCGGCTGCGCCAGCAGGTGGGCATGATCTTCCAGGATTTCAACCTGTTTGATCACCTGAGCGCCCTCGACAACGTCACCATCGCCCTGCGCAAGGTGAAAAAGGCCGGCCGGCGCGAGGCCGAGGAGCGGGCGCGCATCGAACTCGACCAGGTCGGCCTGGGCGACAAGAGCCATCTCTACCCGGCCCAGCTCTCCGGCGGCCAGAAGCAGCGGGTGGCCATCGCCCGGGCCCTGGCCATGGACCCCAAGGTGCTGCTGCTCGACGAGCCCACCTCGGCGCTCGACCCGGAGCTGATCGGCGAGGTGATCGCGGTGATCCGCGACCTGGCCGCCCAGGGCATGACCATGATCATGGCCACCCACCAGATCAGCCTGATCGCCACCCTGGCCGACGAGATCCTGTTCATGGCCGGCGGCGACATCGTCGAACAGGGGTCGCCGGCCCAGCTGCTCGCGCCCGGCAACGCCAGCAAGAGCCAGGGGTTCTGCGACCGGCTCAACGAGATCTCCGACGGCGGCTGAAAGATGGACCTCTCGCCCTTCTACCAGGACCTGTTCACCAGCCTGAACCGCGGCCTCTTGATGAGCCTGGCCCTGATCGTGCCCTCGGCCGCGGGCGGGATCGCCATCGGCGTGTTTGCCGGGACGGTGCGGGTCTTCGGCCGGCCCTGGATGCGGCGGCTGGGCAACGGGTATGCGGCCCTGTTCCGCGGCACGCCGCTGGTGGTGCAGCTGTTCGTCCTCTACTTCGGCCTGCCCAACCTGGGACTCTATCTCACCCCCTATCTGGCCGCGGTCATCGGCTTCATGCTCTGCAGCGGCGCCTACCAGTCCGAGTACGTGCGCGGCGCCCTGTTGTCCATCAAGAGCGGCCAGTACCACGGCGCCCAGGCGCTGGGCTTCACCGGCTGGCAGACCATCCGCTCGATCATCGTGCCCCAGGCCTTCCGCCGCAGTCTGCACGGCTGCGGTAACGAGATCGTCTACCTGATCAAGTATTCCTCGCTCGCCTACGTGGTCACCTGCATGGAGCTGACCGGCGAGGGCAAGACCATTGCCGCCGAGTACTTCCGCTTCACCGAGGTGTTCGCCGTGATCGGCCTCTACTACCTGGCCCTGGTGACCGTGGCCATCCTCCTGCTCAAGCGGCTCGAACAGCGGCTGGCCATCCCCGGTTTCGGCCAGCAGTGATCCGCCCGTCCCCTCCCCTTTTCCACCCCGATCACCCATGACCGCCTATTCGCCGATCACCCCGGCCATCCGCGCCGAACTGAAAGCCCGCCTCTCGCCCGGCGCCCTCATCACCGAGCCCGCCCGGCTGGAGGACTATGCCGGCGACGCCTCCTGCCTGCGCCATCTCCCCGAACTGGTGGTGTGCGCGCACAACGTGGCCGACGTCCAGACCCTGCTCACCCTGGCCAACACTCCACCGTTTCCCGGTCACGCCCCGGGGCGGCGGGTCGGGCCTGGCCGGGGCCTGCCTGGCCGACCGGGGCGGGGTGGTCCTCTCCACCCGCGGTCTCGACGCCATCCGCGCCATCGACACCATTAATTTCACCATGGAGGTCGAGGCCGGCGCCATCAGCCTGCGGGTGCGCGAGGCCGCGGCCGCCCGGGGGCTGTTCTACCCGCCCGACCCGGCCGGCATGGAACTGAGCACCATCGGCGGCAACGCGGCCACCGACGCCGGCGGCCCGGCCTGCGTCAAGTACGGCACCACCCGCGACTACATCCTCGGCCTGGAGGCGGTCCTGCCCGACGGCAGCCTGATCACCACCGGGGTGCGCACCCGCAAGGGCGTGGTCGGCTACGACCTGACCAACCTGCTGGTGGGCTGCGAGGGGACGCTGGCGGTGATCACCGCCCTGACCCTCAAGCTCCTGCCCAAACCGGCGGCCACCACCGGCGTGCTCTGCGCCTTCGCCTCCATGGCCGACGCCATGCGCGCCGTGGCCCGGGTCATGGCCGAGGGCCATTTGCCCAGCGCCATCGAGTTCCTCGATTACCGCTGCCTGGCGCTCATCGGCGAGATGCTGCCCTTTGCCGTGCCGGGCGAGCGGCCCTCGCTGCTCATCGTCGAACTGGACGGGCCGGCCGCACCGATCGCCGCGGAGATGGCCGAGGTGGTGGCAGTGATGACCCGGGAGGGCGCCACCCGGGTGCTGCGCGCCCGGGACGAGGCGGAGCGGCAGCAGATCTGGCAGGTGCGCCGCCAGGTGAGCCTGCGCATCCACGACCACGCCGCCCTCTACCTGAGCGAGGACGTGGTCGTGCCCCTGTCCGCCATCGCCACCCTGGTCGATGCCCTGGCGGCGCACGAGGCCCGGCACGGGGTGGAGATCTTCGCCTTCGGCCATGCCGGCGACGGCAACATCCACCTGAACATCACCAGCCAGCACCCGGACCACCAGGAACAGATGGACCGGGTGGCCGAGGAACTGCTGCGCCTGGTGCTCGATCTGGGTGGCACCATCTCCGGCGAGCACGGCATCGGTCTGGCCAAACGGCCCTTTCTCCCGCTGGAACTGACGCGAGCGAAGCATCGACCTGCAGCGGCGCATCAAGGCCCTGTTTGACCCCAACCAGATCCTCAACCCGGGCAAGATCTTTCCATGAACCGCACCCTTCCCGTCAGCCGGCGCGTCCGCGCCATCACCGCCTCGGCCACCAAGCTCATGGCCCAGGAGGCGGCCCGCATCGGGGGCTGCGTCAGCCTCGGCCAGGGCGTGCCCTCGTTCCCCACCCCGCCCGCGGTGGTGGCTGCGGTCAACCGGATTCTCTGCGAGGACCCGGCCAGCGGCAAGTACACCCTGCAGACCGGCATGCCCGCCCTGCGCCAGCGTATCGCCCGCCTGCTCGCCGAGGAGAAGGGCGTGCACATCGACCCGGAAACCGAGCTCTGCTGCACCGTGGGCGGCATGGAGGGACTGCTCGCCACCATGCTCACGGTGGTGGACGAGGGCGACGAGGTGATTCTGCCCTCGCCCACCTACGCCTCCTACATCGAACAGGTGCACCTGGCCGGCGGCGTACCCGTGTTCGCGCCGCTCGACCAGCGCTGGGGGCTGGACCTGGCCGCGGTGCGGCGGGCGATCACGCCGCGGACCCGGGCGATTGTGCTCTGCAACCCGGGCAACCCCACCGGCAATCTGCTCGACGAGACTGAGGTGCGGGCCGTGTGTGAATTGGCCGTGGTCCACGGGTTCGTGGTCATCACCGACGAGGCCTACGATTACCTGGTGTACGGGGCTGAGCAGCCGTTCGCGCCGCTCTCCGAGGCGCGCTACCGCAACCACGTGGTCACCGTCAGCTCGCTGTCCAAGAAGTTCGCGCTCACCGGCTGGCGGATTGGTTGGGTGGCGGCCGGCGCCGGGCTGATGGAGCAGATCATGAAGGTGCACGATGCCACCGCCATCTGCGCGCCCACCCCGGCGCAGCACGCGGCCCTGGCCGCCCTGGACGGCGACCCGGCCTGGCTGGCGGACACCCGCGCGCCGGTTGGCGCGCCGGCGGGCACTCTGCTGCGCCCGGCTGGACCGGCTGGGCGATTTTTTCCGGTACGTGGAGCCGCGCGGGAGCCTTCTACGTCATGGCCCGCTATCTGTTTTCAGACGAGCCTTCGCAGACCGTGGCCAGGCAGGTGCTGCACGGCGCCCGGGTGATCACCATCCCGGGCGGTCAGTTCGGCGCCGGCGGCGAGGGTCACCTGCGCCTTTCCTTCGCTGGCGAGGAGGGGGAGATCAACGAGGCCTTCGATCGGATCGAGGCCTGGCTGCGGCGGGGAGTCTAAAGAGGGGGAAGGGGCGGGTGGGCCTAACCGCCGATGCGCGACATGCGGCCGTGGCAGTCGCCGCCCGCGGCCAGTCGCTCGCGCAGGTGATGGCCCTGGGGCTTGTTGCGGATGGCGGTGAGCAGGGCCGCGCGGATGGCCGCGTCGTCGCTGGTCGGGTCGCGGAGCACGGCGCGCAGGTCGACCTCCTCGTCGTGCAGCAGGCAGGAGCGCAGACCGCCGGCCGAGGTGAGCCGCAAGCGGTTGCAGCGGTCGCAGAAATGATGGCTGATCGGGCTGATAAAGCCGAGCGAGCCGATCCCGCCTTCCAGGCGGAAGACCCGCGCCGGGCCGTCGCTGCGCACCTTCTCCTGGGGGATGAGCCGGCCCAGGGGTTCGATCCGCGCCATGATCTCGTCGCTGCCGACGCAGGTGTCCGCGGTCCAGCGGCTGGACGGGCCGATGGGCATGAACTCGATGAAGCGCACCTGCAGGGGCAGATGCAGGGTGAGGCGGGCGAAATCGAGGATCTCGTCGTCGTTGATGTGACGCATGACCACCATGTTCACCTTCACCGGGGCAAAGCCGAGGGCGAGCACGGTCTGGATACCCCGCCAGACCGCGGCGAAGCAGTCCACCCCGGTGATCTCGGCCACCCGCTCGGGTCGGAGCGAATCGAGGCTGACATTGACCTTGCTCACCCCGGCGGCGCGCAGCGCCCCGGCCGACTGCGCCAGGAGCACGCCGTTGGTGGTCAGGCGGACGTCGTCCAGGCCGTCGATCCGGGTCAGCTCGCGGATGAAGTCGAGCACCCCGCGGCGCACCAGCGGTTCGCCGCCGGTGAGGCGCACCTTGGTGATGCCCATGGCCACCGCCACCCGCACCACCCGCAGCAGTTCCTCGTAGGTGAGCAAATCCTCGTGGCCGAGGCGCGCCAGACAGCCGCTGGCCTCATCCTCGCCGACGCAGTAACGACAGCGCAGGTTGCAGCGATCAGTCAGGCTGAGGCGCAGGTAGGAGATGGTGCGGGAAAAGAGATCGGTCAGGCTGTTTTCGCCCGGGGCTGAACTGGTCATTTCGTCTGTCTTCGGGTATGGTGGTTTTTTCAAGGTCTCCCGACCATCCGTACGGATGGCGGCAGGCCGTTACTGATACCACTCTGCCCCACTGATTGCAACTGACGGCGCATGCGCATCCTGGCCATAGAAACATCCTGCGACGACACCGCGGCCGCCGTGGTCGACAGCGAACTGCGCGTGCTGGCCTCGGTGGTCAGCAGCCAGAACGAGATCCACGCCCGCTTCGGCGGCATCGTGCCCGAGCTGGCCTCGCGGCGGCACATCGAGATGATCCGCCCGGTGGTCGACCAGGCCCTGGCCGAGGCGGACCTCACCCTGGACGACATCGACCTGGTTGCCGCCACCCAGGGACCGGGCCTGGTCGGCTCGCTGCTGGTCGGCTTCACCTTTGCCAAGGCCCTGGCCCTGGTGCGCGGCCTGCCCGCGGTCGGGGTCGACCACATGGCCGGCCACCTGCTCTCCTGCCTGCTGGCGGAGGACCCGCCCGCCTTTCCCTACACCGCCCTGATCGTCTCGGGCGGCAACACCTCGCTGTTCGCGGTCGAGGACCCGCTCACCTGCACCCGCCTGGGCCGCACCCGCGACGACGCCGCCGGCGAGGCCTTCGACAAGGTGGCCAAGCTGCTCGACCTCGGCTATCCCGGCGGACCGGTGATCAGCCGGCTGGCCGCGGGCGGCGACCCGGCGGCCATCGCCTTCCCCCGGGCCCGGTTGGGCGAGGACAGCCTGGACTTCAGCTTCAGCGGGCTGAAGACCTCGGTGGCCACGGCCGTGGACCGGTTGCGCCGCAGCGGCGCGCCCCTGCCGAAGGCCGACCTGTGCGCCTCGTTCCAGGAGGCGGTGGTCGAGGTGCTGGTGGACAAGACCCTGCTCGCCGTGCAGCGCACCGGCCACCGCCGGGTGGTGCTCGGCGGCGGTGTGGCCGCCAACCCCCGCCTGCGCGCCGCGCTCAGCCAGCGCTGCGCCGAACAGGGGCTTTCGCTGTTCCTGCCCGCCCCGGTCTATTGCACGGACAACGCGGCCATGATCGCAGTGGCCGGCTATCACCAGCTTCCTCGCCGGCCACCTGCTCGAGGCGGATGCCGACGCCTATTCCCGTTCGCCGCTCAACTGAGCCATCATGACCCACGAACCGACCGCACGGCTGCTCAAACGCCAGGGACTGGCCCCCCATAAGAAACTCGGCCAGAATTTCCTGGTCAGCGAACGCGTCCCGCGCCGCATCGTCGACCTGGCCGGCCTGCAGCCCGACGACACGGTCATCGAGGTCGGCGTCGGCCTCGGTGCCCTGACCCGGCCGCTGGCCGCCGTTGTCGCCCGGGTGATCGGCCTGGAGGCGGATGCGGGCATCGTCCGGATGCATGCGCAGCAGCAGGACCTGCCCGCCAACGTGGAACTCATCCACGCCGATGTGCTCAAGGCCGACCTGGCCGCACTGGTTCCGCCGGACCAGCGGCTGAAGATCGTCGCCAACCTGCCCTACTCGATCTCCACGCCCTTCCTGTTCCGGTTGATCGACCTGGCCGAACGGATGGACTCGGCCGTGGTCATGCTCCAGAAGGAGGTGGCCCGGCGACTGATGGCCCACCCCGGCACCAGGGAGTACGGCGTACCCACCGTGCTGCTCGCCGCCTGCGCCGAGGTGTCCCCCCTGCTCTCGGTCAGTCCGGCCGAGTTCCACCCCCGGCCGAAGGTGGACTCGCTGGTGGTGCGCATCAGCTTCCAGCCGCCCCCTGCGCGGGTGACGGCCTTGGGCGCATTCGACCGCGCCCTGTTCACCCGGATCGTGCACGCCGTGTTCGGCCAGCGCCGCAAGACCCTGCTCAACGGCCTGGCCGGCGCCGGCCTGAACGGCAGCAGGGACCTGCTCGCCGAAACGGTGCGTGGTGCCGGCATCGATCCGTCGACCCGGGCGGAAACACTCGGCCTGGAAGATTTTGTCGGCCTCACGCGGAGTCTCGCGCCGCTCTCCGGGCCCTCCGCGCAACCCCGGCCCCCGACCACCCCCATCTGACAAGGAGACGCACCCATGAGCGACCGCAGACCCGCCCCGCCGCAGATCAGCCCCTATGTGTTCCCTGCGATTCTGGCCGGTTTCGGCCTCTGGTGCGCCTATGACGGCTGGTTGACCGCGGACCCGGAAATGCTCGAACACCAGCTGTTCAACCGCATCGCCGCCGGCGTGCTGCTCCTCTGGGCCGTGCTCGACGTGGTGCGCACCCGCCGGCGGGAGAAGGCGGAGGCGGAGACCGCGTCCAAAAACGAACCCGGGCCGCCGGCCTCCTGATCCGGGGCGCGCCGCGGCATCGGCCATGATCACCAACCGCCAGCTGCTTCTGCCCTACGCCGCGCCGTATCTCGCCTACGTGGGCCTTGCCTCCATCCCGCGGGAGTACCTCTCCGCGGAGGCGAGCTACCTGCTGCGGCTCGTGATCGTGCCGCTGCTGCTCGTCTGGGCCTGGCGCTGGTACTGCTCCCTGCGGGGGCCGCGGTCACTGCGCGGCTCGATCCTGGTCGGGGCCGGCGCGGGCCTCTTGGGGCTGGTCGTGTGGATCGGTCTGCTCCACCCCTTTGTCACCGCCCGGCGAAGCCGAGCCCTGGTCCATGCCCGCCTTTCTGCTGCGTCTCGCCAGCGCCGGACTGCTGGTACCGCTGTTCGAGGAATTGATGATGCGGGGCTTTCTCTTCCGCTTCGCCCTGCAGTGGCACCGGGCGTGGCAAAACCGGACCGTTGAACCGCTGCACACGGCCCTCGACGAGCGATCGGTCAACGAGGTCGAACCCGGCGCCTGGACCTGGCCCGCGGTACTGCTGTCGATGCTGGCCTTCACCTCCGGCCATGCCCCGCACGAATGGCCCGCGGCCATGGCCTACGGACTGCTCATGACCCTGCTGTGGATCCACCGCCAGGACCTGATCAGCTGCGTCACCGCCCATGCGGTCACCAACATCAGCCTCGCTCTCTTTGTCTTTTTCACGGGCGGCTGGCACTATTGGTAGAGGCGTTCCCGATCTTTTTTGTCAACCTCCGGTGTTCCCGCCATGCCCGTCCCCCGACCCCTGCGCTATTACCTGCTGCGCTTCCTTCGCCTGCGCGGCTCCCCCCGCTCCATCGCCCTCGGGGCGGCCATCGGCGCAGCCATCGGCATCGCCCCGACCCTGCCCCTGAACAATGTCCTGACCCTGTTCTTCACCCTGCTGCTGCGCGTCAACCCGGTTGCCGGCATCCTCGCGGCAACGGTGTACAGCAACCCGCTCACTTTTTTTCCGCAATATTACTTGTCTTGGAAGATCGGTGATTTCTTCCTGCCGCACCGACTCGGTTGGGAGCGCATTCAGACCCTCATCGCGCACGTCAGGGAAAACGGCATGCTGGACAACCTGCACCTCATTCAGCAGCTCGGCTGGGACGCCATCCTGGTGATGCTCAGCGGCGGAATGGTCCTGGCCGTTCCCGGCGGGATGTTCACCTATGTCGTCGTGCACCGGTTGACCCTGAAGTTCCACGAGAAACGGCGCAGCAAGCACCTCCTCAACGAACACCACCGCTGACCCCGAGCCCCTGCCATGCCCCTGCCGCGCGCCCTCCGCTACCGCCTGCACCGCTTCAAACGGCTGCAGGGCTCGATTCACTCCCTGAGCCTGGGCGCGGCCATCGGTGCTGCCATCGGCATCACCCCGACCATCCCCCTGCACAGCGTGCTCATCCTCGCCGCCACCCTGGCCTGCCGGAGCAATCCCATCGCCGGCATCTTCGCCGCCACGGTGGTCAGCAACCCCCTCACCCTGGTGCCGCAATACTGGCTCGCCTGGCGGATCGGCGACTGGTTCCTGCCCGGTCGGCTCAGTTGGGACCGGCTGCGCGCCACCCTCGAGTTGTTCCACACCAGGGGGCTCATGGACAGCCTGCAGGTACTGGGCGACATGGGCATGGACGCCCTGCTGGTGATGCTCGCCGGCGGCCTGGTGCTGGCCGTGCCCACCGGCCTGTGCACCTATGTGCTCGTTCGCCGGCTCTTCACCCGACTGCGGAACAGACGGCGCCAGGCCCACCTGCTCAACGCCCGCGAGTCCTGACAGCGATGGCGGGAGGTGGCCGTCAACGGCCGCCGGACCGGGACAAAACTGTTCTTTCCCCATGACATTCACGGGTGCATGCGGTAAGTTGCGGATTATTTTTTCCGCTCTGATTCTTCCTGCAGGAGGCACGACTCCGCAATGAACCCATCCATTCCCACCGGCAAGGCCGTCCCCGCTGACTGGCTCAGCAACTTCGACCGTTACCTGATCAGCGAAGGCACCCACGAACGGGCCTACGAAAAACTCGGCGCCCACCTGGTGGAGTTCGCCGGGGAGCAGGGCACGGTGTTCGCCGTCTGGGCGCCCAACGCCCGGCAGGTGGCGGTGGTGGGCGACTTCAACGGCTGGGACCCGGCCGCCCACCCGATGCACTCGTCGGACGCCGGCATCTGGACCCTGTTCATCGCCGGCCTGCCCGAGTTTTCCGTCTACAAGTACCACATCACCACCCAGGACCTGCAGGGGATCGACAAGGCCGACCCCTACGGCTTCTTCATGGAGGAGCGGCCGCGCACCGGCTCGGTGGTTGCCGAACTCGACCGCTATCAGTGGCAGGACGATGACTGGGTGGCCAATCGCGCCAGCCGCCAGCCCCTGGACGGACCAATCTCCATCTACGAGGTGCACCTCGCTTCCTGGCGCCGCGAACCCGACGAGCAGTGGGGCCAGCGCTACCTCTCCTACCGCGAGTTAGCCGCCACCCTCATCCCCTATGTCAAGGAGATGGGCTACACCCACATCGAGATGATGCCCATCGCCGAGCACCCCTTTGACGGCTCCTGGGGCTACCAGGTGCTCGGTTTCTTCGCGCCCACCAGCCGCTTCGGCACACCCGAGGACTTCATGTTCTTCGTCGATCAGTGCCACGCCGCCGGCCTGGGCGTGATCCTCGACTGGGTGCCGGCCCATTTCCCCAAGGACGGTGCCGGCCTCAACCGTTTCGACGGCACCCAGTTGTACGCCCACGCCAACCCCCTGCAGGGCGAGCACCAGGACTGGGGCACACTGATCTTCAACTACAGCCGCAACGAGGTGCGCGCCTTTCTCATCTCCAACGCCCTGTTCTGGATCGACAAGTACCATATCGACGGGCTGCGCGTGGACGCCGTGGCCTCCATGCTCTACCTCGACTACTCGCGCAAGGATGGGGAGTGGATCCCCAACGAATACGGCGGCCGGGAGAACCTGGCGGCGATCAGTTTCCTGCGCAAGACCAACGAGGTGGTGCACGGCGTGTTCCCGGGTGTGCTCACCATCGCCGAGGAGTCCACCTCCTGGCCCATGGTTTCCCGGCCCACCTATCTGGGCGGCCTCGGCTTCAGCCTCAAGTGGAACATGGGCTGGATGCACGACACCCTCAGCTACATGACCAAGAACAGCCTGTTCCGCCGCTATCACCACAACCAGCTGACCTTCGGCATGCTCTATGCCTTCCACGAGAACTTCGTCCTGCCGATCAGCCACGACGAGGTGGTGCACGGCAAGGGTTCGCTGCTGGGCAAGATGAGCGGCGACGAGTGGCAGAAGTTCGCCAACCTGCGCGCCTACCTGAGCTTCATGTGGGGCTACTCGGGCAAGAAACTCCTGTTCATGGGCTGCGAATTCGGCCAGTGGCAGGAATGGAACCATGACACCGGGTTGGAATGGGGGGCCCTGAGCGCGCCCACGCATCTGGGGGCGCAGCGTCTGGTGCGCGACCTCAACCTGGTCTACCAGAACGAGCCCGCCCTCTATCAGGCCGATTTCGACTGGACCGGTTTCTCCTGGATCGACGCCAACGACTCGGACAACTCGGTACTGTCGTTCATCCGCTATGCCAAGGATCCCGCGGACTTCGTCATCGTGGTGAGCAACTTCACCCCGGTGGTGCGCCAGGGCTACCGCATCGGCGTGCCCAGGGGCGGCGACTACCGCGAACTGATCAACTCCGACCAGGAGGTCTACGCAGGCAGCGGGGTCGGCAACGGCCCGGTACATTCCGCCCGGATGGAGCAGTGTCACGGCAAGGAGCACACGCTCTCCCTCATCCTGCCGCCGCTGGCCACCCTGTTCCTCAAGCCCTGCTGAAGAGTGTCCGTCGCCACGCACCGCTGATTCCGCCAACCTCAGCCACAGACTGCCATGAAAATCCGTTACATTCTGCTCTCCCTCCTGGGTCTTGCGGCCTACATCGTTATCGCCTCCTACCACAGCAGCATACTCAAGGACGCGCCGTCCACCGGCGTTCCTGAACGGGTGACGGTGACCGCACCGCAGACGCTGAAGAGCCCGGCCCCGGTCCCGGAGAAACAAACGGCGCCGGCCCAGCCCGAGCCGCAGCCGGCCGTACCGGCAGACACCGCCGTGCAGCTGGCGCCGCTGCAGCAGCAGCTGGCCGCGAAGGAGCAACAGGTCCGCCAGCTGCTCGACGCCCAGGAGGCGATCGCCGCCAGGTACCGTGCGCTGAGCAAGCAGACCGAGGCCGAGGCTGCCGGCACGGCCGCCAGGGACAAGCAGCTGGCCGAGGCGAACGAGCGGATCAGCGCCCTGGTCGCCGGCCAGGAGAAGCTGACCGCCGAACTGGCGGCCGCCCAGACCGAGACCGGGCAGCTCCAGGCTGCCCTGCAGGAACAAAAGGCTGCCGGTGAAGCGGCCCGAAAGGCGCTGCGCGAGCAGGAAGCCGCCGCCCAGGCCAAGCTTCGCCAGCAGCTCGACAAACGCACCGACACGGTCGAGGGGCTCAAACAGCAACTCGACGAGGCCACCGCCGGCCTGCAGGCGGCTAATGACGAACTCACCCGGGCCAAACAAACGGCCAGCGAGAAGGCGGCGGCCGCAGCCACCCTGACGGAGCAGCTCACTGCCCGCACAGGCGAGGTGCAGGCCCTCAAACAGCAGCTCAACGAGACTGGGGCCCGACTTGAAACGGTCCAGGCTGCGCTGAGCAAAGAACAGCAGCACAGAGCATCGCTCGAACAGGGTCGCCAGGAACAGAAGGCACAGCTGACCGCCTTCGCGCAGCAGAACAGCAGCCTGGAAGAGGCCCTGCAGGCCGGAACCGCGAAACTGGCCACCGCCATGGCCGCTGTCGAGGCGCTCAGGGCTGAGGCGGCTGCCTTTCCCCAGGCCGTGGCCGAGCTGAAAGAGCAGCTCACCGCACACAAGAGCGAGGTGACCCCGCTCAAACAGCAGCTCAACGAGACCAGAAACCAGCTAAAAACGGCCGAGGATACACTGGCACGCACACAGCAGCAGGTCAAATCGCTCGAACAGGCCCGCCAGGAGCAGGCGACGCAGGCGAGCGCCCTCGCGGCACAAAAAAGCGGCATCGAGCAGACCCTGCAGGCCAAGGCCGCGGAGTTGGCCACTGCTCTGGCCGCCGTCGAAGCGCTCCAGGCTGAGGCCGTCGCCCATCCCCGGGCCGTAGCCGAACTCCAGGGGTTGCTGGACCAGCGCACCAGCGAGTTGGCGGCCCGGCAGAAAGAGTCGGAGGTGCAGCTTATTCCCTTGCGCAAGCAGGTCGCCGTGCTGGAAACAGCCAACGCCCAGCTCCGTAAGTCCCTGGACGAAACCACCGCTCAGGCGGAAGCGGCCCAGAAACGCATCGAGGAGATGGAGTCCTCCCAGGTGCTCACCCAGACCGCGCTCGCCGCAGCGGAAAAGAAGCTGGTCGCCGCAGTGGCCAGCCGCGACGGTCTGCAGCAGCAGCTCAAGGAATTCGAAACCGCCGCGGACAGCAAGGTCTCCCGGATCAATACCCTGATGGCCCAGTCGACCTCGCTGCAGGACGAAAAGCTCGGACTGGCCAGCCAGTTGACGGCGCTGAAGGAGGAGGTGGATCGGCTGCAGCCGCTGCAGGCGGCCCACGACGAGAAGGCCGCCGCCCTGGCCGCAGCCGAGGCCAGGCTGCAGGAGCTGCCCGCCCTGCAGGCCAAGGTTGAGGAGTTGAACGCGTCGCTGGCGGAAAAGACCAGCGCCCTGGCCGCGGCCACCGCGCAGGGTGAGCAGGTGACCGGGCTGGAGGCGCAGGTGGTTGAACTGCAGAAGAAAATGGAGGAGACGGCGGCACGCCACGCCGAGGCCGTCAGCCAGGTGCAGGTGCTGGAAACGGACAAGGCCAGCCTGACCACTCAGTTGGCCGCAGCCCAGCAGCAGGCCACGGAGATCGCCACCCTGAAAAAGGCCCTGGATGAGCGCAGCAGCGCCCTGGCGGCCGCGGAAAGCAGAATACAGGACCTCGCCGGGGCTGACGAGCGTATCGCCGCCCTGGAGACCAAGGTGACCGAACAGACGGTGGCCACCCAGCAGGAACAGGCCGCGCGGGCGGAGGCGGAGCAGCGGGCGGCCGAGGCCGCGGCCAAGGCCACCGAGGCCAACCAAGCCCTGATCGCGGCCACGGAGCGGGCCAAGGCCCTGGAGGGCGAACTGGAAGCGGCGCAGGCCAAGGTGGCGAAGCTGCTCGACGAGCATCAGCTGCGCCAGGCACAGGATCAGGTGCCCAACCTCGAGCAGCAGATCGCCACCCTGCGCGGCCAGCTGGCCCAGCAGCAAGGGGCCGAGGCCGAAGCGCGCAAGCAGTTCACCGAGGCCCAGGCCGCTGTGGCCGCGTCCGGCCAAGAGGTCCAGGCTGCAAACAAAAAGGCCGCGGATCTGCAGGCCGAGCGGGATGGCCTGCGCGAGACGCTGACCGGCTGTCAGGCCACCATCAGCGAACTGCAGGGCAAACTCGAGGCGCGGCAGCAGGAGGCCCGGCAGCCGGCGCCGGTTGCCGCCCCGGTCCCGGCCACGGAGCCGAAGCCTGCCGAACAGGCCGCACCGCCGGCGCCGCAGCCCCTCGCCCAGGCCGCGGAGCAAACCCCGGCCGCCCCGGACCGTGATGGCGACGCCATCCCCGACGCCCAGGACCTCTGCCCGGATTCGCCGGCGGGTGCACAGGTGAATGCCCTGGGCTGCCAGCCCGGCAAAGGTCTGGTGCTTGAAGGTGTCCAGTTCAAGTCCGGTACCGCCGAACTGGAATCCGGCGCAATGAAAAAGCTCGACCAGGTGGCCGCCTCGCTGGCCGGCAATCCGGAGGTCAAGGTCGAGGTGGCCGGCTACACCGACTCGGTGGGCGACCCAGGCCGCAACCAGCAGCTGAGCGTGCGCCGCGCCCAGGCGGTGGTTGATTACCTTGCCGCCAGGGGCGTGACCAAGGGGAGGCTGACCGCCAAAGGCTACGGCCAGGAAAGCCCGATCGCCGACAACGCCACCGTTGATGGCCGAAGCCGCAACCGGCGGGTGGAACTGCATCCGATCCGGTAAGGCTTGCAAACAGTCCTGAACGGAAAAGCCCTGTCGCCGCACTGGCGACAGGGCTTTTTTTTGTGCACCGGCCCGGCCGCCGCGCACCGCTTCAGAAGAACCTGAGCAGGGCCAGGTTACCGAGTCCGATGAGGAAACCGAGCAGGGCGCCGAACAGGTTGATGTACTTGAACTGCTCCTCCATGATCGACAGCAGCAGCCGTTCCAGTTGGAGCAGGTCCAGGCCGTTGACCTTGTCGGTCACCATGCGCTGGATATTGAGCGATTCGACCACCCCCGGCACCTCCGCCAGGAGCAGGCGGTTGGCCGTGCGGACAATCCCCTCGCACATGCCGCGACGCACGCCGTGGGGAACGAGGTGGTCGAGTCGACCCACCGGACGGCTGAGCAGATCGTCGACCATGGCCCCGGTCAGGCCGCGAATGAGCCGTTCCGTCCGGCTGGCGCGGAACAGGGCGAGGATCTCGCGGACCAGGACCTCGCGCAGGTCGCGGCCGCGGTCGTCCGGGCAGAACTGGGCGGCGAGAGAGCCCAGCGACCGCCGGCCGCGGTCGAGCAGTTCCTCCAGGCCCACGTGGAGCAGCGCACTCAGGCCGTTGCGCGTTCCCTCGGCGCGGAACACGGCCAGCAGCTGGCCGGCGCCGTTCCGGCAGAGCGTGTCGAGCCGTTCCGCGCCGACGCGGTCGAGCAGCTCCGCCAGCGGTCGGGTCAGCAGGGTGTGGACCTGGCTGCCAAGCACGGCAACCATCCGCTCCTGCACCTCGGGGTTCTGCAGCCAGGCGATCAGGTCCTCCTGGCGGGTGTCCAGGTAGGCCCCGATCTTCTCCTCGAAGGTGTCCATATCGAGAAAGCCGCGGGCCATGGCGCCCACCGGGCCGAGGGAATCGAGGAAGTGGTCGACCCCGCCCTGAATGCCGCGGAGCACCTGGGCGCGGAGTACCGGGTCCGCCAGGTGTGCAGCCATCTTCGGCAGGACAGTGGCGGCCAGCTGGCGGACGAGGTCCTGGAGCAGAGTGGTCAGTTCCGCCGGCAGCAGGTCGGCGACGGTGCGCCCCTCGGCGGCGGAACGGCGCAGGCTGTCGGCGAGGTAGTGGCCCAGCCACTCGGCGGTGCGCTCCGCGGCGAGCAGGTCGCTGACCACCTGGTCGAACAGCAGGTAGACCGTCTGGCGGCCCTCCGGGGTGACGAGGCTGTTCAGTTCGCGTTCGCCGAGGGCGTCGAGCCGCTCGAGGATGGATTCACGCAGCCGTATGGCGAAGTCTTCACTGGCCAGGTAGCGGTTCACCCCCTCGGCCAGCCGGTATTTCAAGGTCTTGACCCCCACCTGGAAATAGGCGCGGAAGCGGCGCGGAACGATCTCGGGCACTGCGCCCAGGTCGCGCCGGAGCACCTCGGCCAGGGTGCGCTCGACCAGGGCGGCGAGATGCTCCTGGAACGGCTCCTCGGAGAGGGCGGCGCCGATGTCGCGGCTGGTGAGCAGGTGACGGCCGACCATCTCACCGATGTTGGCGGCCAGCTGCTGCCGTTTGGCCGGAATGACGCCGGGGGTCATGGGCACCCGCAGCCCCCACAGGTGCCACGGCCGCAGCGGCCGGAAAAGCATGCGGATGGCGATCCTGTTGGTCAGGTAGCCGATGAAGGCGCCGATGCAGGGCGGGCCGAGCAGAGCAGGATCGAAGGGCAGCACGGGGGTCAGGACCTGGGAGCGGAGGATGGGTGAAGGAGCGGCGCGAGTTCGCCGGGGTGGGTGATCAGGTGGCGGGCGCCGGCCGCGCGCAGTTCGTCGGCGGTGCGGAACCCCCAGAGCACGCCCACGGCCGCCATGCCGGCAGCCCGGGCGGTGTGCATGTCCGTGGCGGTGTCGCCAAGATAGAGCATCTCGGCCGGATCGAGGTCGAGTTCAACGGCGATGGCCAGCGCCGCGGCAGGGTCCGGTTTTTTCGGCACACCGGGCCGCTGGCCATAGAGCGGGGCAAAGGTCCAGTGCGGCAGCAGCTGCTCGACGCACAGCCGGGTGAAGGCGTCGGGCTTGTTGGAAAGCACGCTCAGCCGGTAGCCGTCGCCGGTCAGTCGGTCGAGCATCTCGGGCACGCCCGCATAGGGTTCCGTACGCTCGTTCCAGGTGCGGCTGTATTCCCGTTCGAAGGCGGCCACCAGTGCATCGACCTGGGCTGCGCTGCGCTGCTCGCCGGGCAGGATCCGCTCGGCCAGGGTGCGCAGGCCGTCACCGACAAACACCCGGTAGGCATCGGTCGGGTGCGCCGGCAGTCCCAGGGTGCCCAGGGCCCGGTTGGCCGCGGTGGCCAGGTCTTCGAGGGTATCCAGCAGGGTGCCGTCCAGATCGAACAGGATCGCCTTGTAGTGCATGGTGCCAGTCCTTTGCGTGTGTCTTTGTAATTCGTCGTCTGTCGGGCCTTCCCGCGCCCGACGTGGGGTGCATCATACCCACGCTCCGGGCGACCGTAAACGGTTTTGTCCGTGCCCGGGCCGAGCCATTCTCGGCCGCAGGGGTGAAAAACCATGGACGGGGTACCAGCTTTCTTTTAGGATAGCGGCGATGTCCTGCCCCCGCTTGCGGCCGCCAGTCGCAAGCCTTGCCGGGCGGAAAACATCCCGGCGGCCCTCCCCGTTGCCGTCCCCCGTCGCCACCTCTGCCGCAGCGAGCCCATGAGCCAGGAAACACCCAGTCCCGACGTGATGATCGACCTGATCAAGGTGAGCAAGGTCTATCCCCCCGATGTCCAGGCCCTGACCGATGTCTCCCTCACCGTCCGGCGGGGCGAGATCGTCTTCCTCACCGGCATGAGCGGCGCCGGCAAGTCCACCCTGCTCCGCCTGCTCAGCCGCATCGAGAAGGCGGACAAGGGGCTGGTCGAGGTGGCCGGCATCGACGTGGCCAAGCTGCCGCAGCGGCAGATCCACGTGCTCCGCCGCAAGGTGGGCATGGCCTACCAGGATTTCAAGCTCCTGCCCGAGCGGACCGTGGCCGACAACATCGCCATCAGCATGGAGGTGGCCTACCGCACGCCCGCGTTCATCGAAAAGCGCACCCGGGAGTTGCTCGACCGGCTCGATCTGGCGAAAAAATACGCGACCCCGGCGGAGGAGCTGAGCCGCGGCGAGCAGCAGCGCGTGTCCATCGCCCGGGCCGTGGCCAACTTCCCGGAGATCGTGCTGGCCGACGAACCCTCGGGCAACCTCGACCCGGAAACCACCGCCCTGGTCATGGACCTGTTCCACGAACACAACCGCCGGGGCGCGACCATCCTCATCGCCACCCATGACCGCTCGCTCTACCAGGCGACCAGCCACCGGATGATCGAACTCCGCTACGGCCGGCTGCGCACCGAACCGGCCGAGGCCGTGGACAACGGTGCCCTGCCCGGCACCGCCGTCCTCCCCAGTCTGACCGCGGTCGAGGAGGTCTAGGCGATGCGCTTTCTCGCCGTGGTGCTCCGCCACACCTGCCGCAACATGCTGCACACCTGGAAGTCGCAGCTCATGACCCTGTGCACGGTGGCCCTGTCGGTGCTCATCTTCGCCTTCTTCTACCTGATCTACTACAACGCCCTGCACCTCGGCGAGGAACTGGGCGACGACCTGCGCCTGGTCGTCTACCTGGACGAGGACCCGGCCCCGGCCCTGCAGGAGGAATACGCGCGGCGCATCGAGAAGTTCGACCGGGTGGAGCGGATCGAGTTCGTCAGCAGCAAGCAGGCGTACGAACGGTTCCAGGCGCAGCTCGGCGCGGACGCGGACGTGCTCGTCGGTGTGCCCGACACCTTCCTGCCGCCGTCCATGGAGGTCTACCCGGTGCGCTCGCTGGACAGCCTGACGCGCATCAAGAGGTTCTCCGACTACCTGCTCACCCTGCCGGGCGTGCTCAAGGTCCAGTACGGCAAGGAGTGGATCGAACGGTTCTACTCGTTCATCCAGCTGATGCGCATCGTCATCATCCTCAGCGGCTTCCTGCTCATCATGACCACCACCTTCATGGTCGCGCACACCATCCGCCTGACCCTGTTCGCCCGCCAGAAGGAGCTGGAACTGCTCCGCCTGGTCGGCGCCACGAGCAGCTACATCCGCATGCCCTTCCTGGTCGAGGGCGCCCTGCAGGGGCTGTTCGGCGCCGGCCTCGGCCTGGCCGCCCTGGGTGTGCTGTTCAGCTGGATTCGCCTGCAGTTCGCCGGCCCGGCGGCCATCACCGGCCTGCCCTTCACCTTCTTTCCCTGGCCGATCCTCCTGGGCATGATGGCCGCGGCCACCCTGCTCTGCGCCTTGGGCAGTTTCTCCACCACCCGCCGCATCAACCAGATCTGACCCCCCATGGTCCGCGCCGCCGCCCTCCTCCTCGTCCTCGCCTGCCTGCTGGCGCCGTGCCCCTGCCAGGCGGCCGCGGCCGGCCAGCCGGCGAGCACGCTCACCATCGGCCGCCTGCAGGAGGAGATCCGCAGCCACGAGGATCTGCTCAGCCAGAGCGGCGAAGAGGAGCGGTCGCTGCTCGACGAACTCGCCCGGCTCGACACCGACATCAGCCGGCAGCAGACCACTATTCGCGAAATCCAGACGCGCATCCAGGCCCAGGAGGCGGTACTCGCCGCCAAGGAGGCGGAACTCTCGGCCATCCGCAGCAAGAACCAGGCCCTGCAGGACCACCTGATGAAACGGCTGCGGGCCTTCTACCTGATGGGACCGCACGGGTTTCTCAATGTCGCCTTTTCCAGCCGTTCCCTGCCGGAGCTGCTTCTGGTCAACGACGGCTTCCGCTCGCTGGTCACCTACGACCAGGAGGTGTTCGCCACCTACCGGGAGAGCGTCACCACCATCGAGCGGGCCCGCCAGGCCCGGGAACTGGAGAAGGCGGTGCAGGAGAAGTTCCTCGAGGACGCCGACCGGGAGCACCGCGAACTGGCCACGACCGTGGCCGAAAAAAACACCCTGCTCGAACGGGTGCGCACCCAGAAGGGGCTGTACGAGCAGGCCCTGCGTGAAATGCGCAAGGCCGAGGGCCAACTGGACAAGACCCTGGCCGGCCGCAAACAGGCCAAGGCGCAGCAGGCCCGCGGCTTTGTCGGCAACCGCGGCGCCCTGCCGCCACCGGTCGTCGGCCGGCTGGTGCGCCGCTTCCACGACCCGGCCTCGGCCGACGACGACACCACCTTCCGCAACGGCGTCACCATCGCAGTGGCCGGCCGCGCCGAGGTGCGCGCCGTGTACGGCGGTGAGGTCATCTTCGCCGGCTACATGCGCGGCTACGGCAAGATGGTGATCATCGACCACGACCTGCAGTACTGCACCGTGAGCGCCCGTTTCGACGACCTCGCCGTGCGCGAGGGCGACCAGGTCAGCCAGGGCCAGGTGCTCGGCACCACCGGCGAGATCGCCACCCTGTTCGGCGACGGGCTCTATTTCGAGATCCGCCGCGGCACGGTGGCCGAAGACCCACTCACCTGGTTCCGGCCCGGCGCGGTGGCCGGCCGCTGAACCGCCCGGGCAGCGCCCAAGCCGCTGTTTTCCCGCAGCGCCGCCGATAACCGTTGCCTCGCCCGACCAGACCCGTTATTTTGACAACCTGCACTCCGCCCGACCGACGCGGCGCGTCCGCCGCCCCCCGGGAAACCGATCCACCCATTGCCTGCCCATCAGACCGCCCCATGAAACGGACCGCCCTCCTGCTCGCCCTGCTGTTCTCCTGCCTCCTGTCCCCTGCCCGCGCCGAGGAGAGCAAACAGGAACGCGACACCTACCGGGAGTTGGAGACCTTTGCCAACGTCCTCACCCTCATCCAGCAGTACTACGTGGACGAGGTGGACAGCACCAAGGCCATCGGCGGCGCCATCACCGGCATGCTCGGCTCGCTCGACCCGCACTCGGCCTACATGACCCCGGAGGACTTCAAGGAACTGGAGGAGGAGACCGCGGGCAGTTTCACCGGCATCGGCATCGAGATCACCATCCGCGACGGCGTGCTCACCGCGGTGGCGCCCATCGAGGACACCCCGGCGGACCGCCAGGGCATCCTCTCCGGCGACCAGATCCTCCGCATCGACGGCGAGATGACCAAATCCATGACCCTCATGGAGGCGGTCAAGAAGCTGCGCGGCGAACCGGGCAGCCCGGTGACCATCAGTATCCAACGCGAGGGCTGGCCGGACGCGCGCGACTTCAACCTGGTGCGCGAGGCCATCCCGCTGCATTCGGTCAAGTTCAGTGAACTCGAACCCGGCTACGCCTCCGTCCGCGTCAGCAACTTCCAGGCGAGCACCACCCGCGATGTGCGCGACGCGCTCAAGGAACTGCGCGCCAAAGGGACGCTGCAGGGGCTGGTGCTCGACCTGCGCAACAACCCGGGCGGCCTGCTCGACCAGGCGGTCAAGGTGGCCGACATCTTCCTCGACAAGGGGGTGATCGTCTCCACCCGGGGCCGCGACAACCAGGAGCAGATGCTGTTCGAGGCCCACCCGGACGGGACGCCTGGCACCTACCCCATGGTCGTGCTGGTGAACGGCGGCTCGGCGAGCGGCTCGGAGATCGTCGCCGGCGCCCTGCAGGACCACAAACGGGCGATCATCCTCGGCACCACCACCTTCGGCAAGGGCTCGGTGCAGACCATCCTGCCCCTGCCCGACGGCGCCGGCATCCGCCTGACCACCGCCAAGTACTACACCCCCAGCGGCGACTCGATCCAGGCCACCGGCATCAAGCCCGACATGGTGGTGCCGCTCACCACGGTCGACGGCAAGGACAACACCGCCGAGGCCAAGGCCATCCGCGAGAAGGACCTGCCCCGCCACCTGCCGAGCGACGGCCGCGGCGGCACAGACCCCGGAGCAGAAGAAAGAGACCACGGTGGCGACACCGGACACTGGGAACGAGGCGGAGGCGGACAGGGAGACGGACAAGGACGCGACCGGGACGGCGCCGGACGAGGCCACCGGCACGGAGAAGCCCGCGGAGAAGACTCCGGACACCCCTCAGGCCGACCGGCGGCTGGAGCAGGACAACCAGCTGCGCACCGCGCTGATCGTCCTCAAGAGCCTCAATCTCGCCTCGGGCAAACAGCCGGCCCGCGAGACGAAGAAGGACGAACCCAAGGAAGAGCCCGCCGGCGACGCGGCCAGGAACACCGAGAGGACACCGCCGCCGCGGGACGTACCCGCCGGCAAGCAGTAACCACCCCGCCGCGCGGGGGCCGGCAGCGGATCAGGCCAGGCCCAGGTCGCGCAGCACGCTTTTCTTGCCGGTCCAGTTCCGGCTCACCTTGACAAAAAGGTTGAGCCGCACCCGGCAGTCCAGCAGGCGGCCGATGTCGGCGGCCGCGCTCGTGCGCACCGCCGCCAGCATCCGGCCCCCCTGACCGATGAGAATCCCCTTCTGCGAGTCCCGCTCCACCAGGATGGTCGCCCGGATGCCCACCGGCCGACCCTCCTCGGCCTCTTCAAAGGCGTCGATGAGCACCGCGGTCGAATACGGCACCTCGTCCCGGGTGAGCAGGAAGATCTTCTCGCGGATGATCTCCGCGGCGATGAACCGCTCGGTGGCGTCGGTGGGCAGGTCGTCCGGGTAGTACTGCGGCCCCTCGGGCAGGCGCGCCACCAACTCCGCGGTGAGCAGGTCGACGCTCGTGCCGGCGAGCGCCGAAATGGGTACGATGGCGGCGAAATCGTGCAGCTGCCGGTACCAGTCGATCACCGGCAGCAGCTGTTCCGGCGGCACCAGGTCGATCTTGTTCAGGGCCAGCACCACCGGGCAGCGGATACCGCCCAGGTAGCCGCGGTACTCCTCGCGCCGCCGCTCCAGCCTGGCGGGCGCGCGGTCGGCGCTGTCGGCGAGAAACAGGGCCACGTCCGCGTCGGTGAGGCTCTCCATGGCCACGCGCACCATCTGCCGGTTCATCTCCTCGCGCGGCTGGTGCAGCCCGGGGGTGTCGAGCAGGATCATCTGGTAGCCCGGGGCGGTGACAATACCCATGATCCGGTTGCGGGTGGTCTGCGGCCTGGGGGTGACGATGGCGATCTTCTGCTGGAGCAGGTGGTTGAGCAGGGTCGACTTGCCCGCATTGGGCGGGCCGATGATCGCCACCACCCCGGAGCGATGCGCATTCTGGTCCATAAACACTATCCTTTCCCGGCGAGGTGCCGAATATGACAAAGAAATTCGATGACAAAGCAGGCCAATCCTGCTATCTGCTGCACCTTACCATGACCCGAGAACTTCGCAACGTGTTCCCCCTATGATCGTCGCCGGCAGCCTTGTTGAATACATCGAGGGCGGCAGGTTCCTCTGCGCCCTGGTCGCCGGTGTCGCCGACCGGAAGATCCGCCTGCTCAACCAGAATGGCCGGGAGATCAACCTGCCC
Organism: uncultured delta proteobacterium; assembly: GCA_963754825.1. Classification (GTDB taxonomy): domain Bacteria; phylum Desulfobacterota; class Desulfobulbia; order Desulfobulbales; family Desulfobulbaceae; genus Desulfobulbus. Next base: position 14,139 of record CAVWHP010000024.1, on the reverse strand, counting down.
GAGTCGCGCATCATTGTCGCCTCGCGCACGGTGCACCCGCAGGACGCGAGTCGCGAGGAGCTGACCGCCGCGCTCCTGCACCGCGCCGGCCGACGTGCCGCCCTGGCCGAAGCCATCGCCCTGGACGAACTCTGGGAGATCGCCAGCGAGGAAACGGCGGACGAGTTCGCGGTGGATTTCCTCGCCGAGCTGCAGTTCGGCGCCGCGGTGGACGACGACCAGACGGCCGCCTTCCTGCGGGCGGTGTTCGCCGACCCGCTCTACTTCAAGTTCCGCAACGGCCGCATCGTCGTGCACAGCGCGGAGCAGGTGGAACAGCTGCAGACGCAGCGGCGACGCGAGGCGGAAAAGGCCGAGCTGCTCGCCCGGGCCGCGGACAACCTGCAGCTCCTTGCAAAGGGGCAGCCGGTCGCGGACGGGGCCTGGCCGGAGCAGGAGCAGGTGCTCGATTGGCTGGAGCAGTCGGTGCTGTTCGGCACGGACAACCCGGATGACGAGTTCATCCGCCAGGCGATGAAAACGGCCGGGCTGACCGGCCCGCACGACGGCCACCGGGTGCTCGTCCGCGCCGGCCGGTGGGACCGGGACGAGAACCTCGCCCTGCGCCGCGCCGACCAGCCGGTGGCCTTCCCCGAGCCCTGCCTGGCGGCGGCCGCGACCCTGGAGGAGGCCACCGCCGAAGAGCTGCTCGCCGACACAAAGCGCCGCGACCTGCGCCACCTCGACGTGCTGACCATTGACGGCAGCTCCACCCTGGACTTCGACGACGCCCTGCACATCGAGCCGCAGGCGGACGGCACGGTGCTGGTCGGCATCCACATCACCGATGTGACCCACTACGTGCCGGCGCACAGCCCGCTGTTCGCCGAGGCCCAGGAGCGCGCCACCTCGCTCTACTTCCCCGAGAACCAGATCCCCATGCTGCCCGACGCGCTCTCTGTTGGCGTGTGCAGCCTGCATCTGGGCCGGGTGCGGCCGTCCTTGAGCTTCCTCATCACCCTGGATGCGGACGGCCGGGTGCGCCACACCACCATCGTGCCCGCGGTGATCGAGGTCAAACGGCAGCTCAGCTACGAGGAAGCCGACAGCCTGATCGACACCGACCCGGCCCTGGCGGCGCTGAACGCCGTCCGCCTGCGGCTGCGCCAGCGGCGCATCGACAACGGCGCCCTGCTGCTCTCGCTGCCGGACGTGAGCCTGGACATCAGCGACCGCGACCAGATCCGGGTGCAGCTGTCGCCGGTGGACACGCCGGCGCGCAACCTGGTCTCCGAGCTGATGATCCTTGCCAACGGCCAGGCCGCCGACTACCTCGCCAGCCGGGAGGCGCCCGGACTGTTCCGCTCCCAGCCGCCGCCGCGCAAGCGGCTCATCGCCGGGGCGCAGAACGCCATCGTCGACATCGCCCGGCAGCGGCGGTTTCTCGCCCGCGGCGAACTGACCACCCACCCCAAGCCGCACAGCGGCCTCGGGCTGAACAGCTACACCACCATCACCTCGCCCATCCGCCGCTTCCTCGACCTGGTCATGCAGCACCAGCTCGGTCACATGGCGCGCGGCAAGGGCATCCTCTTCTCCGCCGACGAGTGCCGCACCTTTGCCGGCATCCTCCAGCAGAAGCTCTCCCGCGCCAACGCCATCCGCCAGCAGCACCACCGCTACTGGATGCTGCGCTACCTGGAGGCGCGCGAGGGCCAGCGGATCAACGCCATGGTGCTCGGGCTCGGCCCCAAGAGGGTCAACCTGATGCTCTGCGACTGTCTGTTCGACGTGGATCTGCCGCCCAACCCCGCCTTTCCGGTGGAGCCGGGCGACACGGTGCGCATCCAGCTGGCGCGGGTGCGGCCGCTGGACAACGTTCTGCGGGTCGAGTGGTAGCGGGCGGCGTCAGGCGTACACCTCGGCGTCACGGAAACGCGGCGCCGCCGCGTCCTTGGCCGAGAGCAGCGGCTCGCCGGGGAAGGGCCAGGCGATGGCCAGGTCCGGGTCGTTCCAGATGATCGCCCGCTCGTGCTCGGGCGCGTAGTAGTCGGTGGTCAGGTAGAGGAACTCGGCCGCCGCGGACAGCACCACGAAGCCGTGGCCGAACCCCGGGGGCACCCAGAACTGGCGCTTGTTGTCCGCGGACAGGTGCACCCCGGTCCAGCGGCCGAAGGTCGGCGAACTCTGCCGCAGGTCCACGGCCACGTCGAACACCTCGCCGCTGATCACCCGCACCAGCTTGCCCTGGGCCTGCTCGATCTGGTAGTGGATGCCGCGCAGCACCCCCTGGCTCGAGCGGCTGTGGTTCTCCTGGACAAACTCCGTGTCCAGCCCGGTCTGTTCGCGCCAGCGCCGCAGGTTGAAGCTCTCGAAGAAAAAGCCGCGTTCGTCGCCGAACACCCGGGGCTCGATGATGAGCACCCCGGGAATTTCCGTTGCCAGCACCTTCATTTCCCGCCCTCCCCGGCCCGACCGGCGTACATATTCTCGTAATACTGTTGATAGGAGCCGTCGAGCACGCCGGCCAGCCACTCGCCGCTGGCCAGGTACCAGTCGACCGTGCGCTCGATGCCCTGCTCGAAGGTCCAGCGCGGCGTCCAGCCGAGTTCGCGCTCGATCTTGCCGGCGTCGATGGCGTAGCGGCGGTCGTGGCCGAGCCGGTCGCGGACAAAGGTGATGAGCGAGCGCCGCGGCTGCGCCGGAGGCCAGCGGCCCGACCTTGCGGTCGAGCATGTCGCAGAGCAGCTCGACGATCTCCAGGTTCCGCTTCTCGTTGTGGCCGCCGATGTTGTACGACTCGCCGGGCCGCCCCTTCCTGAGCACACGCACGATGGCCTCGCAATGGTCCTCCACGTACAGCCAGTCGCGCACGTTGCCGCCGTCGCCGTAGACCGGCAGGGACCGGCCGTGCAGGGCGTTGTTGAGCATGAGCGGAATGAGCTTCTCCGGGAACTGGTAGGGGCCGTAGTTGTTCGAGCAGTTGGTGATCAGCACCGGCAGGCCGTAGGTATGGAAATAGGCCCGGGCCAGGTGGTCGGAGCTGGCCTTGGAGGCCGAGTAGGGCGAGCGCGGGTCGTAGGGGGTGGTCTCGGTGAACAGGCCGGTCGGGCCGAGCGAGCCGAACACCTCGTCCGTGCTCACGTGCAGGAAGCGGTGGCCGCTGCCCGCTGCGTCGGCCGGCCAGTTCCGCCGCGCCGCCTCGAGCAGGGCGAAGGTGCCGTCGATGTTCGTGCGGATGAAGGCGTCCGGGTCGTCGATGGAGCGGTCCACGTGGGATTCGGCGGCAAAGTGGACCACCGTGTCGATCCCCTCGCGGGCGAACAGCTCCGCCACCAGGGCGCGGTCGCAGATGTCGCCGCGCACGAAGGAGTAGCGCGGGTGATCGGCCACCTCGCGCAGGTTGTCGAGATTGCCGGCATAGGTGAGTTTGTCCAGGTTGACCACCCGCCAGTTGGGCTGGTCGGCGAGCACCAGGCGGACGAAGTTGGCGCCGATGAAGCCGCAGCCGCCGGTCACCAGTAGGGTTTTTTCCATCACAGCACCTCGCGCAGGTCGAGGCCGCGCACCCGTGACCGGGCCGGCCGCACCGCGCTGTTTATCAGGGGGACGAAGAAGTCGCCTCCGGGACCCGCCCGGGGCCGTCGTCCATCCACCCATTTTCTTGACTTTCCACTCTTTTTCTGAAGCGGACAACCCGCTCCGGGAGCGCCGATACTATAGAGGCAGACGCCCGGTCTGTCAAACAGGAAGGCCATTGCGCCCGCAAAACCGGCCCGCCCCGGGCGGACGGGCGACATCATCCACGGCCCGATTCCCGCTTATCGTGGACAAATCGGTACCCATCAGGTATATGCTACTCCTGTCTTTTTTGCCCACCTCCCCCAACGCCGGCCCCGGCCGAAGCGGCGAAATGTTGATGAAACTGCCCCTCCTCAGACTGATGCTCCTCTGCGGGCTGCTCCTGCTCGTCAGCGGTAGTCCGGCGCCCGCCGCCGGCGACCGGGACCCGGCGATCAAGGACATCATCGTCACCACCTCGGAGAACGACCTGCTCCTCTTCGCCACGGTGCGCAACGCCTTCACCGAGGAGATGCTCGCCGGCGTCCGCCAGGGCCTGCCCGTGGTCTTCACCTTCCGCATGGAACTGGTCAAGGCGCGCAAGCTCTGGCTCGACATCACCCTGGTGGAGTCCACCGTCACCCACACCCTCACCTGGGACGCGGAAGGGCAGGCGTACCGCGTCGCCTTCTCCGAAGAGGACGGCCGGGTGGTCACCACCACCTCGCTCGACGAGGCCCGCCAGCTGATGACCGAACTCAACGGCGTCAAGGTCATCACCCTCGACCAGCTCGTCCCCGACGCCCCCTACGCCATCCATTTCAAGGTCACCCTGAAGAAGGGCTCCCTGCCGCTCGGTCTCGGCGCCCTGGCCCCGGCCGCTGTCTGGGGCGACTTCGAGACCGACTGGCGGACCATCGAATTCCGCTATTGACCACCCACCCAGCGGGCAGCCCCATGCTCACCGCGGAACAGAAAAAGCGCAAGCAGCGACTCATCCGCGTGGTGATCGCCTTCTGCCTGCTGCTCATCCCGGCCCTCGCCTACCTGCAGCGCGGTCTGCTCGGCGCGGATTTCAACCTGCCGGTGAGCAGCACCATCCTCATCTTCGCCCTGATCAACATCAACGGGCTGCTGCTGCTGCTCATGGTCTACCTGGTGCTGCGCAACCTGGTGGAGCTGATCTTCGAACGCAACCAGAAGATCATGGGCTCGCGCCTGCGCACCCGCCTGGTCATCTCCTTTGTCAGCCTGAGCCTGGTGCCCACCGGCATCCTCTTCGTCATCGCCCTGCGCTTCGTCTCCACCTCCATGGACTACTGGTTCAACACCAATGTCGACGAGGCCCTGGAGGCGGCCCACCGGCTGGCCCAGTCCACCCTGCAGGAGACCGGCCAGCAGGCCGAGTTCACCGGCCGGCAGCTGGTCGTGCTCATGGAGAGCGGCGCCCTGAACATCCAGGACCTGCCCGCCCTGGAACGGGTGCTGGCCCGCAGCCTGGAGATCGACCTGCCCGGCAGCCCGGACAGCCTGGTGCTGCTCGACAGCGACCGCCGTGAACTCATCGCCGTGCGCGGCCAGCGGCTGTTGCCGATCATGCTGCCGGTGATCCCCAGCGAGGCCATCCGTCTCGCCCAGGTGCACAACCGCACCGAGGTGGTCACCCAGCGGACCACCATCGGCGAACTCATCCAGGCCATCGTGCCGGTGGACGTGCAGGTCTCCGCGCGACCGCAGACCTGGTTCCTGGTCACCACCCAGCTGGTGCCCACAGCCCGGCTCGAGACCCTGCAGGCGGTGTTCACCGGCGTCACCGGCTACAACCAGCTGGTCATGCTCAAGGCGCCGATCAAGCTCAGCCTGATCATCATGCTCCTGATCATCACCCTGCTCATCCTGTTCGGGGCGATCTGGTTCGCCTTCTTCATCTCGCGCAGCCTCACCGGGCCGATCAACAAGCTGGCCGAGGCCACCCGGAGGGTCGCCGAGGGGGACCTGGACTTCACCCTGGAAAAGGAATCGGGCGACGAGATGGGGCTCCTGGTCGACTCGTTCAACTCCATGACCTCGGACCTGCTCGTCTCCAACCGGCAGCTGGCCAGCACCCACCAGGCCCTGCAGCAGAGTACCGAGGTCTCGGAGCAGCGCCGCCGCTACCTGGAGACCATCCTCGAGAACGTGGCCGCCGGCGTCATCGCCCTGGACGAGCACAACCGCATCGCCACCATCAACCGCTTCGCCGAAGAGCTGCTCGCCATCCAGCCGGCCGCCTTCCTCGGCCGCGAGTACCACGAGGTCCTGCCCCGCCAGCACGCCATGATCGTCGAGAGTTTCCTCGCCGAACTGGACGCCACCGGCCGCTCGACCATCGAGCGCCACCTGCGGGTGACCATCCGCCGCGGCGAGACCCTCAGCCTGCAGGTGAACGTCACCCGCATGGTTGACGAGCGCGGCCGGTCCATCGGTTTCGTCATCCTCTTCGACAACCTCACCAACCTGGAGAAGGCGCAGCGGCTCGCCGCCTGGCAGGAGGTGGCCCGGCGCATCGCCCACGAGATCAAGAACCCGCTCACCCCCATCCAGCTCTCGGCCCAGCGGCTGCGCAAGCGCTTCCTGGACCGCATCGGCGAGGACCGCGACATCTTCGACGAGTGCACCGCCACCATCGTCGCCCAGGTGGACGAGATCAAGAAGCTGGTCAACGAGTTCTCCGACTTCGCGCGCATGCCCAAGCTGCGCCGCGAAACGAACGACCTGGGCCGGCTGGCCGAGGAGGTGGTGTTCCTCTACCAGGAGGCGCACCGCAGCCTGACCATCACCTGCCGCATCGACCCGGCCCTGCCCCTCTTCCCCTTTGACGCGGTGCAGATCAAGCGGGTGCTCATCAACCTGCTCGACAACGCCGTGACCGCGCTCGGCGACGGCGGCGCCATCGAGGTGCGCGTCGGCCCGGCGCCGGAACGGGAGACGCCCATGGCCATGCTGCGCGTGGCCGACAACGGCCCGGGCATCCCGGCGGACGTGCGCCTGCGCATCTTCGAGCCCTATTTCTCCACCCGCAAGTCCGGCACCGGGCTCGGCCTGGCCATCGCCCACACCATCGTCAGCGAGCACGGCGGGACCATCCGCGCCCGCGACAACCACCCCACGGGCACGGTCTTTACGGTTGAGCTGCCGCTCCATCCCTGATAAGATGCCCCGCTGAAGCCGTTCCCCGCCGCCGCGCCCCTCTGTTCCCGACCCCGCCCATGCCCGATACCATCCTCATCATCGACGACGAAGCCGCCATCCGCGAGACCCTCTCGGGCATTCTCGGCGACGAGGGCTTCACCCCGCTGGCCGCCGGCTCGGCCGAGGAGGGGCTGCAGCTGCTCGACGAGAAGGATGTGGACCTGGTCCTGCTCGACATCTGGCTGCCCGGCATGGACGGCCTGGAGGGGCTGGGCATCATCCGCCAGCGCTTCGCCCACCTGCCGGTGATCATGATCAGCGGCCACGGCACGGTCGAGACCGCGGTGCAGGCCACCCGCATGGGCGCCTTCGACTTCATCGAGAAGCCGCTCTCCTACGACAAGACCGTGCTCGCCATCCGCAAAGGGCTGGAGGTCTCGCGGCTCGAACGGGAGAACCGCCTGCTGCGCGCGAGCGGCCCGGACCGGGTGCGGCTCATCGGTGACAGCCCGCTCATGCAGCAGCTGCGCGAGCAGATCGACCGGGTCGCGCCCACCGACGCCTGGGTGCTCATCCGCGGCGACCACGGCACCGGCAAGGAGCTGGTGGCCCAGACCATCCACGCCCAGTCGCAGCGCAGCCGTCACCCCATGGTGGCGGTCAACTGCGCCGCCATCCCCGAGGAACTGATCGAATCCGAGCTGTTCGGCCACGTCAAGGGCGCCTTCACCGGCGCCACCGAGACGCGCAAGGGCAAGTTCGACCTGGCCAACGGCGCCACCCTGTTCCTCGACGAGATCGGCGACATGAGCCTGAAGAGCCAGGCCAAGGTGCTGCGCATCCTCCAGGAGCAGAAGTTCGAGCGGGTCGGCGGCGCCCGCACCATCGAGGTGGACGTGCGCGTGCTCGCCGCCACCAACAAGAACCTGGAAGAAGAGATCGAGCACGGCCGCTTCCGCGACGACCTGTTCTACCGCCTGAACGTGGTGCCCATCGTCGGTCCCGGACCTGGTCGAGCGGCGCGCTGACGTGCCGCTGCTGGTCGAGGAGTTCGCCCGCCAGTTCGGCCGCAAGGGGCTGGGCCACAAGGATTTCGCCGCCGAGGCCATGGCCCTGCTGCAGCGCCACGCCTGGCCGGGTAACGTGCGCGAGCTGCGCAACCTGGTGGAGCGGCTGATGATCATGACCCCGGGCGACACGGTCACCGCGGCCGACGTGGCCCTGTTCCTCGGCGGCGCGCCGCTGTCGCCGCCGCCCGCGCCCGCCCGCGCCCAGGACTACGGAGACCTGAGCTTCAAGGAGGCCCGCCGCCGCTTCGAGACCGACTACCTGCAGGCCCGGCTCGACGAGAACGACGGCAACATGTCCCGCACCGCCGAGCAGATCGGCATGGAACGCAGCCACCTGCACAAGAAGGTCAAGGCCCTGGGCATCGTTGTCCGCTGAGGGCCTCCGCCCTTCACCCCCCCTTCCCCATCCTTTCCCCCACGAGGTACACCATGGTTTTTCCCGAATACCGTCCGCGCCGTCTGCGCCGCACCGAGACCTTCCGCGCCATGATCCGCGAGACCCGGCTGGCGCCGGAGCAGATGATCTACCCGCTCTTTGTCCTGCCCGGCAAGGGCGTGCGCGAGCCGGTGCCCTCCATGCCCGGCGTGTTCCGCCTGAGTGTCGACCAGCTGGCCGCGGAGGCGCGCGACTGCCTGGCCCTGGGCGTGCGTTCGGTGCTGCTCTTCGGTCTGCCCGACAAGAAAGACGGCCTCGGCTCCGGCGCCTACGCGAAGAACGGCATTGTCCAGCAGGCCATCCGCGAACTGAAGAACCGCGCCCCGGAGCATGACCGTGGTCACCGATGTCTGCCTGTGCGAGTACACCGACCACGGCCACTGCGGCTGTCTGGCCGGGGAGCGAGGTCGACAACGACGCCACCCTGGAGCTGCTGGCCAGGACCGCGCTCTCCCACGCCCAGGCCGGGGCCGACATGGTCGCGCCCTCGGACATGATGGACGGCCGGGTGAGCGCGATCCGCACCGCCCTGGACGAGGAAAACTTCCACAACGTGCCGATCATGAGCTACGCGGTCAAGTACGCCTCGGCCTTCTACGGCCCGTTCCGCGACGCGGCCGAGTGCGCGCCCCAGTTCGGCGACCGCCGCGGCTACCAGATGGACCCGGCCAACAGCCGCGAGGCCCTGCGCGAGGCCACCCTGGACGTGGACGAGGGCGCGGACATCCTCATGGTCAAGCCGGCCATCGCCTACCTGGACATCATCGCCCGCCTGCACGACGAGTTCGACCTGCCCGTGGCCGCCTACCAGGTGAGCGGCGAGTACGCCATGATCAAGGCCGCGGCCGAACGCGGCTGGATCGACGGCGAACGGGTCATGGCCGAGAGCCTGATCGCCATCCGCCGCGCCGGCGCGGATATTATTCTCACGTATTTTGCCAAGGAGATGGCACGGGTGCTCAACGAGCGTGGGTGAGGCGTTGAGCTGTTGAGCTGTTTAGACTGTAGCTGTTTAGGCTGTAGGTTTTTTTGCATCGGTGCGGTGGAGGTGGACACACCGGGTGTCCATCGCCGCCATACCGCTCAACCACTCAAAATTCTCCAGTCCGCCGATCGGGCGTAGGGGCGAAAAATCTTTCGCCCCTCAAGGGACGGTGGGTGTCCCCCAACAGCCTGACACCCTGTGCAGCCACCGCATCGGCGCGCACGGAGAAACCCAAGAAAAAACAGAGCGATACGGATCAACCACCCGTAGGGTGCGCCGTGCGCACCAATCCACCACCCCCCCGGGAAAAGGACAAGGGCGCCAGGGCAACACCCCTGCCCCACCACCCCTGCAGCCTGACAGCCTGCAGCCACCCTTACTGCAGGGTGCATCGAATGCACCCCTGTGCTGCTGGAACAAATCGGACGCCGGAGCGTCCAGGGTTGCGCGCCTGCGCTGGAACGTGGCGAAGCGGAAGCAGTGTTGACAATCCGTAATCGAGCGATTACAAAAAGCCCATGCTCATTCTCAAGACTACACCGGAGTTCGACAGGTGGCTCGCCGGCATCAGGGACCGAATGGTCGTGCAACGGCTGACCACAAGGCTGCGTAAGGCAACACTGGGCCATCTCGGTGATGTGAAGCCGGTGGGCGGGGGCGTGTACGAGATGCGCGAGCACTTCGGCCCCGGCTGGAGAATGTATTACGCGAGGCGTGGGGAAGTGATCGTGCTTATGCTGGGTGGCGGCCTCAAGTTCGACACAAGCCGCCGACATTGCCCGCGCCGTGAATAGGGCCGCGACCGTGGAGGACTGAACAATGGACAAGAAAATAAAAATCTCCGAACTGCCCGAGTTCGACGCAACCAGGTACCTGGAGAACGAACAGGACATCGCCATGTACCTGACCTGTGTTCTCGAAGAGAACGACGCGGCCCTGCTGGCTGCGGCCCTCGGCGACATCGCCAAGGCGCGCGGCATGACCGAGGTGGCGAGGAAGGCCGGCATTACCCGGGAGGCGCTCTACAAGGCCCTGCGGCCCAATGCCAGCCCACGCTTTGACACGATCAGCCGGGTGTGCCAGGCGCTCGGCGTGCGCCTCGAAGCCCGGCCCATACAAGGATGACCACCCTGGTTCCCAACGCGGTTTTTTGTTGATCGTTCCCACGCTCCAGCGTGGGAACGGAGACCAGGGCGCTCCAGCGCCATCAGGATGGCAGCGACCCCTCGCCGGGGGGCGTTCTTTTCTTTGCCTGCCCAAAGAAAAGAACCAAAAGAAAGGGCAGCCCTGCCGCTGAGACGACCCCGGTCGACGGGCTGCGCAACCGGCGGGGCAAGAACTCGCTGCGCTCAAACAGCTTGCCCCTTTTCCCGGTTCCGCACCCCGCCGCCCGGCTCAGCGCCAAAGGGCTGTTGTTCTTCCCCGGAAATCCATCCTGCCCCGAACCGTCAGCCTGGCGGGGCCGGCCTTCCACCTCATGACAGGGAATTTAGAGGGGGATTGATCGTTCCCACGCCCCAACGTCAGAGTGGCCACGGCAACGCAGGCAGAACGCCCGAGGGCACCACCATCGCCCGATCAATCCCAATGGGCTCGTGCGTTCTCTGTAGGAGCCCGGCCCTCCGGGCGATTCTTGCTCCACCCGCCCCGCAGCACCACTGCCCGCCCGGGCGCCTGCCGCCATCGACAGTCCCTTCCCCGAACCAGGCGCACTGCACCGGTGCGCACGGCGCACCCTACGAACCCGCGTAACCGGTTGTTGTGGCGTAGGGTGCGCCGCGCGCACCAATGCCGCCCCCCGGAAAAAGGAAAAGGGGCGCCAGAGCAACCCCCTGCCCCCAGCACCCCTACAGAATGCAGCTATTGAGCTGTTGAGCTGCCTGGCTGTTGAGCCTTTCGGCCGAAGGCCGCCGACTTTCACCTAAACAGCGAACAGTCTAAACAGCTCAACAGCTCACCCCCTCTACCCAAACACCCGCACCCGATTCACAAAACACGACGTCAAATCCAACATCAACGCCGGGAAATCGAAATGCGGCGCATGCCCGCAATCATCCAGCACCAGCGGTGTGGCCGGGCCGCTGACCCCGGCGACGATGGCGTCCACCTGGGCCGGGCTGCCGTACTGGTCGTCGCGGCCCTGGAGCACGATCACCGGCACCTGCACCCGCGGCAGCAGGTCGATGATGGACCAGTCCGCGAACGCCGGGCTCAGCCAGGTGTCCGCCCAGGTGTGGAACAGGGTCTCGGTGTGGTCGCCGTGGTAGCGGGTGAGGCCGACCATGCGGCCCTGGGCAAAGGATTCCTTCGCCTTGCGGATACCCTCCAGGGTGCAGGGTTCGACGAACGCGTGCGCCGCGATGGTGACCAGGCCGCGCAGGTGTGCCGGCTGGTCGGCGGCGTGGATGAGGGCGATGGAGCCGCCGTCCGAGTGGCCGATGAGGATGTAGTCCTGCTCCGGGATCAGGGCCGCGATCAGCCGGGGCAGTTCGTCCCGGGCCAGGTCGTGCAGGTAGTGCGGGTCGCGCTGCCCGGACCGTGCCGGCGAGCGGCCGTGGCCGGGCCGGTCGTAGAGCAGGGCCGGGCAGTCGGTGCGCCGGCAGATGCGCTCCGGGAAGTTCTTCCACTGGGCGACCGAGCCCAGCCCCTCGTGCAGGAAGATGAGCCAGGGCCGATCCTCGCGGCCCTCGAAGGACTGGTAGAACAGCCGGTGGTCAGGGGCGAGATCGACAAAAGACATGGCACCGGGCCGGACGGAGGGGACACGGACCGCGACACGGCCGTCCGCTGGCGGCCCGCCCCGCGCAGGCGGTCGGGAGTGCCGCCTGTTTTGAGGAAGTACTGGAAAGGCTGGCAAAAAGCAACCGGGAACGGGTGTCGGCTCGGACCGGGAGCGCAAAAAAGGGCGGGACCGGCGGGTGCTGGGCGGGACAGCCCGTGGGCAATGCGGGCGAGCGTCCGGAATGTGCCTGCGAGCTGGGGCGAGGCAGCCGATTAGCGCCGCTGGCCCGTCGCGGGGTGCGGGCCGGGTGGGGCGGGCAAAAAAAAGTCTGATTACCACCGAACCTCAGCCAACTTGAGCAACCGCTGCGGAACGGGCTGAGTGCGCAAGGCGGCGTGCAGCAAGCAGTCAACCATTTTGTCCAACTGGAAGCGGTGGTTGAAACGGTAACAGAATTCAGCCAAGTAACGCGGCACATGCCGGCTGCTGATGGCATGGTAGGTGCCGTGCATGGCGTTCTTCACATTACCGATCACGGTGTTGAGCCACTGGAACACCATCTTGTCGTCGTACCGGCCATTCTTGTGGGTGATGATCGGTTCGTGCCGGCATTGGTTGTCGGTGACGGCGGGGAAGCAGCTCAAGCCGTCGGAGACCACATGGCTCCCGGGCTCGATAAATCTGGCGCTCCAGGCGGCGATCTCGACCCTGGTGAAGCCGCTGAGATGGCTCAATTTCAGGTACAAGGGGTGCCCTTCGCGGGTGAGTGACAGGGCGGCGACCAAGGGGTTCTTGCCGGTGGCGGCCCGCCCTCTTTTGCCGTCGCGCCTCTTGCCGCCCCAGTAGGCATCGTCGATGAGCAGCAGGCCCCGCAGGACCAATTGGTCATCCTGGTTTTTCATGACCTGCTGCAGTTTGTGCTTGAGTCGCAGGGCGGCTTTGGCCGAAACCCCGATGGTCCTGGCCAGATTGAGCGAGGAGATGCCGTCCTTGGACTGGGTGACCAGGTAGATGGCCAGCATCCAGGTGGGCAAGGGCAGTTTGGTCGAGGCGAAGATGGTGCCCTGGGTCAGCGAGGCCTGGAAACGACATCGCCGACATTGGTACAGCTTGCGACTCTGCAGGGCATAGCAGTGCTCGTGCCCGCATTTCGGGCAGCGGAAGCCTTGAGGCCAGCGCATTTTGAACAAGACCTGCTGGCATTGTTCTTCTGTGCCGTATGTTGCGAGGAATCGTGGCAAGCTGGGCCCTTCCTGAAACTGGATTTTGTTTTTCGCCATGGTGCGCTCCAATGTTGATGATCGGTTGGCGCATTATGCCATAGCTGGTCGGACAAATAGCGTCCTACCGTGAGAAAAATCACCTTGCTGAGCTTGGGGGGTAATCAGAAAAAAAAGCAGGGCGCTCCGGGCCGGGGCAGGGGGCAAGCGGACGCTGAGTTCGCCGGTTCCCCGGGTTGTTCGCCCGCCTCGAGCATGTCCATGAGTTCCCCCTGGAACTGCTCGTCGTTCATAAGCTTTTTGGCGAGAGCGTGGCACATGGCGCTGGCCAGGTCCTGCAGGTCCGGAGACTGCACATCCACGGTGATTTCCCCATCGGCCGAGGCTTCGAGGATCAGGGCCGCCTGGTTTTCCTTGAGTTCCATGTCAGTGCTCCGTTCTTTGTGTTTTATATAGAATTTCGTCGGGGTAGAGTTCGAGGGAATCCCCTTTCTGCAGGGGGAACTCGTCGGGCAGCCGGGTCTGGATCACCCCGAACACGGTTTCGCCTTCGATGTGCTCCACCTCCAGGTCCATATAGCCGCCATCGGCGCGCACATCCCTGCCGGCGCCGATCCGGAAAAAGACCCGAATAGTGACTACGTCGCCAACACGGAGGTGCCGATAATCGACCCCTGGGTAATCGGGAAAGTCATTCGGGTAAAACCCGGGCACCTTCGCGTTTTCCATGCTGAACACATGACAGCCCTTTTCCAGGATCTCCTTGAAAAAGGGAAAACTTTCGCGGTGGCCAACATTTGAAAACGTTCTTTTTTTTCATTGCGGTACTCGCCGGATACACTTAGACACAGCCGTTGGGCACGGCATCCGCGGCGGCAGCGGAACAGCTGTCCGACCGCGCGCGACCTGGTCTGCCACAACCAAGGGGAGGCTTGTATACCAGGAAGTCGCCGCCTCGACCAGACAAAGGCAACAACCACTGGGGAAAGAAAGCG
>CAVWHP010000023.1:0-73762 GCA_963754825.1 uncultured delta proteobacterium | reverse complement strand
ATATGAAAACCGATAAAGCTATCGATTTTGAATGCTGGTTAATCATCCTTGGTTTTCTGTTTTTTGTGATTGTTTTACAACCAACAAAAGGTGCATGTGCTGATGATATCATTATAATGACTTTCGGTGACAGTATTACTTGTGGATACCCTGTCATTCCCTATTCCGGTTGGGATGCGAATGGGTGTAATTGCGGCCCCACTCTCAGAAAAAACTGGAGGACCTGCTGGATCAATCAGGTAGGGCAAGCCTTGTGTTGAATTGGGGCCATGGCGAAGATCCACTGTCCATGGACTTAATAGAATTACCTCAGATATGAACACAACAATATCAATCTGGGGCAAACTGGATTACGTTTTGCTGCTGGAAGGAACTAATGATTACTCATGGGGACTTTCACCCGCCACGACAGCATATAACATAGGGCGTATGATCGATAAAATCAAAGCCGTTGGTGCCGTGCCACTGGTTGGCACATTGACCCCGGACACAAAGACTAACGGGAAAAATATTCCAATATACAATTCAGCCATAATAAGCACAGTGAATGCCAAAGAGGCAATTTTAGTGGACCACTATTCAATAATAGTACATGATTGGAGTTCCTTAACATATGATGGGTTACACCCGAATCAAGAGGGTTATGAATTTATGGCGAATGTGTGGTTTAGCGCCTTACTTTGCAAATTAATGGCAAGAATATTGTCTCTATATTAAATTTGCTGCTGGAAAATGAATAGTTATGCTTGCATAAACTGAAGTTTAGAGTTTCACGAATGCCCATTGTCACGATGGCGGGGACGAATTGGCCGCCCTGTTGTTCTTTGCTTGCCGTTTCCAGGCGTTTTTTCCCGAAGGCACAGTTTCGCCCGGTTTTGCCGGGGACGAGTCGTGCTCGAATTTCCGGCATCTCGGGTTCCACCAGTCCCAGACCGGACATGGCTGAAAAACAACCGCAGGCCCAAGCGCACCTGCCCGGCGGTTACCGGCGCCTTTTTCCGCCATGGCGTCAACTGCAGCAGATTGTGCATCTGGTCGCTGCAATACATGCTCAGCAGTTGCGGCAGGGTGTAGGCGGCCGAGAGGATCTGAGTCCAGCGGTGCAGCACCTGCCGGGGCTGAGAGTCCGTCTTAGCGTTTGAGTTCGGCCACGGTGCTGCTGTCCGGGTCGAGCAGGCGCACCACCAGCGGCATGGCGCCCACCGCATGGGTGGAGCAGGAGAGGCAGGAGGTCGAAGGTGCGGATCACCGCTTCCAACCGGTTGAGCAGCCCCTCGGCGGGCGGGTTGTTGTCCAGGTAATGCCGGGCCGCCTGGAGAATGCCGCGCTGCATGGCCAGGTTGTTGTGCCCGGTGGCAATGATCAGGTTGGCCTGTTGGATCAGGCCGTGCTCGTCCACCCGGTAGTGGTGCAGGAGGAAACCGCGCGGCGCCTCGATGGCGCCCACCCCTTCGGTATCGTTGACTCCGGCCACGGCGCGCACCCGGCGATCGAGACTGGCCGGGTCGGCCAGCAGCAGTTCCATGGTTTCCACCGCGGCGAGCAGCTCGATGAGGCGGGCGTAATGGGCGTGGAAGTTGCCCGGCACCGGCCCGGAGGCGAGGTTGCGGAAATAGAGCCAGCTCCCGGTCGGCCAGTTCGGTGCCGCAGCGGTCAACCAGGTTGAGCCGGGCCAGCGGCCCCACCCGGTACATGCCGTCCGGGTAGCCGTGACTTATCATAAGGGAATTTGAGGTAGGTCCAAGGCTCCACCGCCTCGCCGATAATAACGTGAGAGAGAGAGAGAGAGAGAGAGAGAGAGAGAGAGAGAGAGAGAGGCGGGGTCGAGCCCGTCGGCGAGCAGGGCGCCGTCCGCGTCGATGATCCGCACGAGGCCGTCGTAATGCTCGAGCCGGCCGCCCGGTCCGGTCAATCCCAGAACAGGCTGGGGAAGCTGGCAAACACCCGGGCCTCCTCCAGATGGCGGGCGAGCAGCTGCCGGCAGCGTTCCAGGTGGCCACAGGCCAAGGCCTTGATCTCCGGGATCTCCGCCAGGATGGCCTCCCGGGTCGAGGGCTCGAGCGGCGCATCCACCCCGCCGGGCACGACCCAGGCCGGGTGGACGCGTCGGCCGGCCAGGCGTTCGATCACCTGCTGGCCGAATCGGCGCAGGCGGATGCCGTCGCGGGCGAACTGCAGGTCCGTGGCCGCAATGCCAAGGAAATTGCGTGTTGCCGGCGGGTGGTCCATGCCCAGCAGCAGGTCCGGTGCGCTGAGGTAGAACCAGCTCAGCGCGTGGCTCTGGATGAGCTGGCCGAGGTTGAGGATGCGCCGCAGGTTGGCCGCGGTCTCGGGAATGCGCACCGCCAGCAGTTGGTCACAGGCCTTGGCCGAGGCCAGGACGTGGCTCACCGGGCAGATGCCGCAGATGCGTGCGGTCAGCGCCGGCATCTCGAAGTACGGCCGGCCGACCACACTGCTCGAAGCCGCGGACCTGGGTCACCTGAAAGCGGGCCTCCGCGACCCGGCCTACCTCGTCGAGCAGCAGGGAGATGCGGGCGTGACCCTCGATACGGGTGATGGGTTCGATGACGATCTGCTCTGCCATGGTCTTCCTCCTTACGCGCCGAAACGGGTGGCGAGCGGCAGCTCGGGCATCCGCCCCTCGCTCAGGGCGACGAGCAGGTCATGGATGCAGTCGGCCGGGGGCGGGCAGCCCGGCACGAACAGGTCCACGGTCACGACCGTGTGCAGCGGCCGGGCCTGCTCGTTTAAGCGGGGCAGGTCGGTCTCCGGCACGCCGGGGTTATGCAGCGGCGGGTCCACGTAGACGGTCCGCAGCATCCGCTCGGCACCGCGGATGTTGCGCAGGGCCGGGATGTTGCCGGTGACCGCGCAGTCACCGAGCGCCACCAGGAGTTTCGTGCGGGCGCGCACCCGCTGCAGCAGCAGTTCGTCAGCCCGGGAGCTGACTGCACCCTCGATGCAGGCCACATCCACCCCCTCCGGGAATTCCTTGTGATCCACCAGCGGGCCGTAGACCAGGTCGACCCGGCCGGCCAGGTCGAGCAGCCGCTCGTCCATGTCCAAAAGCGACATGTGGCAGCCGGAACAGCCGTCCAGCCACAGGGTGGCAAGTCGCAGCCTGTTCATGCGCCCTCCGTCGATCGCCCGGCGACCAGGGCAACGAGCGCGGGCCGGTGCTGGCGCAACTCGCCAACGGACCGTCCTTTTTCGAACAGGGCGCCGATGGGGCAGACCGCTACGCACTTGCCGCAGCCGGTGCAGGTGGTCGACTCGCCCCAGGGCGTGTCCAGGTCAACGACGATCAGGCTGCGGCTGCCGCGGTTGCGTACGTCCCAGGTGTGCGCTCCCTCGATTTCGGCGCAGACCCGCACGCAACGGGTGCAGAGAATGCAGCGGTTGTGGTCGAGGACGAAACGCGCATGCGAACCATCCACCGGCAGCAACGGGTACAGGGCCGGAAAGGCGAGGTGGTCGACCCCGAATTCCATTGCCAGGTCCTGCAGTTCGCAGTTGCCGTTGGCCACGCAGACCGCGCACACGTGGTTGCGTTCGGCCAGCAGCAGTTCGATGATCTGGCGGCGGTGCCGGTCGAGCCGCGCCGAGCGAGTGCTCACCTCCATGCCTTCCCGGATGGGGGTAACGCAGGCGGGCAGCAGTTTGCCGTTGCCGGCCACCTCCACCAGGCACAACCGGCAGGAACCGTGGCCGGACAGTCCCTCCAGGTGGCAGAGGGTGGGGATGCGGATGTCGTTTTCCGCGGCCACCTGCAGGATGGTCTCCCCGGCGCGGCCGCTCACCGGCCTGTTGTCGATGGTCAGCGTGATGCTCATGAATTGTGCTCCGAGGTGTCGGCGGGTTGCACCATGCGGTCGAGGAATTCCTGGCGGAAAAAGCGCAGGGCGCTGCGCACCGGGTTGGGGGCGGATTGGCCCAGGCCGCAGAGGCTCGTTTCCCTGACGAGGTCGCAGAGTGTTTCCAGCGTTACCAGGTCGGCCGGGGTGGCACGGTGTTCGCAGAATTTGCCCAGCAGGCGGTGGATCTGCACCGTGCCCACCCGGCAGGGCACGCATTTGCCGCAGGACTCCTCCATGCAGAACTGCATGAAGTAGCGGACCATGTCCACCATACAGGTGGTTTCGTCGATGACGATCATGCCGCCCGAACCCATGATCGAGCCGACTGCGCCCAAGTCCTCGTAGGTGACCGGGGTTTCGAGCCGGTCAGCCGGGATACAGCCGCCGGAAGGGCCGCCGGTCTGCACCGCCTTGAGCGCCAGGCCGTCCGGGACGCCGCCGCCGATGTCATGGACGATCTCGCCCAGGGTGGTGCCCATGTCCACCTCGATCAGGCCGGTGTGCCGGACCTTGCCGGACAGGGCGAAGACCTTGGTGCCGCGGCTGCGCTCCGTGCCTGCAGCGGCAAACCAGTCGGCCCCGCGGGTGACGATGAGCGGGATGTTGGCGTAGGTTTCCACGTTGTTGATCAGGGTGGGGCAGCCGTGCAGCCCGCGTTCGGCCGGGTAGGGCGGTCGGGGCCGGGGCAGACCGCGGCCGCCCTCGACCGAGGCGATCAGGGCGGTTTCCTCGCCGCAGACAAAGGCGCCGGCGCCGAGGCGGATTTCCAGCTTGAGGTCAAAGCCGGAGCCGCAGATGGCATGGCCGAGCAGGTTGTTGTGTTCCGCCTCGCGCATGGCCCGTTTGAGCCGCTGCACTGCCAGCGGGTATTCGGCTCGCACGTAGATGTAGCCGCTGCTTGCGCCGACCGCGTAGGCGGCGATGATCATGCCCTCGAGCACCGCATGCGGGGTGCCTTCGAGGATGGCCCGGTCCATGAAGGCGCCGGGGTCGCCCTCGTCCGCGTTACAGATGAGGTACTTCCTCTCGCCCGCGGCCTTGGCCACGGTGGCCCACTTGAGCCCGGTGGGATAGCCGGCCCCGCCCCGGCCGCGCAGGCCACTGTCTTCGATGAGCCGGATCACCCCGGCCGGGCGCATGGTGGTCAGTGCTGTGCTCACGGCCGTGTAGCCGCCGGCCGCCAGGTAGTCGTCGAAATTGTCCGGGTCGATGCGGCCACACAGGGCCAGTACCCGCCTGCGCTGCCGGGTGAAGAAGGGCAGGTCCGGGGGCAGGAGTAGCCGCGCCACCGGCTCCCGGCCCAGGGCCGTGACGATCTCGTCCGCATCCGCGGGCCGCACCCCCTGGTAGACGTTGGTGTCCGGCTCCACCCTGACCAGGGGTCCGAGGGCGCACAGCCCCATGCAACCGGTCCGGCGCACCAGCACCCGGTCAGCAAGGTCGCGTTCGTTCACGATCCTGTTCAGTTCGGCAACGATCTCCTCGTTTCCCGGGCAGCCCAGACCGGCGCAGACGAGCAGATGATGATCAAATCCCGCCAGGTAGCGTCGCCGTTTTTCCGTCAGTTGCAGTAATGTTTCACGCTGCATCGCCCAGCCACTCCCTGATCGCGGTGGTGGATTCCGCAAAACTTTTTTTGCCGATGATCTCGCCGTCGGTGATGATCACCGGCGCCAGCGCGCAGGCCCCCACACAGCGCACCTCGACCAGCGACAGCCGCTTGTCCGGGGTGGTTTCCCCGGGCGACAGCCCGAACTGCTCCCTGGTCCAGGCAAGGATCCGATCGTTGCCCTTGACGTGACAGGCCGTGCCGGTGCAGACCGCCAGGGTGTGCTCGCCGGCCGGTTGCATGCGGAAATGATTGTAGAAGGTGGCGACGCCCAGCACCTTGCTCGGCGCTACGCCCAGCCGGTCGGCAATGCGGCGGAGGGTGTCGGGGTCCAGGAAGCCGTACCTTTCCTGGGCCGTGTGCAGGGTCTCGATGAGGGCCTCGGGCCGGTAGTCGTGCCGCTGCATGGTCCGGTCGACAGCGGTCCATTGACGGTCGTCGCTCCGGTTGTCCGTCCGGGTACTGGGCATGCGTCCACCTCTTCGGGGCTGGAGTGGTGTGCCAGAAAAAGGATCTGCGAGGGCCTGTGTATAGTTTCCCATTCTCGCCACGGATGCAATGACTGTTTACCGGTTCCCGTCTGCACCCAGCGGCGTAGGAGTGCGTCAATATGAACATTTTTGTGCTAAAAAGTTTTCGGGTAAAACAATTTTGAACAAAAATCTCCAGAAAGCGCGCACTATGATCAGCGTTTATTTTTTAACTGACTGAAAAAATATTAAAATTTTGTTTGTTCCTTTCTGGCCTGACTTTTGCTGTGAAGAGGCGTATCCAGGCTTTTCCGCACACAGGACTGCGGATGACCGGAAAGAACAGGCAAAGAAGGTGACGGTTCAGTGGTCAAAGGGCTGGTGGTTGCCGGAGGAGGCAGAGGCCGGGACCGCTCTCGCGATGACGCACCGAAGACCCGGCCAGCGACCTTTTGACAGGTAGCGGGATGGCGAATGAATGGGACGCCGAATCGAATCAACCGGTGCGCCGGCAAAGAAAACGCATGTGGGATGAGGGACGGTTTGGGCAGGGATCGATATCCATGGAACAAGGAAAGGAGGAAGGGAGATGAAATATGTCAGTGCCATCATCAAGCCGTTCAAGCTGAACGAGGTGCGCGAGGCGTTGACCGCGCTGGGCGTGCAGGGCATGACCGTGACCGAGGTCAAGGGGTTCGGGCGTCAGAAAGGGCACACCGAAATGTACCGCGGCGCCGAGTATGTCATCGAGTTTTTACCCAAGTTGAAGGTGGAGGTGGCCATTGATGACGATCACCTCGAGCAGGTGGTGGCCGGCATGCACAAGGCCGCCTGCACCGGCAAGATCGGCGATGGAAAAATTTTCGTTTTTGATCTCGAACAGGTCATGCGCATCCGCACCGGCGAGACCGGCAGCGGCGCGCTGTGACAGGGAGGAACACGCCATGAAAAAGTGCAACCTGACCATGCTCTCCGCCCTCATCCTGCTTGCCGCCACGGCCGCACCTGCCCTGGCCGACGAGGCCCCGGCCATCAACAGTGGCGACACCGCCTGGATGATGACCAGCACCGCCCTGGTGCTGTTCATGACCCTGCCCGGCCTGGCCCTGTTTTACGGCGGCCTCGTGCGCCGGAAAAACGTCCTCTCCGTGCTCGCCCAGTGTCTCGGCATCGCCGGCCTGGCCACGCATCATGTGGTGGGCCTTCGGCTACAGCCTGTGCTTTTCCGGCGAGGGCAAATTCATCGGCGATCTCGGCGCGGTCTTCTTCAAGGGGCTGTACGGGCCGGAAGGCAGCGACATCGCCTTTTCGAGCAAGCTGGCCGGCGTGCCCGACTCGGTCTTCGCCATGTTCCAGCTGACCTTTGCCATCATCACCCCGGCGCTCATCGTCGGTGCCATTGCCGAACGCATGAAGTACACCGCGCTCATGGCCTTTGTCGCCGGCTGGCTGCTGCTCGTCTACTTCCCGTTTGCGCACATGGTCTGGGGCGGCGGCTTCATCGGCAAGACCCTGGGCGCCATCGACTTTGCCGGCGGTCTGGTGGTGCACATGTCCTCCGGGTATTCGGCCCTGGTGCTGGCGCTCATTCTCGGCCCGCGCCTCGGCTACGGCCGGGAACCCATGCCGCCGCACAGCCTGGTGCTGTGCATGGTCGGCACCTCCATCCTCTGGGTGGGCTGGTACGGGTTCAACGCCGGCTCGGCCGGGGCGGCCAACGGCCTGGCCGGCAACGCCTTCCTGACCACCACCCTGGCCGCGGCCACCGGCGGGTTTGTCTGGGCGCTGCTCGAGTTCCTCACCAAAAAACAGCCGTCGGTACTCGGGTTCTGCTCGGGTATTGTCGCCGGCCTGGTGGTCATCACCCCGGCAGCCGGGTTTGTCAACGCCAATGGAGCGGTGCTCTGCGGTATCGCCGCCGGTGTCATCCCTTACTTTGCGGTGGTTTTCCTGAAACGGAAACTCGGCTATGACGACGCCCTGGACACCTTCGGCGTGCACGCGGTGGGCGGCACGGTGGGGACGATCCTCACCGGTCTGCTGGCGGTGGAGGGCATCAACGGCCAGGCGGGCGGTGCGGCGCTGCTCATGAAGCAGCTGGCGAGTGTGGGCATCGTGGTGGTGTGGAGCGTGGTCGCCACGACCCTACTTGCCTACGCCATCAAGGCCACCATCGGACTCCGCCCGGCCGAGGACGTCGAGCGCCAGGGGCTGGATATCAACGAACACGGGGAGGAGGGATACACTGCCTGAATTGCTCCTACGAGTGGCTTCCATCATCAGGCGGAGCCGGCAGTGGCAGCCCGGAACGGAAAGTGTACCGTTCCGGGCTTTGTTTATAATCGACTGAAGCTTTTTGCTGCAATTATCTGTTTCTTGATCTTTTTCGAAACCCGGACAGATTTGCCTTGTCAGGGCAGGTATCGGCATGTGCAGGCAATGTTCCCCTGTTTTGGGCAGGAGGAGAGAGGGACGCATGCGGCGCAGCTGTTGTCGGGAAAGCGGTCCTGGCCGCATTCTCCGCTTCGGCCGGATCGATAGGTCGGGCCCACTATGCGTCGATTGCGTCAGGTGGCGACGCCCGCCTCCGCAGAGGCAGCAAGGGCTCTTCCTAAAACGTGGCGTTCGCCAATGAATTCACCGCAGGCCCTGCCAGGGTGTACGGCCCAAGCAGCGAGGTGTTCTCGAAAACACCGCTGTTTTTTCGTTCTTATCTGGACGCTTCAAGTGGTCTGCGAACAGCCGCAACAAGTTTTGCATTCGCTGACCAACTGGTTTATGATGCCCGACCATCCGACCTGGGCGGGACATTGGTAACCGCCTGTTGCAACAATTCAATCTGCAGGTGCATAATGATCAACAAGGTAATTCTCATCGGAAATCTGGGGGCCGATCCGGAGCTCCGCTACACGCAGAGCGGTGCCCCCGTCGCCTCCTTCCGGGTGGCGACCACGGAGCGTTGGAAAGGACAGGACGGTCAGATGCAGGAACAGACCGAGTGGCACCATATCGTTGCCTGGCGGCGTCTGGCGGAGATCTGCGGCGAATACCTCTCAAAGGGGTCGAGGGTCTACATCGAAGGCAAGCTGCAGACCCGCAAGTGGCAGGACCAGAACGGCAATGACCGATATACCACCGAGATCATCGCCCGGGAGATGAAAATGCTCTCGCCGCGCGCCTCGGGCGGCGGGAGTGGAGAGTTGAGCGGCGGCCAAGGTTTCGGCAGCGGCGATTCCTTCCAGGAGCCCCCGCCCATGGGGGATGATGTCCCGTTCTGAGTTGTGCCGGTTTTTTCTGCAAGGGCCCGGCTGAGACGATGGGGATGCGGCCGTTTGTCCAGGGTGAACGGACAGTGCCGTCCGGGGTTTCAACCTATGTTGGCCAGGGTGCGCCGCCTCGCGGGCGGGCCGCTGAATGGCGCGGGTGCTCCGGACGCGGCAGTGAAAAAAAGTCGGCTTCTATCTGGCTGATATTTAGCATCAATATTTCTTTTGCAGCCGACAAGCGGAATAAAATCAGTCAATTCCGGAGCATGCGCAAGGAACTATTTTCCTTGACAGATGGTAGTCGTACCGGTAATGAATAGCCGTTCATTTTCGGCATATTTCTAACGTGCTGTTCACATGAGGATTACGTTCATTTTTATTATGTTCAAGGGAGAGGTCTGATACATGGCAACGGAACTGGTGCTTTCAGCTGTAACCCTGGTCGGAATCGCTATCGTCATTCCGCTGATCATGCTGGCGACAACGGTTTTTGGTCCGAAAGCCGCGGGTGTCGCTAAAAACGAGCCGTATGAAAGCGGCATCAAACGCATGATCGGTATGGCCGAGCAGAAGTTCAGTGTAAAGTTCTATCTGCTCGCCATTCTGTTTATTCTGTTCGATATTGAAGCAGTGTTTATGTATCCGTGGGCCGTCAGCGTTCGTGAACTCGGCTGGTTCGGGTTTACGGAAATGGTTGTCTTCATGCTGCTGCTCTTAACTGGACTCATCTATATTCTCAAGAAAGGGGTGCTCAATTGGCGTTAGGATTAGAAGCGAGTCTTGGTGATTCCGTCCTGACCACCAAGCTGGATGCGGTAATCAACTGGGGACGCGAGTATTCGCTGTGGCCGTACATCTTCGGCACCGCCTGTTGCGCCATTGAGTTCATGAGCGCGGCGGCCAGCCAGCACGACATCTCCCGTTGGGGCGCGGAGGTGCTTCGCTATTCGCCTCGTCAGGCCGACCTGCTGGTCGTCTGCGGGACGATCAGTTACAAGCAGGCGCCGGTACTCAAGCGAATCTACGAGCAGATGTCCGAGCCCAAGTGGGTCATTGCCGTGGGCGCCTGCGCCACTTCCGGAGGAATTTACGACAACTACTGCACACTGCAGGGCATTGACCAGATTATCCCGGTCGATGTCTACGTGTCCGGTTGCCCGCCACGCCCGGAGACCATCTTCGATTCCTTGATGAAGATTCAGGACCAAGTCAGGGGTGAGAGCGTGCTCAATGATCGCCACAAAGATTTCAAAGGGATTCTCGACTGATATGAATACGACGGCGCTAGAATTTATCCAGGCCGCGTTTCCGGATGTGCCTTGCACGGCCAATCTGGACGCAGTGGTGCTCACGGTGCAGCCTGAACAGCTTGAGACGACGCTTTCCCGCCTGAAGAACGACCCGGAACTGCAGTACGGTCTGCTGCTTGACGTGACCGCAGTGGATTATCTTGAATATCCGGTGGAGCAGGCCACACGTTTCGCGGTTGTGCATACCCTGCGGAACTGGGAAAAGAACCAGCTGGTGCAGGTACGCACCCCGGTTGCTGACCCGGAAACAGGCGTTCCGACGGCCACCCACCTGTGGGATTCGGCCAACTGGGGGGAGCGGGAGACTTTCGACCAGTACGGTATCAACTTTCAGGGGCATCCTGACCTGCGGCGTATCCTCAATCACTGGCAGTTCGAAGGACATCCGCTGCGGAAGGATTATCCCATCGAAAAGGGCCAGGTCTGTTACGAGACCGACAGCCTTGAGAAGGAGATCAAGGCCAGGCTGCAGGCGAAAGGTGTGGATCAGACCACCATGCAGGATATCAACACCGAGATCATGTTCCTCAATCTCGGGCCGTCGCATCCGGCTACCCACGGTGCCATCCGTATTCTCACCGCTCTGGACGGCGAGACCATCGTGGCCAACGTCAACGAGATCGGCTACCTACACCGCGGCTTTGAAAAAACAGCGGAGAACCGCACCTATAACCAGATCGTCCCGCTCACCGACCGGCTCAACTACTGCTCGTCGATGATCAACAACATCGCCTTTGTCAAGGCGGTGGAGTCCTGGCTGGGCGTGGACATCACCGACCGGTGCAAGTTCATGCGGGTGATTCTCACCGAGTTCTACCGGATCCAGGATCACCTCGTCTGCTTGGCTGCCAACCTGCTCGATATGGGTGGTCTGACCAACTACTGGTATCTTTACAACCAGAAGGAAGCCTCCTACGACTTCATCAGTCGCCTGACCGGCGCACGCCTCACCAGTTCCTTTACCCGAGTCGGCGGTATGTACCGTGACTTTTATGAGGGCTGGGAAGGGGACATGGAGCAGCAGCTGCGCGACATCGAAATGGGTGTGGGCGACTCCCTCAAGCTGGTTGAGAAGAACCGGATCATTCATGACCGGAGCCAGGGAGTCTGCGCCATATCGGCCGAAAAGGCGCTTTCCTTCGGCTTCACCGGACCCTGCCTGCGCGCCAGCGGTGTGCCCTTTGATCTGCGCAAGGACAACCCCTATTATCATTACGACGCCTTTGATTTCAGCGTACCGGTGGGTTCAAAGGGCGATGTCTATGATCGGATTTTTATCCGGTTTGAAGAAATCGCGCAGAGCCTCAGTATTATCCGCCAGGCGATGAAAATGATTCCCAAAGGTCCCGTGGACATCGCCAACAACAACGTATCCCTCCCGCCCAAACAAGAAGTCTATAGCAATATCGAAGGGTTGGCGAGTCACTTCAAGCTGGTCTTCGAGGGCGTGCGCACTCCGGTCGGCGAATGGTACGACTCCTTCGAGGCGGCGAACGGTGAGTTGGGATTCCACTTTGTCTCCGATGGTTCCGGCAGGCCCTACAAATGTAAGGTCCGGCCGCCATGTTTCTATATGATGGGCGGGTTCCACGAGATGGTTGAAGGCTCGATGATTGCGGACGCCATTGCCAATCTTGGCAGTATCAACATCATTGGCGGAGAGTTGGACAGATGAGTGATCGATCAAAGCTGATAGAAACAGGGAAGCCGTTCACCTTCGACGCAGAGAGGGATGCCGAATTCGAACGGTTGGCAACACGGTATCCGACCCGGGAATCGCTCATCCTGCCCTCGCTCTGGCTTGTCCAGGAACAGGAAGGCTGGATCAGTGCGGAAGCCATGGCCTACATCGCCGACCGGATCGGCACCTACGCCAGTGCGGTGTATGAGGTGGCCACCTTTTACACCATGTACAACCTGCAACCGACAGGGAAGTTTCACATCTGCGTCTGCCGTACGCTTTCATGCTACCTCCTGGGCAAGCAGGAGATCGTCGATTACCTGCAGCGTGAACTGGGCATCAAACCCGGAGAAATCAGTGCAGACGGCCAGTACAGCCTCGAAGAGGTTGAATGTCTGGGACACTGCGGTACCGCTCCGGTGGTTCAGATCAATGGGGAGTTCTACGAGAACATGAACGTGGAAAAGCTCACGGATCTCTTGGCCACGCTGAAATAAGGAGAGCGAAGGATAATGCAAGTACAAGTACTCAGTGCCCGATTTGACATACCCGACGCCCACAGGATCGAGGTGGCCAAGGAGCACGGCGCCTACGCGAACCTGGAGAAGGTGTTCAACATGCAACCCGAGGAGGTTATCGAAACGGTCAAGGCCAGCGGGTTGCGCGGTCGCGGCGGTGCCGGTTTCCCCACCGGTCTCAAATGGAGTTTCCTGCCCAAAGGGCTCGATAAACCCGTCTACCTGGCGGTGAACTCCGACGAATCCGAGCCGGCCACTTTCAAGGACCGCTACATTCTTGTCCGCGACCCCCATCTGCTCATCGAAGGCATCATCATCTGCTGCTACGCGATCAAGAGCCATGCCGCCTATATATACATCCGCGGTGAATATACGTCCCAGGTGAAGGCCCTGCAGGCGGCTATCGACGAGGCCTATGCGGCGGGGTATCTGGGCGAGTCCGTGGATGGTCACGACTTCAAGTTGGATGTGACCGTGCATCGTGGCGCCGGCGCGTACGTCTGCGGCGAGGAAACGGCCCTGCTCGAATCCATCGAAGGCCGCAAGGGACAGCCGCGCAGCAAGCCGCCGTTTCCGGCGGTGGAGGGCCTGTACGGTTGCCCGACGATTATCAACAACGTCCAGTCCATTGCTTCCCTGCCGTTTATCCTCGCCAACGGCCCTGATGCCTACAAGGCCTACGGCACGGAGAAAAGCCCGGGCACCCATCTCTTCGGCATTTCCGGCCTGGTCAAAAAACCGGGCATGTATGAACTGCCGCTCGGGCTGCCCATTCTTGAGGTGATTGAAAAGGTCGCCGGCGGTTTGCGGGATGGCCGCAACCTGAAGGGCATCATTCCCGGCGGCAGTTCAACGCCGGTGCTGACCCCCGAGGAAGCCCAGGATGTCACCCTTGACTACGAGTCCATGGCCGCCCACAAGACCATGTTCGGTTCCGGCGGCATCGTCGTTCTCGATGACACCGTGGACATGGTCAAACTTGTCGAGAACCTCATCTCGTTCTACCATCACGAGTCCTGCGGCCAGTGCACACCCTGTCGCGAAGGACTTGGCTGGATGTTGAAAATAGTCAAAAGGATCTTGCGAGGCGAGGGAACGATCGGTGACATCGACCTGCTGACCGAACTCTGCGACAACATCGAAGGGAAAACGGTCTGTGTCCTTTCGGCGGCATGCACCATGTCGACACGCAGCTACCTGAACAAATTCCGGCATGAATTCGAAGCGTACGTGCACAACGGCGCTCCGGTCCAGGCCGCGATGTAACAAGGATACGGGGATCATGGCTGAAAAGATAAAACTATTTGTCAACGGACAGGAAGTTGAGGTCGAATCAGGCAAAAACCTGATCGACGCCCTTGGCGCTGTCGGTATCGAGATTCCGCATCTCTGCTATCATCCGGCTCTGGGCGCCGACGGCAACTGCCGTTTGTGCCTGGTGGGCATCGAGGAGGGGCGGCCTCCGGTTGTGCCTGCCTGCAAGACCCGGGCGGCCGAAGGGATGAAAGTCCTGCTCGATGTGGACAACATCAAGCGGATCCAGCGTAACGTCATGGAACTTGAGTTGATCAACCACCCGATCGACTGCCCCGTCTGTGATCAGGCCGGTGAATGCAAGCTCCAGGATTTCTACATGAAATACGATGGCCAGAAGAGCCGCATGACGGTCAAACCGGTGCTCAAGGCCAAAAAAATGGATTTCGGTTGTGGCGTGGTCCATGACCAGGAGCGTTGCGTGCTGTGCGCGCGCTGCGTTCGCTTCACCCGCCTGATCACCAAGACCGGAGAACTCGGCATCGTCAACCGGACGGACGCGGCCCGTGTCAACATCTTCCCGGGACGGCCGCTGAACAACCGTTACGCGCTTAACGTGGTCGACCTCTGTCCCGTTGGTGCCATGACCAGCAAGGATTTCCGCTTCAAACAGCGTGCCTGGTTTCTGACCAGGAGTCCCGGTATCTGCCACGGCTGCAGCAAGGGCTGCAATATTTCCATCGATCATAACCGCGAGAAATACAAGGATGACACCATTTATCGGTTCCGGCCCCGGCTGAACGAACAGGTGAACGGCTACTTCATCTGCGACGCTGGCCGCATGACCTACAAACTGGAGAATGACAACCGGCTTGTGGCGGCTCAGGTCGGCGAGAATGTGGTCGAGCTGGCTGTTGCTGTCGAAGCGGTTCGTCGGGCCATCAGCCAGGCGAAAAGCATCGTGGTGCTCGTCTCGCCGAACTGCTCGCTGGAACAGATGCGTGTGGTGCAGCGTTTTGCCGAACAGTGCGGTGCTGCAGTCAGCGGGTACAGTGACGGGTATGTCCAACAGGGTGATGGCGATAACTTCCTCATTCAGGACGACAAATCCGCCAACCGGGCCTCTTTCGCCATCCTCGGTATCGACAGTGAAAAGACCGCCTTCGATAGCGCTGTTGCAGGTGCCGACCTGCTGATCAACTTTCAGAATGATCTG
This sequence comes from uncultured delta proteobacterium, assembly GCA_963754825.1. Taxonomy (GTDB): domain Bacteria; phylum Desulfobacterota; class Desulfobulbia; order Desulfobulbales; family Desulfobulbaceae; genus Desulfobulbus. The sequence continues at coordinate 58,578 of CAVWHP010000023.1, read as the reverse complement.
ACCAGCAGTCTCGGGAATGAGGCTTTTCAGGCCCTGCTCGACAAGGTCCAACTCATCCACATCGGCAGCTATCAGAACGACTGCTCGGCCAAGGCGGCCATCCAACTGCCGGTTGCGTCCTACAGCGAGGACAACGGTCTGGTGATCAACTGCGACGGCATCCTCCAGCAGTACAAGGCGGCTGTCTCAAAGAACAGCCAGGCGCCCAGCCTGATCGAGGTGGTCCACCTGCTCGGCGGAGAGTTCAGCAGCAGGGAAGCCGTGCTCGCTGATCTGCTCGCCAACGTCGCCGCGCTGGGAACTGTCGATCTGGAGCACATCCCTGCCCAAGGAACCGCATTAACAGCTAACGAGGTCGCAAATGTCGCAGCTTGATATTCTCCTTATAGTGCTCAGGGTGGCGTTCGGTGCTTTGGTGCCGCTCTGTTTCATCGCTGTTCTCGTCTGGATGGAACGTCGAGGCTGTGCCTTCATCCAGGATCGGTCGGGACCGAACCGCTGTAATATTTTCGGGTTTCGTGCCGCAGGCCTGGTGCAGAACCTGGCCGACGCGGTGAAACTGGTCACCAAAGAGGATGTCATCCCCGGCCATATACGCCATAAGTTCTATTTTGTACTGGCGCCGGTGATCGTTTTCTCGGTCTCCCTGATTTCCTTTGCGGCAGTTCCATTCGCCGACACCCTGGTGATCAACGGCAAGCAGTACCTGATGCAGGCCATCCCCACTGATCTCGGCATTCTCTGGTTCCTGGCCATTGTCGGCTTCTCCGTGTACGGCATCATCCTCGCCGGCTGGTCCTCACACAACAAGTACGGCATGCTCGGTGGTCTTCGCTCGGCCGCCCAGGTGATCAGCTATGAAATCCCCATGGGGTTCGCACTGATCAGCCTGCTCGTGGTCTACGGTACTGTCAATCTGACGGAAATCGTCCAGTTCCAAGGAAAATTGCTCTTCGGCTTTATCCCCATGTGGGGCGTTGTGCTGCAACCCCTCGGAGCGATTATCTTCATCATCGCGGCCTTTGCCGAGGCAAACCGTGTCCCCTTCGACCTTGCCGAGGGTGAGAGCGAGATCGTTGCCGGTTTCCACGTCGAGTACAGCGGCATGAAATTCGGCATGTTTTTCATGGGTGAATATGTGGCCATGTTCACCTCCAGTGCAATCATCGTCACCCTGTTTTTCGGCGGGTTCCAGATTCCCTGGTTCACCACCGAGACCCTGGTGAACAATTCACGGATTGTCACCTTCCTGCTCATGCTGCTGCTTCCGGTCTTTGCCCTGCTGTTTGCCGGCTGGATCAGCAAAAACAACCGCAGCCACTACTCGCGTGAGAACGACCCGCGTGTGCGTGAAGCCAACATCTACATCAAAGTCCTGTGGGGCGTGGTGATTGCCCTGGAGTTGGTGCTCTTCATGTTCCTGATCGGCGGGTCCGGTGGCACCTCGGCCGGAATCTTGGCCGTCTGCCTGCAGATAGTCACCTTCCTGGTCAAGGTGACCTTCATGTGCTTCGTCTATGTCTGGGTCCGTTGGACACTGCCCCGTTTCCGGTACGATCAATTGCAGCGACTGGGCTGGCAGACTCTGATCCCCCTTTCCTTGCTGAATATTTTCGTAACCAGTGCAGTCGTCATTGCACTGAGCTGACAGGAGCCGGCATGAGCGCAAAAGTAAAAATTATCGAACGAAAGGGAGCCACACTCGCCGAGAAGGTGTACTTGGTCGAGGTCTTCAAGGGTATGGCGACGACTTTCAGCCATTTTATCCGAAATTTTTTGGACACCTCCAAACTGTATATCCGCCACTACCCTGAACTGAAGCCGGAGATCACAGCGCGATGGCGTGGACGCCACCGGCTGACCAGGCACGAAGACGGGTCGATGAAATGCGTCGCCTGTTTCATGTGCCAGACCAACTGTCCGGCCAAATGCATTACCATCGAGGCAGGCGAAAGGTTGGACGACCGATCGGAAAAAATGCCGGTCAAGTTTGAAATCGATCTGCTCGAATGTATTTATTGCGGTTACTGCGTTGAGGCGTGTCCGAAGGACGCCATTCGCATGGATACAGGTATCTTTTCAGTCACCGGAAACGATCGGAATCAGTTTGTTCTGACGATGAGCGATCTGATGGAGACCAAGGGTGCATTCACCGAAGAAGAGTACATGAAAGGGGGCGCTTGAAATCATGCTAGTCAACTTATTGTTTTACGGGTTCGCAGTGCTGGCTGTGCTAGGCGCGGCCGGGCTGATCTTCTTCCGGCACCCGATGAACGGAGCAATGAGCTTTGTTGTCACGCTGGTCTGCCTGGCCGGGCTATACGCCCTGCTTTCAGCCAAACTGATCTTTGCGCTGCAGCTGATTGTCTACGCCGGCGCCATTATGTCGCTCATCGTGTTCATCATCATGTTCCTGAACATCCAGCCTGAGGACCTGCCCAGCGAGGAAACCAAGATCCCCTATATCCTCGGTGGACTTGTGCTCGTCGCACCTGTGGGTTTGCTTCTCGGCAAGATCATCAAAACCCTGCCGAACATGAGTGTCGACCTCGTCGGCAACAATTTTGGCGGCGTCAAACCGGTCGGCCTGATTCTTTTCCAGGAATGGCTGGTCCCATTTGAAATCGTCTCCATTCTGCTTCTGGTTTCCCTGGTCGGAGCGGTTGTCCTGACAGGGAAAAGGGGGACCGGCAAATGATCCACAACTACCTCTTTCTCAGCGTTATCCTTTTCTGTCTCGGGATCGTCGGCGTCATTTCCAGGCGGAACGTTTTCACTGTGTTCATGTCCATCGAACTGATGCTGAACGCAGCCAACCTCGCTTTCATTGCCTTTTCTCGGGCCCATGAAAGCATGGATGGGCACGTGCTGGCCATGATGGTCATGGCGGTCGCTGCTGCGGAGGCCGCTCTCGCGCTGGCTGTCGTGATATTACTGCACAAACACAAGGGCAAGCTCGATACCAACGTATTCAGCCTGCTGAAAGGGTGATTTCCATGGAACAAAGTGCAACATATCTAGGTCTGATCCCGCTTTTTCCGCTGTTGGGAGCAGTCGTCATCGGACTCCTGCATGTCTTCACCTGTAACAGGTGCAAACTTTCCGAGAAGTTCTACGGATTGCTTGCCTGTGTCGGACCGGTCCTGTCGTTTGTTCTCGCACTCAAGGTGTTCTTCGCCCTCAAGGCGCTGCCACCCGAATCCAGGTATCTGACGCAGAACGCTTTCACCTGGTTCAGCGTGGGCGATCTGCACATCAACATGGGATTTCTCGCCGACCCGCTCAGCTGCCTGATGCTGCTGTTTGTCACCCTGATCGGTACCCTCATCCATATCTACTCCATCGGGTATATGGGGGGGGACGGGAACTACGGCAAATTTTTCGCCTACATGAACCTGTTTTTGGGCAGCATGCTCGTGCTGGTGCTCGGAGACGGTCCGGTCGTCATGTTTGTCGGCTGGGAGGGCGTTGGTCTGTGCTCGTATCTGCTCATCAGCTATTACAGTGAAGACCGTGGCAATGTGCTGGCCGGCAACAAGGCCTTCATCGTCAACCGCATCGGCGACCTCGGCTTCGTCCTCGGCATGGCCTTTCTGTTCTGGGCCGTTGGCGCGCAAGGATTTGACTATCTTTCGCTCAAGGCCAATGTCCACATGCTTGAACCGGCCATTGCCCTGACCGTCTGCCTGCTGCTGTTCGTCGGCGCCACCGGCAAATCCGCGCAGATCCCGCTCTATGTCTGGTTGCCTGACGCCATGGCCGGCCCCACGCCGGTGTCCGCGCTCATCCATGCGGCCACCATGGTCACCGCCGGTGTGTACATGGTCGCCCGCTTCAGCTTCCTGTACGCCCACGTGGAACTGGCCGGAACGGTCATCGCCTGGGTGGGTATTCTCACCGCCCTGTTGGCTGCCATCTTTGGCATGTTCCAGGACGACATCAAGAAAATCCTGGCCTACTCCACGGTCAGCCAGTTGGGGTATATGTTCGCCGGTGTGGGTGTGGCTGCGTACTCGGCCGGCATCTTCCACGTTTTCACCCACGCCTTTTTCAAGGCCCTGCTCTTCCTTGGCGCCGGTTCGGTTATCTACGCGCTGCACCATGAGCAGAACATCTGGAAGATGGGCGGCCTCAAGGCAAAAATGCCCAAAACCTATATCACCATGGTCATCGGCGCCCTGGCCCTGGCCGGTTGCCCGCCCTTCTCGGGCTTTTTCAGCAAGGACGAGATCCTGTACAGCGCACTGGCCACCGGCCATTACGGTATCTGGCTGATTGGCGTGTTTGTTGCCGGCATGACGGCCTACTACACCTTCCGCATGATCTTCCTTGTCTTCCATGGCGAACCCCGTGACCATCACGCCTATGAGCATGCCCAGGAATCTCCGGCCGTCATGACCGTGCCGCTGATCATCCTCGCGGTCGGCGCCGTTTTTGCCGGATTCCTCAACTTCCCCGGCGTCCTGACCATCTCGCACTGGCTTGAGCCGAGTCTGACTGAACATCACCACAGTTCAGCCTTCCTGCAGATCATCGCCATCCTGGCCAGTATCGCCGCCTTTGCCGTTGGTTTGAAAATCGCCTACGGCAAGTTCGGACAAGGTGCGCAGGAGCCGGAATTCAAGGGCTTTGCCAATTTTGCCTATCACAAGTTCTACGTCGACGAGTTGTACAACGCCGTCATTGTTCAGCCGTACAAGGCCATCGGCACGGCTATTTGGAAGACCATTGAACCGAACGTCACCGACAGTCCGGTTAAGGGGGCGGCACGACTCTATGTGGTGCTGGGAAGTGCCTTCAAAGTCCTTCAAGTCGGCTATGTCAGGGTGTACGCCATCTACATGGTCGTCGGCCTGAGCCTCATGAGCCTTTTCCTCTCTCAATCGTTGAACTAGGAAGGTGAAAGAATGTTCGAACATGTCCTTTCCGTCATAATTTTTCTCCCCATCCTCGCCGGACTGCTGTTGCTCGCCAGTCCGGCCAGCAGGATGGTGGCGAGGAGTACAGGACTCTTCATCTCTCTGGCCACTCTTGTCCTGAGTCTTGACCTGTATTTCGGTTTCCAATCCACCGGACATCTGGAGTTTGTCGAGTATGTCCCCTGGATCAAGTCACTGGGGATCTCCTATCACCTGGGCATTGACGGCATCAGCCTCTTTATCCTCATGGCCGGTTCCGTGCTGCTGCCGATGGTGTATCTGGTCTTCGGCACCCGGGAGAAAGGGTATTACGCCAACCTGCTGATCGTCCAGGGGGCCATGGCCGGCGCGGTGTGCGCCGCAGACATGGTGCTCTTCTATGTCTTCTGGGAGATCATGCTGTTGCCGGTGTTCTTCATGCTCGGCCTGTATGGTGGACCGAAGCGCCTGCCCGCCACGCTCAAGATCACGATCTACACCATCGCCGGCTCCCTGCTCATGCTGACCGCCTTGATCTATCTCGGCGTGAGCTATCATGCTCAGTTCAACGAGTGGAACTTCTCGATAAGCGAGATGGCGCGGCTCAACCTGACCGGCGAGGTCGCCGCTGTCGCCTTCTTCGGGTTCATGATCGCCTTTGCCATCAAGATCCCGCTCTTTCCCTTCCACACCTGGTTGCCCGACGCCTATACCGAGGCCCCGACCTCGGCCACCTTTGTCCTGTCGGCGATCATGGCCAAAATCGGTGTGTACGGTGTCATCCGCTTTGTTGTGCCGGTGTTTGACGAAACATTCGCCCGATTCGCCATTCTCCTCGCCTATTCGGGTGTGATCGGCATGATGTACTGCGGCATTGCCGCCATCACCCAGAAGGATTTCAAGCGGATGCTCGCCTTCTCTTCGGCCTCGCACATGGGTGTGATCGCCCTGGGTGTGTTCTGCATGAACATGCAGGCCCTCACCGGCAGCATCTATCAGATCGTCGCCCACGCTACCAGCACCGGTGTGCTGTTCCTCTTCGCCGGTATTCTCGAAGAGCGGACCAAGACCCGGACCATTGACGATCTCGGCGGCATTGCCGCCAAGGCACCGGTTTTCGCCCTGTACTTCGCCATCGCGATGCTCGCCTCCGTGGGTCTTCCCGGCACCAGCGGCTTCATCGGCGAGTTCATGATTATCCTGGGCGCCATCAAGTTCAACGTGGTCATCGGTGTCCTGGCCGGCACCACCCTGATTGTCGGGGTCTGCTACATGCTGTGGATGTTCCAGCGGGTCTTCTTTGAAAAATCCATCACATCGTCCGAAAACTTCAAGGATCTTACACTGGTTGAAGGCCTGACCTTCCTGCCGGTCATTCTCCTTATCATTGTCATGGGTATTTACCCCCATCCGTTCCTGAGCAAAATCACGCCGACCACGGCGTTGCAGTTCCCGCAGCAGACTCCTGTGGTCGCACAGGCTCCAGTAAGCAACGCTCAGGTTTCTGGGCTCACCCTTGAACAGAAATAAGGCTGGATTCCCATCATGACGAACGATTTAATGCTACTCATGCCACTGATTATCGTCGGCGCAGGGGCGATTCTGCTGATGCTCGCTTCCGCCTATGACAAACTCTCCAACGAGATCGCGGCCTACGGATGCGCGGGTGTGTTTGCCCTGGCCTTCCTGGTGCAGCTCGGATCGTGCATCACCGGCAGCACCGCGTTGTTCGGTGAGGTTTTCAAAGGCCTCCTCGTGGTCAGTAACTTCTCCAAGGCTGCCGGTCTGATCATCCTGGCCTGCGGTTTTTTTACAGCCATGAGTTCCCAGTCGTACTTCAGACAGAACACCTTTTGCACGGCTGAATATTACAGCCTGACAGTGTTCGCCGCCTCCGGCATGCTGCTCCTGACCATGGCGCATGAACTTATCACTGTGTTCATCGCCCTGGAAATCATGTCCCTGGCCATCTACATCCTCGTCGGCTACGATCGCAGGAATGTTGTCAGTTCGGAAGCCCTGCTCAAGTATCTCCTGCTCGGATCTTTTGCCGGAGGATTCCTGGTCATGGGCAGCGCCCTTGTCTATGGTGCGGCAGGGAGTACCAAGTTCCCGCTGATCGGACAATACCTTGCCACCCATGGTTTTCTGCAGTCGCCGGCGATCATCGGCGGGGCCTTTTTCATCATGGTGGCCTTTCTGTTCAAGGCCGCGGCCTTCCCGTTCCACGCCTGGGTGGTCGACGTCTATGACGGCGCCTCGGTTCCGATTACCGGCTATATGGCCACCGCTTTGAAAACTGCCATCTTTGCGGTTTTCGCGAACTTTCTCGTCCTTGATCCCGGCCTGCATGCCGGCTGGATCAAATACCTGTTCTACATCTCCATCCTGACCATGTTCGGTGGCAACCTTATCGCCATCGGGCAACAGTCCCTCAAGCGCATGCTGGCCGCTTCCGGTATCGTCCACAGCGGTTACCTGCTCATCGCCCTGGTAGCCATCAGCTCCAACGACTTCACCGGGAGCGTCATCGCCTTTTACCTGGCCGCCTATGCCGCCAGCACCCTGGGCATCTTTGCCGCACTCTCCTACCTGGGCGGGGCGGGCGAAAAGCGCAAGACCTTTGACGATTTCAAGGGGCTTGCCAAGGCCAGACCGTATTCCGCCGCTGCGATCAGCATCTTCCTGCTGTCCATGGCAGGCATACCGCCGACCGCCGGTTTCATGGGCAAGTTCTACATCATCACCAGTGCCATTGATGCCGGTCAGATTCTGCTCGCCGTTCTCGGCATCCTGAGCAGCATTGTTTCCATGTGGTACTATCTGCGGCTCATCATTACCATGTACTTCTACGAGCCGGAAGAGCAGTTCAACGAGAGCCCGGTGGCTGGTTTTGCTCCGGTCTGCACCTTTGTACTCGCTGTCTGTGTCTTTGCTATCAGCCTGTATCCGATAGCCATCTGATAGTTCCTGTTCCTCCTCAGGTTATTTCTCTCCTGAGCGAAGGGCATCCAGCCAGCAAACATCTTTTTAAGGAGTTACATCCATGAAAGTGAAAGATATCCTCAAAGTCAAGGGAAGCAAAGTCTACACCATCAACGAGAACAGTACGTTGATGGCGGCCACGGCCAAGATGTTCAGCAACAAGATCGGCTCGCTGATCGTGGTCAACGACAAGGAGGAAATCGTTGGTATCGTCGCCCCCAATGATATCCTCAAAGCCGTGCACGAAGGATGTGTGGAAAACTGCAGCCTGCAGCGGGTCAACCAGGTGATGACGAAAAATCTCCTCTGTGCCTCGGAAGAGGATACCATTGATTACATCCAGGCCGTCATGACGGAAAACCGCATCCGCCACATCCCGATTATGGACAAAACAGAACTGAAAGGACTGGTCTCCATCGGTGACGTGGTCAATGCGCAGATCAAAATCCATGAGGTGGAAAATCACTATCTCAAGGACTATATCGAAGGCAAATATCCGGGTTGATACCGACTCGGCAGGGTAGGGCGGCCGCATCGTCCTTGTCCAGGGCGCTGTGGCGGTACAGCCATCGTCCAACGGATTCTACACCTGCTCGTCACCCTGATTTTCCCCTATCGCGAACACGAAAAGCCCTGGCAACGCTGCCAGGGCTTTTTGTGTTCATGCGTTAGGTCGAGGCTGACAGAAAGGCTGAGACTCGCTGACAGCAATGGACGAGGGATGGTGTGTTCGTGACCTTCGCTCAGTTGGAAACAGGGAGGTGAAAGGCCAGCTTTCAGATGCTTTCCAGTACCCTGCGCCGGTTGTGCAGAGGGGAGATGATGCCGAACTTTTTCAGCATGCGGAAAAAGACCGTTTCCGGCACGTATTCACGGACAATATGCTCCCAATCGTCCGAACCGACCAGGCCCTTCACCAGGCTCGAACTGACTTCCACCAGGAAGCGGGGCGACATCATGAACAAGGTCTGGATGGTGTTGTTCATGTTGCTGTTGACGTAGCGCATGCCCCGTTCGTAGGTGTAGTCCTTTTCGTTCCTGATGCCGCGCAGGATGTAGTCTACGCCGATCGACTCCGCATATTTCACCAGGAACTTGTTCTCGAACTGGACCACTTCGACATTGCTGAAATCGGCGCATAACTCCTGCAGCATCTCCACCCGTTCATCCAGGCTGAAAGTGTACGCCTTTTGTGAGTTCTGGCCGATGGCCACATAGAATTTGCAGAACAACTTGGCACCTTGTTCAATCATCCACAGGTGACCGTTGGTCGGCGGGTCGAAACTTCCAGCGTAGATTCCTATCATCGAAATTCCTGCACCAGACGTTAATGGGGATGTGGCCGTTTCGTCAGGCTGGCTGGAGCGAACGGCAATGCTTCCATCGCACTGCCGCCGTTCCAATGATGCATTTCTTTGCCGGGTCGTTGACCCACGTTCGACAACAATCCGTTCCGCTGTCCAGCGGAATCGTTCTCCGCAGCGTCCAGGTCACCGCTGCCTGCTGAGCGGGCGCCGACGCCGGTTGGGGGGTCAAGTGGCGGTCAGGTATAGCAAACACGTTCCTTGACAGTCAACAGTATTTTCGGTCGTCTCCCGTTGGGACCACTGATCCGGGAGATCCTGAGGCTCTCTCAACGCCTGCTTGCCTCTGCTCTTTGCAGGACGAAAAGGTCGACAGTACCCTCGCTCCAACGCCTTGCCCATCCGTCCTGACGGCTGCCCCTTGTTCGTCGAACAATCTGCTCACACAGTTTACTGCTTGAACAATATCAGGATGTTGAGTAAGAACGGTGATCAATACCAGCTGCGCCGAAAGGTCGGCAGCGGTAGGGGAGAGCTTCTTCTGGGGGCGTTCAGACCGGTCAGGCAGCAAAGGGCACCGCCGTTGGAGAACCGGATGCGCTCATGCTGCAACCCTGCGCACCTCCACCAGAACGCTTCAGATCGAACTTTTGAGAAAGGAGGATGCATGATGGGACAAAAAAGCACTCGGGGAATTCTTGCTCTTCTGTTCGCTTTCGTGGTGGCGTGCACGGTTTCCTGTGCGACCCCGGCCGGTCGGTCGACAGGCACCGTGGTCGATGACGCGACCATCACCGCGCGGGTCAAGACCGCGCTGCTCGCGGACAAGGATGTCAGCGGCGTGGCGGTCTCCGTGGATACCTTCAAGGGCGAGGTGGTCCTCAACGGCGCCGTATCGACCCAGGCTCAGGTGGACAAGGCCGAGTCCCTGGCCCGCGGGGTCAGCGGTGTCAAAAGCGTGAAAAACCTCATTCGAATCAAATAGCCGACCAGAGATGCGTCACTGCCCTCGCGGCGCGGCGCACACGGGAATGGAACGGGGTGGCGAAAGCCACCCTTTTTTGTTGAATCGCTCGGAGCGAGGCATCAGTGGTCGTCTCCCCTTGTCGGTACAAGGGCGCAGCCCGTTGCGGTCTCACTCCTCGTCCTTTTTGCTCATGCCCGGCAGGTCGAGCGGGGTGACGGCGGGTTTGCGCGGTTGGTTGGTGATATCGGTGACCCGACGCACCGCTCGGCTCGAGATGCGGCGGCCCCGGGCGCTGGTCCCCTTGATGAGGTGGTCGTCGAGGTCGATTTCCACCGCGTTGTATTTGGCCCGCGGTGACGGCATCAGGCTGGCGCGGATGCGCAACCCCTCACGACCGACCAGCAGCAGCAGGATGACCGACCGCTTGTCCTCCTCGAACAGATGGTAGTCGCGGTTGAGAATGAATTTGGGCATGGCGAACCGCTTGACGTAGGCCAGGTTTTCCGGTCCGTGGCGGTAAACGAGATTGAACACCAGGTCGTTTTGCACCAACCCCAGCCAGTAAATGTCCGGGCCGACAAAGAGCTTGTCCGGCACGGGCACCACCTTGAACCGCCCGTCCCGGAAGATCAGGAGCAGCCGGTCGTACTCCGAACAGTGCAGTTCCAGGTCGTTCTTCTCGTTCTCGATTTTCACCTTGTGGCCGAGAAAGCCGCTTTCCCGGTGATAGCCGACGTGCAGGTTGGAGAGCGCCGCTGCCCGGGCATCGACCTCGTCGAAGGCGCGCAACTCGCTCCGCCGCGGATACAGCGGCGCGTACCTGGTAAACAGGTCCTCGAGAAATCTGATGGTGAAGTTGACCATGTCGGTCAGGTCTTTTTTGATCCGGGCGATACCCTTTTCGATCTCGCGCAGTTCCTTTTCCTGCCGGTTGATGTCGTAACGCGAAATGCGCCGGATCCTGATCTCCAGCAGCCGTTCCACATCCTCGGCGGTGATCTTGCGCCGCAACTGTTCGGCGTAGGGCGCCAGCGCCTCGCGAACCGTGCCGGTCACCGCCTTGTAGTTGGTCTGTTCCTCGATCTGCTTGTAGAGCCGCTCCTCGATGAAGATCTGCTCGAGCTTTCGGGCATGCCACTTCTCTTCCAGCCGGCCGAGTTCGATGGTCAGCTCGGTCTGCAGGTTTTTGCGCAGCCGGTCGGTGTTGCGGCGCAGGACGTCCTCCACCTGCAACTGCCGCGGCATGTTCTCCTCGATGGCGATCAGGCTGGGCGACACGCTCAGTTCGCAATCGGTGAAGGCGTACAGGGCGTCGATGGTCTCCTCGGCGAGCACGCCGCGCGCCAGCTTGATCTCGACCTCGACCTTCTCGGCGGTGTAGTCGTTGATCGAGGCGATCTTGAGTTTGTTCGCCTTGGCCGCCTTCTCGATGGACTCGATGAGCGTCTGGGTGGTGATGGTGGCCGGCAGCTCGGTGATGACGATGGTGCGCGCGTCCGGCTGGGTCAGGCGCACCCGGCAGCGGATGCGGCCGTTGCCGTCGTTGTAGTCGGTGACGTCGATGATGCCGCCGCGCGGGAAATCCGGGTAGAGGACGAACTCCTGGCCGCGCAGGTAGGCGATCTCGGCCTGGAGCACCTCGCCGAAGTTGTGCGGCAGGATCTTGGTGGCCATGCCCACGGCGATGCCCTCGGCGCCGAGCAGCAGCAGCAGCGGGATCTTGGCCGGGAGCCGCACCGGCTCCTGGTTGCGGCCGTCGTAGGAGTCGACGAACTCGGTGAGGTCCTTGTTGAACAGGGTCTCGCGTGCCAGCGGCGACAGCCGGCACTCGATGTAGCGGGCCGCCGAGGCCTCGTCGCCGGTGAAGATGTTGCCGAAGTTCCCCTGCCTGTCGATGAGGAGTTCTTGTTGGCCAGGACGACGAGGGCGCGAAGATCGACGCGTCGCCGTGGGGGTGGTACTTCATGCACTCGCCGACGACGTTGGCCACCTTGTGGAACTTGCCGTCGTCCATCTTGGAGAGCGTGTGCAGGATGCGCCGCTGCACCGGCTTGAGCCCGTCGTCGACGTCGGGAATGGCCCGGTCCTTGATGACGTAGGAGGCGTAGTCGAGGAAATTGGTGTCGAACAGTTGGTGCAGCTTGCCGTGCTCGCGCTCGCTGGTCTCGCTCATACCGGCCTCACGATCAGGTTCTCCATGATGTACTGCCTCCGCTCCGGCGTGTTCTTGCCCATGTAGAACTCGAGGACCCGGCCGACCTCGCTCAGCCGGTCGAGCCGCACCAGTCTGATGCGCATGTCCTCGCCGATGAACTGCCCGAACTCGGGCGGCGAGATCTCGCCCAGGCCCTTGAAGCGGGTCGTCTCGGGACCGGTCCGCCTGCTCTTGGCCTTGAGCGTCTTGATGGCCGCGTCCCTCTCCTGGGCGGTGTAGCAGTAGCGCGTCTCCTTCTTGTTGCGCACGCGGAAGAGCGGGGTCTCGAGGATGTAGACCCGCCCCTGCGTGATCAGCTCCTCGAAATAGGTGAGGAAGAAGGTGAGGAGCAGGTTGCGGATGTGGAAGCCGTCGTAGTCGGCGTCGGTGGCCAGGATGACCTTGTCGTAGCGCAGGTCCTCGATGGACTCCTCGATGCCGAGGGCCATCATCAGGTTGTACAGCTCCTCGTTCTTGTAGAGCCGTCGAGCCGCTGGCCGAGCATGTTCTCGGCTTGCCCCGGAGGGAGAAGATGGCCTGGGTCATGACGTCGCGGGAGCTGACCATGGAGCCGGCGGCGGACTGCCCCTCGGTGATGAAGAGCATGGTCTCCCGGCCCTGCTTGGAGGCGTTGCCGCGGCCCGGGTGGTACTTGCAGTCCTTGAGGTTGGGGATCTTGAAGGCGATCTTCTTGGCCTTGGCCTTGGCCTCGCGTCGCACCGACTGCAGCTCGGTGCCGCAGCTTCTCGTTGCGCTGCATCTTGTCGCAGAGACCTCGGCGGTTTCCGGGAACTTGTGCAGGTGGGTGGCCACCGCGCCTTGACCGCGGCGACGATCCAGGCCGCGGATGTCGGTGTTGCCGAGCTTGTTCTTGGTCTGGGTCTCGAAGACCGGGTTCCTGAGCTTGACGGCGACGGCCGCCGCGATGCCCTCGCGCACGTCCTCGCCCTTGTACTTCTGCCGGAAGAACTCGTTGATGCCCTTGAGGAAGCCCTCGCGGAAGGCCGACAGGTGGGTGCCGCCGTCGGAGGTGTACTGGCCGTTGACGAAGGAGAAGTACTCCTCGCCGTAGTTGTCGGTGTGGGTGAAGGCGAACTCGAGCGTCTTGTCGCCGAAGTGGATGGGCGGGTAGAGCGGACTCGCTGCTCACCTCGCGGTCGAGCAGGTCGAGGAGGCCGTTCTTCGACACGAACTCCTCGCCGTTGCAGGTGAGGGTGAGGCCGGAGTTGAGGTAGGCGTAGTTCCACAGCCGCTTCTCGACGAACTCCGGGTTGAAGGCGTAACTCGCCGAAGATCTCCGGGTCCGGGAGGAACTCGACGAGGGTGCCGTTCTTTTCGCTGGTGTCGCCTTCGCTCTCCTTCGACGAGCACGCCCCGCTCGAAGACCGCCTCTTGGACTGCGGCCGTCGCGGAAGGAGACGACCGGAAGCGCGGCGGACAGGGCGTTGACCGCCTTGGTGCCGACGCCGTTCAGGCCGACCGAGAACTGGAAGACGTCGTCGTTGTACTTGGCGCCGGTGTTGATGATGGAGACGCACTCGACGACCTTGCCCAGCGGGATGCCGCGGCCGTAGTCGCGCACCCGGCACGAGGCCGTCCTCGCCGATGTGGATGTCGATGCGCTTGCCGGAGCCCATGATGAACTCGTCGACCGCGTTGTCGATGACCTCCTTGAGCAGGACGTAGATGCCGTCGTCGGGGTTGGAGCCGTCGCCGAGCCGGCCGATGTACATGCCCGTCCGCAGGCGGATGTGCTCGAGCGAGCTGAGGGTCTTTATCTTGGATTCGTCGTAGGTGTGTTCACTCATGGGGTTCGGTCGCAAGGGTTGGCCTTTGCTGAGAGGGGAGGGGAGACGTTACCTTGAGGCAAATGTGCTGTGGATGTTCAAGGACAGGTGCTGTTGCTTGTTTGATCGAGCCAGCGCTCCAGTGTGGGCACGATCAACGTCTGCTTGTTCTTCGTTTGGCTCGCCCCGAAAAGACAAAGGTAGAAAGATACAGACGCTCCACTTTCTCTCTGGCCCAAGGCGTTTTCCGCAGAAATTGCAGGCTGGATTTCACGGACGGGTCACTCTTGAAACAATTGATCTTAATTCTAGTGGCGAGTTCGTCCCAGCCGTAGTGATCAACAAGTTTTACGACAACACTCTCAAGAGTGACTCCATGGAGGGGGTTCTTCGGTTGCTCGCCATTCATACGTGCAGTCCATCCTTCGCTCGATGGTCATCGAATGCATAAGTTTGAATCTTTGATCGTTCCCACGCTCCAGCGTGGGAACGCAATCTGGACGCTCCAGCGTCCCGTCCCGTTCAAAACCACGGATCAATCTCGATCAGCCCCGCCTGTCCGAGATAGTTCCGCGCACTCGAATACCGCCAATGCTCGGGCAGGTCCACATAACCGCGTTGCACCGGGTTCTGGTGGATATAGTCCAGCTTTTGCCGCATCACCGGTTCACTGCAGATCAATTCCGCATGGGAGCCTTCCTGCCAGAACTGGTATTCCCGGTCGCGCTTGTGCGCCTGTTTCGCCAGCCGCAACCGGTCCAGCAACCGTTCCGCCTTGTGCGCCTCCAGCAGTTCGATGAGCCGGGCGGCGGTGAAGGACTTGAAACTGCTCAGGCACTTGTCCAGACGCGGGGCCTGGGCCACGAAGTGCAGGTGGTTTTCCAGAATGACGTAGCCAAAAAGCCGCAAGCCGTCGTTCGCCCGCTGATGCGACCAACTGTCCAGGAGGATCTGCACCGAATCCGGACGGGTGAAGACGGGCAGCCACTCGACCACGGTGCAGGTCAGAAAATGGGGTTTGTCCGGCTCCAGAATCGACGTAACGGCTTCTGGCCATCGCTTGCTCTTTCAACGGGGACGCTGGAGCGTCCAGACAGCGTTCCCACGCTGGAGCGTGGGAACGATCAAAACGAAAAGCTAACCGGCGAGCTCAGCGAGTCCGAGCAAGCGTTTTGTTATCTAACTTATTGCTTAATTCTTGTTTTTTGCACTGATTATATTTTTTCTTTAAACTTAATTTTAAATCTTCGTAAATTTTCTTCGTAGTATAACATAGAAAAATAAATCTCGTCGTTTATACTTTGTTCAATAGTTTGCATAACGTTTTCGATAATTCCCAAACGTTTCTTCCGCTTCAAATTTTGTTCCATTTAATACATATTTGTTTAGTATATATTTTTGGTGATTTCGGATAGAGAAAATTACTTGAATTGTTGAATGTAGCTATACGACATCTGAGATAAATCGACAATTTGAATCTATTAGTAAATTTAAAGGCTTCATAATTGCTAAGAACCTTGTATCATTCAATAGATAAAAATTATAGGGATATCCGTTAAAGAAATTCCTATTCCGCAGATTTGGGAGATAATCCCAAACCGTGAGCATTCGAACTGCAACGTCTCTTAATAGACTATAAATTTTTTGAACTAACTCTTCTCAGAACCATGGTTCCATAACCAATATGATTGAATTTTTTAGTAACGATATTTTTTTGAACATAAAAATCTTTTGTGGGATCTAGTGACTAGAAAGGAACCGCCAGAATTTACAATTTTTATTCCAAGGATTGTAACAGAACCCCTTCTCTATTCATGAAGAGGCAGGGACATAAAATTCAAATCTAAAAACATAATTCACATTTTGAATAATTGATCGAAGGTTTCATGATGTTTCCTTGCAACGTCAGCTCGTCACGATGGGATGGAAGCCCGTTTTCAAATTATTTGATCGTTCCCACGCTCCAGCGTGGGAACGCCGTCTGGACGCTCCAGCGTCCTCTTTTCGCTAAAATCACGGGTCTCTCTCGATCAGCCCGGATTCCCAGATCGTCTCCACCAAGCAAACCTATCAGCCTAAACAGCTATCCACCTAAACAGCTCTCCCCCCTCATTCCATCATATGCACCCGTTCGCAGTCCGGGCAGATCCAGGTGGGGCCGTTGCTCATGCCCCACTTGTTCTCCTCGAAGCATTCCGGGCAGATCTGGAAGCCGCAGGTGCAGTTCCAGCAGAAGGGTTTCTCCTGTTTGCAGCAGTGGCAGCGAAATTCCTTCCTGCGGCGGCGACCGCGTTTACCCTGGTCCTCGTCGGCCATGGCCTCAGTCCTCCGTGGCCGGCCGCAACTCCCGCTCCATCCAGTCGAGATAGGCGGCAGCGCCATCCACCACCGGGGTGGCGAGGATCTCCGGCACCTCGTAGGGGTGCAGGCTGCGGATCACCCGGCAGACCTCGGCAAACAGGTCGCGGCGCGACTTGACCGTGCACACCATCTCTTCGGCCTGTTCGATGGCGCCCTGCCAGTGGTAGCGGGAGGTGCAGGGGCTGATCTGCACGCAGGCGGCCAGCCGCGCCTCGAGCAGGCGGTCGGCGATCTGCTCGGCGCTGGCCCGGTCGGGCGCGGTGGTGACCACCTGGATGTAGGGCGTCATGGCTTCTCCTTGAAAATCGGGCGACTGGCGCGGGTACGGTCAGCTCGGGCTGGAATAATTTCACAAAGTGGACTATCGTACCATCCCTTGCAAAAAAGACAATCCTTCCCGTCCCCTCCAACCCGCAGGTGCGCCTATGCTTTTTGCCGTGGATGTCGGCAACTCCCACACTGTCAGCGGTATTTTCGACAAAGGAAAACTGGTGGGCAACTGGCGTATGCAGTCCCGCCAGGACCGCACCGCCGATGAACTGGCCATTCGCTATCACGGCCTGTTCCAGATGGCCGGCATCGACCCGGGACGGATCACCGGCTTCATCGTCGCCTCGGTGGTGCCGATCCTGGAGACCAGCTGGCTGCACTTTGCCCGCAGCTACCTGACCCACCTGCGCCAGCCGCCGCTCGCGGTCAACCACACCATCAAGCTGGGCATGCGGGTGGCCATCGAGAACCCGGCCGAGGTCGGCGCGGACCGCATCGTCAACGCCGTGGCCGCCTGGGACCGGTTCCACGAGCCGCTCATCGTCATCGATTTCGGCACGGCCATCACCTTTGACTGCGTCAACGGCGAGCCGGCCTATGTGGGCGGCACCATCCACCCGGGCATCGGCATCTCGCTGGACGCGCTCGCCACCCGCACCGCCAAGCTGCCGCGGCTGGACATCGACGTCACCCCGGACCACCCCATCGGCACGACCACGGTCAAGGCCATCCATTCCGGCGCCCTGTACGGCTTCGGCGGCCTGGTCGACCGCATGGTCGAGGTGCTCAGCGGCCAGCTGACCCCGGACCGGGAGCGGGCCCGCACCATCGCCACCGGCGGCATGGCCGAGCTGATCAAGCCCTACACCAAGACCATCGACGAGATCGACACAGAGCTGACCCTCACCGGCCTGCAGCTCATCTACGGTCTCAACTGCCAGGGCAAGGATGCCTGAGCGGCCGGTCCTGCCGCCGCGGCTCAAGCGTGGCGACACCATCGGCCTGGTCTGCCCGGCCGGGCCGGTGCGCGACGTGGCGCGGCTGCAGGCGGGCATCCGCCTGATCGTCGACCAGGGCTTTGCGGTCAAGCTGCTGTGGCCCGGTGGAACCGTGCGAGGGCTACCTGGCGGACACGGACGAGCAGCGGGCCGCGCACCTGCACCGGTTGTGGGCGGACGAGGAGGTGCGGGCCATCCTCGCCATCCGTGGCGGCTTCGGCTGTCTGCGCCTGGCCGGTCTGCTCGACTGGGAGCTGTTCACGCGCACGCCCAAGTGGCTCATCGGCTTCAGTGACGTCACCCTCCTGCTCAACACCCTGTTCCACCGCTGCGGGCTGGTCTCGGTACACGGCCCGGTGGCCACGTCGCTTGCGCGCAGCGACGAGCAGAGCCTGGTCTCGCTCTTCACCCTGCTCACCGGCACTGTGGAGGAGCGCATCCGCCCGCGGGGCCTGGAGGTGCTGCGCGGCGGCACGGGCCGGGGGCCGCTCGTCGGCGGCAACCTGACCACGCTCGTCCACCTGCTCGGCACGCCCTGGGACCATTCCTGGGACGGCTGCATCCTGCTGCTCGAAGACACCAACGAACCCCTCTACCGGCTCGACCGGATGCTCACCCAACTGGCCCTGGCCGGTCGGTTCGAGCGGCTGGCCGGCCTGATCCTCGGCGATTTCGACCTGGCCGGCACGGACTCCCTGGCCGGCCTGCGCCTGCGCGAGGCGGTGTGGGCGCGGGTGCTGGAACTGGTGGGGCCGGGCTTTCCGGTCTGGGCCGACTTCCCCGCTGGCCACCGCACGGCCAACCTGGCCCTGCCCATCGGCATGGAGGCGGTCCTGGAAGAGGGCGTCCTCCGGTTCCTGCCCGCCTCCGTCACCCTGGCCTGAATCGCGGCCATGTTCACCCGACTGCTGCGCACCCTGTTCTGGCTGCTCCTCTGGCTGATGGTCGTCCTGCTCGGTCCGGGCGGGCTGCTGCTGTTCGTCGACCGGCTGGACCCCGGCCTTGCGGCCATGCTGGGCTTTGCCTGGCTGGCGCTGGCCTGCCTGAGCCTGCCGGTGGTGCTCCAGGTGCTGTTGCGGCGGGTCTGGTTCTTTCCGGGAAGCGGTGTGGCGGTGGACGAGGACGAACTGCGCGGTCGACTGCTTGCGGTCAACAACCTGGACGCGCCGGTGCGGGTGGTCGAGCGGCGGCGGAAGCTGGTGGTCGGCTGGCGGCACGACGAGGTCCAGTGGTGCGAACTGCTCAGCCGCCGCGGCCTGAGCGGTCTGTACGAGCTGCACCTGCGCTTTGAGTCGCGCACCCGCACGGTCACCCTCATGGACCGGCGACGGCCGGTGCAGTTTCTGTTCTGCCCGGAGGGAGTGCGCACCGGTCGGCCGCGCGTGGTCCTGCCGCTGGTGCGGCTGCGGCCGGGCCGACTCGGCTCAATGGATCAGTACGCCGCCACCGAACCCTTTCAGTACGACTTCCTGCCGCGCGAGATCAAGGCCCCGGTCCTGGGCACGATTCTGCAGAGCGGCTGGAACGTCCGCTTCAGTCTCTTCTGAGACGATTTTTTCTTTTCTTCAGAGCGAAATCCCCACCCGGCGGGCGCCGGGCGGGCAGGGCGGGTCAGACGCCGCGGGCGCAGCCGGGCCAGAGCAGGGTGTGCAGCTGCAGCTGCAGGCGGACCCGAAGACGGTGGGCGAGCAGCAGGTCGGCCAGGCGGGCCGGATCGAACAGCGGCCGCACCGGCGAGAACAGCACCGTGGCGTTCCGCTCCAGGTCGTGACGCAGCACCAGTTCCCGGGCCCAAAGGAAGTCGGCCTCGGAGCTGAGCACGAACTTGATCTCGTCGGTGGCCCCGCGTAGTCGCCTCGCGAGCAGGCAGTCCAGGTTGGCTGGCAGGTTGTGGTCAGCCATGCCCGAGTCCGGGCATTTGACGTCAAAGATGATCGCCACCTGTTCCGGCACCCGGTCCACCGGCAGGCTGCCGTTGGTCTCGAGCAGCACCTGGCGGTCGGTGGTGACGAGCTGTTCGAGCAGGGGCAGGGCGCCCGCCTGGAAGAGCGGCTCGCCGCCGGTGAGTTCCACCATCACCCCGGGGAACCGCTCCACCCAGGCGAGGATGGCGGCCGGGGTCATGGGCTCGCCCGGCTCCTCCCAGGTGTAGCGGGCGTCGCAGTAGCGGCAGCGCAGGTTGCAGCCGGCCAGGCGGATGAACAGGCAGGGCAGGCCGGCGCGGGTGGATTCGCCCTGGAGCGAATAGAACAGCTCGCTGACGAGCAGGGGCTCAGTCACCGTAATAGACCACGCCGCTCGTGTCGGTCTCCAGCACCTCGACGCTGTACAGCCGGTAACGGTCGGACTGCAGCGGCTGGCGCAGGCTGTCGAACAGGAACATGGCGATGTGCTCGGACGAGGGGTT
The DNA here is from genome assembly GCA_963754825.1 of uncultured delta proteobacterium. Taxonomy (GTDB): domain Bacteria; phylum Desulfobacterota; class Desulfobulbia; order Desulfobulbales; family Desulfobulbaceae; genus Desulfobulbus. The sequence goes on along the minus strand of CAVWHP010000023.1, from coordinate 38,407 downwards.
GCGCTCGCGGAAGGACGGGTGCTCGTTCAGGTTCTTGTGGTCCAGTTCGTCGATCACCGCTCCCACGGCCCCTTTCAGCTGGCGGAAATCGATGCCCATGCCGAGCGGGTCGAGCCGTTCGGCGCGCACCGTCACCTTGACCTTCCAGTTGTGGCCGTGCGGGTTTTCGCAGTCGCCGGGGTAGGCGCGGAGGTGGTGGCCGCCGCAGAAATGGGTGGTGATGTAGATGTCCATGGAAGACTCCCTGCACAGGTTGACCGGCGCACCGGCCGGCGTGGTTCAACACGAAGAAATGCGGCTTGCGCCGCGTCTGCCGGAAATGGTAAACAGTTTCAGCAAGCTGTCCAGTGGTTCCGGAAAGCGCGGGATTGTAGCAGGAAAGGCCCCGCTCTGCCAGCCCAATGGCACCCACCCGTCGCCCCCTGTCCCGCGGAGTCGCCCCGTGTCCCAGACCCCCGCCCCTACAGCCGCACTCAGCGAAGACACGCTGTTTTCCGGCCGGCTGATCTGCCGCCAGCCCGAGCACGGCTACCGCTTCTCCGTGGACGCAGTGCTGGCCGCCCATTTCGCCCGGCCGGCGGCTACGGACCGGGTGCTCGACCTGGGCTGCGGCTGCGGCGTGATCGGCCTGATCCTCGCCCACCGCTGCCCGGGTCTCACCGTCTTTGGCCTGGAGGTACAGGCGGACCTGGCAGCCCTGGCCGCGGACAACGCCCTGCGGAACGGGTTCGCCGACCGGATGCGGGTGGTCCGCGGCGATGTCCGCGCCATTGGTGAGCTGCTCGCCGCGGAATCCTTTGACCTGGTGGTCGCCAACCCGCCCTACCGCAGCCTGGGCAGCGGCCGGCTGAGCGACCACGACCAGGCGGCCCGGGCCCGCCACGAACTGCACGGCGACCTGGTCGATTTTGTCCGCGCCGCCGCCTTTGCGGTGTGCAACCGCGGGCGGGTGGTCTTCGTCTACCCGGCCCTGCGCACGGCCACCCTGCTGGCCGTGCTGCCCAACCACCGGCTCACCCCCCGGCGGCTGCAGCCGGTCGTCGCCTGGCCCGGCGCAACCAGCGCCCGGCTGGCGCTCGTCGAGGCGGTCAAGAACGGCGGCGAAGGGTTCGAGATCCTCGCCCCGCTGGCCATCGACGCGGCCAGGGGCGGCGGCCCGTCGGCCGAACTGCAGGCCATGTACGCGGAGGCGCCATGCTCGCCCGGGTGATCAGCGCGGCCGTGGTCGGGGTGGACGGGCTGATGGTCCAGGTGGAGGTGGACCTGGCCCAGGGGCTGCCCTCGTTTTCCACCGTGGGCCTGCCCGAGGGCGCGGTGCGCGAGGCCAAGGATCGGGTGCGGGCCGCCATCAGGAACTCGGGCTACGAGTTCCCGCCCCGCCGGATCACGGTCAACCTGGCCCCGGCCGCGGTCAAGAAAGAGGGCACGGGCTACGACCTGCCCATTGCCGTGGGCATCCTTGCCGCCGGCGGGCTCTTTGCCCACGACCAGCTGGACGGCACGGTGATCACCGGCGAACTCAGCCTGGACGGCTCGGTCCGGCCGGTGCCCGGCGTCCTGCCCATGGCCCTGGCCGCCCGCCAGGAGGGCATGCGCCGCCTGCTGGTGCCGGCCGCCAACGTGGCCGAGGCGGCCATTGTCCAGGGACTTGCGGTCTACCCGATCGAGCGGCTCGACCAGGCGGTGGCCTTTCTCGCCGGGGCGATCTCCCTGGAGCCGCTGAGCATCGACCCGGCCTCGCTGTTTGCCGGCCGCCACCACTATCCGGTGGATTTCAGCGATGTGCGCGGCCAGGAGCACGCCAAGCGGGCCATGGAGATCGCCGCCGCCGGCGGGCATAACATCCTGCTCGCCGGTGTGCCCGGCACGGGCAAGACCATGATGGCCCGGCGGCTGCCGACCATCCTCCCGGACCTGACCCTGGACGAGGCCATCGAGACCACCAAGATCTTTTCCACCGCCGGACTGCTGCCGGAGCAGACACCGCTGCTCGTCACCCGGCCGTTCCGCTCGCCCCACCACACCGTCTCGGACGCCGGCCTGATCGGCGGCGGCCACGTGCCCCGGCCGGGCGAGGTGTCGCTCGCCCACAACGGCGTGCTCTTTCTCGACGAACTGCCCGAGTTCAAGAAGCACGTGCTCGAGGTGCTCCGCCAGCCGCTCGAGGACGGCGCCGTGACCATCGCCCGGGCGGCCACCAGCCTCCGCTTTCCGGCCCGGTTCATGCTCGTGGCAGCGATGAACCCCTGTCCCTGCGGCTACCTGGGCGACCGCGTGCGCGCCTGCAGCTGCACCCCGGTGCAGGTGCAGCGCTACCGCAGCCGCCTGTCCGGGCCGCTGCTCGACCGCATCGACATGCACCTCGAGGTGCCGGCGGTGCCGGTGCGCGAACTCATCGGCCAGCCGGCGGGCGAGTCCTCGGAGGCGATCCGCGCCCGCGTCAATGCGGCCCGCAGCCGCCAGCAGCACCGCTTCCGCGACACGGCCGGGTTGCACTGCAACGCCCGCATGGGCTCCCGCGAGGTGAAGCGGTTCTGCCGGCTGGACCCGGTGGCCGCGAACCTGCTCACCCAGTCCATCACCCGTCTGGGCCTGTCGGCCCGGGGTTATCACCGCATCCTCAAGATCGCCCTGACCATCGCCGACCTGGCCGGCGCCGATTCGCCCCAGACCGCGCACGTGGCCGAGGCGATCCAGTACCGCACCCTGGACCGGCAGGGGTTCTGACCATGCGTCCCGCCAGCCGCAGCGCATCAGGACCGGACGGGCGGCAGGGCAGGGTGACCAGCCGCCGCGGCCTGGTCCGGCGACTGCTGGCTATCACCCTCCTGACCCTGGTCGCGGTGGCCGGCATCGCCCTGGTCAGCGACCAGGCGACCCTGCTCTTCCACCGTCAGCGGCAGGCGCCGGTCACCGCCAACCTGGCCCAGGAGATCGAGACCTTTATCGTCCGCACCTTCAGCCATTCGGCCCTGGACCTGGCCAAGCTGCGCGAGGTCGTCGAGGTCTGCGCCGGCCGCGCACCGGTCGACAACCCGGAGCTGCAGCGGGTGCTGAACACCGCCCGGGGCGCCCTGGACGTGGCCCTGGTCTACGTGCTCGACCCCGCGGGCACGGTCATCGGCAGCTCGGTTTCCGCCGAGGAGCCGAGTCTCACCGGCAACCGCTACCACTCCCGGCCCTACTTCACCTACGCCATGGCCGGCACGCCCCATGTCTTCCCGGCGGTCGGCCTGACCACCGGTCGCAAGGGCTTCTATTTCAGTGCCCCGGTGTACGCTGACGACCGCAGCAAGCCCATCGGCGTGCTCGTCATCAAGACCCGCAGCAACCTCATCGACGACTTTTTCCGCGCCCAGCGCACCACCTTCGACGCCATGCTGCTCTCCCCGGACGGGGTGGTGTTCGCCGCCACCCGCGACGAGTGGCAGTTCCGCACGGCCTGGCCCCTGCGCGAGGGCAGGCGGCTGGAGATCCGCAGCAGCCGCCAGTTCCGCGACTATCCGCTCGAGCCGCTGCCCTTTGCCCTGGGCAGCCGCACCGTGGCCCCGGACGGGATGCGCCTGAATGTCGAGACCCACCCCCTGCCGATCAACGGCTGGCGGGTCGCCACCCTGGAGCCGGTCCCCTTCCCGTGGACCATCGTGGTGCTGCTCTCCTGCATCGCCGTGGCCCTGGGCGTACTCTTCGGCCTGATCGCGGTGCAGGGCTACCGCGAGGAACAGCTGGCCGTGCAGGTCCGGGCGGGTCGCGAGGCCAGCGACCGGGCCGAGGCGGCGCGGCGGAACTCGGTGCGCGAACTGGAGACGATCTTCAGCACCAGCCTGGTGGGCATCGCCCTGGTGCGCAACGGCCGCATCGTCAACGCCAACCGGCGCCTGTGCGAAATATTCGGCTACACCCGGGAGGAACTGCGCGCCGGCACCATCCGCCTGCTGTTCCCCTCCAGGCGCTCCTTCCGCCGGTTTGTCCGCCGCTACATCCGCCTCTTGATGGACAGCGACGTCGAGCAGGTCGAATACCTGCTCAGGAAAAAGGACGGAACCGTCATGCCCTGCGTCATGAGCGGCAAGGCCATCAACCCGGACGATCTGGCCCAGGGCACGGTCTGGGTGATCGAGGACATCTCCCGCCGCAAGGAGGGGGAGCGTGAGTTGGAGCAGGCCCGGGTCGCGGCCGAGGCGGCCAGTGTGGCCAAGGGCCAGTTCCTCGCCAACATGAGCCACGAGATCCGCACGCCCATGAACGGCATCATCGGTCTGGCCAACATCCTCCTCGGCGAGCAGATGCCCCCCGGCCAGCGGGAACACCTGGAACTCATCCGGCGCTCGGCCGTGCGCCTGTTGACCATCATCAACGACGTGCTCGACTTCTCCAGGCTGGAGGCCGGCCGCTTCGAACTCGAGCGGCGGCCGTTCTCCCTGCGCGGGATGCTCAGCGATGTGCTCCGGCCGATGGAGCCGACCGCTCGGCGCAAGAACCTGGAACTCCGCACCACGGTCGCCCCGGAGGTGCCGGCGACCGTGGTCGGCGACCAGAACAAGCTGGTGCAGGTGCTCACCAACCTGGTCGGCAACAGCCTCAAGTTCACCCGCAAGGGCATGGTCGAGGTCCGGGTCGACCGGCAGGCCGGGGAGGACGCGGACACCAGCGAATGGCTGCTCTTCGCGGTGGTCGACACCGGCCCCGGCATTGTGCCCGCCTACCAGAAGCGCGTGTTCGAGTCCTTCACCCAGGCGGACAGCTCGCACTCGCGCCGGTTCGGCGGCACCGGCCTGGGGTTGTCCATCTCCAGGGGGCTGGTGGAGTTGATGGGCGGCACGATCTGGTTCGAGACCGAGCCGGGCCGGGGCACGCAATTCAGCTTCACCGTGCCGCTGGTCACCCTGGAATCGTCCGGGCTCGTCGATTCCCGTGAGGAGGAGCCGGCCCTGCGCCCCGACGACGGCTCGCTCGAGGGCGACGGCTGGCATATCCTCGTGGCCGAGGACGAGTACATCAACAAGATCCTCATCCGCACCCTGCTCCAGCAGGCCGGCTACCACGTCACCGTGGTCCAGAACGGCCGGGAGGCGGTGGAAGCCTGGCGCGGCGGGGTGTTCGACTGCATCCTCATGGACATCCAGATGCCGTTCATGGACGGCTACGAGGCGGTGGCCCGCATCCGCGCCCAGGAGCAGGAGGGCGAACACATCCCGGTGATCGCCATGACCGCGCATGCCATGAGCGGCGATCGGCAGAAGTGTCTGCAGGCCGGCATGGACGACTACCTGGCCAAGCCCATCGACGGCCGGGCGGTGCTCGCCCTGCTGCGCCGCTTTCTGCGCGACCGGAGTGCGCCGGCCGACGGTGAAGGGGAGCGGGACTGAGCGCTGGCGCGGCGTCGGCGGCCGTGCACCATGGATTGCGCTTGCGCCAGGTTTTGTGGTATAGCTGGCCCATCTGCCGACAGCCCGTCCTACCCGGCCTGCGCCTGCCGCCCGCGCGGCGGCCCGGCCAGCGTTGTTCGCCTCGTTCACCCTCCGGATACCTGTTCATGGAAAAACTTGCCGCCGACCTGAAAAAAATCATGCCGTTCAAGGACACCACCGAGCCCGGCGACATCGTCCTCATCGCCGCCCGGGAGCCGGAGATGCTCGTCTACGCCCTGGTGGGGGAGATCCTCCGCGATGAGACCCGCAAGGACGAGTGGTGGCACGTCAACCTGCACATCCTCACCGTGCCGCCGCAGGCCGTGGTCTGGACCCTGCGTACAGCCCAGTTCACCGGCCGCGAGATCTTCACCATGGCCGGCGAGGCCCGCTTCGTCAAGGCGGTGGAGTTCGCCGGGCAGCGGCTGCACCCGCAGCCGCCGGCGCCGGAGGGGCAGGATCGGGGCGTCGGGCGGAAATCCTCGCTGCGGGTGGTCAAATGAGCGCAGCCCGGGCCACCCTGCGCGTTGGCAACGACCGGGGCGTGCACGGTCGGGTGGCCACCCGGCTGGCGGAGATCGCCATGGAACACAACGCCAGCCTGCGCATCGACCGGGACGGCGAGCAGGCTGACTGCGCCTCGATCCTCGAAGTGCTCGCCCTGGCGCTCGCCTGCGGGGACACGGTACACCTCGAGGCGGCAGGAGAGCAGGCCGAGGCGGCGCTGGCGGCCGCCCGCCTGGTCCTCACCCGTCGGGACGACCCCTGAGATGCGGCCCGCGGCCGCTCAGCCGGATGGCGCTTCGCGCACCCTCCAGGGGATCGGCGTCTCGCCGGGGATCGTCGTCGGCCGGGTGCTGGTCCGCAAGCGCCCCTCCTGGCGGGCCGGTCGCACCCAACTGCCCGCCGACCAGGTCGAGGTCGAGGTCGAACGGTTCCTCAAGGCGGTGATCGGAGCCGGCCGTGAACTGGCGATGCTGCGCGAACGGCTGGCCACTGATCTTGCCGACGCCCTGTCGATCATCGATAGCCACCTGCTCATGCTCAAGGACCGGATGATCTACGAGCGCACCGTGGACATCATCCGGCGCGAGCAGGTCAACGCGGAATGGGCCCTGTCCCGGGCCCTCACCGACATCCGCGAGCGGTTCGAGCAGATCGACAACGCCTACATCCGCGAGCGCTACAGTGACATCCGCCAGGTGGCGGACCGGGTGTTCGACCTGCTCACCGGCCGCGCCAGCGACCCGCCGGATGAGGCGACCGGACCGGCCATCCTCGTGGCCAACGATTTTTCCCCCGAAGACACCATGCGCATGCAGGCCGGCAACGTGCTCGGCTTTTGCACCGAAAAGGGGGGCGTGACCTCGCACACGGCCATTGTCGCCCGCTCGCTCGGCCTGCCGGCCGTGGCCGGAATCGATCGCGTCACCTCGATCCTGACGAGCGGCGACCTGGTGGTCCTGGACGGCGGCCGCGGCGTGGTCGTGCTCGACCCGGACGCGGAGACGATCAGGAACGGCCGCGAGGAGGAACAGCGGCGCCAGGCCATGGCCGGCGAACTCGACCGCTACCTGCACCTCGTCTCCGAGACCGTGGACGGCTACGCGGTGCGCCTGAGCGCCAACATCGAGCGGCTCGAGGAACTGCCGGCCGTGCTCCACCACGGCTGTGAGGGCATCGGCCTGTTCCGCAGCGAGTTCGTCTATTTGCAGGGGCAGGGGCCGCCCACCGAGGAGCAGCTGGTGGCCACCTGCACCCGTCTGCTGGCCGATGCGGCCCCCCATCCGGTGACCGTGCGCACCCTGGACGTGGGCGGCGACAAGAGCTGCCACTTCCTGCCCGGGGCCTCGGCCTGGCTCGACCGGGAGACCAACCCGGCGCTCGGCCTGCGCTCCATCCGCTTCTCGCTCCACGAAAAGACCCTGTTCCACACCCAGCTGCGCGCCCTGCTGCGGGCCTCGGTGCACGGCCGGCTGCGCATCCTGCTGCCGCTCGTCTGTGCCTTGTCCGAACTGCAGCAGGCCCGGGAATGTATCCGCGAGGCAGCCGCTTCGCTCGACGCCGACGGGCTGGCCTACGCCCCGGAGATCGAACTCGGGGTGATGATCGAGGTGCCGAGTGCGGTGATCACCGCCGACCTGCTCGCTGCCGAGGTCGATTTTTTCGCCATCGGCACCAATGACCTGATCCAGTACGCCCTGGCCATCGACCGCGGCAACCAGTACGTGGCCCATCTCTACGAGCCCCTGCACCCGGCGGTGCTGCGGCTCATCCGCCAGACCGTGGCCGCGGGCCACAGCCGCAACATCCCGGTGTCGGTCTGTGGTGAGATGGCCGGCGACCCGCTGTGCGCACCGCTGCTCATCGGCCTGGGCGTGGACGAACTCTCCATGCGCCCGGCCATGGTACCGCGCATCCGCCGGCTCGTCCGCCACGCCGGCATGCACTGGCTGCGCCGGCTGGGCGACGAGGTCCTGCGCTCCGAGGACAGCGACCAGGCCCGCGAGACCCTGAGCCGCGCCCTGGCCCACTACTACCCGGAGGACTTCCTGCAATCGTGAACGAACGGCAGATCATCGACACCATCGCCGCCCTCGCCGGTCCGGCCGACGGCCGGCTGCTCAAAGGCATCGGCGACGACTGCGCGGTCATCGCCAGTGACAGCGGCCGCGCCTGGCTGCTCACCATGGACACCCTGATCGAGGGGGTCCACTTCGACCCGGCCTTCCACCCGCCGGAGCTGCTCGGCCGCAAGGCGGTATCGGTCAATGTCAGCGACATCGCCGCCATGGGCGGGACACCCTGTTTCGCGCTGCTTTCCGCCGGCCTGCCGCCCGGCTTCGACCCGGCCTGGTTCACCGCCTTTGGGCGCGGCCTGGCCGGGGCCTGCGCGGACTACGGCTGCCGCATCATCGGCGGCGACACCGTGGCCAGCCCGGCCGGGTACAATTTCTCTCTGACCCTGATCGGCGAAGCCGAGACGGAGCAGGTGCTCTACCGCAGCTCCGCCCGCGTCGGCGACACCATCTGGGTGAGCGGCGACCTCGGCCTGGCCGCGGCCGGCCTGGCCCTGTTGAGCAGTGGCCTGGGGAGCGACAACCCGGCCTTTGACCGGTTGCGCGCCAAGCACCTCGACCCGCCGGCCCGGGTCGCGCTCGGCCGGGAACTGGCGGCGAGCCGACTGGTGCACGCCATGATGGACCTCTCCGACGGCCTGGCCACGGATCTCGCCCATCTCTGCGACGAGTCCGGGGTGGGGGCGCGGGTCATCGCCGCCGACCTGCCGGGTCCGGCCACCCTGGCCACGGCGGCCCGGCTCGTCGGTGCCGATGCGGAGCAGTGGGCCATCGGCGGCGGCGAGGATTTCGAGCTGCTGTTCACCGCCCCGGCCGAGGCGGCCGACCGGCTGCGGGCCATCGGCGCGGCCTGCGGGCTCGCGCTCTCGCCGGTTGGGCAGATCGTGGCCGGCACGGGCGTGGTCCTTGTGCGCGAGCGAGCCGACGGTAGGCTTGTGGAGCAACCGATCACCTACCAGGGCTACGACCATTTCCCGGACAGCGGAGGAGGAGACGATGCTCGGCGCACTCGTTAAGCATTGGTCCGAACGGTTCCTGCTCCCGGACCGGGTGCTGCAGCGGACCTACGAGGCCTTCAAATCCCTGCTCGTCCACGACGGCGCCAGCCACAACCTGATGGCCGAGTTCGAGGAACTCTACCACGACGGCAGGCGCGAGGATTTCAGCCGCACCCGGCGGCGCTACCTGCGCATGGCCGCGGCGGTGGAGGGTATGGTCAGCGAGCTGGAACGGATGAACCCCGGCCAGGCCGGCGGCCTGCGCGACTACCTGAAAAAGTACGATTTCTACGCCCGCCTGCTGCTCGAACCGCCCGAGCAGTTCCTCATCCCGCCGTTCGCGGTGGGCCACGACGAGCCGGTGGAGGCCAAACTCATCGGCAACAAGAGCCACAACCTGCTGCGCCTGCAGCAGGCCGGCGCGGCCCGGGTGCCGGCCGGCTTCACCATCACCGCCACCACCTTCAGCCTGCTGGTCGAGCACAACGGTCTGCGGCCGGCCCTGGACCTGCTCCTGGCGAGCATCGACCCGGAGCAGCCGGCGAGCCTGGAGGAAATCTCGCAGTCGCTGATGACCCTGGTGCGGCGGATGGAGATCCCGGATGCGGTCCAGGACGAGATCCTCGGCCGCTACGACGACCTGGCCGCGGCCCACCCGGGGTGCCCCGCGGGTGGCGGTGCGCTCCTCGGCCCTGCACGAGGACAGCGACCACAGCTTTGCCGGCCAGTACCACTCGGTGCTCGGCGTTGGTCGCAGCGGCCTGCTTGCGGCGTATCTGGAGGTGGTGGCCTCCAAGTACACCCCGGAGGCGCTCCTCTACCGGATCAGCGCGGGCTTGAGCGACGAGGAGGCGGCCATGGCCGTGCTCGTGCTGACCATGGTCGACGCGGCCGCCTCGGGCGTGGTCTACACCCGCAGCCCGGCCCCGGACGGCACCGGCGAGCGGCTGCTGGTGCAGAGCGTCTCGGGTCTCGGCCTGCCGTTGGTGGGCGGAGAGATCACCCCGGACATGTTCCTGTTCGCCCCTGGCGCTGACCGGCCCGACCAGGCTCTGGCCGGCCGCCAGCAGCAGCGGCTGGTGCTGGTCGACGGCACGGTGCGCACCGAGGTCATGGACGATGCGGCCGCCCGGCCCTTGTCCCTGGCAGAGGACGAGGCCGTGCGCCTGGCCGCGGCGGCGCGCCAACTGGAAGAGTTTTTCGGCGCACCGCAGGACATCGAGTGGGCCGTGGACCAGGAGCGGGAGCTGTACATCCTCCAGTCCCGGCCGCTTTTGCGCGAGACTGAGCCTGACCCGCAGGCGACGGTGTTCCAGCCGACGGAGCCACCGCTCGTCACCGGCGGCCGCCGGGCCGCGGGCGAGCTGTGCGATGGCCTGGTCCATCACCTCGATCCGGCCGGTGGCGGCGACCTGCCCCGGGGCGCGGTGCTCGTCACCCGGCAGATCCCGCCCTCGCTGGTGCGCCACATCCACCGCCTGGCCGGCGTGGTCTGCGAGCGCGGCGCGGTCACCGGCCATTTCGCCACGGTCTGCCGCGAGTTCGGCGTGGTCCTACTGGTCGAGGCAGCGGACGCCCTCGAACTGTTGCCGGCGGGCACCCAGGTGGTGGTCGACGCCCGTGCCGGCGCCGTCTACCCGGGCCGGTTGCCCGAAGGAGTCCGCCCGGCCGGCCGGGACGCATCGGCCGACCCGTACCTGCACAAGCTGCGCGGCCTGCTCGACTACATCACCCCCCTGCACCTGGTCGACCCGGCGGACAGCAGCTTCCGGCCGCAGTCCTGCCGCTCCCTGCACGACATCATCCGCTACGCCCACGAGAAGGCCATGCAGACCATGTTCGGGCTGAGTGACCTCGCCTCGGGCAAATCGTCGCGCTGTCGCCTGCTCGACACCGACCTGGCCATCGACCTCTACCTGCTCGACGTGGGCAACGGTTTCCGCGAGCCCGGCGACGGCGAGACCGTGGCCGTGGACCGGGTGGCGTCGCGGCCGTTCCTCGCCCTCTGGCAGGGGCTGAGCCACCCGGACGTGGACTGGGACTCGCACCTGCACTTCGACTGGAAGGGGTTCAGCGATGCGGCCCTGAGCGGCGGGGTGGTCAGCGGCGGCTCCAGGGAGTTCGCCTCGTATGCCATTGTCAGCGGCGACTACTGCAACCTGAACATGCGCTTCGGCTACCATTTCACCCTGGTGGACTGCCTGTGCGGCGACGAGGCGCGGGGCAACTACTGCCAGCTGCGTTTTGCCGGCGGCGGCGGCGACTACCAGGGCCGCTCGCTGCGCATCCGCCTGCTCACCCTGATCCTCGGCCGGCTCGGCTTCGAGGTGAGTGTCAAGGCGGACCTGCTCGACGCCCGCATCGGCGAGCTGGACCGGGACAGCCTCGTCGAGCTGCTCGCCACGGTCGGCCGCCTGCTCGGCGCCACCAAGCTGCTCGACATGGTGCTCAAGGACGAACACCAGCTCGAGCCCTTTGCCGACCAATTCTTTGCCGGCGCCGGCCGCTTCACCGACCCGCCGGCCGATGACGGCGAGCCTTCCTCCGACACCCCCGCCCACGGTTAGCCATGTACCAACTCCACTGGATCACCGACCACCTGGCCACCGGCCACGCGCCCATGTCGTACGACGAGCTGGATGCCATCCGCGCCCAGGGCATCGGCGCCATTGTCAATCTCTGCGGCGAGTTCTGCGACCTGCACGAGATCGAGGATTCCTCCGGCTTTGACGTCTACTACCTGCCGGTGGTGGATGAGCACGCCCCGGACCTGGAGGCCATGGAACGGGCCCTGGACTGGATGGACGAGGCCATCTACCTGGACAAGAAGGTGCTCGTCCACTGCCGCATGGGCCACGGCCGCACCGGCACCTTCATCGCCGCCTACCTGCTGCGCCGCGGCTTCGACTTCAAGGCGGCGGAGCGCACCATGAAGGGTCGCAAGGCGGTGCCGGCCACCTACGACCAGCGCCGCTTCCTGAAAAAGTACGGCAAGCAGGTGGGCCCGCTGCAGACCGCGGCGCCGCGCATCGACAACCGCCCGGCCACGGCCGTGGACACGGTGATCATTGCCTACCACGACCTGCTCGCCCGTTTCGACGAGGTCTGGCCGGCCGCCGAGGAGGGCTGCGGCCGGGACGACCACCCCTGCTGCGGCCGTCCCTTTGACCTGCAGCTGATCGAGAGCATGCACCTCAGCCAGGTGATCAACCGCACCCTCAGGCAGAAACAGCGCCAGGAGGTGATCGACCGGGCCTTTGCCCTGGCCGGCCGCCTCAAGGAGCTGCACCAGTTGCATCCCGGGCTGGCCAATGAGCAGATAGCCGCTAAGGCCAAGGGGGAGGATCTCACCTGTCCGCTTCTCGAGGAAGGCGCCTGCCTGGTGTTCACCGACCGGCCGCCGCGCTGCCGCTACTGGGGCCACGCCGCGGACGACGAGCGGCTTGCCACCCTGCAGTTGGCCATCGACGGGCTGAGCCGCCAGGCCTACCGCACCCTCACCGGCCAGGAGCCGCCGGCTGCGCCGCTCTGCTTCTCCTCGGCGGACACCATCAGCGGCAAGTTCGTGGAACTCTATTTTCGGGCCATGCTCGGCCGCACGGAGTAGGGGGGCGGGATGGAGGAAATGACCGGGCGCAGGGCGCTGCTCGTCGACGACGAGCGGGACATGCTCACCCTGCTGGCCAAGGTGCTGACCAAGAAATGCGGCTGTGCCGTGACCACCGCCACCTCGGCCGAGGAGGCCCTGGCCCTGGTGCGCGCCGACCCGCCCGAGGTAGTGCTCACCGACATCAAGATGCCGGGCATGGACGGGCTCGAGCTGCTGCGCCAGCTCGGCTCGGTCACGCCGGCGGTGACCACCATCCTCATGACCGGCCACGGCACCATCGACATGGCGGTGCAGGCGCTCAAGGACGGGGCCTACGATTTCATCGAGAAGCCCTTTGACAACGAGCGCATCATCGGCACCGTGCTGCGCGCCATCGAGCGCACCCGCCTGCTGCGCGAGAACCTGCAGCTCCACCACCGGCTCGGCGAGGAGGGCGACCTGCTCGGCTTTGTCGGCCGCTCGCGCCGCCTGCTCGAGACCGTGGACCTGCTCCGGCGGGTGGCGCCGAGCAACGTCACCGTGCTCATCCGCGGCGAGTCCGGCACCGGCAAGGAGCTGGCGGCCCGGGCCCTGCACACCCTGTCCGGCCGGGCCGAACGGCCGATGATCACGGTCAACTGCCCGGCCCTGCCCGAGCAGATCCTGGAGAGCGAGCTGTTCGGCTACCGGCGGGGCGCCTTCACCGGCGCGGACCGGGACAAGACCGGATTGTTTGTCGAGGCGGACGGCTCCACCATCCTGCTCGACGAGATCGCCGACATCCCGGTGAGCGTGCAGACCAAGCTCTTGCGCGTGCTCCAGGAAAAGGAGGTGCAGCCGCTCGGCCAGAACCGTACATATGCGGTGGACGTGCGCGTGGTCGCCTCGACCAACCAGGACCTGGAGGCCAAGATCCGCCGCGGCGAGTTCCGCGAGGACCTGTTCTACCGCCTGAACGTGATGACCGTGACCATGCCGAGCCTGGCGCAGATGGTCTCGGACGTGCCGCTGTTGGCCCAGCACTTCCTCGAAAAGTACAGCCGGGAGCACGGCCGCGACCACCTGGAGTTCTCCGACGAGGCCCTGCAGTGCCTCATGCGGCGCAAATGGCCGGGCAACGTGCGCGAACTGGAGAACACCGTCAACCGGGCGGTGCTGCTCTGCCCGGGGTCAATCATCGAACCGACCGACCTGGGCGGCGTGGTCGAGGAGGAACGGTGTCCCTTTCTGGAGGGGGATCAGGCGCAGTGGCTGCGCATGTCCTACAAGGAGGCCAAGAACGCGGTGCTCGAGCAGTTCAACAGCGCCTACCTGGGCGAGACGCTCGCCGCGGCGGGCGGCAACGTCACCCTGGCGGCCCGCGCCTGCGGCATGGAGCGCCAGGCCCTGCAGCGACTGTTGAAGCGCTACCACATCGACACGCGGGAGTACCGCTCATGACCGGAGCGACGAATACGTGCTCGCCCGCGGCCGGGCGTACTGCCATTTCTGTCCGGGCTACTGCTGCTACCGTCTGCCCGGGGCCACCCTCCTGCTGGACGCGGCGGACATCAACCGGCTGGCCCGCCACTTCGGGCTGAGCGACGGCGAGGTCCGCCATCGCTACCTGGAGGGCCGCAACACCTTCAAAACCCGGAGAGACGGCTCCTGCATCCTGCTCGCCAACGACCGCCTGTGCAAGCGGTGCACCGTGCACCTGGCCCGACCCCGGCAGTGCTGCGAATTCCCCTATGACAAGCCCTGTCCCTACCTGGAGCGGCCGGAGTTGCTCGCACAGATCCAGCCGCGCATCGAGCGGGCGCTGCTCGCCGGCGGGAACGGCCGGGAAGACTAGGCGGCCGGGTCTCAGAGACAGGGGCATGCACGCGCGTGCCGCCCGGGGGGCGCTATTAAGGGAGATGGCCCCTCCCCGATGCCCAGACCCGCTCTGGCCCCGGCAAGGTGGTCGTACCTCGTTTTACGTGATCCTCCGCCCAGTTGCGCGCCCCTGCCGTTTTTTTGTTTCGTCCGCATCTTTTTTGTTGCGCCCGAATGCGGCCCGACCCGCTGCACGCGCCGTCCCGTGGGCTTGCAGATGGGACCGGTCCCGCCCAGAATGTTTCTGAAATGAAGAGGTTAGCCACCGCACCCCAGTGATCGAGCCAAAACTGGCACCCATCCTGCTAGAGGATGAGGGCAAGGCCGGAGCCGACCACGCAACGCACACCGGACAGATGCGCATGGGCACACGAATCCTGACATACACGCCGATCCTCCTGGCACTGGCCGTCGCACTCTGCCTGCCCGGCGAGGCCCTGGCCCTGCAGGTGCACGGTGAGCCGGAAGGGCTGTATGTCCACCAGATGGCCCACCTGCACTACTTCCTCGCCCTGGGCTACTTTTTCTGGGACATCCGCCGCACCGCCTTCACCGGCCGCGGCTGGCGCTACCTGCAGCTCTACTGCATCCTCATGGCCGCCTGGAACGTGCTCGCCTTTGTCGGCCATATCGTCGGGGTTTACCTGCATCCGGAGGAACTGCTGCGGATCAACGGCTACCTGGCGACCTATCTGCTCGGGCCGCTCGACCTGCACAAGCTGACCTTCTACGCCACCAAGTTCGACCACCTGCTGTGCATGCCGGCCCTGTTCTTCCTGTTCATCGGCATGCGCTCGTTCTACCACTCGGTGGCGAACACCCGCTCCGGGGGGACCCGATGAACGGCCTGCCCATGCTGCCGGCCATCCTCGTCGATGTGGCCGGATCGGCGCTCAACATCGTTTTTTCGTTTCTGGCCACCTGGTACGCCTTCCGCCTGACCCGGCTTAAGCCCGACAACTTCCTCTGGGGCTACCTGTTCTACGTCAACCTGGCCATCGCCGCCTTTGCCACCAGTCGGGCGGTGGGCCACATCAGCCGGGAACTCCTTTACGCCGCCGGACACGGCGACATCTGGCAGGCGATCAGCCCTTATTCGGGCGGGTTCAACACCCTGTTCATGATCTCGGTGGCCGCGGTGATGATTTTCTACCACAAGGGCGTGCAGGCCTACGAGGCCATCGAGCAGGAGGCGGCCAAGCTCAAGCAGTCGAAGACGCGGCTCGCCCAGGCGGCCCGGGAGTTGAAAGAACTGAACCTCAACCTGGAGGAGAAGGTCGAGGAGCGCACCGGCGAGCTGTCCAAGTCGGAGAAGAAGTTCCGCCACCTGTTCACCGCTTCCAAGGACATGGTGTTCTTCACCGACAACCGCCAGAACATCGTCGACATGAACAGCTCGGGCTACGAGATGCTCGGCTATTCGCACCTCGAATCCATCCGCCTCAACCTGCGCGACATCTTCCGTCACGAAGGGGACGTGGCCACCTTTGTCTGCGATGCTCGCCCGGGACGGTTTTGTCAGCGACCTGGAGGCGGAATTCGTCAAGAAGGACGACGCCACCATCTATGTGCTCATCTCGGCCACGGCGCTCTACGACGATGACGGCAACAGCACCGGCGCCGAGGGCATCGCCAAGGATCTGACCCGGCTCAAAACCATGATGGAGCAGCTCGTCTCCAGTGAGAAGATGGCCACGGTCGGCCAGATGGCGGCCGGCATCGCCCACGAGATCAACACCCCGCTGGGCATCATCCTCGGCTACACCCAGCTGATGATGGACGACTTCGAGCGGGATTCGGAGACCTACCAGAACCTGGAGGTGGTCGAGCGGCAGACCAAGGCCAGCCGCAAGATCGTCGCCGACCTGCTCAAGTATTCGCGCCAGTCGGGCAGCGCCCGCGAGTCGTTGAACTGCAACGAAATCGTCACGGACTCGGCCGCGGTCACCGAGCACAACCTCAACCTGAGCCACGTCAAGGTGCGGCTGGAGTTGGCGGAAGACATGCCGCTCATCGTCGGCGACCCGGAAAAGCTGCGCCAGGTGATCGTCAACCTGATCAACAACGCCCACCACGCCATGGAGGCCAAGGGCGGCGGGGAACTGCTGCTGGCCACCGGCGTTGACCGGCAGCGCGAACGGGTGCGCATCGAGGTGCGCGACACCGGCGACGGTATCCCGGAGCACATCAAGGCGCGCATCTTCGACCCCTTCTTCACCACCAAGCCGGTGGGTAAGGGCACCGGCCTGGGTCTTTCCGTGTCCTACGGCATCATCCAGGAACACGGCGGCACCATCGAGGTCGAAAGCCCGGTCATCGGCCCCAACAATGCGAAAATTCCAGGTACTTTGTTCCGGCTGCTGCTGCCCTTTGCCGGGGAGACGGCGGCGGTCAGGGAATAATCGGCTCACCTCAGACGGAGACCATCATGGCAGTGATTCTCACCCTGGACGACGTGCTCGACGCCACCGTGCTCGTCGGCAAGATCCTCAAGAAAAAAGGCCACACGGTGCACACCTTCACCGAGGAGGACGAGGCCATCGCCTTCAATCGGCAGCATCCGGTGGACCTGGCCATCCTCGACATCAAGCTGAAGAAGATGAGCGGCATCGAGGTGCTGGCCATCCTCAAGGAAGACAACCCGGCCATGGGCGCGATCATGCTCACCGGCTACCCGACCGTGGAGACCGCCCGCGAGGCCATCAGCCTGGGCGCGGACGAGTACTGCGTCAAGCCCATCGACCGCAGCGAACTCGAGGACAAGGTCGAAAAGGTGCTGACCGCCCGGGCCGGGCGATAAAGGCTGCCAACAGACCACGGACGGAACGGGGAACGAGTGGACACGCACACGCACCAGTCGCGGGAGCAGGGGTTCCTGGGCATCTTCCACAAGGTGACCGGGCTCACCAGCATGCTGCTCGATCACCAGGAGGTGATGGAGACCATTGTCCGCGCCCTGCCGGAACTGCTGGGTATCGATGCCTGCACCATCCGCCTGCTGGACGCATCCACCCACTCCTTTGTGCTCGGCGCGGCCCACGGGGTGTCCCTGGAGTACCTGTCCCGGGAGGTGATCGATACCGACGAGACCATGGCCATGGTGCAATCAGGGCACCCGGTGTACAGTGGCCAAGTGGACGAGGTGGCCTGCGCCACCCTGCGTGACGCCGCCGGCCGCGAGGGCGTCAAGGGCGTGCTCACCCTGCCGATCCTCTTCCAGAACGAACTGATCGGCATCATGCGCCTGCTCACCCGTTCCGCCGGGCGGACCTTCACCCCGGACGAGATCGCCTCGTCCATGGCCCTGGCCGAACAGGTGGGCATCGCCATCGCCCACGGGCGGATGTTCAAGGAGATGGACCGGCAGGTGCGTTTCCTGAGCGAACTGCAGGCGATCAGCCGGCTGGTCAACTCGACCCTGGACCTGAACGTGATCCTGCAGACCATGGCCGAGCGGGTGGCTGTGACCATGGGCGCCAAGGGCTGCACCCTGCGCCTGCTCGACCAGGAAGGCCGCCACCTGGAGCTGGGCGGCGCCTACGGTCTTTCCAAGCGCTACCTCGAGCGCGGCGATGTGGAACAGGAACGGAACATCCGCATGGTGCTTGCCGGCGAGCCGGTGGCCATCTACGATGTCAGCCGCGATGCGCGGGTCGAGTACCACGATGAGATGCGGGCCGAGGGCATCGTCTCGCTGCTGGCCGTGCCGCTCAAGGTGCACGACGAGGTGATCGGCGCGATGCGCATCCTCTCCGATCGGCCGCGGGTGTTCACCGACGTGGAGGTCCGCTTCGCCGTCACCCTGGCCGAGGTCGGCGGCACGGCCATCCGCAACGCGCGCAACTACCAGAAGATCAACCTCCTGCTCGGCCGCATCGAGGGGCACGAGAAGTTCCTGGCCGACATCATCAACAGCCTCCAGCACCAGTTGCTCGTGCTCAACCGCGAGCGCCGGGTGGTGCTCGCCAATCGCGTCTTTCTGGAGGCGGTGGGCAAGGAGGAGGCCGAGGTGGTCGGCACGCCCTACGGAGCACTCTGCCGGAGCGACGAGGATGGCCGCAGCTGCCCGGTGGACCAGGTGCTCGTCGGCGAGGAGATGCGGCCCTTTGTCCAGGAATTCCAGGCCGGTGAACAGTCCCGCTGGTACGAGCGGAGCGCCTCGCCCATCCGCAGCGCCGACGGTGGCATCGAGCATGTGATCGAGGTCATCCGCGACATCACCGCCGAGCATCTGCTCGCCGAGGAAAAGCTGCAGAGCAGCCGGCTGCAGGGGATCGTGGAACTGGCCGGCACGGTCGCCCACGAGATCAACAGCCCGCTGTTCGCGGCGCTCGGCACGGCGGAGTTGCTGGTCGAGGACGAGGATCGGCCCGAGGTGGCCGAGGATCTGGCGATCATTGTCCGCAACCTGCGCCAGATCGGCGAACTCACGCGCAAGATGACCGCCATGACCGGGTTCACGAGCACCACCTATGTGGGTGCAAGCAGGATACTGACCCTGAACGAGGACAACAACCAGAACTGAGGCCCCGGGCCCGCAGAACAAGGAGGTGTGCATCAGAGGAAATGAGGGGAACCCCGGTCCGCGCCGATGGTTGGCGACAGCAGGACGGCACGCGCTGCCGCCCGCTGGCGGCGGGTCCGGGTGTGTTTGCATCATGAGTGCCGTGGACGGCCAGGCGGCTGCCACACGGCGCTGAACCACAAAAAGGAAGGAGAACTCGATATGAACAAAAGGGGTATGATGCTGCCGTGCTTCTTCGCGGCAATGGCGCTGCTGTTCGGCGCAGGGACGGCCAAGGCCGTGGAGACCGTCGCCGGTGATCTGGCGGCGCCGACCATTACCATCGACCGTACCGAGATCAACAATGGCGGCACCATCAAGGTGACCGGCCAGGCGCCGGCCGGCAAGCCGGTGTATCTCGAGGTCTGGGCCGAGGGCCACGATGTTCGGGCCAATCGCTTCGACAGCGAAAAGGACAAGGAAACCGGCAAGCGGCCGTACATCTTCTACATGACCGGCGAGATGCCGGCCTACTACAAGATCTTCGTGCCCAAGGAGATGCAGGCGAAGATCGACGAGGAAAAAAAGAAGGGCAACAAGTGGAGTTATTCCGAACTGCTCAAGAACCTAGGCGCTGACGATCGCCTACGCCGTGCCGGCCCAGGCCAAGATCGACCGCTACCAGTCGACCCTGATGGCCAGTGTCATCGGCAGCCGCGGCGACCTGCTGCCGGCCATGGACGAGAAGGAAACCCGGAAGCGTTCCATGCAGTTGGTCAAGGCCCGCTTCCGCAGCATCGACAACGTGTTTACCGCCAATGTCGACGTCAAGCCCGACGGCACCTACGCGGCCGAACTGAACATCCGCAAGGGTATCGCCCCGGGCCAGTACAAGATGGTGGCCGTGGTCGACAAGAAGGCGAAAAGCCAGCCCGCGACCTTTGAAAACAAGATCGGCTTTCCCGGTCATGTACCTTGCCAATGCCGGCACCAGCATGAACCTGATCTATCCGTTCCTGCTGACGCTCGCGGTCGCCATCTTCGGCGTGCTCATGGGCGCAGGCGGCGGTTTCATCATGAACCCGCTTCTGCTGGCCCTGTTCCCGGCGCTGCCGCACACCGTCGTCGCCGGTACGGTCACGCCGACCGTGCTCTTCTCGCAGGGCAGCGGTATCCTCAACTATTCCAAGATCAAGTTCATCAGCTGGAAGCTGGGCTGCGCTATCGGCTGCTCCATGCTGCTGGGAGCCTTCATTGGCCCGAAACTGACCGAAATGATCACCCTGTCACAGTTTAAATTCGCCTTCGGCTGGATTCTCCTGATCCTGGCGGCCCTGATGCTCTGGCAGACAACCCCCGGGTATCTGGCCAAGAACAAGAAAGAGCAGGCCATTCTCAAGGAGTTCAAAAAGCGCGCCGAATCATCGGCCAAAGGCAGCAACTAACGGATCGTTCGAGGAGGATTGACATATGAAAGTAGAATTCTGGGGACAGGAGTTCAAGGTCAACATGGTGGTCGGCTGCATCGGTGGCTTCCTCATTGCGGTGCTGTCGTCGATGTTCGGCTTCGGTGGCGGGCCCTTCATGGTGCCGCTGATGACCGTGGTCCTGCGGCTGCCCATGTATCTGGTGGTCGGCAGCTCGCTGCTCGCCATCTTTTTCAGTACAACAGTGAGTTCGATGCGCCATTACCAGTTCGGCAACTTCGACCTGCTCTTTTTCCTGGCCATGTTCCCGGCCGCTATTCTCGGCGGCTACATTGCCCCGCAGATCGCCAAGCGGGTCAGCCCGACCGTGGTCAAACGCGTTGCCTGCGTCGGCTTGATCCTGCTGGCCCTCAACCTGCTGGGCGTGTATTGATCTGATTGATTCCAGCATCCGGAGCGGGCCGGCGGCCAGCCGGACCGCTCCGGGGCCAGCCCCCGTTGACCATGGACACCGGCCGGAATTTCCGGCCGGTGTCCATTTTTTGTTGCTGGGTCGGGGGCGTCCGGGAAATGTTGGGCTCGCTTGCGCGAGCGCTTCTTTCCTGTTGGCCGAAACGGAAAAACGAGATATATTTCTTGTCATTATCGGTGGCGGATGGGATAGTGCCGCGAAATTCAGGCCGGATTTTCCTTGACCGGGAAAGAGAAGATGACCAACTTTAGTCCGAATTCGCTTGGCCCGGAGAAGCGCAGGCACGCGCGCGTGGATTTCTCCCGTACTGTCAGCCTGGTGGCCGGGGAAGTGCCCCGTGGTGGCTACCTGGCCAGGAATCTGAGCCTGAGCGGCCTGTACCTCGAAGGCGACATCGATCTGTCCGTGGGCGAGCGTTGCCGCCTTGAGCTTCACGATACCGGGCCGGCCGCCAATCAGTTCTACGGTTTTTCAGGAAAGATCTCCCGTCGTGACTCCACGGGCGTCGGCGTCGAATTCACCTCCATGGGGCGCGAGAGCCTCATGTTTCTGCAGACCATGGTCCTCTACAGCGCGGACGACCCCATTGACGCGGCCCGGGAGTTCCATGAGGAGTTCGCGCCCGGTTCCCCGCCTGCCTGCTAGGGAAATGCAGCCCCAAACAGGACATCACTGCCCGGCCCGCAGGGATGTTCTCTTGCAGTTGTTCTGATCGGGCCCCCTTTTTCGCGGTCCTTCGCCCGCTTCCCCCCGGATTTTCGGCATGAACCAGTCACAACACGCAACCAAGTCCGTGCTCCACCTTTTGGGCGGACTCGGCGACACCACCCTGTATATTCTCTCTGACCTTGGCCGCATGGGCCTGTTCTTTCTGCACGCCGTCCTCGGCCTGTTCCGGAGCCCCTTCCGGTTCCGGGAACTGGTCAAGCAGACCTGCTTCATCGGCGCCAGTTCGTTCACGGTCATTTTTTTCACCGCCTTGTCCGTGGGCATGGTGCTGGGCTTGCAAGGGTACTACTCGCTGAACAAGTTCGGCGCCGAAGGCATGCTCGGCTCGGCCGTGTCCCTTTCCCTGGTCATGGAACTCGGGCCGGTACTGACCGCGCTCATGGTCGCCGGCCGGGCCGGCTCGGCGATGTGCGCGGAGATTGGGATCATGCGTATTTCCGAGCAGATCGACGCCCTCGAGTGCATGGCCATCGATCCCTTTCGCTACCTCATCTCCCCTAAATTTCTGGCAACCCTCATCTCGGTGCCGCTGCTCACCGGTCTGTTCAACGTGGTCGGCATCGCGGGTGGCTATCTGGCCGGGGTCAAACTCATGGGGGTCAACGGCGGCGCTTTCATCGCCGGCATGCAGCAGAGTGTCACCAACCATGACCTGCGCATGGGCGTGATCAAATCCATTGTCTTCGCCCTGCTGGTGGTGTGGATCTGCACCGGTCGCGGCTATTTCGTGCAGAAGATCAGGGGTGCTGGATTCGGCGCGGAGAGTGTCAGCAAGGTGACCACCCAGGCGGTGGTGCTCAGTTCGATCGCGGTACTGGTCTTCGATTACCTGCTGACGGCGGTGTTGCTGTGAGTGGCGCCGAGAGAACATCCCCGGCGGATTCGGCCATCCGCTTCGTCGAGGTCTGCAAGTCGTTCGGTGAACGCGATAAACGCCACACCGTGCTCGACCGGGTCAGTTTTTCGGTGCCCAGGGGCCGGACCACGGTGATCGCCGGCGGCAGCGGTCAGGGCAAAAGCGTCATTCTCAAGCTGATCCTCGGGCTGCTCCGTCCGGATTCCGGCCAGGTGCTGGTCGGGGACAAGAACATCGCCGCCCTCGACTACGACGACCTGCAGGAAACCCGCATGAAATTCGGTGTGCTCTTCCAGGGTTCGGCGCTGTTCGACAGCCTGAATGTGTTCGAGAACATCGCCCTGCCGCTCAGGGAGCGGACCAGGCTGGGTGGCGCCGAGATCCACGCGCGGGTGTCGGCCACCCTGGAGCAGCTCGGCCTGGCCGGTCACGACGACAAGTACCCGGCGCAACTCAGCGGCGGCATGAAAAAGAGGGTCGGTCTGGCCCGGGCCCTGCAGTTGGACCCGGAAATCGTTCTCTACGACGAGCCGACCACCGGTCTCGATCCGGTCATGACCAAAGAGATCTACGAACTGTTTATCGAAACGCAACAGCGGCTCGGGTACACGGCGGTGATCGTCAGTCACGACATCCCGCAGGTGTTCGACCTGGCCGACCAGATTATTTTGCTGAACAAAGGTGAGTTCGACGTGTTCACCGATGTCAGCCAGATCGCCTCCTCGACCAAACCGTTCATCCGCGAGTTCGCGCGAATGGTCATGGGTCTGGAAGGCGAATAAGGGAAAGGAGGAGACGAGACATGGGGAATTCCCGCATGGAGATAACGGTCGGTGTGTTCCTGGTCATGGGCTTCCTGGCTCTCGGCTGGCTGGCCATGCAGCTTGGCGAGGTGTCCTGGCTGACCGGGGCCAAGTCCTACACCCTGAACGCCGAGTTCAACAACATTTCCGGGGTCAAACTGGGTGCCGACATCCAGATTTCCGGTGTGACCGTGGGCAAGGTACGGCAGTTGCGTCTGAACGAGGACAACCTGGCCATGGTCGCCATGCAGATCGACAAGGGCGTCAAGGTGCCGGTGGATTCGATCGCCTCGGTCAAGTCGCAGGGCATCATCGGCGACAAGTTCATCCAGATCACCCTCGGTGGTGACGAGACCGCCTATCAGCCCGGCGAGACTATCGTGGACACGGAATCGGCCGTGGACCTGGAATCGCTCATCAGCAAGTTCGCCTTCGGCCAGATGGACAAATAATCGGAGTCACCGTCGCCATGCGCACATCACATGTTCAGCTCTTTGCTCTTCGCCTGCTGCTCTGTCTGACGCTGGTCTGCGCCGGTGTCGGTCAGGCCGTGGCCGCCGATTTCCTCGACGATGCCGCCTACGAGGAAACCGCCCCCGAGGCGAGCGTCCCTGACCCGATCGAGCCGTTCAACCGTGCCATGTTCGCCTTCAACGACACCCTCTACGTCTGGGTGCTCGACCCGGTCGCCACCGGCTACAGTAAGGTTCTGCCGGCGGACATCCGGGGATGCATCGGCAATTTTTTCAACAATCTGGCTGAACCGGTACGCTCGGTCAACTGTTTGCTGCAGGGCAGGTTCCGCGACTCCGGCCTGGCCTTGTCCCGTTTTGCGATTAACTCGGTGTGCGGTGTGTTCGGTCTGGCCGACCCGGCCTCGAAGGAGTTCAAAATCGCACCGGTCCGCGCCAGTCTGGGAGAAACGCTGGGCGTTTGGGGCTTGGGTGACGGCTTCTACCTGGTGGTGCCGATCATGGGGCCGTCCACCCTGCGCGATTTCACCGGCAATATCGTCGACTCCATGGCCAGGGCTTCCTATACGCCCTGGAACGATGATTTCACCACCTCGGCGACCGTCTTCGGGTCGAACTCGGTCAACCGGGTTTCGCTTCATCTCGGTGAGTACGAGGAAATGAAAAAATTGAGTTTCGATCCCTATGTCGCCTTCCGCAACGGCTATTTTCAATTGCGGGACAAGAAGCGCGACCACCTTGAATAATGCTGTGGAACACAGCAGGAAACACCCGGGCCAACGCCGGGAAGAGGGGAGTGTTATGCAGTTCAGAAAATTTTCCGTCTTTTTCCTCCTTGCCGCCTGTGTCGCCGTCCTCGGTCTGGGCGTCACCCCGCCCGCCGCTTGCGCGACTCCCGATCCGACGGAACAACTCCGGCCCTTCCTCCAGAAGGTGACCGATACCCTGGCCGATCCGGGGCTGAAGGTGATCCCGAAAAAGGCACAGGCCGAGCGACTGGTGGGCGTTGTCCGCGAACGGTTCGATTTCCGCGAAATGTCCAAGCGGGTCCTTGGCCAGCAGTGGCGGAAACTCGATGCCCAGGAGCAGACCAGGTTCGAGGAGCTGTTCACCGACCTGTTGCAGTACGCCTACGTGGGCAGGATCGAGGAGTACTCGGGGCAGAAGGTCGAATTCGTCCAGCAGCGCATCCGGGCCAACCGGGCCGAGGTGCAGACCCTCTTGGTCGACAAGGACAAGTCCATCCCGGTTTCCTACATCATGCTCCTTCAGGGACAGGACTGGATGGCCTACGATATCGTTGTCGAAGGGGTCAGTCTGGTGCGCAACTACATGGAGCAGTTCAGCGAAATTCTCAGGAAGGAAGGGTACCCGGGTCTGGTCAAGCAGATCGAGGAGAAGATAGTCCAGTTCGAGCAGGAAACGAAGCGCTCCTGAGTCCCGCCCGCACGTTTGCGACCGCCCGCAGCGATGCGGGCGGTCTGTTTTCTTTTTTCAGCCCGCTGCTGACTGCACAGGTGTTCGATTTTTCCAGGATTTGCTTCCCGCACAGTGTGTTTCCCCTTTTTTGTTCACTTTTAGCTGGCAGGCTCTCTTTAAATTCTGTATAAATATTCTTTTTTTAATTTTTATTTTTTCACGGGGGTGGGACGACCATGCGGGTCCACTTCAGCGAAATTTCCCCGCACGGCAGTCGTTTTGAACTGCGGAGAATTGCGGGGCTCGAAGAACAGCGGGACTTCAGGCTCAACGGGCCTGTCGCTGCCGTGTGCACCCTGAGACGCAAGGACGAGGACAAGGTGGAATTGCGGGGCAGCCTGCGGGCGAGCCTTGTCCTGGTCTGTGACCGGTGCCTCGGCGAGTACAATCTCGCCGTGGAAACGACGATGCAGGTACTGCTCGAAAACCGGCCGGACGAATCCTTGCGCCTGCAGGAGTTGGAGTGCGGCAGCGGTGATCTGGACAGTATCCTGCTTGACGAGCCGGTCGTTGATCTCGACGATTTGCTCCGACAGCAGCTCTATCTGTCGCTTCCCGTGAAAAATCTCTGTACGGAACAGTGCAGGGGCCTTTGTCCCGGATGTGGCGCCGATCTCAACCAGACGGCCTGCTCGTGCGGGGCGGACGACAACCGCTCGCCGTTCGCGGTTCTCAAACAGTTGCAGGCAACCAGAAAAAAAGAATAGTCCCTGTTCGGAATGGCCGGCTTTTTCGGCTGGCGGTTCCCGGGACATGACGGAGGTGGACCATGGCTTTACCCAAACGAAGACACTCCCACTCGCGGACCAGACAGCGCCGGGCGCACGATGCGCTGACCAAGCCTAGTGTTGGCCAGTGCCCCGAGTGCGGTGAACCGAAAATGCGCCATCAGCTGTGCGGCGGCTGCGGCATGTACAAGGGCCGGAGCGTTATCCAGCTCGAGGAGCAACTCGGCTAAGCCGACACTGCCGTGAGGATTGCCCTTGACGCCATGGGCGGGGACCGCGGAGCCGGAATGGCCGTTCGCGGTGCGCTCGCCGCTGTCCGGGAGAGAGAGGACCTGCATGTCATCCTCATCGGCCCCAGTGATCACCTCGACCAGCAGCTGACCGAATGCGGCGGGGAGCGGGACCGTATCTCCGTGCACCACGCCACCGAGGTCATCACCATGGATGACTCGCCGGTGGACGGGGTGCGCAAGAAAAAGAAGCCACCATCATGGTGGGTTTCGATCTGGTGAAAAAAGGGCAGGCTGACGCCGTGGTGTCCGCCGGCAATTCCGGGGCCACCATGGCTGCGGCGGTCCGCAAACTCGGCCGGTTGCCGGGGATATCCCGGCCGGGTATCGCAAGTTTCTTCCCGACCCTGAAGAACCCGGTGATGCTCATGGATATCGGCGCCAACGTCGACTGCCGCCCCCAGCATCTCTATCAGTTTGCGGTCATGGCGTCCTCCTGCTCCCGCCTGCTGCTCGACATCAGCAAGCCCCGCATCGGTCTGCTCAGCATCGGCGAAGAGACCGGCAAGGGCAACGCGCTGGTCAAAGAAACCTACGAGTTGCTCCGCCAGAGCCCCCTCAATTTTCTCGGCAACGTCGAGGGGCGCGACGTGTACAAGGGTGATGTCGACGTCATTGTTTGCGACGGTTTTGTCGGCAACATCTCGCTGAAGATCAGTGAAGGGCTGGCCGAGGCGGCCATGCAGATGCTCAAGCACGAAATCATGAAAACCTGGCGGGCCAAGCTGGGCTCCCTGCTCATCAAGGGTGCCTTCGCCGCATTCAAGAAGCGGGTCGATTACGCTGAATACGGTGGTGCGCCCCTCCTGGGAATTAACGGGACCGGTATCGTCTGTCATGGCACCTCCGACGGGGTCGCCCTGTGCAATGCCATCAAGTTGGCGGCGGATATGGTGCGCAATCAGGTCAACACGGCGATCGTGCGGACTCTGGGCGAGTTTGCCGCCTGAGGGCGAAAGGCAATGACCAGGGCTGTTATACTGGGCACAGGCTCCTGCCTGCCGAAACGGACGCTCGCCAATGCCGATCTCGAGCACATCGTCGACACCTCCGACGAGTGGATCGCCTCGCGCACCGGCATTCGTTTCCGCCGGATCGCCGGTGCAGGGGAGCAGAACTACCAACTGGCGGCCAAGGCCGGTCGCCGGGCGCTGGCTATAACCGGCATCGATCCGGAAGAACTGGATCTGATCATTGTTGCCACCATCTCGCCACACATGATCATGCCCTCTACCGCCTGTTTCGTTCAGGCGGAACTTGGTGCGGTCAACGCCTTTGCCTACGATATCAACGCCGCCTGTGCCGGTTTCACCTACGGCCTGGACCTGGCCAGCAACTATATTCAAAACCGGCCGGAGATGAAGGTCCTGGTCATCGGCTCGGAAACCCTTTCAGCCCGGGTCAACTGGCAGGATCGGAACACCTGTGTGCTGTTCGGTGACGGCGCCGGCGCCGCGATCCTCACCGGCAGCAGCGGCGACAGCGGTATTTTCGGCAGCAACCTGCACTCCGACGGCCGACTGTGGCGTCTGCTCTCCATGGAAAGCCCGGAGAGTCTCAACCCGGACCTGCGGCCCGAGAACTGGCAGGGCGCCTTCATCCAGATGAACGGCAGCGATATCTTCAAGCACGCCGTGCGGTTGATGGAGGACTCGGTGGTGACCTTGTTGCGTCGCCACAACCTGACGATCAGCGATGTCGGCCTGATGATTCCGCACCAAGCCAACATCCGCATCCTCAACAATCTGAAAGAACGGCTGGGGATCGCCGAGGACAGGTTGTTCATCAACCTGGAAAAGTACGGCAATACCTCTGCGGCCAGCATTCCCATCGCCCTGGACGAAGCCCACAGGCAGGGACGGTTTGTGCGGGGCGACATCATTTTGTTGTGTACTTTCGGCGGTGGACTCACCTGGGGTTCCCTGCTCATGCGCTGGTAAGAGACGAAGGAGAAACGAGTGGATTATTTCTTTACTGAACAACAGCAGATGATCATCGACACCGCTCGGGAGATCACCAACGAAAAGATCATCCCGGTGCGGGCGGAACTTGACGAGAAAAATCAGTTTCCCCGTGAAATCCTGCATGATATCGCCAAGGCTGATCTGTTCAGTATCTTTGTCCCTGAAGAATACGGTGGCCTGGGCGGTGGCTGCTACGAGATAGTGCTCGCCCTTGAGGAACTGGCGCGCGGCTGTGTCGGCGTGGCCACCAGCTTTGCTGCCAGCGCGCTGGGCATCTTCCCGGTGCTGTATGCCGGCAGCGAGGAGCAGAAACAGCGCTATCTTCCGGACATCGCCAGCGGTGCCCGCTGGGCCGCCTTTGGCCTGACCGAGGCCAATGCCGGCAGCGACGCTTCCGGCATCCGCACCACGGCGGTGTTGGATGGCGACGACTGGGTGCTGAACGGCACCAAGCAGTGGATCACCAACGGCGGCGAGTCACAGATCTATACCATCGTGGCCCTCACCGATCCGCACAAGGGTGCCCGCGGGGCCTCCATTTTCATCGTCGAAGACGGCGACCCCGGTTTCTCCTACGGCAAGAAGGAAGACAAGATGGGCATCCGCTCGTCGTCCACCCGGGAACTGATCCTGAAGGACTGCCGCATTCCCAAGGACCGGCTGGTCGGCCGTCGCGGCACCGGGTTCATCACCGTGATGAAGACGCTGGACGGATCCCGGCCCGGCATCGCCTCGCTGGGCATCGGCCTGGCCCAGGCGGCCCTGGACGAGGCGGTGACCTACGCCAAGCAGCGGGTCCAGTTCGGCCGGCCGATCATTTCCTTCCAGGCGGTGCAGCACATACTCGCCGACATGGCCATCCAGCTTGAGGCTGGCCGGGCCCTGGTCTACGCAGCGGCGCGACACATCGATCAGCACCCCAAGGACATGTCCAAGGCCTCGTCCATGTGCAAGGTGTTCGCCACCGACATGGCCATGAAGGTGACCACGGACGCGGTGCAGGTACTCGGCGGCTACGGCTACATGAAGGAGTACCCGGTGGAGAAGATGATGCGGGATGCCAAGATCCTGCAGATCTACGAAGGCACCAACCAGATCCAGCGCAACGTCATCGGCCAGGAACTGAACAAGGAATATTCTTGAGAGGTAGCGGTCTATGAACATTCTCGTCTGTGTCAAACAGGTGCCGGACGCCAAGGACGTGCGGCTCGACCCGAAAACGAACACTCTGGCCCGTGAGGGGGTGGAGTCGATCATGAATCCCTATGACCGGCATGCCCTCGAGGAGGCCGTGGCCATCAAGGAACAGCAGGGGGGCACGGTCACTGTCCTGACCATGGGCCCGCCGCAGGCCGAGTCCGTGCTGCGCGAGGCCATCGCCTGTGGTGCCGACGACGGCGTGCTCATCTCCGACCGGGCCTTTGCCGGCGCTGACACCTGGGCTACCGCCTACACCCTGGCCATGGCGGTGCAGGCCTTGGGTGAGTTCGACCTCATTCTCTGCGGCAAGCAGGCCATTGACGGGGACACCGCTCAGGTCGGCCCCGGTCTTGCCTGCCGTTTGCGGGTCCCCTACGCCACCTGCGTGCAGAAGACCCGTCTGGTCACTGCTCGCAGCATCGAGGTTGAGCGGATGATGGATGACGGCTACGATGTGGTGCGACTGCCGCTGCCCGCCCTGATGACTGTGGTCAAGGATATCAACGAACCGCGGGTGGCCTCACTGAAGGGCAAGATGAAGGCAAAGAAGGCAGAGATCCGGCAGCTTTCCGCCGCTGATATAGGCGCCGACCCGCGCTGTATCGGCTTGGCCGGCTCGCCCACCCAGGTGGTCCGGGTCTTCTCGCCCGAGGCGCGAGGCGACCGCAAGGTCTTCTCCGGCAGTGTCGCGGAACAGGTCGATCAGCTGGTGGAGTGTCTCCGCGCCCACCTGTAAGGGACGGCCCACCGGGCCGGCAACGATTGCGGACGTATCAACATGTTGAAAATAGACAAAGAAAAATGCACGGCCTGCGGTGTCTGTGAAGCCACATGCGCTTTCGGGGCCATCGCTGTCAAAGGAGATTGTGCCGAGGTCAACGAGTCCTGCACGCTCTGCGGCGCCTGCGTCGACAACTGCCCCGAGGCAGCGCTGCGCATCGAGATCGTCGACAAGCGTGCGCAGGCCGACAAGGATGCGTATGCGGGTATCATGGTATTCGCCGAGTACCGGCACGGCAGCATCGCCCCGGTGAGTTTTGAGCTGCTCGGTATTGGACGCAAACTGGCCGACAAGCGCGGCACCGCCTTGAGTGTCGTGCTCCCCGGAGGCGAGGTGACCCGGTTCGCCGATGCGCTCATTGCCGCGGGCGCGGATACTGTTTATCTTGTTGAGGATCCGGCACTGCAGCAATTCCGCGAGGATCTGTACGCCGCGGTGCTCGAGCAGGTTATCCGGGAACGCAAACCCGAGGTGGTGCTTGCCGGCGCCACTGCCATCGGCCGTTCGGTCATGCCCTATGTGGCCACGGCCATCGACGCCGGCCTCACCGCCGACTGCACCGGGCTGGAGATCAGGGAAAAGGACGGCATGCTGCTGCAGACGCGGCCGGCCTTCGGCGGCAACATCATGGCGACCATCGAGTGCCCGGACACCCGGCCGCAGATGGCCACGGTCCGCCCCAAGGTGATGGCCCCGGCCGAGCCCGACCCCACCCGCCGGGGTGAGGTCATCCGCCTGGAGTTGCCGCCGCAGGTGCTGCAATCCCGGATCGAAGTGCTTGACTCGGTGATCAACGAGGCGGACAAGGTCAACATCCAGGAAGTGGAAACACTGGTGGCCGGCGGGCGCGGGCTGGACTCGGCCAAGGGCTTCGCGCTGCTGCGCGAGTTGGCCGCCGAACTGGGTGGCGCCGTGGCCGCTTCGCGGGCCGCGGTGGATTCAGGGTGGATTCCCTATCCCCACCAGGTCGGCCAGACCGGCAAGACGGTCAGCCCCAAACTGTACGTCGCCTGCGGCATTTCCGGCGCGGTCCAGCACATGGTGGGCATGCAGTCGGCGGAAGTCATCGTGGCCATCAACCGCGACGCGAGCGCACCGATTTTCAACATCGCCACCTACGGTGTGGTCGGCGACCTGTACGAGGTCGTGCCGCAACTGATCAGGCGGCTGCAGGAGATCAGGAAATGACACTGGAGAACACCATCGCCCTGGTGACCGGCGGCAGTCGCGGCATCGGTCGGGCCATCTGTGTCCGGCTGGCATCCATGGGCGCCACCGTGGGCATCAACTACGTGGCCAACCCGGCCGCGGCCGAGGAGACCCTGCAGCAGGTGGAGGCGGCGGGCGGCCGGGGGTTTGTGGTCCGCTTCGACGTGGCCGACGCCAAGGCGGTTCAGGAGAGCATCAAGGAAATCATCGCCAACCGCGGCGCCATCGACATCCTGGTGAACAACGCCGGCATCACCCGCGACGGTCTGGCGGCGATAATGAAGGAGAGCGACTGGGACAGTGTTCTCGATACCAATCTGAAAGGGGCGTTTCTCTGCAGCAAGGCAGTGATGCGCGCCATGATGAAAAAGAGGTGGGGACGGATTATCAACGTCTCTTCCGTGGTCGGGTTTGTCGGCAACGGCGGCCAGGTCAACTACGGCGCGGCCAAGGCCGGCCTGGTCGGGTTGACCAAATCCCTGGCCCGGGAGCTTGCCGGCCGGAATATAACCGTGAACTGCGTTGCCCCCGGTTATATCACCACCGACATGACGGATGGTCTCACCGAAGATGTCCAGCAGGCCCTCAAGGCCCAGATCCCCTTGGGAATCCTGGGAACGCCGGAAGACGTGGCGGCCTCGGTGGGCTTCCTGGCCTCAGCGGACGGTAAATACCTTACCGGCCAGACCCTGCATGTCAATGGCGGCATGTATATGGGGCATTGACGACGGGGGACGGGCCAATCCGTGTCCACTCCCGTTCTGACACCAGCAAACACACAGCATTTTTGAGGAGAATACCATGGCAGTTGAAGACAAAATGATAGACATCATCGTCGAGCAGCTCAGTGTCGATCGGGAGAAGGTCGTTTCCGGCGCCTCCTTTGTCGATGATCTCGGCGCGGATTCCCTGGACCTGGTCGAACTGATCATGGCCATGGAAGAGGAATTCGACGTGGAGATCCCCGACGAAGAGGCGGAGAAGATCGTCACCGTGCAGAACGCCATCGATTTTGTTGCCAAGATCCAGGGCTGAAAAAGCGGGGGATAGCGTGAAACGACGGGTCGTTGTGACAGGAATTGGCTTGATCACGCCGCTGGGCGTTGGTACCGAGCAGACCTGGAATGCCTTGATCAATGGAAAGAGCGGGATCGGACCGATCACCCGCTTTGACGCTTCCGATCAGGCTTCGCAGATTGCCGCCGAAGTGAAGAATTTCAATCCGGATGACTGGTTTGAAAAGAAGCAGGCGAAAAATCTGGATACGTTTGTTCAGTATGCACTGGCGGCGGCAGACCTTGCCTGGAAAAACAGCGGCCTGTCGATTTCCGAGGCCAATGCCGAGCGGGTCGGGGTAATCACCGGCTGCGGCATGGGCGGGCTGCCCACCATCGAAGAGTACCACAGTATCTACCTCGATCGCGGGCCGCGCAAGATCACACCGTTTTTCATTCCGCGGGTGATTCCGAACATGCCCTCCGGGCACATCTCCATGCGCATCGGCAGCAAGGGGCCGAACCTGACCCAGACCACGGCCTGTGCCGCCGGTACCCACGCCGTTGGCGAGGCCTTCCGGCACATCGCCTACGGCGACTGTGATGTGGCCGTCACCGGCGGCGCCGAGTCGGTTATCTGTCCGCTGGCGGTGGGCGGGTTCAGTGCCATGAAGGCGCTGTCCACCCGCAACGACGCCCCACTGGCCGCGTCACGACCGTTCGATCGCGATCGGGACGGATTTGTCATCTCCGAGGGTGCGGGCATGCTCGTGCTCGAGGAACTGGAATCCGCACGCAAGCGGGGCGCCACCATTTACGCCGAGATCATCGGCTATGGACAGTCCAGTGACGCCTACCACATCGCCGCCCCGCCCGAGAATGGCGAGGGTGCGGCCCGCTGCATGGCGGCGGCCCTGCGCGATGCCGGCCTGAACCCGGACGAGGTCGATTACATTAACGCGCATGGTACCTCCACGCCGCTCAACGACCGGTGTGAGACCCTGGCGGTGAAAACCGTGTTCGGTGACCATGCCTACAAACTGGCGATGAGTTCCACCAAGTCTATGACCGGACATGCGCTGGGTGCTGCCGGTGGCCTCGAGGCCGCCTTCACGGTTCTGACTCTGCACCACGGCATCCTTCCGCCAACGGTCAACCTGGACAGCCCGGATCCCGACTGCGATCTGGACTACGTGCCCAACACCGCCCGCGAGGCGCGGATCGAAACCGCCATCTCCAATTCCTTCGGTTTTGGTGGAACCAACGGCGTGGTTGTCTTCCGCCGGTTCGCGTGACGGTTGTCGATGAACGACGGAGGTGCCCGATGAACATAGCTGTGGGCAGCGATCATGGCGGCTTTGCCTTGAAAAGCGAAATCGTGCGCTATCTCATCGATGCCGGTCATGAGGTCAACGATGTCGGCTGCGTGTCCGAAGATTCGGTCGACTACCCGGATTTTGCCGAACGTGTGTGTTCGGCGGTCATGGCCGGACAGTCCGCGCGCGGCATCCTCATCTGCGGCACTGGTATCGGCATGGCCATGGCGGCCAACCGCCACCGGCCGATTCGCGCCGCCCTTTGTCATGAGGCCTTCACCGCACGGATGAGCCGTGCGCACAATGACGCCAACGTGCTCTGCCTGGGCGGCCGGGTGCTCGGTTCTGCCCTTGCCCTGGACATTGTCCGGGTTTGGCTGGAGACCGAGTTCGCCGGTGGACGTCACCTGCGCCGGATCACCATGATGGGGTAACCCCGTCCGTTTTTGTTGTCTCAGACCGGCATGCCTCTTCGAGAGGATGCCGGTTTTTTATATCGCCCGCGTGAGCGGGTCCCTTCCAGTGCAGGTCTGCCATGAAATGTCCCTACTGCGGTCAACTCGACAGCCGGGTGATCGATTCCCGGATCAGCAAGGATAACACCATCACCCGCCGGCGACGCGCCTGCAGTTCCTGTCAGCGGCGCTTCACCACCTACGAGCGGATCGAGCTGATGCTGCCCATGCTCATCAAGAAAGACGGGCGACGCGAGTCCTGGGACCGGGGCAAGATCATCGCCGGTCTGGAAAAAGCCTGCGAAAAACTGGCGGTGAGCATGGCCGAGATCGACAGTTTTGTTGACGCCATCGAACAGAAGCTCCAGGATTACGGCGGCAAAGAGATCTCCACCAGTCAGGTGGGCGAATGGGTGATGGAGGCCCTGCCAACCCTGAACGAGGTGGCGTACGTCCGTTTCGCCTCAGTGTACCGCCAGTTCAAGGATGTGAACGAATTCATGGAAGAATTGAAGCTCTTCCTCGGCGAGGGGGGCAGACATTGAGCCTGCCCGAGGGACCCACGCAGCGAGACGACTCGTCTTACATGGGGCTTGCCCTGGAGGAAGCGCGCAAAGGCGAGGGGCGAACCTCGCCCAACCCTGCGGTTGGGGCGATCGTCGTCCGCGACGACGGGACGATTGTTGGTCGCGGCTACCACCGCCAGGCCGGCACACCGCATGCCGAGGTGCACGCCTTGCGCGATGCCGATGAACAGGCGCGCGGTGCCACCCTGTACGTCACCCTGGAACCGTGCAACCACACGGGCCGGACCGGGCCCTGTACCGAGGCGGTGATCAGGGCCGGGATCAAAACGGTGGTGGTCGGCATGGCCGACCCCAACCCCGGCGTCACCGGCGGAGGCTCAGCCTACCTGCGCAGCAGAGGAGTCGAGGTGCGTAGCGGTGTGCTCGAAGCGCAGTGCCGGGAGTTGAACCGCCCCTTCCTCAAGCACAGTACCACCGGCCTGCCGTGGGTCATCATGAAGGCCGGCCTCAGTCTCGATGGCCGGATAACCTTCCGTCCCGGTCAGGCCGGGGCGATCACCGGTCCGCAGGCCGGTCGGTATACCCATGGGGTACGCAACCGGGTGGATGCGATCCTTGTCGGCGTGGAGACGGTTCTGATCGACAACCCGAGTTTGACCACCCGGTTGGCCGGAATTGAGGGGACACGGGACCCGCTGCGGGTCATTCTCGATTCCAACCTGCGTTTGCCGGTCTCCGCCCGGGTTCTCTGTCAACACTCCGCGGCGGCCACCTGGGTGTGCTGTGGCCTGTCGGCCCCGCTTGACCGCGAGGAGGCACTGATCCAGGCAGGGGCCAGGGTCCTGCGGCTGCCCCTGGATGGCGAGGGACGGGTTGATTTGGAGGCAGCGCTTCGCGTCCTCGGCAGGGAGAGTGTCACCTCGGTGCTTGTCGAGGGCGGAGCCACTGTGCACGGTGCCTTCCTGGGCCGGGACCTTGTCGATGAACTGCTGCTGTTCTACGCGCCGATTGTCATCGGTGACCAGGGAACCCCCCTGGTTCGTGGCTACGGCGTGGCCGAACGGGCCGCGGCCCCAGTGGTGCGCCACTTTTCCGTCCAGCAACTGGAGGATGATTTTCTCTTTCGGGGATTTTTTCGGGACTGACCCGAACGGGCGTGGGGGGGCTCGCCGGGTTTCGGACCGGAACCGGGACGGAGGGAAAGAACGGGCGCCGACAGCGTGATCAGTGGGCACAAAAAAAGGACGCTTCCTGCGAAGCGTCCTGATCGGTATGTGTCCCTTGCGGGGCGGATCAGTCGGAGTTGATGCGGGAACGGAGGATTCCGGAGGGTTTGAAGGTGACCACCCGTCTCGCGTCGAGGGTCAATTCGCTCCCGGTCTGCGGGTTCCGGCCCCGGCGGGATTTCTTGTCCTTGATGTTGAATTTGCCGAAACCGCTGAGCAACAGATCCTCTCCCGCAATCAGGGCAGCTTTGGAGA
Source organism: uncultured delta proteobacterium (assembly GCA_963754825.1). Classification (GTDB taxonomy): domain Bacteria; phylum Desulfobacterota; class Desulfobulbia; order Desulfobulbales; family Desulfobulbaceae; genus Desulfobulbus. The sequence continues at coordinate 2,284 of CAVWHP010000023.1, read as the reverse complement.
TCGAAAGAAAGGTCTCCACCGATTCCGTGGACTGCGATTTCGTGAGCGAAGGATGGGTCTTGTACACCTGCTGCACCAAATCAGCCTTGGTCAGTGTCATGCGGTTCCTCCTGATGCCTCGGGTGAGCGATTAAACTGGTTGCCTGTACAGGTAACGTTGCCGACGGCTCTTGTCAACCCGACTTAGAGGAGAAAAGAAAAAGCAGCTTTTCCGGCATATTGTGCCGATGCCCCGAGTTCCTCCTCGATGCGCAGCAGTTGGTTGTACTTGGCCACCCGGTCGCTGCGCGAGGGGGCGCCGGTCTTGATCTGTCCGGTGTTCAGGGCCACCGCCAGGTCGGCGATGGTTGCATCCTCCGTTTCCCCGGAACGGTGGGAGATGACTGCGGTGTACCGGGCCCGATGGGCCATGTCCACTGCATCCAGAGTCTCGGTCACCGAGCCGATCTGGTTGAGCTTGATGAGAATGGAGTTGCCGATGTTCTGGGCAATGCCTTTTTTCAGGATGCTCGTGTTGGTCACAAAGATATCGTCACCCACCAGTTGGATTTTCCCGCCCAGTTCCCGGGTGAGCAGTTTCCAGCCGTCCCAGTCCGATTCGTCCAGACCGTCCTCGATGCTGATCAGTGGGTATTTGCTGACCCACTCGCTGTAGAAGGCGATCATCTCCGCAGCGGTCTTCTTCGGGTTTTTTTCCGCGTTGAGTACGTACACCTTTTCCTTGGCTGAATAGAACTCGCTCGAGGCCGCATCGATACCGATGAAAATGTCCTTGCCGGGCGCGTAGCCGGCCTGGACGATACCCTCGAGGATGGCCTCCATGGCTGCCGCTGGCTCTGCAGGTGCAGGAGGAGCGCCTGGCGCGCCTGACCACCGGGGTGCTCAACCGCATCCTGCAGCACGCCCAGGACCAGCACGCCCCCACCAAGCCGGTCAGGCCATCAAGATCTACTACGGCACCCAGGTGCGTTCCGACCCGCCCACCTTTTTGCTCTATTGCAACAATCCCAAACTGGCCCATTTCAGCTACCAGCGCTATATCGAAAACCAACTCCGCAAGGAATACCCCTTTACGGGAACACCCATTCGATTGGTATTTAAAGCCCGAAGCAGGGATTAACTAAACAATTCATGGGGAGGAAAGATGGTAAATGCATCCGCTTCATCAATTTCGAAAAACCATAAAAGGTTGCTTAATATTTCTCGGATTAGTGTAATTTTTGCATGGCTGGCATTGATATTGTCCATTTTTCGAAGCGTGAATTTATTCTTCTATTTGAGATGTGAAGATTGGGAAATCCAAACGGGACAATGTACTCAAGATTTTGCATATTATTTTTCTAGATCCACCAATATTTTCTTTACTATTTTCATGGGATTTGTATGGTGGGTAATTCTTTATGGGATATCTTATGGATTGAGAATGATCGTTGAAACCGATTTGAATTATCGGCAGATAGAGAAGAAGAGCTCATAATGAATAGTGAATATTATCAACAAGTATATAGTACTCTTGAATTAAAAGAGACCGACGACTTGGTAGAAATATGGAAAAGAAACGATCGAAAAGAATGGACGGATGAAGCGTTCGATGCTATTCAAATTATCCTAACAGATCGATTGGGTGCTTTGCCTAATCAGACAACCGATCAGGAAGAAAATGATGGCTCTTCTGATTCATCAGGTTCGGAAGTAGAGATATCACCTACTTATTATTCACCAGATAGAATACTTCGACTATGTAAAATAATGGATATTGCCGCACCGGTTTCAGTTATTGTTTATTTATTAGCAAATTATCAAACCTTGATTCAACAAATCCTCCCTTTATTTCAACCAATTGATGATAAGTCGGCTAATATTATTCAATTATCGTTGGTGCTATTAAAATCTAGCCGTCTATTGCGTTATTCTCTATTTGGGCTTAAAAGCGCTTTCAAGCATTCTGAGGATTCTATTGAAAATGGCTGATCAGAGTTCTCTCGTAGATAGGTCACCGCTTGTCTGACCGAAATTTATTCCTTGGTTTGACACCGCCACGTCGGTCTGCGACCTCCTCGCGGTGACTTGAATCCGGCGTAGGGCGGGAGTGCGCTCCCGCTATTTGATGATGTTATGACGCTTTTTTCATCCAACCCTTAGACAAGACCGCTTGCTCCCCAATACAAGCGGTCTTATAATCGCTGCTACATGGAACAAGAAAATCTCCAGGGGGAAACCACCCCGCAGCCGGATGAAATTGCCAAACCGCGCAGCAGCGTCAAGACGTTCTTCATTGAACTAC